>NZ_JABBWU010000001.1:0-1056278 GCF_012999525.1 Microbispora sp. H10836
GCACGTCAACCGGACCAAAATGCTCAAGCGGCAGATGTACGGCCGTGCCAACCCCGATCTCCTGCGCAAACGCCTCCTGCTGGCCGACTGATCGGGGTCCAGTCACGGAAAGTGTGCCTGATCCAGTTTTCAGGATCCGCCGACAGGTGACAGCCCGCAGTTCACCGCGGTCATCGGCGGTATCCGGGTGCCCCGGCTGGGCGTGGGGCGGCCCCGCACCCGCCCGGACCGCGTCCTGGCCGACAAGGCCTATACCTCCGCGGCCAACCGCGCTTACCTGCGGCGGCGCGGGATCAAGGCCACCATCCCCAGCAAGGCCGACCAGGACGCCAACCGCCGCGCCAGAGGTTCCAAGGGCGGACGGCCACCCGCCTTCGACCCTGAGATGTACAAGCAGCGCCACGCGGTGGAGTGCGGCATCAACCGGCTCAAACGCCACCGCGCTGTCGCCACCCGCTACGACAAACTCGCCGTCCGCTACGAAGCCACGATCCTCATCGCCGCGATCAACGAATGGCTCTGATCGACTTTGATATAGGCCCTAGCACCAGCGACTTCTCCCCCGTGGTCGGTGCTACCAGGCTCACCTCTGTATGTCCTGGCCTCCGCCTATGATCTCGTCGTGGCCGACCGCGGACGTGATCCTCCTTCACGTCGCGTGTACGGCTTGCGCGTGCCACCTCCAGCTCCTCATGATTCTTCGTGACCACGGGAGAAGGCGTGGGGGCTGGAGTGGTTGTCGGCTGCTGCGGGACCTGCGGAAGGCGTACGACCTGTTGAGGCTGCTCCGGGGCCGGTTGGGAGGCCTGCCCGCGCCACGAGTCCCGTACGGCGCGGCCCACGTCGATGTTGTTGCCAGCGAGCCAGTTCTGCACCTCGCGCTGCATGGCCGCGCACAACTTCGTGTCGTCGACGTACCGACCTGCTGTACCGGTCAGGTGGGGGCATCCCGGCGGCGGATCCGCCTGAGCCGTCCCCGCCACGGCCAGCGCCGCGGCGCCTGCCAGCACCCCTACGGCAGCCGACCGCCACACCGCCGCACGGCCTAGGAACGGATTGCTGGCTGTCACAACGGCACCCCCGGTCGATCACGAAGCGAAGATGATCAACCACGATAGGCAGCCATGCCGGTGCAACGGCGCAGCTGAGAACCGAGTCGCACGAGCAAAATAACGATCTTCCAGCTACCTATGCCGAGGTGACGCGGACGGTGCCGGAGGACCGGCGGAACGCCCGGACGAGCGCGGATTCCGGACGGCCTCCGCACCGAGCGGGCCAGGATCGCGCTGCGGGAAATCCGCCGCGGCCAGCTGTACAGGGGCACCCGCCGCAGGTGACGCCACGGCGAGGTGTTGCGCAGCCGCTCGTGCCGCGACCGCCTGGGCCATCCTGCCCTGCGCCGTACGGAGCTCGGCCGCCGCCGCGACCAGCGCCGCAATGTCGGCGATGAGCGATCCTCCGGAGCCTCGCGTCCCTGCAGCGAGCCTTCGCACGGCCCTGCGCAACTCCAGCCCTGCTCGTGTCGGGGGCGGAATTCGCGCGTACGGCTCCCGAGCGGCGCGGTCGAAGGCCTCCGCCGCGTTATGCAGCCGCCGGTCCTTCAACAAGCGCGCCGCGACATGCAGCAGGTCAGCGGTGGCGCCCGGCACGTCCGCCGCGCCGCCCGGTCCTCCGGCTGTGGCCTCGCGCAGCTGCGCGGCGCCCTGCCGGGCAGCCGTCGTCACCAGCTCCCAGATCTCCCGGCGTTCGTCGGCACCCGTTCCGACGGGGTGGTGATCGCTTCCGCCGCGCCACCGGGCGCGCAGTTTCGGAAGAGTGAGGTCGGCGGCGAGCCTGCCGCCGCCGAACCACACCAGCTCGCCGGCGCGGTTGCGATGCTTCGGCAACGCCACCGCGTACCCTGTCACCTCGCCGGGATTGCGTTGGCTCAGTCGCTGCCGCACCAGCACCCCGGCGGCGTCCAACGACCGGAAGAACTCTTCTTCCGAGGCCGCTGCGGCGGCGGCGGTGACGACGTGCTGCCGTAGCACCGTCCGCGGCACCTCGTCCCACCCGCGCCGCCGGGTCTGTTCCGTCTCGCTGCGGGTCGGTCGGCGCGCCGCCGTCCGGTCTCCCGGGGCCGTCAGGCGCAGGGCGTACCGGCGCTCGACGGCCTGGCAAGCTTCCCGTACCCGGTAGAAGTCGTTCCAGGTCCGGGGCTTTGTGCCGTCCTGGCGGGCGAGCGTGGCGACGATATGGATGTGGTCGTCGGCATGCCGTACGGCGACCCAGCGCACTCCGTTGTCATCGTCGGCCAGCGCGAGACCGGTGCGGGTCATGATCTCCTGGGCGACCTTCGCCCACTCCTCATCACTCAGGATCCGGTCCTGGCGTGCGGCACGGGCGACACAGTGCCACACCGGCTCTGCGTAACCGCGCTCCCCCACTGCGGCGAGGGGCTGGTTGAGCAATCCGATCAGATTCCGGAAATCCCGCCCGCCTTCCGTACGGAGCGACGGCTCCAGCTCGGCCGGATGCCGCCACCCGGCGACGAGGTGCGGGTTGACGTGCTCGTTGGCCCGGCCCGGGCCGTACAGGTAATACAGCAACCCGCCGACGCGGCGCCCGCGCATCACCTTTCCGATCACCGGATCGCCTTCCGGAGCGCTTCCGCGATTCCGTCCAGCCGCTGCACCGCCCGCAAGCACGCGGCGGCGTACGGAACAAGGTTGCCGGGATCAGCGCCGGTCGCGTTGAGCGCCGCCACGGCCTGGTTGAGGTTGACCCCGATGCGGCGCACCTGGCCGGCGGCGTGCATCAGCTCGATCAGGGCCTCGCGCAGCGGGTCGGGCATCGGCGGGTTCACCATCCGCGCCGCCGCCAAGGCCGCCTCTGCCGCGTACGCCCCGTGCGCGAGCCCAAGACGTGCGGCGGCCGTGCGGAAGTCGACGTACTCCTCCTCGGTCAGCACGAACTTCACCACGTGCGGCCGCGGCACCGCCTGGCGTTGACGCCGCCGCTGCCGCACCTGCTTGGACCCCGCAATGGACCCGGTGTCCTCTCCCCCAGCGGACACGCTCATGACCACTCCCCCGACGACCGCGCCCGGTCGCAATCGATCAGAACCCACCCCCGACCGGTAGCGGGAGTGGGCGGTTCTGATCACGAATGTCCCCCGCTGCATCCCGCCGGATGCAGCGGTAATGGGACATTACGAATATCTTGCTCCCGCCCTGCGGGACTCAGACTGCGGGTGCAGTGCCGTGAGCCGACTGCCGCCATTCCAACGCCTCGGGCACATCGCGGTACTCCAGCAGGTGCTGGCCGGCGATCTTCTCCAGCAGGTCGCGGACCTCCGCTGGTGTGGCGTAGAAGAACTCACGGCGAGTGTTGACCTTGTTGACGCGCCGCTCGCGCAGTTCGTCGTGGAGCCGGCCTTCGAGGGAGACGGCGTCGTCGCTGAAGATCAGCGCGTGGGTGTCGAACTTGAACGGCACCGAGGCGTCCCCCAGCTCGCGCACCCGGTCTTCGGGTTCCAGCCGCCGGGTCATGCCGATCTTCACGATGTTCTCGCCGAACGCGCCGATGTTGGAGATCACATACACATAGCCCGCCCGGATGTTGGCCTCGCGCGCCTCCACATCGGCGACCGCGGCGCCGATCTCCTCCAGCTTCGCCTTCAGCTCCTCCGCGCCCGCCGTGTCGCCGTTCGCCAGCAGCTTCGCCAGCGCGGTGCGGTAGTGGGACTCCTCCTTGCGCAGCCGGGCCTTCTCGCGTTCGAACTCCCGGCGCGCGGCCTCCTCCTCCCGCTGCCGCTCCCGCTGCGCGCGGACCTGTTCCTTTTCCTCCTCGACCTTGGCCAGGTAGTCGGCGGTCAGCTGCAGCTCGTACACCCGTAAGCGGTGGTAGTCGTCGCCGACGTGGATGTGCATCGTCTTGCCGAGCTTGACGATGGCCTCGCCGGCCTTGCTCAGCCGGTCGATCGCCGACTGCAGCTTGTACGGCCGCATCGTGCGTACGCAGTTGTCGGCCTCGGCGTTGTAGGCGCGCAGCATCAGCTTGGAAAAGTCCCGCACCATCCGCCGCCCCTCGGCAGCGGATCCGTTGACCGTCCAGTTCGTCGCGCCCAGCACCGCCTGCCCGGCGCGGGCCATGCTCTTGATCTTGTCCTTGACCTCGGCCAGCTTCGCCTTGTACGCGACCGCATCGCCCAGGGGATGCTGGTACTCATAGACACCGACCTCCTGCAGCAGGGCGACGTCCTCGGTCCGCACGACCTGCGCCTCGATCTCCTGCAGCCGGTGATCGGCGTCCTGGATCGCCGCCTGCAATCGGACCTGTTCCACGCGCAGTTGCTCGGTCGCGGCGGTGATCTGCATCGCGTCCAAGCCGCCGAGCCGCTCGACCCACTCCCGCAGCTGGGCGTTCTCCGCTTCCAGCGGCTTCTTGCCACCGAACAACCCGCCGCCGGAACGTTCCGGAACCGGAACTACGGGAGCCTCACGCACCGGCATGGCGTGACGACCGTTCGGCCCAGTATGAGCAGGTGCAGGCGGCGGAACGGGTGCGTGAGCGGGCGGGGCGTCGGCCACCCAGAACTGCCAGCCCGCCGGGGGCGGAGGCCAGGACGGGCCCGGCTGCCATCCAGGAGGAGGCCGCCATCCAGAAGGCGGAGCCGGCCACCCCGGCGGCGAGTTGAACCGGTACTCCGTCATCAGCGCCCTCCCTCGCGTCAACCCGGCTGGTCACCGGTCGAGAAGGAGGACGGCCACCTGATAACGGCGGTGCACGGACATTCGGCGGCCACAGGCAACTGTGATCGAACCGTGAGCACGGGACGCGTCCGGCAGAAGCGGCACGCACGCCTGGCTGCCGGGGTTGGCTGGCAGGCAGCACGGCGAACGTGGTCGAGCGAGGCGATACAGCGAACCGGAGGGGCACCGCGGATCAACCGGCCGGAGTTCCAGCTTCCAGAGCGATTCCGCCTCACGCATCGACAAAATCGGCAACAATGCGCTTGCAAGATATTACAAAGAGTAATCAGCGCACGAATGGCGGCGACCCGCGAGCCAACTCCCAGACCGCCGTCAGTCACATCCGCACTGCTCTGAAGGATATTGAGGCGGCGTGAACCACCCCTGGATCATCTACCTGCAAGCATGCCTCGCCGTTCGGATACAACGCGCACGAACGGCCCCCACACGCGGAGCCTCGGCCGTCGAGTGGGTCATCATCACGGCCATCATCGCTGGCGTCGCACTGGGCTTGGCCACCCTGATCAAAACCGTGGTGGAACAGAAGCAAGGCGAGATCCAGCAGACCCTCGGAGGCGGCAGCACAGGTGCGTGACCCCGAACCTCCGGTCCGCCATTATCGCCTCGGCGCTCATCATGCGCGGTCGGTCAACGACCGCCCGGCCACACCGCCGCCCTGCAGGCACCCCATTTCACGCGCTTGTCCGTACCGATCTGCCCCTGACAGAGCTTGAAGACCTTCACCGATCCGAACAGGGAACTGTCGGTCGCGCAACCACCCTGCGGCGCCCGCACCTCAAACGGCTTCCGCGCATCGACGGGATTGTCGTTGTGCCAAACAGCCTTGTAAGCCAGGTTGTCCACCTTGGTGTCGCACACCTTGATCATCGATCGATCGGCCGGCACGGTCACCCGACCGTCACCGTAAGCATCGTTCCAGCCAGGCGTCCCCGCCAACGCCGCTCCGGCTGAGCCCAGAACCAGCGTCCCGACGACTAGCGTGACCGACACCCACCCTGCTCGCGATCTCATACATCCCCCCGATAATCACTCGCAGGGAATCACTTTATGTAGTTGATCTAGCACGTCAAGCACTTCCGTGGCCGTGTCGATGGGGCAAGGCTCTGGACGGTAGGCAGCGCCTCAAGGAGGCGCCTGCCCTAGGTGAACCGAGTGATGCGCTGCCGACCCGCAGCGTTGGGGCTGCTTCAAGGGATCGGTCGATCGGAGGAAAAGTCACGGCGGCACGCACCTCATCCCCCGTCTGCCCCCTCAGGGGCTTTGGGCAGGTGGAAGGCCAGGCCGGATACCCGGCCTGCCTGGATCACGGGCCCGTGTTGCACTCCCCCAGTGATCACGTTGTGCACCTCTCTCAAGGGCCATGCCTCCGGCATATCCCCCGCTGTCAGCAGGCGTCGCAGGTCCTCGGCGAGGGCAGGCTCAGCCTGGAGCAGATCCTGCAGCCGGGCGCGCCATACACCTTCGACAGCCGCCACGAGCTGCCCGTCTCGTGATCCGCCGGCCTGCAGCAACTCAGTGCGAGAAACATCGAGGTCGTGCGCCACCTGTTCGGTCGCCCTTCCTCGGGCGAGCATCCGGGCGATGCCGTCCTTCACCTCCGTCCACGCATCGGAGACCATGAGGCCGACCAGTGTCGCCGCCCCCGAACTCGCCAGTGCCATCAGCTCAGCCTCCACCACTGGCCCCCTTCCTGCTTGTCGCGGTCCATCGGCGGGTTCATCGATCCGGCTCATCGTCCGGTGGGGCGGGCGGGGGATCGAAGTCGTCGAAGAGAGAAGCAGTGGGTATGTCGAATCGATTGTTGAGCTCGTCGGCCACATCCTGCCTGCCGTGCTTACGTAAGACGTCGGATATCTGCCGGGAAAGGAGCGCTCGTTCGGGATCGCCTTCTGAGAGGTCCATCGACAGAAGAAAGGCACCGAAGTGGTCGGCAGGCGTTCGGGGTGCCGATGTGGGTGGGCCCGCTTCCCCGTTCATCGAATAGGGCTCCGATTCGGTGGCCCGCCCCCCGTTCACCGGCCCTGAGACCAGGTGCAAGAAGGGCTCGGGTACGTGCGCGTTGTTAGCAGCAGAGGAGAGCTGAGCGAGCAGCCCGATGTCCTTCACGGTCTTCTCAACGTGGTCGTCGTTTTTGGCGAGCCACCAGACCACCGCGCTGCCGGGGTCCTTCAGCACGTTCTCGCTCAGGTACGCACGTCTGCTCTGCTGATACCTCATCTCGTGCTCCCAGACGGCGTTCTCCTTGCGCGTCGATGCGAGCTTGGCGAGCCGTTCGCGGTCGTCCTCCGAGAGCGTGAGGGTGACCGATTCGGCCATCACACGAAGGCAGCCCGTGTCGTCCAACTCCATCCGGCCCAAAGCCCCGCTGAGCTCATGCTGAACGAGTGACGCGCGGCCGGGTGGCCTGTTCTCCGTGATCCTCCGCGCACGTGTCAGGATGGTCTCCGCCGCGAGAGCCTCGGCGTTGACGAACGACTCGCCCGTTCCCACCCCGGTCGTCGACCAGCGAACCATGGCGGAGAACACGAAGTCGTAGTCGTCCCAAGCGCTCGGCAGGGCAACCTCGGCGATGCGCTGCTCTCTGCGTTCCGTGGGTGGGACCGGCGGCGGAACGGCGTACGTCACCGACGGCTCGGCATGACGGCGCATCATCTTCACGATGGCCAAGCAAACCGCCCCGAGCACCACGAGCAGGAGGGCACCGAGCCACAGCGGCTGGGGAGCGAAGAGGATGAGGGCGACGAGGATCAGTCCAGAGAAGACGACGAGGTAAATCGTCACGGTTGTACGGCCAGAAGTCATGGGACGCCTTCCTGCATATGTCACGAGGGCTGAGCTCACGCCACCTGAACACCTTGGGCAATGTTGATCTTTTGCAGCACGCGGTCACGAAACCACACCTCGGACTCATCTGGAGGAGGCAGGGAACGTTCCAGCTCACTGGCCATGACGTACAGCCGGGCCAGGGCGTCCGTACGCCGGGCGCCGCCGTCGATCAGCACGTCGAGAAGCGCGTCCTGGTACGGCCCTCCTGCGCCGGCAGCAAGGAGCCATCGCCTGGCCGCAGGACTCCACGCGTCCTCGGGCCGTCGCCCGAAGACCACGTCCCAGCCATTCGTCAACTGCTTTCGTACGGCTTCGTGAGCGATGAGCCTCCTGCTCCGGCCCTCCGTGGCAGTCAGCAGGTCCGGGTCGGCCAGCTCCAGGAAGAGGTCGGGATCGGCCTTGTATGTGTTGTTGCCACTGAACTGAAAGTCGAGCCGGTCGAACATCAGCCGGAGAAGACGCCGGTCCGTGCGTACGAGCTGGATGAGAGCGTCGCGTGCGCGTGTAGTCCCCTGATGTTCCCGCCTCGCCATGTGGTGCAGGCGGACCACCGCTTCGTAAGGGTGATGCACGGCCATCACCTCTGTGCAGAGTGAGATGATCACCTCGGTGAGCGCGTCGGGCAGACCCGTCCTGGTGGACCACTCGTAGATCTGACGCCGGAAGAACCAGCCCTGTCGCTGGTCCTGCAGGGCTTTCGTCAGAAGCTGTACCGCTGCTCGCGTCCCGGCTCGGTTTGTGTCTTTCGCCGTCCACGTGAGCACCAAGGGAACGAGCATCTGTCGGTAGCGGTCCTGCAGGCACAACTCCGTGAAGCGCTTGACCAGCTCATCTCTGTTCTTCTCGGTAAGCTCCGCCGACAGGGCGGTCGCCCCGACCCATTTGTGCAGGCCCTCCCGCAACTCCGGCAGGTGCGCCCAGAAGTACGACCGGACTGCCGTGTCGAACTCCAAGGCCTTGAACCGCACGCAGCCTTTCCCGTCCCGTTCTGCTTTGATCGCGCGAAACCGCTCGATGAGGCCCATATGCTGCAGCACCGGGAGGTCTTCCAGCGGATGGCGCACCGTCTGCAGCAGCGAGACGGCCGCGTTGTGGACGGTGTCGGCGTGCGCTCCGTGCAGCATCGCGGTGGCGAGCAGCAGAGCGCGTGACGGTCCGTCCTGCAGCTCGCGTAGGCACTCTGCTACCTGTTCCTCCCGGCCGCCCAGCGCGACGTACGCCTCCTGGCACCAGGCGGCGTAATCCCCCGCTCCCCCGGCCTTCGCCCGCGCGTCGACGACAAGCCCCGCGAAGCGGGCGATGTCCTCCATCGGCGGGCGCCGCCCGAGGAACGCCGCAACCGCAGCGGGCGCGGGTTGCTTGATCACTTCAGGGGCAATGCCGTTCAGGCGCAGGTAACGCCGCAGCACCACCAGCTCCTGCGGACGACCGATCACTACCCGGTAGGGGACGAGCGCCGGCACCAGGCGTGTGGCTCTCTCGTATGGGAGCACGACGACGAGACGGGCCTGGTGCCTGTAGACCTCGGCCCGCACGGAGTGAAGCTCTTCGTGAGCCCTCACCCAGACTTTCTCCTCGACCTCGGACAGGTCGAGGAGCAACAGGGTGTCGTCATCGGCGATGCCGTCGAGAGCAAGGAGGGGCCCGCTCTCGTCATCGTTCAGCGGCAACTCCCGGAACGTGTCCTCGCCCGTGCGCAGCTCATGCAACAGCATCTGCGCGGCCGCCACCCGGCCGCTGCCCGGTGCCCCGTCGAGCAGAACGGTTCTCTGCGAGGCAAGGATTTCCCGTGCCTGGCCGAACCCGGGAGGAGGGACGAAGTTCCTGCGCAGCCACAGCAGGTGATCCGCCGCGAAGCTCCTGAACGATTGCCCCCCGCGGTCCGCAAGTGTCTCGAAGTAGTAGTTGTAGTGGTAATTGTGCTGATCGCCTGAGCCCATATGCATCTGGGCATCACGGCTGTAGACGGAGTGCTGGAACTGATCGCTCAACGGTCGTCCTCGCTTTTGTCCGAGCCGCCGAACGTGTGACGTATTCCCCCGTTGTTGTCCCCTTGGACGTAGGTCGCCCCCGGGCCGGAGAAGTGCGGAGAGTTGTTGTATTGGTTCCCCTTGCCCATGTGGATCGGCCCCTGGTTCCCCTTGGCGACCGTGCCCACGTCACCGTGGATGTCCCGGCTCTGCACGCCCGTGCCGTGCACGTCCCTCATCTGGTTGTGCACCGTGTCAGGGCGTTCGGCAGTAGTACGGTCGCGAAGCGTGGGCACCAGTTCGACCAGCGCCTTCGCGATCCGGGTCAGGCCCGACTCGGCATCCTGAAGATCGAGCCGGATGGACTGGTAATCGGCGAGCTGGCCGAGCTCCGCCGGAAGTTCCGAGGATCTGAGCCGTTCGGTCCTACGGCCGTCGAGAACGGGAATGACGGGAATGCTGTGGGCGAGTGCCTCCATGATCTCTCTGCGGACCCAGTCGTTCTCATCCCGCAGCGCGGGAGCACCGGCCCAGTCCGGTCCGATCACGGCGACCAGCGCGGAGCAGTTCCGGACGTTGTCGAGCAGCTCTGCGGGATAGGGCGATCCCGGCTTGATGGACTTGGACGCACGGAAGACTTTGTCCTCACCGAAGCGGTGCGACAGCTCTCTGTCGATCACGGCCGCGGTCTTGTCCCCGTCTCCCGTCCGGTAGTTGACGAACACCTCCGGCATTGTGGGTTCTCCTTTCTAGGGCGTGACGATGCGTAGCGCGGTACTGAGCTCAGGGGACAGATCACGCACCTGAGCGTTGCGCGGATGGCGGCCTAGGACGCGGGCGAGCAAACGGAGGTCTGCGGCGATGGTGGCGGAGCTTACGGTGATGACGCCGCCCAGCAGGTCACGCGTCAGGGTGCATGCGTGGTCCACCTCGCCTGCGACGGCATAGGCGAGAGCGCGGCGCACCCCGTAACGGACCTTGGTACGAACGGCCTGAGAGGCTACCCGCGCGAGCTCTCGATCAAGAATCTCGGCGGCCTCGTGAGGACGCCCCAGATCGTGAAGGCACCAACCGGTGATCATGGCCACCGGATCGGACAGGTTTGTCGTTCCGATGACTGGCCCGTCACCATCCTCAAGCCGTGGCGTCAGCAGCGTCCTGGCACGATCCAGGCTGCGCATGCAGGCGTCGTAGTCGCCGTTGATCGCCTGCCCCTGGGCCTCCCGCTGCGCAGCCAGACCTCGGATCCGCGGCGGAACCTGGTCGTCCTGTGCCTCCTGCGCCAGGCGTATGGTCTGCGCGGCATCCTCCCGGTAGAGGGTGACCAGTGCGCGCCGCACCAGCGCATACGCCGCCAGATGCCGGTCGCCACCGGCTGCGGCCAGTTCGACCGCCCGCCGGGTCCACCACAGCGCGCCCTGCTCATTGCCCGTCTCCTGTACGAGCCAACCGACGTACTCGGCGTATCGCGAGCCCAGTCTGAGCAGGCCCTGACGTGTGACCGAATCGGCGGTGACGGCGGCTTCCCTGAGCATGTGCGTCTGCGAGATGAGTGCGGGAAGCACAACCGCCGGATTGGTCACCTGTCCCAGTTGGCGGTACTGGTCGAACAGTGACCGAGACACCCTCAGCAGTTCCTCGCTCCCGGCCCTCGAGCCGGTCTCGGTGCCGCCGATGCTCATGCCAGCGATGGACGCTGCCCCGGCGGCGAGGACCTGCCGTCGGCCCATCGGTTGGAACCAGTTTTGCCCATCCGCGGACAACCGCATCAGCCACACCTCCTCGTCGGCGCCCTCCGTTGCCTGTGGCTCAGCCACCTTGGCCTGCATCGCCGGCACGAGCCTGACCAGGGCACCCCCGGCGTTGAGCGCGGCGTCGCAGAGGCGGACGAGGTCTCGACTCGGCGCCTTGAGCCCTCGTTCCACCTTGCTGAGCTGACCCTTGCTGTAATGGACCCGATTCGCGAGATCGGTCAGCGTGAGATTGGAGGCAATTCGCAACCTCCGAAGCTCCTGTCCGAAATGGATCGGCTGCCGCACTGTGTGAACCTCCGCCACTTCCAGGCCGAACAGCCGGCCCCACAAGACTGCGACGGGAGCAGCCGCCCAGACAAGGCCGGTATCGTTGTTTCCCGTTTCCACTTTTGCAGCCAACTGGAAACAGCGCCATATGAAGGCGTGATCGGCTGGCAGTGCCCTGAGGCGGTTCCATCGACTTCGAGGGCACTAGCAGGCCAGCCGATAAACTCGCGTAACCAAAACCCTGCGGAGACTCCGAAGTCGAAGGCCCGGCCAGTCCCACGCGCGCTTGGACGGGCCATGCACCTTGTATCTGCGAGTAGTGCCTCACGAAACCGGACGGTCGGCAACGCAGGCAGGTTTTGGTTCTGTGACGTCACAGGAAAATTACGTTCCGGCTATCGGGCCGCGTGTGTCGTCCCTGCGTGCGATGTTGCAGGTAGGACATGGATGCAGGAGGACGCATATGGCTAGCGGGCCCACCGGTTATGCGGTGATCGACGTCGAAACCACGGGCCTCAGGCCTTCATGGCACGATCGGATTATCGAGATCGGTATCGTCCATGTCGCCTTCGATGGGCAGGTGACCGGTGAATGGAGCACCCTGGTCAATCCGGAACGTGACCTGGGACCCCAGCACATTCATGGCATCACCGCGTCCGACGTCCGCCACGCTCCCACGTTCGAGGAGATTGCTGGTGCAGCCGTCGCCCTGTTGCAGGGCCGGGTACCGGTAGCGCATAACCTTCTGTTCGACGCGAACTTCCTTCAGTACGAGTTCGCCCGTATCGGTGTTGAGTCCCCGCGTCTGCATGACGTTGGAGTGTGCACGATGGCGGAGGCTCGACGTTTCCTGCCGGGTGCGCCACGCAACCTGGTCGGCTGCTGCGCGGTTGCTGACATTCAACTCGACGGGCACCACGACGCCCTCATCGACGCCCATGCGGCCGCGCAACTCTTACGCCGCTACCTCGAACTGTGCCACCCGGACTTTCCCTGGCCGGCGGCGCTCAAGGCCGCGGCGGACGTCACCTGGCCCTCCATCAGCGGGACCGACGCGGTGTGGGTACGTAGGGGCGTCTCCGCCGAGCGGGAGACCCACTTCCTCGCCCGCATCCTGGACCGCCTCCCCCAGGCAGCTCAGGCCACTCAGGCCGACTCTTATCTCGCCCTGCTCGACCAGGTGCTTCTGGATCACCGCATCTCCGCTGCCGAGGCTGACGCTCTTGTCGATCTTGCGACCACACTGGGACTGTACCGAGCCGACCTGGACCGGCTGCACCGTGACTATCTCACCGCGATCGCCCGGGCCGCCCTGGCCGACGGCGTGGTGTCTGAGGCCGAGCGCCAGGAGCTCGACCTCGTCGCCACCTTGCTCCATCTGCCGCTCGGCGCCGTCGACGACGCCCTGACCGATGCGGCCGGGACTCCCGGCGCCCCGACGACCCGATTCGAACTGCCGCCGGGCGCTCTCGTCGTCTTCACCGGCGAGATGGACGACGGCCGTGAAGCATGGGAGCAACGAGCCCGTCAGGCTGGCTACCTCCCGCACCCCAGCGTGACTAAGAAAGTCAGCCTCCTGGTCGCCGCCGATCCGGACACCCTCTCAGGCAAGGCCCGTAAGGCCCGCGCATATGGGATTCCCATCGTGACTCCTGACGCCTTCGCTCGGATGCTCGGGTGAGCCCGAAAGCGAGCGCCTTTACGTCGTAGATCAAATGTCCCTAGTTGTGAGCTACCCGTTTGAACATTCACGTCCCGCGCTGACGTCAGTGAGCCGGAACACGCGACAGCCTGCGGCAATGGCAGGCAGCGGGGTGTCGGCAACTGACGGCTCGTTCGAGCAACAAACGAGCAACGAGAAACAGAAAAGCCGTGATCACCCTTGCGTGATCACGGCTCCGACCTGCTAGAACAATGTCGGGACGGCGGGATTTGAACCCACGACCCCTTGACCCCCAGTCAAGTGCGCTGCCAAACTGCGCTACGTCCCGTTGCCCTGGTCTCCCCGGGCACATCCAAACCTTAGCGCAGTTTCCGCCCTCGTGCGTACACGAACCGCGCCAGTGGGCCTAGGCTGGCGATCATGGGCAGGAAGGCGCGCATCGACCAGGAAGAACTCGTCCGGCTGGCCGGCGAGGGATGGACCAACGCCCGCCTCGCCGAGCACTTCGGCGTCACGGAGTCGGGCGTCCTGCAGGCGAAGCGCGCGGCCGGTCTGTCCAAGCCGATGACGGACCACAGCCGTGCCCTGCCGTGGAAGCTCCGCCGCGAGCACAGCCAGAGCGGCCCCGCCACCAACCTCCGGAACCTCTCCGCCGCGGCTCAGGGCCGTCGGGTCCCCGAGGACAAGCTCAACACCGCCCTACGTTGGGCGAGCCGGCTGGTCGACAACGGGCTCGACATCGCCTACGACCCCGAGCAGGGCTTTCATGAGGTGCCCGCCGGGGACGACTCTCACATCGCCCGGGTCCTCGCCGAGGCCCGTGACGCCACGGACGCGGCGGGCACCAGCCCCTGACCGTACGGCTCACACACCGTCGCGGGGCAGGGGCCTGGTCTCCTCGCGTACGTGCACGTGGCGTTCGCCCGGGTGGACGGCGGTGTGCGACTCGGTCTCCTGGACGTGGACGTGCGGCTCGGCCGCCGGGTCCACGGTGTACATCGTGTCCGGCTCGATGGTCTCCACCGTCTCCTCGACGGTCCGCGGGCGGCGCGTGTAGCGAGTTGTCAGCACCATGCCGACGACTCCCACAAGCATGAGAATCCAGCCGATCATTTGTAAGTCGATTCCAGGAA
Organism: Microbispora sp. H10836; assembly: GCF_012999525.1. Classification (NCBI taxonomy): domain Bacteria; kingdom Bacillati; phylum Actinomycetota; class Actinomycetes; order Streptosporangiales; family Streptosporangiaceae; genus Microbispora; species Microbispora sp. H10836. The sequence goes on from NZ_JABBWU010000001.1 coordinate 14,368, forward strand.
CGTCCCATTTGACGGCGAACGCGAGAACCGCGCCGACCGCGATGAAGGCGAGACTGGCCCCGAAGCCCATGGCTACCTCCTCTGCTGGTCAACCGCCCTTTACCCCCAGAATCCACGATTACGCAAGGCGTGAAGGCCGCATTCCCGGGCAGTGCGGATGAACAACGCACTCACCCCTGGAGGCAGATATGAACGCCGTAGCATGGGTGGCCGTCGTGATCGTCGCCGTGCTGGTGATCCTGGCAGTCGGTTACCTCGTGTCGGCACGCAACCGCCGGCGCCACCTGCGGGACCGTTTCGGGCCCGAGTACGAGCGGGCGGTGCGGGAGAGCGACAGCCGTAGGGAGGCCGAGCAGGAACTGCTCGCCCGCGAGGAGCGCCACGCCAAGCTGGACATCCGCCCGCTCGACCCGCAGACCCGGGACCAGTACGCGAGGAAGTGGACCGAGGTGCAGGAGCGGTTCGTCGATGCTCCCGGCTTCGCCGTGACCGAGGCGGACGCGCTGGTCACCGCGGTTATGGCGGAGCGAGGCTACCCCACGGACGAGTTCGAGCAGCGTCTGAGCGACCTGTCGGTCGCGCACGCCGCCACGATCGACCACTACCGCAACGCCCACGACATCAGCAGCCGCGCCGCCCGGCAGGACGCCACGACGGAAGAGCTCCGTCAGGCGATGGTCCACTACCGCGCGCTGTTCCAGGAGCTTCTCGGTGACGGCACCGAGGTTCCCCCCGACGGCCACGTCAACGGCGCCGTGTACACCACCGACGGCTACGACGGCGCCTCGATGAACGGTCACCACGCGGACGTGCGGAAGGCGAGGCGATGACGATGCGAACGAACAGGCACCACGAGCGCGGCGAGGTCGCCGAGCAGCCGACTCCCGAGACCCCCGAGCCCCTCGAGGAGGAGGCGCGCAGAGAGAGGGCTCTCGCGGACTCCGGACGGGACGAGCACGAGGGCCCCGGCCCGGTCTACTCCCCCAGCGAGGCCAGCGACGCGTACACCGCCGGCTACTCCGACGCCACGGCGCGGGACACCGGCGACCACGCCTACGCGGACGGAACAGTCGAAGCGGACGCGGACGGCGACGGCCGCCGCTTCCGCGAGCCGTACGGCCAGGCGGGTGACGACGTCCTCACGTCGCCCCGGACCGGCGGCGGGCACACCGCCGACGGCGACCGCCTCGTCGCGGGCGGCCGCGTGGACGACGGCACCGAGGGCGGCCAGACCTACGACAACGCCGCCGACACCGCGTACGGGTTCCGGGGAGACGACGCCGAGACGACCGGCACCGGGTACGCCCGGGACGGCGTGACGGCCGGGGACACCACGGCCTACGGCGGCACCACCACCGACACCACCACCGACACCACCGCGGACACCGGGACCGGCACCACGGCGGACACCACGGCGGACACCACGGCAGACACTACGGCGGACGCCGCCTCCGGCATCCCTGACGGTCCCTCCGTGGACGGCCCCGTGGCCTACCCCGTCACGACCACGACCGCCGCCTCCGGCGCGACGTCCGTCCTGGACGAGACGCTGGAAGGCCGGTGGCGTGAGATCAAGGCGGGTTTCGTCGACGATCCCCGCCACTCGATCGAACAGGCGGACGCGCTCGTGGAGGAGGCCCTGTCGGCCTTCACCACCCGCCGTCAGGCGCTGCTCGACCAGTGGAAGGACAACGAGCGGGGCGACACCGAGGCGCTGCGCCTGGCCCTGCACGAGTACCACGCGTTACTAGCCCAGTTGACCCGGAAGTGAGGTAACAATGCTCGCCATCGCCGCGGCGGTCGTCTTCGGGATCGCCTTCCTCCTCGATCTCCTCAACGCGAGCATCGGCATCGGCCTGACCGCGCTGCTCGCACTCGGCCTCTGCCTGCTCTCCCTGCACCAGGCCGGCGTCGGCACCGCCGGGGTGAACTCCTGGCGCGGCGGCTGGCGCGGCGGACGCGTCCGTCGCTGACCCTGGCCCCCTCGCCATCAGCCTTTCTCCCCTACCGAGTCGCGGCCGCGACGGGGTACGAAGGTCTCGCGGGAGCCCCTCCCGCGAGACCCGCCGCGAACCCGGTCCGTCCCCCCGGACCCCTGAGGAGGCCGTGATGCCGCACAAGGTGGAAGAGGTCATGACGCGCGATCCGGTGACGCTGCCGGAGGAGGCCCCGGTAGTGAAGGCCGCCAAGCTGATGCGCGACCGCGGAATCGGCGACGTGCTGGTGGTCGGGGACGGCCGTCTTCGCGGTCTGGTGACCGACCGGGACATCGTCGTACGCGCGGTCGCGGAGGGCAGGGACCTCGCCACCACTCCGCTGGCGACGCTGTGCACCAGTGATGTGGTGACCGTCGGCCCGGACCAGGACGTGGCCGAGGCCGCGCGGTTGATGCGCGAGAAGGACGTGCAGCAGCTTCCGGTGGTGGTGGACGGGCACCCGGTCGGCGTCGTCGCCTTGGCCGATCTCGCCCCACGCCTCCCCTCCGGCCACGCGCCCGGCCGCACTACCGCCCCGGGCCCGGCCGCTCAACCCGTGTCGGCCCCACCCGCTCAACCCGTGTCGGCTCCGGCCCTGCGCTGAGCAACCCACCGCTGAGCAACCCACCGGGGCACGTTCCCGGACGACGCCGCCACCGCGGCTCGCCCTCGAAAATCAGGCGTGCGCGACCTAGCTGCTCATATACCGTGTTCCGCATGATTTTGCCCCTCCTGCGACGCACCGTCCGCCCCGGGCCACAGCCGTGCTGAGCCGGCTTCTCCGCACGTACCTGCGGCCCTACTCGCCCGCGCTCACGGCGGTGGTGCTGTTCCAGCTGGTCGGCACCATCGCCTCCCTCTACCTGCCGAGCCTGAACGCCGACATCATCGACCAGGGGGTGGCCACCGGCGACACCGGCTACATCCTGGCCACCGGCGGCTGGATGCTGACCGTGTCTTTCGTGCAGATCGCCTGCTCGATCGCGGCCGTCTACTACGGCGCGCGGGTGGCGGCGGGGTTCGGCCGGGACGTCCGGTCGGCGGTCTTCCACCGGGTGAGCGGCTTCTCCGCGCGTGAGGTCGCCCAGTTCGGCGCGCCCTCGCTGATCACCCGGAACACCAACGACGTGCAGCAGGTCCAGATGCTCGTGGTGATGACCTGCACGATGCTGGTCGCCGCGCCCATCATGGGGGTCGGCGGCATCATCATGGCCCTGCGTCAGGACGTCGGGCTGTCCTGGCTCATGCTGGTCTGCGTCCCGGTGCTGCTGGTCTCGATCGGGCTGATCGTCTTCCGTATGGTCCCGCAGTTCCGCGCCATGCAGACCCGCATCGACGAGGTCAACCAGGTGCTGCGCGAGCAGCTCACCGGCATCCGCGTGGTGCGGGCGTTCGTCCGCGAGCGCGAGGAGACCCGCCGGTTCGCCGGGGCGAACGACGCGCTGACCGGGACGGCGCTGCGCGTCGGGCGGCTGACCGCGCTCATCTTCCCCACCGTGATGCTGATCCTCAACGCCTCCAGCGTCGCCGTGCTGTGGTTCGGCGCCGCCCGGGTGGACAGCGGCGAGATGCAGGTGGGCGCCCTCACCGCGTTCCTCATGTACCTGCTGCAGATCCTCATGTCGATGATGATGGCCACCTTCATCTCGATCATGATTCCGCGCGCCGCCGTCTGCGCGGAGCGCATCGCCGGGGTGCTCGACACCGAGTCGTCGGTGCGCCCGCCCGAGCGCCCCGTACGTCAGGTGGACCGCCGGGCCGACCTGGAGCTGCGTGACGTCGAATTCCGCTATCCGGGCGCGGCGGCGCCGGTGTTGTCCGGCGTCTCCTTCCGGGTGACCGCGGGACAGACCACCGCGGTCATCGGCAGCACCGGGTCGGGGAAGACGACCCTGGTCTCCCTGGTCCCCCGGCTGTTCGACGCCACGTCCGGCGCGGTGCTGATCGACGGGATCGATGTACGCGACCTCGATCCCCGGATGCTCTGGACACGCATCGGCCTGGTGCCGCAGAAGCCGTACCTGTTCACCGGCACCGTCGCGAGCAACCTGCGGTACGGCAACCCGGACGCCACCGACGAGGAGTTGTGGCAGGCCCTGGAGGTCGCCCAGGCCCGCGACTTCGTCGAGGCGATGCCCGAGGGCCTGCAGGCGCCCATCTCCCAGGGCGGCACCAACGTGTCGGGCGGGCAGCGGCAGCGCCTTTCCATCGCCCGCGCGCTCGTGGCCAAACCCGAGATCTATCTGTTCGACGACTCGTTCTCGGCCCTCGACCTGTCCACCGACGCCCGGCTGCGCGCCGCGCTGCCCCCGTACACGGCCGGCGCCGCGGTGGTGATCGTCGCCCAGCGGGTCTCCACCATCGCGGACGCCGACCAGATCGTCGTCCTGGACGACGGCGTCGTCGCCGGCATCGGCACCCATGAGGAGTTGCTCGGCTCCTGCCCGACGTACGTCGAGATCGTCGAGTCCCAACTGACCGCGGGGAGTGCGGCATGAGCGAGCGGCCCACGGCACCTGCACGACCGCGCCCCGCGGGAGGCGGCGGTTTCGGGCCCTTCGGCGGCGGCCAGATGCCGGCGGAGAAGTCGATGGACTTCGGCCCCTCCGCGCGGCGGCTGCTGCGGCGGCTGAGCCCGGAACGGCCGAGGATCGCGGCCGTGATCGCCCTCGCCGTGGTCAGCGTGGCGTTCTCCGTCATCGGGCCGAAACTGCTCGGCCGCGCGACCGACGTCATCTTCAGCGGGGTGATCGGCGGACGGCTGCCCGCGGGGGCGACCAAGGAGCAGGCCGTGCAGGCGCTGCGCGCCTCGGGCCACGGCGACTTCGCCGACATGATCGCGGGGATGGACGTCGTCCCCGGCCGCGGCATCGACTTCGGCGAGCTGGGCACCGTCCTGACGTGGGTCCTCGGGCTCTACCTGGCCGCGTCGCTGTTCATGTGGCTGCAGGGCTACCTGCTCAACGACGTGACGCAGCGTACGGTGTTCCGCCTCCGGGCCGACGTCGAGGACAAGCTGAACCGGCTGCCGCTGAAGTTCTTCGACGGCCAGCCCCGCGGCGAGCTGCTCAGCCGGGTCACCAACGACATCGACAACGTGTCCCAGACCCTGCAGCAGACGCTGAGCCAGTTGCTGAGCTCGCTGCTCACCGTGGTCGGCGTGCTGGTCATGATGTTCGTGATCTCGCCGCTGCTCGCGGCGATCGCGCTGGTGACGATCCCGGTCACGATGATCGTGACCGGGCAGATCGCCAAGCGTTCGCAGAAGCAGTTCGTCGCGCAGTGGGCTCACACCGGCACGCTCAACGCCCACATCGAGGAGGCGTTCACCGGTCACGAGCTGGTGAAGGTCTTCGGACGGGGCCCGGAGGTCGAGGAGGTGTTCCGGGAGCGGAACGACGCCCTGTACACGGCGAGCTTCGGCGCCCAGTTCATCTCCGGGATCATCATGCCGGCGATGATGTTCATCGGGAACCTGAACTACGTCGCCATCGCGGTCGTCGGCGCCGTACGGGTCGCCGGTGGGTCGATGAGCCTGGGCGACGTGCAGGCGTTCATCCAGTACTCCCGGCAGTTCACCCAGCCGCTGACCCAGGTCGCCTCGATGGCCAACCTGCTGCAGTCGGGCGTCGCCTCCGCCGAGCGGGTCTTCGAGCTGCTGGACGCCGAGGAGCAGGAGCCCGACCCCGCCGTCCCGGCGCCGCCCGCCGCCCGGCGGGGGCGCGTCGAGTTCGAGCACGTGTCCTTCCGGTACGACCCCGGCCAGCCTCTCATCGAGGACCTGTCGCTGGTGGCCGAGCCCGGGCACACGATCGCGATCGTCGGCCCGACCGGCGCGGGAAAGACCACGCTGGTCAACCTGATCATGCGTTTCTACGAGCTGGACGCGGGCCGCATCACCCTCGACGGCGTCGACATCACCGCGATGCGCCGCGAGGACCTGCGCTCCCAGATCGGCATGGTGCTCCAGGACACCTGGCTGTTCGGCGGGACCATCCACGACAACATCGCCTACGGCAACCCGCGGGCGACCGACGAGGAGATCCGGGCCGCGGCGCGGGCGACGTACGTCGACCGGTTCGTGCGCACCCTGCCGGACGGGTACGACACGGTGATCGACGAGGAGGGCGGCAACGTCAGCGCCGGCGAGAAGCAGCTGATCACCATCGCCCGTGCCTTCCTCGCCGACCCGTCCCTGCTCATCCTGGACGAGGCGACGAGCTCGGTCGACACCCGCACCGAGGTCCTCGTGCAGCACGCGATGGCCGCGCTGCGCAGCGACAGGACGAGCTTCGTCATCGCCCACCGGCTGTCCACGATCCGCGACGCCGATCTCATCCTGGTGATGGAGGCGGGCAGCATCGTCGAGCACGGCACCCACGACGAGTTGCTCGCCGCCCGGGGCGCCTACCACCGGCTGTACTCCGCTCAGTTCGCCGGCGCCCTGGCCGGTGACGACGCCCCCGCCGCCGAAGTCGGGTGACCGGTGCCGCGTGGCCCCGGGTCACGCGGCACCCGCCCGGACCCGTCACGAACGGGCGGACAGGGTGAACTCCTTGCGCGGTTCCTCGATGGCCCCCATCGCGATGATCTCCCGGGGGAAGAACAGCCCGAGCGTCCAGTCCATGAGGATCCGGGTCTTCTTGTTGAAGGTGGGCATCCGCGTCAGGTGATAGGTGCGGTGCATGAACCAGGCGGGGAACCCGCGCAGCTCCCGGCCGTAGATCTGCGCGACGCCCTTGTAGAGTCCCAGACTCGCCACCGACCCGGCGTACTTGTGCCGGTACGGCCGCTGGGCCTGCCCGCGCAGCGCCGCCAGCAGGTTGTCGGCCAGCCTCCTGGCCTGCCGTACGGCGTGCTGTGCGTTGGGCGGGCAGAACTCGCCCGGCCGGGTGAGGTCGGGGACGGCGGCGCAGTCGCCCGCGGCGAACGCGAAGTCGGTCCCGTGCACGCGCAGGTAGGGATCGACCCTGATCCTGCCCTTCTTGTCCAGGGGCAGGTCGCCCGCGGCGACCAGCGGGTTCGGCTTGACGCCCGCCGTCCAGACGAGGGTGTCGGCGTCGAACTCCTCACCGTCGCTCAGCACGATGCGGCAGCCCTCCGCGGACTTCAGCAGCGTGCCCATGCGGATCTCGATGCCCCGCTCGCGCAACTGCAGGGCCGTCCACCTGCCCATGTCCGGGCCCACCTCGGGCAGGATCCGGTCGGTGGCCTCCACGAGCACCCAGCGCATGTCCTCACGGCTGAGCCCGGCGAAGTACTTGAGGGCGTCGGCCGCCATGTCCTCGAGCTCGGCCAGGGCCTCGACGCCGGCGTAGCCGCCGCCGACGAACACGAAGGTGAGGGCCCTGCGGCGGACCTCGGGGTCCGGGGTGGACGCGGCGATGTCGAGGCAGCCGAGCACGTGGTTGCGCAGGGCGATGGCCTCTTCGATGGTCTTGAAGCCGATGCCGTACTCGGCCAGGCCGGGCACCGGCAGCAGTCGTGAGATCGAGCCCGGCGCCATGACGAGATAGTCGTACTCGATGGTGAGGTCGGGCCCCTCGTGCGGGGTGAGTTCCGCCCTACGGTCGGCCAGCCGCACCTGGGTGACCCTCCCGCTGAGGATCTGGCACCTGTTCAGCACCCGCCTGAGCGGAACCACGACGTGCCGCGCCTCGATGTTCCCGGCGGCCGCCTCCGGCAGGAAGGGCTGGTAGGTCATGTAGGAGTCGAGGTCCGCGACGGTCACGAGTGCCTCGCCGCGGCGGAGCCTGCGTTGCAGGCGGAGTGCTGTGTACATGCCGACGTATCCGCCGCCGACGATCAGAATCCGTGGGACAGCCATGGCTGTCCCCTACCCCTACTCGAGGAGGAAACGCATCGTCACCCTGGTCCCCCTGGGACCGGTGGTGACGTGGAGGTCGTTGCTGAGCATGCGCGCGACCCACAGCCCCATGCCGCTGGTGGCGTTCTCAGGCGGCGGGTTGTGGCCCGGCTCGCCCTCGAAACGCCACTCCCGGCCGTCGTCGTGGACGGCGACCACCAGGGCCGGCCCATCCCGCCATATGCCCAGCCGCGCCTTGGTCGACCCGTGGGTGACCGCGTTGGTGGCGACCTCGTTGAGCGCGACGAGGAAGTCGCCGATCGCGTCTTCCCGCATGCCGCGACGCAGCGCCTCGGCGGCGGCGAACTCCCGCACATCGGGCAGATCGGCTAAGGAGAAGGCACGCTCCCTTGCCGCTCCGGTGACGTGCGCGGGAACGCCGTCATCTTTCACCCGGTACACGCCTCCCGCCGGAAATCTGGCTGTCTCAGGATCTATGGGCCGTGGGCAGGACGAAGATACCCCGGGACACCGCCTCGGCACAGGCGGTGCCCCGGGCATCGTCGCATCCTCTCATCCCGCGACGAGCTCCGCCCGGAGCTGGTCGAGGGTCTTGCGGAGGATCCGAGAGACGTGCATCTGCGATATGCCGAACTCCGCCGCGATCTCGGCCTGGGTCATGTTCCCGTAGAACCGCAGCAGGAGGATGTTCTTCTCCCGCTCGGGGAGAAGATCGATGAGAGGCTTCAGCGCCTCGGCGTCCACCAGGGTGTCGAGCGCGTCGTCCTCTTCGGGGATCACGTCGCCCAGGGCGGCGGCGTCGTCGTCGGCGCCGATCGGCGCGTCGAGGGAGAGGGTGCTGTACGCGGCGGAGGCGTCCATGGTGAGGAGCATGTCCTCCTCGGACAGACCCATCTTCTTGGCGAGCTCGGCGACGGTGGGGAACCGGCCCAGTTCCTGGGTCATGTCGGCGACGTGCCGGTTGAGCTCGGCCCGGCGCTCCTGGTAGAGGCGGGGCACCCGGACGGCCCAGGTGCGGTCGCGGAAGTGCCGCTTGACCTCGCCCGTCATGGTGACCATGGCGTAGCCGCGGAAGCTGTGACCCAGGTCGGGGTCGAAGCCGTTGATGGCCTTCATGAGGCCGACGTACGCGGCCTGGAGGAGGTCTTCCATCGGCTCGCCGCGGTTGAGATACCGCCGGGCGATGTCCCTCGCCATCGGGCGGTGCATTTCGACGATCTTCTCACGGAGGCGTTCCCGCCGCTCCTCGGACAGTCCGTCCTCGGCCAGCTCGGCCAGGAGCTCTTCGGCGGTCGGATTGCTGGCGGTCTCTACACGGACCTCGGCAGCCATCTGCGCAGTCCCCTCGTATTTTTCTCGCGAGGGCGCCTACGCGCTGGGGTGACCACGCAGAAGGCACGCCTCGCTACAGTATCGAGACGAGGCCCTCTGCTGGACCTCTGCTTCAGTATATTGCCTCAAAATCAGGAGTATCACCACCCCTTCGGCACCAGTAATGTTGCCGCAGAGGAGGCGCGAGGTGTCTAACAACGGACTGCTGTCCCTGACGTCCAGCATGGCGGGGGACATCGTGGTGATCCATGTGAACGGTGTCCTCGACGCCACGACACGTGAGCAGTTCTCGGAATACCTGGACGCCGCGGCGGACGACCACGGCCCCGACATGATCCTCGACCTGGGCGGCGTCACGTTCATGGACTCCCGGGCCCTGGGGCTGATCGTGCATCACTGGCAGCGCTCGACCACGGCCGGCGGCAACTTCGCGCTGATCTCCGTGCAGTACCCGAACTCCAAGGTGATGTGGGTGACCGGCCTGTCGGAGCGGCTGCCGCTGTTCGACACCCTTGACGAGGCTCTGACCGCGTTCGCCGCCTGAGGCCACCCCACCCGAGCCGACCTGAGCCCACCAGAGCCGACCTGAGCCCACCCGGAGCCGCCCGCGCACACCGGTTCAGGCGGGAGCCGCTCCCCCGTGCTTCTGCTGGTGCTCGGTGACCAGAAGCTTGGCCAGATCGGCCACCTTCACCTGGTGGTGCTGCGACACCCGCCTGAGTTCCTCGAACGCCTCCTCGGCGGAGCAGCCGCTCTTCGACATGATGATGCCCTTGGCCTGGTCGATCACCGACCGCCCCGCCAGGGCCTCCTGCATCTGCGCGGCGCCGGTCAGGACGTCGTCGAACTCCCAGATGTTGGCCAGCGCCACGGTGACCTGCTCGCGCAGCAGCGCCATGAGCGACCCGCCGGGAGCGAACACCCCGGGGCGCACGCCGTACAGGCCGAGGATCATGACGGCGCCTTCCACGGCGATCGGCACGACGAGAACCGAGCGCACCCCCTGCCGTACGGCGGTGGCGGCGTAGCGGGACCAGCGCGACTCGCGCATCACGTCGGGGATCGCCACCGGGCGCCCCGTGGCCAGCGCCTCCCTCGACGGGCCCTCGCGCAGGTCGCGCTCCCGGTCGATCAGCGCGGTGAGCTCGCTGTGGGAGGCGGCCAGCAGCACGCGCTCCTCCATCCACAGCTCCGCGGTGCCGCCGGCGCAGCCGGGGACGCCGCGCGCCACCGCCTCGGTGATTCCGCGCAGGACGCTCTCGGCCGACGTGCCCTCCGTCACACGGCCGAGAGCCGCGAGGTCACGCGCGAGGATGGATGTCGTCTCCATGGTAGAAAGACCATTCCCATTGTTTCCGGGTTAATCCAGGCTGGATCGATTAGACCCGGGGGTTTGGCGTAGCGTCTACGTCGAGAGAGGGGGGCAGCTTGCCCGACACCGCCGAGCTTGAGCGCGCGTTGAGCGGGCTCGCCGACCGCATCGCCACCCTACGGGACGAACCCGATCCGGGTGTGATGCTACGGGAGCTGGACGCCGCCGAGGAACTCCTCCGCAAGGCCATGAGCGAGCTGGTGCGCAGCCGCAGGCGCAGGGACGGTGGCAGTCAGCGCGAGCAGAAGCTGCTGCGGCAGGTGTTCCGCGCGCTGCCGATCCCCGTGATCATCATGGACACGGGCGGCACGGTGCGCCGTATCAACAACGAGACCACCCGCCTGCTCGGCAGCCCCGCCGGCTACCTCATCGGCCGCGCCTTCCCGCTGCTCGTCGACGTGACCGCCCGCGCCGCCTTCCGGCAGCGCTTCGCCGCCGTCCTCCACGGCGAGGACAACGCCTCGCTCCAGACCCGGCTGACCCACCAGGGCCGCGCCCACACCGTACGGCTGGTGCTGAGCCGCCTGCGCATGCCGGGCGAGCCACAGGAAATGATCGCCGGGGTCGTGCTGCCCACCGAGGTCCAGCTGCCGGAGCCGCCCGTGCAGGCGGGCGCGCCCGACGACGCGGCTCTCCTGGCGGCGGCCCGGCGGCACGAGCTGCTGTCGCGGCTGACCCGGCTGCTGCTGGACGAGGAGAGCCTGCGCGAGCCCGTCGCCCTGCTGCGGGCGGCCCGTCTGCTGGCCACGGAGACGGCCGACTGGGTGATCGCGGACGTCGCCGGCGAGGGCGGCCTGGTCCGGTCGGTCGTCATCGGGCCGAGCGACCAGCCGGTCGGGCGGCTGCAGCGGACGGTCGAGGAGGCCCCGCCCGCGAAGGCTCCGGTGGTGGAGCAGGTGATGACCACGCAGAGCGGCGTCGTCCACGAGATGCTGACCGACGACTCCCTGCTCGGCGGCGGCGTGCTCCAGGCGATGCGCGCGGGCTCGCTGCTCAGCGTGCCGATCCGCGCCGACGACGAGGCGCGCGGCGTGCTCACGCTGGTGCGGCTGCGCGAACGGCCGCCGTTCGGCCTGGCCGACCTGGGTCTCCTGGAGGAGATCGGCCTGCACCTCGGCCTGGCGATGCGGGCCCAGCAGGGGTTCCAGCGCCGGGCGCAGGCCGCCGACACCCTGCAGACCGGTGTGCTCCCCCGCACGCTCCCCGACATCCCCGGCTTCGAGATCGCCGCCGCCTACCATCCCGGCTCCGGCATGCGGGCCATCGGCGGCGAGTTCTACGACGTGTTCCCCGTGAAGAACGGGTGGGGCTTCGTCATCGGCAGCGCGGCGGGGCGCGGCGAGGAGGCGGCGGCCGTCACCGCCATCGTCCGCAACGGCCTGCGCGTGCTGAGCGTGTGGGAGGACGACCCGGGACAGGCCCTGCGCAAGGTCAGCGACGCCCTCGTCGCGCAGAACACGGGCCTGTTCGTGATGGCCGCCGCCGGCTTCGTCCGTGGCCGCAAGGTGCGGCTCGCCTCCGCGGGGCACCATCCCGCGGCGCTGATCCAGCCGGGCGGGGGCGTCCGGTTCTCCGAGGGCGGCGGTGTCCCGCTGGGCTTCGAGGAGGGCTCGGTCCCCGCGACGGAGGAGCTCACGCTGTCGTCCGGGGAGACGCTCGTGCTGTACAGCGACGGCCTGGTGGGCTCGCAGAGCCCGGCCGGGGACAACTACGGCGAGCAGCGGCTCACCGAGGCCCTCGCCCGCTGCGCCGGGCAGCCCCCGGGCGCGGTCGTCAAGGCCATCGAGGAGGACCACCGGGCCTTCTGCGGCAGCCACGTGGTCGACGAGATCACCATCCTCACGCTGCGCCGATCCCGCTGACGGGATTTGCCGCCCCCACCTGAACGTGGTGGACTGAGGGGGATGCGGTGCGTGGGGGCGATCGCATGGCAGAGCGAAACGGGCCGATCGGCGACCTCGGGTTGATCCACGAGGCCGGTCTCTACGGCTCCGGCGACGAGTTCCTCGGGATGGCCGTGCCGTTCGTGCGGGACGGGCTCGGCGGCGGCGAACCGGTGCTGGTCACCACGACCGCGGAGAACCTCGATCTCCTCGGCGCCGCGCTCGGCGACGACGCCCGGGAGGTCGACTACGCCGAGAGCGCCTACTTCGGCCGCCGCACGGCGCAGCGGGCGGCCGCGTTCCTGCGCTACTGGGAGCGCAACGCGGCGCGCGGGCGGGTGCGCATCCTGGCCGAGCCGGTGTGGACGGGCCGCTCTCCCCGCGACGTCGTGGCCTGGCAGCGGATGGAGTCGGCGCTCAACGTGATCCTGGCCGGCACGGGCGTGTGGATGATCTGCCCGTACGACACCAGGGCGGCCGGTCCCGGCCTCGTCGAGGCCGCGACGCGCACCCATCCCTCCATGAGCGTCGGCGGCCGGGAGCGGCGGACGTCTCCCGCGTACACCGACCCGGCGCGGTTCATCGGCGAGTGCGACCGCGAACCGTTGCCGCAGGCTCCCCCGGGCGCGGCGGCCGCGACGATCGGCCACCTGAACGGCGTGCGGCACTTCGCCGGGAGACAGGCCCGGCTCCACGGCCTGGCGGAGGACAGGGCCGCGATGCTGTGCGTGGCCGTGCACGAGGCGGCCCGCTACCTGGGCCTGCCGCTGACCGTCCGGATGTGGGAGAGCTTCGGGGCACTGGCGTACGACCTGTGGGCCGGCCGGGAGACCGGGTGTGATCCGCTCGCCGGTTTCACGCCCCCGGGGGCGGACGAGCGGCCCGGGGACGGCCTGTGGCTGGCCCGCCAGATCTGCGACCACCTGGACATACGGCAGGAGGAGGGCGGCTGCCGGATCAGGCTGCAGGTGGCCACCTCCCGGCTGCAGGAGAGCGCATGATTTTTCCCGATTAGGCGTTTAGCGCGAATCAGAGTAAGGTAAACATCATCTACATCGATCGTGCCTAGGACGCAGGCACACCCCTTTCAGACGCCTTCTCTGTCTTGAGGTGTGCCATGGATATCGCCATCGTCTCCGCGCACGAGCTGACTCCCGACACTCCCGCCATCGCCCGCGAACTGGGACGGGGCCACCGGGTCACCGTCTACACACGGTCGAAGGTCAAGGGGGACGGCGTCGAGCATGTGCCCGCCGGGCCCGACGTGGAGCTGTCGGAGAGCGACCTCCTCCCCTACATCTCGGACTTCAGCGACGGCCTGCGGCGCAGGTGGCGGGAGCACCGCCCGGACATCATCCACGCGTACTCGTGGTCCAGCGGCCTGGCCGCCATCGCCGGGTCCGAGGGCCTGGGCGTGCCGGTGACCCAGACCTTCCACAGCCACTACGACGACAGCCGGAGCGCCGCGCCCGTGCGGCGGCTGGAGTGCGCGATCGGGCGCCGCGCCAGGGCGGTCATCGCCGCCTGCGCCGACGAGGAGTCGGAGCTGATCCGGATGGGCGTGCCGCGCCGCAACATCTCGGTCGTCCCGCACGGCGTGGACATCGAGCGGTTCCGCCGCCAGGGTCCCGCCTTCCCGAGGGGCGAGCGGCCCCGTCTCCTGCACGTGGGGCACGTGGGCGCCGACTACGCCGTGCACGCGCTGCGGGCCGTCCCGGACGCCGAACTCGTGATCGCCGGTGGCGACGACCTGAGCGTCGAGCGGCTGCGCGCCCTCGCCGGGGAGCACGGCGTGGCCGACCGCGTGGAGATGCTCGGCATGGTCCCGCACACCGCGATGCCAAAGCTCATGCGCAGCGCCGACCTGGTGCTGTCGCTGCCGCCGACCGTCGCCACGGGCACGGCGGCGCTGGAGGCCATGGCGTGCGGGATCCCGGTCATCGCCTCGGCCGCCGGGGCGCACCTCGACTCGGTGGTGGACGGCGTGACCGGATTCCTGACCCGGCCCGACCGCCCGCTGGAGATCGCCCACCGGATCCGCCGCCTGCTCGGCGACGCCACCCTGCGTACGGCCATCGGCTACGCGGCCGCCGACCGCGCCCGTTCCCGCTATTCGGTCGAGCGAATCAGCATGGAACTGCTTCGCGTTTATGAGAAGACCTGCGCGTAAAGGCAAGCGATATTACCGGATTAAGGCCGTTATCTGAGTGAATTCATGTGATTAACTCGGCTCATGTCACTTCATGGGCCTGGTTTAGCGGTGGCGGCGGCGATGCTCATCGCCGCCGCCAGCGCATGTTCGAGCGGGGACTCCACGAAGGTGTTCAACGCCGGGGGCGAGTCCACCGCGCAGAGGTCCGCGTCCTCCCCCGGTTCCTCCGGCGTCCTGCCGGGAAACGCGAACGCGGCGGGACTGGGCGCGACGCAGACCGCCACCGCGGCCGCCGTGGCGGCGGACGAGGGCGCCGCCGGCCAGGAGGGCGACAAGGCAGCGGAGAAGATCGGCGACGTCCCCGCGGCACCGTCGCCGCGTCCCTCCCCCAGCCCCTCGGTCATCTCCTCCCCCAGCCCGCGGGCGACGCCCGCGCCCACCACGGAGGCCGAGCCCCCGATGCGGCTCGCGCGGCCGGTGCGCACCGCGGACCGGCCGGTCGTGGTGGACGTCATCCAACCGGAGGACGTGCCCCGGGAGGGCCGCGCGCCCGCCCGGGTGATCCCCGGAGGCGCGGACGCGGCCGCCCGGGAGCCCTCCGCGCCGTCGCGTACGCCGTTCCCCCGCTCCTCCGGCGCATCCACGGGCGGCTGGGGCGCTCCGGCCCTGGTGGAGGACTTCGGCGGGGAGGCCCTGCGCCTCGGCGGGGGCGGCCAAGAGGTGAACCTGTCGGCGGCGTCGGTCCAGCGGTACGGCCGCTGGGAGATCCGCGTGCGGGCCGAGGAGGGCGCGCTTCCCGTCGCGCTGCTGCGGTCCGCCGGATCGGGCGCTCCCGAATACGGTGACGCGCAGTACACCGAGTACGCCGGCTCGCGGTACGACATCCCGGATTCCCCCCAGGCGGACGGCGCGAGAGCGGAGGACGCGGAGATCGGCGTGACGGGGATCGGCGACGCCGGCGGGCGGCGCGCGGAGTTCTCCGTACGGCAGGGCCGGGAGCGGGCCCGGGCCGAGATGGCGGCCGACTTCACCCAGTGGCACACGATCGCCGTCGACTGGCTGCCCGGCCGGGTGACCTTCTGGCTGGACGGCCGGCAGGTGTGGAACTACACCGGCCCGTACGTCCCCCGGTCCGAGGGGATGGGCCTGGTGCTGCGCAACGGCGCATCCGGCGGCGGCACGGTGTACGTCGACTGGGTGCGGATCTACCGGGCTCCGGGGCGGTAGCATTCCGGGTGATCTCGGAGGTGCGGCGTGGACGCGGGGCGGGCGCGACGGGACGGCACGGCCGGGCGGCCCACGGCGGAACCGACCACGGAACCGACGGCGGAACCGGCCGTGGAGGCGGTCCGGGCGGGCGACGAGGCCGTGTTCGGCGAGCTCGCCGCGCGTCACCGGCACGAGCTGCGGGTGCACTGTTACCGGATGCTCGGGTCGTTCACCGACGCGGAGGACCTGGTCCAGGAGACGCTCCTGCGGGCCTGGCGCGCGCGGGAGAGCTTCGAGGGGCGCTCGACGTTCCGGGCGTGGCTCTACCGGATCGCCACGAACGCCTGCCTGGACGCGCTGTCCGGCGCCCGCGCCCGCGAGGTGGTGGCGGCGGGCGCTCCGGGACACCCAGGGCGTCCGGCCCCCGCCGACGTCCCCTGGCTCCAGCCCTACCCGGACGAACTGCTCGACCTGGCGGCGCCGGACGAGGGCGGGCCCGACGCGGCAGCCATCGCCCGTGAGACGGTCGAGCTGGCGTTCCTCGCGGCGATCCAGCACCTTCCGCCGCGGCAGCGGGCCGTGCTGATCCTGCGCGACGTGGCCGGCTGGCCGGTGACCGAGACCGCCGAGGCGCTGGAGATGAGCCTCGCCTCGGTCAAGAGCGCCTCGCAGCGCGCCCGCGCGACGCTGCGCGAGCGCCTGCCCGGGCGGCGGGCGGACTGGGCCGCGGCCACCCGGCCCAGCCGCGGCGAGCTCGACCTGCTGGAGCGGTACGTCACCGCCTCCAGGAACGCCGACCTGACAGGGCTGGCGGCACTGCTTCGCGAGGACGTCCGCCAGGCCATGCCGCCCGCCGCCCTGGTGTTCGACGGGCGGGCGGCCGTGCTCGACATGTGGCGTCCGGTCCTGGAGGGCGAGGAGCGCTGGGGCGAGTGGCACTGTGTCACGCTCGCGGTCAACCGGCTGCCCGCAGTGGCGAACTACGTGCGGCGGCCCGGTGAGACCTCCTTCACCGCGGTCAACATCGACGTCCTGTGCGCCGAGGACGGCCTCGTCACGGAGATCACCACTTTCGGCCCCGAGCTGCTGCCCCTCTTCGGCCTGCCGCTCTCCATCGAGCCCGCCGTTACCGAACCGTGACGCACGTCCTCCGTGCGGACCGATTCCCTTTTCCCGCCCGCGCCGTCATACGAGCGGTATCGCACGAACGGGAGAAGGAGAACATCATGCCGGACATCACCGGGACGACGCAGCCGGACGAGCAGGTCAGGGCGCTGGACCGGCTGGTCGGCTCATGGCGCGTGACCGGCGGCGCGGAGGGCACGGTCACCTACCGCTGGATGGAGGGGGGCTTCTTCCTCATCCAGGACGTCCGACTGGAGCAGGACGGCCGGCCGATCGCCGGCTTCGAGGTCATCGGCCGTGAGCGGCCCTACGGGGCGGACGCGCCGAGCGAGGACATCAAGTCCCGCTATTACGGCGGCGGGGGCGACACCCTCGACTACGTCTACGAACTCGACGGCGACACGCTGACCATCTGGGGCGGCGCGAAGGGGTCTCCGGCGTACTTCCGGGGCACCTTCGACACCGCCGGCGACGCCATGACGGGCCGCTGGCACTACCCGGGCGGCGGGGGCTACGAGTCGAACATGACCCGGATCCACTAGGTCACACATGGCCGGGGAGGAGGGCCGCCGCCTTCAGCGACAGGTGGAGCAGCAGGCGGTCCTCCCCGTCGGCCAGGTCGAGCCCGGTGAGGTGCCCGGCCTTGCCCAGCCGGTAGTACAGCGTCTGCCGGTGCACGCCCAGCGTCGCCGCCGTCTCCTGGACCTGCCCGGCGTGGTCGAGGTAGGCCTCCACGCTCGCGGCGATCCGGGGCGTGAGCGCGGCGGACTCGGCGGCGAGGTCGGCCAGGTCGCGCGGGGACAGCCGGGCCAGCAGCCGGTAGACGCCGAGCACGCTCCAGTCGGCGACCGGGGCGTGCCGCTCGACGTGCTCGGCCACCCGCAGCGCCAGCAGCGCCTCCCGCCAGCTCTGCCAGGCCTCCCCCGGGTCGTCGCGCGGGCCCCCGATTCCGGCGGCCATGCCGTACAGGCCGTGCAGGAGGCGGGCGACGTGCCCGGCCTGCGCGGCGGGCGCCAGCACCGCGAGGAGCGGCGCGTCCACGGCCGTCTCGGTCACGTCCGGGTCGGCCAGCACGCCGCGCGGCAGCGTGCGCGGCGGTCCGGCGACCTCCGCCGGCGTCCGGACGGCCACCGCCGTCACCGGTCCCTCGACGTCCACCCCGGCGGTGGCGCGGACCGCGGGGTCGGCGGAGAAGAACGGGCGCAGCGGGGCGTGCCGGCCCCGGGCCTGCGTGGCCAGCAGCGCGGCCGCCCGGCCGACCAGCGGCGCGACGGCGGCCAGGCGCTCGTCGGTGAGCGCCCCGGATTCGAGCGCCCACAGATAGCCGTAGGTCACCCCGCCGTGCCGCAGCGGCACGCACACGCGGCCGAGCAGGCCGGGCAGGCCGGGGATGCGCACCGGGCCCGTGGCGGTGGCGATGCCGTACGCCTCGAAGTGGGCGCGCACCTCGTCCGACGCGTGCCGGCGCAGGATCGACTCCTGCCGCACCCGGTCGATGTCCCCGCTCTGCGCGCCGTACGCCAGCAGGTTGAACGAGCGGTCCTCCAACGTCACGGAGGCGTCCAGCAGGCGGGAGATCTCATCGACGATGTCTTGCATGCTGACATTCTTGTGCATTTGTCGAAAAATGCTGTGGCGGATGTCCGTGGAACTTCCGTGACGTGCGGATTTAGCCTGAGGCCATGCTCGGTTCCCTGCTTCTCGCGGGCTCACGCAGCCCGCTCGCCCGCCGGGCCGTGTCGGGGCTCCCGCTCACGCGCAAGGTCGTCGACCGCTTCGTGGCCGGGGAGTCCACCGCGGACGCCGTCGCCGCGACGCGCCGCCTGACCGGCTCGGGGCTGTCCGTCACCATCGATCATCTGGGCGAGGAGGTCCGGGACCCCGGTACCGCCGTCGCCGCCGCCAAGGCGTACGTCTCGCTGCTGGAGGAGCTGCGGCCGCTCGGCCTCGGCGACCGGGCCGAGGTGTCGGTCAAGCTGTCGGCCGTCGGCCAGGCCCTCGACCCGGGCATGGCCCTGGAGAACGCGCGGCAGATCTGCGCGGCTGCGCGGGAGTGCGGCGCGACGGTCACCCTGGACATGGAGGACCACACCACCGTCGACGCGACGCTCGGCGTGCTGCGCACGCTGCGGGAGGACTTCCCAGAGACGGGCGTGGCGATCCAGGCGTACCTGTTCCGCAGCGAGGCCGACTGCCGCGACCTCGCCGGGTCGCGGGTGCGGCTGGTCAAGGGCGCCTACCGCGAGCCGGCCTCGGTGGCCTGGCAGAGCAAGGCCGAGGTCGACCGCGCGTACGTGCGGTGCCTGCGCGTGCTGATGAACGGCACGGGCTATCCGATGGTGGCCACGCACGACGACCGGCTGATCGCGATCGCCGAGTCGCTCGCGGTGAGCGCCGGGCGCGGCACCGGCGGCTACGAGTTCCAGATGCTCTACGGCATCCGGGCCGACAGGCAGGCGGCGCTGGCCGCGGCCGGGTCCCGGGTGCGGGTCTACGTCCCCTACGGCGACGACTGGTACGGCTACTTCATGCGCCGCCTGGCCGAGCGCCCGGCCAACGTCGCCTTCTTCCTTCGCGCTTTGAGGGGTAAATGATGGATGCGATCAGCGATGTCCCGGTGCCGGCGAACGAGCCGGTGCACGGGTACGGGCCGGGCAGCGCCGAGCGCGCGGCCCTGGAGACCCGGATCAAGGAGCTGTCCGGGACGACCCTCGACCTGACGATGACGATCGGCGGCGAGCGGCGCATGGCCGGCGGCGCCCCGATCGACGTCGTGCAGCCGCACAACCACGCCGCCGTGCTCGGCCGTACGGCCGACGCCACCACGGCCGACGTCCGGGCGGCGGTCGACGCGGCGCTGGAGGCCGCGCCGCGCTGGCGGGCCCTGCCGTTCGAGGAGCGCGCCGCGGTGTTCCTCCGGGCCGCCGAGCTGCTCAGCGGCCCCTGGCGGGCCACGCTCAACGCGTCCACCATCCTCGGCCAGTCGAAGTCGGCGCAGCAGGCCGAGATCGACGCAGCGTGCGAGCTGATCGACTTCTTCCGGTTCAACGTCGCCTACGCCCGGCGGCTGCTCGCCGAGCAGCCGCAGTCGTCGCCGGGCGTGTGGAACCGCATGGAGTTCCGCCCGCTGGAGGGCTTCGTCCTGGCGATCACGCCGTTCAACTTCACCTCCATCGCGGCCAACCTGCCGGCGTCGGCGGCGCTGATGGGCAACGTCGTGGTGTGGAAGCCGTCGCCGACGCAGCAGTTCTCGGCGCACTTCACCATGCGGCTGCTGGAGGCGGCCGGGCTGCCGCCCGGTGTGATCAACATGGTCACGGGCGACGGCGGCGCGGTCTCCGAGGTCGCGCTCCCCCATCCCGAGCTGGCCGGCATCCACTTCACCGGCTCGACGGCCACGTTCCAGCACCTGTGGCGCACCGTCGGGGAGAACATCGCGGGCTATCGGGGCTACCCGCGGCTCGTCGGCGAGACCGGCGGCAAGGACTTCATCCTGGCGCACCCGTCCGCGGAGGCCGGGGTGCTGTCCACCGCGCTGCTTCGGGGCGCGTTCGAATACCAGGGCCAGAAGTGCTCGGCGGCCTCCCGTGCGTACGTGCCGCGCTCGCTGTGGACCCGGATGCGCGACGACTTCGTGTCGGCGGCCGAGTCGCTCACGGTGGGCGACGTGTCGGGCGACCTGTCGACGTTCATGGGCGCGGTGATCGACGCGCGGGCCTTCGCCAAGCACAGGGAGGCGATCGACCGGGCGCGTTCGGCGGACTCGATCGAGGTGCTCACCGGCTCCTACGACGACTCGGCCGGCTACTTCGTGCGGCCGACCGTGCTGGAGTGCGCCGACCCCGCCGACGAGGTCTTCGTGAAGGAGTACTTCGGCCCGATCCTCGCCGTCCACGTGTACGACGACGCGGCGTACGACAGCGTGCTGGACCAGATGGAGAGCGTCGCGCCGTACGCCCTGACCGGGTCGGTCATCGCGCGGGACCGGTACGCCATCGCCGACGCGACCGAGCGACTGCGCTTCGCGGCGGGCAACTTCTACGTCAACGACAAGCCCACCGGCGCGGTCGTCGGGCAGCAGCCGTTCGGCGGGGCCCGGGCCTCGGGCACCAACGACAAGGCCGGCTCGATCTTCAACCTGATCCGCTGGGTCAACGCCCGCACGATCAAGGAGACCTTCGTGCCCCCGGTCGTGGGCGCTCCTTACAAGGGCGACGTGCCGCAGGGCGGCTGGCAGCAGCCCGACCTCGGCGAGCTCGGCTACTGACGGGCCGCGATGCCCCCGGAACCCCGGCGCGGGTTCCGGGGGCATCGCCGTCGGTCCCCTCGCTCACCTGCCGGAGCGTGTGGTCGGCCCCGGCCTGGAGAGCGGTGCGCCGGCGAGCTCGGGGAAGTGCGTGCGATCCTGGCCGGTGTTCTGGCCGGAATTCCGGCCACGCTATTACCATGGCTCTATGGAGATAATCCCGATCAGCGAGGCCAAAGACCGGCTGACCGAGTTGGCCGATCGGGCCGCCCGCGAGCACGACCACTTCACTCTCACGCGAAACGGGCGCCCGCACGCGATGATCGTGTCCGTGGCGGAGTGGGAGTCGCTGCAGGAGACCCTCGAAATCCTCGCCGATCCAGAGATGCGGGCCGATCTCGTCGAGGCCGCCGCAGCCGAGGCGAGGGGAGACGTGACGACGGAGGCCGACATGGCCGCCATCATGGCCGCTCGTCTCGGCAAGGCGAGTGCGTGAGCGACCGCTACAGCGTCCTCCTCGCTCCGCCGGCGCGCCGCGCCCTCAGCGGCGGTCTACCGGAGGAAGTGGCCGCTGCCGCCTGGGAGCTCATCACCGGCGCGATAGCCCGAGAGCCGTCGCGGGTGGGAAAGCCTCTCCAGGAACCGTACGAGGGGCTGCACGTCGCCCGGCGCGGAACCTACCGTGTGGTCTATCGCATCGACGAGGACAAGCACGCTGTCACGATCCAGGCGGTCAAGCACCGCCGGGACGCCTACCGGTTCTGAACGGCTTCAGTCCTCGGCGGGGACGGCCATCTCGCCGAGGAGGGACCAGTCGTCCTGCGGGACCGTGACGTTGACGATCCGCGGGGTCTCGGCGAGGTGGGGCGGCAGCGTCCGCCGCGCCGTCTGGAAATGCTCGGATCCCACGTGCGCCGCCCCGGCCTCGTCGTCGCGGAACGCCTCGACGAGGACGTACTCCGCCGGGTCGTCGAGGCTGCGCGACCAGTCGAACCAGAGGCAGCCCGGCTCGGCGCGGGTGGCCTCGGTGAACTCACGGGTGATCTCCGGCCACCGGTCGGCGTGCTGCGGCAGCACCCGGAACTTCGCGGTGATGAAAATCATCGGGCGTCTCCTCACGTGATCGCGGGCAGGACCACATTCTCCAGGATCGCTCTCGGCGCGGTGTCCTGCCCGGGTCCGTCGTAGTCGCCGGCGGTGACGGCCACGACGAGATCGAGGTCGGGCAGCAGGAACAGCCGCTGGCCGCCGTTGCCGATCGCCGTCGCCCGCGCCCCCGGGCCGACGTACCACATGTACCCGTAGGAGACGCCCTCCCAGGCGGTCACCCGGGGGCGCAGCATCTCCCCGATCCAGCCGGGGACGATCTCCCGGTCCAGCACGGCCTGCCCGACGCGGGCGAGGCCGCGTGGCGTCAGGCGCAGGCCCGAGGCGGCCAGGGCCCTGCCGTCCGAGCCGGCCGACCACTCGAAGGCCCCGGCCCCGAGCGGCTCGAACAGCGTGGTGCGGGCGAACTCCTCGAGGCGCAGGCCCGTGCCCTCCTCGACGATCGCGCCGACGAGAGCCGCGGCTCCCCCGCTGTAGCGCCACCGCTCGCCCGGCTCCTCCACGAAGGGGCGCTCCAGCACGTACCGGCGGCGGTCCGGCGCCATCTCCATCGCGATCTCGCTGTTCGCCGGGCTGGTGTAGGGCGCGCTCTCGTCCCAGTCCAGTCCCATCGTCATCGTGAGCGCGTGCCCGATGGTCAGCCCGGCCCGGCGGGGGTCGGCCGCCAGGTCGGCGTACTCGGGGAAGACCGTCAGGATCGGCTCGCCGGGCTCCGGCACCAGGCCGGCCTCCAGCGCCAGGCCGTACAGCAGCGCGACCAGGCTCTTGGTGACCGAGCGCATGTCGTGCGGTGTGTCCGGCCCGAAGTCCACGTGGCCGAGCGGGGTGTTCAGCGCGTGGTCCTCGCCGGCGCCGTACCACTCCAGGACCACGGCGCCGTGCCGGGCCACCACGACACCGTGCAGTGCCGGTGCCCCGCCCCGCCGTACGAGGGCCTCGATCCGGTGGGGCAGGTCCGGCACGAACCCGGCCTTCTCCGGGGAGATCAGCCGCATGGCGTTACTTCCAATCGCTCGGGGATTGCAGCCTCGCATAATTCACCGGCGGTAGACGACGGCCAGAGGGGGTACCGAGCCCGAAAGACGCCTCCGAGCGAGCCGAGGTCGACATGCGCAGGATCCTGGCGGCTCTTTGCATCGCGGGCGCGGCCGCCACCGCCGCCTGCGGCGACTTGAAGTCGGACTACTACACGCAGACGATGCCCCAGAACGACGGGGCGAACGTGAACCTGCCGGGTCTGCTGCTGCGCAACGCCTTCATCCTCGGCTCGCAGCAGCCCGCCCCGCCGGGGACCGACATGCCGATCTACATGATGCTGCTCAACGAGAGCGGCCGCACCGACCGTCTGGTGTCGGTGGACACCGGGGGCCTGTTCCGGGAGGCCCGCCTGCCCGCCGGCGGTCTGGAGATCCCCGGCGGGAGGTACGTCGGCGGGACGGCGCTCCCCCAGGTGCTGCTCGCCGGCCTCACCCGCCCGCTGGGCAGCGGCGGCACGATCCCGGTCACGTTCCGGTTCCAGAACGCGGGGTCGGTCCGGGTCGACGTCCCGGTGCTGCCGCCCGGAGCGTGGCGGAGCACCTACTCCCCCTGGCCGGGCGCGTCGCCGAGCCCGTCGCCGGCCGTCTCGCCCGGCCTCTCGCCGGCGACTTCGCCCAGTCCTCCGCCGGTCTCGCCGAGCCCGTCACCCACCGGGGGCTGACGCGTCCCGGACCTCGGGGTTCGCGGCGATGATCTCCTCAGCGACCGCGCGCAGGCGGGGCAGGTACGCGCTCACCTCGCGCGCCCGGCGCGGCAGGTCGTCCGGCGAGCCGATGCCGAGGTCGGCGGCGAGGTCCGCGAATCCGGCGCGGTGGCCCGTCTCCCCCGGCGCGTCCGCGGCGAGGATCTTCAGGCACCGGGCGTACGTCGCGGCGATCCAGAAGACCGCCTCGCGGTGCAGTCCCCGCGCGACGAGGTCGAGGCCGCCGTCGACGGCCACCGGCCGGGCCGCCGGGGTGATGTCGGAGGAGAACGGGAACGGCGTGCGGGCCGCGGCCGCCGCCGCGTCGAACGCCCTCGCCATCG
Organism: Microbispora sp. H10836; assembly: GCF_012999525.1. NCBI lineage: Bacteria > Bacillati > Actinomycetota > Actinomycetes > Streptosporangiales > Streptosporangiaceae > Microbispora > Microbispora sp. H10836. Next base: position 38,661 of record NZ_JABBWU010000001.1, read on the forward strand.
TGGCGAGGTGGGCCTCGACCCGCTCGCGGGGCAGGTGCGCGCAGCCGAGCAGGCCGAGCAGCTCCTCGTAGACGTCCATCCGGCCGTAGCTCGCCAAGAGTTCGCGGACCGCCGGGTAGCGCAGCCGTACGGTGGGGTTGCGCAGCCCGGCGGCGAGGAGCACGTGGGTCGTGATGCCTGCCGGGAACAGCCAGGCCGTGACCTGGTCGTGGAACGGCGCGTGTGCGTCGAGCGCCGCGAGCCCGCCGGTGATGCGGCTCTCGGCGTCCTCGCACCGCAGGCGGACCCAGCGCCGTTCGGCGAAGCCCGCCGCGACGGCGGCCTGGAGCCGGGCCAGGCGCCCGGTGGGGTCGGCGATCACGGTGTCGGTGCGGAAGGCGCCGGCCAGGTGGCAGGACGCCAGCACGTCGTGCGCCGAGACGAGCCGGTCCCAGGACACGTACGTGACCTCGACGAGCACGCCGTCCCATGGGATCTTGCCGAGCTTGGGCGGCGCGACGGGATCGGTGACCACGACCGCCACGTCGACGTCCGAGGTGGGCGGCAGCACCGCGCCGGGGTCCGCCCAGGCCGCCGACCCGGTCAGGAAGGCCCCGGCGAAGTTCGGGGCGGTGGCGGCCTCCTGGGCGACCCACCGGGCCGCCGCGGCCCGCGCGTCCCGGACCCGCAGCCCCCGTGTCGTCATCCCAAGTTCCCCTTCCATTGCGGTGACCGGAACCGCCACGCCCGGGCGGATCGCTTCAGGAGACCACGAAATCGGCCGCCCCGCCGGACATCCCGCCGGACATCCCGGCGGCCTCTCCGGGCGGACCGGCAGGGTGGCGCCGTGCCGGCGGCGCTCCGTCCGCCGGCGCTCCGTCCGCCGGCGCTCCGTTGGCAGGCGCTCCGTTGGCAGGCGCGGGGAGCGTGACCTCGACCGTGGTGCCCGCCCCCGGCGCGCCGGTGATGAGGCAGATCCCGCCCAGCTCCGCCGTGCGCTCGCGCATGGAGGTCAGGCCGAGACCCGTGCGGCGTTCCGGCGGCAGGCCCACGCCGTCGTCGGCGACCAGCAGGCGCAGCGCCGCGGGTTCGCGGCGCAGCTCCACCCGGACCCGGGTGGCACGCGCGTGGCGCCGGACGTTGGTCAGCGCCTCCTGCGCGATCCGGTAGACGGCCACCTCGACGGCGGCGGGCAGGTCGGCCAGGTCGCCCTCGGCGCGCACCTCAGCGGCCGGGCCTTCGGGATCGTCCCGCCCGGCCAGCGCTCGCAGGGCGGCGGCCAGGCCCAGGTCGTCCAAGGCGGGCGGGCGCAGGCCGTACACGAGCTGCCGGACGTCGTGCGTGACCGTGTCCATGCCGGAGCGCAACTCGCGCAGCAGCCTGTCCGCCGTCTCCGGGGAGCTCTTCAGGCTGGCGCGGGCCATGGTGACGGCCATGGCCATCTCCCCGAGCGTCCGGCCCAGGCCGTCGTGCAGGTCGCGGCGCAGCCGCCGCCGTTCCTCCTCCCGGGCGGTCAGGATGCGCTCCCGGGAGCGCTGCAGGTCGGCCGCCAGGCGCACCGCGTGCGCCACGTCGGCCGCGTACGGAACCAGCGTGGCCAGCACCCGCTCGTCGTGCGCGGCGGGGAAGCGGCGCGGGGCGGGCGGGCCGACCAGCAGCCGCCCCACCCGCTCGCCGTGCCAGACCAGCGGCACCTCGCGCGGGGAGTCGCCGACCTGCCCGCTGACCGTGCTGACCACCCCGGCGCCGAGCCCCGGCTCACCGCCGGTCACCTCCACCGCGACGCCCTGCACCGCCAGGCCTTCCCGGAGCACACCGATCACCGGCTCCAGCGCCTGCGCCGGATCGCCCCGGCGCACCTCCTGGACCAGCCGCTCGGCCAGCACCCGCGGGTCGCCCACCGGGCCGTAGAACAGGCGGTCGACGGCACGTTGCAGCATCCGGCGCAGCGGCTGGAAGAACGCGCCCGTGAGCAGGGCGGCGGCGAGCCCGGCGACCTGGTCGTAGCCGGACACGACCAGGCTCGACAGCGCGGCCACACCGAAGTAGACCCCGCCGACCACGGCCAGCAGCCCCGCGGCGACGAAGGTCCGGCTGATGACGGTGTCGATGCCGTACAACCGGTAGCGGGTCACCGAGAACACGATCGCGACGGGGACGAGCGCCGCCCAGACGATCGACAGCCAGACCAGCTCGGGCGCGGCCACGCCCACGAGCGAGAACACGACGTATCCGGCGAACGCGAACAGCGGCCAGCCGATCTGCCGCCTGCCCGCCGGGTCCGCCCGGCGGAAGCGCGACAGCAGTGACAGCGCCGCCAGAGCCAGCGACACGGTGATCGCCGTCCAGGCCAGCGTCCCGATCGCCGGCATGTACGGCGCCAGGGCCGGGATCTGCAGCGGATTGTGGACGACCGCGGGGAGCGGATAGCCCTCGAGGGGCGGATCCGGCCGCACGAACTGGCGCGCCGTCTCGGTCCCGACGGACGCCACACCGAGCAGCACCACCGCCCGCCAGCGCCGCGAGGGCAGCCTGCCGTCCGGGGAGTACAGCGGCAGCAGCGTCTCCAGCGTGATCCCGCCCACCGCCCAGCCGACCTGCGCCGGAAACCTCAGGAACTCCGCGAGCGCGAGGTCCCCGCGCGCCATCGACGCCAGCATCGCCATCTGGCAGAAGTCGTGGACGGCGGCGGCGAGCCCGCCCGCGCACATCAGCCACGCCAGCGTGAGCCGGGGCCGGTACGCGATGAGGAACGCGCCGACCGCCGGGAAGGTCACCCCCGCCGGCATCAGCGGCGAGACCGTCCCCGGCACCCGCCACTCCGCCGGGAGCCCCACGAGGATCAGCAGCGCCGCGGCCACGAGCACCGCGGACACCACACCCATGACGACAGCGCCCGCGCGGGCTGCCCACGCCATCCCGCCCCCGCTTTCCGGCTCCCCGTTCCTGCCTGACCCCAGGGTGCCCGCGAAGTGGCGTAAAAGCCGCCATTCCCCCGCGATTGTGGCAGGGCCGTTACCGATCGAGGAGGGCGCGCGGCCGGTGGCGGAGTCGCGGGACACCGCCGGGCGGCCTGCGGGCCGCCCGGCGGGGCACGGAGACGATCAGCTTTCGAGCAGGTCGCGGACGCCGGACATCGCCTGGATGTTGCTCAGGATCGACAGGTGGTCGACACAGGCGAGGGTGTGGTTGTCCGCCCCGGACAGCCGGGTGCTGGTGTAGGGGATGATGATGCCGTCGCAGGGCGACACCCAGGTGCCGTACTTCGCCGACCCAGGCGTCTCGTCGCCGCTGAGCGAGGTGATGTACGCCGAGCCGGGCAGCATCTCGATGCACGAGACGTAGATGGTGCAGGCACCGGCGTAGGTCGTGCCGTGGTTGGCCCCGGCCAGTGAGGCGACGTGGCCGACGTTGGCGGCTCCGCCGAGCTTCTGCAGGTACCACCGCGTCACCAGGCCGCCCATCGAGTGGTTGACGATGTCCACCTTGGACGCGCCCGTGCTGGCCTTGATCTGGTTGACGAAGGCGGCCAGGCCCTGGGCGCTGACCACGTTCGACCCGGCCCAGTTGTAGTTGTAGCCGAACAGCCGGCTGCCGGACCACCCGTTGGCCACCAGGTACGCCTGCAGGGCGGCGAAGTTGGTGCTGTTTCCCGTGTAGCCGTGGACGAAGACGACGGGGTCGTGGGTGGCGGCCTGGGCGGGGGCAGTGGGGGCGAGGAAGCCGAGCAGGGCCAGGAGGCCGAGGAGGGGGCCGACGATCCGACGCATGAGATCTCCTTGCCGTGGGGGATGACAAGGAGTCTCGCGATCGGTTCGGCTCACGGCATCGGGGAAATCACCAGTCGCCGTCCCCCGTCCCGCCGGCGCGGGCGGGTCAGCCGGGGATCTTCAGCACGACGAGGGCGATGTCGTCGCGGGTCAGCCCGGACTGGAAGGCGACGGCGTCGGCCACGATCGCGTCGGCGATCCCGTCCGCCTCCATGGCGCGGGTGTCGCCCAGCAGTCGGCGCAGCCGCTCCTCGCCGTACAGTTCCCCGTCCCTGCGGGCCTCGACGACGTCGTCGGTGTGGAAGAGGACCGCGTCGCCGGGCACGAGATCGACGTCGACGTCGGTCAGCCTGACGCTGGGCAGCAGGCCGAGGACGTTGCCCGGCCGTCCGATTTCGCCGACCGCCTCCCCCCGGGCCCGCAGCGGAGGCGGGTGACCGGCCAGGGAGAGCGTGAGACGGAAGGAAGTGCCGGCCGGCGGGGCGAGCTGGCCGTACACGGCCGTCACGAACCGGCCCGCCCGCTCGCGCAGCAGGGTCCGGTTGAGCGCGGACAGGACCGCCGAGGGGCTGGGCTCCCGGATCGGCGCGGCCCGCAGTGTGTAGCGGGCCAGGCTGGTGACGACGGCGGCCTCCACCCCCTTGCCGCACACAGCGCCGAGGGCGAGGGCCCAGCCGCCGGCGGTCTCGTACAAGTCGTAGAAGTCACCGCCCACCAGGTCGCCGTTTCCGGCCGGCCGGAACGCCCCGGCGACCTGGAGTCCTGGGATCTCCGGCAGAGCCGGCGGGATGAAGCTGCGCTGCAGGGTGCGGGCCGGCTCGCGCGCCTCAGCCTCCGACCGCTCGGCACGCTGGCGGGCGCGCAGCAGCTCGCGCTCGTACTCCCGCCGGCCGGTCGCGGCGAAGACGCAGAAGCGGATGACCCTCGGGTCGCCCCGCATGACCGCGTTGAGCAGCACCGGCAGCCGGGTGCCGTCGGCGCGGCGCACGTCGACCGCGATCTCGCGGACGACCGACTGCATCGCGAGCAGCGGGGCGAAGTGGGTCTCGTAGAAGATGCGGTCGCCGACGGCCAGCAGGTTCTGGATCCGCATGCCGCCGGTGAGCTCGCCGGGGTCGTACCCGGTGAGCTCGATCAGCGTCCGGTTGACCCGGATGATCGTCCCGTCGGGCAGCGTGGACAGGTGGCCGCAGGGCGCGTGCTCGTAGAGATCCTCGACGTCCTCCTCGGCGAGGCTCACCTACAGGAACTTCTTGATCGCGGAGATGGTCTCCTCGGGCGCGCTCAGGTTGGGACAGTGCCCGGTCGCCCGCATCAGCACCAGCTCGCTGCCGGGGACGTTCTCGTGGACGTACTTGCCCACCTCCACGGGGGCGATCACGTCATCGGAGCACTGCAGGATCAGGCTGCGCACCGGCACCCGGGACAGGTCGGCCCGGTTGTCCGACATGAACGTGACGGTGGCGAACCGCCTGGCGATGTCCGGGTCGGTACGGCAGAAGCTGTTGGTCAGCGCAGGACGATCCTGTACTCGTCCTCGAAGGCGGGAGCGACCAGGCGCCACATGTTCTGGTCGCACCCGAAGCCGTGAGCGAAGACCATCGGGCGGCCGTCCGGCCGGCCGGTGATTCGCACGTTGTTGCGCACCAACACGCTCATGACGCAAGCGTACAAACCAATTCACTATGGGTGTAATTCGGGGCGAAAATCCGGATGGCCGTGTACGCCGTGCGGTCGGGGGTAGGCGGCGGGAGTCCCCACTCCCCGCCCCTTCGCACGGCCGTCCCCCGGCCGCGCGTACGACACACGAAAGAAAGGAGAAGGCATGACGACCGCTCGCGACATCATGACCCCCCGAGCCGAGTGTGTGAACGCGGAGGAGACCGTCCTCGACGCCGCGGAGAAGATGGCGCGCCTCGGCGTGGGCTCGCTGCCGATCTGCGGCACCGACGACCGGCTCAAGGGTGTGCTGACCGACCGCGACATCGTCGTGAAGGTACTGGCCCAGGGCAAGGACCCCAAGTCGTGCCAGGCCGGCGAGCTCGCCCAGGGCGAGGCCGTGACGATCGGCGCGGACGACGACGCGGCCGAGATCCTGACCACGATGGCCACGCACAAGATCCGGCGTCTGCCGGTCATCGACGGTCACAAGCTGGTGGGGATCGTCGCGCTGGCCGACGTCGCCCGCGCCCTGCCCGACCGCCCGGTGGGCGACCTCGTGGACGCCATCAGCACCGACTGACGGACGTCCGCCGCCGCACGCCTTTCCGAGCCCCGGCCCTCCCGGCCGGGGCTCCGTGCGTGTCGGGCTCTGCCGCGGCCGGTGCCGGCGCCCCCCTCATCCCGCGTCGCCGTGTCCGGCCACCTGGCCGAAGGCCCTGCTGCGGGCCAGCTCCGAGAGCTGCACCGTGTCGACGCCGTCGCAGACCAGCTCCGTCGAGGCGATCACGGCACGCAGCGCGGCGGAGTCGTCCCCCGGCACGGCCACGGTCGCGGTCTGCATATACGTCCAGTCACGCAGCGCCTGCAGCGACGCGGCGGGCAGCCGCGTCGAGTACTCGATCACCAGGGCGTCGTCCTTGACGAGCAGGTGGTCGAGGCTCGCCCTGGTGGGGATGTCCTGGTCGGACGGGCTGTAGAAGGACTGGGCCGGGTGCGCCCAGGAGGTCGCCTCGCCGGGGGGCGTGCGCGGCCGCATGTCGCACGTGACCGGAGACGCCGCCGTGCCGTTCGCCGTGCCGTTCGCCGTGCCGTTCGCCGTGCCGTTCACCCCGGAGGACGCGGCGGAGCCGGCCCCGCCGCACCCGGCGCAGAACGCGAGCGCTGCCACGGCGAGTGCGACCCGGGTGAGGGCCTGGCCCATCCGTCCACTCCTTGTCTCGTCGGGGGGCTCCGGCGGCCCGGGCGCGGTGCGCGCCCGGGCCGCCTGAGCGGGGGTCAGCGCCCGCTGACCTTGAGAGACGCCGAACGGGAGACGATCTCGCCGGTCGGGTCGGTCACGCGGACCCGGTACTCGGAGCCGGACAGGTCAGGGGTCGCCGTGACGGCGATCGCGAAGGACGTCTCGCCCGCCATGTCGGCCCACTCCGAGGAGCCCGGCGACTTCACCTGCCACTGGTAGGCGACGTTCCTGCCCTCGGCGGGCGCGGAGAAGACCGCGTCCTCACCGTTGCCCACGGCCGTCGTCTTGGGCTGGGACACGAACCCCAGGTGGACACTCTTGTCGTCGAGCGCCTTCATCCACTCGACGAGCTCGTGGGCCCGGTCCCGGAGCGTGCTCTGGGCACGTCCGCCCAGGTGGCCGGAGTCGGCCGTCTGACGGAACGCCTTCGCCTGCGCGAGCGCGCCGGCGTAGTCCTTCACCAGGTAGGCGTCGTACGACGCGGTGAGCGCCTGGCTGAGCCGGGCGGCCAGGTCGGCGCCGACGGACCCGTCCGCCGCGCCGGCGGCGACGAGCTTGCTCAGTTCCTCGTGGCTGACGCAGTTCGCCTCGGTCTGACCGGCGGCCCACTTGACGCCCTCGAGGATGTTCTTCTGGAACAACGGGTCGAGCGTGTTCGCCCAGTTGTGCAGCAGCGCCTGGGTGAACGCGCGCCCGCCGTCGTAGTTCTGGCACCACGAGATCGGGTGGTCGGCGCCCTCGACGCGGCCCGCGGTCGCGCCGATGCTGCCCACGTACGTGGCCTCGTTCAGCGTCTGCAGCACGTGCGTCTTCTGGCGCGGCAGGCCGATCCAGTTGTAGAGCTCGTCCACGATCTTCAGCTTCTCGGGGAACTGGCGCGTGGCCGGGTTGGTGCCGTCCTCGGTCACCAGCTCGCCGATGTTGCAGGCTCCGCAGGTGTTCTGAAGGCCGCTGCCGTTGGAGCCGTGGTTGTCGAACTCGCCGCCGGCCAGGCCCTTGTACCAGTCCCACCGGTGCATGGAGTCGGTGGCGCCGTGCAGGGCGACGAATCCGCCGCCGTTGTTGATGTACTGCTTGAGGACGGCCTGCTCGTCCACCTTGACGTTGGGGTCGGCCTCGGTGGGCCGGGCCGTGGAGAACGTGTCGTTGCCGACGCTCGAGACGCCGATGATGACGTCGTACTGGGACAGGCGCTCGATGCTCTCGAAGGGGTTCGGGACCGAGACGTCGGGGCTGAGGTAGTCGTACACGTCGACGTCGAAGTTGTTGGCCCGGCCCATGTCCTGGAGCACGGCCATGGTGAGCGGGATGTGCTCGTGCCGGAAGGCGCCCGGCTTGTTGCCGAAGGCGAGCACCCTGAACTTCGGCTTCTCGTTGCGCACGGACTCGCCCGGGAGCCGGAACGGCGCACGCTCCATGCCGCGCGCCGCGCTCACGGTGACGCCGGTCGCCACGTCGGGGTGCTCGACCCCCCGGAGCTCCTCGACCAGGTAGGCGGCGTCCTTCACGAGGGAGTCGCGCATATGGCCCTCGGGCACGACCTGGCCGGCCAGGGCGCCGAAGCGCGTCAGCGCGGACACGGCGGCGTCGCCGCCGGCGTCGGCCTGGGTGAGCAGCGCCAGGAGACGGTCGCCGTTGGAGGCCGAGACCTTGCCGGCGGCGACGTAGCGCTGCACGAGGGCGCGGACGTCCGCGACCGAGGTGGTGATCTGGAAGGTCAGGGTGTACGTGGCCCCGTTGCCGGCGGCGTCGCCGAGCGTGACCGCCCACGTGTGCGCGCCGACGGACAGGGTGGCCGGGTCGAGCGGCAGCGGGTAGGTCCACTTGCCGTCGATCCACATGTCCCGCACCGCGGCGCCGCCCGATCCGGGGGTGGGGTCGGTCCGCGTCGGCGTGATGGAGGAGGCCGCCGCGCTGTGCGGCACCTTGCCGTTCGCGACGCCCGGCCAGGCGGCGACCGGCGGCTTGGTGTCGATCCGCACGCTGATCGTCCTGGCGGCCGAGACGTTGCCGGCGGCGTCGACCGCGACGTAGCGGACCGTGCTGTTGCGGTCGCCCGTGACGACGTAGGTGGCCGTGCCGCGGGTGCCGTTCCGGACGGCCGGCACCTCGACGGCAGCCTCCGTTCCCACTGTCACGCGGAACGAGGCGACGGCGTCGTCGTCCGTGGCGGACAGGTTCAGCGTCACATCGCCGTTGGTGAACCAGCCGTTGGTCCCGGTCGTGGTCGACGGGGTGTACGCGGTGTTCGTCGCACCGTTGTAGTTCGGCTCGGCGACCGGCGACAGCGTGGCCGCGTCGAGAACGGGCGCGGCTCCGGTCTCGGCCGCGGCGGCCGGGCCCTGCGAGCCGAGCACCATGGCCGGCACCGCGAGCACGGCGGCAGCCAGAGCCGATCGCGACCGCAGCCCGGGACGTGTGCGAGAGGATCGCATGTCACTCCTCTTGTCGGGACGAAAACACATCGCGCCTCGAACGCCGACCCCACGAGCGCCGACCCGGGTGAGGCGATGGTCTACGGATTAACGCGATGACTTCCGGAAGTGTGAGGCGCGTCTCAGAACTTTGTCAATGACCTGACAAACTTTCGTCTCTAAAATGAAAAGTTACTGACAGAAGTGAGATAGCGGGTCCTATTTCTGTCAGTACTTCTCCCGTACGCAGCAGAAGTCATCCCCGATCGAGGAGGGAGCGGGCGCTCGCGCCCGGACGGCTGCGGAACGCGCCCTGTTTGGGCCCGGTCGTGAGGGTATGGCGGCCTTGCGGCGCCCTGTCCGGCCGCAGCCGGGGGCCGCGCCGCGACAAGGGGCCCGCGGCGCACGTGCTCGATCCCGGGCCCGGACCCGAGACGCCGGGAGGGGTGGCGATGACCGACGACACCACCGCGGGCAAACCGGAGCGCTACGCGTTCGACTTCGACCCCCGATTCGCCCCGCTGCTGTCCGTCCTGGGCATCCGCCCGGACACCGCCGGCGTCCTGGTCGGCCCGGGCACCCTGCGGGTCCGGTTCGGGCCGTGGGTGACCGAGACCCCGCTGGCCAACGTCTCCGGCGTCGAGACGACCGGCCCCTACTCCCCGTTCCGGGCGATCGGCGTCCACGTGTCGCTCGCCGACCGGGGCCTGACGTTCGCCACCAACGCCCGCAGAGGGCTGTGCGTGCGGTTCCACGAGCCGATCCGGGGCGGCGAGCCGTTCGGGCTGCTGCGCCACCCCGGCCTGACCATGACGGTCGCCGATCCCGCGGGACTCGCCGAGAAGCTCTCCCGGCGCCTGTAACAGCCTCCTGGAGGGAGAACCTTGATCCGCCAACTCGTACGCGGCGCGGCCGCCGGCGCGCTGTCCACCGTCACGATGAGCACGGTGATGCTCGCCGGGCAGAAGACCGGCCTGATGCCGGGCCAGCCGCCCAAGCACATCGTGCGGGCGGCCCTGCCCGGCCACCGGCACCGGCCGAAACCCGGGGAGAACGTCCTCGGCGCCGCCGCGCACCTGGGCTTCGGCGCCGCCTGCGGCGCGGCGTTCGCGGTGCTCACCCGCGGGCGCGGGGCCGGCGTCCCCCTCGGCGTGGGCTACGCGCTGCTGATCTGGCTCGGCGCCTACGAGGGCTGGGTGCCGGCCCTGAACATCCTGCCGCCCGCCTCGCGTGACCCCGCGCGCGGCCGCCCGGTCGTCATGGCCGCGGCGCACGTGGTGTACGGCACCACGCTGGCGCTCGCGGTCCGCGCCATGCGCGGGACGGGCGGGCGAAACGACGTGAAGGAGGAGAGATGGCGACGACGGAACGGCCCCTGGCGCTCGTGACGGGCGCCTCCAGCGGCATCGGATACGAGCTCGCCAGGCAGTTCGCCCAGCACGGCTTCGACGTGGTGGTCACGGCGGAGGACGGAACGCTGGCGTCGGGGTGGGCGGCGCGTTCGCCCGCGAGACCTCGCTGGAGGCCGAGCTCAAGCTGATCGAGCTCAACGTAACCACCGCCGTGCACCTGGCCAAGCGCGCCGTGGCCGCCATGTCCACCCGCGGGACGGGGAAGATCCTGTTCACGTCGTCGGTCGCCGCGCTCACGCCCGGGCCGTTCGAGGCCGTGTACGCCGCCGGCAAGGCGTTCCTCCACTCGTTCGCCGAGGCCCTGCGCAATGAGCTGAAGGACTCGGGGGTCACCGTCACCTCGGATCCTCCGTCCCGGGTCCGCGCCCGCCTGCCCCCGCGTGGCCGTGTACGGCCGTGTGCGGACAAGCGGACCGGCCGGCGGGGGTCAGCCGGCGACGTCCTTGAAGGCGACGACCCTGCCGACGCGCAACCGCACCAGGAACTCCCCCGCGACACCGTTGCGCCTGCCGTACTCCTCGGCCCGGTCCTCCCCCATGTAGCGGCCGCCGAGCACCGTCGCCCAGTGGCGCACCTCGTCGAGGTCGTCCGACAGCGTCGCCTCCCCCTCGATCATCACGTACGAGTACGGCGGCCGCTGGTCGTCCACGCACAGGGTCGCGCGTGGTTCACGCCGCAGTTCGCGGGCCTTCACGCTGCTCTCGTGCGTGGTGAAGACCACGTCGTCCCCGTCGAGGGCGAACCAGATCGGGGTCACGTGCGGCCGGCCGTCCGCCCTGGTTATGGCGAGTTTGCCGGTCCTGGTGCCGCTCGTCGCGAACTCCCGCCACTCCGCCTCGGTCATCCTTTCCATGGCCCCGAACCTAGAACATGCTCAGGCCGTTCGCCCGTAGACATCAGCGCCGGCTGGACGAAGCAGAAAGCGCCGTCGCCGGCACGATCGGCGCGCCGTGGAAGGCCGCGCCGCGAGCAGCGTGTCGATCCCGATCTCCCCGTGGGAACGGTGGCGGGCCGCGGCGTACTCGCACCATGCGCCTGGCTCAGCAGGTTCTGCGGTAAGGAAGCTCAGGAATGTAGGTGGCCCAGTCGTCGGGAGACAGCGGCCCCGCCTCGGTGCAGAGGATCTTCATGATCTGGGTGGCTCCGATCAGGTGGGTGCGGAGATGCCCTCCTATGGTGATGCTGAGGACGGCCGAGCCGTCGGGTGAGAACGCGAGCCCGTTAACCATGCTTCGGGATCCGCCTTCGGGCCGTTCGTAGAACCCGGTGAGGGGAAGTCCGAAGGGGCGTCTGTTGATGACGTCCCAGAGGCGGATCTGGCCGGTCGTGTCGGTTGTCGCGAGGAGCTGTCCGTCTGGGGAGAAGGCCATCTCCTGACCGGTCTCTCCACCGAGGCGCGCGTCGTACTTCGGCTGGAGCCTTCTGCCGTCCCATATCGTGATCACGGTGTCGTCCGCCTCCGCGACCAGCCCGGAGCCGCTCAGGGCCTTCGGCGCCTTCAAGTCCAGGCCGGAGGGCTCGACCAGGCGCTTGCCGGTTGCGACTTCGACGATGCCCTGGTCGGCGGCGGACACGACGGTGCGACCATCCTGGCTGAAGAGGATTTTCGGGCCGCCGCCCTGACTGAAGATGATGTAGTTGTCGTCCGCCATTCCCTTGCTCGTGGCGCGCAGAGAGCCCGACGCCAGATCCCAGAATTCGAGCACACTCGGCCCGGCTGCCAGCTTGGCGAGCTCGGAGCGGCTGCCGCCGGTGAGCAGCGCGAGCGTCCGGTTGTCCGGCGAGAATGCCATGGGGAAGTCGTAACGGTCCGGGTTGTGCCGGGTGGCGATGGTGGCCTTTCTGGAGGCGGAAGCGACGTCCCAGATCTCGATGTCGCCGTTATTTCGGGCGTAGGCCAAAAGCGCGCCGTTGTCGGACAGCGCCCACCACTCACTGATCCGGTCCCTGCTGATCGGCAGCGTGGTCCGCTTCACCCGCTGCAACGCGTCCCAGACCAGCAGCCCGTCGTGGGACTCGACGGCGGCGGTTGAACCGTCCTTGCTGAGCACCGACGATATCCCGCCCAGATCGACCTGCTCGAAGAGCGCCTTGAGAGAGATGACGTTGACCGCTCCGCTGGTGTCGACGCAGCGGAGGGTGTGGTCGTCCGGTCCGAAGCTTTGCGATCTAGCGGGCCCTTCCATGCGCTCGCAGATCTCCTCGGCGTATTTGAAGATCGGGTCTGTCAGGTTGGAACTTCTCCAGATCGTGCCGCCGAGGGCGAGGTAGTCGCCGTTGGAGCTGAAGTAGAAATCCGACGAGCCGGATGGCAGGTTTTGCAGTGCGATCGACCAGTGAACGTAGACCCCGTCCGCCGGGCGCCCGTCGAGTCTGGTCACGCCCAGCCGGTTGCCATCGCGTATCCCGAGAAATCTGCCGTCAGGGCTGATGGCCAGATTGCGATAGAGGACCGGATTGTCTTCGGAAACCGAGCCTTCGAGCTTCTTGACCAGCGTGGTCCGCTTGCCGGTGCGCAGATCCCAGCGTTGCACCGAGTCACCGAGCGTGCCGAAGAGGTATTCGTCGTCCGGCGAGAACACCAGATTCCCCACCCCATAGGGGATCGTCGGGACCCGCTTACCGGTCTGTGCGTCCGAGACGATTCGCCGCGGCCCGGAGTTGACGGCGTGGCTTCCGGTCTGCGCGTCCGAGACCGCGGTTCGCGGCCTGCGGACGTTGACGACGTAGCGTGCGGCGGAGCTGATATCGGCGCTGCCGCTCGACCAATGGAATTTCACCGGGCCGGGTGTTCCGGTCGTGGTGTCCCAGACGCGGGCAGCACCCTCCTTGTCGAACACCGCCACCGATCTGCCGTCAGCGCTGACTCTCAGGGTCTCGATGACCGCGCCGTCGACCTTGAACTCGCGGATCACCTTGCGGGCGTCCACATCGACCACCTTGATGTCATGGTGTTTGCCGTAGACCATCAGGTGGCTGTACCTGTCGCCGTCCACGATCCAGGAGCCGTCCACCCCCGGTGGCCTGTAGGTGTAAAGCTCCGGCTGGTTGTGCAGCGCGGCCAGGGCGCTACGTGCCTCGAAACCATTTGGAGCAAGGGTTCCCGCGACGATCGCCAGTCGCTTGGCGATGATCGGGTCGATCCCGCGCATGGTCATGGCCACATTCGCCACCCGGGCGCCGACCGCCTCATCGCGCTGTGCGGAGATGGCCCGGCTTTGGGCGATCGCGATGGCCGCCGTGGTGGTGGCGATCACCAGCAGGACGGCCAGCACCACACTCAGCACCGTGCGGTTGCGGCCACGCCGTCGGATCGCCTCGCGCTCGGCCAGGTCCTGCCGGATGCCGGCGTCGAGGAAGTCCCGGGTGTCGTTCCCGAGCCTGTCGCCGTCGTCCGCGCTGGCGTCCTGCGCGCTCGCCAGCCGCAGGCCCCGATACAGGTAGGCAGCGTCGCGGCCGCTGCCGGCCCAGGCGCGGGCGTCCCGGTCGAGCTGCTCCCGCACAAGGAGCGAGTCCCGGTCTTCCTCGATCCAGTCGCGTAGCTGCGTCCAGGCCCGGATCAGCGCCTCATGGGTGAACGCGGCCATGCTGTCCGCGGGGTCGCCCGTGGGGTCGCCGTCCACGGTCACGAGCCGGTCCTCGACGAACCGGGCGAGGACCTGGCGGGCCGGGGCATGTCCGGGATCGTCCTCGGGCCCGAGCAACTCGGCCAGCGGCACTCTGCGGCGTGAGGGCTCGGCCCCCTCGCCGAGGTGAACCAGCCGTGTCAGCATCCGCCGGGCGCGGTCGCGGTTGGTCAGACCCACGCTTTCCAAAGTGGTGTCGGCGGTGCGGGTCAACGACTGGCTGACCCCGCCGGTCGCCTGATAGCCGGCCAGGGTGAGCTCCTGGCCCTCGCGGTGCTCCCACGTGGCGAGCAGGGTGTGTGACAACAGGGGCAGGACACCGCCGGGCTCGCTGGATATCGCGGGGAAGACGCGGTCGTCGGCGCAGGCGGCTCCCAGGTCCTCCAGAATCCGCTCCGTCAGCCCGGCCTCGAGCGTGAGCCGCGCGAGGCCGGCCGGCCCCTCGATGGCCTGGCGCAACTGCGCCGTGGTCATGGGCCCGACCACGAGCGGATGGGCGAGGGCCTGCGCCAGCTCGGGATAGGCGGCGCAGTGGCCGAAGAGATCGGCGCGCATCCCGATGACCACCACCGCTCCCTTCGCGGGGGTGCAGGCCGCGTGCAACGCCTGGATGAAAACCCGGCGGTCGTCCGCGTTCTGGCAGGAGGTGAAGATCTCCTCGAACTGGTCGACGACAAGGAGCCTGCACTGGGCCTGCGCCAGCAACTCGCGCAGCAGAGCGGGCTTTTCCGACAGGCGGTCGCGTATGCCGTCAGGAGCGGCGCTGCCGCAGAACCGATCGGCGAGGACCCGGACAGGGTCGCCGCCCGGTGTGAGAAGCGCGTGACCCTCCGGCCAGGTTTCGTCGGCGGCGGAGATGAGACCGGCCCGCAGCAGCGACGACTTGCCCGCTCCCGACGGCCCGGTCACCAGCAGCGGCCCACCACGCTCGATCTGCGCCGATACCCGGTCCCAGAGCGAGCGGGTCAGGTCCCGGCGCCCGAAGAAGTACCTCACATGCTCGGGTCCGAAGGCTTCCAGCCCCCGGTACGGGCACCCGTCGCCGTCGCGGTCGGCCCGGGCATGGGCCTGCTTCCAGGCGCTCAGGTCGGCCTCCGCGATCCCGAGAGCGCGAAGGACCTTGCGCAGAGTCGTCCACCGCGGGAAACGCTTGCCGCTGACCATGTCGTGCACGGTCGCCACGCCGGTGTCCGCCGCGCTGGCCACACTCAGGTAGCCGCCCTCGAAGTCCTCGAACAACCGGCGCAGCGCCGAGTGCAGGTCCGCACGACTGTTGATCCTGGCCGGGTCGGCCATCACCCTCCCCGTGGAGGCGTCTTCCGGTTCGGCTATTCGGTTCCGTTCGGATCCTAGATCTGTCCGCCGTCTCCTACCTGCCGGTTTCTCTGATTCTGCGGCACCGGATGCGCCCGAACGTCGCAGGGACCGAGCGTGGACGTCATGACCACCACGATCCTCGCCACGATCGGCGCGACCGTCCTCCTGTTGCAGGCCGCCGCCCGTGTCCCGTCCGCACTCACCGATCTCGTCCGTGCCCTCATCGCCCTACGCCAGGCGCTACACGAACTTCTGCGCCGGCCGGACGCGTCCCAGCAGCCCTCGCCCGAACAAGAGCGCTAGAGCCTGCCCGATGACCGGCTCTCCACCCGTCCCCGGGCCAGGCGGGCGGCGGCTGTCTCCGGGAGCCCGCAGTTCGCGGCACTCCGAGCCCCCGGCGTCTACCGGAAGACGGCCTGTGCCGCTTCCACGACCCGCTGCGAGACCGACAGGAGGGCTCGCGCCGCCTCGTTGATTTCGCTCATGAACGTGGTGAAGAGGTGGGCGTCCCCGTCCTCCAAGCCCTGCCGGCAGTCCCCGCCGGCCTTCTCCGCCTGGGTGACGAACGTCCGCCACAGCGCTTGGATCTCGGGATCGGGGGCCGGGAAGTAACGACCGGCGTCGCGCGCGACCCGACCTATGTCGGCGCACACGGGGCGGAGGGCGGCCGCATCGATGTTGCCGTTCCCGGAGTCCACGGCGTTCTTCCGTGCCGCGATGACACGCTTGAGAGCGGCGACGTAGCGATCTTGCAGCTCCTGCCCGCCGCGTAACCACCAGGCGGCCACCTGCAGGCGCCTGGTCCCGCCGGGCACGGTTTCGTCGCCGACAGGCACCAGCCGTCGCACCTCGGAGCTGGAGATTCCTCCGGTTGAGTTCTTCTGCTGTCCGGCCGCCGTGACGGTCGCCGCCACCGCCGCGGCCGACAACACCGCCGCGCAGAGGCGACGGGCGGTGGGCCCTCCCCGCGCCTGTCCGGACCGCGGCCCGGGGATCACGCTCTCCGCTCTGGACCTCCACGCCCTCCGGACCGCTGACACGATCGCGGCCGCGATGACGGTGGCGACCGCGGTGAGCACGAGGACATAGCCCAGAAGCGTCTCGACGACCGACCAGGCCACAGCCGGCCGCCACTGGCAGCGAGTCACCAGCGTGTTCAGCGGCTCGACACACCCGTCCGCGGCGACGAGCGCGAAGTGACCGGCGAAGCCACCCAACGCCACGCCCTCGGCGACGATCAGCGCGACGAGCAGCCGGTAGCGGCGTGCCAGGACGCTCGCGGCGATGGCGGCCGCCGTGGCGCCCGCCACCAGGGCCACGAGCGTCCATGCCAGGTAAACCAGAACGTAGAAGCGCTCTTGCTGCCCGGACGGGTACTGCTGGGTGTGCATGTACGCCATCACGGCCGCGACGGCGGCCCAGCACGTCAGCACGCCCGCCGACGCGACCCACAGCACGCGCCGAAGTGGCGGCAACACCTCCCCCGGCGCCGCCGGCCTGCCGGCCCCGCCCAGGGCTCCGAACGTCCATCGGGGCGGGACCGTGGCCGACCGGAGCGTCCAGGCGAGCAGCGGCACCACCCACAAGACCATGACCGCGGCCAGGACGAGGGGCCTGTCGAGGCCCGACAGCAGATCCATCGCGACACCAATCGTGGACATCATGGCCGGGTCGTCGCCGGGAAAGGCACCGAACGTGTCCCGCACCAGCCAACCGGCTCCGGCGCGGTCCAGCAGCCCTATGTCGGCGAACAGCACGCCCCGGCTCGACCACCACGCGAACCACGAAGTCAGCACCAGCCACGCAGCCGACAGGCCCAGCAGCATGGCCGGCCGGATGGTGCGCCCCGGCCACGCGGTGACCCAGAGCTGGGCGCATTGCGCGGTCCACCAGCCGAACACCGCTGCGGCGCATGGAACCAGCGCCAGAACCACCGGGTGGTTCGGCACCCACTGCCCGACCGCGACCCGGTCGCAGAGCGACTCACCGACCACCAAACCGGCTCCCAGCCACAGCCCCGCCCGCACCCCGGAGGGCATGCGGCGCCCGGTGAGCACCGCGTGGGCTACGGCCCGCCACAGGGCGATCCCGGCCACCCCGGTGGTCAGACCCGCGGCCACCAGCGCGGTCGCCAGCTCGGCCGCCCAGGCGTCATTGGTGAACGACCGGTTCGCCTGAGCGTCGATCAGCAGGGCCGCGATCCCGGTCAGGAACATCGGCAGAGCCTGCACGCCGAACAGTGCCGCCGGGTCGGCCAGAGCGTCCCGGCGCAGGTTCCAGCGCGGGTGGGCGCGCCACAGTTCGACGAATGAGCCGAGGGCGCGCCGCAGCCGGCCGCCGGTCTGGCCGGATACGGTGAACGCCCAGCCGCGGGGGTCGGCTCCCCAGCGCACCGCCGCGAGGTCGGCGTATATCTCGCGATTACGCAGCACGTCCGACCGGGCGAGATAGACCAGTGTGACCATGACGACCACCAGCAGCAGCTCGCGGGTCGCATACGGCGCCTCGGCGGGCCAGAAGGGCGACCGCGCGGCAGCCGGAATCCCGCTGAGTGCATGGATGACGTACGGCAGGAGCACCAGGGCGATGAACACCCGCCACGCGGCGATGGTGGCGTAGGTGAGCGTGACATCGCCGTTGCGAACGTGGGCGAACTCGTGCAGGGTCACCGCGCGGAACGCGGTGGGGTCCTTGCTCCTGCGGGTGAGCAGGCCGATGTGCAGGCACACGATCGGCCGGCGATCGCTGCCGAACACCACTGCGCTGGTGGAGGCCGCCGCCAGGTCGACGACGGCGCGCGGCAGGCGGTCCAGACCGGCCACCGCGGCGAAGTCCGCCAGCCTGCGCCGGATCTCGCCGTCGTGGTCGATCGCCTCCAGCGGGACATACCGGCCACGCCATGCCTTCCACCGCGGCAGGCACCGGAAAAGCACGACGGTCGCCGTCACCAGCAGGGCGGGCCACAGCAGGATCAGCCACAGTGGCGCCCCAGGCTCGTAACGGTCTTGGCATGCCCGGAAGGCGTCGAAATTCGGGGCGATCCTGGCGGCGTTGGCCCGTCCGTAGCCCTGGTTGGGATCACCTCCTGCGGCGAGCAGACAGCCGTAGCTGTCCGCGCCGTAGAACTGGTTGATCACGGCATGCATCATCGAGCCGCTACTGACCAGCAGCAGGACCAGCAGCAGTGCGAACCGCACGGTCGTGCCCGCGGTCATCGCCCGCTCGTCGATCCGCGGCGGGGCCACCACGCTCGCCATCGCTAGTCCGGGGCCGGGGCGCTGCCGTGGTCCGGGCCGTCCGGCTCATCGGCGTCGCCCCCCGGAGCGGCAAGTGCGAGCCTGCCCACCACGGCGTCGGCGATGAGCCGTGCGCGGCTGTCCTCCAGTCCGTGCTTCACAGCGGTCTCGACCACCTGCCGGTGGACTCCGGCAAGCTGTTCACGTGTCAGGTCGGGGACGTCCACGGCCGGAGCCGGCCTGCGCGTGAGCCTGCGCAGCACGGCTTTCGTCCCCTTGGCCGCGCCCTCCCCTGCCGCGCTCCCCATTTGCCGCGCGGTCTCCTCGACCACCAGCCACACCACCGGAGTCACCAGCACCGCGACCTCACCCAGGCCGAACCCCAACGGTTCGCGCCGGCCGCCCCCGCGCCCCAGCCGCCGCATGACCGCGTCGTCGTCGAGCCCGGCCAGCCCGTTCACGAGCACGAGTTCCTCGGGCGCTACCTCGGCCACCACGTCGCGGACCACGTCGAGCACCCTGGTCCCGCCCGCCTTGCGCGTGTTGCCGCTACCGGATAAAGCTGCTTCAGCACTCATGGCATCCCCACTTCTGTCACGTTCCGCATCCAGTGAATATGGCACCGTGCAGGAGCACTATCGTGACCGAAGGAGCTCTGACGACGCAGGCGGATTCATGAGATGTCCCGATTCGCGCTCGCCGATATCCCAGCCAGAGCACGACTGCGGACGTCCGCCCCCGAATAATGAATCGGCCCGACCGGATCCCGGCCATAAGATGATTCCAAATGGCGATATGAAGAGTTACGCCTGGCGGCCCCCTCGACGCCGATATCCTCGCGGATGACGCATTGTGTATTCCGCCTACGCGGTATCGCATCGGCGACGACGGTGGCCTTCGCCGATCGGGCTCTCACGTCGGGGAGGGCCTCCTTAGGTGGGGAGGACGGGGATGGATCCGATGGTGTCGGCCGCGGCAACCGCAGTGGCGACCGCCACGGCCCACGGGCACGGGCGCGTGTGCCCGGTAGGCCGCGAGCAGCAAATCGACGGGCGATGAGCGATCACTCCGAGCAGGCCGCGGACGGGGAGCGGGCCCGCCCCGATTTCCGCGCCGCGGTTCCCGGCGACGGCCAGGCCACTCAAGCGGTTCGGGAGCACCGCCCTCACCACCAGGACGGTGTCCGGCGCCGGCGGCGCGCCGGGACGGGCGAGGCGGGGGACCTCTGCCCCTACCCGGGGATGGCCCCGTTCGGGCCCGAGCATGCCGGCTGGTTCTACGGCCGGGACCGGCTGCTCGAGGAGTTGACCGCACGCCTGGACCAGCACGCGCGGCAGGGCGGCCCGCTGATGGTGGTGGCCCCCTCCGGGCAGGGGAAGTCATCGCTGCTGCGGGCCGGGTTGATGCCCGCGCTGGAGGACAGCGCCCTCGCCGGGTCGCGCCACTGGCCACGGCTGCTGTTCACCCCCGCCGCCCAGCCGATGGCCGCTCTGACGGAGGCCTTGGGGAGATTGCCCGGTATCGGGCCCGGGAAGGCCCGTGAAGCGACCGCGGCTGGAGCCCCGCAGTGCGCGCGACTGCTGCACGAGACGCTGCGAGCCGGCGACGGCGATCCGGACGCCGGCGGGCCACACATGGTCCTGATCGTCGATCAGTTCGAGGAACTGTTCACCCAGTGCCCGGACGAGCCGGAGCGACGCCGCTTCATCGAGGTGATGACCCGGCTGGCCGGTCCCGCGGAGAGGGGTTCTCCGGTGGCACTGGTCGTGTGCGCCCTGCGCTCGGACTTCTACTCCCGCTGCGCCGAATACCCCCTCTTACAGGCGGCGTTGCACGACGGCCAGGTGCTCGTCGGGCCGATGTCTCAGGACGAACTACGCGATGCGATCCAGCGCCCGGCCCGGGACGTGGGTGTGGACGTCGAGCCGGGGCTGGTCGAACGCATGCTGCGCGACCTGGGGGCCACCACCGGTGACGGGTATGAGGCCGGGCGTCTGCCGCTGCTGGCCCACGCGCTGCGGGCCACCTGGCAGCAGCGGCGCGGCCACACCCTGACCGAGGACGGCTACCGCGTCGCCGGCGGCATCCAGCGAGCCGTGGCCACCACCGCCGAGCGCGTCTTCACCGGCCTGGACGAGGCCGATCGGCGAACCGCCCGGGCCCTGTTCCTGCGCCTGGTCACCATCAGTGACGGCGTCGACGACGTCCGGCGCCGCGTGGCCCGTGCCGATCTCCTCGGCGAAGGCGTCGATGCCGGCTCGGCCGCCGTAGTCGTGGGCGCCTTCACCGAGAGCCGCCTGCTCACCGAGGACCAGGGCACCCTGGAGGTCGCCCACGAGGCGCTGCTGTCCGCCTGGCCGCAGCTGCGTGAGTGGGTGGAGGCGGACCGCGAGACCCTCATCGTCCACCACGCCCTCGCCGATGCCGCGCGCCGCTGGGAGCGGCACGGCCGCGAGAGCGGCGACCTACTGCGGGGCGCCACACTCGATGAAGCCGTCTCCTACGCCCTGGCCGGGCCTCGGTATCTCACGCCCGATCCCCTGGGACGTTCCTTTCTCGACCACTCGATCCGCGCCGCCCGGCGCACGAGCCGCGACCGCACGCTGCTCAGCGCCGCCCTGGCTGTCCTGCTCGCCGTCTCCACCGGCACGGCGATCGTGCAAGGGCTGACCCTGGCGGAAAAGAGCGAGACCATCATTCACCAGGGCGACGAGGCGGTGGCCGCCCGCGTCGCCGACCAGGCCGTAGACCAGGTGAGCCTTGTCGACGTGGTCACCGCCAAACAACTCGCCGTCGCCGCCGCGAGCCTGGCGCCGGACGCGTACACCGCCCGCCGTGCGCTGCTCATGCTCTATCACCAACCGGAGCTTTACACCTACCGCCCTCCGGGAGTCGACGGCCAGTGGGAGCGGACCAAGACCGACACCGGCCGCGTGGAGGCCGCCGCCCGTCCCCTGGGCCACGAGGTGAAGATCATCGACGTGGATCAGCGCAAGGTGACCCGTACCATCACCCTGACCGGAACCCCGATCGCCGATTCGGGCTTCACCAGGATCGTCTCCGTCAGCGGCGACGGCAAAGTGGTGGCTGTCGTACGGCAGGACGGCACCGTCGGCCTCTGGGACATCGCGACCGGACGCGCCTGGCCGGTCACCTTCCGTGTCTCCATTCCGTACATCGCTCTCAACGAGACGGGAACACGACTGGTCAGTCCCGAAGGCAGTGGCAAGACGCTGCGCACCAAGGTGTGGGACACCACCACGGGAAAGCCCGTCTGGGAGCACCCCGGCGCACTGGCGGCGGGTGACAGCAAGACTCTGATCTTCGCGCACGGGTCGGCACTGCACTGGCGTGACCTGGAGACGGGCCGGCGGACGCCCCAGCGACGCCTCATCCTGGACGGGGAACCGATCAGTGACCTGAGCGCCCCCAGCCCCGATGGCAAATCGGTGGCAGTACGACAACGCGGCAGCAAGTACTTGGCGGTCATCCATCTGGACGAGGTCGACAAGAGCGGCAGAGTCCGTAGATACGGCCCTGGTATTCCCAGGCCTGCGGGGGTGAGCTGGCTGACGATCCCGCCGGAGGCGGAGGGTTACCTCGGTTTCAGCTCCGACGGCCGCTATCTGCACCTGGGCGCCACGGTCTGGGACCTCGACGAGACCTATCACGACCAGCCCGTCTTCCGGTACACGGACACGAACTGTCTCAACTTCACCTTCGGCCCGGGGGACCGCACGCTGCGCTGTGTCGACGACGACGGTGCCGTCGTCCTGTCCCTCGGCGCGCTCCGCGATCCCGTCCAGCTCATTCCCGACGAGCTGGACCGGGCGGTGACCAGCGCGGACGGCGCGACCCTCGCGCTGCGGCGCTACGACTACCGTGGCGTGGAGATCTGGGACCCCGTCAGGCGCGTCCGCCGGTCGGCACTGCCCATTCCCAAACCCGCCTTGGGCAAGGACGCTGGGCGGTTCGAGCTGTCGCAGGACGGGCGGCTGCTGGCCTACATCCACGCCGACGGCGACATCGACATCTGGGACGTCGCCTCCGCCACCAGGACGACCACGCTGAGAACCGGCCGCAAGCTCGGCCCCGGCACGCCGGTGGCGTTCTCCCCGGACAGCAGGACGCTGGCGGTGTGCACCCTTGCCGGCTACATCACCCGGCTCGACCTGTGGGACCTCCCGTCGGGAAGGCGCCGCGCCACCTCCATCGGCCAGCGGCAGGCGACCGCCCCGGTGGTCGCGTTCTCCCAGCTTGACGAGTCCTCCCAGATCCTTTTCAGCCATGACGGACGGACCGTCGTCTCCGCGCCCGACCAGGGCGTGGTCGACGTCGCCACCGGCGAGAGACTGACGGCCCCCAGCACCGAGCTGCATCGTCCCCTGGCGCTCAGCAGGAACGGCGTCCTCGCCGATCAGGTCGGCATGGACAAGACGCTCACCGTCTACGACGGCCGTACCCTCCGGCGTCTGGCCCGCGCGCGGACCAACAGCGAGTTCCCCCGCTGGATGAGGTTCTCCCCCGACGGGAACCTGCTCGCCATCGCCGAGAGTTCTTCGGACCAGATCCGTCTGTGGCATGTGCCCAGCAAGACCCCCTACGCACCCGTGCTGACCGGCTTCCCCACCAGTGCGATCAAGACCCTCGCGTTCACCCCGGACGGCTCGGCCGTCCTCGCGCTCGACGACAAGGGCCGCCTGCGCACCCACCTGATCGCACCCGACCGGATCAAAGCCGAGCTGTGCGCCCAATTCGGCCCGCTGTCCGAAACGGACTGGAAAACCTACATTCCGGAGATCCCGTACCGCTGGACCTGCTGATCGTCACAGGCGGGAACCGAACATCCGTCACCCGACAGCATGCCGCACGCCGCGGGCACGATGCGCGTCTCCGCCGTGAGACGAGTGAAAGGGCCGGGCCGGACGACCTTACGGCCTGTTCCGGCTTCCCTTACGCTTTTCGAGCCGCACCCGCCTCTTCGCCTCGCATGTCCGGTCGAGCTGTTTCTTACGCCCTACGCACCATGGCAGTCGCTTTTCCGTAGATGTACGGATATCGCTACGGATGTTCGCGTCCCGACCATGGTTCTAACGTCGCGCACGAGCCGGTTTCCCGGCGGGTCGGCGAAGCGAGGAGCCCCGTGACGTAGAACCCCTCTCTTTCTCCCAGCCTTTTCCGCCATGGGAGAGACGTGCCCGCTCGTGCCCCGCACAGCGGACATCCCCCTCCATTTCTCTCATCACCCCCCAGTTCCCACGGTGTCCGCCGCCCGGGCTCGTCTCCCGGCCGCGCGACCGCCGGTGCCCGCCCACAAGGCGGGACGCCGCGTGGGAGGCAGAGAAAGGAAGACGCCCATGAGGCGCACAGCACTGCTCGCGGCGACCGCCGCACTGGCCGTGACCGGCGTCGTGGCACCCCCCACAGCCGCCGCCGCGAAGCCCCCGCCCGGCAGCGAGGTCGCGGTGAGGTCCCTCGCCGACGATCCGGCACAGCGGGCCGCGGCCGCGGCCGACCAGGCCGTCGCGAGCGGCCTGGACGACCTGCGCGTGTCCCCCAACGAGACCTATCGGCGCACCGCCGTGACGGCGGGTGCCGGCATGTACTACGTCACCTACGAGCGCGCGTACAAGGGCCTGCCCATCGTGGGCGGCGACGCGGTCGTGGTCACCGACGCCAATGGGCGGGTGCGCGACTCCGAGGCGGCCTCCGGTGCCCTCCCCCTGGGCGTGCCGACCTCGCCGGCGGTCACCGCCGAGACCGCCACCGCGACGGCGAAGACCGTGCTGTCCCGCGTCGACGACAGCGCCGCCCCGCGCCTGGTGGTCCTGGCGTGGGGCGCCCAGCCCCGCCTGGCGTGGGAGGCGGTGGTCTCCGGCATCGCCGACGGCAAGCCGAGCATCCAGCACGTCTTCGTCGACGCGACGACCGGTGAGATCGCCGACTCCTACGACCAGGTGAGGGCCGGCACCGGCAACGGCTACTACTACGGCACGGTCACCATCAACACCAGCGGCTCCGGCACGTCGTACTCGATGACCGACTCCACCCGCAGCGGCATCCGGTGCGGCGGGCAGAACGGCTCGGCCTACACCGGCACCGACGACTCCTGGGGCAACGGCGGCGGGACCAACCTGGAGACGGCCTGCGTGGACGCGCTCTACGCCGTGCAGCGCGAGTGGGACATGCTGCGCGACTGGCTCGGCCGCAACGGCATCAACGGCAACGGCGGCGGCTTCCCCGCCCGGGTTGGCCTGAACCAGGTCAACGCGTACTGGAACGGCAGCTACACCAACTTCGGCCACTCCCAGGACAACGCCCGCCAGGCCACGCCGATCGACGTCGTGGCGCACGAGTTCGGCCACGCCATCTTCCAGACGACCCCGGGGAACGCCGGCTCGGGCAACGAGAACGGCGGCCTGAACGAGGCCACCGGCGACATCTTCGGCGCGCTCACCGAGGCGTACGCCAACAACCCGAACGACCCGCCGGACTACCAGGTGGGCGAGGAGGTCAACCTCGTCGGTGACGGGCCGATCCGCTACATGTACAACCCGTCCCTCGCCGGCGACCCCAACTGCTACTCGAGCTCGATTCCGAGCACCGAGGTGCACTCCGCGGCCGGTCCGCTGAACCACTGGTTCTACCTGCTCGCCGAGGGCTCGTCGCCGGGCGGCGGCAAGCCGAACAGCCCGATCTGCTCCGGCGGCCCCTCCTCGGTGACCGGCATCGGCATCCAGAAGGCCGGCAAGATCTACATGGGCGCGCTGATGCGCAAGACCTCGACCTGGAAGTACGTCAACGTCAGGACCGCGTCGCTGGCGGCGGCGGTCGAGCTGTACGGCGCGAGCAGCGCCGAGTGCGCGGCCACCAAGGCGGCGTGGAGCGCGGCCGGCGTGCCGGCGCAGTCGGGCGAGGCGAGCTGCAGCTCATCGAGCAGCGACTTCTCGCTGTCGCTCAGTCCCACCGCGGGCACGGTGACGCCGGGCGGTTCCGCCACCACCACCGTCGCGACGGCCACGACCTCGGGTAGCGCGCAGACGGTGAGCCTCAGCGCCTCCGGGCTTCCCTCCGGCGCCACCGCGAGCTTCAGCCCGTCGTCGGTGAGCTCGGGCGGCTCCTCCACCCTGACCATCGCCACCAGCGCGTCGACACCCGCGGGCACCTACACCGTCACCGTCACCGGCAGCGGATCGTCGGGCGGCCACACCGCGGCGTACACGCTGACCGTGTCGGGCACCTCCGGCACGCGCACGTTCACCAACGGCACCGACTACACGATCAACGACCTGAGCACGATCAACAGCCCGATCACCTCGACCGCCACGGGCACGGCGGTCTCCCCGGTGCAGCTGAGCATCACGATCTCGCACACCTGCGCCGGTGACCTGCGGATCAGGCTCCAGGGCCCGAACGGCACCTACTACACGGTCAAGTCCAGCGGCGGGAGCTGCGCCTCCTTCGGCACCCGCACCTACTCCGTCCCGGTCACCCAGACGGCGGCGGGCACCTGGACCCTGGAGGTCCGTGACCAGTACACCTACGACACCGGCTACCTCGACTCCTGGAGCATCACGCTCTGAGTGACGGCGGCGCGGCCCCCGGGACCACGCGGTCCCGGGGGTTTCCGCGTCCAGGGCAGGTCAGGAGGGCGGCGCGATCTGGGTCCGCGACCGTACGCCGAGCTTGCGCAGCACGGTGGCGACGTGGGTCTCGACCGTGCGCGTGGACAGGAAGAGCACGTCGGCGATCTCGCGGTTGGTCCGGCCGAGCGCGACGAGCCGGGCCACCTCCCGCTCCCGCTGCGACAGCGCGCCGGCGCCCCGCCGCCCGCCGCGCGGCAGCGGGACGTCCACCCCGATGTCGCGCAGGGCTCGCCGGCACCGGGCGGCGTCGTGGGTGGCGCCGAGCCGGCCGTACCACTGGGCGGCCTCCCGGAAACCCGCCGCCGCGGCTACGTCCCCCAGCGCGAGCCCGGCCCGCGCCTCGCCCTCGGCCACCCGCGCCGCCGCGTACGGCTGGGGCAGCGCGGCGTACGCCTCACGGGCCCGGGCGAAGCAGGCGGCGGCGTCGGCGTGCCGCAGTTCGGCGGCGGCGAGCACGCCCCGGGCGGCGTCGAGCGCGGCGTGCGCCGCGGGCGCCACCCGGTCCGCGATCCCGGCGGCGTACTCGTCCACCAGATCGGCCGCCATCCCCGTCCGCCCGGCCCGGGCGAACGCGGCGACGGCGGACGGGACCAGGCTCGCCCCCCACACCCACACGCCCTTGCGGCGCAGCCGGGCGACCGCCCGCCCGGCCTCCGCGACCGCCTCGTCCGCCGTCCCGCGGGCGAGATGCAGGTCGACGAGCCCCCCGGCGGCTGCCGTCACGACCGGGACGTTGCGGGCGTCCGGGGCGTCCAGCCCGGCGCGGTGGAGCTGCCTGACCGCCTCCTCCCATTCGCCCCTCGCCAGGGCCAGCAATCCGAGCACCAGCCAGAGGTCCACCGCGATCAGCGGCGTCTCCGTGGCCGACTCCCCCAGGGACGCCGCCCGGTCACGGAGCCCGTCCCACCGTCCGGTGAGCCACTCCCTGCGGATCACGGAGGCGTCGAGGAGGAAGGCGGGATACTGCGCGCCGGTCTCCAGGGCGAGCCGCCGGCCTTCCCGGGCGAACCGCTCGGCCGCCGCGTAGAGCCCCACGGTGGTCGCCGAGTCGTGGAGGTTGCAGTACGCCCGGGCGACCTCCCGCCGGACGGCCGAACGCGGATCGGCGGCCGGAAGCCGGGCGGCGACGTCGAACGCGCCGGGAGAACCGGTCGTCATCTCGAAGGAGGCCCGGTTGGCCAGGACCGCGGCCGACAGCTCCGGGTTGTCGGCGGTGGCGACGAGCGCCTCGGCGCGGGCCATCCACTCCGCGTGCTCCGCCAGCGACTCGGTGCCCCATTCCGGCATCGCGATGCTGGCCCAGCCGCGGGCGGCAAGCGTCGGCCGGTCACTCAGCTCGGCCAGGGCGGCCAGGATCTCCGGACGCCCCGCGGCGGCGTCGCCCGCCTGGTTGGACAGGACGACGCCAAGGTTGAGCCGCACCTCGCCGCGCACGTCCCGGGAGAGGAAGTCGCCCCGCAGCACCTGGCGCAGCAGCCGCACCACCCGCTGGTGCGACAGGCCCGTCGCCGCCAGGCGGCTCAGCATCAGCACCAGCGGGCCGCGGCCGGTGGCCGGGAGATCGGGATCGTCGAGCATGCCCTCGATCACCTCGACGGCCAGGGCGGTGTCGCCCAGCGCGGCGGCCTGCTTGGCGGCGGCGGTCCCGTGGCGCACCCAGGCGCCGGTGTCCCCGGCCCGCCGGGCGTGGAAGGCCAGCTGCACGAGCGGCGGCGCGTCCGTGGCGGCGAGCGCGGCCATGGCCCTGACGTGCGCCGACCGGCGTTCCGGACCAGGGACGGCGTCGTAGACGGCCTGCTGGGCCAGCGCGTGGCGGAAGCCGTACCGGCCGCCGGGGTGCTCGTGCAGGACCCCGGCGCGCAGCGCCTCGGCCAAGCCGGCGGAGCCCGGCCCGAGGGTGCCCAGGCCGGCAGAGCCCGGCCCAAGAGTGCTCAGCCCGGCGGAGCCCGGCCCAAGAGTGCTCAGCCCGGCGGAGTTTCCGGCGACCGCGGTGATCATCTCCTCGTCCGCGGGCAGCCGTAGCACCGCCGCCGCCCGGACCGCGCTCGCCGCCGCAGGGGACAGCCCCGCCATCCGCTCGGCCATCGCCTCGCGCAGCAGCAGCGGGACGCCGGCGCGGTCGACGGCACGGTCGAGCGAGTCAGGATCGCCGGCGCCGGGCAGACCGGCGGGCAGCGATCGGACCAGCTCCTCCACCACGAACGGGATGCCCGCCGTACGCTCGTGCAGCCGCGCGACGAACCCGGGAGCCAGGTCTGACCGCTCCAGCAGCGCGCCGGCCAGGCTGGCCACACCCGGCACGTCCAGCGGCGCCAGCCGTACGACCACGTTGGCCGTGTCCGGCTGGTGCCGGTAGGCCCTGCCGAGCGGCGGCCCGGCCGTGCCGTCCCGCCTGCAGGTCGCGACCACCGCCAGCCCCCGCGGCGGCTGACCGGCCAGGAAGCGCAGCAGGTCGAGCGTGCCGTCGTCGGCCCAGTGCAGGTCCTCGACGACGAGTACGGCCGGTCCGACGGCCGCCAGCAGGGCGCGTATCGCGCGGAACACCCGGTGGCGCTCGGCCCTCGGGTCGTCCAGGGGCTGGGGCGGCGGCGGCAGCGCGCCGGCCAGCTCGGGGAGGTGGCCGCGGAGCGCACCGGTGACCGGGTTGAGCCGGTGCGCCGCCGGGAGCCGTCCCCTGATGTCCCGCAGCGCCTCGAAGACCGGCCCGTACGGGAACGGCTCGCGGATCTGGTGGCAGTAGCCGAGCAGGACGGCCCGGTCGCCGGACGGCAGCCGGTCGAGCGCGGCGCGGACGAGCCGGGTCTTGCCGATGCCCGCCTCGCCCTCCACCAGCACGACCGCAGGCGGCCGGGTCACCGCGTCGATGAGGGTCCGCAGCTCAGCGGCGCGTCCGACCAGCGGGGGCGAGGGCACGATGCTCATCCACGGCTCCAACCTACGGATTGCGGGCCCCCGGGTCAGTTATCCCCGTCCCCTGACCCGTGGTCAAGCCTCCTGCGTAACGGCCGTGTTGCATATCGGAGCCGCTTCCCATGGCCGCCCCCGGAAAGGACGGCCGGCGCGAGGAAGGTCACCCCGGGTACCACACGAGAGACCGCTCATCTTCCGTCCCCCTCCCGATATCGCTTCTCGGATGGGTTGACCGCAGCGAGATATCAGGAGTGACCAAAACCGCATCGGTTGACATATCCGCGTGATTTCAACCGCCGCATCAGGAGGCATTTCGGCACGTGGGACCACTTGATCGTCACGGCGCATATCGTCTCGGACGGATCTCGTGAAATGCCGTACGGATCGGCGTCGTCGATTCACTATACAAGCCGGAATCCGCCGGGTGATGCTACAGCCTCGCAACATTCATCGAGGTGCATCCCCGCGCTTGGTACAACGGATTACAGGGCGAGTGGATAGTTCTGGGGTCCATTCTGGACCCAGAGTTTGCCGTCTAGCGCAGGCCGGCCAGGGTGATGGCGGAAGGGACTCCCGGTCGCCCCCATATGGGCGCCGTGATCCGGCCGGCGTGACGAGGGCACAGATTTTCCCAAGTGCGTCCGAGCACCGGTCGCGCCTCGTCCAGGTCATGCCCGAGGCTCCTGTCAGGAGCGGCGCGGCCGGGCGGCGGCGTCGAGGGCGGCGGCCTCCTCGGGGGTGGGCGCCGTGCCGCCGAGGTGGGCGGGCTGCCACCACACGCCCCGCGCCTGGTCGGGGTAGGTCCGCTGGGCCTCGTCGAGCAGGTCCGCCATCCGCCGGCGCAGGTCGTCGGTGAGCGCGGCGATGTCGTCGTCCGGCATCGGGTGCATGGGCTCGCCGACCAGGATCGTGATCGGGACGTGCCGCTGGAGCAGCTTGCGGGGGCGGCCCTTGGTCCACAGCCGCTGGCCGCCCCACAGGGCGACCGGGATCACGGGCACCCCGGCCTCGGCCGCCATCCGGATCGGGCCGTTCTTGATCTCCTTGACCGTGAACGACCTGCTGATCGTCGCCTCGGCGAAGTTGCCCACGATCTCGCCGTCCTTGAGGGCCCGTACGGCGACGTCGTAGGCTCCCGCCCCGGCCGACCGGTCCACCGGGATGTGGTGCATGCCGCGCATCAGCGGGCCCGACACGGGGTGGTCGAAGACCTCCTTCTTCGCCATGAAGCGGACCAGCCGCCGCGCGGGGTGGGCGGCGAAACCGGCGAAGATGAAGTCGAGGTAGCTGACGTGGTTGCTCACCAGGACCGCGCCGCCGCTGCGGGGTATCCGCTCCGTGCCCTCCATGTGGAACCTCAGGTCGAGCAGTTTGAAGGCGGTCAGCGCGGTCCTCAGGACCGGCGGGTACACGATCTCAGCCATACTGAAAACCGTAACCTACTCGCCCGTAACTTCCGGCCCCGCCCCGGGTCATCTCATCGCACGGGCCGGGCGCAGCGCCGCAACCATCGGGCGGACAGCAGCGGATCGGCCGATCCGGCGGCAGCGAGCGCGAGCTGGGCCGCCGGGCCCAGGAAACCCAGCCACAGGCCGGGGGTGACAACCGAAGAGCTCTCGGACGACCACACCGTGACGCCGTCCTGAGAGTGGTGCAGAGGCCGGAGGCTGTCGGCGACCTGGGCGACGCGGCGGCGTGCGCGTGCGCGGTGCCCCGGCAGGGCCTGGAGCATCCGCCACGTCTCCAGCACGCCCGACAGCCCGTGGCACATGGTCGGGCCGTCCAGGAGCGGCGTGGCACGGTCGAACGCCGCGACCGCCGCTTCCCGGACCCCGTCGTCCCCCGCGTTCGCCTGCAGTAGGCACCAGAGGAAACCCGCCATTCCGTGGCACCAGTGCTGGGCCCGGCGGCTCTCCCCGGTCGTCGTGGACAGGATGTTGGTCCCGTCGCCGGTCAGCCCGTGGGTCGCGACGCCGCGGAAGGCGTCCTCGGCGAGCGCCACCGCGGTCGCGTCGCCGGTGGAGCCGCCCCAGATCCCGAGGGCCATCGCCACACCCGCCGTCCCGTGGGCGGCCCCGAGGAACACGTTGCCGGACGGTTCGAGGTCCGGGTCGGACGGCCACACCACGAGGCCGTCGATGTGCCGGGCGGCTTCGACGATCCTTCCGGCCTGCCGTCCGGCCAGGTCGCGCGCCCACGTGGCGTCCAGGACCGCGTCGAGCAGGCAGCCCGCCCACACGATCCCCGCCGCCCCGGAGAACAGGTCGTAGTCGGGAACGCGGCTGGCCGCCGCGTGTTCGAAGCGCCGCCGCGCCCCGGCGACCAGGTCCGCCCGCCCCAGCCGTCCGCCTGCCACGGCCAGTGCCACCGCCACCCCGCTGTCGCCGGTGAAAAGGCCGTGCGCGGGGGACGGCGGACGCTCGGCGAGCCACGTGGCCGCGCCCGCGATGTCGTGGGTGAACCGCCGGGTCCCCAGGGCGGTGTCCAGCGTCGCCAGCGCGACGACGATGCCGGCCGCGCCCAGGTTCAGCCCTTCGTCTCCGTCCCCGGGCAGGTCGTGGGCGTTATGCCGGCAGTGGGGCCTGAACCGGCGGGCCGCCGTCCCGGCGCTCATCGCCGCGCCGCGTGCCCAGCGCACGTCGAGCTCGCCCCGGTACGCCGAGGGGCCGGCCGCGCGCTCGGCCCGCATGGCGGGCAGCGCCGCCCTCAGCCGCTCGGCCACCTGCGCGGCGGCCGGCCGCCGTCCTGGATCGGGATGATGACACTCTCGCACGATGGCGGCGGCCGTCGGCTGCCCGTGCCGCAGGAGCAGACCGGTCTGGCGGCCCGCGTTGCCTCGCTCCGGCAGTTCGCCTGGGCAGCACCCCAGGACGGCGTGGGCCAGGCAGGAGCCGAGCCCGTAGACGTCGTACGCCGGTTCCACCGCCGCGAAGGGCCCTTCCGGGGGCGTGTGCCCGTCGGTGAGGCACGGCACGGGGTGCCGCGTCCCGATCGGCGCCGCCAGTTCGAAGTCGACCAGGCGCAGGCCGTCCGGCCCGACCCGCACGTTGGGAAGTTTCAGATCCCGGTGCACGATGCCCCGGGCGTGCAACCGGGCGACGGCCGCGGCGAGTTCCGGCATGAGGTCGAGACGTTCCTCCACGGGAAGGCGTTCCAGCCGGCCCCCTCCCGCGTCCGAGACGACGAGATATCCGGCCGAGGCGTCGTGTGCCAGCGGCTCGGGGGCGAGACCGGAACCGCTCAGATGCTCCAGCACCCGTCTCTCAGGCTCCAGCCTGGTCACCACGTCCTCGCCGAACTCGTCGCCCTCGACCCCGCGCCGCCGGTGCCGGATGACCACGAGCCGCTGATCGGCGGGCCGCACGCCCAGGGCCACGAATCCGCGGGCGTCCTCCCCCAGCAGCTTCAGCGGAAGGTAGGTGGCACCGTCGATCTCGATCGGGCCGTCGAACCCGGGGTTCACGGGGCGATCCGCCGGCCGCACGGGCGGCACAGCCCACTCCGGCTGGCGGCCCCGGATGTCGCGCACGTCCGGGCGCAGGCTTCCGTCCGGTGCGCGGAGGGCAGGACGGCGGACACCGGTGGAGTCGACCACCTCTCCCACGGGGGTGAACTCTCCGTACCGGATGAACAGGGCCTCGCTGACCGGCCCGACCGGCAGGTCGGACGGTACGGCGGGCGCCTGGCCGGGGCGCCACACCGCGTCGAGGCGGTCGACCAGGGCGGCCAGCGCGGCATCGGAGGAGGGATAGACCGTGACGATCTTCCCCACCTGGGAGCGGCCGGCGAGCCCTGCGTTGATCCGGAGGATCGACCGCACGTCGTCCGGCAGCTTGACGGCGGCACCTGCCTCCACCAGCGCGGGAAGCACGACGTCCAGCAGGTCGAGGGCGTCCGCCGCCGAAGCGGAGACATGGAGCTTCCACCCCTGGGCCGGCAACTCCCCGGGAGGCTCGCACACCCGCCAGGAGACCGGGCCGTCCCGGTGAACGCCGGTCGACCACTCCTGCGGCAGGCCGGCGACGAACGCCTCGAGAGCCAGCGCATACCGAGCGTGGAACCGCTCGGCAGACGATGACCTTTCCATCAGCGACCTCTCGCCGCGCGTTTCGTCAGTCCGGACAGCGGCGATACGTGCACGGCCTCTTGGTCACGCTGCCGCCCCTGTCGTCGAACGGCTCCTCCTGGAGGTCCCGGCCGAGGCCATGCTCCGACAGGACCCCCATGGGGTCCGTCGCGAAACGGGCACGGAGCGCGTGGTCCCGCTCCAGCGAGACGCTGATCCGCGACCAGAGGTCACGCACCGAGGTCTCGTCGGCGATCGGCGCGGCCTGGCCGGCGCGCATGACGAAGGTCTGCTCTGCCCTCGAAGACATTTCGGCTACCTTTCTCTCTGCTCGGCCCGCCCTCGTCGTCCCCGGCCCGGCGGGGAGATCTCGTGCGGACGGCGTTCACCACGCGGCTCACGCGGTCCGCAGGCGGCCGGATGTGCCGCCGGTCAGGGTGCGATCCCCCGGCGGCTCCGGGCCGACGGCGGATCCTCGGCGCGGGCGCGCCCGCTCCGGCGGGACGCGGTCGCGGGCCGACTCCGAAGCCGCGAGGCAGGAGGTCGAGCCGCGATCGGGAACTCGCCCGCCGGGGCCTTTCCCGGCGATGTGGTCAGCCCCCGTCGCGAGGGCGTCGGGACGGCCCGGGGTCAATATGATCCCTTTCGTCCGCTTTGGGCGTCGTACCCGAGTCAGCCTGGGCACATACGTCACCGGCGCCTGTTTGGTGAGAACTGACCACTGCCTGACCAGCAGGCGAACGCGCCCCGGCCGCCGTGACGATCGCACTACCGAGGACCACCGGAACCCGGGAGGCGCCTCGTCCTACAGCTCCCGGGACCGTCCGGAGCGCCCGGCGGTCACTTGGGTGAGCCCGCCGTGACGCCGGTGCCGATCAGTGGCCGCGGAACGCCTCCTCCAGCCACCACGACGGGCGGTCGGCGGTGACCTTCGCGTGGACGAGCAGGGGTTTGTCGCGCGGCCCCTTCAGCCATTCGGCAACGCCGGACAGGTCCTCCTCCCCCCGTACGGTCACCGCCTCGAAGCCGAAGCCCCGGGCGATCGCCGCGATGTCGGCCGGCGGGAAGGTGACCGTGCCGAGCGGGAACCCGCCGGGGCCGAAGTGGTGGACCTCCGCGCCGTACCCGTCGTCGTCGTAGACCACGACCACCATGGGCAGGCCGAGCCGTACGACCGTCTCCAGCTCGGCGACGCCCATCAGGGCCCCGCCGTCGCCGAGCGCGGCGACCGCCAGCCGGTCGGGCCGCGCGACGGCCGCGCCGATCGCGGTGGCCAGGCCCAGCCCGATCGACTGGAACGCCTGGGTGAAGCAGAACGCGCCGCCGTCCGGGACCGTGAGGAACATCGACGGATATCCCATGAAGTTCCCGGAGTCCACGGCGACCAGCCGCTCCTGCGGGAGCAGGTCGTCGAGCCCGATGGTCAGCGTGCGGGGGTCGATGCGTCCCCCGGCGCTCAGGTCCTCGTACGGCACGTCCCGCCAGCGCCCCTCACGGGCGATGCGCTCGGCGATCTCCGGGGCGCGGTATCCACGCGTTCCCGCCTCGCCGTCGGCCCCGCCGTCGCCGAGTAGGGCGGCGACCGCCCGCGCGGTCTCGCGTACGTCGCCGACCACCCCGAGGTCGATCTCGCGGTGCACGCCGAGCGCGTCGGGGTCGAGGTCCACCTGGACCACCCTGGTCTCCGGCCCGATCAGCGCGCCGTGCCGGGTGGTCCACATGGTGAACGAGCAGCCCCAGCCGACGACGAGGTCGGCATCGCGGATCAGCTCGGCCGCGAGCGGGGTGGCGAACCCGCCGCTCACGTCGAGGTCCCAGGGACTGCCGTGGAAGTTGCCCTTGGCGACGGCCGATGTGGCGAACAGCGCCCCCACCCGCTCGCCGAGCGCCTCCAGTTCCCGTCGCGCGCCCCGGGCTCCCCGGCCGGCCACGAAGACCGGGCGCTCCGCCTCCGCCAGCAGCCGCGCGAACCGCGTCAACGCGTCGGACGGCTCCGCCGGAAGCCCCTCCGGCTCCTCGTCGTCCCCGGAATCGACGGGGAACGTCAGCCCCCACGCCGCCGGCACGCGGCTCGCCACGTCGCGGTGCCCGCGTCCGGCCAGCAGTTCGCGCACGGCCTCGGCCGCCTCCTCCGGCAGCGTCTCGGCCTGCACGTCCAGAGGCAGGTTGAGCACCACGGTCCGGCGCCCGAGCAGGGCGGCGAGGAAGGCCATCACGGTGTCGTCCACGACCGTCTCCGCCGACCCGACCCGGGCGCAGTGCGCGCCCACGGCCTCGGCGAGCGCGGTCTGGTCGACGCGGAAGTTGGAGGTGGGCGAGGTCACCTCCGGGGCGAGCACCAGCAGCGGGGTGCGGCTCTTGGCCGCCTCGGTGACGCCGGTCAGCGCGTTGGTCAGGCCGGGTCCCTGGTGGACGGTGAGCACGGCGACCGTGCCGCTCATCCGGGCGTAGGCGTCGGCCATCGTGGCGGCCCCGCCCTCGTGCCGCGCCGCGACGTATCGCACGCCGTGCTCGACGAGGGCGTTGGTGACGTGGAAGTTGCCGCTGCCGACGACGCCGAAGGCCGCCCGTACGCCGAGGGCGGCGAGGGCCGCGCCGACGGCCTCCGCGACGTTCACCGCTCCACCAGCGCGAGCACGCGGACCGGGCTGCCCGAGCCGCCGACGATCGGCAGCGGCCCCGCGACGACCACGGCGCCCGTCACCGGCAGCCGGTCGAGGTTGCGCAACTGAGTCAGGCCGTACTTCCCCGCGCCGAGCAGGTACGAGTGGCACGGGAACGCGGGGTCGAAGGAGTGGGCGGCGCCCGCGTCGGTGCCCACGGTCTCCACGCCGATGCCCGCGATCGGCGTCTCCTCGGCCAGGAAGCGGGCGCAGGTGGGCGACATGCCGGGCGTGTGCGGCCCCGTCTCGTCGGCGTTGAGGAACTCCGCCTGGTCGTGGGCGCGCACGTCCCAGCCGGTGCGGTACAGCAGCCAGCCGCCGTCCGGCAGCGGCCCGTGCTCGGCCTCCCACGCCTTCACGTGGTCGATCTCCAGCAGGAAGTCGGGGTCGGCGGCCGACTGCGCGCTGAAGTCGAGCACCACGGCGGGGGCGATCAGCTTGGCGGGGGCCACCTGCGACACGTCCTCGCCGTCGCGACCGGTCACCCAGTGGACGGGCGCGTCGAAGTGCGTGCCGGTGTGCTCGCCCGTGGTGAAGTTGTTCCAGTACCAGCCCGGGCCGCGGTCGTCGTACCGGCTGATCTCCTGCAGCGAGAACGGCACCGTCTGCCCGAACGGCTCCGGCAGCAACAGGATCGGTGTCTTGTCGCTCAGCGGCGCGGTGAGGTCGAGCACCTCGATCCCCCCGCTCCGGATGCCGTCCACCAAATCCCGCAACACCGACACTGCGCCTCCCAACAGTCAGGACACCCCTGCGATACTCCTACACCTCCGCCCCCGAACGCCATATCCCCGGGGGCATGCAACGCCCGCACCCGCCCGCGCGATGAACCGTACAGGGGACCTGATCATCGATTCACGTGGGAGGACGCGGATGGCGCGGGCTGCCGATCGGACCCGCACGACGGCCGGGGCGTGGCTCGGTCATCCCGCGACGCTCGCCGCGATCGCCGTGCTCCTCGTCAACGACCACCTGCTCAAGCGCCTGTGGCCGGGCGTGGTCACCGGCAAGCTGAGCGATGTCGCGGGCATGCTGGTCGCCCCGCCGCTACTCGCGCTCGCCGCGGCCCTCGCCGTCCGGCGCCTCGGCGCCGCTCAGGGCAGCGCCTCGCGGAGCGGTGCCGGCGCGCCGGGAGAGGCGGACAGGCGGGCCGCCCTGGCCGCGATCCTGCTGACCGCCGTGGTCTTCACGGTCGTGAAGACCACGGCGGCGGGGGCCCGGGCGGCCGCGGACGTCTGGGGGCTGTTCATCCCCTCCGCCCGCGTCGTCGCGGACCCCTCCGACCTGCTCGCTCTTCCCGCCCTCGGCCTCGCCTGGCTGGTCCGGCTGCGCGCCGTGGCGACCGTCGCCCGTGTCCGGCGTGCCGTACGCCGGGCCCGGCTGCTGGTCGCCCTGCCCGCGGCCGTCCTCGCGGTCACGGCCACGAGCGCGGCCGACCCCGGGCCGTCCGCGCTGCACGTGGAGGCCCACGACGCCGTCATCGTCGTGTATCTGAACCCCTCCAGCCGTGGCACAGGGCTGGCCACGAGCGACCAGGGCCGCACGTGGCACCGCTGGGACACCTCCGCGACGGGGACGCCGCGGACCGTCGCCTGCGTCCCGGACCGGCCGTCGCGCTGTTACCGCGTCGTTCCGCACCGGCTCGCGGTCGAGCAGTCCGACAACGCGGGCGCCACCTGGTCGCCGGCCTGGGCGGTCTCGCCGGGCCGGCAGCTCTTCCTCGACCGCCGCCACCACGACGATTACCTGTACGGCGGCATCGACCCCGCCGCGTCCGTGGCCGTGGCGGTGCTGCCCGTGCCCGCGGGGCACCTCGTCGCCGTGGCGAACGGCAGCGAGGGCGTGGCGCTGCGCGACGCCGCCGGACGATGGCACCGGCTCGGTTTCGACGGGCGGGACGGCCTGTCCGAGCAGACGGCCGCGCTCGTGTCCGACCCCGGGGAGAACATCCAGGCGGAGACCGGGACGGCCGTCCTCGCCGCGCTCACGGTGCTGCTGGCCGCCCTGGCGTCCGCCGGATTGTGGCGGCGGTCGCCTGTCGGGTTCGCCGTCCTCGGGCTCCTCGTCTGGGCCGGCGTCTACCTCATGGTGAAGGGTCCTCCCGGCATCTTCGGGTTGCCCTACGCCGCCTTCGGGTTCCTCCTCGCGGCGAGCGCCGCCGCCGGGCTGGCCGGCATGGGCGTACACGCCGGCCTGCGGGGGCTGAGCGTGATCGTCGCCGCACCGCTGACCTTCGCGGCGATCTACCTGCCCTTCCTGGGCTGGAGCGCGGGGTGGCCCGACGACTACGGCACGGCCGTGGTGCTGGCGATCGCCTTGTGCCTGCTCGCCCTCGCCGCCGGCGCGCACTTCGCCGTGCGGGCCAGGGGCGGTTACCGGCGGATGCTGGGAGGGCTCCGCGCCCGTGCGCGCTGATCCGGGCCGGCCGCTCGCCCGGGCCGCCTCCGGGGTGTCCGGCCGCCGCGGGCGCTTGCGGCTTCGTGAGGAAAGGGCAAGCTGGAGAGCACGACAACGGCAGTAGGGACCGCATCGTGAAGAAACTCATCAACGGCGCCGACTCCATCGTCACCGACGCGCTGCGCGGCATCGCCGCGGCGCACCCCTCGCTCCGCGTGGACCTCGAGAACAGGGTCGTCTTCCGCGCGGGCGCCCCCACGCCGGGCAAGGTCGGCCTGGTCTCCGGCGGCGGATCGGGGCACGAACCGCTGCACGGCGGGTTCGTCGGGTACGGCATGCTCGACGCGGCCTGCCCCGGCGAGGTCTTCACCTCCCCCGTCCCCGACCAGATCATCGAGGCCACCAAGGGCGTCGACGGCGGCGCGGGCGTGCTGCACATCGTGAAGAACTACACCGGCGACGTGCTGAACTTCGAGATGGCCGCCGAACTCGGCGGCGACGAGGGCGTCGAGGTGGCGACCGTGCTCGTCGACGACGACGTGGCCGTGCAGGACTCGCTGTTCACGGCCGGCCGCCGGGGCACCGGGGCCACGCTGTTCGTGGAGAAGATCGCCGGAGCGCTGGCCGAGACCGGCGCGCCCCTCGCCGAGGTGGCGCGGGCCGCCCGGGAGGTCAACGAGCGCAGCCGCTCCTTCGGGGTGGCGCTGACCGCCTGCACGGTCCCTGCCGCGGGCAAGCCCACCTTCGAGCTGAGCGACGCGGAGATCGAGCTCGGCATCGGCATCCACGGCGAGCCCGGCCGCGCCCGGGCCCCGATGCGGGAGGCCCGCGAGATCGTCCGTACGGCCATGGACGCGATCCACGCCGACCTCCCGCTGTCCGGGGAGACGCTCGTCATGGTCAACGGCATGGGCGGGACCCCGCTCATCGAGCTGTACATCGTCTTCGCCGAGGTGGAGGCGTACCTCCGGGAGAAGGGCGCGACGGCCGTGCGCAGCCTCGTCGGCAACTACGTGACCAGCCTCGACATGCAGGGCTTCTCGGTGACGACGTGCTCGCTCACCGGCGAGCTCACCCGGCTCTGGGACGCGCCCGTGGAGACGCCGGCACTGCGCTGGGGTCGCTGACCGCCATCGGAACCTCTGGAGTCCACTCGTGAACACCGAGTTCTTCGCCGCGTGGATCGACGAGATCGCCGCCGTCGTGCGGGCGCGGCGCGACCACCTCACCCAGCTCGACGCCGCGATCGGCGACGCCGACCACGGCGCCAACCTCGACCGCGGGTTCACCGCCGCGAGGGAGGCGCTGGCCGGCGCCTCCCCGCGGACCCCGGGCGCGCTCCTCGTCCTCGTCGGCACCACGCTCATCCGCAAGGTCGGCGGGGCGTCCGGCCCTCTGTACGGCACGGCCTTCCGTGAGATGGGCAAGGCGTTCGGCGAGGCCGCCGAGGTCTCGCCGGCCGAGCTGAGCACCGCGCTGGACGCGGCCCTGGCCGGCGTCCGGCGCCTCGGAGCCGCCGCCGAGGGCGACAAGACCATGGTCGACGCCCTCGCCCCGGCCGCCAAGGCACTGGCCCAGGCCGTACGGGACGGGCTGAAGGCGGAGGAGGCCCTGGAGGCGGCGGCCGCCGCGGCCGAGGAGGGGGCCGGGGCGACGGTCCCGTTGCAGGCACGCAAGGGGCGGGCCAGCTACCTGGGGCCGCGCAGCGTCGGGCACGAGGATCCGGGCGCGGCCTCGACGGCTCTCCTGTTCGGCGCACTCAGGGCCGCCGCCTCCCGATGACGGGAGGTGGCGAACACGTATCAGGGATGGCGAATGGTCGGCATCGTACTCATCTCGCACAGCAGCGGCCTCGCCGAGGAGGTGGCCGCGCTGGCCAGGCAGATCGGCGGCGCGCAGGTGCCGCTGGCGGCGGCGGGCGGCACCGAGGACGGCGGCCTCGGCACCAGTCCCGACCGGGTTACCGCCGCCATCGAGGAGGTGAACCGGGGGGAGGGCGTCGTGCTGATCCCCGATCTCGGCAGCTCGGTGCTCACCGCCCGGCTGCTGGAGTCCCCGGGGGACGTCGTGCTCGCCGACGTGCCGTTCGTGGAGGGCGCCATCTCCGCGGTCGTCGCGGCGGGCGGCGGGGCCTCGCTGGCCGGTGTGCTGGCGGCGGCGGAGGAGGCGTGGCAGGTCCGCAAGCTCTGAGCCCGCAAGCTCTGAGCCCGCAGGCTCTGGGGCGCCCGACCAGAAGCCCACGACCAGAAGCCCACGACCAGGAGCCAACGGCTCGGGCCCGCGGCCCGCTCGCGGCGGCCGGAGGGCCGCCGCCGGGTGACCCGGGCCCCTTCACGGTGGACGGCACGCTCTGGCGCGTCTCGGGAGACCGCACGTGAGGGCCGGGTTCAACGGCTCCGCGTGCGCCGGGTGCGGGGCACGCCGGCGAGCTGGTCGTGCCGGATCTCCTCCAGGTAGTCCCGCATGAGGTCGCGCGCGCGGGTGAACCAGTCGGACAGCACGGCGATCCCGCGGGCGTGTAGTCGGCGAACAGGTCGTTCGATCGCCGGTAGAACGGCTCGTAGACGGCCGCCGCGGTGGTGACCGCGGCCTCGTCGGCGACGGAGAAGCCGCTCTCCGCTGCGCTCGCCGCCCGATGAGCGGCCCCCTCTCGTAGCATCATGCGGTGCTCGACCAGGTTATCGACCGACAGTGCGACGCCCTCCACCGCGCCGCGGAGGCCCAGGACCCTCCCGGTTTCCTGGCGGCCCTACAGGAGCTGTGGAAGGGGACCGAGGACTGCGACCCGGCCACCGCGGACGCCGTCCTCGTCCGCCTGTGCGACCTGTTCGACCGTCTGAGTCCCGGGCTCGGCGCGCGGCTGGCCGTCATGGGCGGCGCGATGGTCGAGAACGGGGCCGACCCCGCCCCGCTGATCGACCCCGTGGTCGCGGGACTGTGCGACGCGCTGGAGCTGAGCGCCGAGTTCGCGCGGGCCTGGCGCACGGTCACCGACCGGCGCCTCCCGGAACCCGGTCCGGAGGACCACGTGCTCCTCGACGCGGCGCGCGTGCTCTCCGGCCCCTTCGGCCTCCTCGGACGGTTCGGGCTCGGCCGCCGTCTGCCTTTCGCTCGCGCCCTCGATCTGTCCGTCGGCTGGTCGATCGCCGAGGACTGGAGCACCGCCGCGACCACCCTGCTCCAGCAGTCGGCGGCCATTCGCGCGGAGTTCTCCCGGCGTCCGCGCCTCACCGCGGCGGTCGCCGCCGTGGAGGCCGACCGCCCCGACCTGTGGTGCCTGCCGAGGCTCCTCGCCGTACTCGACGACGAGCCGCTGATCGTCCTGCACCGGCCGGCCGGGCGCGCGTACGCGACGACGATCGGCGGGATCGGGGACAACTTCCAGCTCTCCACGCTGCTGGCGCACGTCCTGAGCGAGCACGTGCCGGTGACCATCCCCCATCCCTCCTGGGTCGGGGCCGCCACGGACGGGCCTGTCAAACCCGAGGCCGGGCCGATCGTGGATCGGTTCGACGTGCGCGACGCGACGGGCGAGCTGATCCGCAACGCCGGGCGTCCCGCCGAGATCCCGCTCCTCGACGGGCGTCGTGTGGTGGTCCTCGACAGACCGTCGTTCCGGCGGACGTGGAACATCGGCCGTACCTATCCGATGATGCGGCCGTCGATCACTCTCGACCGCGTGCTGTCCGAGGAGGAAGCCCGCATGTGGTCGTCCCGGCTGGCCCCCGCCCCATGACCTTCCCCCGCAGGCCGATCGACGGCCGGGCCGTCTATCACGGGGCTGCGGGGGTATCGGGTCCCCTCATGCGTGCTCTCACCCGCCTGGTCCTGCCGCTCGTCCTGGCACCTGCCCTGACCTCCGGCTGTGGGGCCTTCGACCCACGCCTGGTCGTCAGCGGAGGCTCCGGCGCGGACGGGCCCGTCGGGATCGTCGTGCTTCACGACACCGTCGCCCACAGGCCGTACTCCCTGGGCGGCTGGGACATGTGCCTGGACCGGCCCGGTTCGGCCACCATCACCAGC
Organism: Microbispora sp. H10836; assembly: GCF_012999525.1. Taxonomy (NCBI): domain Bacteria; kingdom Bacillati; phylum Actinomycetota; class Actinomycetes; order Streptosporangiales; family Streptosporangiaceae; genus Microbispora; species Microbispora sp. H10836. The sequence continues at coordinate 81,022 of NZ_JABBWU010000001.1, forward strand.
GTCGAGCCGATCAGGCCGTACAACGACATCGTGGTGCAGGCGTTCTCGTCCCGGCCGCATACCGGCCCGATGCTCGGCAACGCCGAGAAGCCGCTGACCGAGCTCGGCTTTCCCGCCCGCGGTCCCGCCGTCACCACCGTCTGCGAGGAGAGCGACCTCCACACCGAACTCGCCCTGCAGTACGGGAAGACCCGTGACGACAGCGCAGGAGCCGAGGGCGTCCGCATCACCTACACGTCGGCGGGCCGCCGGCACACGGTCGACTTCCATCTCCGGGTGCTGCTGTGCGCACCCGGCACGCCCGCCGAGCGATGCGAAAAGACGTACGAGGAACTCCTCGCACCGGGCGACGACGGCGATTAGCCTTCACCGCGTCGGCGAGACACCGCTCGTCCGGCCGCCGTCGAACGGCGCGGCCCACCGACGAGCGACTCGAACCCGGGGAGAGGAAGACCGTTGACATATCCGCCGCCGTCCTACCACGGTGACACCGGCGAGCTGACGGCGTCGTACCGGCGCCCGGACGCGACGCCCGAGCTGGACTACCCGAGCGGCACCACGGTGCACTATCTGGCGACAGGTGCGACGACCAACGGGCAGTTCGGGCTCTACCGCTGGGACATGGGACCGAAGCCCAGCGGCCCGGCGGCGCACTTCCACCGCTCGATCTCCGAATCGTTCTACATCCTCTCCGGTACGGTGCGGATCTACGACGGGCGGCGCTGGATCGACACCGGTCCCGGCGACTTCGTGCACGTCCCGGAGGGCGGCGTGCACGCGTTCCGCAACGAGTCGGGAGAGCCGGCGTCGATGCTGCTGCACTTCGCGCCCGGCGCGCCACGCGAGGGGTACTTCGAGGGACTGCTCACGCTCGCGAACATGAGCGAAGAGGAGAAGGCGGAGTTCTACCTCCGCCACGACACCTTCTGGCTCTGAGACGCCGGCCCCGTCTTCACACGCAGACCGGGCGAGGCCCTGGTTGCGCCTAAGGCAGAAGCCCGGTCCGGGGAGCCGTAGCCCCCCAAGGTCCGGACCTCCGCCCAAGGCGTCTCACCCGATCGCCCTCATGGGCCGAAGATGGTCAGAATCAGCTGCGCAGGGTCCACTGCTGGTTGGCCTGGCCGTTGCAGGACCACAGGATGAGTTTCGTGCCGTTCGCGGTACCGGCCGCGTTGGCGTCGAGGCACAGCCCGGACTGCACGCCGGTGATGGTGCCGTTGGTGTTGATGTTCCACTGCTGGTTGGCCTGGCCGTTGCAGTCCCAGATGATCACCTGTGTGCCGTTGGCGGTGCCCTGCCCGTAGGCGTCCAGGCACTTGTTGCCGTACACCTGCAGCTGCTTGCCGGAGGTGTAGGTCCAGCGCTGCATGGTGCCGCCCGAGCAGTCCCACAGCTGCACCTGGGTGCCGTTGGTGGTGCTGGAGTTCGGCACGTCGACGCACCGGCCGGACTGGCCGCCCACGATCTGGACGTTCTGCTGCGGGTCGCCGCCGCCCGCCGGCGCGTAGCCGGCGGCGGCGATGTTGGCCTGTACGGCGTTCTCGGTGGCCTCCGACGGGTAGCCGGAGGTCAACACGCCCTCGAAGAAGGTGCCGCGGCCGGAGACGCTGTTGTCGCCGCCGATGCCGAGCAGGATGGCGCCTTCCTTCTTCATCGGGTTGTAGCCGTTGGGGCGCCGTCCGTCGAAATAGGTCGTCAGGCCGCTCGACTGCGCATTCCCGCCCCGGATCGCCCAGTGGTTCGGCTCGCCCTTGACCATGGCGGTGACGAAACGGTGGTTGATCGACGGAAGGTTGTTGTAGCCCGCGTTCACCCCGGAGAACAGTCCCCACTCCAGGTCGGCCATGATCCAGGGGCCGGCTCCGGCCCCGTAGCCCCACTGTTTGTTGGCGCCGAAGTAGACGGTCTCCATGATGGCGGGGGCGTCGGCCTGGCCATCTGTCTGCGCGTTGCCGTAGTCGAAGCAGCACCACTGGTTGTAGTGCGTGCCGTCGACGACGGCGTAGATGCCCTCGGGTTGGTCGCCGGTCGCGACACCGTTGGTGTTGTTGTTGCGGTAGCCGGTGCCGGGCTCCACGCGGACACCGTATGCCTTCTGGCCGCCGATGGTGATCGGGGCGGCCTTCGCGTCGGCGAGATTGTCCCATCCGCCCGGAGCGGGGCCCTTCCAGTAGCCGGGAGGTGCCTGGGTGAGGCGGTTGTTGCGGCCGGACTGGTCGTAGATGATCGTGATGAGGCAGGTCGTGCCGGAGCAGAACGAGTCCTGGGCGGTGGCGTTGACGACTCCGCCCGCGCTCAGCACGCCGATGTCGCGGGTGGTGTTGTCCGAGGCGCGCCGGACCTGGTACAGCGGGCCGTTGTAGGTGCCGTACAGAGCACGGGTCGTGCTGTGCGCCGCCACACACGGCGTCCCGCCTGCGGCGTAGATGTCACACGGCTGCGACGCCGCGGCCTGGGCTGTACCACCGCCCACCAGGCAGGCGGCGGCGATCAACGCGCTCGCCCATGCCGCGAGCGCCCTTCTCCGGCTTGCGAAAAGCATCATGCCTTCTTCCCTCGATCAGGAATCACGATCGGACGGCACCGACGGCAGGCCTCGTCAGGTAATGTTAGCGCTAACATTGATGAGCGCCCGAATCGATTCGATGGTTGACGGTGATCCGGAGTCAATTCAACGAAGGTCCCGGCGTCAAGTACGTGGATCAAACCTCTCGGACGCCCGGGTGCCCTCGGCCCACCGTCTGCGCCCTTACCGTGACGCGTCCGCATCGTTTCGACGAGGTGGCGTGAAACTTTCATCCCCCGCGTCCGCCGGGTGGTGAGCCCTCGCCCGCCTCATCGGGGACCGCCGTCCGGCGGCCGTGAGCGGGATGCCGGTGGCGTCGCGATGACTGCGGCCCTCGGCGAACTGTATGGCCTTGTGTGCCCTTGCAGAAGACCGGCACCGGTAGACGCGAGACGCCCTTACTTCCACTGGAAGTAGACGAACAGGCGGCCGTGGTTCTTGGCGTCCTTGTCGATCCGGTGGTAGAGCGCCTTGATCTCCTTCTGCTCGAGGAAGCGCAGCACCTTCTTCTTGAGCTGGCCGGACCCCTTGCCCGGAATGATCTCCACCTGGCTCGCCTTCTTGCGTACGGCCTCCTGGATGATGCCGTGCAGCGCCTTGTCGATCTCGCTGCCCTTGTTGTAGATGTCGTGGAGGTCCAGCTTCAGCTTCACGCCAGCGAGTCTAAATCGCCGCTCACCGTGGAGCGCGGGGCGCAGGGGACCCGGGGCGCGGGGCGAGGCGGTGACCGCGCCCCACGCCGGCGCCCCCGTCAGCCGTTGATGTAGCCGACCAGGGCCTCCTTTTCGCTCTCCAGTTCCTGGATGGAGCTCTTGACGACATCGCCGATGCTGACGATGCCGGCCAGCCGGCCGTCACGGACCACGGGCACGTGCCTGATCCTGTGGTTGGTCATGGTGCGGCGCAGGTCCTCGACGTTGGCGTCGGGGCCGCAGGTGCGCACCTCCGCGGTCATGATCGACGAGACGGGCATGGCCAGCAGCGCCGCGCCGTGCTCGTTGAGCCGCCGCACGACGTCGCGTTCCGACACGATGCCCGCGATGGACAGGCCGTCCTCCGAGACCACGACCGCGCCGATGTTCAGCTCGGCCAGCCGGGCGAGGAGCTCGGACACCGTGGCGTGCGGAGGAACGGTCGCCACGCCTGTTCCCTTACTCTGCAAGATCGTCCCGATGAGCATCGGCACCGCCTCTCAGGGGCATCCGGGGGACACGTCCCCGTTTCCGCTCCCGCCGGCCGGCCGGAGCGGCCAATCCTGTTTCCCCAGGCAACAGCGGCCGTCCTGTGTCGTCAAGTGCCCCCACCCCTACGATGGCGAAATATCACCGCACCCTGGGGGCACTGGATGGCCGAGAAGCTCAACACCGGGAGCCACGATCTCCCGATCTCAGACGCGCTCGCGGACTTCATGCGCGACGGCTGGGCCGACACCCGCGAGGACGTGGCGCCGCTGCCGGTCGCCGCGTACGCGGCCAAGCGGCGGGCGCGGCTCGCCGAACGGCTGCCCGGCGAACGGCTCGTCATCCCCTCGGGCACGCTGCGGGCCCGGAGCAACGACGACGACCACCGGTTCCGCACGCACAGCGCGTTCGCCTACCTGACCGGCGGCCAGCAGCCCGACGACGTCCTGGTGATCGAGCCGTCGGGCGCCGCTCGGCTGTTCCTGCGTCCCCGCCCGTCCCGCGCCGGGTCGCAGGAGTTCTACCGCGACCGGCGGTACGGCGAGTTCTGGGTGGGCCGCCGCTTCGACCTCGCGGAGGCCGAGTCGGCGTACCAGATCGAGTGCGCGCACATCGACACGCTGCCGGCGGCGCTGAGCGGACCGGCCCGCGTGCTGCGCGGGGTGGACGCCTCGGTCGACGCGCTCGTGTCGCCCGCGGGCGACGACCACGACGCCGAACTCGCCGCGGTCCTGTCGGAGCTGCGGCTGGTCAAGGACGAGTGGGAGATCGCGGAGCTGCAGCAGGCGGTGGACGCGACCGTGCGCGGGTTCGAGGACGTCGTGCGCGCGCTGCCCGCGGCCCTCGCGCACCCGCGCGGCGAGCGGTACGTCGAGGGCGTCTTCGGTATGCGCTCCCGGCTGGAGGGCAACGCGGTGGGCTACCAGTCCATCGTGGCCTCCGGGGCGCACGCGTGCGTGCTGCACTGGATCCGCAACGACGGGCGGCTCGACCCCGCCGAGATGCTGCTGCTGGACGCCGGGGTCGAGGGCGACAACCTCTACACGGCCGACGTCACCCGCACCCTGCCGCTGTCGGGGCGGTTCAGCCCTGTCCAGCGGCAGGTGTACGAGCTGGTCTACGAGGCGCAGACGGCCGCCATCGCGGTGCTGCGGCCAGGGGCACGCTTCCGCGAGTTCCACGAGACCGCGATGCGGGTGATCTCCGACGGGCTGCGCGAGTGGGGCCTGCTGACGCGGACGCAGGCGGACGCGGGCCTGCACCGGCGCTACACGCTGTGCAGCAGCGGCCACATGCTGGGCCTGGACGTGCACGACTGCGCCCGGGCGCGGGCGGAGGCCTACCTGGACGGCGTGCTGGAGGAGGGCCAGGTGCTGACGGTGGAGCCGGGGCTCTACCTCCAGCCCGACGACCTGACGCTGCCGCCGGAGCTGCGCGGGATCGGCGTGCGCATCGAGGACGACCTCGTCGTCACGGCCGACGGCGCGCGGCTGATGTCGGCCGCGCTGCCCCGCCGGCCGGACGAAATCGAGTCGTGGATGGCCGCCCTGGCCGGCTGAGCACCTTCCGGTCCGGGCCACGCGGCCCGGACCGGATCCGCCCAGGCGGAGCGCCCCAGTTCACTCGATCGTCACATCGCTTCCCTACAGTGGCCTTGTGCGCCCTCCACTGGCCGTGGCCGGCCACACCGACGACGTGCTGGACATGGTCGCCGGCACCTTGAGCGAGGCCGAGCGCGAGCGCGCCGGTCGGTTCACGCGCAAGCGGGACCGCCTCGACTTCGTCGCCGCCCACCTGCTCGTACGGCACTGCGCGGCGGAGCTGCTCGGCACCCGCGCCTGCATGCTGACCGTGGTGCAGCGATGCGAGGGCTGCGGCCAGGCTCATGGACGGCCCTGGCTGGCCGAGGCCCCCGAGGTGTCGATCAGCCTGGCGCACACCTCGGGCTACGTCTGCGCGGTCGCCGGGTTGGGACGGGTGGGCGTGGACGCCGAGCACGCCACGGACGGACCGGCCGACGAGAGGCTGGCGGCGCTCGCGCTGACCCCCGCGGAGGCCACGCTGGTCGGCGACGACAACCGCGGGCTGATCCGGCAGTGGGTGCGCAAGGAGGCGCTGGTCAAGCGGGGAGAGCTCACCCTCGACCGGCTGCGCGAGGCCGACCTGTCGGCCCTGCCGCTCGATGACGGGCCGTCGATCGCGCTGGAGTGGCAGGGCCGCCACTTCGTCGAGTGGACGGCCGGCACGGTGATCGCCGCCGCGGTCACCGACGAGCCCGCCAAGCTACGCCTCCTTGGTGGCTGACCGGCCCGGGGTGGGGTCGAGGAAGACCTGCCGGATCTCCGGAAACCGCTCGGTCAGCCGGCACTCCACCTGGTCGGAGGCGAGCTCGAGCCGCTCCCCGGACGTCTCGTCGAGGAAGTCGACCTTGGCGGCGACCATGACCTGGCCGGGGCCCATCATGACGGTGACCAGCTCGACGACGGCCTCGACCTCCGGCTGGGCGGCCAGCTCGCCGCGGATCTTCTCCTGCAACCCCGGTGGCGCGGCCTGGCCGATCAGCAGCGAGGCGTTGGTCCTGATCAGGGTCAGCGCCACGCCGAGCAGCAGCAGCCCGATGACGATCGACGCGACGCCGTCCCACGCGGCCGAGCCGGTGAGCTGCGACAGCAGCAGGCCGAGGCCGGCGGTCGCGATGCCGATCAGCGCGGCGGAGTCCTCCAGCACGACGGCCTTGAGCACGGTGTCGGAGGTGCGCTGGAGCAGCCGTCCGGGGCTCACCCGCCAGCGGCGGGCCGCGCCGCGCAGCTGACGCAGGGCCCGCCACAGGGAGACCGACTCGATCACGAAGGACACCGCGAGCACGAGGTACGACACGCGGATGTCGCCCAGGCTCTCCCCCTCGGTGATCGTGTGCCAGCCGTGCGTCAGGGAGAACCCCGCCCCCACGACGAGCGTGAAGCAGGCCGCCACGATCGCCCACAGGTAGGCGGCCCGCCCGTGGCCGAGGGGATGGCGGGCGTCGGCGGGCCGTTCGCCGTGCCGGATCGCGGCGAACAGCACGACCTCGGTGGCCGTGTCGGCCGCCGAGTGCGCGGCCTCCGACAGCATGGCCGAGGACGAGCTGATCAGGCCGGCCACCAGCTTGGCCAGCGCGATGGCGAGGTTGGCCGCCCCCGCGACCACGACGGTGCCGATGCTCTCGCCGTTCTCGCTGTCAGGCATTCCGCTCCGTCCGCTCAGCTGATCTTATGCTGGTGGTCATGGACGCCCCCACCTGGCTCACCCCGCAGGAGCAACGCGCCTGGCGGGCTCATCTGGCCGCCCACCGCCTGCTCTTCCTCCAGCTCGACCGGGAGTTGCAGGGCACCGGGCTGTCGCTGAACGACTACGAGATCCTCGTGAACCTCTCCGAGAGTCCCGGCCGCCGCATGCGCATGAGCGAGCTGGCCGACGTCACCATCCAGTCGCGCAGCCGGCTGTCCCACCAGATCTCCCGGATGGAGGCCGCCGGTCTGGTGACCCGCCAGGACTGCGAGGACGACCGGCGCGGCACGTTCGCCGTGCTGACCGACCACGGCTGGGAGACGATCCAGCGGGTGGCGCCGGACCACGTCGCGAGCGTCCGCCGGCACTTCGTCGACCTGATGACGCCCGAGCAGGTGTCCGCTCTGGAGCAGATCTACGCCCCGATCATCGACCACCTCCAGGCGGTCCGCGGCACCCGGTGAGGGGACGCCGCAGGCGGCGGGACGGCGCGGGTTGGGCACCGGTCCCGCCTTCCCCCGGCGGGTGGCGCCAAACCGATTCCCCCGGCGGGCGCGTGCGGTCCCCGCGCGCTCGCTACGATCCGGCTGTGCGAACAATCCTCGGGCTCGTCGTGGCCGGCCTGCTGCTCGTGACCGCCTGCAGCGCGAAGAGCGAGACGGCCCTGCCGGACGGTCCCGCGCTGCTGAAGCGCTCGGCCGAGGCCATGCGGACGGTCAAGACGGTCGCCTTCACGATCGAGACCAAGGACAAGCCGGCCGTGCCGGTCCGGCACGCCGAGGGCAGCCTCACCAGGGAGGGCGACGCCAAGGGCACGCTGCAGATCGAGATCGTGGGGCTGCAGGAGATCGAGTTCGTGCTCGTCGGCGACAAGGTCTACTTCAAGGGACCCACCGGCGGCTTCCAGACGATGACCCGGCAGCAGCTCATGGCGCTCTACGACCCCTCCGCCGTGCTGACCGGCGTGCCCGACCTACTGGCCACCGCCCAGGACGCCCAGTCGCAGGCGGAGGAGAAGGTCGGCGACGCCGCCGCCTACCGGGTGACGGCCACGCTGACGCAGCAGGCGCTGGCCAAGCTGGTCCCCGGCGTCCAGCAGAACGTCACCGGCACGCTCTGGATCGACAAGGCCGCCGGCCGCCTGCTCAAGCTCGACCTGCCGCTCACCGGCGGCTCCGTGACCGTGACCCTGGGCGACTACGACGCCCCCGTGACCGTCGCCCCGCCCACGTCGTGACCGGCGCCACCAACCCCTCCACCGACCCCACCGGCGCCACCGACGCCGGCGGCGCGACCGGGACGGCCGGGACGGCCGGGCCCTCCACGCGGCACCGGCGTCTGGCGCTGGGCGTCGGCGGGGCCGCCGTGCTGCTCGCCGCGCTCGACGCGTACGTCGTCGTCACGGTGCTCGTGGACGTGGCCGCCGACGTCGGCGTGCCGCTGAACCGCCTGGAGCGGGCGAACCCGGTCGTGACCGGGTTCCTGCTCGGCTACGTCGCGGCGATGCCGCTGCTCGGCCGCCTGTCCGACCGGTACGGCAGGCGCGCGCTGATCCACGCGTGCCTGGCCGGCTTCGCCGCCGGCTCCCTCGTCACCGCCCTGGCGGGCGGCGTTCCCGCGCTGGTCGCGGGCCGTACGCTCCAGGGCGTCGCGGGCGGCGCGCTGCTGCCGATCACCATGGCCCTCATCGGCGACCTGTGGGACGAGCGCGCCCGGCCGGTGGCGCTCGGCGCGGTCGGCGCGGCGCAGGAGCTCGGCAGCGTGCTCGGCCCGTTGTACGGCGCCGGGTTGGCCGCGCTCGCCGGGTGGCGCGGGATCTTCTGGGTCAACCTCCCGCTCGCGCTGCTGGCCGCCGTGGCGGTGCACGTGGCCGTCCCCGCCGGGCGCGAGCCGTACGGCCGGCGGTCCGGCGAGCCGAGCCCGGACAAGGTGGGCGCCGGGCAGGTGGGCGCCGGCAAGGTGGACGCGGGCGGCGGCGCCCTGCTCGCGCTGGCGCTCGGCCTGCTGGTGGCCGGGCTCTACAACCCCTCCCCCGACACGGCCGTGCTGCCGCCGTGGGGACTGCCGTGCGTGGTCGCCGGGGCGGTCACGGTCGTGCTGTTCGTGCTGTGGGAGATCCGCTCGCCGGTCCGCCTGCTCGACCTGACGGGCGTGCGCCGGCGGCCGCTGCTCGCCACGCTGGCGGTGAGCCTGCTGGCCGGGGCGGCGCTGCTGGTCACGCTGGTCGACGTGCAGCTCGCCGCGCAGACGCTGCTCGGCAGGGACGCGGTGGGCGGCGCCCTGGTGCTCACCCGGTTCCTCGCCGCGCTGGCGGTCGCGGCCTTCCTCGGCGGGATCCTGGTGCGGCGGTTCGGCGAGCGCCCGGTGGCCGTGGCGGGGATGGCGGTGGCCGCCGCCGGCTACTGGATGATCTCCCGGTGGCCGCTCGACCTGGCCTCGGCCGGGGTGCGGATGGACGTCGACCTCGTGGTGGCCGGCCTCGGCCTCGGGGTGGTGATCGCCCCGGTCTCGTCGGCGGTGCTGCGCCTGGTGCCGGCGGCGCAGCACGGCGTGGCGTCGGCTGCGGTCGTGGTGGCCAGGATGATGGGCATGCTGCTGGGCGTGGCCGCGCTGTCGGCCTGGGGCTTCCACCGGTTCCAGTCGCTCACCGCGCACCTCGACACGCCGCTGCCGTTCGGGGTGGACGCGGCCGAGTACGCCCGCAGGCTCGCGGACTACACGGCGAAGGTCCAGGCGGCGCTGCACGCGGAGTACACCGAGATCTTCCTGATCACCTGCGGGCTGTGCGCGCTCGGCGCCGCCGCCTCCCTCGCCCTGCCAGGCCGCCGCGCCTGATACCGCCCTGATTCCGCGCCTGATCCCGCATCGGGAGCCGGTCAGGCGCCGAACCAGCCGGGCACGTCGAGGCGGAAGACGTCGGGCGGCGTCACCTTCCGCAGGTCGGTCTCCAGCTCTCTGAGCCGCTCGTCGCCGATGACGGCGGCCCAGCGCGCGCGCAGCTCGTCGAAGATCCGGGCGGAGCGCGCCAGGACGTCCACCCCCGACGGCGTGAGCCGTACGATCTTGCGGCGCGTGTCGCGGGGGTCGCGGGCGCGCTCCACGTAGCCGAGGCGTTCGAGCGTCTCGATGGTCTTGCCCGCCGCCTGCTTGCTGACGCCCAGCGTGCGGCCCAGTTCCACCGCGGTCGTGCCCTCGATGCCGATCGCCTGCATGACGAACCCGTGCATGGGCCGGGCGTGCGGGTGCCCCTGACGGGCGAGCTCGGCGTGCAGTTCGTCGATCAGGACGCGGAAGCCCAGGAAGAGCCGCAGGGGCAGCTCGAAGCCGGGCGGGTCGTTTGACACAGATAGACAACCAGGTTCACTATTAACGACAACGACGTTGTCTATCTTAGGAGACGCCGGCGATGCCTGTCATCCGTCACACCGAATGCCGCAGATCCGAGACCCCCGCCGGGGTCATGACCACCTTCGCCTCGCCCAGCCTCGGTGACGCCACCCGAGCCGTGTGGCGCGTCGAGGCGACCCCCGCGACGAGCGGGCCGCTGCACGACTTCGACGCCGAGCAGGTGTGGACGTTCCTCGCCGGCGCCGCCACGGTCGAACTCGGCGGCGAGACGTTCGCGGTCGCGCCCGGCGACACCGTGGTGATGCCGCCCTCGACCCCGCGCCGCGTCACCGCGGGCCCCGGTGAGGGCTTCACCGCCGTCGTCACGGCCCCCGCAGGGGCCAAGGCCATCCTGCCCGACGGCACCGTGCACGGCGTGCCGCCGTGGATCGCCTGAACCCGGCCCCTCCTCCCCATTCCCCCGGCGGCCCGGCCGGGCCCGATCTCACCAAGGAGTCACCCATGCCCCTCATCCGCTCCGCGGACAGCCGCGTCAGCACCACGCCCAACGGCGTCATGACCACCCTCGCCTCGCCCACCCAGGGAGACGCCGCTCAGGCCGTGTGGCGCGTGGACATGCCGGCCGGAAACAGCGGCCCCTACCACGCCTGCGACGGCGAGCAGGTGTGGACCCTCCTCACCGGCGCGGCGACCGTGGAACTCGACGGCGAGACCCTCGGCGTCGAGGCGGGGGACACCGTCGTCATGCCCGCCGACGTGGGCCGCCAGGTGCACGCCGGCGCCGAGTCGGGCTTCAGCGCGATCGTGGTCGCGCCGGCCGGATGCGAGGTCTACAACCCCGAAGGCGTTTCCGCCCCGGACGCGTGCGATCTCGCTCCCCGGGGGAGCGACCGGCTCGTGCCGCCCTGGGTCCGCTGACGAGTCCCTACGCCTCCCCGCGGAGCGGGCGCGGCCGGGCGGGACGCGCACGCTTCCCCGGGCGGCGAACTTCCCGGTGGACAGGGGCGGATGTCCCGGGTGCCCGGGACACCGCACGGTCCACCATTGCGGGCGTACCGTTCCGGCTCTCGCCGCCGCCCCGCAGAACCCCCGGGGCTCGTCCCTTCCCACTGAGGAGGCCCCACATGCGCAAGGTGTTCTTCGGGTTCGCCGTTCTGCAGCTCGTCGCCGTGCTCGCCCAGTTCTACCTCTCCACGTTCGGCGCGTTCGAGACGCCGCATCCCGCGCCGGGCGACCCGAACGCCGCCATCGGCTACCACGCCATGAACGGCACGATGATCATGCCGCTCCTGTCGTTGCTGACGACGGTCGTGGCCCTGATCGCCCGTGCGGGCGGCAAGCTGGTGGGCCTGTCGATCCTGCCGTTCGTGCTGGTCGCGGTGCAGCTGTTCGTCATCTTCTCGCTGGCGGAGATCGCGGGGTGGACCGAGAACTCGACCACGACCGGCAGCCTCGTGGTCCTCGGCTTCCACGCCCTCGACGGCGTGGCCATCCTCGCCGTCGCCGTCATCCTGGTCCAGCGGGCCCGCGCCCTGATGAAGGGCACGGCCGCGGCCCCGGCCGCGGAACGCGTCGCGGCGTGACCACCGCACGGCTGATCGCTCTCGATCAGATCCTGTTCGTCCTGGTCGCGGCCGCCTGGGCCGCGACCGCCGGGGTCGCCCTGGCCGGTCTGCGGCAGCCCGCCGCGGACGGGCGGCGGACCCGCCTGATCGCCGCGGCGCTGTGCGCCGCGGCGATCGTCATGACCGCGCTCCGGGTCGCCGTCACGCTCGGCCTCGCCAGGGCGGGCTGGTGGTTCGTGGCGGAGAAGGTCACCCTGGCCCTGCCCCTGGTCGCCCTTCCCGCACTCGCCTCGGCCGCCGTCAGCCTGCCCCGGCTGCTGCGCGTGCCGTCCGGCGACGCCCCCGTCCCCTCCCCCCGGCTCGTCGCGTTCCCCCTGCTGGTCACCGCGTACGGCGCGGTGGCCGGGGTCGCCTGCGGGGTGGTCGTCTCCTACCCGGTCACGGCCGGCGGGGCGGCGGCGGTGCTCGCGCTGTTCGCCGCGGCGTCCTTCGTGTCGTGGCGGCTGCTCGGCCCGGTCCGCGCGCCTGAGCACCGCTGGCAGACAGCCGGGACCGGCGTGCTCGCCCTCGCCGTCGCCCTGGCCGTGGGAGGCATCTGGCCGGGCGGCACCCCGCACTCCGGTCACGACGGCGGCGCAGTCGCCCCGGGCCTGTCCGTCGACCTGCTGCGCGGCCCGGCGGCCTCGGCCGCGGGCGGGCCGGCCGGGGCGAAGCCGCGGGTCCGCCGGTTCACGCTCACCGCGCGGCCCGCCACCGTACGGCTCGCATCCGGCGCGGTGGACGCGTGGTCGTTCGACGGCCAGGTGCCCGGGCCGGTGCTGCGGGTGCGGCAGGGCGACCTGGTGGAGGTCGTCCTGCGCAACCGGTTGACGGACGGGCAGGCGGTCACGATCCACTGGCACGGGTACGACGTGCCGTCCGGCGAGGACGGGGTGCCGGGCGTCACCCAGGACGCCGTGGCCCCCGGGCAGACCCACCTCTACCGCTTCCGGGCCGAGGACGCCGGGACGTACTGGTACCACAGCCACCAGGACTCCAGCGTCGCCGTGCCGCGCGGGCTGTTCGGCCTGCTGGTCGTCGACCCGGCCGTCCCGCTCCCGGAGAGTGAGGACCACCTCCTCACGCTCCACACGTTCGGCACGCGGCCCACGCTGTCGGTGGACGGCGCCGCGCCGGTCGACGGGCTCGTCCCTCTCGCGCTGCCTCCCGGCGCCCGGGCGCGGCTGCGCGTGGTGAACACCGACACCCGGCCCGTGGTCCTCGGGCTGGCCGGGGCGCCGTACCGGATCGCGGCGGTGGACGGCGGCGACGTGCCGGGGGCGAGCGACCTGGACGGCGCCCGCCTGCACCTCGCCGCGGGCGGCCGCTACGACCTGACCTTCACGGTGCCGTCCGGCCCGGTGCTGCTGACGGCGGGGGACCACCCCGCCCTGCTGGTCAACGGACCGGCGACGCCACCGGCGGCGACCGGGCCCATCGTGGACATCACCCGGTACGGCGCGGCCACCGCCCCGCCGGCCCGGTTCGACCAGGAGATCACCTGGGTGCTGGACAAGACCCTCGCCATGGCCGGCGGCCTGCCGAGGCTCGCGCAGACGGTGAACGGCAAGGCCTGGCCGAACATCCCCACCCCTGTCGTACGGCAGGGCCAGACCGTCAGGATCACGGTGGTGAACCGGGGCACGGACACCCACCCCATGCATCCGCACGGCCACCACGTCCGGATCCTGTCCCGCGACGGCGTGCCCGCGACCGGGCTGCCGATGGACACCTTCGACGTGGCTCCCGGCGAGGTCTGGGAGGTGGCCCTGACGGCCGACAACCCCGGCATGTGGATGTCCCACTGCCACGACCTCGCGCACGCCGCCCAGGGGATGGAGTTCCACCTCGCCTACGAGGGGGTCACCACGCCGTACGAGATGGGCGGCCGCAACCGCCCGGCCTGACGCGTACGGTCAGGAGCGCAGGTAGGCCAGCACCGCGAGGACGCGGCGGTGCTGGTCGCTGTCCTCGGCGTGCAGCCCGAGCTTGGCGAAGATACCGCGGATGTGCTTTTCCACCGCGCCCTCGGTGACGACGAGGCGGCGGGCGATCGCGGGGTTCGACCTGCCCTCGGCCATCAGCTCGAGGACCTCGCGTTCGCGCGGCGTCAGCGAGGCCAGCGGGTCGTCGCGCCGCCGCCGCACCATCAGCTGGGCGACGACCTGGGGGTCGAAGACCGTCCCCCCGGCGGCGACGCGGCGCAGGCCGTCCATGAACTCCTCGACGTCGACCACGCGGTCCTTCAGCAGGTAGCCGACCGCACCCCGGGCGTCGGCCAGCAAATCGTCGGCGTAGGACACCTCGACGTACTGCGACAGGATCAGCACGGGCGTGCCCGGCACCTTCTCGCGCGCCTCGACGGCGGCGCGCAGGCCCTCGTCGGTGAACGTCGGCGGCATCCGCACGTCGACCACCGACACGTCGGGCCGGTGGGCGGCCACGGCCTGGACCAGGTCCTCCCCCGTGCCCACGGTCTCGACGACCTCGCAGCCGAACTCCTCCAGCAGGCGGACCAGCCCCTCCCTGATGAGGACGGCGTCGTCGGCCACCACTACGCGCACGGAACCTCCGCCGTGATCAGTGTCGGCCCGCCCGCCGGCGACCGCACCGACAGCTCTCCGTCGACGGCCCGCAGCCGGTCGGCCAGGCCGGACAGACCGTGTCCCTTGGCGACATGGGCGCCGCCGACCCCATCATCCCCGATCGTGAGGATGAGCGTGTCGCCGATCCTGGTCAGCCCGACCGAGCAGGAGGTCGCCCTGCTGTGCTTGGCCACGTTGGTGAGCGCCTCCGCGGTCACGAAGTAGATCGTGTTCTCGACGAGCGCGGGATACCGCTCGGCCGTCTGGACGTCCAGCTCCACGGGGACGGTGCAGCGGCCGGCCAGGGCGGCGAGCGCCGGGGCGAGGCCGCGGTCGGCCAGGATGGGCGGGGCGATGCCGCGCGACAGCGCCCGCAGCTCGTCCAGGGTCTCCCGGGTGGCGCTGATGGCCTTGCCGATCGTCTCGTGCGCGGCCGTGGCGTCCTTTTGGAGTTCCCGCTGGGCCCTCGACAGCTCCATCGCCAGGTGGACGAGGCGCTGCTGGGGACCGTCGTGGATGTCGCGCTCCAGGCGGCGCAGCGCGTTCGCCTCCGCGTGGGCGGCGGCGTGGCGGCCCTCGGTGAGGTCGTCGATGCGCTCCTGCAACTCGGCGACGCCGGTCAGCAGCGACCGGCCCAGCGACGCCTTGATCAAGGCGCAGGAGCGGACGACCGGATAGAGGGTGATCGCGGCGACCACCCCGATCGCGACGTAGAAGACGCTGTTGACCATGTAGCCCTGGCCGAGGCCGAGAAGTTCGGGCAGTTCGGTGTTGCCGGGGATGTTCGAGGTGATCCACCCGTACAGCGGGTAGGTCAGCCCGGCGAGAGCCAGCGCCCACCAGGTGACGGTCACGCAGAACGCCACGATCGCGACCGGGAAGGCCAGCAGGGCGTGCAGCGCGTCGAGCCAGGGCTGCCCCCCGGCGAGCGGGGTGACGGTCCTGCGGAACACCCCGGCTCCGGGCGGGGACGCGGGATAACGCGGCCGGGGCAGTTCCCGGCCCAGCACCGCGCGCATGCGGAGCCGTTCGACGTCGCCCATCCCCCGGGCCATGAGGAGGGTGAGGGCGAGGACGGGCACGCCCAGCCAGACCACCAGCAGCCCGGCGCCGGCCGACAGGCCGGCCACCGTGAGGCAGAAAGTGATCGTCGCGAGGGGGAACCCGACGAGGATGTAAACCGTGTCGCCGCCGAGGCGGGAGAGAAGTCGGCGCATGTCTCCAACGCTATTGAGCCGCCCACCGGAGATCGATCCGGCGGACGGCAGTCCCGGGGGTAGGGCATTCCCTACCTTCGCACCCCGGCGGCCTCGAGCAGGATCTTCAGCAGCTCCCCCGTGGCGTCGCGCACGAGGGAGCGACCTGTCCGCACAACTGGGGCAATTTCCGTCACCGGCGGCCGCCCTATCCACAAGGGTAATCTGCGGCCGACGGCTCGCGCGTTCGGCGAGCCGGGGGATCTGACTTCGGGAGTGAATGTATGAGGCGCTCGGCGATTTCCGTGGGCCTGGTCACGGCGTTACTGGTCTGCTGGCCGGCGGGCCCGGCCGAGGCGCGGGCGGCCGATCCCCTCGCGGCGTTGAAAGCGCAGGTGGCGGCCAAGCGCTGGGTGAAGGTGAGCGAGGTGCACCAGGTCCGCATACGGAAAGAACTCTTCGAGAAGTCCGACATTCGTGGCGCCGTACGGCTCGGTCGGCCGGGGTTGACCGCGTACGACCTCACCATCAAAACCAAGCAGCTCGGGGGGCAGATGCGGTTGCTCGCCGCGGGTGGGTACACGTACGAGTCGGGAGGGCCGCGGCAGCAGGCGTTGCCGGATGGCAAGACCTGGTGGAGGGCGCGGTTCACGGCCAGTGACCGCAACCCGTTCTACTCGGTTCCGCCGATTTTCGAGGCGGCCACATACAAGGCGCTGCTGGCCACCACGACCAGGCGGACCGGTGGGGTCTATCAGGGCGCCATCACCCTGGGGACGCTGTACAAGGCCTCGCCGTCCCTGCGTGCGCAGCCCGACATGAAGCCCGGTCAGCGAGAGGCCGAACTGAAGGTCCACTGGCGGTTGTGGACGGACCGGAAGGGCCTGCCGGCCCGGCTCTACACGACCTTCGCCGATCCGGACTACCCGACGGGAGCGATGAGCAGCCGCACCGACATGCGTTTCTCGTCATGGGGAACCAAGGTCCAGCTCACCCTTCCGCGCAAAGAGAACACCTACCAGCCGAGCTGATCCGCGCCGGCCGGACGCTGCCGTCCGCTCCGCACGTCTCGCCGCCCCGCGCCCGGCCGGGGTCACTTCTTCTTGCGCTTCTCCCGGATCTTCATCGTCACCTCGATCGGCGAACCCGCGAAGCCGAACTCCTCGCGGATGCGACGCTCGAGGAAACGCCGGTAGGTCTCCTCCAGGAACGCCGAGGTGAACAGCACGAACTTCGGCGGCTCCGTGGACGCCTGGGTGGCGAAAAGGATCTTCGGCTGCCGGCCCCCGCGCACCGGCGGCGGAGTGGCCTGCACCAGCTCGGTGAAGAACTGGTTGAGCCGGGCCGTCGGCACCCGCGTGCCCCACGAATCCAGGGCCCGCTCGATGGCCGGTGCGAGCTTCTCGACGTGGCGGCCGGTCTTCGCCGAGATGTTCACCCGCAGCGCCCAGGGCGTGCGGACGAGCTGCCGGTCGATCTCCTTCTCCAGGTAGTAGCGCCGGTCCTCGTCGACCAGGTCCCACTTGTTGAACGCGACCACCATCGCCCGGCCCGACTCGATGACCAGGCCGATGATCCGCAGGTCCTGCTCGGTCAGCACCTCGGAGGCGTCGATCAGCACGACCGCGACCTCCGCCCGCTCCAGCGCGGCCCGCGTACGCACAGCCGCGTAGAAGTCGGCGCCCTTCAGCTCGCGGTCGCGCCGCCGGATGCCCGCGGTGTCGATGAACCGGTACGTCGTGCCGCCCAGCTCGACCAGCTCGTCCACCGGGTCGCGGGTGGTGCCGGCCATCGGGTCGACCAGCACCCGCTCCTCCCCGGCGAGCTTGTTGAGCAGCGACGACTTGCCCACGTTGGGCTTGCCCAACAGCGCGACCCTGCGCGGGCCCCGCTGCACGCCGAACGTCTGCGGCGGCGTCTCCGGCAGCGCGTCGAGCACCACGTCGAGCAGGTCTCCGCTGGCGCGGCCGTGCAGGGCCGAGACGGGGTGCGGCTCGCCCAGGCCGAGCGACCACAGCCCGCTCGCCTCCAGCTCCATCTGCTGGTTGTCGACCTTGTTGGCGGCCAGCACGACCGGCTTGCCCGAGCGGCGCAGGACCGCGCCGACGGCCTCGTCGGAGTCGGTGACCCCGACGCTCGCGTCCACCACGAAGAGGATCACGTCGGCCAGCTCGGCCGCGATCTGCGCCTGCTCGGCGATGCGCAGGGCCATGCCGGTCGCGTCCGGGTCCCAGCCGCCGGTGTCGACCAGCGTGAACCGCCGGCCCCGCCAGGTCGCCTCATAGGTGACCCGGTCGCGGGTCACGCCCGGCACGTCCTCGACGACCGCCTCACGACGGCCGATGATGCGGTTGACCATCGTCGACTTGCCGACGTTGGGGCGCCCCACCACGGCGACGACCGGCAGCGGGCCCGAATCGGGCTCCCGCTCCGCCTCCTCGGCGGAAAGCTCGGCGAGCTCGGCCTCGATCCAGCCGCCCTCGTCCTCGTCGTACTCCCCCGTCACGTCCATACCCTGCCTCATCGGCTGCTCTTCCGTTCTCCCCGGCCGCGGACCGTCTCCTGGGCCGGGCTCGTTCGTATGTCGCACCGCGTGGCCCACCCCGGGCGTTCCTCCGGGAACGCGGCGCGCGGCGCCGGGGGCGGTCAGGCGGGGCGTGCGGGCGTCAGACCCGCTCCTTGACCAGCCGGAGCACCTCGGCGATCACCTCGTCCAGGTCCAGCGGCGTCGTGTCCAGTTCCACCGCGTCCGCGGCCTTCGCCAGCGGATCGGCCTTGCGCGTCGAATCGATGGAGTCGCGCCGGGCCATCGCGGCCTTCTGCGCCTCCACGGTCGTCCCGTCCAGCTCGGCCGTACGGCGCTGGGCGCGGGCGTCGGCGCTCGCCGTCAGGTAGATCTTGACGGGCGCGTCCGGTGCGACGACGGTGCCGATGTCGCGGCCCTCGACCACGATCCCCCCGCCGGGGAGGGACTCGGCGATGATCTCCCGCTGCAGGGCCACCAGGCGGCGGCGGACCTCGGGCACGGCGCTCACGGCCGACACCGCGCCGGTCACCTCGGCGCCGCGGATCGGCCCGCTGACGTCGACACCGTCCACGGTGACGCCCGGCGCGTCGGGGTCGGTGCCCATCGCCAGCGCGGGCTCGGCGGACCTCGCCGCGATCCCGGCGGCGTCCTCCAGGTTCACACCCCGCTGGAGCATCCACCAGGTGACCGCGCGGTACATGGCGCCCGTGTCGAGGTAGCGCAGGCCCAGCGCCCGCGCGACGCCTCGCGAGGCACTCGACTTGCCCGATCCCGAGGGACCGTCCATGGCGACGACCAGACCCGACACCGGCTCTCCTTCTCCCCTTCGAATCGTCGTCCCCGAGGCTACCGGGATAAGGCCGGAAAGCGTGCATCGGCGGCCGGACAGGGCTTCCCGCGCGATCGATCCACGCCCGGGTCCGGGCCCGTGTTGACCTTGCCCCTGGGTGAAGCCCCAGCATCGTCGCACCGGCCATGACGGCCGGGACGAGGAGGAGCCGTGGGGGAACTGCTGACCATCGGGACGTTCGCGCGGGCCGCCCGGCTGTCGCCCAAGGCGTTGCGGCTGTACGACGAGCTCGGGCTGCTGCGCCCGGCCGCGGTGGACGGCGAGTCGGGATACCGCTACTACGACCCCGGCCAGCTGGAGCAGGCCCGTCTGATCGCCTGGCTGCGGCGGCTCGGCATGCCGCTGGCACGCATCCGGCAGGTGTGCGGCCTGCCCGCGCCGGACGCGGCCGAGGCGGTGGCGGCCTACTGGCGGCAGGTCACCGCCGAGACGGCGGCCCGCGGCCGGCTCGCCGCCTTCCTCGTCGATCACCTTTCGGGAAGGGACGGCGCCGTGGAGGACACCACGACCACGCTGGGGATCCGTCACGCCGCCCGGTCGGAGCCGGGACGGGTGCGGACGAGCAACGAGGACGTCGCGTACGCCGGCGACCGGTTGCTGGCGGTGGCCGACGGGATGCGCGGCCCGGGCGGGGACCGCGCCGCCGCGGCGGCCGTCGACGCGCTCAAGCGCCTGCGGACCCTGTCCCCGCCCCCCGAGGACCTGCTCGGCGCGCTCGCCGACGCCGTCGGCGACGCCGAGCGCGCGATCCGGGACGTCGCCGCCTCGACCCCGTCGGGTCAGGTGGTCACCACGCTGACCGCGCTCGTGTGGTCCGGGGCGCGGCTGGGACTGGTGCACGTCGGCGACAGCCGGGCGTACCTGCTCCGCGACGGTGGCCTGTTCCAGCTGACCGACGATCACACCTACGTGCAGTCGTTGATCGACCAGGGCCGGCTCACCCCGGAGGAGGCCGTCTCCCACCCGCGGCGCTCGCTGCTGGTACGCGCGCTGACCGGCACGGGAGCCTCCCCGCCGGACCTGTCGACGCACGACGCCGCCCCCGGCGACCGGTACCTGCTCTGCTCGGACGGGCTGCCGGGAGTCGTGCCGGCCGGCGTGCTGCGCGAGACGCTCGCCGGCTCCGGCGGCCCGCGGCAGGCGGTCGACGAGCTGATCGACCTCGCGTACGCCGCGGGAGCCCCCGACAACGTCGCCTGCGTGGTCGCCGACGTGGTGGCGGAGGAGGAGTGCGCGGCGGGCGGGACCCCGCGATGAGCGCCACGACGGTGCGGCCGCCCCGTTCCCGGACTTTCGGCGTCGACCGCCGGCCGCTGGCCATCCCGGCGTTCCGGCGGATGTGGGTCGCCTCGGTGATCTGTGCCGTGGGCGGGTCCTTCAGCGTGGTCGCGGTGCCGACGCAGCTGTTCACAATCTCCGGCTCCTCGGCGGCCGTGGGAGCCGCCGCGGGGGTGTCGTTCGCCGCGCTGGTCGCGGCGGCGCTGTGCGGCGGCGCACTCGCCGACGTGATGGACCGGCGGACGGTGCTGCTGGCCGCCGACCTCTGCCTGGCGCTGACGTACGCCGCGCTGTGGGTCCAGGCGACTCTGGGCGGCCGCTCCGTCCCCGTCCTGCTGGTGGCGGTGGCCTTCCAGGGGGCGGCCTACGGGATGGTCATGACGACGACGGGGGCCATCGTGCCCCGCCTCGTCCCGGCCGAGCTGCTGCCGGCGGCCAACAGCCTCAGCTCGCTGGTCCGTTACGGCGGGTCCGTCCTGGGGCCGATGCTCGCCGGGGTGCTGGTCCCGGTCGTCGGGCTCGGCATGCTGTACCTGTTCGACGCCGTCGCACTGCTCGCCGTGGTGTGGGCCGTCGCCATGCTGCCGCCGCTGCCTCCGCCTCCCCCCGAGAGCACGGCGAGCGCGGCGAGCGCGGCGGACGGCGGCCGAGGCTCCTCGGTGGCCCGCCGGACGCCGGCCGGGTTCCGCCACCTGGCGGCCGACCGGCTGCTGGTGGCGGTGCTGGCCGTGGACCTCGCGGCCATGGTCTTCGGCATGCCCTCGGCGTTGTATCCCGAGCTGGCCCGGCACGTCTTCGGCGGCGCGGCCGGGGGCGGCCCGGAGACGGGGCTGCTCTACGCGGCCTACCCGGCCGGGGTCTTCGCGGCCGGGCTGCTGTCGGGCACGTTCACCCACGCCCGGCGCCACGGCGCCCTCGTGGCGGGCGCCGCCGTCGCGTGGGGGATCGCCGTCGTGCTCGTCGGCCTGGCCGCCGAGCTGTGGGTCGCGCTGGCGGCGCTCGTGCTCGGCGGCGCGGTCAACTTCGTTCTCAGCACCTTCCGCACCACGATCGTGCAGACGCACACCGGCGACGCCGTTCGCGGACGCGTCCAGGGCGCGCTCACCGTGGTGCTGGTGGGAGGGCCGCAGATCGCGAACCTGCTGCATGGCGCTGCCGGAGCGGTGTACGGCCCGCGCGTCGTGATCTGCGCGGGCGGACT
Organism: Microbispora sp. H10836; assembly: GCF_012999525.1. Lineage (NCBI taxonomy): Bacteria > Bacillati > Actinomycetota > Actinomycetes > Streptosporangiales > Streptosporangiaceae > Microbispora > Microbispora sp. H10836. Next base: position 102,625 of record NZ_JABBWU010000001.1, read on the forward strand.
GCTCACCGTTGCCTCCGTGGCGGCGATCGCCTGGGCGATCCCCGGCCTGCGCCGTTACACCGCCCCCGATTCCGCCCCCGCTGTCACCCCAGGGCCGGTGGCCGCACGGACGTCACCGGCCGCACCGGGAGACCGGGTCAGCCCGGCACCTGCCAGCCGCGCTCGCGCAGGCCTTCGGTGAGGGTCTCCGCCGCCTCCGGCCGGACGTACAGCTCGGCCGCGCCGAGCTCCAGCCCGGTGGCGTGCTCCAGGCGGATGTCCTCGATGTTGACGCCCGTCTCGCCGGCGGCCTGGACCAGGCGGGCCAGCTCGCCGGGGTGGTCGCCGATGAGCACCTGGACCACGGCGTACGTCCGCGCCGGGCCGCCGTGCTTGCCGGGGATCCTGCCGGTCCCCCGCACGCCGCGCGACAGGAGGTCGGTGACCTGCTCCAATGCGGCGCCGTCGCCCGCCAGCGCGCGCAGCGACCGGGCGGCGGCGCTCAGGTCGGCGACGAGCGCCTCCAGCACCTCGGCGACAGGCAGCGCGTTGCCCTCGAGGATGCCCGTCCACAGCGACGGGTCGCTGGCGGCGATGCGGGTCACGTCGCGCACGCCCTGCCCCGACAGCCCGAGCGCCGTCTCCGACGCCTCGGCCAGCCGGGCCGCCACCGCGGCGGCCGTCACGTGCGGGGCGTGCGAGACGACCGCGACGGCGCGGTCGTGCTCGGCCGCGTCCACCCGCACGGCGTTGCCGCCGCACAACGAGATCAGCCGTTCCACCGCGGCCACCGCCCGCGGGGACGCCTCGTCCGTCGGGCAGTACGCCCACGGACGGCCGAGGAACAGGTCCGCGCGGGCCGCCGCCGGGCCGGACCGCTCGCGGCCCGCGAGCGGGTGCCCCGCGACGTACGACGACAGGTCGCAGCCCAGTTGGGCGGCCTGGGCCAGCGGCAGCGCCTTCACGCTCGCCACGTCGGTGTAGACGCGGGCGCTGTCGCGCTTCTGCAGATCGAGCAGTTGCTGCGCGACGAACTGGGGCGGCACCGCGACGACCGCGAGGTCCACCCGCCGCTCACCGGTCCAGTCCTCCCCCGCGCCCAGCTCACGCGCCAGCCGTGCGGCTCCCGCGTCCCGGTCGGCCAGGAAGACCCGCACGTCCCGCTGCCGCAGCGCCAGTGCGATCGACGTGCCGATGAGGCCCGTCCCGACAACGACCACACTGCCGATCCCGGCATCCTCGATGGGAGTCATCGTGCTCTTCCTGCCGTCGCCGTCCTCGGACACGCTGTCCTGCGACGGATGTGTCGTGGGTGGATGGAGATGGTGCTCGGACCCGTCGTTCCGGCCCGGTCCCGCGGGGGACGCCTACTGGGCGATGTCCACGCGCAGCGCGGCGGCGCCGCGCAGGTACACGTGCTGGATCTCCTGCCGGGGGCGGTCGGTCTGCACGTGGGCCATCAGCCGCACCACGCGCGGGAGCGCGCCCGGCACGTCGATCTCGGTCGCGCACAGCAGGGGCACGTCGTGGAACCCGAGCTTGCGCGCGGCCAGGGCGGGGAACTCGGCGGTGAGGTCGGGCGTGCACGTGAAGATCACACTGATGACGTCGTCGGTCGTGAGGTTGTTGCGCCCCATCACCTCGGTCACCAACTCGGTCGTCCCGGCGAGGATCGCGTCGCGATCGTTGCCGTCGACCTGGATGGCTCCGCGAATCGCCCGCACCATGTCGTTCCCCTCTCGCTGGGACGGGCCGGTCTCTCCCCGAGAGGACGAGTCCGGCCCATCTACACGCTTTTAGCCAATTCTGCTCGACTTGCGACTTTCGCCCGCCGCGCGGAAAGGCTACAGTCCGACCGCCGCGTACAGCTCACCGATCTCCTGCACGGTGAGCGCACGAATGGTCCCCGGCTTGAGCCGGCCGAGCTTGACCGGGCCGAACTCGATGCGGGCCAGGTCGATCACCCGGTGCCCGACCGTCTCCATGAGCCGCCGGACGATGTGCTTGCGGCCCTCGTGCAGGACGACCTCGACCAGCGCCTGCTGACCGTGCTCCTGCACCACCCGGAACTCGTCCACCTTGGCGAGCCCGTCCTCCAGCTCCACGCCCTTGCGCAGCACCTTGTGCAGGTCGCGCGCGACGGGGCCGGGCACCTTGGCCCAGTACTTCTTCTGCACGCCGTAGCTCGGGTGGGTCAGCCGGTGGGCGAGCTCCCCGTCGTTGGTCAGCAGCAGCAGGCCCTCGGTCTCGGTGTCGAGCCGCCCCACGTGGAACAGCCGGGGCGCGAGATCCTGCACGTAGTCGTTCAGGCACGGCCGGCCCTCGGGGTCGTCCATCGTGCTCACCACGCCGATCGGCTTGTTGAGCGCGTAGTAGACGGTGTCGGACGACGTCGGGATGCGCTTCCCGTCGACCCGGATGACCTGCTTGGCGGGGTCGACGCGGGCGCCGAAGCGGCGCACCGTCTGGCCGTCCACGGTCACCCGGCCGTCGCCGATCATCTCCTCGCAGGCCCGGCGGCTGGCCACCCCGGCCTGGGCGAGCACCTTCTGCAGCCGCTCGCCGCCCGGCACCTCGGTCGTGTCGCGCTCGTCGGTGTAGTTCTCGTCGTAGAAGTCCGGGTCGCGAAGCGGCTGCCGGGCAGTCTTGAACGGGTTGCCCACCGGGCCGCCCACGCCGGCACGCTTGGGACCGCCGGCGGGCCGGGCCGCGCTCCGTGAGCCCGCGCCCGCTCCCGCGCCGCCGGACCGGCCACGCGTGCCGCCGCCCAGGCGGCCGATCGTCTGCACCTCGTCGCGGCTCGCCCGGCCCCTGCCGCCGTCGCGCCCCGCGCGGTAGTCGCCGCGCCCGGGCCGCGCGCCGCGCGCCTCACGGTCGCCGCCCACCTGGCGGTCGTCACGGTGGCTCCGGCCGTCGCGGTCGTCACGCCGGGGCGCGCGGTCGCCGCCGAAGCTCCGGCTGCCATAGCTGTCGCGATCGCCGGTCCTGCCGCCGCCACGCTCCTCGTCGCGGAAGGCCGGCCGTCCGGCCGCACGCCCCTCACGGGACGTCTCGTAGCCGCCGTCGCGGTCGCGCAGCCGATCCCGGCCGCCCTCGGGCCTGCCGTAACGGCCACGGGAACCGGCCCCCTCGGTGCGGAACGAGGGCCGCTCGGCGGAGTAGCCGTCCCGCCCGCCGCGCTCCCGGCCGGAGCCGCGATCACGGTCGAAACCGCGATCACGGTCGAAACCGCGCTCGGAACCGCGGCCGCCCTCACGGTCGAAACCGCGGCCGCCCTCACGGTTGAAGCCGCGGTCGCCGGAACGGCCGCCCTCGGGCCTGCCGTAGCGGGCGCGGGAGCCGTCCCGCTCGGACCTGAAGGGGGCGCGGGCGTCGTCGCGATACCGCTCGCCGCCGGAACGCGCGTCGCGCCGGCCGGTGTCACCCTGACGACCCGTGTCACCCTGGCGACCGGTGTCACCCTGACGGCCGCGGGGACGGTCGTCGCGTGCGTCGCCGGTGCGGCCGTCGCCGTACCGGCCGCCGCGCGGGGCGTCCTCGTCGCGGAACCGCCGAGAGTCCGGCCTGTCGGACCTGTCGGACCTGTCGGATCTGTCGGACCTGGAGTCGAACCCGTACCCGGACCGGGAACCAGGGACGCGGGAACCGCCGCGCCGGTCGTCCTGGGGGCGGAAGCCGCCGGATCCACCGCGGGATCCACGCGCGCTCGCGCCCTGCTGACCGGTGCTCCGGCTCCGACCGCGTCCCTCACCGGACGGGGTGCCACGCCTGTTGTTCACTACTTCTGCTCCTCAAGAATTTCCACGTCGTCCGGGAGGAAGGGGGCGAGTTCGGGTAGCTCGTCGAGGCTCCGCAGCCCCAGTCTCTCCAGGAAGTAACTCGTCGTCCGGTAGAGCACGGCCTGGCTCTCCGGGTCGGTGCCGGCCTCTTCCACGAGGCCGCGTGCGACCAACGTCCGCATGACGCCGTCGCTGCTCACGCCGCGCACCGCCGCCACCCGGGCCCGGCTGACCGGCTGCCGATAGGCGACCACGGCGAGGGTCTCCAGCGCGGCCTGCGTCAGCCGCGCCTGCTGGCCGTCCCTGACGAACCTCTCCACCAGCGCGGCACAATCCGCACGGGTGTAGAAGCGCCAGCCTCCGGCCACCTCCCGCAGGTCGAAACCCCGGCCGGAGGCCGTGTATTCCTCGGACAGCGCGCGAAGGGCGGCGGCGACCTCCATCGTCGGGCGTTCGAGCACCTGCGCGAGGGTCACCTCGGCGACCGGCTCGTCCACCACCATCAGGATCGCTTCTAGCGCGGCGATGAGCGAGGGTCCCTCCGCCGTCCCGTCCCCACCGGGCTCTGCGGCTTCCAACGCCTGATCCCGCCGCCCGGCGGGCGGTCCGGCGCCGGGGTCGTCGCCGGAACGGGGGATGTCGCTCGCTTCCATCGCTCCTCGCTCGTCGTGCGGTGGTTCCGTCTCTGCCGCCGCCGTCGGCCCCGCGCCGCCTCGGCGTGTGGCGCGGCGGTGTGACGGGGTGGTCCCGCCTCACTCGTCCCGTGCCGCGTCCGCCTCGGCGGGCCGCTCCTCGCGCCGGCCCTCGTCGTAGTCGTCGCCGACCGTGACATCGCCGTCGTCGGTGCCCGTCCAGGTGACGTACAGGTCGCCGAGCGGTTCGACCTGCTCGAAGGAGACCGCGGCCTCCCGGAACAGCTCCAGGACGGCCAGGAAGCGGGCGACGACCTCGAACGTCCCCGCGCAGTCGGCGGTCAGCGCCCGGAAGGTCGCCGTGTGCAGCCGCCTCAGCCGCTCGACAAGGATAGCGGCTTGCTCCCGGACGCTCGCCAGCGGTTGATAGATGTGCGAGACCGACACCGACGGCGGAGCCTTCGGCGTGAAGGCCCGCGCCGCGATCTTGGCGAGCTGTTCTGGCCCGATGCCGAGCACGAGTTCCGGCAGCAGGTCGGCGAAGCGCTTCTCCATCGGCACGGCGCGCGGGAAGCGCAGCGCCTCCTCGGCCATCCGGCCGGCGAAGACCTTCGCGACCTCCTTGTACGCCCGATACTGCAGCAGCCGCGCGAACAGCAGGTCGCGGGCCTCCAGCAGGGCGAGGTCCTCCTCGTCCTCCACCTCTCCGGTGGGCAGCAGCCGCGCCGCCTTGAGGTCGAGCAGGGTCGCCGCGACGAGCAGGAAGTGGCTGGTCTGGTCGAGGTCCCACTCCGGCCCCCGCGACCGGATGTACGCGATGAACTCGTCGGTGACCTTGTGCAGGGACACCTCGGTGATGTCCAGCTTGTGCTTGGAGATCAGCCCGAGCAGCAGGTCGAACGGCCCCTCGAAGACGTCCAGGTGCACCTGGAAGCCGCTCGGCGCGCTCTCCTCGCTCCCCTGGTCGATCTCCTGGCCGGTCGTCACGCCTGCCATTGTCCCCTACCGTCGCGGCCCCGCGGGGTCAGACGCGGGCGGGCCACCTGGCCAGCAGCTCGCGGGCCAGCTCGCGGTAGGCGGTGGCGCCCATCGAGCCGGGGTCGAACTGCGTGATCGGCTCCCCCGCCAGGGTGGCGTCAGGGAAGCGGACCGTCCGGTTGATGACGGTGTGGAACACCTTGTCGCCGAAGCCCTGCATGATCGTCTGCAGCACCTCACGGGCGTGCAGCGTCCGGGGGTCGTACATCGTGGCGAGCAGGCCGTCGATCTCCAGGTTCTTGTTGAGCCGCTCCTGGACCTTGCCGATCGACTCCATCAGCAGCGCGACGCCGCGCAGCGCGAAGAACTCGCACTCCAGCGGGATCATCACGCTGTGCGCGCAGGTCAGCGCATTGACCGTGAGCAGGCCGAGGGACGGCTGGCAGTCGATCAGGCAGATGTCGTAGTGCGGCAGCAGGGGCTCGAGCGCCCGCTGCAGGGCGTACTCCCGCGCGACCTCGTTGACCAGCCGGATCTCCGCGCCGGACAGGAAGATGTTGCTCGGCAGGAGCTGCATGCCCTCGACGGTGGTGTCGATCAGCACGTCCTCGACCGTGACGTCGGGCTCCTCCATGATGAGGTCGTAGACCGTCGCCTCGAGCGGCCGGGGGTCGATGCCGAGACCGACCGACAGCGCGCCCTGCGGGTCGAAGTCGACGAGCAGCACCCGCTGGCCGACCTCGGCGAGCGCGGCGCCCAGGTTGATCGTGGTCGTCGTCTTGCCGACGCCGCCCTTCTGGTTGACCATCGCGACGATGCGCGCGGGCCCGTGGGACTCCGGCGGTGTCGGCTCGGGGAACACCGGACGGGGACGGCCGGTAGGCCCGATCGCGCCGGGAGCCCCCACCCACGTCCCCTCTGTGGTCGCAGTCACCTGTTGGTCCTCCCTGACGGCCCTCGAACCTGATCGAATCTAAAGGGTCGGCACGTGGTCGGCAAGGCGGCGCGCCAAAGGCCGCCGAGATGCACGTGTTCAGTGCAAGGCGCGGGGATGTGCCGCCGCGTAGACCTCCCGGAGCTTGTCGACCGTCACCAGCGTGTACACCTGGGTGGTGGTCACCGAGGCGTGGCCGAGCAGCTCCTGGACAACCCTAACGTCGGCGCCTCCGTCCAGGAGGTGGGTTGCGAACGAATGCCGCAACATATGCGGCGATACACCGGATAGTCCGGCTCGTTCCGCCGCCGCCTGCAGCACCTCCCAGGCGCCCTGCCGCGTGAGCCGTCCGCCCCGCGCGTTGAGGAACAGCGCGGGCGTCCCCCGGCCGTGCGCCGCCAGCCTGGGCCTCGCCCTGACCAGGTACGCGTCAAGCGCCTTGCGGGCGAAACGGCCGAGGGGCACGATCCTGGTCCGCCCGCCCTTGCCGCGCAGCCGCACCTGGTCCTGGTCGTGGTCCTCCTCGTGGGCCGGTCCCGTGGGCACGTCGTCCACCGCCAGCCCCACAGCCTCGGAGATCCGGGCGCCCGTGCCGTACAGGACCTCCAGCAGCGCGCGGTTGCGCAGGGCGAGCGGCGAGTCCTCCGGGCCGCACGCGGCGATCAGCCGCTCGACCTCCGCGACGGTGATCGCCTTGGGCAGCCGCCGGAGCTGGCGCGGCGGGCGCACCTCGTGCGCGGGGTCGTGACCCGCCACGCCCTCGCGCAGGGCGAAGCGGTGCAACCCGCGTACGGCCGACACGGCGCGGGCGGCGGAGCTCGCGACCAGCGCCGGGTGGTCCTCGTCGCCCTCCCGGAGCGCGGCGAGGAAGGCGACCACGTCCGCCTCCGCGACCTGCGCGAACGTCTCGAGCCCGCGCGCCCGCAGGTGCTCGAGGTATCGGCGCAGGTCGCGACGGTAGGACGCGAGCGTGTTGGCAGACAGCCCCCGCTCCACCGCCAGATGGGCGAGGTAGCTGGACAGCACCGCCTCGGGCTCGCTCAGGACGTCTCCCTACGGACTCATGCCTCCGGCGCGTCGGCGGGTCGAAGGCCCTTGAATCCGTCGGCGGAAGCAGCGTACGCGGCGAGGATACCGGCGACCGCAGGAGAATTGTGGATCATTCCGCTCAGGGCCTTGTCGACCGCCGCACCCAGCGGAATCCAGGCCGCCGGCATGTCGGTCTCCTCGTGGTGGCGCACGTACGTGTTCTCCTCGTCGGGGATCGGCTCCAGGTCGCGGGCCAGGAAGACCCGGATCCGCTCGTCCGACATGCCCGGGGAGGTGCGCAGGTCGACCAGCGTGTGCCACGTACGCGCCCGGTAGGCGGCCTCCTCGGCGAGCTCGCGCGCCGCGCACTCCACCAGCGGCTCGCCCGGCACGTCGCGGATGCCGGCCGGCAGCTCCCACAGCAGGCGGCGCGCGGGGTGCCGGTACTGGCGGATCAGCAGCACCCGGTCCTCGCCGTCGAGGGCGAGGACCGCGACCGAGCCGGGGTGGACGACGTAGTCGCGGTCGGCGGTCACCCCGCCCGGCATCTCCACCGTGTCGGTGCGCACGGTGATGATCCGCCCCGCGAAGCGCTCGGCGGAGGCGACGACGTTCCAGGACTCCTCGGTGTCCTCCACGTTCACCGTGTGCTCCGGCGTGTTGTCCGCCGTCACTTGGCCCGCCCCGCCTTCGCCACGTTCTCGCGCCGGCCCGCGTACTCGAGGGCGGCCTGGACCAGCCCCTTGAACAGGGGGTGCGACCGGGTCGGGCGGGAGCGGAACTCCGGGTGGGCCTGCGTGCCGATGAAGAACGGGTGCTGGTCGGTGGCCAGCTCGGCGTACTCGACGAGGCGGCCGTCTGGCGACAGGCCGGAGAACACCATGCCGACCTTCTCCAGCCGCTCACGGTAGGCGTTGTTCACCTCGTAGCGGTGCCGGTGGCGCTCCTCCACCTTGGCCTTGCCGTACAGGCGGCGGGCCAGTGAGCCCTCCACGAGCTTGGCCGGGTAGAGGCCGAGCCGCATGGTGCCGCCCATGTCGCGCTCACCGGCGACGACGTCCTTCTGGTCGGCCATGGTCGAGATGACCGGGTTGATCGTCTCGGCGTCGAACTCGGTGCTGTCGGCGTCCTCGATCCCGGCCAGGTTGCGGGCCGCGTCGATGACGATGCACTGCATGCCGAGGCAGATGCCGAGCAGGGGGACGCGCTGCTCGCGGGCGTGCCGTACGGCGCCGACCTTGCCCTCGATGCCGCGCACGCCGAAGCCGCCGGGGATCAGCACGCCGTCGACGCCGTCCAGCTCGCGGGCCGCGCCCTCGGGGGTCTCACAGTCGTCGCTCTTGACCCAGCGGATGTTGACGCGCGCGTCGTTGGCGAAGCCGCCCGCGCGCAGCGCCTCGGTGACCGACAGGTACGCGTCGGGCAGGTCGATGTACTTGCCGACCAGCGCGATCGTGACCTCCTTGGCCGGGCGGTGCACCCGGCGCAGGAGCTGGTCCCACTCGGTCCACTCCACGTCGCGGAACGGCAGGCCGAGCCGGCGCACCACGTACGCGTCGAGCCCCTCGGCGTGCAGGACCTTGGGGATGTCGTAGATCGAGGCGGCGTCGATCGCCGAGACGACGGCGTCCTCGTCCACGTCGCACATCAGGCTGATCTTCCGCTTGATCGCGTTGGTCACCGGGCGGTCGGACCGGAGCACGATCGCGTCGGGCTGGATGCCGATGCTGCGCAGCGCCGCGACCGAGTGCTGCGTGGGCTTGGTCTTCAGCTCGCCGCTCGGGCCGATGTACGGCAGGAGTGAGACGTGCAGGAAGAAGACGTTGTCGCGGCCGACCTCGTGGCGGACCTGCCGGACGGCCTCCAGGAACGGCAGCGACTCGATGTCCCCGACGGTGCCGCCGACCTCGGTGATGACCACGTCGACGTCCGGGCCGGCCATGCCCCGGATGCGGTCCTTGATCTCGTTGGTGATGTGCGGGATGACCTGGACGGTGTCGCCCAGGTACTCGCCGCGGCGCTCCTTCGCGATCACGTTCGAGTAGACCTGACCGGTCGTCACGTTGGCGGAGCCGTGCAGCTCGGTGTCGAGGAAGCGCTCGTAGTGGCCGATGTCGAGATCCGTCTCGGCGCCGTCGTCGGTGACGAACACCTCGCCGTGCTGGAAGGGGTTCATCGTGCCGGGGTCGACGTTCAGGTAGGGATCGAGCTTCTGCATCGTGACGCGGAGGCCGCGAAGCTTGAGGAGACGACCGAGGCTGGAGGCCGTGAGTCCCTTGCCGAGACTGGAGGCGACGCCGCCGGTGACGAACAGATGCTTGGTTTGTGCGGCGCTGCGCAAGAAGAGCTCCCGTGGTCGATGTCGATCCGGCCGTCCGGATTGGACGCCGCGATGCCCACGGGCTCTCAGAATATCAAACGCTGGGCAACATTGGGCTTGCCACGTGCGCTAACCTGCCATAGCGGACAAGCCGACCTAACGGTAACTTGTCGCGTTATGTCGTTCGTGAAGCGCGCCGTCGGCCGTCTGGTCCACCGGGGGTGGGCCTACGTGCGGGAGGCCGCGGCGATCAGCCCGGCCGTCCCGGGCGGTTACCGGTTCCGCAGCATGGGCGAGGGAGTGTGCCTTTCCTTCCCGCAGGGCGCCATCTTCGGGGAGCAGTGGATCGAGATCGGCCCGCACACGCTCGTCGGAGAGCGGGTGTCGATCTCGGCGGGCATGGGCCCGGGCGTGGATCTCGGACCCGACTCGATCGTGCGGATCGGCCGGGGCTGCTCGATCGGCAGAGGCAGCCACATCGTCGGCCACCAGTCCATCGACATCGGCGACGACGTCTTCACCGGCCCCTACGTGTACATCACCGACCAGAACCACGTGTACGACGATCCCGAGACGCCCATCGGACGGCAGTGGCCGCGTAACAAGCCGGTCTCCATCGGCTCGGGGTCCTGGATCGGAACGGGGGCGATCATCCTGCCGGGGACGCGGATCGGCCGCCAGTCGGTGGTCGCCGGCGGCGCCGTGGTGCGCGGCGAGTTCCCCGACCACTCGGTGATCGCCGGGGTCCCCGCCAAGGTCGTCCGGCGGCACTCCCCCGACCTCGGCTGGCACAGCCCCTCGGCCGCCCGCCGCGCCTCCCCCCTCCCCGCCGACCCCCGCCCCCGCCCCTGCGCCGAGCACGAGTCACGTACGGCCTGACCGAGCGCCGGCGACCTTCCTGAGAATGAGTCGCCTATGACTACGGTGGGTGGCAGGATTGTCATGACGAGTGATCGCCCTAGGGAGAGGAGGACACCGGATGACTGCGGCTTTCCCCGAGTGGTTCTATCCCGGTCCGCCGGGCGGATGGACCGCCGACATGCTCGACCACCTTCCCCCTGACGCCCCCGCGCACGTCGAGCTGATCGATGGGTCTCTCATCATGATGTCTCCCCAGACCAACTTTCATATGTTGATGGTCAACCTGCTGGTCGACCGCGAGCGCGGGATTCGGCCGCCGGGTCATCTCGCGGTCGCCAGAGAGATGTCCATAACTCTGGGCCTGCGGCAGCGGCCGGAACCGGACGTCCTCGTCGTCAACAGGGAGGCAGTCTCCGATCTACAGAGAACCTCCTACCGCCCCGAGGAGGTCCACCTCGTCGTCGAGGTCGTGTCGCCCGACTCGGAGGAGCGGGACCGCACAACCAAGCCGATCAAGTACTCGGACGCCGGGATCAGATATCTCTGGCGAATAGAACTGGAGGACCAGGAGCCGGTCGCGTACACGTTCGAACTGGAGCCGAGCGTGAAGGCGTACGTGCCGACCGGGATCCACCGAAAGCGCCTCGCGACCTACGTCGGCTTCGACGTTGACATCGACCTGGACCTGAGCCGGTTCCTCGGCTGATCCGACCTGCAGAGCGTCGGCCCGAGGCTCCGGTGCCGTACCCCGCCGTCAGCCGGGCGGCGCGGCGGCCCGGGCGCGGCGGGCCGCCCGGTAGCGCCGCACCCTGCGGATGAGCCGCCAGGCCGTGAACGCCAGCACGGCCAGCGCCACCACCACCAGGACGGGCAGGAAGATCGCGATCAGGCTCATGCCGAGCGAGCCCACGTCTTCGGCCGTGCTGACAACCGGCGCCCCCACACCCACCGTCGTGGCGTTCACCACCGGCCGGGCCGTGGCCTTGACCACGTGCACGGCGAGGGCGACCGCGATCCCCAGCAGCCAGCCGACCGCCGGATGTTCGGCCATCCACGTCGATTCGTCCAGCCGCTCCGCCGCGGCCGTGGCGCTGAACACCACGCCGCCCGCGGCGGGGCGTACCGCTGTCTGGATCATGTCGTTGACGTGGTCGACCACCGGCACCTTGTCGAGGACGAACTCGGCGACCAGCAGCACGGCGACGATCAGGAGGACCCAGGTGTCGGACAGCCACGCGTACTCGTGCGGCAGCCGCACGGCGTCGGTGAGCCGCGCGAGCACGCCGACGAGCAGCAACGGGATGTACGCGTTGAGCCCGGCCGCGGTCGACAGTCCGAGCCCGGTGAGCGCCGCGAACATCGGCAACCTCCTCCGGCCGGCGGGACGGTCCCGCCTTCCCGTCAACGGACGGCCCCGGCGCCGTGTCCCCGGCTACTACCGCGAATCGGGCTTGCGACACTCTCGGGCCTGAGCCGGGGCGCGGCCGGCGGGCAGGCGGGGGCCGGGGACCTCCGCCGGAAAATGCCGGGCTGGGCCGGGCCCACGGAGACCGGCCACCGGTTTGCCGCCCACCCCACGGCGTTCACGCTCCGCGTCGTGGCTGCCGGCCCGAGATGGCGAAATGGCGCGTACCGCACGCTACTTTCGCGAAAGGCCAAGGTCTCCGGACCAGTCGTGACCGCGTTTCCCCCGTATCGCCGCCGCCGGTCGGCGCGGGATGCGTCGATACGGTGATACCGCCGGGCCTGCGCGCAGTCGCGCCCTTGGGAACTCGTGGAATCACTACTCGCCAGCGGCTGGCTGGAGCACCAACAAGGCGCTGTCGCCCTCTACCCGGGTGAGTCGCAGTCCGACGTCGCCGATGCGGCCCGGCCTGCTGGTGCTGATCGTCAACGCACCCCTGACCCGGCAGCGGTCGTTGTAACAGCTCCGGCTGATGCTGGTGTTCGCGCCGTCGACGACCGTCGAGGTGCCGGTGAAGGCGATTCTGGCGGCGTCTCCCCGCAGGCCCACCACGGAGATCTCGTCCACGCCCAGCCCCGGGTCGATGGGAATGGTGTCCCCCGCACGCACCCGCGCCTCGCAGTCGCCGTCCCGGCAGCCGGCGAAGTCGCCCGGTGTCGCCGGCACGCCGGCCGCCGGCGACGGTGCGGGCGTCGCGGGCGGGCTGGACGAGACCGGGACGAGCGTGACCGGCCGGTTCACCGGCACCGCCGCGAACGAGCGCGCCGGAGCCTCGCCGCAACCGGCGAGGAGCGCGGTCACCGATCCGACGGCGAGTGCGAGGCGAACGGCAGGCCCTGACGCGTTGGTCGTCGAACGCATGATTTCCCCGATTTGTCACAGACGAATTCGCCCGGTCGGAGCCGCTCCAATCGAGCTACTCCCATAACGCGCGGATCCACGCGCCAGCGAATGCCTTCCCCGCGACAGTCCAGGTCAACCGCATTCGGAGCCCGCACCCCGCCCATCTCCTCGCAGCCGGCGGTTTTCCGCCACGTTGTCGAAAACGGCGAAATTGCGCACTTCACCCACCGGCGGTTTAAGCGCACGATTCACCGGAATCGGGTTGAAATTCGGCCGCATGGGCGCCGGCCCGAGGATGTGCCGCCCGCGCGACTCGCGGGCCTGGCGGACCCCGACGGTCTCACAGGGTTATGGGCGGTGCTGCGGGTCACCGCCCGGCCATGGAGACTCGCCCGGACCGGTGGGTCCGGGCGGTCACGGCTTGGCGCGCTTACCGCGCGATCACCGCCAGGTCAGGAGCGCTCGCCGCGCTCCCGCGCGGGTCCTTGTGCGGTGACCGCACGGTCGCCGCGCCGTCACTTCACGCCGGCCTCGCGCATGTCGCGGACCTCCCGCTTGAGTTCCTTGATCTCGTCGCGCAACCGGGCCGCCACCTCGAACTGCAGATCGGCGGCGGCGTTGTGCATCTGCTCGGTCAGCGACTCGATCAGCGACTCGAGCTGGGCACGGGGCATCTCCCCCGCGATCGCCTTCGCGTGCTGACCCGCGCCCCGCGACGCGAGCCCCGGCACCGGTGCCTTGCCCCGCGACTGCTGCCGCCCGGCGCCGCCGAGAAGCTGAGCGGTGTCGGCGTCCTCACGGACGAGGCTGTCCAGGATGTCGGCGATCTTCTTGCGCAGCGGCTGCGGGTCGATGCCGTGCGCCTCGTTGTAGGCGATCTGCTTGGCCCGGCGCCGGTTGGTCTCCTCGATCGCCCGCTCCATGCTAGGCGTGATCTTGTCGGCGTACATGTGGACCTGGCCGGACACGTTGCGGGCCGCGCGGCCGATCGTCTGGATGAGCGAGGTCTCCGAGCGGAGGAAGCCCTCCTTGTCGGCGTCGAGGATCGCCACCAGCGACACCTCGGGCAGGTCGAGGCCCTCACGCAGCAGGTTGATGCCGACGAGCACGTCGAACTCGCCCATGCGCAACTCGCGCAGCAGCTCGATGCGGCGCAGCGTGTCGACCTCGCTGTGCAGATAGCGGACCCGGATGCCGTTGTCGAGCAGGTAGTCGGTGAGGTCTTCGGCCATCTTCTTGGTCAGGGTGGTGACGAGGACCCGCTCGTCCCGCTCCGCCCGGGCGCGGATCTCCTCCATGAGGTCGTCGATCTGCCCCTTGGTGGGCTTGATGATCACCTCGGGGTCCACCAGGCCGGTGGGGCGGATGACCTGCTCCACCACGTCGCCCTTGCTGCGGCCCAGCTCGTACGGGCCGGGCGTCGCGGACAGGTAGACGGTCTGGCCGATGCGCTCCAGGAACTCCTCCCACTTGAGCGGGCGGTTGTCCATCGCCGACGGCAGGCGGAACCCGTGGTCGACCAGCGTCCGCTTGCGCGAGGCGTCACCCTCGTACATCGCGCCGATCTGGGGGACAGTCTGGTGCGACTCGTCCAGCACCAGCAGGAAGTCGTCGGGGAAGAAGTCGAGCAGCGTGTGGGGCGCGGTGCCCGCCTCGCGGCCGTCGATGTGCCGCGAGTAGTTCTCGATCCCGGCGCAGGTGCCGACCTGGCGCATCATCTCGATGTCGTAGGTGGTGCGCATGCGCAGCCGCTGGGCCTCCAGCAGCTTGCCCTGCCGCTCCAGGTCGGCGAGCCGCTCGGCGAGCTCCGCCTCGATGCCGGCGATGGCCCGCTCCATCCGCTCGGGGCCGGCCACGTAGTGGGAGGCGGGGAAGATGTGCAGCTCGTCGTCCTCGCCGACGACCTCGCCGGTCAGCGGGTGCAGCGTCGCCAGCTTCTCGATCTCGTCGCCGAACATCTCGATGCGGACGGCCAGCTCCTGGTAGACCGGGATGACCTCGACCGTGTCGCCGCGCACCCGGAACGTGCCCCGGGTGAAGGCGAGGTCGTTGCGGGTGTACTGCATGTCGACCAGCCGCCGCAGCAGTTGGTCGCGCTCGATCTGCTGGCCGACCTTGAGCCCGACCATCCGGTCGACGTACTCCTGCGGCGTGCCCAGGCCGTAGATGCAGGAGACGGAGGCGACCACCACCACGTCGCGGCGCGACACCAGCGACCAGGTCGCCGAGTGGCGCAGCCGCTCGACCTCCTCGTTGATCGAGGAGTCCTTCTCGATGTAGGTGTCGCTCTGCGGGACGTACGCCTCGGGCTGGTAGTAGTCGTAGTACGACACGAAGTACTCGACCGCGTTGTTCGGCAGCATCTCGCGCAGCTCGTTGGCGAACTGGGCGGCGAGCGTCTTGTTCGGCTGCATGACCAGCGTCGGGCGCTGCACCCGCTCGATCAGCCACGCGACCGTCGCGGTCTTGCCGGTGCCGGTCGCACCGAGCAGGACGCTGTCCTTCTCCCCGGCCCTGACCCGGCGCTCCAGCTCCGCGATCGCCGTGGGCTGGTCGCCGGACGGCGTCATGTCGGTGACGACCTCGAAGGGCGCGACCTTGCGCTTCAGGTCCATCATGGATGTCATCGCCCGCTCAGCTCCTCACTCGCCCCGTCCACCGGCGCGGGACGCAGAGGTGTGCGACGTCCGCTCCGGTTCACCTCCATAACCTACGCGCGGCGACCGACAATTCCGGTCCCGATACCCGCTCCGCTCCTCGCCCGCGAAGGCTCGCGGCCCGCCCATGGCCGCCCCTTGGCCGGATCATGACCCTGTAGTTACGATTCCAGCCGGGGGCCGACACTGACGGGATGGCGGGGCTGACCATGGCGGGGTTGCGGAATGCCGTCGGCCAATCACTCGCGTGGGCGGCCAAGAACGTCGACGGGGCCATCGCCCTCGTGCTGGCCGTAGCGGTGGGCGTGCTCGGCGTGCTGCCCGACGACGTGATCCCGGACAAGGTGAAGTCGCAGCTCGTCAGCGGCACCACCCTGGTCGTGCTGGCCCTGGTCGCGACCGCGCGAGTGCGTGGCCGCCGCGCGGCGCGAGAAACGGCACCTCACGGTCCGCCTGGAGATCATCGACCCGACGGACGAGGCGGTGTGCGAGGGCTACGCGCACTACCGCAGGTCGCTGTCGGACCGGCCCGACGGAACCGGTGAGGTGTGGACGCCGACCGGGCGAGGAAGGAGTCGTACGCGAGCGTCCTGGCCGCGTTCTGGTACCGCCAGCGGTACGGCCTGCTCGACATCGCGGTGGGGCTGTCGCCGGTGATGACGACCTTCCGCTGGGACATGTCGGGCCGTGCCCTGATCATGACGTCCGAGGACCCCAACCGGGCCATCATCGCCTTCAGCGGCTCGTTCTTCTACGAGAGCTGCGGCACCGAGCTGCGCACGAGCTTCGAGCAGGCCCGGCGCGTGGCGATCGACCGGTACCGGTCGGTGCCGCTGAGCGACGAGCCGACCGTCGAGGAGGTCCGCAGGCTGTTCGACCGCGTCGGCCTCCCGCTGCCCAAGTCGTTCACCGACCGGGACGTCGTCGAGGTCACCCGCAAGGCGCTTCGCGCCAAGGACCCGTACGCGCCATGAGGTACCGGGACGTGCTCGACGCACTCGCCGGCGGGGACGCCCGCGAGTGGGCTCTCGGCGTGCTCGGGGACATCGCCGTGGGCGGCTCGCAGGTGCGGGGCGTGCGGCACCCGCTGGGGTTCCTCTGCCTGCCGCTGGTCCGCGAGGGAGACCTCGGGGTGTGCGTGCACGTGTGGACCGCCGCCGCGCGGCGCGCCCGCAGCACCACCTCGCAGGTCCACTGCCACAGCTGGGACCTGGTCAGCCACGTCCTGTACGGCCAGGTGCGCAACGTCCACGCCGTCGTGACCGACACCTCGCGGTCTCCCACCCACCGCGTCTTCGAAGTGGTCAGCACGCCGTCGGGCGACGTCGTCCGCCCCACCCCCAGGACCGTCGCGTACGCCCCGGGACGCGCCGAGCTGTTCGGCGCCGGGGAGACCTACACGCTCGCCGCGGGCGCCTTCCGCAGCAGCGTCATCCCCGAGGACGGCGAGGCCGCCCTGTCCGCCGGGGCCGTGCTGCGCGAGAGCGCGCCGGGAGCGGTCGCCGTCCACGCCAAGGGCGGGTCGGGCGACGTCGTCACCGACCTCGACCTGGCCGCCGAGAAGCCGATCCTCGACCGCATCCGGGCCGAGTTCCCCTCCCACCGGATCGTGGCCGAGGAGTCGGGCGCCCACGACGGCGACCTGGCGGACGGCGGGTGGACCTGGCTCGTCGATCCCCTCGACGGCACGAACAACGTGGCGATCGGTCTCCCGGCGTACGTCGTGGGCCTGGCGCTGTGCGCGGGCGGCCGCCCGGTGCTCGGGGTCGTCCACGAGCCGCTGTCCGGCCGCACCTGGTCCGCCGTCGCCGGAGCGGGGGCCCGCGGGCCGGCGGGACCGCTGACCGGGCCGCCGCGCCGGGAGCTCCCGCACGGGCCGGTGCTGACCTGGACGCAGGGCCACGGGGTCTCCCGGCGGGACCCGGCGGCGCGGTCGCTGAAGATGACGATGGACGCCCGCGCCCGGCGAGTGCTCCAGCTCTGGGCCCCGCTGCTGTGCTGGGCGATGCTCGCCCGCGGCGACATCGACGGCATGATCGGCTACCGCGCGGAGGGGCTCGACCTGGTCGCCGAGGCCCGCCGCCTCGCGTCCGCCCTGCCGCCGCTCTGACTCGCCGCCAGCGCGGGGTCAGTCGTCGAGGCCGCGCGCGGCGAGCGCCTCGCCCAGCGCGTCGGCGTGCCGCAGTGCGCCCACCACCAGCGGGACGGCGAAGGCGCGCGCGCTGCGCTCGACCCCTCTGGCGCGCTGGGCGTCCCGCACCCGGGTGACCAGGTCCGCCATCACCGGCACGCTGCGCAGCGTGAGGGACAGCAGCAGCGACAGGCGGAACGGGTCCAGCCCGGCGAACCTGACGGGGGCGAGGCAGCGCTCCAGGCAGGCCATGAGCGCGCCGGTGCGCGTCGTGAGCGTGACCAGTCCGGCCAGGGCGACGGCGAGCACGACGCGCAGCGTGGAGGACGCCGCCGCGGGCAGGTCGGCGAAGACCAGCTGCACGCAGAACAGGGCCACGGCGAACCAGCGGACGGGCCGCACCTGCGCCCAGGCGGCCGCGGCGCCGACCCCGGACACGGCGTACAGCAGCACCACGGCGGCCGCGGCGCCCGCCAGCGCGGCGGGCGAGCGCAGCAGCAGGAGCGCGGTGCAGGACACGGCGAGCCCGGCGAGCTTGGCGCCGGCGGGCAGCCGGTGCAGGATCGATCCGCCCGGCACGTAGGCGCCGGTGAGCCCGGTCACGCCATCGTCTTCCGGTAGTGGCCGATCGCGGCGGCGGGATCGGCGTCGGCGACGACCCGCCCCTCGTCGATCACGAGCACACGGTCGAAGTCCTCCAGCAGCGCGAGGTCGTGGGTGACCACGACCACCTGCTGCGGCAGGTCCCGCAGCAGCGCCGCGACCTGCCGGGAGTGGCGCAGGTCGAGCAGCGTGGTCGGCTCGTCCATGACCAGGATCTCCGGTTCGAGCACCAGGACCGAGCAGAGGGCGAGCAGTTGCTTCTGGCCGCCGGACAGATGGTGGGCGGGATGGTCGGCGTGCTCCGCCAGGCCGTACCTCTCCAGGACCTCCCGCACCCGGCGCTCGACCTCCTCGCGCGCCAGCCCCTTGCGGCGCAGCGAGAAGGCCACGTCCTCGGCCACCGTGGGCATCACGATCTGCGCGTCCGGGTCGGTGAACAGGAACCCCACGCCGCGCCTGATGCGGGCCGCGTGGCGGCGGGTGTCGAGCCCGGACACGGTCACGGTGCCCGAGGACGGCAGGACCAGCCCGTTGATCAGGCGCGCGAGCGTGCTCTTGCCCGAGCCGTTGGCCCCGACCACGCCCACGCGGCGCTCGGTCAGCGAGGCCGTGACGCCGCGCAGCACCTCCCGCTGCCCGAGCCGCACATGGACGTCCTCCAGCCGGATCACTCACACCACCTCGAACAGGGCGGCGATCCCGAGACCGCCGCCGACCGCGACCGCCGCCAGGCCCAAAGTCCCCTTCGGCGCCCCCGCCAGCCGGCTGAACAGCCGGGTCACCACCACGGCGCCGCTCGCGCCCCAGGGGTGGCCGAGGGCCAGCGCGCCGCCGTCGGCGCACACGCGCTCGGAGTCCGCGCCGAGGGGATCGAGGCCGAGCGCGTCGGTGACCGCGAGCACCTGCGCCGCGAACGCCTCCACGATCTCCACCGCCGCCACCCTCTCCAGGTCCGCCCCGGCCCGCCGCAGCACCCGCCGTACGGCGGGCACCGGTCCCCACCCGGGCAGCGCGGGGTCGCAGCCCGCGACGGCGCCCGCCAGCAGGCGCAGACCGGGCAGACCGGCCGCCGCGCGCAGCCGTTCGGGCACGACCGCGACGGCCGCGGCCCCGTCGCTGATCGGGGAGGAGTTGCCGGCCGTCACCGTACCCCCCGGCACGAACGCGGCGGGCAGCCGGGCCAGCGAATTCGCCCGCAGCACGCGCGGGCGCTGGTCGTCCACCCGGCCGCCGATCGGGACGATCTCGCGCGCGAACCGGCCGGCCTCCCGGGCGGCCAGCGCCCGCGCGTGGCTCCGGCAGGCGTACGCGTCCTGGCGCTGCCTGGTCACGCCGCGCGCGCCGGCGAGCGCCTCGGCGGCCGGACCCATGTCCGGGTCGGGGTGTCCCTCGGGGGCGAACGGCGCCCGCCCGTACGGCACAGCCGGCTCACCCTCGTGCCGGTGCGCCCGCAGCGGCGCGGTCGAGGCGCTCTCCACGCCCCCGGCGACGACCAGGTCCGCGTCACCGCAGCGCACCGCCTGGGCGGCCAGCAGGATCGCCGCGAGACCGCTGCCGCACTGCCGGTCGACGGTGACGCCGGGCACCTCGTGGCCCATCCCGGCGGCGAGCGCGCAGACCCGGGCCAGGTTGCCCCCGGGTCCCGTGCAGTTGCCCAGCACCACGTCGTCGACCGGGACGCCGAGGTGCGCCACGTCGCGGGCGACCGCCTCGACGACGGGCGCGGCGAGCCGGTCGGCCGTCAGGGCCCGGAACGCGTGGCCGGCGGTGCCGATGGGAGTGCGGCGGGCCGCCACGACGACCGCCTGCTCGTCCATCTCAGCCGAGCCTTCGCAGGCCGGGGTCGCCGCCGGCGGCGAGGCGGGCGGCGACGAGGCCGCGGGCCGGCTTCCCGGTGGGGGTGCGGGGCAGGGACCGGGCCGCGTACCAGCGGCGGGGGCGCTGCGCCGGGTCGAGCTCGGCGCGCGCCGTCGCCTCCAGCGCCGCCCGCGACGCGTCCTCGCCCTCGACGACCGCGGTGACCACGGCGCCCAGGTGCGGGTGCGGCGTGCCGACCACGACCACGTCGTCCACTCCCGGCACCTTCCTCAGCACCTCCTCGACGTCCTCGGGCACCACGGTGGCGCCGCCGGTCTGGATCGCGCCGTCGCCCCGGCCGCGCAGCCGCAGGACCTCGCCCGTCCGGTACGGCTCCGCCAGGTCGCCGACCGTCATCCAGCCGTCGCCGTCCCGCCGGAGGGGGCCCGTCGCGCCGGCCAGGTAACCCTCGCAGAGCCACGGGGAGCGCACCCACACCTCGCCGAGGGCCTGCCCGGGCAGCGCCCTGACGTCGACCTCGACGCCGGGGAAGGGCCGCAGCCCGGAGCCGTCGGCGTCCACGGCGACGAACGACAGCTCGGTGGCGCCGTAATAGGACACCACACGCACTCCGGCCCTCGCCGCCCGGGTCCGGGCGGCGGAGTCCGTCGCCGCCCCGCCGACCACGGCGGTGCGCAGCGGGCCTCCGGCCGCGGCCAGGGCGTCCAGCACGGCGGGCAGCCGGTGCGGCACCACGTGAACCACGGTGGCCCGCCGCAACTGCCCGGCCAGCGCGCCCGGCGACCACCGGCCGGGCACCACGGCCGTCGCGCCCGCCGCCAGCGCGTGCACGGCGGCGAAGCCGTACAGAGAGGAGACCAGCGGACCGGGGATCAGCACGACGTCGCCGGGACCGATCCCGGTCAGCTCGTCCAGGTGGGCGAACGACCCCGTCCACGAGGCGCGGCCACGCACCACGGCGCGGGGCCTGCCGGTGCTGCCGGAGCTGAAGCAGGCCCAGGTGAGGTCGTCCGGCTCGGGACGGTGCCGTACGGGCGGGCCGTCCGCCTCCGGTAGCGGGGCGTCGAAACGGGCGGCCGCCGGCACCGCGGCCATGACCTGCGCCCGCCGTTCCTCGTTCCAGGCGTGGTCGCACAGCAGCGGCGTGACCCCCGCCAGATCGGCGGCGAGCACGGCGACGAGCAGGGCCGCCGGGTCGGCCTGGCCGGCCGCGATGAGCGCGTCGCGCCCGATCCCGTCGTCGGCGAGACGGCGTGCGGCACGGACGGCCCGGTCCGCGAGCTCGGCATAGGTCAGGTCCCCCTCGGGACCGGACACCGCGATTCGCTGAGGCCGGACGGCGGCGTGCCGCATGACCTGCGCGGCTACCGGCACGGGCGGGTCACCCCCCTGCCCTCAGCCGCTCGCGGTGCACCGCCGGGACCGCGTCAGGATAGGCCCGCTGGGTGCCCCGCGCCACGATCGACGCCAGCGCCGCCTTGGCCAGGTCGCCCGGCAGGAAGGCTGCGCTGAGCAGCGCGGTCTTGCCCAGGGACAGCCCGGTGACCAGGGCCTGCACGGGGATGCCGCACAGATAGACCACGCCGACGCCGCCGGCCAGGCAGGCGGCCACCAGCCGGACCGTGCCCGGCGCGCGTCCGCCGCGTTCGACGATCCACCCGGTCAGGGCCGCGCCGGGAAGCCAGCCGAGCAGGAAGCCGGCCGAGGGACCGGTGAAGACGCCGAGCCCGCCGCGTCCGCCGGCCAGCAGGGGCAGCCCCGCGGCGACCAGCACGAGCAGGACCGTCACGGCGAGGGCGGACCGCCACGTGCCCAGGATCGCCCCGGCGAGCATGACGCCGAGTGTCTGCAGCGTGATCGGCACCGCGTCGCCGAAGACGTTCAGCGCGCCCGGCAGGCCGAGCACGGCGATCAGCGCGGCGAAGACGCTGACTCTGGCGATGTCGGCCGCGGGGAAGCGCCGCTTCGGCGTGCTCTGTTCATCTGTCACGAATCGATCCCATACCAAGACCCTCCATCCGGCGAATGAGGAAACCCACAACTTTTCGCCGTGTCGTTCTCAGCGGCGACCATAGCCGTGGGCCGGACCCCGGCCGGGCGGCGGCTCAGGCGGTGAGGACCAGGACGGTGACCGTGGCGGCGAGGCCCGCCAGGGCGAGGCCCGCGCCGGTGGCGACGAACTTGGCCAGCGGCACCCGCACGTCTCCCCGCCGGCACCACTCGAACCACAGCAGCGTCGCGAGCGAGCCCCAGGGCGTGATCAGCGGGCCCAGGTCGGTGCCCGCGAGCAGCGACAGCAGCTGCGTGTGGTTGGCCGCGGGGATGACCTGCTCGCCCGCGACGTACGCGGGACCGGCGTCAGCAGGACGGCCGTCGTGTCCAGGTTCAGGAAGATCGTGACCAGCGAGGCGAAAGCCGTACAGAACAGGAAGAGAACGGCGTAGCTGCCCCGGCCGACGATCGCGATGCGGGTCGCGATGACGTCGAAGACCTGCGCCTCCTTGGTCAGCTCCGCCAGCACGATCACCGCGCCGAGGAACAGCAGCAGAGGGGCGATGCGTTCGATGCTGTCCCTGGCCGACGCGGCCGGCAGCAGGCCGGTGGCCACGAAGACCAGCCCCGCCGCGAGCAGCCCGATCCTGATCCAGTCGAGAACGCTCAGCCGCCGCAGCCGATCGGCGGGCCGGAGGACGATCGACCCCTTCCAGACCGTCGATGGCGGCGGTGATACCGGGCTTCTGACGCATAGCGGGCGGGGGGGGGGGGAGCGCGAACCGAGATCTTCGTCGGCTACTCCCCCGCCGACGAGCGGTGGGCGCCTTGGATAAGCATCAGTGAGTACGAGCAGGCGCCGGCGTTCCTCACCGGGCTGCGCGTGCCGCCGGGGATGGAACCCGGACGGCTGGTGGTCGTCCCCGGGCCGCTCGACGTTACAAAGGCGGCCTGCCGGGGCCTACTTCGCGACCTGCGCCCGTACCGCCCCCGGCTACGCGACGGGGGCGTTTCCCCGGACGACACGGATCCGGGCGAGCTCGCCGAGCACTGCCGGGGTGACCTGCTCGGCGAGCTGCCGATGACGGCGCAGAAGCTCCTCCGGCCGGCAGGCCAGTAGCTTGACGATGTCGCCCACCTCCGGCATCGGATGACGGTCCGGAGACGCCTCCCGGAACCCGAGACGGTGAAGGATCGCGTCCTGTCCCGCGGCCGTGCCGGCCAGCACCCAGATCAGGCTCCGCTCCAGCCCCTGCCCCAGGACGTTGCTGGCCACGACGAGGAGCTGCCCGATGCGCCGGCCGCGATGGCGCGGATGTACGACCCAGCGGGCGCCCTCCAGGACATCCGACCGGTGAAGACGCTCTGACCTCAGCAGGCGTACCGCGCCCGGCTCGTCCAGCGCCACCACCTTGCTCGGAGTGAGCAGTTCGGCGGGAGCGAGCCGTGCCGAGGCGATCAGCTCCCCCGTCGAACGCAGCCGTGCCAGCACATGATAGGCGTGCCCGTCGTGCTCGTCGGGGTCGTCGAACTCCCCGTCCTCCATACGGAAGTGCGGAAACCGGCCGTTCTCGTAGATCACCTCACCGCGGAAGGACCTTATCTCTCGCTGCCATGGCTCGGTGCCGAACGACGAGCCGCACAAGGAAGGTGGCTGGATTTCGAGACGCACCGTCTCCAGCAGGTCTGCGTCCGGTGTGTCGTATCGCATGATCGCAACTCTCCCGAAGGCCGTGAAAGCGAAATGGTGGAATCGTCCGTCAGAGGGTGCCGATCCACCGGGCGGGCACCCTGCGTCTGCGGCCTTTGACACTGGGGCTGAGCGGCCAGGCTCGGCTGGGACGAACCGCTTGACCGGCTAGGCCTGGCGGGGTTTCGTCGCCGCGGCCACGAATACGGGCATGGCCATCAGAAACTGCCCGCGCGTGTCAGCCGATGCGAGGGAGTCGAACCAGGCGGCCCGATCACCCTCCGCAACCAGGTCGGCCTGCCGCCGGTCGAGGATGGGAATGACGGACGCGACGTCCTCCAAGCTCGTGGACACGGCGTGAACCGCACGCACCTCGGCACCGACGAGGCCTGCCTGTACGAGCCGGCGGCGCAGCGTGCGGGCAACGGTCGGCTGCCGAACCTTCAACTGGAAGGCGTCCAGGACCCGCGCCGTCAGGGCAGGGTCGCCCAGGTCGACGACCAGCGCACCCCAGTCGACGTCGAGGAGACAGACCTGTCCTCCGGGGGCCGCCGCGCGCGCCAGCGAGCCGACGGCCGCCTCGGGATCGTGGACGTGCTGCAGAACCCGCTCGCACCAAACCACGTCGAATTCGTCGCTGTAGCCGAGGGAGGTCACGTCCGCGATCTCGTACTTCACCACCGCGTCCCCCGGCGAGGCCAGGTGTCTGTCCCCGGCCGCGGCGACCATCGCGGGATTGAGGTCGACGGCCGTGACCGACCCGTCCGGCCCCGCCATCGCGGCGAAGGCCCTCGACATCTCACCGAGTCCGCACCCCACGTCCAGCACCCTGCTGCCGGGCGTCACGGACAGCAGGTCCACAGCCGTGGCGCGCGCCGCCCGTATCACCGGGTGCTGGGCGACCTGCGCGAGATACGTCTCCGCCGCCGCCTGCTGCGCCGATGTCGAGCTCCCCTGAAACACCTTGCCGCTCACGGCTACTTCTCCCCGCCGTTTCCGCGGCCTTCAGAACTGAGCCGGAAATTCACAGATCCTCCCGCGTGAAGCCGTCCTGGTGCCCACCGCCGCTGGACACTTCCGCCGTCGATGTCAGCGTGAATCCGCCGGACTGCGGAATCAGTGACTCGCCTTAGCGTGTCCGCTTCCTCTTGAATGCGGCTTGTGGCAGCTTGCGGGGGCCTGCGAATGTGGTCACCTGTCGGCTTCGCCGCGGGCACAAGCCGGTTCAGGTCCTCCTCACGTGATCGAAGTCGCCCCGGTTTGTGTGGACAGGCCGGGATCAACACGCGTTCCACCGGCGAGGCGATCGCTGAAACCACGGGACGGCCGCACCATCACCCGCTCCGCGGTCCGATACTCCGCCCGAGCATGGCCTGGTTCGCCGGACGGTGGCCCCGGCGTCGCCGGGGCCACCACAGACCGAGCCGCCGTAGGCGCTTGCGTCACCGCCGGCGGCCGTGTATGTCAGACCAATCGGTAGGTCAGGACAAGGCCCATGCCCGAGGGAATGGCGGCGCAGTACACGTCGGTGGTCTGGCGGTTGATGTTGTAACAGGAGTCGACCCAGTCGTCGTCGTCCTTGGTCCATCCGCTCGGCAGGGCGGAGACGATCTTGTCGGCGACCTGGACGTACTGGCCGTTTCCGGTCACGACGAGCACGCCCTCCACGATGGCGCGAACCAGCCCGGACAGGTCGGAGTTGTCATCGTGCTCCATGAACACCACGTCCACGGAGGTCCAGCTGAAGTTGGACCACTCGATCAGGGACTGCCCAGGGGAGTAGGTCGTGCCCTCCTTCTGGATGTAAGGCATCTCCACCTGGTCGACGCGTGCCTTCCCGTCGAGCCCCGCACCCACGACCCAGGCGTAGATCTCCGGCCCGCCCTTGTACCACGGCTCGTGGTCGTCCCGGTTCACGATCCGGAAGATCTGGGACACGGGGCGCGCCGCCAGGCCGTTGGTCTGCCGGGGCTCGTCGGCGGCCGACCGGTCGGTTCCGCCGATGCCCGCCTCGGTCAGGTGCTGCCGGATGGTCCGCTGCGCCAGCTCGGCGGACCTGTGCTCGTCGAGGCCGACGATCAGCACCGGGCGCTCGGGCGTCGTGAAGGCGTCGAGTTCCCTGCTGCGGCCGTTCGAATCGAAGGCGACGACGGTGCGGACGGTCTTGTCGTCGCCCGAGGGGGTGGCCATCACCAGGGTTCCGCCGGCCGAGATGCGCTTGACCTGCCGCGGGTCGATCCGGATCTGCAGCAGCGACTCCTCGGCCTGGATGCCCTTGAGCCTGAGGATCTCGCTGTCGGCGTCGCGGGCGTACGCTGCCAGGTCCCGCGTGCCCGGCACCGAGCCGAGCAGCGCCGCGAGGTCGGCCTCCCCGTCGTCCGCCAGCTCGCGGACGAGCGCGTCGCGGAACTGCCGCTCGCCCAGCCTGCGGGCCACTCCCTCGGCGAGGTGACGCTTGTAGCCGTCCATGGCGGCAGCCCGCGCGTCGGCGAAGGAGGCGTCCGTCACCTCCTTGGAGGAGGTCGGTGCGGCCATCGCGGCGGGTGAGCTGGAAGGGCTGCCGACGAGCGCGGCTGCCAGGGCGAGTGCGGCACAAGCCGCGATTTTCTTCATGTGGACCTTCCTCACACGCTGGGGGCACGATTCGTCCGGACAGACCGCCGGACGGGGTCACGAGCCGGCTGGTGTCCGTCACCGACAGCCTCACCCGGAGGCGGGAGACGGTCATGGGTAGGCGATACTCATCCGGATTGCGGTCGTGCCGCCGCGCAAGGCCCCCTGTTCCCCTTGGTCGCATCGTTTCGGCCGGTGACAGCTCGAAGAGGTTCTCTGGCCAGGCGGTGAGGCGCTGCGGTCCGCACCGGCGTGCTGCCGTCCGGGAGGAGCAGGGATCCGATGAGCTTCGATCCGCTCCCGCTCACGGTGACAGCGAAAGCGCGTCGGCGAGCTGCCGTCGGCTGCGGACGCCCAGCTTGTGATAGGCCCTGTCCAGAAGGTTCGTGACGGTACGGACTGAGACACCGAGGTTCGCGGCGATGGCGGAGTTGCTGAGTCCCGCCGCCGCAAGCTCGCACGTCTCTCTTTCCCGGCTGGTCAGGGCCTGGACGTTCCCGGATGAGGACGACCGCCGCGGGGAGACGGGCGGCGGCCAGGGAGGAAGGTGGCCGTCGCAGCGGTCGGCGAGATCGTCCAGGTATCGCCTCGCTGCATGCCCGCCCCCTGGCAGCGCCCTGACGGCCTCGAGAGCCAGCCCCGTGTAGCCGAGTCCGGCGAACCGTTCGGCGAGCCCGCGCAGCGCGGGGCCGTCCCGCGTCGCCAGCGCCTCACCGTGCTCGGCGAAGAGCTGAAAAAGCGGGCTGTCGCAGGCGTCCGCGGCCTCGCGCAGGCGGGCAGCCGCTCTGCGCGAGGGGCGGAGCCGGACGTGGTAATAGGCGCACTCGACCCCGGTGGTGAGCCGCGACTCGCACAGGTAGCGGTCAGCGAGCCGGTTGGCCAGTTCGGCGGCGTGGGCCGGCCTGCCGGAGTAGGCGAGCAGCCGGGCCCGGCTGAACTCCAGCCTCTCGTGCAGGCTGAGGCCGTCGGGGATGAGGGCGCGGACCTGGCCGAGCTCCTCCAACGCCTCCTGCGCGCGGCCGAGGGCGGCGAGGCATACAGCGTATTCGCAGGCGAGGAAGATCCGCAACGGAAACGGCGTGTGCTCGTCGACCAGCGTCCGCGCCTCGCGGAGAGGGGCGAGCGCTCGGCGCGGCCGCCCCTCCCACATCCGGCAATGACCTCGTATGTGCCCCGCGATCGCGACTTCGCAGGGCTCGGCACGACCAACGGCCTCCTCGTAGTAGGTCTCGACGAGGGGGGCCGCTTCGCGGAGCCTGCCCGCGAGTACGAGCGCGTTGACGTGACAAGCCGCAGCCGACCCCCGCATGGCCGGCCATCGGGCGGGCAGTCGCAGCGACCCGCGGTCGAAGTCCTCGGCCGCCTGGGCCGGTCTGCCCCGGAAGGTGAGCCGGTAGGCCCGCAGGACCGTGGCGGCATCGGCGACCAGCGGGTTCACCGGGCCCTGGTCCATGACCGGGGCCGTCCCGGCGATCGGCACGCTTTCCGGAGGCTGAGCGGCACCGGCGGGCGGAGCCGGTCGGGTGAACAGCCCCAGCCCGAGATCGGCCACCCGGAGGTCGGCGGACCGGGCCGCCTCGGATGGTCGTGCGCGCGCCATCTCCTCCTGCGCCTGGGTAGGGCGGTCGAGTCCCCAGAAGAGGTTCAGCGATCGCAGCGCGACCGTCTCCGCGAGGTCCCCACCGTGCTCGGCCAGCAGCCGTTCGCCCTCCGCCGCCCGGCCCTGTGCGATCAGGGCCTGGCCCCTGAGGGCCGCCCCGGGTGCGTCGTGCACGTGCCGGGCGAGATTCTCCGCGAGCGCGGAGTCGCCCGAGGCCAGCGCAAGCCTGCTCGCGACGACCACCTGTGACGCGGGCACGTCGAGGCCGGCCTCCAGCCGCCACAGCACGGTTGCCGGGTCGTCGCGGGCGGGAACGCCGGTCTCGGCGGCCGCGGCCACCAGCTCCCGGTACCTCTGCCTGCGGCGCAGCAGGCCCAGCCGGGCCAGCAGTGCCTCACGCTGAAGCTCATGGGACATGACGACCGCGTCGGCTCCCGCATGAGAGGAGGTGATGGCGACGACAGCCCGGTCCGCCAGCTCGCCGATCGTGGACGATCCGGCCAGACGTTCGGCCGTCACCCGGGGGAGGAGGCCCGTGAGGGCGACGTACTCCAGTGCCTCCGACTCCACCGGGGAGAACGTGGCGAGGTCGGCGGCGACCAGACCGTGCAGGAGGGGGTGCCTTCCGGGAGCCCCCCGCCAGGACCAGACCCCGCGCTCCGGCGAAAGGTCTCCGGTGTCGAGGCCGATGCCGACGGCACGCCGAAGCAGCAGCGGGTTGCCCCGGCTGATCCGCCACAACACGTCGGCGGTGAGCCCGTCGACCGGCCCTCTCAGGACGCGGGTGAGCAGGCGAAGGACCACCGTGCGGGACAGGTTGGCCAGGCGCAGCACCATCAGCGGACCCTGGCCGCACACGTCGGCGAACGGCCGGTCCAGTCGCGCTCCGGCGCGCGCGGTCAGGAGCAGCGTGACGCGGGTGGTCCTGACGAGGTCGCCCACCACCGCCGCCGAGGCCGCGTCGATGTGGTCGACGTCGTCGATGCAGAGGACGACCCGCCCCAGCGTGGGGCACCCGTCGGAGGCGTGCCTGCGTGCCTCGTCGAGAACGCGTGAAAGGCCGGAGAGTCCGTGGAAGGCAGCCGCGGGGGGTCGGCCGACCACGCGAAGGCCGGCGATCCCCAACCCCGAGATATACCTGGTGGCCTCGGTCGCGGCTCCCCTGACGACCGGAATGCCCGTCCTCGCGTGCCTGTCGAGGACGTGGTCCACGAGGCGGGTCTTCCCCACGCCCGGCTCGCCGGTGATGAGCACCCCCGGTCCCGAGGGCGGCTGTAGTGCCGAAAGGATCCGCTGCGTCTCCTCCTCCCTGCCGATTACAGGCCATTTCAAGCCGTCCGTCGAATGCCCTACGGCAGTGTTGCTCATGACCTCTCCGAATCCGCGGGTGCCCTCCCGTTGTCCCCGGGGTTCCTCCCGTTTCCTTCCGACCAGATTTCCGCCCCTCTCTCTCCCCGCACCGGTCTACGGCCGGACATTGTCTACTTTGTGGTCTTTGAGCGTTAATTAATCACTTTCATCCCATACTTGTAGTTCGTAGGCATCGATTTCGGCTGGACATCCGACGGGTGGAGGAGGCTTGGTGCAGCCGTACAACGACACGCCTGACAACCCCGGCTACGGCCGGACTCTCCGGGCCGACTGGCCCTTCGTCGGGCGGACGACCGAGATCCGGGCCGCCGTGGCCCAGCTCAGGCGGCGGGGTGAGCCCGGCGTGCTGCTCGTCGGAGAGGCCGGGGTCGGCAAGTCGCGCCTGCTGAACTCGATCGTGTCGCGCTGCCGTGACGAGGACATGCACGTCGTCGTCACAGCGGGGGCCGAGGCGTCGCGTGGGCTGCCGTTCTCGACCATGGCGGCCCTGCTGCCGGAACAGGCCGGCCCTCATACGGCGAACGTCTTCGGCGCCGCCGCGGACGCGTTGCGCGAAGCCGCGGGCGGGCGCGTCTGTGTTGTGGCCGTCGACGACCTGGATCACCTTGATGACGTGTCCGTCGCCCTGGTCGAGCATCTGGCCGCCACCGCCGGGGCCCGCGTCCTGGCCGCGGTCAGGGCCGGCTCCACGGACGCGCCTGCTGCCAGAGCGCTGCTGCGCCGTCCGTTCGTGCAGGTGTCGACGGTGGAGACGCTGGATCGCACGACGGTCGGCGCCCTGCTCGACGCGGCGCTCGGCGGGCCGGTCGACGGACTGACCGTCGACCGGCTGTGGCGCGCGACACGGGGCAACCCCTTCTTCCTCCGGCATCTCGTGGACGAGTGCCAGGCCTCCGGCACGCTGCGCCAGGTCAGTGAGGTATGGCGGTGGGAGGGGCAGATGACCGCCCGGCGCGGGCTGCGCACCCTCGTCGCAGATCTTCTCGGCGCCCTCACGGGTGAGGAGGCGCGCGCGCTTTCGTACGTCGCGCATGCCGAGCCGGTGCCGCTCGACGTGATCGAGGCACTCGTCGGCACATCCGTACTGGTGCGGCTCGAACAGCGCTCGCTCATCACGGTCGAGCGGATCCGCACGGACCTTCTCGTGCGGATGGGACACCCCTTGTACGGAGAGGCGGTCCGGGCCCGGACGGCCGAGGAGCAGCGTCGAACCGTCTACCGCGCGCTCGCCCACACGGTGATGCGGGCTTCTCCGGCACTGTACGGAGTCCGGCTGCGAGCCGTGACGTGGCAACTGTCCGCGGGCGACCCGGTGCCCGGCGACCAGGTGGTGCACGCCGCCTCCGAAGCGCTGGCCCACTGCGATGCTCCCCTCGCCGAGCAGTTGGCGCGCCGCGTCCACACCCACGCCGCCGTCGAGGTGCTGGCGCGGGCTCTGGTGGCCCAGAACAAGGCGGGCGAGGCGGAGGACCTGTTGAGCGCGCGCATGGCCGCCGGGGCGGGTTCCCCGCCGGAGCTTGCCCAGGTCGCGGCGCTGCGCGCACTCAACCTGTTCTGGAACCTGCGCAAGCGTGCCGAGGCGGAGGAGGTGGTGCGGGCGGCTCGCGCCATGGGCCCCCTGACCGGCGAGGCAGCCGCCGAACTGGCCGTAGCAGAACTGGCGCTGGCGGTCTTCGGCGACGGGGCGGCCGATCTCACCTCGGCCGATCCGGCCCACCTGTCCGCCGGGATACGAGACGGAGTGATCTCGAGCGTCGGCGAGCCGCTCCGCGCCTACCTGACCATCTACCTCGGCCGGCCGTCTCTGGTTGCCGATGGGTACGCCTCGGGACGGTTGGGCGCACCCCGAATATGGAGCGCCATGGGAGCCGCCACGGCCGCCTGCCACGTGCAGGCCCTCGCCCTTGCCGGCCGCCTGGACGAGGCCTTCGCCAAAGCCCGCTCCGGCTACCGTGCGGCGATCGAGCAGGAGGACTGCGCAGGAACCTCCCTGCTGTCCTTCGAACTGGGCATCTGCGAGGTGTGGGCAGGACGGCCGAGCCGGGCGCTGCCCTACTTCCGTGAGGCCCGGGCGCTCCTCGACCACGAGATGCCCTTTCCGATCCAGGTCTACGTCTTCGCCGAGCACGCGGCCTGCCTCGCCGCGGTGGGCCGGTTCGACGAGAGCTACCGGGTGCTGGAGGACATCGCCCGCCGGCTTCCCGCCCGGTCGCACCTGCACAGTCACCTGACTCTGGCAAGGATCCGCATCGACGCGGCGGCCGGCGTGGAGCGGGCGGAGACCGCCGAGGCAGGCGCCTCGCTGGGCGAGCGTTACCGCTCGGAGGGGTGGCTCACCAAGGCGGTCGAGGCCTTCTACCATTCGGTACGGCTGCGCCCGTCCCCCCTCGTCGCGAAAGCTCTGCACGAGGTCGCCGGCAGCTGCGACAGCGAACTGTTCCTGCTGTTCGACCGGCACGCCCAGGCGGCGGTCCGGCGTGACGTCGAGGGCTTGGCCGCGGCGGCGGAAGCCCTGGCGGAGCGGGGCTACAACAGCCTGGCAGGCGAGGCCGTGTCGACCGCGGCCGAGATCGCCGACGGGCGGCGCGAGCACCGGCTGGCGGCCCGGTTGCGGATTCGCGGCCGGGATCTCGCCCGGTTGTGCGAAGGCTACTGGCCGCCATGGACGACGCGACCCGAGCCACAGGCGGTTCTCAGCCGGCGCGAGCGTGAGACGTGCGAGCTCGCGGCCGGCGGCATGACCAACGACGCCATCGCCGCGCGCCTGGGTCTGTCCAAGCGGACCGTCGCCAACCACCTCCAGCGCGCCTACGGCAAGCTCGGCATCCGCGGCCGGCAGGGCCTGCCCCAGGCCCTGGGCCTGCCCCGGCCGGTATCGCCGGTCGGACCCGCCTGGGCCACGGGACAGTCCACCACGTGACGGTACCGGCAGGGGCGATCCGGATCCGGATCAGTCGCACACGGCAGAGCCTCCGCTGTCGAGGATGTGAGGCGTCCGGCCCATAGGGGGCAGGCGGGTGCTGGGCGAGGTGCCCGAGGGCGTCGAAGACCCGGTCAGGTCACGCCGAGCGCGGCGGCCTCGGTGATGCTGGCCCAGCCGTTGCCCGCGGAGCTGTTCCACCAGGCGATGCGGACGAACCGGGCCTGGCGCGGTGAGAAGCGATAGGGCTCCGCGTTCAGGGTCGAACCCGAACTGCGTCCCTCCGCCGCCTTGGTGTAGGTGACGCCGTCGGGCGAGGTGTAGACGGTGTAGTCGTTCCACCGCGTGTCGCCCAGGTGCCAGGCGACGTTCACCCCGCACACCGGCCGCGAGGCACCCAGGTCGAGCGTGAGATTCACGCCGTACCCCTGGCCGGACCAGCGGGTGGACAGATCGCCGTCGATCGCCTGCGCCGGCGGGTTGACCGCCTCCCAGGTGCTCGCGGTCACACCGGCGGGAGTCAGCTTCACCGGGCAGGGGTCCACCTGGCCGCCGGCCGCGATCTCCCGGACGCTGAGCTTGGTCAGATCGACCCGGGTGGCGTCGTCCCAGCGGAACGCCGCCTTTGGGCCGCCCCAGGTCACCTTCTCGTCCCGGGCGCCACCGCAGGGATTGGCCGTGTCGATGGACCAGCCGCCCGTGTCGTCGCGAGCCGCGACGAGGGTCCAGGTGCCGTTGTTCGCCCGGTCGAGGTACGCCTCCAGCCGCACACCACCGGAGATGTTGTACATGACCATCTTGAAACCGACCATCTTGCCCTTGATCGAGGCGCCGCCACCCGTGTAGGAGCCCTGCGCGTAGCCGGCGCCCCCGTCGTGGTAGATCTCCTTCTCGAACTTGACCGCGCCGTCGGAGTAGCGCAGGTCGCCCTTGTAGGCGGTGCCCCAGCACGCCTCCGGCGTCTGGCCCTCGCCCGTGTGCCGGCCGCCGCGTGCGTACC
This sequence comes from Microbispora sp. H10836, assembly GCF_012999525.1. Lineage (NCBI taxonomy): Bacteria > Bacillati > Actinomycetota > Actinomycetes > Streptosporangiales > Streptosporangiaceae > Microbispora > Microbispora sp. H10836. The sequence goes on from NZ_JABBWU010000001.1 coordinate 135,840, forward strand.
AGGTGAAGGCGTCTCCGTCGTCGGTGCCGCTGACGTAGCGGACATATCCGGTGATCTCCACGTCCCGCCAGTCAGCGGCGTCGTGCATGAAGCCCTGAGAGCGCAGGTCGGGCTGCCGCCAGGTGAGGCCGTCCTCCTGCTTGCCCTGGTCGTAGGTCGTCGTGGAGACCCCGATCCGGGTCTTGACGTCCCGGACGGTGAAGGTGCCGTCCGGGTTGGACGTCATGGGCGTCCCGTCGAGGCGGGGATCGCCGGGAGGGTCGGCCGACAGGTGCCAGACCTGTCCACCCGGCTTCGTGGGATAGATCATGCCGACGCCGTCGACCGGGTCGATCCCCGCCGGGGACGCCGTGGCAGAGGCCGTGGCCGGCGTACGAGGTGAGGTGAATCCGGTTGCCGACATGGCGCCGGCGATGGCCAGCGCGATCATCAGGAGGGACGTACGGGATCGTCGCATCGGAACCGCCTGTAGGCATTAGAAGACCGATGAAGGAGGACCGCTCCCCCAGCGCCCCGTACGGCAGGAGACGGAGTGCGGCAGGGAGCGGTGGAACGAGGGGGACCGGGGTCAGGAGCCGAGAACGGCCGCTTCGGTGATGCTGGCCCAGTCGTTCTGAGGGTTCTGCCAGAAAGAGATCTTGACGTACCGGGCGTCACGGGGGCCGTTCGTGAACAGCGCCTGCTCGAGCCCGGACGTCGTGCCCGAACTGCGCCCCTCCCACGCCTTGGTGTAGGCCACACCGTCCGTCGAGGTGTAGACGGTGTAGTCGTTCCACCGCTGGTTACCCAGGTGCCAGGCGACTCGTGTCCCGCAGGCGCGGCGTACCGACCCGAGGTCCAGGATCAACGAGGCGCCGTAGCCCTGTCCGGACCAGCGGGTGGACAGGTTGCCGTCGATCGCCTGCGCCGGTGGGTTGATCGGCTCGAAGGTGGTCGCGGAGGCGGCCGCCACCGGGACGGTGGCCGTGCAGGTCGATCCGCCGCCGGGTTTCACGTCGTCGTAGGTGGCCCGCTGGTCACCCAGCCGCAGTGAGTCGTAGAACATGACCCGCTCGTTCGTGGAGGACGGCTTGTCGGGGTTGTTCCAGTCCCACTTGTAGATGCCGAACTTGAAGTACGGCGAGCGCGGCCCGCCCGTGTGCGTGGCGCCGGTACGCTGCAGGACCCGCTGTCCGTTGCGCCACACTTCGAACATCCCCTGGCTGTCGGTACGCCACTTCACGTGGAAGACCCAGTCGGTCCACGTGCCCGTGGCGTAGGGCCCGAGGTCGATGATGTCCCCCCGGAAGTCGACCTTCCAGCGTCCCTCGTCCGTCAGCAGCGCCAGCGGCGGGGAACCGCCCCCGCAGTCGTCACACTGGTGCCACTGGCTCACGATCTCCGCCGACACGTCGTAGTCCCAGCTCGTGGGCAGGTTGACGCTGAAGCCGTACCACCGCTCGGCGTTCAGGGGTTGGTCGTCCCGCTGGCTGATCTCCGCGCGCTTGCTGCCGGACTGGATCGGGTCCTCGCGATTGAGCTGGAACCGTGCCGCGTAGGAGCCGTCCCGCACCGGACTGGTCACGACGGCGGCGCCGTGGCTCGCCACCCACTGTTTGAGGAAGCCGGGAGGCGCCGTCGCCGGCATGGTGCGGTCGGCGGCGACCTCCCAGTCCAGGGTCCTGAAGACCCCCGCCGGATCGGCGTGTGCGGGCAGCGGCGAAACCCCCAGCACCGCCACCAGTGCCGCGCTCACGGCAGCGGCCCTCTTCCAGATCACTGTCATCAACTCTCCATCGGCGGAAGCGACCCTCGCCACCCGGGCCAGGGCCGGTGTTGGTCTCCGTGTGCCGACAGCGTCTCGGAGCGCGGGTTGGCGGTCATGAGTAAGCGATGCTCATTCGGGAGTCCGATCGCCCACAGGGACCGCTTCAGGAATGATGTGCAGACTCGTCGCGCGTGCTCCGCGGGGCGGCCCGGAGCAACGGGGAGTCAGCGATCCATGCCGTGGGTTCGGGCGCCAGGTCGTTCACGATGGCGGGCACGGTGGGAGCCATGAGCGTCTCTCCGACGGCGAACAGGTCCATCGCTACCGCTAACCCGGCCACCCCGGCCGCTCCTCCTCCCGCGGCCGTCGCCCACAGCACCGTTACCCACGCGACGGCCATGAGCGCAGCGGACAGTGCGAACCCCCGGGTACGGCACCGGGGCCGGGTCAGGTCGATCGCCTTCAGTCCTGACGGCCGGCTCGTGGCCACCGGCTGCGACGACCGCAAGGTCCGGCTGTGGGACGTGTCGACCGGCCGGTCGGCGGCGACCCTGAACGGGCACCGCGACCGGGTTTACGCGGTGGCCTTCTCCCCGACGGGCGGCCTGCTCGCAAGCGCGAGCAACGACGGCACCGCCCGCCTTCGGCATGTGCCGGTTCGAGCCCGGCGAGCTGGACGAGTACCTGCCCGAGGTCAGGCGGCTGGCCCTGGACGAGCCGTTCTAGGAAGGGTCTGGAGCCCGGAGACGACCATGTGCGCCAGCAGGGCGTGGCTCTCGTCGAGGTCCTCGGCGAGTTGGAAGGCGCCCGCCGCCTCCAGGACCGCGAAGCCGTGCATGGCGGCGCGCAGGCAGCGGACCGCGTGGATCGCGGCCGAGCCTTCCAGCCCGTACGCCCGCAGCGCGGCGAGGATGATGCCGATGAGCCGGTCCCCCGCCTCGGCCGTCTCCGGCCGGGGCGCCTGGATCAGGGCGGAGTAACGGTTCGGGTGCCGGGTGGCGTAGGAGCGCCAGCCGTCCATCAGGGCGCGCAGCGCTTCGTCGCCGGACCGGCCGAGCACCGCCTCGCTCGCGACCTCCGTCAGCTCGCCCAGCACCCGCCCGGTGACGAGGACCCGCAGCTCGGCGAGGTTGCGTACGTGCTTGTAGAGCGAGGGGGTGGCGACCCCCGCGCGCCCGGCGACCGCGGACAGGGTGAGCGCGTCGGGACCCTCCTCGTCCACGATCCGCAGCGCGAGGTCGACGACGGCGTCCGGGGACAGCGGCGCCCTAGCCACGGGCCCGCTCCCCGAGGAAGGCGAGCATCGCGGCGGCGACCTCGTCGGGGTACTGCGCGTGCGGGTAGTGTCCGGCGCCCTCGATCATCACCACCCTCCCGAGCCCGGCCGGCATGCCGGCGACGACCCCGTCCGCCTCGGCGCGGGGGTCAGCCCAGTCAGGGTCGTGGGTGCCCATGACCACCAGGGCCGGGCACCGGATGCCGTCGAGGTGCGCGCCGGCGTCCGCGGGGGCGGACGCGCCCATGGCGCTGACCACGGCCATGCGGCCGGGCCTGCGCAGGTCCTTGTCCAGTGCGGCCAGGTAGTCCGTCCAGTCGGCCGGCTTGACCCCCGGGTAGGCGTGGTCGAGGTAGCTCTTCCAGAACCCGATGCTGCGCAGGAGCGCCACGCCCATGAGCCGCGTCATGCCCGTGCGGTAGCGGCCGTTGCGCAGCAGGGCGCCCAGGTCGGGCTTCTGCGGCCGGGTGAACGGGGCGATCTCCACCAGGGCGGTGACCAGTTCGGGCCGCCGCGCCGCCGCGATCGTGGCCGCCCCACCGGCGAACGAGTGCCCCACGACGACGGCGGGCTCGCCCAGGTGCTCGATCAGGGCGATGACGTCGTCCGCGGTGTCGCTGCGCGTGTAGGAGTCCCAGCCGAGGCTCGACTCGCCGTGCCCACGCAGGTCGGTGGTCGCCACGCGGTACCCGGCGGAGGCCAGGGCCGGGACGAGGAAACGGAAGGCCCGCCGGCTGTTGCCCATGCCGGGAACCAGCACGACCAGCGGGCCCGCCCCGGTCACGTCGTACGCGATCTCGCCGTCGCCGATCTTCAAGAACTCCGTCATGCCGCCCTCCAGGCTCAAGTGCATAGCTCGTAGGCTAATGGCATTAGCCGACGGCCGTCAAGATTGAGGCGGCGTCGATCCGGCCGATCGGCTTTACGTTGTAGATTCGCGAAGTGCTTCCGGGGCGTCAGCCCTCCGGGGAGACCCGGGCGCTCAGGTCCTGCCAGACCTTGTCGACCTGGGCGTCGAGCTCCTCCAGGGAACCCTCGTTGCCGATGACGATGTCGGCGATCCTCAGCCGGTCCTCGCGGGAGGCCTGAGCGGCGATCCGGGCGCGGGCGTCCGCCTCCGGCATGGCGCGGAAACGCCGCAGACGGTCCAGCCGGACCTCGTCCGGCGTGTCCACCACGACGACCACGTCGTACAGGGGGGCGAGGTTGTTCTCCGCGAGCAGCGGCACGTCGTAGACGACGACGGCGTCGTCCGGGGCCTCCCGCTGGAGCTGCTGGGTGCGCTCGCCCACCTTCGGGTGGACGATCCCGTTGAGGACCTTCAGCTTCTCCGCGTCGGCGAAGACGATGGCGCCGAGCCGTTCCCGGTCGAGCGTGCCGTCGGGGCGGAGCACGTCCTCGCCGAACGCCTCGACGATCTCCGCGAGCCCGGGGGTGCCCGGCTCCACGACCTCCCTGGCGATCTTGTCCGCGTCGATGACGACAGCGCCGCGGGCCGCGAGCCGGCGCGACACCTCGCTCTTGCCCGAACCTATGCCGCCCGTGAGCCCAACCTTCAGCACGTCCCGCAGCCTATCGGGCGGTTCGCGGCATGCCCGACCCGGTTCGTCACGAACGGGAGCCGCCAACGGAGGCGGCACGCTGTCGCCGGTCCGCGGGCCGCTCCCCCGGCGTGCGCTTCACGGCCGGCCAGGCGACCGCGAGCGTGTACGCGCACAACACGGCGAAGCCGGCCCAGCCGGGGAGCGGGAAATAGCCGGCGGACGGCGCGTAGTGGGCGACCACCTGCGGATACTCCACCGCCGTCTGCTGGACGGCCAAGCCCGCGGCCGGGGTGAGCCGCAGCAGCCATCGCGACACGTCGTCGGGCAGGAACGGGAACGCGGTCACCACGTAGGGCACTGCGACGAGCGACACCGCGAGGGTGATCGCCGCCCAGCCGCGCCGCAGCCAGGCACCCAGCCCATACGCCAGGACGGCGCAGAGGGCGAGCACCGCCGCGGTCCCGGCGACGACCCGGACGCCGGTCAGCGCGGAGACCGGCTGCACGGCGACGCCGTTGCGGCTCAGGATCGCGACGCCGGCCGGCAGGACCACGCCGACGGCGGCGAGCCCGGCCGCGATGGTCGCGGCGCCGAGCACCGCGGCTCGGGCGGTCAGGACCCGGCGGGACACCGCCGTGTCCGGCCGGGCGCCGAACCGGGCGGCCACGACGATGACGACGATCAGCATGATCACCAGACCGGGCAGCGTCCTCTCGGCGGGGACGGCGCCCTCGCTCCCGCTCGGGCCGATGTCGCCGGTCCCGCTCACGGTGACGACGCCGTCCCTCTCGACCGCACCGGAGGCGTTGTGGTACTTCTCCCAGTCGGTCTGGTTCATCTCGCCGACGGCCTCGCCGCGCCACTCGCCGGCGGACCCGCCCACCACCGTGACGTGGTCGAACACCCCGGTGGCCTGCGTGAAACGGCTCTCCTCTACCGCCCCGCCGAGCCCGACCTTCCGTAGGGTGAGGTCGCCGGGGGACGTGGCGAACAGCCCGACCTGCGCCGTCGCCGGGAGACCGGCCAGTCTCACCGTCCCGACGGTGTGCCAGCGCCGGCCGTCGGCCGACTCGGAACCGGTGACGGTGTCGCCGGACCGCGTCAGGCGCAACCAGCGCGGGAACCGCGGTGCGAGGCCGGTCTCACCCGCGGCGATGTCGTGCCGGTAGTCGTACTGCATCCGCACACCGTGCGCGCCGGTCATCATGAGCGCCGCGTAGGAGGAGCCCTGCCGGACGCCGTCCTTGATGATGATCCCGGCCTTCGCCCACGGCACCAGGCCGGGGACGATCCGGTCGTGGCCGGGCGGCGGATAGGTGATCGTGCCGGTCATCGAGGTCATCCGCACGGTGATGGCGCCCTCCCGGCCGAGGTCGCGGTGCAGGAACCAGAACCGGTCGCCGACGATCGAGTCGTCCGCGGCGACCGGATCGGCCGGGCAGGGCCCCTGGCAGGACGCCCGGTTCCCGGCGGCGGTCAGCAGGCCGGCGGCGATCACGGCGAGGGCCGCCGCCGCCAGGGCGATCAGCCGGGCGGGGCGGCGGAAGGCCGCCCACTCCCGGTGGAGGAGTTCTCTGGTGAGCATGCCGCCGTTCTACGGATGTGGACCTGTCCCGGCCCGAACCACGCCTGTCACCCCGTTGTTAGGTCCGGCCCGGCATGCTGGAGGCGTGATCAGGTTGCGCAACGGGACCGTGGGACTCCGGTTCACGATCCTGTACGCCGGGGTGTTTCTCGTCTCCGGAATCGGACTGCTGTCGCTCACCTTCCTGCTGGCCGGCGGGGTAAGGCGTAGCGTCCCCGTCACCCCGCACCCCTCGGCCGCGGGCGACCTGGACCAGCGCGTTCGTCATCTCCAGGAGCAACTGGCCGAGGTGAACGCGCAGCACTCCCGGCAGTTGCTGGTCGGCTCCCTGCTCGCGCTGACCGTGATGGCGGTCGTCTCCGTGCTGGCCGGCCGGGTGCTCGCCCGCCGGGTGCTGCGCCCGCTGCGGGTGATCACCGCGGCGACCCGGCGCATCACCGCCGACGACCTGCACCGGCGTCTGGACGTCAACGGCCCGGCGGACGAGGTGAAGGACCTGGCCGACACCATCGACGGCCTGCTGGGACGGCTGGAGGCGTCGTTCGCCGCCCAGCGCCGGTTCGTCGCCAACGCCTCGCACGAGTTGCGGACCCCATTGGCGACCATGCGCGCGTCCCTGGACGTCGCCGTGGCCAAGCCCGGCACGGCGCGGCAGACGCTCGTCCTGGGCGACCGGCTCCGTACGCAGCTGGACCGGGTGGATCGGCTGCTCGACGGCTTCCTCGTGCTGGCGAGGGCTCAGCACGGCGCGCTGACCGGTGCCGCCGACGTCGATCTGGGTCGGCTGGCCGCGCGGGCGACGACCGATCGCACCACCGGGATCACGGCGAAACGGCTCACCGTGACCGAGGATCTGCGGGCAGGCATGGTCACCCGGGGCGACACCGCGCTGCTCGCTCGCATGGTGGAGAACGTGGTCGACAACGCCGTGACGCACAACGAGGACGACGGCTGGATCCGGCTAGAGACCTCCCGGGAGGACGCCGAGGTCCGGCTCGTCGTGGAGACCGGGGGACGCGTCCTCGACCAGCGGGATACGGACCGGCTCGCACAGCCCTTCGAGCGGCTCGGCGCGGATCGCACCGGGTCCGAGAACGGCTCCGGCCTCGGGCTGTCCATCGTCGCGGCGATCGCGGCCGCTCACGGCGGGCGGCTCGAACTGCTCGCCCTGCCGCGGGGAGGCCTGCGTGTCTCGATCTCGCTGCCGTCCGTCCAGGTCCCTGCCGAGGTGCCGGCGTGAGGATCCTGGTCGTCGAAGACGCACGGCCGCTCGCCGAGGTCGTCGCCGAGGGCCTGCGCGATCAGGGCATGGCCGTCGACGTCAGTCACGACGGGCTGTCCGCCGCCGCCAAGCTCGACCTCACGGCGTACGACGTGGTGGTCCTGGACCGCGATCTGCCCGGCCTGCACGGCGACACGCTGTGCCAGATGATCACCGAGCGGCCGGACCGCCCGATGGTGCTGATGCTGACGGCCGCCGCGACACCCGGTGACCGCGTCACCGGCCTGACCCTCGGAGCGGACGACTACCTCACCAAGCCGTTCCACTTCCCGGAGCTGATCCTGCGTGTCCAGGCGCTGGCCCGTCGTAAGCCGCACGCGCGCCCGCGGACCCTGCGCGCGGCCGGGATCGAGCTGGACCCGATACGCCGGACCGTCGTGCGCGACGGCCGGCAGCTCGACCTGTCCGTGAAGGAGTTCGCCCTGCTGGGGGCGCTGATGCGGGCGAGTCCCGGCTTCCTGAGCGCGGAGGCGCTGCTGGAGCAGGTCTGGGACGAGAACGCGGACCCGTTCACCAATACGGTGACGGTGACGATGGGGCGGTTGCGCCGCAAGCTCGGCGAACCACCGGTCATCACGACGAAACCCGGCGTGGGATATCGGCTCGCCTGAGCCTGTCCGGGCCGGCGTCTAACGGTGGAGCGTCCCGCCTGGGGCACCGTGGCGCCCGCTGTGAGCTGCCCGGCCGCAGGACGACTCAGGACGTACTCGTCTCGGGCCTGCGGCGCAGGTGGACCAGCGTCAGGTGGTCCTGCACCCGCTCCCGCTGGGTCTCCCGGTAGCCGAGACGGCGGTAGAGCCGGAGGTTCCCCTCCGACAGGTGCCCGGTGAACAGGTCGAACGCCGCCGCCTCCGGTACGGCCTCGTGCATCGCGGCCAGCAGCGCGGTGCCGATCCCCTGCCCCTGCCGGTCCGGCGCGACCACGAGGCGGCCCACCAGGCAGGTCGAGCCGGATATCTTGCCCCGGACCGCGCCGACCACCCGGCCGCCGTCCGTCGCCTTGAGCACGACCGCCGTCCCGATCACCGTACGCACCTGGTCGAGCGACTCCACCAGCGGCCCGATGAACGGATCGCCGTAGAGCTGCGCCTCGGTCACGTACGCGGCCCGCTGCAGGGTAAGGATCTCCCCGGCGTCCTCGGGCAGGGCCCGCGTGATCTCCACCACGGGGGCCACCCTATCGGCACACCCGCCTCCGTCAGGCGCGAGCCTTCCGGACCTCACGCGCGCGGCCCGCCGCCGTACCGATGACATGACGTCGCCGGGAAAGCGGAAAGGCCCCGCCGGAGCGGGGCCTTTCGTCATGCTGTGGAGGCTGGAACACGACCTCCGGTCAGGAGACCGGGATCAGCTCTGGCCGCCGGCCAGCTTCTCGCGCAGCGCGGCGAGGGCCTCGTCGGAGGCCAGGGCGCCGCCACCACCACTCGTCTGCGAGGTGGTCTCGCCGCTGTAGGACGACGGAGCGGCCTCGCTGGCCGCCGCCTCCTCCTGGCGGGCCTTCTCGATCTGCGAGCGGTGCGCCTCGAAGCGGGCCTGGGCCTCGGCGTACTGCCGCTCCCACTCCTCACGCTGCTTGTCGAAGCCCTCGAGCCACTCGCCGGTCTCCGGGTCGAAGCCCTCGGGGTAGATGTAGTTGCCCTGGTCGTCGTAGGTCGCCGACATGCCGTACAGCGTCGGGTCGAACTCGACCTCGGCGCCGACGCCCTCGTTGGCCTGCTTGAGGGACAGCGAGATGCGGCGGCGGTCCAGGTCGATGTCGATGATCTTCACGAAGATCTCGTCGCCGACCTGCACGACCTGCTCCGGAATCTCCACGTGGCGCTCGGCCAGCTCGGAGATGTGGACCAGGCCCTCGATGCCCTCCTCGACCCGCACGAACGCACCGAACGGCACCAGCTTGGTGACGCGGCCCGGCACGACCTGGCCGATCTGGTGGGTCCGGGCGAACTGCTGCCACGGGTCCTCCTGCGTCGCCTTGAGCGACAGCGAGACCCGCTCGCGCTCCATGTCGACGTCGAGAACCTCGACGGTGACCTCCTGGCCCACCTCGACGACCTCGGACGGGTGGTCGATGTGCTTCCAGGACAGCTCGGACACGTGCACCAGGCCGTCGACGCCGCCGAGGTCCACGAACGCACCGAAGTTGACGATCGAGGACACGACGCCCTTGCGGACCTGGCCCTTCTGCAGGGTGTTGAGGAACGTCTGGCGAACCTCGGACTGGGTCTGCTCCAGCCAGGCGCGGCGGGACAGGACCACGTTGTTGCGGTTCTTGTCCAGCTCTATGATCTTGGCCTCGAGCTCGCGGCCGACGTACGGCTGCAGGTCGCGGACGCGGCGCATCTCCACCAGGGAGGCGGGGAGGAAGCCGCGCAGGCCGATGTCGAGGATCAGGCCGCCCTTGACGACCTCGATGACGGTACCGGTGACGATGCCGTCCTCGTCCTTGATCTTCTCGATCGTGCCCCAGGCGCGCTCGTACTGGGCGCGCTTCTTGGACAGGATGAGACGCCCTTCCTTGTCCTCCTTCTGGAGAACCAGGGCCTCGACGTGCTCTCCGACCTCGACAACCTCAGCGGGGTCGACATCGTGCTTGATCGAGAGCTCGCGCGACGGGATGACGCCCTCGGTCTTGTAGCCAATGTCGAGCAAGACCTCGTCTCGATCGACCTTGACAACGGTGCCTTCAACGATGTCGCCGTCGTTGAAGTACTTGATGGTCTCGTCGATCGCGGCGAGGAAGGCCTCCTCGGAACCGATGTCGTTGACCGCTACCTGCGGGGTGCTCGAGGTGGCCTCAGTGCTGCTCGTCATGTGTGGAATTGCTCCGAACCGGACAGATGTCGTTGTGACAGGAGCGCGGCGGGCCGTTTTTCGTTCACCGGATGATGCTGATTCCTGGTAGCCACCAGATGACCGAGCGCGAGCCCTCTCCGTCCGTGACGCGCGCGAGCCCACAACGCAGCGATCAGCATATGAGACGGAGCGAGCCGGGTCAATCCGAGGCAACCAGACGGGCCTCTAGTACGTGATCACCGACTTGGCCCGGGCCGGCGAGAGCGTTGCCCGCAGTTTGCGCGGCACAGACACACGGGCGGGATCCCCGTCCGACGTATAACGCTCCCCTGGGTGTTTGTCGAGCCAGTCGAGCCAGTAGGTCGTGCACCAGCGCCGGCATTCGCCTCGTTTTCCGTTGGACTGGATCCTCGGGATCGCGTAGCGCGGGAAACTTTTCGCGTAGGGCGAAACCGTCGGCTCCGCCCCGGCCAGGAAGACGCCGTCGAAGTGGTACTCGCTGCCATCCCACTTCCCGTCGTGCGCCCTGCTCAGCTTCCTCGGCCGCGAGCCGTACGGCAGCGCCATGGTCGTCGAGTCCGGCACGCCGATCTGCTTCAGCAGCCGCTCCTGCCGGACGATCTGCTCACTGACCTTCTGGTTCGAGAGCCGGCGGAGATCGGGGTGGGCATAGGTGTGGTTGGCCACCTCGAAACCATGGTCGAGCAGCCACTTCACCGCCTGTTGCTGCCGCTTGCGGTCGCGCAGGCCGAACGGGTCGCGGTTGACCCAGAAGGTGGCCGTGGGCCGGAAGTTCGGGTACTTCGCGGCGACCTCGTAGATGATGCCGACGGCCGTGTCGTTTTCCGGCATGCCGTTCTGGTCCATGGCGAAGTGGCTGGGGTGGCCGTCGTCGAAGGTCAGGACGACGGGATGGGCCCCCGCCGGAATGTCGATCTTCCTGGCGACCAGTTCGGCCGCGGTGACTGGCACGTAGCCGCTCTTGGCCAGGCGCTCAAGTTCCTTGCGCAACTGGTCGGGAGTGCGGTCGATGGACGCCCTCCGCTTGGGCAGGATGCGGTGATACATGATCACGGGCACCAGGCCGGCCTCGTTCGCCTTGACCCTCCTGGCCGACTCCGCGGTCGCCCTCGGCGGGGCCGCCGCACTGGACTTGGGCGACGGTGTTCGCGGGTGCGCCTGCACCTGTGACCGCCCCTCTCCCGAGGAGCGGGGCAGCAGCACAAGCGCGGCAAGTCCGATCACGACAACGACGACATTGGCGATTGCAGTCATCCGGGCAAGATTGCGCACAGTTATTTGACCTTACTGCCCGGCGTGTCCGCATTTCGCATGTGTTGCAATTTTCCTGTGGACTGGAGCCTGCGTGCCTGCGGACGGCACGGGCACGTCACCTACGCCCCGGACGAGGACGCGCTGCGCACCCGCCTGCGCGCCGAGACCGCGCTGGGCGAGGCGTGGCGCTGCCTGCGCTGCGGCGACTTCACTCTCGGCCCGCCACGCGCCGCCGGTCCGGCGGGCGACGCGCCCGTCGTGCTGCGGGGCCGGGCGCTGCGGGACGCCGCCGTGCTACGGCTGATCGCCGTCTTCCGCTGGACCAAGGCCGTGCTCGTGCTCGCCGGAGCGTACGGGGTGTGGCGGTTCCGGGCCCACCACGACGCCGTACGGCGGGCGTTCGACCAGGATCTCCCGCTGGTCAGGCCGCTGGCGCACAAGCTCGGGTGGAACCTCGACCAGTCGGGCGTGGTGCACACGCTGCGGACCGCGCTGGGCGCGCGGACGACGACCCTCACCTGGATCTTCCTCGCCCTGCTCGCCCTCGCGGCCCTGCTGCTGACCGAAGGGGCCGGCCTGTGGCTGCTGAAGCGGTGGGGCGAGTACTTCTCGGTGATCGTCACCTCGGCGTTCATCCCCGTGGAGATCTACGAGATCGCCGAGAAGGTGAGCCCGCTCCGGATCACGATCCTCCTGATCAACATCGCGGCCGTGCTGTACATCGCGCTGAGCAAGCGCCTGTTCGGCCTGCGGGGCGGGCGAGCGGCCTTCGAGGCGGAGCGGCACGAGGCGAGCCTGCTGGAGGTCGAGGAGGCGGGCCTGGCCGTGCATGGGCGAGACCACCGGGCCGCCCGCTCCACCGGCCACTCCTGACCGCTGCCCCCTAACCACTACTAACCCCTGCCCCCTGACCCCTGATCCGGCGGGCCCTCGGCCCGGTCGCCTCCGGGCGGACCCAGGCCGGCTGGACCCGCCGCGCACCCCACCGGGCGGGGCCGTGGTCCACCGCGGCGTTCCCGCGAGCGGTGGCCGGTCGGCGGGAAGGATCAGTGGCCGGCGTCCTCCCAGGTGGTCCCGACGCCCACGCTGACCTCCAGCGGCACGCTCAGGTCGTAGGCCCGGCACATCTGCGTGCGCACGACCTCGGTCAGCTCCTCCAGCTCGCCCGGCGCGACCTCGAACACCAGCTCGTCGTGGACCTGGAGCAGCATGCGGGAGCGCATGCCCTCGATCGCCCTCTGCACGTTCAGCATGGCGACCTTGATGATGTCGGCGGCCGAACCCTGGATGGGCGCGTTGAGCGCCATCCGCTCGGCCATCTCCCGGCGTTGCCTGTTGTCGCTGGTCAGGTCGGGCAGGTAGCGGCGGCGGCCCAGGATCGTCTCGGTGTAGCCGTCCGTGCGTGCCTGGGCGACGATCGACTCCAGGTAGTCGCGGACGCCGCCGAACTCCTCGAAGTATTCCTCCTTGAGCGCCCTGGCCTCCGCGACGGGGATGTTGAGCTGCCCCGACAGGCCGAAGTCGGACAGGCCGTAGGCGAGGCCGTAGTTCATGGCCTTGATCCGGGCGCGCAGGTCGGCGTCCACCTGCTCGGGCGGCAGGTCGAAGACGCGGGACGCGGTGGCCTGGTGGAAGTCGTGGCCCGACTCGAAGGCCGCGATCAGCGACTCGTCCCGGGACAGGTGCGCCATGATCCGCAGCTCGATCTGGCTGTAGTCGGCCGTCAGGAGCGTGTCGAAGCCCTCCCCCACCACGAAGCCCTTGCGGATGCGCCGGCCCTCGACGGTGCGGATCGGGATGTTCTGCAGATTGGGCTTCTCGCTCGACAGCCGCCCGGTGGCCGCCACGATCTGGTTGAACGTGGTGTGGATCCGCCCGTCGTCGGCGATCTCCTTGATCAGGCCCTCGACCGTGGTGCGCAGCTTGGTCTGGTCGCGGTGGCGCAGCAGGATCACCGGCAGCTCGTTGTCGGTCTGCTGGGCCAGCCAGGCGAGCGCGTCGGCGTCGGTCGTGTAGCCCGTCTTGATCTTCTTGGTCTTCGGCAGGCCGAGCTTGCCGAAGAGGATCTCCTGCAGCTGCTTGGGCGAGCCGAGGTTGAACTGCTCCCCCACCGCCTGGTGGGCGGCCTCGACCGCCTGCTTGACGGCCGCGCCGAACTCCGCCTCCAGCGCCGCGAAGTACTGCCGGTCGGCGGCGATGCCGTCCCGCTCCAGCTCGGCCAGCACCCGCACCAGGGGCAGCTCGACCTCGGTCACCAGCCGGGTGCCGCCGCGCTTGGACAGGTGCGCCTCCAGCGCGTCGGCCAGGTCGCGCACGGCCTGGGCCCGCAGGGCCAGGTCCCGGGCCGCGCCCTCGTCGGCGTCATCGAACAGGGAGGTCTGCCCGCCGGGCGCGGACTCGGCCCGCAGCTCGCGATGGAGGTAGCGCAGGACCAGGTCCTCCAGGGGGAACGACCGCTGCCCCGGCATCGCCAGATAGGCGGCGAGCGCCGTGTCGCAGGTGAGGCCGCGCAGGTCGAGGCCGTGTGCCCACAGCGCGAGCAGCGGCCCCTTGGCGTCGTGCACGGCCTTCGGCCGCTTCTCGTCGGCCAGCCAGCCGCCGAGCGCCGCCTCGTCCTCCTCCGTCAGCCGCGTGGGGTCGAGGTAGGCGGCGCCGTCCGGCCCCGCGATCGCGACGCCCTCCAGCCGTCCGGTGCCACTGCCGTAGGAGCCCTGGAAGGCCAGCCCGGCGCGGGCTCCGGGGATGGCCGCCAGCCAGCCGGCCACCTGGCCCGGCTCCAGCACCGTCACCTCGAGCTCGAAGCCCTCGCCGGCCTCCGGCTCGGTGGTGCCGAGGACCTTGAACAGACGCTCGCGCAGCTCCCCGCGGATCTGCACCGCGTCGAGGAGCTTGTTGACCTCCTCGCGGTCCCACAGGCCCATGGTGAGCGCGGACACCTCGGCGTCGACCGGGGCGTCGCGCTTCAGCTCGGTCAGCATCCGGTTGTGGATCACCTGGCCGAGGTGCTCGCGCAGCTTGTCGCCGACCTTGCCCTTCACCTCGTCGGCCCGCCGGACCAGCTCGTCCAGCGAGCCGTACTCGACGATCCACTTGGTGGCGGTCTTCTCCCCCACGCTCGGGATGCTCGGCAGGTTGTCGCTGGGGTCGCCGCGCAGGGCCGCGAAGTCGGGGTACTGGGCCGGGGTGAGGCCGTACTTCTCCATGACGGCGCCGGGGGTGAAGCGGGTCATGTCGCTGATGCCCCGCCTGGTCATCAGCACCGTGATCTTCTCGTCGACGAGCTGGAGCGCGTCGCGGTCGCCGGTCACGATGAGCACGCTCATGTCCTCGCCGGAGGCGCGCGTCGCCAGCGTCGCGATCAGGTCGTCCGCCTCGAAGCCCGGCTCCGACAGCCGCGGGATCCGCAGCGCGTCGAGCAGTTCGAAGATGAGCTGCATCTGGCCGCGGAAGTCCTCGGGGGTCTCCGCCCGGTTGGCCTTGTAGCCGTCGTACGCCTCGTGCCTGAAGGTGGGCTCGCTCCGGTCGAAGCAGACCGCGACGTGACTCGGCTGCTCGTCGCGCAGGATGTTGGCCAGCATCGAGGTGAAGCCGTACACCGCTTCGGTGTGCTGACCGTCCGTGGTCATGAGGTTCGCGTCCTTCAACGCGTAGAACGCGCGATAAGCAAGAGAATGCCCGTCCAGGAGCAGCAGACACGGACGGGTGGGGGTCGCTTCACTCTTCGGCACACCCGCAGCCTAGTCTCCCTGTACGACAGAAAACCCGTGCTCTTCCCACAGGAGGCGTCCCCTTGACCTTGACGGATCCCGAGGAACTGACGGCGTCGATGAACGCGTCCGGGGACCACCTGCACCAGCGGATGGGCATCACGATCCTGGAGGCGAGCGCCGACCGGGTGGTCGGCCGCATGCCCGTCGAGGGCAACACCCAGCCGCACGGCCTGCTGCACGGCGGAGCCTCCTGCGTGCTGGCCGAGACGCTCGGCTCGACCGGCGCCGCCCTGCACGCCGGAGCGGGACGGGTGGTGGTCGGCATCGAGATCAACGCCACCCACCACCGCTCCGCCTCCTCCGGCGACGTCACCGCCGTCGCCACCCGCGTGCACGGCGGCCGGACGCTCGCGACGTACGCCATCGAGATCACCGACGCCGAGGGCCGCACGGTCTGCACGGCCCGTCTGACCTGCATGATCAGGGACGCTCGCTGAGGCCGGGATGCGCGCGGGCCGGACTCGCCCGCGCGGCGGCCAGGCAAGCACCACGAAACCCCCTTACGACGCATTGGGCCTCATAGCGGAACGGCTTGCGACTCTCTTTGCACGGGAGTCGCTCCGGTCGCTACCGTTGTGGCTCCAGAGCCCGTGGGAGACCGAGTAGACAACGTGCGGAGCCGGGGAAGCTGTGTACGGTCCCAAAGGTCCTCCCACGGGCTCATGCCTTCTCGGCACCAAATCTCAGCACCCATCCCCGGTTGACTCCTTACATGCCCTGACCTGCGAACCCTTTCTCACGTCAGTGACACACCATGGTCACCAATTGGTGACGAACGACCCCGAAACGGGCGTCTCAGGCTTATGCTCCGGCCACAACATCGCAGCAACCTGACCGATGTTGCGCGTCCGCAGTGGGGGCACGACCCCGCCATGACCTGAACAGAGGGAGCACCATTGCGCAGAGCCGTGATCGCGTTCACGGCCTTCCTGGGTGGACTCGTCTTTCTCCTCTCCTCCCCCGCCTGGGCGGACGGGGAGGCCCTGAAGGGCACACTCCAAAACCAAGGCCAGCCGGTGAACGGCGTCAAGATCAGCGTGGCGGGCGAAGACGGCAAACCCGTCGGCGACGCCACCACGGGTGCCGACGGCAAGTGGGAGATGCCGGTCCCCAAGGCGGGCACATACAAGGTCACACTTGACCAGTCGACGCTCCCCCAGGGAGTCGCGCTGAAGTTCAAGGATCGGGCCACCCTGAACGTCCAGGTCTACGACGGAAGCGAGCGCAACGTCCTGTTCGCCCTCGCCCCTGCCGGCGAGCAGGGCGGGGCCGCCGCGGCGTCCTCGGACTCCTCCTCCTTCTGGGACCGGGTCGCCCAGCTCACCTTCGAGGGCTTCAACCTCGGACTCATCATCGCCCTCGCGGCCATGGGCCTCTCGCTGGTCTTCGGCACCACCGGGCTCACCAACTTCGCCCACGGCGAGTTGCTCACGTTCGGCGCGATGTGCGCCTACTTCTTCAACGTGGTCGTGGGACTCCCGCTCGTCTGGGCCGCGGTGATCTCGGTCGTGATCGGCGGGGTCTTCGGGTACGGCCAGGACCGGTTCTTCTGGGGGCGGCTGCGCAGACGCGGCAGCAGCCTGGTGGCCATGATGATCATCTCGATCGGCCTGGCCCTGTTCCTGCGCTACGTCTTCCTCTTCTTCTTCGGCGGCGAGGGCGCCCCGTACGCCGAATACAACGCCCAGCCAGGCATCCAGGTCGGCCCGATCTCCGCCGCGCCGAAGAACTTCATCGCGATGGGCATCGAACTCGCCGTGCTCGTCTTCGTCGGGGTCGCGCTGCTCAAGACCCGCGTCGGCAAGGCGGCCCGGGCTGTCGCCGACAATCCCGCCCTGGCGGCCTCCTCGGGCATCAACGTCGACGGCGTCATCCGGATCATCTGGACCGTCGGCGGCGCCGTCGCCGCGCTCGCGGGCGTCATGCTCGGCCTCGCGCAGAACGTCAGCTACCAGATGGGCTTCCAGGTCCTGCTGCTGGTCTTCGCGGGCGTCACCCTCGGCGGCCTCGGCACCGCGTTCGGCGCCCTGGTCGGCTCCATCGTCGTCGGCCTGTTCATCCAGCTGTCCACGGTCGTGGTGCCGACCGAGCTGAAGACGGTCGGCGCGCTGCTGGTGCTCATCCTCGTCATGCTCTTCCGGCCGCAGGGCATCCTCGGCCGGCGCGAGCGCATCGGCTGATCGGAGACCACACGTGGACTGGACCACAATCCTCATCACCACGGTCAAGGCCTCGATCGGCCTGGAGACCGTCGTCTACGCGCTCGCCGCGATCGGCATCAACATCCAGTTCGGCTACGCCGGGCTGCTCAACTTCGGCCAGGCGGCTTTCCTCGGCGTCGCCGCGTACGGCATGGCCGTCACCGTGGCCACCTTCCACCTGCCGTTCTGGCTCGGCATCGTGATCGGCCTGGCGGCCACCGTCGTGCTGGCCTTCCTGCTCGGCATCCCCACCCTGCGGCTGCGCGCCGACTACCTCGCCATCGTCACCATCGCGGCGGCCGAGATCGTCCGGCTCGTCTTCAGGTCGGTCAAGTTCAGCAGCGTCTTCGGCGGCTCGGACGGCCGGCAGAACTTCTCCGGCGACTTCTTCGCGATGAACCCCTACTCCCCCGGCACGTACGGCATAGGCCCGATCAGCTTCAACGAGCGGGTGACGTGGGTGCTGACCGTCGGCTGGGTGCTCATCGCGATCGCCTGCGGACTGGTCTACCTGCTCATGAAGAGCCCCTGGGGCCGCGTGCTCAAGGCCATCCGCGAGGACGAGGACGCCGTGCGCAGCCTCGGCAAGAACGTCTTCTCCTACAAGATGCAGGCCCTCGTGCTCGGCGGCGTGGTCGGCTGCCTCGGCGGCTTCCTGTTCGCGCTCGGGCAGGCGTCGGTGCAGCCCGACTTGTTCAGCACGGAGTTCACCTTCTACGCGTACACGATCGTGATCCTCGGCGGCGCGGCCCGCGTCTTCAGCCCCGTCGTCGGCGCCGCGATCTTCTGGGTGCTGCTGGTCTTCGTCGGGAACACGCTCAGCGAGGCCGTCTCCGCCGGCCTGCTCCCCTCGTTGTTCACCGTGAACAACATCGGCGCGGTCCGCTTCATGCTGGTCGGTCTCGGCCTGATGCTCCTGCTCATCTTCCGGCCTCAGGGCATCTTCGGCGACAAGAGGGAGATCGCGCTCGATGCACGCTGACACCACCCCGTCCAGGAAGGCGGCGGCGCTGGCCGCCTTCGCGGGCCTCGACCGCGAGCCCGGCGTTCCCAAGCCCGACCCGATCCTCGTCGTCGACAAGGTCGTACGCCGGTTCGGCGGCCTCACCGCCGTCAACGTCGACCACGTGGAGATCCAGCGCGGGTCGATCACCGCGCTGATCGGCCCGAACGGCGCCGGCAAGACGACGTTCTTCAACCAGCTCACCGGCTTCGACAGCGCCGACGAGGGGTCCTGGGCCTTCAACGGCAAGCAGCTGAAGGGCGTGCCCGCCCACCGGGTGGCCCGTGCGGGCATGGTCCGCACGTTCCAGCTCACCAAGGCCCTGTCGAAGCTCACCGTCATGGAGAACATGCGGCTCGGCGCGCAGAACCAGCGCGGCGAGAACTTCTTCCGCGCGCTCATCCCGGGCAGCTGGCGCAATCAGGAGGACGAGATCACCGAACGCGCCGAGGAGCTCCTCGAGCGCTTCAAGCTCGCCGCCAAACGCGACGACTTCGCCGGCTCGCTGTCCGGCGGCCAGCGCAAGCTGCTGGAGATGGCGCGGGCCCTGATGGTCGGCCCCGAGCTGGTCATGCTGGACGAGCCCATGGCGGGCGTGAACCCGGCCCTGACCCAGTCGCTCCTCGGGCACGTGAAGGACCTGCGCGAGGAGGGCATGACGGTGCTCTTCGTGGAGCACGACATGGACATGGTCCGCGACATCAGCGACTGGGTGGTCGTGATGGCCCAGGGCGCCGTCATCGCGGAGGGCCCGCCGGACACCATCATGTCGGACTCGCGCGTCATCGACGCCTACCTGGGCGCCCACCACGACGCGCCGATGTCCGCCGAGGAGTTCGAGGAGCAGCTGCAGGAGGCCGAGGCCGAGCTGGAGGCCGAGATCGAGGAGAAGGCATGACCGCCCCCACGCCGGACAACGGCGCCGAGCCGGACCGCGTCCCCACCCCGGAGGACGCCGCGGAGCCGGACCGCGCCTCCACGCCGGACAACCCCGAAGAGCAGGTCTCACAGGCGGCCGTCGTCGACCGCTCCGACCACCTCGCCGGCGCCGAGAAGGCGCTCCTGCGGGCCGACGAGCTGTACGCCGGCTACATCCCCGGGGTCAACATCCTCAACGGCGCCGACCTGTACGTGAAGAAGGGCGAGCTGATCGGCATCATCGGCCCGAACGGCGCCGGGAAGTCGACCCTGCTGAAGACCCTGTTCGGGCTCGTGCCGGTGCGCAGCGGCTCGGTCATCCTGAACGGCGAGGACATCACCAGCCTCAAGGCCCACTCGCTGGTGGCCCGCGGGGTCGGCTACGTCCCGCAGACGAACAACGTCTTCCCCAGCCTCACCATCGAGGAGAACCTCGAGATGGGCGCCTACCAGGTGCCCGGAAAGTTCAAGGAGCGGTTCGAGTTCGTCTGCGAGATCTTCCCCGCGCTCCGCGAGCGCCGCAAGCAGCGCGCCGGTTCGCTGTCCGGCGGTGAGCGGCAGATGGTCGCCATGGGCCGTGCGCTCATGACCGAGCCATCGGTCCTGCTCCTGGACGAGCCGTCCGCGGGCCTGTCGCCCAAGCTGCAGGACCTGGTCTTCATCCAGGCCCAGCAGATCAACAAGGCCGGCGTGACCGTCATCATGGTCGAGCAGAACGCGCGCCGCTGCCTGCAGATCTGTCACCGGGGCTACGTGCTCGACCAGGGCCGCAACGCCTACATGGCCAGCGGTAGCGACCTGATCAACGATCCCAAGGTCATCCAGCTCTACCTGGGCACCCTCGCCCGGGCCTGAGCCTTCCTCCGAGGGCCCCGGCGCACCCGCGCCGGGGCCCTCGTCGTACGTCTGTGACCTCATCCGCACCTGATCGGCGACCGCCGGGGCCACAATGAGCCGTATGACCCGAACCCCCCTCAGGGCGGCACTGGTCGTCGCGGCGCTGGCGGCGGGCCTGTCCGCCTGCCAGGCGCCGTCCTCCGGGCCGCGGACCTCCCCCGCCTCCCCCGCCGCCTCGCCGGCCGCCACCGGCGCGATCTACGTCACCGGCGCGAAGGCCGGGGACGATCCCTGCGCCCGCGTGGTGTCCGCCATCGGCTACCTGGGGTTGTCGCTGCTGCCGCCGGGGCAGGAGGAGGCCCAGCACTGGGACGGCGACGTACGCGGCCGGTTCGGTTACCTGCGCGGCACGCTGGAGATGTACGGCACCCGTCTGCCGGCGCCGGCCAAGGACGCCGTCGCGGCCGTCGACGGCGTCGCGCGGACCCTGTCCCGGGCCGGCACGGCCGCTTCCCGGCGTCCGGGCCTGTTGCGCCGGTATCGCGCGGCGTCCGCCGCGGTCCTGGCCGCCTGCGGCCGTTCCTGACCCGGGCACGGGGTGTCACGCGGAACGGATCGGCCGCGAGAACGCGGAAGGGGCCCGCTCCATCGAGCGGGCCCCTTCGTGCTGTGGATCAGCCGTGCTGTGGATCAGCCGGCGATCTTGCCGGTGTTGAAGGCGACGTTCTTGTTGGTGTTGTCGGCGCCGTACTCGTAGATGCCGATCGTCGCCTCGGCCGGGTCACCGGCCTCGTTGAACTCGATCGGACCGGACGCGCCGTCGAAGTCGATGTCCTTGCCGGCCGACAGCAGGTCGTTGCAGGACTTGAAGTCCTTGCACTTCTCGCCGCCGCTGGAGACCTCCTGCAGCTTGGCCGCGATGTCCGCCGGCGCGTCGCTCTTGGCCGCGACGGCCGCGAGCGCGCTGAGGATCGTGGCGTCGTACGACTCGGGGCCGTAGTTGAAGTCCTTGAGGTTCGGGTCGATCGTCATCAGCTTGGCCTTGAAGTCGTCGGAGACCTGGGCGCCCGGCTGGGTGCCCTTCGCGCCGTCGAGCGTGCCCTTGGGGAAGCCGTCCTTGCCCGTGCCGTAGTTGGACAGGTTGCCGTCGACGAAGTAGTACTTGACCTTCTTGGCGGTCAGGCCCTGCTTGACGAGCTCAGGAATGATCTTCTTGGTCTCGTCGAAGCCGATCAGCGCGATGGCCTTGGGGTTGGCTTCCTTGATCTTGGCGACGTCCGCCGAGTAGTCGGCCGCCTTCGGGTCGTAGATGACCTTCTCCACGACCTGGCCGCCGCCGCCCTCGACCGCCTTCTGGACGTTGTCCGCGAGGCCCGTGCCGTACGCGTCCTGGAGGGCCAGGATGCCGACCGTGTCGTTGCCGTCGGCGAGGATCAGGTCGCCGAGGACGCGGCCCTGCAGCACGTCCGGCGGAGCCGTACGGAAGTACAGGCCCTTGTCGTTGTAGGTGGTGAACTGGTCGGAGGTGTTCGCCGGCGAGATCTGCACGACGCCCGCACCGGTGATCTTGTCGATGACCGACAGCGACACCGAGGACGAGGCGGCGCCCACGACCACATCGGCCTTCTGCTGCAGCAACTTGTCGACAGACTGGGACGCAATGTTGGTCGACGTGTCACCCGAGTCGGTGTCGATCTGGACCACCGGCTTGCCGAGGACACCGCCGGCGTCGTTGATCTCCTTCACCGCCAGCCCGACACCCGCGAACTCCGGCGGACCGAGGAAGGCGAGGGAACCGGTCTGCGGCAACAGCGTGCCGACGGTGAGAACGCCGTCGCCCTGCGCCGTGGCGGCGGCGGGCGCGGAGGACGACTGTGCCGCCGGTGCCGAGGAAGCCGGCGCGGCGCTGTCCTCGCCACCGCCACAGGCCGTCAGCGCGAGGCTGGCGGCCGCGGCGACGGCCAGCGCCCGCCCGAGGGGGGCAATGCGGATCATGAAGCATCTCCTTCATCCAGGCCCGGGAATCGTCAGCGCTGCCGACTGGTCCCGATCGAATGGCTGAAAGGTACATAGGCCGGGCACGGCCCGACCAGGGATGCATCAGAACTGTCCGCACTTGGATGCGGAGTCGTAATAACTCCTCAACTTAGCGGGACGGCCCCTGACCAGGAGTCTTCTCCTCCGGGTCCGGAAGGGGACGCTCAGGCGGGCGGCTGGGCCTCGCCGCCGCTCTCGTTCACCACGACCTGCGCGACCTGGCGCATGCTCATACGCCGGTCCATGGACGCCTTCTGGATCCACCGGAAGGCCTGGGGCTCGGTCCACCCGTGCTGGGCCATGAGCAGGCCCTTCGCCCGCTCCACGAGCTTCCTGGTCTCCAGCCGCTCCGACAGCGTGGAGACCTCCTTCTCCAGCGCGGCGATCTCCTCGTGCCTGCTGACCGCCATCTCGATCGCCGGAACCAGGTCGCCCTTGGTGAACGGCTTGACCAGGTAGGCCATCGCGCCCGCGTCCCTAGCGCGTTCGACCAGGTCGCGCTGGGAGAACGCGGTGAGGATGAGGCACGGCGCGATCCGTTCGGAGACGATGCGCTCGGCCGCCGAGATCCCGTCGAGCACGGGCATCTTGACGTCGAGGATCACCAGATCGGGGCGGAGCTCCATGGCGAGCTTGACCGCCGTCTCACCGTCGCCGGCCTCGCCGACCACGGCGTAACCGTCCTCTTCGAGCATCTCCTTCAGGTCGAGGCGGATCAGTGCCTCGTCTTCCGCGATCACCACTCGCCGCTGCGTACTCACGCACAAGAGGTTACCGACGTCCGCTACATTAGAACCACGCCAGGGGCCTCGTGAATGATCACCGTTTGGTAGGCTCCTGCGCGACGGGTTCGGACAAGTCACGCAATGTCCGGATTGAAGCCCCGGTACCCCAATTGGCATGAGGGAGCGGATTCAAAACCCGTACAGTGTGGGTTCGAGTCCCACCCGGGGCACTTTCACTCCTCGCGTTCGCCCGGAAACCGTCAGCGGCGACTGCAATGGCCGGCGACGTGTGACGATTCCACGACTCGCCGTCGGGCTCTCCGTCTCCTCGTCCGAACGGACTCAGGTGCCGGGGAGGAGACGGACGGCGTCGAGGGCGAGGGAGAGCTCGACCACGTCCAGCGGCCGGGCCAGCGACCGGCCGGTGAGCTGTTCGATGCGGCGCACCCGGTTGAAGACGGTGTTGCGGTGACAGTAGAGCTCGGCCGCCGCCCGGGCCGCGGACCCCTCGCAGCGCAGCCACGCCTCCAGCGTCGCCAGCAGCACGCCGCCGTCGGGTGAGGCGATGATCGGGCCGAGGACGCCGCCCGCGAGGTGCCCGGCCAGCTCCGGCTGGCAGACCACCAGGGCGGCGGGCAGCCGCCGGTCGAGCCGCGCGACCTCCGGCGCGCTTCCCGAGCAGGTGCGCATGGCCACCTCCGCCAGGCGGCGGGCCGTGCCGAGGTCGGCGAGGCTCTCCACCACCGGACTGACGCCGGCGCTCGCGCAGACGACCGGGGTGATGGCGGCCACCAGGTCGTCCAGCTCCCGGTCGCCGAGGTACACGACCGCCATCTCCAGGTCCGGGCGCATGCGCCACAGGAAGCGCAGCCCGCCGATCTCGTCGGGGCGGTGCACGCGGTCGGGCTGCGCGGGCAGCCGCGTTGTGACGACCGCATAGCGGCCGTGCTCCGGCAGGCCGAGGGCGCCGGCGGCCACGCCGGCCACCGCCGCGTCGGCGCGGCCCTCCAGGAGGGCGTCGAGCATGGCGTTGACGCGCTGGTTGGTCCGGCCGAGCAGCTCGTTCTCCCGGCGGCGGTAGGCGTCGGCCGCCGCCACGGCCTGGCGGTCGATGGCGTGCCACACATGGGTGGCGCTGCGCAGCAGGGCGGGCAGCCGCTCCTGCCCCTGGTCGCCAATGATGTCGATCACGCCGTTCCAGGTGACCTGCGCGGCCAGGCGGTAGCTGCGCATGAGCGAGTCCAGCGGAAGCCCGAACTCGGCCCGCCTGCGCCCGACCGTCTGGGCGTAGGCGACGTCGCGCCGCTCGTGCCGGGGCTGCAGGATCGCGGTGATGCCGACCCGCAGCCCTTCATGGGTGCTCTTCCAGTGGTCCTCGTAGGGGACCGTCATGCGGTAGGCCTCGTCGCTGTCCCTGCCGCGCTTCACCAGCTCGTCGGCGAGCCGGGGTAGCCGTTCCAGCAGTCCTGCGGCGGAGGTCCGCAGCAGTTCCCGGACCTCGGAGTCCGTCCTGGACCTCATGCCCCGAATGTGCCAGCCGGCAGCGTCCGGAACAAGGTTCGGTTCTCGTTTCGTGATGCGGGATTGTGCTGGAGCACAGGACACGACCGGCGGGCATGGGCTGGGGTCCCGACTTGACTCCCGGCGCTGGACGGCCCTCGACCGCGCTGGGTTGGGTGTGCCTTCATCGAAGTCACAGGAGGCGCGGATGTCTGGTGAGGCGGGCCCGGCGAGCGGCGGCCCGGGGAAGCGGGGCCTCGAGGTCGTCGGCCTGGAGGTGCGGTACGGCCCCGTGCGCGCCCTGCGCGGCGTCCACCTGGCCGTGCCCCGGGGCGCGGTGGCCGCGGTGCTCGGCGCGAACGGCGCGGGCAAGACGACGCTGCTGCGCGCGGTGTCGGGGACGCTGCGGTTCCACCGGGGCGCGATCACGTCGGGCACGGTCTCCTTCGGCGGGTCCCGCCTCGACGGCGCGCAGGCGGCGGCCGTCGTGCGGCGCGGCGTGGTCCAGGTGCCGGAGGGACGGCGGGTGTTCGCCCGGATGACCGTGGCGGAGAACCTGCGCGCCGGGGCGCTGGGCGTGCCCGGCAGGCGCGCGGCGGCGGCCCGCGAGCGGGTGCTGGAGCTGTTCCCGGTGCTGGCCGAGCGGGCGCACCAGCGCGCGGGCCTGCTGTCGGGCGGCGAGCAGCAGATGCTGGCGATCGGCCGGGCGCTCATGGCCGGTCCCTCGCTGCTGCTGCTTGACGAGCCCACGCTCGGACTGGCGCCGTTGATGGCGGCCCGGATCGCCGGCACCGTGCGGCAGATCAACGCCCAGGGCACGTCGGTGCTGCTGGTGGAGCAGAACGCGGCGATGGCGCTCGCGCTGGCCGAGCGGGCGTACGTGCTGGAGGTGGGCGAGGTGACGCTGTCGGGACCGGCGGCGGACCTGGCGGCCAGCGACGAGGTCCGCCGCCGCTACCTCGGCGTCGGCGCGCCCGATACAGACCGACCGGTCGGTACCGACCCCGGCGCCGCCGACGGCCACCAGAGCCGCGAGAGGCACGAGAGGACCAGGCTGGCGAGATGGACGGCATGACCCGCCACCGCGGCGAATCGCAGGCACACCCGGCGAGGCGCCTCCGCACGCCCCCGGCAAACCAACCGGTCGGTACGACAGGCGGGGACGGCCCGGCGCACCTCCTGGTCAGCGAGGTGACGGTCCGCTTCGCCGGGCTCACCGCGCTCGACGCGGTCAGCTTCACCGTGGCCCCCGGCAGCGTGCACGCGCTGATCGGCCCGAACGGCGCCGGCAAGTCCACCTGCTTCAACGTGCTGTCGGGCGTCTACCGCGTGACCTCAGGCAGCGTGCGCTTCGGCGGCGCCGAGCTGACCTCGCTGCGCCCGCACCGGGTGGCGGCGCTGGGCGTGGCCCGGACCTTCCAGAACATCGCCCTGTCCCCGCACCTCACGGTCCGCGACAACCTCATGCTCGGCCGGCACCGCCTCACCAGGGCGGGATTCGTCTCGGCCGGTCTGCGGCTGCCCTCGGCCAGGCGCGAGGCCGTACGGCACGGCGCGCGGGTCGAGGAGATCGCGGCGTTCGCGGGCGTCGGCGAGGCGCTGCCCGTCCCGGTGGGCCTGCTGCCGTACGGCGTGCAGAAGCGGGTGGAGCTGGCCCGGGCGCTGTGCATGGAACCGCGGCTGCTCCTGCTGGACGAGCCGGTCGCGGGGATGAACGGCGGCGAGCGGCGGGAGATGGCCGCCCTCATCCGGTCGGTGCGCGAGAGCCTCGGCATCTCGATCCTGCTGGTCGAGCACGACATGGGCATGGTCATGCGGATCGCCGACGCGGTGACCGTGCTCGACTTCGGCAGGCGGATCGCGGACGGCCCGCCCGAGGAGGTCCAGCGCGACCCCGAGGTCGTCCGCGCCTACCTCGGCGACTTCGGCGGGGAGGCGTGATGGCGGTCTTCCTGGAACTGCTCGTCAACGGGATCTCGGTCGGAGCCGTGTACGCGCTGATCGCGCTCGGCTTCGTGGTGATCTTCAAGGCGACCGAGGTGGTCAACTTCACGCACGCGTCGCTGCTGCTGGCCGGTGGCTATGTGATCGCCAGGCTGCACCCGCTGGTCGGGTTCTGGGCGGCGCTGGCGGCGGGGATCGCGGCGGCGGCGCTGGTCGGGGCGCTGGTGGAGTTCCTGATCCTGCGCCGGGCGCACGTCGGCTCGCGCGGCGTGCTGGCCATCGTCACGATCGGCGTGGACATCCTGCTCACGACCGAGCTCACCCGCCGGATCGGCACCGAGGTGCTCGCCCTGGGCGACCCCTGGGGCGACCGGGTGCTGCGTCTGGGCCCGATCACGGTCGCCGAGACCCGCGTCGTGGCCCTCGCGGTCGCCGCCGCGCTGATCGTGGCGTTCCTGCTCGCCTTCAAGTTCACCGGCTGGGGCGTGGCGATGCGTGCCACGGCCGAGGACGCCGAGACCGCCGCGCTGATGGGCGTGCGGCTCGGCCGGGTCTCGCTCAGCGCGTGGGCGGTCGCCGGGGCGCTGGCCGCGGTCGCGGCGATGTTCCTGTGCGTCTTCCCGACGCCGGGCCTCGACCGGGGCACGGCCGCGGCGGCGATGAAGGCCTTCCCCGCGGCCATCCTCGGCGGGCTCGACTCGACCACCGGGGCGCTGGCCGGAGGACTGATCGTGGGCGTCACCGAGACGCTGATGAGCGGTTACCAGAGCGAGCTCGCCTTCCTGGGCCGCGGCATCGGCGACGCGGCGCCGTTCCTCGTGATGATCGTGATCCTGCTGCTGCGGCCCTCCGGGCTGTTCGGCACGAAGGAGCCGGCCCGTGTCTGACTCCACACCCACAGCCGCGACGCCCACCCCCGCTACGCCCACACGGCCCGCGTACCGGCCCGCCGTGCTGCGCCTCCCGGCGCGGCCTATCCGGGCCGCGCTGTGGCTCACGGTGCTCGCGGCGGCCGTGGCGGTGCCGTTCTACCTGGAGGGGTTCTGGCTGCAGGCGGGGCTGTTCGCGATGTCGGCGGCGATCGGCGCCATCGGGATCAACCTGCTGACCGGGGCGACCGGGCAGCTGTCCCTGGGACATGCCTTCTTCCTCGCGGCCGGGGCGTACTCCTACGTCTACCTGTCGTCGGACCTGGGGCTGCCCACACCGCTCGCGGCCGTGGCGGCGGTGGCCGTCGCGGGCGTGTGCGGCGGACTGTTCAGCCCGATCGCGGGCCGCCTCAAGGGCGCCTACCTCGGCATCGCCACGCTCGCCCTGATCTTCGTCGGCCAGCACGTCCTGTTCAACGCCGAGCCGGTGACCGGCGGCTTCAACGGACGGCCGGTGCCGCCGATGGAGCTGTTCGGGTTCGTCTTCGCCGACACCCCGGAGCTGGTGGTGCTGAACGTGCCGTTCGGGTCGCTCGAACGGCTGTGGTTCCTCGGGATCGCGCTGCTCGCGGGCGCGGCGGCGTTCGCCCGGGGTGTGCTGCGCGGCCGTCCCGGCCTGGCGATGAACACGATCAGGGACCACGAGATCGCCGCGGGGGTCATGGGCGTCCCGGTCGCCCGGTACCGCGCGGGCGTGTTCGTCCTGTCGTCCATGTACGGCGGGCTCGCCGGGGTGCTGGTCGCCCTGGTCTTCCAGCAGGTCGTGCCGGACTACTTCGGCATGCTGCTGTCGCTCGACTACCTCGCGATGATCGTGATCGGCGGCCTGGGATCGGTCGCCGGGGCGGTCGCCGGGGCCGCGTTCGTCTCCCTGCTCCCCCAGCTGCTCACCCGCTACAGCGACGCGCTGCCGCTGGTGGCCGAGCCGGGTTCCGGCGGGGTCTCCCCCGCCGAGGCCGCGCGGATCCTCTACGGCGCCGCCGTCGTCGCGGTGGTGCTGTTCCTGCCCGGTGGTCTGGCCGGGCTCGCCACGCGGCTCGGCCGCGTTCGACTCAAGGAGCTCAAATGGGCGAAATCGGCACCCGCGCCGGCATCGCGGCGTTAGCCCTGCTGTCCCTGGCCGTCGCGACCTCGGCCGCGGGGTGCGCCAGCGATAAGGCGACGGGCGGCGCGGACGCCGGGGCGGTGAGCGGGGACGGGGTCAAGACCGGCCCCGGCGTCACGGCCACCACGATCACCGTGAGCGCGCTCACCGACCTGACCGGCCCGTACGCGTCGTTCGGCAAGAGCCAGACGCAGGCGCAGCAGCTGTACTTCGACCAGGTCAACGCCGGCGGCGGGGTCTGCGGCCGCAAGTACGAGCTGGTCGTCCGCGACCACGGCTACGACACGCAGAAGGCGGTGGCGGCCTACACCGAGGTCGCGCCCAGGTCGGCGGCGATCCCGCAGTTCATCGGATCTCCGATGATCACCGCGCTGAAGCAGCGCGTCGACGGCGACAGGCTGCTCACGATCCCGATGGCGTGGGCGACCACGTTGCTCGGCAGCCGGGCCATCCAGGTGACCGGCACGACGTACGACATCGACATGATCAACGGGGTCGAGTTCCTCACGAAGGAGAAGGGCGTCAAGTCCGGCGACAAGATCGGGCACCTGTACTTCGAGGGCGACTACGGCGAGAGCTCGCTGAACGGCTCGAAGTACGCCGCGGACAAGCTCGGCCTGCGGATCGTCGAGCAGAAGATCAAGGCGACCGACCAGGACATGAGCGCGCAGGTGGCGGCGTTCAAGGCGGCCGGGGTGAAGGCCGTGCTCGTCTCGGTGGGCCCCCGGCAGACGGCCTCGCTGGTCGGCGTGTCCCTCGCCAAGGGCATGGACGTGCCGTTCGTCGGCAGCAACTCGGCGTACTCGCCGCAGCTGCTCGGCACGCCGGCCGCGCCGGCCCTGCTCAAGGACTTCTACTACGTGACGGCGGGGACGCCGGTCAGCGTGAAGAACCCGGGAATGCGGAAGCTGGTGGCCGACTACCAGGCGAAGTACCCCGGCGAGACGCTCGACAGCGGTGTGGCCAGCGGCTGGAGCGCCGCGATGATCGTGGACGAGGCGATGAAGAAGGCGTGCGAGGCCAAGGACCTCAGCCGGGACGGCGTCCTGAACGCCCACCGCTCGCAGTCGAGCTTCGGCGGCGACTTCGGCACGCCGATGGACTTCACGTTCTTCGACAAGCCCGCCTCCCGCTCGTCGTACGTGCTCAAGCCCGACAAGGCGGCGCTCGGCGGCGCGGTGGTCTTCCGGGAGCCGGAGGTCTCCGAGCTGGCGAAGGACTACCCGGTGCCGGTGGGCTGACCCGCGAGGGGCCACGTCCGCGCC
The DNA here is from genome assembly GCF_012999525.1 of Microbispora sp. H10836. Lineage (NCBI taxonomy): Bacteria > Bacillati > Actinomycetota > Actinomycetes > Streptosporangiales > Streptosporangiaceae > Microbispora > Microbispora sp. H10836. The sequence continues at coordinate 165,579 of NZ_JABBWU010000001.1, forward strand.
GGTGGGGCACTGGCTAGTATCCCCATGCCGAACAATCGTCTGGAGAATCGATGCGACGCACCATCTACGGCGAGGACCACGAGGCCTTCCGCGACTCCGTGCGGCAGTTCGTGATCCGCTCGGTCGCCCCGAGGGCCGAGGAGTTCATCGAGCGCCGGCTGATCGACCGCGAGGTGTGGCGGGAGGCCGGCCGGCAGGGACTCCTCGGCCTGGAGGTCCCCGAGGAGTACGACGGCGCGGCGGCGGGCGACTACCGCTTCAACGCCGTGCTCACCGAGGAACTGGCCGGGGTGGGCATGGCTCTGGCGTCCAGTTTCGGCATCCACTTCGACGTGGTCGCGCCGTACCTGGTGGAGCTGACGACGGACGAGCAGAGGAAGCGCTGGCTGCCGCCGTTCTGCTCGGGAGAGGTGATCACCGCGATCGGCATGACCGAGCCGAGCGGCGGGTCGGACCTGGCGGCACTGCGCACCACCGCCGTCAGGGACGGCTCCGACTGGATCATCGACGGCTCCAAGACGTTCATCACCAACGGCTACCAGGCCGACCTCGTCGTGGTCGCGGCCCGGACCAGCCCGGAGAAGCGGGCCAAGGGGATCACGCTGTTCGCGGTCGAGGAGGGCATGCCCGGCTTCCACCGGGGGCGCAAGCTGGACAAGGTCGGCCAGCCGGAGGCCGACACGGCCGAGCTGTTCTTCGAGGGCGTGCGGGTGCCGGCCGCCAACGTGATCGGCGAGGTGGACCGGGGGTTCGTCGCGATGATGGAGCGCCTCCCTCAGGAGCGCCTCGGCAGCGCCGTCACCAACATCTCGCACGCCGCCGCCGTGCTCGCCGAGACACTGTCGTACGTGAAGGAGCGCAAGGCGTTCGGCCAGGCGATCGGCAGCTTCCAGTACAACAAGTTCACCCTCGCCGACCTCGTGACGAAGGTCGAGGTGACCCGGGCGTACGTCGACCAGTGCGTGGCCGCCCACGCCGACGGCGAGCTGACGGCGGTCGACGCGGCCAAGGCCAAGATGTGGACCGCCGATGTGCAGAACCAGGTGATCGACGCCTGCGTGCAGCTCTACGGCGGCTACGGCTACATGAGGGAGTACCGCGTGGCGCGGGCATGGATGGACGCCCGGGTGACCCGGATCTGGGCGGGGTCCAACGAGATCATGCGTGAGATCGTCGGCCGGGATCTGGGCCTGTGAAGGACCGGGGAGCATATCCGCACTGGCGGGACGTGCCCACGCGGTGGAAGGACAACGACGTCTACGGGCACGTCAACAACGTCGTGCACTACTCGCTGATGGACACCGTGATCAACACCTGGCTCATCGAGGAGGGCGGGCTGGACATCCACGAGGGCCCGGCCATCGGCCTGTGCGTGGAGTCGCGCTGCTCCTACCGGGCCTCGGTGTCCTTCCCCCAGGTCATCAGCGTGGGCCTGCGGATCGGCCACCTGGGCCGCTCCAGCGTCCGCTACGAGCTCGGCCTGTTCACCGGGGACACGCTGATCGCCGAGGGCGATTTCACCCACGTCTTCGTGGACCGGCACACCCGCCGCCCGGTGGAGATCGGCCCGCCCCTGCGCCCCGCCATGGAACGACTCCTCCTCCCCCCTTCCCCCGCGTGACCGTGCCGCACGGACGGCGCCCCGGTCGCGCGGGGCGGCCGATGCGGCCCGTGAAGCCGATGAGAGCGAGGTTCACGGCTCCACCGTCCGGGTGATCGAGTCGACGCGGCGAACCCGTCCGTCGGGGGCGAGCCGGGCGAACAGGTGGACCTCGATCCGCAGGGTCTTGTCCTTCCTGGTCCGGACGGTCATGGTGTAGCGGGCGGCGGCCCGGTCGTCGTCGATCAGCGTCTCATGGACCTGGATGTCCAGCTCGCGGGCGTTCTTGCGGGCCGGACCGGCGTGGTCGATCAGCCGCCGGCGGTCGAGGACGTTGCCGTCGGTGCGGTATTCGAGGTCAGGGGTGTGGTAGCGGTCCACGATCGTGGCCGGGTCCTCGTGGCCGAAGGCCAGTTCGTACGGCAGCCGCGTCAGGAAGGCGTGGAAATCGGGCATCAGACCACCTCGCGGCGGACGTACCTGAATGGTGTTCTCATGACCGGCAATCCTCGTACGGCCGGACCTCTGGCGGCGTCCCACTCACGGAGTCATCCGCCGCTACTCCCCCGGGATCAGCCCGGCCGGGTGGACCGGGACGCGGGGAGCAGCTCAGGCGAGGCTGTCGAGCCAGGCGCGGTGGAGGCGGGCGAACCGGCCGGCGCCGGCGATGAGGCGGTCGGGCGGGCCGTCCTCCACGATCCGGCCGTGCTCCATGACGAGCACCCGGTCGGCGATCTCCACGGTGGACAGGCGGTGGGCGATGATCAGCGCGGTCCGGTCGGCGAGGATCGTCCGCAGCGCCCGCTGCACGAGCCGCTCGCTCGGCACGTCGAGGCTGGAGGTGGCCTCGTCCAGGATCAGCACGGCGGGGTCGGCCAGGAAGGCCCGGGCGAACGCGACGAGCTGCCGCTGCCCCGCCGACATGCGGCCGCCGCGCTTGCCGACATGCGTCTCGTACCGGCCGGGGAGCGCGGAGACGAACGTGTGGGCGCCGATTGCCTCGGCGGCCCGCTCGATCTCCGCGTCCGGCGCGCCGGGCCGCCCGAACCGCACGTTGTCCGCGATCGTCCCGCTGAACAGGTAGTTCTCCTGGGTGACCATCACCACGTGGCGGCGCAGGGTGTCCTCGTCCAGGTCACGCAGGTCGACGCCGTCGAGCAGCACCCGCCCGGCGACCGGATCGTGGAACCGGGCGATGAGCTTGGCCAGCGTGGTCTTGCCCGCGCCCGTGGTTCCGACGACGGCCACGGTCTGCCCGGCGGGGATCTCCAGGTCGAGCAGCGGCAGCACCGGCGGGCCGTCGCCGTAGGCGAACCGGACGCCCTCGAAACGCAACGCCCCGGCGGCGCGCGGCAGCGGCACCGGGCGGCGCGGTTCGGCCACCGACGGCCGCTCCTCCAGCACTCCCGACAGCTTCTCCAGCGCCGCCCCCGCGGACTGCAGGGCGTTGTAGAACTGGCTGATCTCCTGCATCGGCTCGTAGAACTGGCGCAGATAGAGAAGGAACGCGGCGAGCACGCCGACCGTGACCGTGCCGCGCATCGCGAGCAGGCCGCCGTACAGCAGGACGGCGGCGACCGTGACGTTGCCGATCAGTTTGATGCCGGGCATGAACACGGCGACCAGGCGCATGCCGCGGGTGTTGGCGGCCCGGTAGCCGTCGTTGAGCCGCTCGAAGATCTCCTGGTTGCGTGGCTCCCTGCGGAACGCCTGCACCGCGCGGATCCCCGTCATCGACTCCACGAAGTGGACGATGACCAGCGCGACCGCTTCCCGCGTACGGCGGTAGACGACGCTCGACTGGCGGCGGAACCACCGGGTGAACAGCAGCAGGACCGGCAGCGGCAGCAGCGCCACCAGACCGAGGCGCACGTCGAGGACGAGCAGCATGACGGCGGTGCCGCACAGCGTGAGCACGGCCGTGACCAGACCGTCGAAACCGGACTCGAGCAGCTCCGCGATGGCGTCCACGTCGGAGGTGAGCCGGGAGATGACCCGCCCCGAGGTGTACTTCTCGTGGAACGGCAGCGACAGCCGCTGGAAGTGGTCGAAGACCCGGCGGCGCAGCTCCAGCAGGATGTCCTGGCCGATCCGGCCCGACATCTGCAGGAACGCCTGCCGGGTGAACGCCTGCGTGAGCGCGGCGGCCAGCACCGCGCCGACGATCGTGAGCAGCGTGCCCGCGCCCTGACCGCGCAGCATGGGCGGGATGCCGTCGTCGATGCCCGCCTTCACCAGGTACGGCAGGGCCAGGCCGGCCGCGTTGGACACCACGATGACCGCGGTGAGCACGGCGATCGCCCGGCGGTGCGGGCGCAGCAGGTCGCCGAGCAGCCGGCGCGACCGGGTGCGCAGCAGCAGGGACACGCGCTCGGAGATCTCGTCACGGTCCTCCGCGGCCACCCCCCGCCAGGTTGTGTTTCCCACTCGCTCGGTGTTTCCCGCTCGCTCGTTGGGGCGCTCACTTCCGCCGTCTTCCCTCGTCACGTGCTCGCTCGTTCCTCGCTGCGCGCGTTCCTCAGTCCAGACCGGCGGCGCGACCCTCCGGCTCGCTCGGTGTTTCCCGCTCGCTCGGTGTTTCCCGTTTCGCGGGTCATCGGATGGATCCCTCGGGGTCGAGGTCGGCGTCCTGGGCGAGCAGTTCGCGATACTCCGGCACGTCCGACAGCAGGTCGCCGTGGCGGCCGACGTGGGTGACGGTACCGTCGCGCAGCAGCGCCACCCGGTCGGCGAGCAGCACGGTCGAGGCGCGGTGCGCCACGACGATGCCGGTGGCCTCCGCGAGCACTCGCCGCAGCGCCTCCTCGACCAGCGCCTCGGTCTCCACGTCGAGCGCCGACAGGGTGTCGTCGAGGACGAGCACCCGCGGCCTGCCGAGCACGGCCCTGGCCAGCGCGAGCCGCTGCCGCTGGCCGCCCGACAGCGACATCCCCTGCTCTCCGATGCGGGTGTCGAGGCCCCACGGCAGGTCGTAGGCGAACGCCGCCTGCGCGATCTCCAGCGCCTGCCTGATCTCCTCCTCGGAGGCGTGCCCGTGGCCGAGCGTCACGTTCTCGCGCACGCTCATCGAGAAGAGCGTGGGCTCCTCGAACGCGGTGGCGACCACCGAGCGCAGCGAGGCCAGCGACAGGTCCCGCACGTCGTGCCCGTCGATCGTGACGCGCCCGGCGGTGACGTCGAGCAGCCGGGGCACGAGCGCGGTCAGCGTCGTCTTGCCCGACCCGGTGGCCCCCACGAGGGCGACGGTCTCCCCCGGCCGCACCTCCAGCCACACATCGCGCAGCACCGGACCGTCGGCCCCAGGGAAGCGGAACCCCGCGCCCTCGAAGCGCACGTGGCCGCGCGGGCGCTCGATGACGGCCGGGCCGCCGCTGATCGCGGGCACCGTGTCGAGCACCTCGACCACCCGATCGGCCGAGGTCATCGCCTCCTGGCCCATGGCGAGGATGTAGCCGAGCGAGGCGACCGGCCAGACGAGCTGGAGGACCAGCGTGGTGAAGGCGACCAGCGTGCCGAGCGTCAGCGCGCCGGCGCCGACCGCGATCGCGCCCAGCAGCAGGACCAGGGCGAGCGTGACGTTCGGCACGACCTCGAGGAAGGTGAAGAACCGCGAGGCCAGCCGCACCTTCGACAGCGAGGTGCGGCGGATCTCGCGCGCGGCGGCGGCGAAGTTCGCGAAGACGTGCCCGCGCCGGCCGAACGCCTTGACCGTGCGGATTCCCACGGCCGACTCCTCGACCAGCGTGGCGAGGTCGCCCTGCTGGTCCTGCACCTGCCGGGAGATGACGATGTAGCGCCGCTCGAACCGCAGCGACAAAGCCACGACCGGGACGGCGGAGACGGCGACGACCAGGCCGAGCGGCCAGTACATCCGCAGGAGCACCACGGTGACCGCGGTGAGCTGCAGGATGTTCATGATCAGGAAGAGCACGCCGAAGCCGAGGAACCGGCGGATCGTGGACAGGTCGGTCGTCGCCCGGGACAGGAGCTGGCCCGACTGCCACCGGTCGTGGAAGCTCATCGGCAGCCGCTGGAGGTGCCGGTAGAGGTCGTCGCGGATGGCGGTCTCCAGGCCGAGGACCGGCCCGGCCTGCGACCATCGGCGGACGAACGTGAGGACCGCCTCGGCGACGCCGAGGCCGAGGGCAAGCAGCCCGAGCGGGACCAGCCCGCCGCGATCCCCGTGGGCCACGGGACCGTCGATGATCTCCTTGCCGACGAGCGGGATCACCGTGCCGGCGGCGATCCCGAGCAGCGCCGCGAGCCAGGACACCACCAGGCTGCGCACGTACGGGCGCAGGTAGGACCGCAACCGCCACAACGAGCCCCACGAGGACCGGCGGACACCGGGCCCCGGTGCCTGTGCCTGTGGGGAGTCCATCAACGGGCGCAGCGCTCCTCCGGCGTCTGACAGGACAGGACGACTCGCTCCTGCCATGCTCCGTCGAAGGGCGCCGCGCCTTCAAGAGGTTTTCGCCCGCCGCCGGGTGTCACAGCCCGGCGGAGCCGCCTCAGCGCGGGTGGGCGACCGCCGACCCGATGGTGTGGACGCGCAGCGAGTTGGTGGAGCCGTGGTTGCCGGGCGGCGAGCCGGCCACAACGACGATCTTGTCGCCCTTCTCGCAGACGCCGAGCGACAGCAGCGAGGCCTCCACCTGGCGGACCATGTCGTCGGTGTGGTGGACGAACGGCACCTCGAACGTCTCCACACCCCACGTCAGCGCGAGCTGGCCGCGCACCAGCGGGTTGGACGTGAACGCCAGCAGCGGGATCGGCGAGCGGTAGCGGGCCAGACGCCGGGCGGTCTCGCCGGACATCGTGAACGCGACCAGGGCCTTGGCGTTGACGATCGCGCCGACCTCGGCCGCGGCGCGGGCGATGGCACCGCCGGTCGTCTCCGGGAGGCGCTCCAGGGTGTGGGTGGCCTGCAGGTAGGTGCCCTCCGCGGCGACCGCGATGCGGGCCATCGTGGCGACCGACTCGATCGGGTAGGTGCCCACCGAGGTCTCGCCGGACAGCATCACCGCGTCCGCGCCGTCCATCACCGCGTACGCGACGTCGGACGCCTCGGCGCGGGTGGGCCTGGGGGCGCTCATCATCGAGTCGAGCATCTGGGTGGCCACGATGACCGGGTGGGCCTTCTCCCGGCACAGCTCGATGATGCGGCGCTGGACGATCGGCACCTGCTCCAGCGGAAGCTCGACGCCGAGGTCGCCGCGGGCGACCATCACGCCGTCGAAGGCGTCGACGATCTCCTCGAGACAGTCGACGGCCTGCGGCTTCTCGATCTTGGCGAGGAGCGGGAGCCTGACGCCCTCCTCCTCCATGATCGCGTGGATGAGCGCGGCGTCGTCCGGCGACCGGACGAACGACAGGGCGATCATGTCGAAGCCGGTGCGCAGCGCCCAGCGCAGGTCCTCCTCGTCCTTCTCCGTGAGCGCGGGGGCGCTGACGGCGACGCCGGGGAGGTTGAGGCCCTTGTTGTCCGAGATCATGCCACCGATGACGACGCGGGTGACGACGCGGGGCCCCTCGACCGCGGTCACCTCGAGGTTCAGCCGGCCGTCGTCCACGAGGATCGTGTCACCCGGCTTGACGTCGCCCGGCAGGCCCTCGTACGTGGTGGAGACGATGTCCCGGTCGCCGGGGACGTCCTCGGTCGTGATCGTGAAGACGTCGCCGTAGCCGAGCCGCACGGGACCGGAGGCGAAGCGGCCGACACGAATCTTGGGACCCTGTAGGTCGGCGAGGACGCCGACGGCGCAGCCCAGCTCGTCGGCGGCGGCCCTGACCCGGTCGAACACCTCCTTGTGCAGCTCGTGGCTGCCGTGCGAGAGGTTGAAGCGGGCGACGTTCATGCCCGCCTTGATGAGCTCGCGTAGGCGCTCCGGCGAGGAGGTGGCGGGCCCGAGGGTACAGACGATCTTTGCTCGACGACTCACAGCACTACCCTAATTGGTACAGACCACTTGCAGTGACGGCGCACACAGCCGTCGCCTAATGTTCAGACACTTCACGCGATCATCCGCGTGCCCTAGCCTTGGCAGCCATGGGACGTACCCGGACCTGGGGGGTAATAACGGCGCTGTTCACCCTGGCCGCGTGCGGAGGCCAGGGTACCGAATCCACGGCCCCGCCGACGGGCGTTTCGGTATCGCTCAACCAATGGCGCAGCGACGAGGCGTCCCACGCACTGGAAGTCTCCGTGCGCAACGACACCGGCACGCCGGTGCGCTTCCGGGACGTCCAGCTGGTCACCGGCTCGTTCGCGACGCTCCCGCCGACCCGCGTGGACACCACCCTCGGCAGGACGCCGCGCACGGACCTGCGGATCCCGTACGGCGAGGCGCGCTGCGATCCGGCGACGATCCCTCCGGTCAAGCCGGCCACGGTGGTCGCGCACATCCAGGTCGCCGACGGACCGCCGCGCAAGGTGGAGTTCCCGGTCCGCCACCCCGATCCCACCCTGGACGGCCTGGTGAAGGCCGAGTGCGGGGCGTACATCCTGCGCCGGTCGGTGGACGTGACGTTCGGGGACGCGTGGACCCGGGCGGGCCGGGCCCTCCACGGCGACCTCGTCGTCACCAGGAAAGGCGGATCGGAGCCGATCACGATCGACGACCTCGGCGCCACCACGCACTACACGCTGTTTCCCCGCTCCGGGAAACGCCGGCCTGTGGCGGTGCTCGCGGCGGACGCCACGCGGCTGGAGATCCCCGTGGAGGTCACCCCGATGCGCTGCGACTGGCACGCCTTCGCCGAGGCCAAGAAGGCCTACCTGTTCCCCGTCTACGGGATCGTTGGCGGCGGCGAGAGGCGCTACCTCATCGCGACGCCTCCGGCTCGGGTGCAGCGGACGTTCCTGTCGTACGCGCAGGACGTGTGCGGCGTCGGCGGATCCTGACCGCGAGCCCGGCCCAGGAGGCGAGCACGACGGCGATCACGGCCAGCCGCACGTGCGTGACGTACGCCTCCGGGTAGACGACACCCTCGATGTAGGTGTCGATGAAGCCGCCGGGCAGCAGGCCGCGCTCCCCCGCCCTGGCCCGCCCCCAGTTCTCCAGCGCGGTCAGCGGGCACTCCACGAGCCCGGCGAGCTGCACCAGCCCCCAGGCGCACAGCCCGAGGTGCGGCCAGATCAGCCGGGGTCGCCGCCAGGCGAGGAAGCCGCCCAGGGCGATGTAGGCGATGACGAGGAAATGCGCCACCATCGTGGCCTGCCAGACGAGCCGGTAGATCATGATCTGCCCTCCTCCGCGAAGGAGGGTAGGCCGCCATGGCCCGCGGGGGCATCCGGCGGGCTACTCAGGCCCGTACTCAGATCGACGGGCTCAGATCGACGGGCTCAGGGCGAGACGGTGGCGGCCCGGGCGGCGTCGACCAGGCCGTGGCCGAAGAAGCCGTTCTTGGCCGCGGGCCCCTCGCAGACCTGGGTCTCGCCGGTGCCGTAGCGGTAGGTCCGGGGCGAGGGGCAGCCCTTCGGGATCGCCGTCGCGTACAGCAGGCGCTCCACCTGCGCGGGGTCCATCTGGAGCCCACCCTTGCCCGGCTTGCCGAACCGGCCGATGATCAGTGCCGCCACGCCGGTGACGTGCGGCGCGGCCATGGACGTGCCCTCCAGGTACTGGTAGTAGGCGCATTTGCCGCCCTGGCAGTCGCGGATCACCGAGGCCGTCTTCGGCTTGCCGTCGGCGAAGAGGAGGCCCTTGGCCCGCAGGACGTGCTCGGGGGCGGCGGCCAGGATCTCCCGGGTCGCGCCCTTGAGATCGGTGCCGCCGTCGAACATGTCGCCGCCCGGCGCGGCGATGTCGGTCTGCTCGACGCCGTAGTCGGAATACCCCGCCTTGCGCCCGCTGGGGCCGACCGAGGACACCGAGATGACGCCGTCGAGCTCGGCGGGGACGTTGAGGCAGGTGTTGTCGACGGGCCGCTTCTTCTCCGCGCCCGGCGGGAAGTCCGGGCTGGCGGTGTCCGCCTTCGGCTTGCCGAGGTCGCCGCCGGAGTTGCCGATGGCCGTGACCAGCGTGACGCCGTGCGCCCGGGCGTACTTGACCGCCCGGCGCATCCCCTCCAGGATCGCCCGCTGCTCCAGCCGCTCCCTGGGCGTGTCGCTCGGGTTGTTCGCGCAGTTGAACGTCCAGGGGTCGACGTAGAAGCTCATGTTGACCACGTCGACGCCGACGTCGGCGGCGTACTCCAGGGCGTCCATGGTGGGCTTGAGGAAGAAGAAGCCCGAGTCGGTGCCGGCGCGGAGGTTGACCAGCGAGACGTCGGGGGCGACCCCGCTGACGCCGAGGCCGTTGATCGGCGAGCCGATCGTGCTCGCGACGTGGGTGCCGTGACCGTCGTCGTCGACGTCCGCCGGGTCCTTGCAGCCCTTGTGCTCGCAGGGGCCGTCGAGCTTCTTGCCGTTCTCGTCGGTGGGCTGGTCGATCACGAAGTTGCGGCTCAGCGCCCGGTTGAAGTTCGGCGCGATGTCGGGGTGCGCGCCGTCGACTCCGGTGTCGATGACGCCCACGAGCACCTTGTGGCTGCCCCGGGCCTTGGAGTACGAGCCGGTGGGCGTGGCGCCGATCATCTTCATGTCCCACTGGCGGTCCGACAGCGGGTCGCCGCCGGGCGCCTTCCTGACGTCCGCCACGCGCGTCACAGCGGCCGGCGCGCCGGCGGAGGCGGGCGCGTCCGCGGCCTTGCCGACGGGACGGTCGAGCGTGACGCCGACCACGGAGGGGTCGGCGCCGATCTTCACGGGGTCGGACGCGCGCACGACGAGGTAGCCGAGCTTGTCGTCCCGCGCCCGCACCGTGCCTCCGGCCGCCTCGACCGCCCGCTGCGCGGCGGCCCGGCCGCCGTCCGTATAGAAGACCAGGTAGTCCTGCGAGGGCTCGGACGCGGTCGCCGTCCCCTGCAGGCCCGCGGCCCCCAGCCCGCCGAGCAACGTGATGGACATGATGGCCCCGGCGAGCCGCCCCCGTGCGTACAACGATCCTCCTCGGTTGCGGGCCCCCGGTGCCGGGGCCCCTCGATCCGGGCTGAAGCATCCTCCCGGCAGCCGCGCGCGCTCGCAAGCCGGCCGCCGAACTGGGATATGCCCGTTTTATCCCCTAAAAGCCGGACGGCCGTGGTCCGGTCCCCTGGGACCACGGCCGCCGGTTCACATCTCAGACGAGAGGCCGCGCCGTCGGCGGGATGGGAACGGGCAGGACGGTCCGCCCGCTCAGGTAGCGGTCGACCGCCGCCGCCGCCGACCGGCCCTCGGCGATCGCCCACACGATCAGCGACTGGCCCCGGCCCATGTCGCCGGCCGCGAACACGCCCTCGACCGACGTCTCGTACGACGCGTTCCTGGCCACGTTGCCCCGGGCGTCGAAGAACGACTCCGGGTCGCCGGACAGCGCCGCGAGGTCGTTCAGCAGCGGGCCCTTCTCCGGGCCGAGGAAGCCCATCGCCAGCGTGACCAGCTCGGCCGGGATCTCCCGCTCGGTGCCGGGGATCGGCCTGAACCCCGCCGCCGGGCCCTCGACCTCGACCAGGCGCAGCGCCCGCACGTTGCCTTCGTCGTCGCCGGCGAACTCCGTGGTGGACACGGCGTACACCCGGTCGCCCGCCCCGGCCTCGAGCTCCTCGTGCGCGCTCTCCATCTTGAACAGCAGCGGGTACGTCGGCCACGGCTGGCTGCCCGGGCGGGCCGCCGGCGGCCTCGGCATGATCTCCAGCTGGGTGACGGAAAGGGCCCCCTGCCGGATCGCCGTGCCGATGCAGTCGGCGCCGGTGTCACCGCCGCCGATCACGACGACGTGCTTGCCCTCCGCCGAGATCGGCGACTCGGGGAAGTCGCCCTCCTGTGCCTTGTTGGCCGGCGGGAGGTACTCCATCGCCTGGTAGACGCCCTTGAGCTCGCGGCCGGGCACCGGCAGGTCGCGCCACGCCGTGGCGCCGCCCGCCAGCACGACCGCGTCGAACTCCTCGCGGAGCCGGGCCACCGTGACGTCCGCGCCGACGTCGACGCCGGTGCGGAACTCGGTGCCCTCGGCCTCCATCTGCGCGATACGGCGGTCGACGTGCCGCTTCTCCATCTTGAACTCGGGGATGCCGTAGCGGAGCAGCCCGCCGATGCGGTCGGCCCGCTCGAACACGACCACGTCGTGCCCCGCGCGGGTGAGCTGCTGCGCGGCGGCGAGGCCGGCCGGGCCCGATCCGACGACCGCGACCTTACGGCCCGTCTTCACGGCGGGCGGCTGCGGCGTGACCCAGCCCTCGGCGAAGGCGCGGTCGACGATCTCGACCTCGACTCGCTTGATCGCGACCGGGTCGGAGTTGATGCCGAGCACGCACGCCGACTCGCACGGCGCCGGGCACAGGCGGCCGGTGAACTCCGGGAAGTTGTTGGTCGCGTGCAGCCGCTCGATCGCCTCACGCCAGTCGTCGCGGTAGACGAGGTCGTTCCACTCGGGGATGAGGTTCCCGAGCGGGCAGCCGTTGTGGCAGAACGGGATGCCGCAGTCCATGCAGCGGGCCGCCTGCTTGGTGAGCGCGGGCTTGGGGAAGTCCTCGTAGACCTCGCGCCAGTCACGGATGCGGACGTCGACCGGGCGGCGCGCCGGCAGCTCGCGCCCGTGTGTCAGGAACCCCTTCGGGTCAGCCATCGGTGTACCCCCCTTATCGCTGCGTGGAAACGGTCATGGAGACGGTCGCGATGATCCGCATCGGCGTCACCCGTGGGCGGCGGCCATGACCGCCTCGTCGATGTCGCGGCCCTCGGCCTCGGCGGCGGCCCGCGCCAGCAGGACCCGCTTGTAGTCCGACGGCATGACCTTCGAGAAGCGGCCGAGCGCGGTGTCCCAGTCGGCCAGCAGCGCCTTGGCCACCGTGGACCCGGTCTCCGCGAAGTGCCTGTCGACGATCTCCCGCAGGAACTCGGCGTCCTCGTCGTCCAGCGCCTCCAGCTCGACCATCTCGCGGTTGACCCGCTCGGGCCGCAGGTCGAGCGCGTACGCGACGCCGCCCGACATGCCGGCGGCGAAGTTGCGGCCGGTCGGCCCGAGGACGACGGCCCGGCCGCCGGTCATGTACTCGCAGCCGTGGTCGCCCACGCCCTCGACGACGGCGGTCGCGCCGGAGTTGCGGACGCAGAACCGCTCGCCCACGATGCCGCGGACGAAGACCTCGCCGGACGTCGCGCCGTACAGGCCGACGTTGCCGGAGATGACCTGCGTCTCGGCCTCGAACGGCGCGTCGGGGTGCGGGCGGACGACGATCCGGCCGCCCGACAGGCCCTTGCCGAGGTAGTCGTTGGCGTCGCCGGTCAGCCGCAGCGTGACGCCGCGCGGCACGAACGCGCCGAACGAGTTGCCGGCCGACCCGGTGAACGACACGTCGATCGTGTTGTCCGGCAGGCCGGCGCCGCCGTACCGCTTGGTCACCTCGTGGCCGAGCATGGTGCCGACCGTGCGGTTGACGTTGCGGATGGGCAGCTCCAGCGTCACCGGCTCGCCGAGGTTCAGCGCGCCCTCGGCGAGCTGGATCAGGGTGTTGTCCAGTGCCTTATCGAGCCCGTGGTCCTGCTCGACGACCTTGCGGCGCGCGGTGCCCTCGGGCAGCTCCGGCTGGTGCAGGATCGGCGACAGGTCGAGGCCGGAGGCCTTCCAGTGCTCGACGGCCTGAGTGGTGTCGAGCAGGTCGGCCCGTCCGATGACCTCGTCCAGCGAGCGGTAACCGAGCTCGGCGAGGTACTCGCGCACCTCCTGGGCGATGAACTCGAAGAAGTTCACCACGAACTCGGGCTTGCCGGTGAACCGCTTGCGCAGCTCGGGGTTCTGGGTGGCCACGCCCACCGGACAGGTGTCGAGGTGGCAGACCCGCATCATGACGCAGCCGGACACGACCAGCGGAGCGGTGGCGAAGCCGTACTCCTCGGCGCCCAGCAGCGCCGCGATGACCACGTCGCGGCCGGTCTTGAGCTGGCCGTCGGCCTGCACCACGATGCGGTCGCGCAGCCCGTTGAGCAGCAGCGTCTGCTGGGTCTCGGCCAGGCCGAGCTCCCAGGGGGCGCCCGCGTGCTTGATCGAGGTCAGCGGGGAGGCGCCGGTGCCGCCGTCGTGGCCGGAGATCAGCACGACGTCGGCGTGGGCCTTGCTGACGCCCGCCGCCACGGTCCCGACCCCGACCTCGGCGACCAGCTTCACGTGGACGCGGGCGCGCGGGTTGGAGTTCTTCAGGTCGTGGATGAGCTGGGCCAGGTCCTCGATCGAGTAGATGTCGTGGTGCGGCGGCGGCGAGATGAGACCGACGCCGGGCGTGGAGTGCCGGGTCTTGGCGATCCACGGGTACACCTTGTGGCCGGGCAGCTGGCCGCCCTCGCCGGGCTTGGCGCCCTGCGCCATCTTGATCTGCAGGTCGTCGGCGTTGACGAGGTACTCGCTGGTCACGCCGAAGCGGCCGGAGGCCACCTGCTTGATCGCGCTGCGCCGCTCGGGGTCGTACAGCCGCTCGGGGTCCTCGCCGCCCTCGCCGGTGTTCGACTTGGCGCCGAGCCGGTTCATCGCGATGGCCAGCGTCTCGTGCGCCTCCATCGAGATGGAGCCGTACGACATGGCGCCGGTGGAGAACCGCCTGACGATCGACTCGACCGGCTCGACCTCGTCGATCGGCACGGGCGCGCCGGCGGGACGCAGCTTGAACAGGCCGCGCAGCGTCATGAGCTTCTCGGACTGCCCGTCCACGAGGGACGTGTACTCCTTGAAGATCTCGTACCGCCGGGTGCGGGTGGAGTGCTGCAGCTTGAAGACGGTGGTCGGGTTGAACAGGTGCGGCTCGCCCTCGCGGCGCCACTGGTATTCGCCGCCGACCTCCAGCCGCCGGTGCGGGTTCTCCGCGCGGGGGTAGGCCCGCGCGTGCCGCTCCAGCGCCTCCGTGGCGAGCACGTCGAAGCCGACGCCGCCGAGGCGGGAGGTGGTGCCGGTGAAGCACTGATCGATGACCTCGGCGCCGAGGCCGAGGGCCTCGAAGATCTGCGCGCCGGTGTAGGAGGCGACCGTGGACACGCCCATCTTGGACATGACCTTCAGCACGCCCTTGCCGTACGCCTTGATCAGGTTGCGCACGGCCTTGCGCGGGTCGAGGTCGAGCCGGTCCGTCGCGATCATGTCCTCGACCGTCTCCAGGGCGAGGTAGGGGTTGATCGCGCTGGCGCCGTACCCGATGAGCAGGGCCATGTGGTGGCACTCACGGGCCTCGCCGGTCTCGATCACGAGGCCGACCCGGGTGCGGGACTTCTCCCGGATGAGGTGGTGGTGCACCGCGCCGGTGAGCAGCAGCGACGGGATCGGCGCCCGCTCGCGGGAGGACCCGCGGTCGGACAGCACGATGATCCGCGCACCGTCCTCGATGGCCCGGGAGACCTCCTGACGGATCTCCTCCAGCCGCCGCACCAGCGCCTCGCCGCCGCCGGCCGCGTCGAACAGGCCGGACACGACGTACGGCTGGAAGCCGGGCAGCGCGCCCTCGTCGTTGATGTGGACGATCTTCGCGAGCTCGTCGTTGTCGATCACCGGGTAGGGCAGCACGAGCCGGCGGCAGGAGGCCGGGCCGGGGTCGAGCAGGTTGCCCTCGGGGCCGATCGTCGACTGCAGCGAGGTGACGAGCTCCTCGCGGATGGCGTCCAGCGGCGGGTTGGTGACCTGCGCGAACAGCTGGCTGAAGTAGTCGAACAGCAGCCGCGGCTTCTCGCTCAGCACGGCCACCGGACTGTCGGTGCCCATCGAGCCGATCGGCTCGGCGCCGTTCTTGGCCATCGGCGTGAGGATGACCCGCAGCTCCTCCTCGGTGTAGCCGAAGGTCTGCTGCCGCTTGACCAGCGCCTCGTGGGCCGGGTGCTCGTGCTCGCGCTCGGGCAGCTCCTCGAAGCGGACCAGGCCCGCGTGCAGCCACTCGCCGTACGGCTCGGCGGCGGCGAGCTCGGCCTTGATCTCGTCGTCCTCGACGATCCGGCCGCGCGCGGTGTCCACCAGGAACATGCGGCCCGGCTGCAGGCGGCCCTTGCGGACGATCTTCTCCTGCGGGATGTCGGACAGCACGCCCGCCTCGGAGGCGAGCACGACCAGGCCGTCGTCGGTCACCCAGAACCGGCCCGGGCGCAGGCCGTTGCGGTCGAGGACGGCGCCGACCAGCGTGCCGTCGGAGAAGGTGATCGACGCGGGGCCGTCCCACGCCTCCATGAGCGTGGAGTGGAACTCGTAGAAGGCCCGGCGGGCCGGGTCCATCTCGGTGTGGTTCTCCCACGCCTCCGGGATCATCATCAGCACGGCGTGCGGCAGCGACCGGCCGCCGAGGTGCAGCAGCTCCAGCGTCTCGTCGAACGAGGCGGTGTCGGAGCCGTCGGGGTCGCAGATCGGGAACAGCCGCCGCAGGTCGCCCGGGATCAGGCCGGTGGCGAGCATCGCCTCGCGGGCGCGCATCCAGTTGCGGTTGCCGCGCACGGTGTTGATCTCGCCGTTGTGCGCGACGTACCGGTACGGGTGGGCCAGCGGCCAGGAGGGGAAGGTGTTGGTCGAGAAGCGCGAGTGGACCAGCGCGATGGCGCTGACGTAGCGCTCGTCGGACAGGTCGGCGAAGAACGGATCGACCTGCAGCGAGGTCAGCATGCCCTTGTAGACGATCGTCCGCGAGGACAGCGAGGCGAAGTAGACGTCCGCCTCGTGCTCGGCCCGCTTGCGGAAGGCGAACACGATCCGGTCGAGGTCGACGCCGGTCTCGCCGCCGGGCGAGGTGACGAACAACTGGGCGAAGTGGGGCATGACCGCGCGCGCGGTGGCGCCGGGCAGGTCGCGGTCCACCGGCAGGTCGCGCCAGCCGAGGACGGTGACGCCCTCCTCGGCGGCGATCTGCTCGATGAGGCCGATCGCGGTGGCCCTCGCCTGCTCGTCCAGCGGCAGGAACGCGGTGCCCGCGGCGTACGCGCCCTCGGGCGGCAGCGGGAAGTTCACTGTCGCACGGAAGAACGCGTCGGGGATCTGCGTGAGGATGCCCGCACCGTCGCCGGTGTCCGGCTCGCTGCCGCTGGCACCCCGGTGGTCGAGGTTGCGGAGCGCGGTCAGTGCCTTGGCGACGATGTCGTAGCTGCGGCGGCCCGCGACATCGGCCACCATGGCTACGCCACAGGCGTCGTGCTCGAATCCGGGGTCGTAGAGTCCCTGGGGCTCGGGGAGACCTCCGGGAAGGCCAAGGCGGGCAGCAGGCATGTAGTCACTCCCGTCGTCAACGTCTGCGTGGAACAGAGGGACGACGCTGGCCCTGCTGCGGGTTGAGTGCTTAAGAGATTACAACACGCTGCCGGAATAGTGCCCCCCAGGTCCGCTTCGCGAACCTTCACAGGTCAGCGCCGTGGATATGGTTTGCGCATGAGTGGTCATGAGGCGATCGACGAACTGCTCGCGGAGGCCGGCGTGGACGGCCTGCGCCTGCGCGGAGCGCTGGCGCTCCTGTCCGGCGGCCGCTGGTGGACCCTGTCCGACCTGGTCAGGGAGACCGCGACGTCGCGGCGGACGATCGAGTCGCTGCTGCGACTGCTCCCCCTCGAGCACAGCGGCGACCGCGTCCGTATTCCCAGCGATCAGGTCAACCGCTACAACGTCGGGATTGATACGGATATTTCCGGTCTGGGGAATCCGGTCTCCGGGATGGTCGAGGCGCACGCCGAGACGCTCGACCGCCTCAAGGCCCTGATCGCCGGGGCCCCCCGGGGACGGCACGCGCTCGACCACGTCTCCGCCACCGCGGAGACCGTGCTGCGCCGCGCCCTGCTGCTGGGGCGGCGGTTCTGGCTGCCCGGCGCCCGCCTGCTGTGCGTCGGCGACCACGACCTGACCTCGCTGGCCGTGCGGATGGTCCACCCCGAGGTCGAGGTCGCCGTGGCCGACATCGACGACCGCATCCTGGAGTACATCGACGCCCAGGACCTGGGAGTGCGCACCCGCTGGGCGGACCTGCGCCTCGGCCTGCCGCCGTCGCTGCGCGGCTGGGCCGACCTCGCGATCACCGACCCGCCGTACACGCCGGAGGGGATCGGGCTGTTCGCCGCCCGCGCCGCCGAGGGCCTGCGCGACCGCGACCAGGGACGCATCCTGGTGGCCTACGGCGCCTCCGAGCGCACTCCGATGCTTGCCCTCAAAGTGCAGAAGGCTCTCATCGACCTCAACCTGCTGCAAGAGGCGATATTTCCGCACTTCAACCGGTATCACGGCGCGGAGGCGATCGGCAGCGCGGCGGACCTGTACGTGCTGCGCCCCACCACGAAGACGTGGCCGGCGATCGCCGCCCGGCTCGACCGCCTCGCCACGGCCATCTACACGCAGGGCCCCCAGGCCGTCGAGTCCGCCCCGGCGGCGCCGCCGGACGAGGCGGCCGTGGCGGCGTTCGGACCGGACCTGCTCGCCGGCGACTGGCCGCGCGGCCTGCTGCCGCAGGTGCCGCGTACCCGGCTCGCCACCCTGCTGGCCAAGCCGTACGCCGCGGATCCCGGGCGCGTGGCGATCGCCGTGCCGGCCGGGCTGGAGGCGGCGCTGCCCCGCCTGCTGCTCGCCACGCGCGCCCGGCACGTGCGCGTGCTCACGGCCGGTCCGATCACGGACCCGACCGCGCTGGCCGCGCTGCTGGCCCCCGTCTACTCGCTGACCGTCGCGCCCCGCGGAACCGGCCACGTGCTCGACGCCGTACGGCTCGCGCCGCCCGCGAGCGGTCCCGAGCGGGTGGCACGCAAGATCATGGACAGCGCGCACGGAAAGGTCGCCAACACCTGGCGGGAGGCGCTGACCGGTACGGCCGGTCTCACCAAGCGGCAGGCGAGGGCGGCCGTCGAGGAGACCGCGCCGTGGGCGCTCGACGCCACGCCGCTCGAACTCCCCCTCCACCGCCTGGCCGCCTTCCGGCACGCCGTCCCGGGCCTGACGTGATCCGCAGGAATCTGGCCCAGCCGTTCTTCGGCCGTCCCGGCACATGACGGTCGCCGCATTGCCCCGGATGCCGTACGACCAGCTGTGATGGGTGTCGACGAAGAGCGATGTGCCCATCCAGAACCGCTCGGCCCTGCCGCGTCGCACGAGCTCCGCGTACGGCTGGGATTCGATTCCGAGCCGGGGTTGGACGGGGAAGACTACCGATAGTCGCATGCTCGCCTTCATGGCGGGGGCCGGATATCGGATTCCCGTGGGAACGTCGGTCTCCCTGACACCGATGCGGCCTCCGCTGCAGGCCGCCGTGGAGGCGCGGTCGCTGGCACTGCTCACCGGCGCTCCGGTGACAGCCGGGTTCGTGGCCGCCACGCCCGAGTTCGTCGCGTACGTCCGGGGGGAGCCCTACCGGCGTCCCGCCGTCGCGGTCCGCGACTACCTGCTCGGCGTCCGCGCGTTCCTGGACAGCGCGAACCCGGTCCTGCCCCCGCTCGGAGACCGGGCCGGAGACCCGGCCGTGGGGCCGGCCCGGCGGGTGGAGGTGGAACTGGGCGCGGGTGTGCTCCGGCGGGGCATGGCCCGCGCCGCCGGCGAAAGCGCCGACGTCGCGATCACCTGGATGACCCCGCCCGACTACGTCAAGGGCACGATCGCCCCCGCCCTGCGGGAGGGCGCTGGTGACGGCCGCCCTCCACCGCGTATCACGACCGTCGTGCACGTGGCGATCGCGCGACCCGGGCGGGACGCGGCTCATCTGGCGTACGCGGCGGCCCAAGGCCATCTGAGATCTCCGCACTACGCCGACATGCTGCGTCGCGCCGGCTGCGGCGTGGATCCCCGTGATCCCGGGTCGGGTGCGCGCAGGCTCGTGGACAGCGGGATCTTCGTCTTCGGCACGCCGGAGCAGATCATGGCGGCCCTGCACGAATACGAGCGGGCAGGCGTGGACGAGGTCGTCCTGAACGCCGCCGGCGTGCACGTGACCGAGGGTTGCCAGGCCGCGGTGGAGGACGCCGCGGAGATCCTGGAAGCGTCGCGGGCCGTGAGAGCCGCCGGCGCGGCGGTCACATGATCAGGACAGGGCCGTATACACATGGTCAGATATCGTTGAAAGAAACGTCAAGTGCCGGCAGGCGAAAGCATCGCGCGACGGAAGGGTGGCACCGTGCAGCGGAGGGGTGGCACCGTGCAGCGGAACCGCGTCCTACAGAAGATCGTCGGAGTGGCGGCGGTGTTGTGCCTCGCCGGCGCGGTCATCGTCTGGATCTTCCAGCACAGCCCGAGCAAGGCCGCCGTTCTGGCAGCCGGCGCGATGATGTTACTGATAATCGCCGGTTCGTCCCGGAGTAAATCCTCCGGTCCGCGCAAGCGGTAACGAGGCCGCCCACCGGTCTACCTGGACGGTTGGACCCCGCCCGCAGACGGGATGACGGTGGCCGCGGGGGCGGAGACCGCCGGCGTGGCGCCGGGGTCGGTGGGAGGGGCCTCCGAGGGCTGGGTGGTGTCGGCCGGGCCGGGCGGCTGCGCGGGGTCCGAGGGCACCCCGGCGATCTTGACCACGCGGCGGAAGACCGCCTTCTCGGCCTCCCGCACGGCCAGGCCGAGCATGATGAAGTCGTCCCTCTCCCCCGGCTCGGCGCCGTCGGTCCTGCCGACCCAGGCCACCCCGAGGTAGTGCCCCAGGACGTAGGCGTTCGCCTCGCTGTAGGCGCCGAACTTCGCGCGGGGCGACTCCAGCGGCTGCACCCAGGCGCCCCGGTAGAGCGACGCGAGCGACTTCGCCAGCGAATCGGCCGCCGCGACGTCCGCGAGGTTGAACAGGGTGTACTGCGCGACGTACGTGCCGTCGGCCGTGGCGTACAGGCCGCGGACGGCCTGGGTGCAGCCGGCCTCGGCCAGGGCGTCGGCGAGATCGGCTCCCCACACCGCGCCTGCGCAGGCCTGGTCCAGGCGGCTGGCGAGCCTGCGCAGCGTGACCTTCCCGGCCGTGAGCGTCCGTGCGCCGAACACCTCCTGGGCGGTCAGCGGCGCCGCGTCGGCCTTGCGGTCCTGGACCGGGGCCAGTTCCTTCAGCGACGGCCAGGACTGGAAGGACGCGGGCAGTCCCTCCCCGACCACGCCGCCCGCCGCCTGCGCCGGCTGCGGCGGCGCGCCGCCGATCGCGTTGACCGTCAGCGTCAGCACCAGGGCGATCGCCAGCACTCCCGCGCCGACGACCGACCACACGAACACCCGCTGCTGCCGGTCGTCCAGGCCCAGATCGGTGAGGGCGGCCCCGGTCCAGCCCTCGGCCGGCGCGGACGACCGGCGCTTGCGCTTGGTCATAGACCGCCGGTTCCAATGAGCGAGCCCAGACCCCAGGTCAGCGCCGCGGCCACGGCGCCCACCACGAGCTGGCGCAGGCCGCTGAACCACCAGCTGCGGGCCGTCACCCGGGAGACCACGGCGCCGGCGGCGAACAGCGCCACCATCGACACCACGGCGGAGACCCACAGCCCCCGCACGCCCAGCAGGTACGGCAGGAGCGGGATGATCGCGCCCAGGCTGAACGACAGGAACGACGACACGGCCGCGAGCACGGGCGAGGGCAGGTCGTCGGGGTCCACGCCCAGCTCGGCCCGCGTGTGGACGGCCAGGGCCTCCTCAGGGTCGCGGGAGATCTGCCGGGCGACCTCCCTGGCGGTCTCCGGGTCCACACCCCGCTGCTCGTACATCCGGGCGAGCTCGGCCTCCTCGGCCTCCGGGTGCCGCTCCAGCTCCCGGCGCTCGACGTCGATCTCGGCCTGCGCGAGCTCGCGCTGGCTGGCGACCGACACGTACTCGCCGCCCGCCATGGAGAACGCTCCGGCGGCCAGGCCGGCGATGCCCGCGAGCGCGATGATCCTGGTCTCGGCGGTGCCGCCCGCGACACCGGCGATCAACGCGAAGTTGGAGACCAGCCCGTCCATCGCGCCGAAAACGGCCGGGCGTAACCAGCCGCCGTTGACGTCCCGGTGCTCGTGGTGGATCTCGGCCCGCGCCCCCGTCGTGGCCTTCGTCATCGCCGGTCGGCCTCCCCTTCCGGCGCCCCGGCGTCGCTCGCGGCGTTCGCGCCCGCGGTCGCCGTCTCGCCGGAGCCCGCGCCGCCGCCCTCGTCGTGGGGATCCCGCGGCGTCTCGTCCGGTTCCTCCTCACGCAGGAGTTCCGGCTCGTCGGCCTGGTCCCGCCCGTGAGCGGGGTCGGCGTGGGCGGGGTCGCCGTCGCCGATCTGGACGCCCAGCGGCTCCTCACCCGCGCGGTTGCGGGCCAGCCACAGGTACGCCAGCGCGCACAGGAAGATGACGATCGAGGTCCACTGGTTCAGCCGCAGGCCGAGGATGTGGTGGGCGGGGTCCACCCGCAGCCCCTCGATCCAGAACCGGCCGAGCGTGTAGCCCGCCACGTACAGCGCGAACACCCGGCCGTGCCGCAGCGTGAACCTGCGGGCGGCCAGGATCAGCACCACGGCGAGCGCGAGGTCCCACAGCGACTCGTACAGGAACGCCGGGTGGTAGGTGGTCGCGCCGGGGATGGTGCCCGGGCGGCCCGGCTCGATCTCCACGCCCCACGGCAGGTCGGTGGGGCCGCCGAACAACTCCTGGTTGAAGTAGTTGCCCCACCGGCCGATGGCCTGGGCCACGGCCACACCGGGGGCGAGGGTGTCGGCGACGGCGGTGAAGGAGATGCCGCGCCGGCGGCAGGCGATCCAGACGCCGAGCGCGCCGAGGGCGATCGCGCCCCAGATGCCGAGGCCGCCCTCCCAGATGAACAGGGCGTCGATCGGCCGCTTGGGCGCTTCCGAACCGAAGTAGATCTGCCAGTCGGTGATGACATGGTAGAGACGTCCGCCGACGAGGCCGAACGGCACGGCCCAGACCGCGAGGTCGGTGATCGTCCCGGGGGCGCCGCCACGGGCGCGCCAGCGGCGTTCGCCGATCCAGACGGCGACGATGACACCGAGCACGATGCACAGCGCGTACGCGCGGATCGGGATCGGTCCGAGATTCCAGACCCCCTGTGACGGGCTGGGAATCGAGGCGAGGAGGGGCATGTAACGTGACGTTACCGCAAGAGAGGGTGGCCCCGGAGCGAGGCACGGGCAACGTCTGCCCGACCTGCGCCGACCACCCGTCGCACCCCGTTCAGAGCCCGGCGGCGGCGTCCTCGCGGAGGGCGGACAGGCGCGCGGCGAGGTCCTCCAGGCCGGGGTACTCACCGAGATCCACGAGCCCCAGCCAGCCCAGCGCGGTCACCCCGCCGGGGTCGCACGCGCCCAGTACGCCGCCCGCGAGCGCCGCCACCGTGTCGGTGTCCCCGCCGAGCGACACGGCGTACGGCAGCGCGGCGGCCGGGTCCGGGGCCTCGCGGATCACGTGGACCACCGCGGCGACCGTCTCCACGGCGTCCAGGGAGACCCCCGCGGGCGGGGGCGACCACCTCCCGCGCGCGGCGTCCGTCACCGCGTCCGTCACCGCGCCCATCGGGCCGTAGCGCTCACCCGCCCAGCGGGCCTCGGCCGCCGCCGCGTCCAGCAGATCGGCCGGGCGGGCCCCCTCCACCGCGTACGACGCCATGGCCGCGATCACGCAGGCCGCCGCCACGGCCGCGGGCGCCCGGTGCGTCGCGGCGGACAGCACCTCGCACGAACTCCGGCGGCGTCCGGGGTGGTGCGGCGGCACGGCCCAGCCGGCCGGGGCGACGCGCATGGCCGCGCCGTTGGTGGCCAGGTCGTCCGCCGAGGGCGCGGGGATCTCCCCCGTCTCGGCGAAGTGCGCGAGAGCCCGCCGCGTCGTCGGCCCGAGGCCGCGCACCGCGGGCGCCGCGCCGGCCAGCCGGGTGAGGAAGTCCATGGAGGAGGGCCGCCCGCCCGTGTCGGCCAGGCACCGCGCGACCAGCACCATCTGCGCCGTGTCGTCGGAGGTCGCGCCGCGCGGCCAGCCCCGGTCCGGCGCCGGCAGCCGGACGACCTCGGCCGGGTCGACGCGCTCCGGCGGGCGGCCCTCCCACGGCACGCCGAGCGCGTCGCCCGCCGCGAAGGCGAGCATCGCCGCGTGGATCCTCCTCGCGGCGCCCGGGGGTTCACTGAGGGAAGACCGGTCGTCGTACGGCATGCGGGCATGCTAACCACGGCCGTGGAGGCGAAACCCGGCACGCGCGGCCGCCGGGAACCTCTCAGGCGAGCGTCACAGCTGCTCGCGCACGCCCGCTTCGCGCGCCAGCCCCTTCGTCTGGTCGCTCAGATCGCCCCCGAGCGCCGTACGGGCCCGGCCGAGGCGGGCCACGGGGAGGAGCGCACGTCCATGCGCGTCCTCCAGCTCGAACGCCAGGGCGGCGTAGTAGGCGACGACCGCGAGCACCAGACCGGCGACGCCCGCCGTGGTCCTCCATCCCGCGGACGCGGTGAGCTCGTAGACGCCGGTGATCGCGAACCTGGTGGCAGACATGGCCATCACGGCGGCGGCCACCAGCTTGGGCAGGCCCGCGAGGGCCGGGACGAGCATCGCCGCGGCGGCCGTGAGCAGGACGACGCCCAGCGCCGCGCTCGTGGTGCCGGGCGGGGAGGTGAGCGTGACGCCGCCGATCACCGCCCACGTGCCGGAAAGGACGCCCATCGCGGCCCCTGCGACCGCATCGCGGGCGAGGAAGCCGAGCACGCAGACGAGGAACTGCAGCGGCGCGGTGAACAGCAGCGCGGCCAGGGCGACGACGCGCCCCTGCGCGGCGGGCACCCAGCCGAGCTCCATTGCGGCGAAGGCGGTCGTGGCCAGGGCGAGCCCGAGAAAGCCCAGCGGCAGCGGGCTGCCCATGGGCCGCAGGACGACGCGGGCGACGCCGGCCTGTCCGCCGGCCGGCTCCCCGGGGAGGTCGCGCCCGCTCATCGGCCCGGCGGCACCGGCATCGGCCGCCGCTCGGTCACGAGCGGTTGTCCGGCTCTTGGGTGCGGCTGTCGAACTCGGTGTGGCCGTTCGGGCACTCCGGGATCGTGTCGCCCTCGTGGACCGACACCTTCTCCCCGCAGACGGCGCAGTGGAAGACGCCGGTCTTGCGGGCCTTCTCACCGGTGTGGGCGGGCACGGCGCCTCCTCGCTCAGCTCATCGCGGGGGAACCGCTCGTGGCAGGCGCGGGCGGGACTCCGGTCGGACCGGCCTCTCCCCGGCCTGTGCGGAGCTTGTGACATCGCGCTCGATACCCCCGTCACGGGAGAACCACGCGACCCTTGCCCGATTCTTGGCCGGCGAAAGCCGGGCGCGAGACGGCCCGTGCGGGGCCGTCCCGGCGGGAGGTCACTTGCCGGCGCTCTCCACCGCGTCGCGCAGCGAGTTCGGCACGAAGGCGACGTTGGTGTCGAGGTCCTTGCCGTTGAGCTTGACGGTCGGCGTGCCG
Organism: Microbispora sp. H10836; assembly: GCF_012999525.1. Classification (NCBI taxonomy): domain Bacteria; kingdom Bacillati; phylum Actinomycetota; class Actinomycetes; order Streptosporangiales; family Streptosporangiaceae; genus Microbispora; species Microbispora sp. H10836. Next base: position 190,528 of record NZ_JABBWU010000001.1, read on the forward strand.
GTCAGCTTCTGCGTGCTCATGGTCTTCTCGGAGAACTGCTGGTGAGCGGCGACGTTGCGCTGCTCCCGCACGCAGTTGTCGAAATCGGTCGCGGTGACGCCGGCCTCCTTGCCCCACTTGATCAGCTCGTCGATGGTGAAGCCGGTCACGGTCTCACTCGGCTGGTTCTTGTAGAGCTTGTCGTGGTACGCCAGCCACTGCTGACCGTCGGTCACGCACCGGGCCGCGGAGGCCGCCCGCAGCGAGTTGCCCTTGGTCGGCTCCTGCCCAAAGATCGTGATCGGGTGGTACACGACCTTGGCCTTGCCCTCGGCCGCCAGGTTCTTCAGCGTGGAACCGCTGGTCTCCTCGAACTGCTTGCACGCCGGGCACTGGAAGTCCTCGAACACGTCGACCACGGGCGCGGTCACGCCGGACTTGGCCATCACGACCGTGCCGTCCTCCTGCACGGTGACGGGAGCGAGGCCGCCCGCGACCTTCTCCGAGGCCCCCTGGCGCATCGACCACACCGCGAAGGCGGCCGCGATCACGACGACCACCGCGATGGTCACGATCATCGTGATGCGCTTGCGCTGCTCCTGCTTGCGCAGCGCCTCCCGCTGGGCCGCGATGCGGGCCCTGGCCGCCTCGCTCGTACGCTTGCTCACGAAACTTCCCCCCTGGCTATTTCCACGGCCACGTCCCGCGGTCGTCCGCGGTCACGCGCCGTCGTCCTCACCGTCGTCCGAGCCGTCCTCGTCCGTCGTTTCCCGCTCCCCGGTGAAGCCCAGCGCGGAGTCCAGCGAAAAGCGGCTCGCCGGCCTGACGACGACCCACGCCGCGCAGACGAGCAGTCCGAAGTCGCGCAGCAGCTCCCAGAAGTAGTTGGGGTCCTGTCCCGCGGCCAGCGTTCCGTCGCCGCCGAAGCAGCCGCAGTCGATGCGCAGCCCCCTGGCCCAGGCCGACGCGATGCCGATGACGAAGGCCACCATCAGCACCCCGCCGGCGACCGCCGCCGCGCGCGTGAACAGGCCGACGAGCAGCAGCAGGCCGGTGATGATCTCAAGGACGGGCAGGCCGTACCCGACGACCTGCGCGACGGAGTCGGGCAGGAGCTGGTAGGCCCGCACCGCCTGCACCGACAACGCGGGCGCGCCGATCTTGAGCGCACCGGCGACGATCAGTACACCCGCGAGCACGACCCGTGCGGCGGTCGTGACCCAGGAGAGCGCGGGCTTCGCAGGCTGTAACCGCTCGGACACCGAGGTGCCGGATGCCAACTGAACCATGAGTCTCCTCGCCCGGTAGGCAACACCGACTGAACAGTACCGGGACCCAACCTCACCATGTGCTGGATAAGAGCATGGTAAGCCGCCTTATCTCGGCCGGTCGTGGCGCACCTACGGGAAGGAAACCTCAGGGCGGCTCAGCGCCGGACACCCCGGGCGAGTTCGGACGCGAGCTCGCGTACGGCCGCGAGACCGGACTTCTCGTCCGGGGCGTCGAGCAGGCGCCGGATGAAGGCGGACCCGACGATGACGCCGTCGGCGTACGCCGCCACCTCGGCCGCCTGGGCGCCGTTGCCGACGCCCAGGCCGACGCAGACGGGCAGCCCGGTGTGCGCCCTGGTCCGCTTGACCAGGCCCTCGGCCGCCGAGCTGACGGACTCCCTCGCGCCGGTCACGCCCATCAGCGAGGCCGCGTACACGAAGCCGGTGCAGCAGGCGGCGACCCGCGCGATGCGCTCGTCCGGCGAGCTGGGCGCGACGAGGAAGACCGTGTCGATGCCGGACTCCTTGCTCGCGGCGAGCCAGGGGCCGGACTCCTCGGGCGTCAGGTCCGGCGTGATGGTCCCGACGCCGCCCGCGGAGGCGAGGTCGCGTGCGAAGCGCTCGGCGCCGTAACGGTCGATCGGGTTCCAGTACGTCATGACCAGCGTCGCGGCCCCCGACTTCGCCACGCCCTCGACGGTGCGCAGCACGTCGGCGATGCGGGTGCCGTTGGTCAGCGACCTGTGCACCGCGTCCTGGATGGTCGGGCCGTCCATGAGCGGATCGGAGTACGGCAGGCCGATCTCGATCACGTCGCAGCCGGCCTCGACCATCGCCGTCGCCGCGGCGACCGCGCCGTCCTTGGTCGGGAAGCCGGCCGGCAGGTAGCCGACCAGCGCGGCCCTGTCCTCGGCGCGGGCCTTGTCGAACACCGCTTGGAGTGTCGTCATCGGGATGTCCTGTCGATGCTGATCAGAGGTTGAAGTATTTCATCGCGGTGCCCATGTCCTTGTCGCCGCGGCCCGACAGGTTCACCAGGATGACGGCCTCGGGACCGAGCTCGCGGCCCAGCCGCAGCGCGCCCGCGAGCGCGTGCGAGGACTCGATGGCCGGGATGATGCCCTCGGTGCGGGCGAGCAGGGCGAAGGCCTCCATGGCCTCCTCGTCGGTCACGCCCTCGTAGGTCGCACGTCCGGTGTCCTTGAGCCACGCGTGCTCGGGGCCGACGCCCGGGTAGTCGAGGCCGGCCGAGATCGAGTGCGACTCGATCGTCTGGCCCTCCTCGTCCTGCAGGACGTAGGTGCGGGAGCCGTGCAGCACGCCGACGCTGCCCTGGGTCAGGGTCAGCGCGTGCTCGCCGTTCTCCGCGCCCCGGCCGCCGGCCTCGTAGCCGTACAGCTTGACGTCCTGGTCCTCCATGAAGGCGTGGAAGACGCCGATGGCGTTCGACCCGCCGCCGACGGCGGCGCAGACGGCGTCGGGCAGGCGGCCGGTCAGCTCGAGGACCTGACGGCGCGCCTCGACCCCGATGATCCGGGCGAAGTCCCGGACGATCTCCGGGAACGGGTGCGGCCCGGCGACCGTGCCGAACAGGTAATGGGTGTGGTCGACGTTGGTGACCCAGTCGCGGAACGCCTCGTTGATGGCGTCCTTGAGGGTCTGGCTGCCGTTGGTCACCGGCACGACCGTCGCGCCGAGGAGCTTCATCCTGGCCACGTTGAGCGCCTGGCGCTCGCAGTCGACGGCGCCCATGTAGATGACGCACTCCAGGCCCATCAGCGCCGCGGCGGTGGCGGTGGCGACGCCGTGCTGCCCCGCCCCGGTCTCCGCGATGACACGCCGCTTGCCGAGCCGCTTGGTCAGCAGCGCCTGGCCGAGCACGTTGTTGATCTTGTGTGCGCCCGTGTGGGTCAGGTCCTCGCGCTTGAGCAGGATCCGCGCGCCGCCCGCGTGCTCGGCGAACCGCGGCACCTCGGTCAGCGTCGTCGGACGGCCGGCGTACGTGCGCAGCAGGTGGTCGAACTCGCGGATGAAGCCGAGGTCGGTCTTGGCCTTCTCGTACTCCGCGGCGACCTCGTCGAGGGCCGGGATGAGCGCCTCGGGGACGTACCTGCCGCCGAACCTGCCGAACTTGCCGTGGACGTCCGGGTCGTCGCCGCGGACCCCGCCCCCGGCCAGATCGGCGGGGGTGATCATGGTCGCTTCCGTCGGGGTCACGCGGCCTCCCTCTGCAGCGCTGTCGTTCACGGGTGCCTCTCGGAGCCGGTGTCCTGCCGTGAGGCCGGGTGGGCGCCGGCGGTAACCAGGTCGTTGACCGCGGCCTTGGGGTCTCTGCCGGTGACCAGGCTCTCGCCCACCAGCACCGCGTCCGCCCCCGCCCGCGCGTACGCGAGCAGGTCGTGCGGGCCGCGCACCCCGGACTCGGCGATCTTGATGACGCCGTCCGGCACCTTGGGCGCGAGCTTGGCGAACACCTCGCGGTCCACCTCGAGCGTCTTGAGGTTGCGGGCGTTGACCCCGATGATCTTCGCACCGGCGTCGACCGCCCGGTCCAGCTCCTCCTCGGTGTGCACCTCGACGAGCGGGGCGAGCCCGATCGACTCGGCCCGCTCGATCAGCGAGACGAGCGCCTGCTGGTCGAGGGCCGCCACGATGAGCAGGGCGAGGTCCGCGCCGTGCGCCCTGGCCTCCCACAGCTGGTAGGAGGTGACGATGAAGTCCTTGCGCAGGATGGGGATGTCCACGGCCGCGCGCACGGCGGCGAGGTCGGCGAGGGTGCCGCCGAACCTGCGCCGCTCCGTCAGCACGCTGATGACGTGGGCGCCGCCCTTCTCGTAGTCCGCCGCGAGCGCGGCGGGGTCGGCGATGGCGGCGAGCGCGCCCTTCGAGGGGCTCGACCGCTTCACCTCCGCGATGACCGACACCCGGTCGCCGCCGAGCGCGGCATAGGCGTCACGGGGCTCGGGGGCACGGGCGGCGAGCCGCTTGAGCTCCTCGATCGGCACGTCGCGCTGCCGCTCTTCGAGGTCCTCCCGCACGCCCAGGATGATGTCCTCAAGAACACTCACGCGTCCTCCTCGCTCTCGGCTCGGAGCTCGCGCGATTTGCCTGTCCGCTCGCTCACGCGTAAGGGTCCCTCCGGTCGACTGCTCTGCGTGTCCTGCCCTGCGATGGTATCGGCCCGTCTCGCGTCGATCCGCCACCGGGTCGATTCAGGGTGCGAGGAAATGCCCGAAGGGCGTGTTCCGTATTACCCCAAAAACGATCACGATGGCGAGGAGCCCCCACAGGTACGCGGGGTGCGCGAGGCTCGCGCGCACAGGCCGTCCCTGCCATGATCGTAACGTCCAGCGGGCCCACAGCGTGATTACGACAGGGACGCAGAAGACAAAGAGCAGGTTCATCCGCGCCGCCCCGGCGAGGTCGGCGTGGGCGAGGTCGTGCACGGCGCGCAGCGCGCCGCAGCCCGGGCAGTAGAGGCCGGTCAGCCAGTAGAGCGGGCAGACGGGGTAGTGGCCGGGCTCGTGCGGGTCGACCACCGCCAGGTACGTCACCGCCCCGGCGAGAACGGCCGCGGCGCCGAACGGCGCGCGCAGCGACCGCATCCGGTCCCACGCGCGCCGTCCGGTCACCTGCATGGAGATCAGCCTAACGCGGGGCGCGCACGACCACGGTGCCGACGATCTTGTCGGCGAAGGTCTGCCGCTTGTCGTCCCACAGCGGCCAGAGGAAGCCGATGTAGCAGGGCAGGCCGTCGACGAAGTGGCAGAGGGACCGCACGAAGGCCATGCCGAATCCGATGTACTCGCCCGTCTGCTCCTTGATCGTCTTGATGCCGACGACCTTCTTGCCGACCGTCTGACCGGTGGTGCCCTCCTTGTACTTCAGCCAGAGCCCCAGCCCCAGGCCGAGGACGATGGCGAGAAGGTAGACGATCAGTGCGATCCCGGTCCCGCCGCCCGACATGGTGGCCTGACCCGTCTCCGGGTCCACCTCCATCGAACCGGCGAGCATGCCGCCGGCGATGAACGTGAGAATCCAGACCGGAACGCCGACGATGAGGCCGTCGATCAGGTACGCGCCGACGCGCAGGCCCCAGTGCGCGAGCTCGGGAGCCGGGTAGCCGCCGGGCGCGCCGTACGCGCCGCCGTACTGGCCGCCGGCGGGCGGGGGAGGGTACGAGCCCTGCGGCGGCGGGTAGCCGCCCTGCGGATAACCGCCCTGCGGGCCGGGCTGGTTCTGGGGGTAACCGCCCGGGTTGTAGTTCGGGTCGTCGCCATAGGTCATGTGGTGCTCCCTGCGAAGTGGGGGGGAAGGAAGGAGAGACCCGGACGGGGTTAGTAGCCGCCGTTCGTCGAGGTGCTGACCGCCGCGGCGAAGACGCCGAGCCAGATCACCGCAAAGATGATCCACCCGGCGAGGCCGACGTAGGACAGGACGAGACCGGCGATCGCCATGCCCCGCCCCTCTTCATTCGTGCGCTTTATTTGGCTTAGTGAGACATGTCCGAAGATCACGCCGAGGATTGCCGTGAACCCGCACAGGAGAAGGCCGACGATGCCCATGATGAGCGAAGTGACGGCCATGCCGTTCGTCTTGCGACCCAGCGGGGGCTGGTAGCCGTACGGACCCGACGGCGGCGGCGGGTAGCCGTAGCCGCCGGGGCCCTGCGAGTGATAGCCGCCGGCCGGCGGGTATCCGTAGCCGCCCGTGTCGTCCGGCTGCTGCCCGTAGCTCATCAGGGTCTCCTGTGCGATCGTCTGAGTCGGCGCGAAGCTTATCGACGGCAGGACGCGGACTTTGCGCACGAGGCCACATTGTGGATGATTTGTGATCTGGGAGGCAGGAACGGTCCAACACGGTCGGCTTGCCGGTCGTTGGTGACGCCGGAAACTGCTGTCTGCGCCCCTTCGCCGGCCGCCGGCCCGCTCGCCGGGGCCGCGAATCAGCCGGCCGTCACACGGTGGGGTCGTCGCCCTCGTCGATGGCGTCCCACATCGCCCTGTCGGCGTCCTTCACCCGCGCCGTCCCTCCGGCTCCGGCGCGCCCGGTCCCCCGGTCGTACCTGCCCGACATGCCGGGCCAGCGCGCGCTCAGGACCGCCGCCGCGGCGCCCGCGCCGGCCAGGACGATCCCGCCCGCGGCGGCCAGCACCGGCCAGGCCCAGGCGCGCGACTCCACGGAGATGTGACCGGCGGACGTCACCGCGGTCGTCATGTGCTGGGCGGCCGCGGCGGCGATGGTGCCGCCGCGCGTGCCGTCCCACGCCCCGGCCGCGACCGCCGCGCCGAGAAGGGCCACGACCACGCTCGTCACCCGCCGCGCGACCCTCCGGGTCGCCAGTACGGCCAGCACGGCGGCGAGCGCGGCCAGCGCCGCGGGGGTCAGCCAGGCGACCAGGTCGTTGCCGGTGAGGGAGCCGCCGCTCGCTCCGGCGGGGCCCCCCGCCGTGCCGAGCGTGACCCAGACACGGCCCGCGGCCAGCAGCGCGAGCCCGCCGCCCACGGCGCAGGCGGCCAGCCAGGCGAGCAGCGAGCGCCGAGCCTTGTGCGTCTGGTCGCGGGCGGGCGCCGGGGCGGTCACGGCGCGCCGCTCACGTCGAGGACGTCGGCGTCGAAGCAGGTGCGGTCACCGGTGTGGCAGGCCGCCCCCACCTGGTCGACCTTGAGCAGGATCGTGTCGCCGTCGCAGTCGAGCGCCACGTGCTTGACCCACTGCACGTGGCCGGAGGTGTCGCCCTTCACCCAGTACTCCCCCCGGCTGCGGGACCAGTAGGTCGCCCGGCCGGTGGTGAGCGTGCGGTGCAGCGCCTCGTCGTCCATCCAGGCGAGCATGAGCACCTCGCCGGTGTCGTGCTGCTGGACGATCGCGGGCACCAGGCCGTCCGGCGTGCGCTTGAGCCGGTCGGCGATCTTGGGGTCGAGGGCCATGAGGCCAATTGTGCCGCAGGCTTCGGCCGCCCCCGCTACCCGGCGGCGGTCACCAGCGACAGCGGCAGGTCGCCCACCGGACGTACGGAGAAGGCCGCCGAACCGCCGTCCCGGTAGACCGAGCCCGCCACCCAGCTCGCGGTGTTGGACGCGACGACCCGGCCCTCGGCGTTGACCAGGAACGCGGGGCCCGGGATCTCCCGGAGCGCCGGGAGCACGGCGCCCTCGAACCGCCGGACGAACACGTCGGCCGCGGCCACCCCGGCGAAGCTCCCGCCGGCCACCACCGGCACGGACAGCGTGAGGCTGTACTCGTCGGTGCACAGGTAGTCGACGTACGGGCCGCAGACGGTGCGCTCGGCGCCCGAGGACGGCCCGGCGTACCAGTCCCAGTGGGTGTAGTCGTAGAAGGCGCTGTTGGCCGGGTCCATGTTCCTGAGCAGCCGCACGGGGGCGCCGGACGGGTTCTCCTGCCACCATTCGAGGTACCACGGCGCGTCGGCCAGCAGGCCTGGCGCGGCGATGAAGCCGATCCCCGCGATCAGCGCCGTCACGTGGGCGGGCAGATGGGCGGGCAGCGCGCCGCCGCGCAGCCGCGCCCACAGCAGCGGGCGCAGCGCCGCGAGGTCGGCCGCGACCGGGCGGCGCGCGCCGCCCGCGGGCCTGACGCAGGCGACGGCGGCGTCGCGGACCTCGCGCAGCGCCTCGAATACGCCCTCGGCCGCCTCGCGCACCCGCGCCACCGCCGCGGCGGCGTGGTCGTGCCCGGCCTGCGCAAGGGACACCGGTGTGCTCATGCTTCTACTCCCGCAGCCGCAACCGCAGCTCGATGAGGTGTCGTGTCGCGTCGAGCACGTGCCGCTCGGCGACGGCCCTGGCCTGCTCGCCGTCGCCGCGCCGGACGGCCCCGGCGATGGCGCGATGCTGTGCCGCCGTCTCATCGTGCCCGCTCAGCCCCTCGTGCGGAAGCCAGAGCAACGGTCCGATGTCAGCCTGTAACCGGATCTCCTCCTGAGTGAGGCGGGCCGACTGCGAGGCCGCCGCCACCTCAATGTGGAAGCGGCCGTCGAGCCTGCGCAGCCGGGCGCACGCCTCACCGGGAGACCCGGCCGCCCGCGGCGCGGCGGCGACCTCGTCCATCTCGTCCAGGGTGCGCCACAGGGGCGCGAGGTCCGAGGGCAGCGAGCGCTCGGCGGCCAGCCGGGCCGCCGTCCCGGCGATGGCCGCGTAGTGGTCCCCGAAGTCGCGCAGCTCGTCGGCCGCGAACGTGCGCAGCCGCGCCAGGGGGTCGAGCTCGGCGGGCAGGCGCACGAAGCTGCCGCCGCCCCGGCCGCGCCGCGTCTCGACCATCCCCTGCTGGCGCAGCGCCATGAGCGCCTCCCGCAGGGTCACCGTGGACACGCCGAGCCGGCCCGCGAGCTCGGCCTCACTGGGCAGCTGCTCGCCGTCGGCGAGCAGGCCGACCGCGATGGCGTCGGCGAGCCGCCGCACCACGGCGTCCACCCGGGCGGTGCTGTCCACCGGCGAGAAGACGGCCAGGCGGGCCATGTTCACGGTCGCACTCCTGTTCGCCCACGCCGTCCGCGAGAACCGACATCGCGAAAGTTGACAACAGTGATACCGGATCAGGTCTTTACGCGAAACATTTAACTCCATATGTTTCAGGTCATGCCAGACCAAGCAGTCAGTCTCCGGGGCCTGCGCAAGAGCTTCGGGCCGGTCGAGGCGGTGGCCGGAGTCGACCTCGACGTCGCCGACGGGGAGTTCTTCGCGATGCTCGGGCCGTCCGGCTCGGGGAAGACCACCGTGCTGCGCATGATCGCGGGCTTCGAGTCGCCCACCGCCGGGACCGTCGAGCTGGGCGGGCGCGACGTCACGCGGCTCGCGCCGTTCGAGCGGGACGTGAACACGGTCTTCCAGGACTACGCACTGTTCCCCCACATGAGCGTGCTGGACAACGTCGAGTACGGCCTGCGCGTGAAGAAGGTGCCCAGAGCCGAGCGGCGCGAGCGGGCGCTCGCCGCGCTGCGCTCGGTGCGGCTGGAGGGCTTCGAGAAGCGGCGCCCGGCCCAGCTGTCCGGCGGCCAGCGCCAGCGGGTCGCGCTGGCCCGCGCGCTGGTCAACCGGCCGCGCGTGCTCCTGCTCGACGAGCCGCTCGGCGCCCTCGACCTCAAGCTCCGCGAGGAGATGCAGGTCGAGCTGAAGGCGATCCAGCGCGAGGTCGGCATCACGTTCCTGTTCGTGACCCACGACCAGGAGGAGGCGCTGACGATGAGCGACCGGATCGCGGTCTTCAACCAGGGCAGGATCGAGCAGGTCGGCACCCCCGCCGAGGTGTACGAGCGCCCCGCCACCGCCTTCGTCGCCTCCTTCGTCGGCACCTCCAACCTCATCTCCGGCGAGGCCGCGCGGACCGTGCTGGGCAGGGAGGGCACCTTCAGCGTCCGCCCGGAGAAGCTGCGCGTCGTGCTCGGCCAGGAGGAGACCGGTCCCGACGAGCACGAGGCGGCCGGCACGGTCCGCGAGGTGGTGTACGCCGGCCCGGCGACCCGGTTCGTCGTGGACCTCGACGCGGGCGGGCGCCTGATCGCCCTGCAGCAGAACCTGCAGGCCTCCTCAATGGACGTGACGGGCCTGCGCGGCGCCCGCGTCCGCCTCGTGTGGCACCGCCGGCACGAGTTCCCCATCGACGCCCCCGCCGAGCCGGTCATCGCCGGCTGAGCTTTGCCACCGCGCCCACAGCACCACCTCACAGCAAGGAGAATCACGATGCGGTCCCCCCGTCCGCGTTTCGCCAGGCCTTCCCTCGTCGCGACCGCCGCACTGGCGCTCGCCGCCGTCGCGGGCTGCGGCGGCGGGTCGTCCACCGCCGGCGGCTCGGCCGCGGCCCCCGGCGGCGATGCCTTCACGCCGCCGAAGATCGAGGCGCTGAAGTCCCTCGGCCCCGGCGAGGGTCAGGTCAACCTCGTCGCCTGGGCCGGGTACGCGGAGGACGGCTCCAACGACCCCAAGGTCGACTGGGTCCACCCGTTCGAGAAGGCCACGGGCTGCACGGTCAACACCAAGACGGCCGGCACCTCCGACGAGATGGTCAACCTGATGAAGACCGGCGAGTACGACGCCGTGTCGGCCTCGGGCGACGCCTCGCTGCGCCTGATCGCCTCGGGCACGGTCGCGCCGGTCAACACCGACCTCGTGCCGAACTACAAGGACGTGTTCGAGGGCCTGAAGCTCAAGCCGTGGAACTCGGTCGACGGGGTCGCGTACGGCATCCCCCACGGCCGAGGCGCGAACCTGCTCATGTGGCGCACGGACACGGTGCAGCCCGCCCCCGACTCCTGGGGCGTCGTGTTCGACCCGGCCTCGCCGTACAAGGGCAAGGTGACGGCCTACGACTCGCCCATCTACATCGCCGACGCCGCGCTCTACCTGATGTCGGCCAAGCCGGAGCTCGGCATCAAGGACCCGTACGCGCTGGACGACAAGCAGCTCCAGGCCGCCGTCGACCTGCTCAAGCAGCAGAAGCAGAACATCGGCGAGTACTGGTCCGACTACACCAAGGCGGTGCAGTCGTTCAAGTCCGGCGACACGGCCGTGGGCACGACCTGGCAGGTGATCGCCAACCTGGTGGAGGCCGACAAGGCGCCGGTCGAGACGACGCTGCCGAAGGAGGGCTCCACCGGCTGGTCCGACACGTGGATGGTCGCCGCGAAGGCCAAGCACCCCAACTGCGCCTACAAGTGGCTCGACTGGATCATCTCCCCCACGGCCAACGCCCAGGTGGCCGAGTGGTTCGGCGAGGCGCCGTCCAACGTCAAGGCGTGCGCGGAGACCTCCGACAAGTCGTTCTGCGACACCTACCACGCGACGGACGAGGAGTACTTCTCCAAGGTCCACTACTGGACCACGCCGATCGCGCAGTGCCTCGACGGGCGCACCGACGTCAAGTGCACCGACTACTCCGAGTGGACCCGGGCCTGGACCGAGATCAAGGGCTGAGCGCTCCTCCGGGGGGCGGCCGCCCGGCCGTCCCCCTCGGCAGCACGAACAGCCCCACGGAGAGAGGACGATGACGACGACAACGACGGCCGCCCCCGCCGGGGTGCGGAGGCGAGCCGCATCATTCCTGCACCGGCACTCCGGGGTGCGGCTGTCGCTGCTGCTGTCGGCGCCGCTGGCCTGGCTGGGGCTGGCCTACCTGGGCGCGCTCGCGGCCCTTTTCGTCACCGCGTTCTGGTCGACGGACGTGTTCACCGGCGACGTGGTGAGGGTGTTCACCTGGGCCAACTTCACCGACCTGGTCACCGGCGAGGTCTACCGTACGGTCGCCCTGCGCTCGCTGGGCGTGGCGGCGGCGGTCACGCTGATCGACCTGGTGGTGGCCTTCCCCATGGCCTTCGCGATGGCCAAGCTCGCCTCACCCCGGGCCCAGCGCTGGCTGGTGATCGCCGTGCTGACCCCGCTGTGGGCGTCCTATCTGGTCAAGGCGTACGCCTGGCGGGTGATGCTGTCCTCCGACGGCGTGCTCGGCTGGGGCTACGGCCTGACCGCCACCGTGGTGACGTTGTCGTACCTGTGGCTGCCGTACATGATCCTGCCGATCTACGCGGGTCTCGAACGGCTGCCGAACTCGCTGCTCGACGCGGCCGGCGACCTGGGCGCGCGCGGGTGGCGCACCTTCCGCACCGTGGTCTGGCCGCTGACCCTCCCCGCCGCGGTGGCGGGGTCGATCTTCACGTTCTCGCTCTCACTGGGCGACTACATCACCGTGAAGATCGTCGGCGGTAAGACCCAGCTCATCGGCAACGTGGTCTACGACAACATCGGCGCGGCCAACAACCTGCCGTTCGCCGCCGCCGTCGCCACCGTTCCCGTCGTGATCATGCTGGTCTACCTCGCGGCCGTACGCCGCACCGGCGCGCTGGAGAGCCTGTGAAGGAGGCCCGGTGAACCTCTCCCGTACGTCCCGGACGCTGCTGCGGGCGGCGCTGGCGGCCGGCCTGGCGGTCGTCTACGTGCCGCTGGCCGTGGTGCTGCTCAACTCGTTCAACTCCGACAGGACCTTCTCCTGGCCGCCCGCAGGGTTCACCCTGCGCTGGTGGAGCGCCGCCTGGGGCTCCGCCGGCCTGCGCGACGCGCTGTGGACCTCGGTCCTGGCGGGTCTCGGCGCGACCGCGATCGCGCTCGTGCTCGGCACGATGGCCGCGTTCGCGGTGCAGCGCTACGCGTTCTTCGGCCGGGAGACCGTCTCACTGGTGATCGTGCTGCCCATCGCCCTGCCCGGCATCGTGACCGGCATCGCGCTGAGCAACACCTTCCACACGGTGCTCGGGCTTCCCCTCGGGCTGCTGACCGTGATCGTCGGCCACGCGACGTTCTGCGTCGTCACCGTCTACAACAACGTGCTGGCCCGGCTGCGCCGCATGGGCCTGAACCTGGAGGAGGCCTCGGCCGACCTCGGGGCGGACACGTTCACCACGTTCCGCCTGGTCACGTTCCCGATGATGCGCTCGGCGCTGCTCGCGGGCGGGCTGCTCGCCTTCGCGCTGTCGTTCGACGAGATCATCGTCACCACGTTCACCGCCGGGGCCGGCGTCCGCACACTGCCGATCTGGATCTTCGAGAACCTGTTCCGGCCCAACCAGGCGCCGGTGGTCAACGTGGTCGCCGCCGCGCTGATCCTGCTGTCGGTGATCCCGATCTGGCTCGCCCAGCGCCTGTCCGGCGGCGACCCGCAGACCCACTGAGCCCTGCTCAGCCCGCACGCCACAGGGCGGCGTGGGAGACGTCGGAGGCGTTCTTCTTCAGGATCACCGAGCCCACCGTGTAGACCTGGCTCGTGCCGGGCCGCCGGGCCAGGGAGGCGACCTCCGCCGTGTGCCCGGCCGGCGCGGGCACACGGTGGCGGATCCAGCGCCCGCCGGACAGATGCCAGAGCAGATCGCGGCGACCGAGCACCCACAGGCCGCCCCTGCCGTCGGGCTCCGCCTGGTGGAACGTGGTGGTCCTCCAGGCGGGACGCGGGAAGCTCGATCCCAGCGGGCCCCAGTGGCAGGTCCACGACTTCCCGTTCCAGTGCAGAGCCACCGGGCGGCCCCGTTCCCGGGGTTCGCCCTCCTCGTCGTACTCGTGCTCCATCAGCCACGAGACCCCGCCCACGAGCCACACGTCATCGGGACCGATCACGGCGACATCCCGCAGTACGCCGCGCGACACGTCGTGGTCCGGTTTCTCGAGGTCGGGCACCCCGATCAGGCGCCAGCCGGCCTGCTCCCAGCGCATCGCCGCAGGCTGCCGGCCGTACCGTCGCACGCACGATCGGCGGGAGGCGCGTCGTCCGGTCCGCCGTCGGCGGCGCGGGGCGTCAGCGTGTGGTGGTGGCGGTGGTCCAGGAGGCGTAGAGGTCGGCGTACACGCCGGGCTGCTCGACGAGGACGGCGTGCGGCCCGCGCTGCACGATCCGGCCGTGCTCGAACACCAGGACCTCGTCGGCCGCCTGGGCGGTGGACAGGCGATGGGCGATCGAGACCGCCGTACGGCCCCGGGTGACGCCGTCGAGAGCGCGGGCGAGCCGCACCTCGGTGGCGGGGTCCACGGCGGAGGTGGCCTCGTCGAGCAGCAGCAGGTCGGGGTCGGCGAGGTAGGCCCGGGCGAGGGCGACGAGCTGCCGCTCCCCGGCCGACAGCGACTCGCCCCGCTGGCCCACGGGGGTGTCCAGGCCGGCGGGCAGGCCGTCGAGCCAGTCCGCCAGGCCGAGCTCGGTCAGCGCCCGGGCGATCTCCTCCCGGGTCGCCGAGGGCCGTCCGAAGCGGATGTTGTCCTCCAGCGTCGAGTCGAACAGGAACCCGTCCTGCGGGACCATCACGATCCGCTCCCTGAGCGAGGAGAAGCTCACGGTGCGCAGGTCGGCACCGTCCACGAGGATCCGGCCGGAGGTCGGGTCCATGAGCCGGGTGAGCAGCTTGGCGAAGGTCGTCTTGCCCGAGCCGGTCTCCCCCACCACCGCGATCCGCGTGCGCGGCGGGATGTCCACGGACACGTCGTGCAGCACGGGCGGTCCGCCCGGGTAGGCGAAGCCCACGCCGTCGAAGCGGACCGAGATCGGGCCGCGCGGCAGCGTCGCGCCGTTCACCGGGTCGGCCACGTCGGCCGGGGTGTCGAGCACGCCGAGGATGCGCCGCCACCCGGCGATCGCGTTCTGCGCCTCGTTCAGCACCTCGGTCGCGGTCTGCAGGGGGCTGATGAACAGCGTGATCAGGAACAGGAAAGCGATGAGCCGCCCCGCCGTGATCGAGTCGGCGACGCCCAGCCAGACCCCGGCCACGACCACCAGCGCCACCGAGATCGAGGCGACCAGCTCGGTGGTCGGGAACGTGAACCCGACGATCTTCTGGGCCCGGGTCTGCGCCGCGCGCATGCCGTCCACCGCCGTGTCGATCCGCTCGGCCGTGCGGTCCTCCGAGCCGTACGCCCGGATCACCGCGCTGCCGACCACCGACTCGCTGACGGCGGCGAGCACGTCGCCGGCGCGCTCGCGCACCCGGGTGTACGCCCTGGCCACCAGGCGCTGGAACCGGGGCAGGGCCAGCACCAGCGGCAGGAAGCAGGCCCACACGAGCAGCGTGAGCTGCCAGGAGTAGACGGCCATGAGCACGGTCGCCACCACCAGCTGGCCGGCGGACACGATGACCATCAGCCCGCCCCACTGCATGAACGTGCTGATCTGGTCGACGTCGCCGGTCACCCGGGAGACCAGGCCGCCGCGCCGCTCGGTGTTCTGCGTCAGCACCGACAGGTCGTGCACGTGGCGGAAGCCCTTGCCGCGCAGGGCCGCCAGGCCCGACTCGGTGGAGCGGTAGAGCCGGACGTTCATCAGGTAGCCGCAGAGCGCGGTCAGCACCACCGCGAGCGCGCACAGCACGACCGCGTTCCGGATGAACGGCAGGTCGGGCCCGCCCGACCCCAGGCCCCGGTCGATCACCTGCTGCACGGCGATCGGCACGACGACCTTGCCCAGCGTGGCCAGCACGGCCAGGACGAGCGTCCCGGCGAGCCCGCGGCGGAACTCCGGCGACAGCCGCAGGCCCTGCCTGAGCGTCTCCAGCGCGCCCCGGTCGGCCGACCGCAGGGACGAGGCCTGTCCCGTGGCCGTGTCGCTCACCGTGTCGCTCACCGTGTCACTCGCTGGGTCACTCGCTGGGTCGGTCACGGCGGTCACCGCGTCACACTCCTCGTCAAAGGCTTCGGGCCGTACGTCATGCGACGACCTCCTCGTCGGTGTCGTCGCGGATGTCGAGCTCGGCCCGCTCGGCCTCCTCGCGCTCGTAGGCGGTGACGAGGTCGCGGTAGCCCGCGCAGCGAGCCAGCAGCTCCTCGTGCGTGCCGTGGTCGGCGACCACGCCCTGCTCCAGGTACACGACCTCGTCGGCCAGCGCGATCGTCGCCATCCGGTAGGCGACCACGATCACGGTGGCCTCGGCCGCGCCGTCGCGCAGGCCGTACAGGATGCGCTTCTCCACCTGCGGGTCGACGCTGGAGGTGGCGTCGTCGAGGATGAGCAGCCGGGGCTCGCGCACGACCGCGCGGGCCAGCGCCAGGCGCTGCCGCTGCCCGCCCGACAGCGTCGCGCCGCGCTCGCCGATCCTGGTGTCCAGGCCGGACGGCAGCGCGCTGACGAAGCCGTCGGCCTGCGCGAGCCGCAGCGCGGCCCAGATCCGCTCGTCCGGCACCGCCGCACCGAGCGCGAGGTTGCCGCGCACGGTGTCGTCGAACAGGAACGTCTGCTGCGGGACGAACGCCACCGAGTCGCTGACCCCGCCCCTGGCCACCGTGCGCAGGTCGACGCCGTCGACGCGGACGACGCCCTCGTCGGGGTCGATCAGGCGCGCCAGCAGCTGGGTGAGCGTCGACTTGCCCGCTCCGGTCGGTCCGACGACCGCGATCGTGTGGCCCGGCGCGACCGAGAAGGTCACGTCTGTCAGCACCGGGCTCCCCGGCACGTACGCGTAGCCGACGCCCTCCGCCTCGACCCGGGCCGGGCCCGAGGCGTCCAGGCGGGCGGTGCCGTACTCCATGGAGCCGGAGGCGTCGAGGACGTCCCTGACCCGCGTCCAGCCGACGACGCTGCGCGGCAGCTCGGCCAGCACCCAGCCGAGCGCCCGGATCGGGAAGGCGAGGAGGGTGAACAGGTAGGCGACCTGGATCAGGTCGCCGGCCGCCACGCCGCCCGACTCCAGCCGCAGCGACCCGACGAGCAGCACGGCCAGCACGCCCAGCGTGGGCAGCGCCTCCAGCATGGGGTCGAACAGCCCGCGGACCCGGCCGACGGCGACGTTGGCGTCCCGCAGCGCGTCGGCCTTCGCCTGGAACCGCGCGGTCTCGGCGTCCTCGCGGCCGAGGGTCTTGACGACGAGCGCGCCGTCGAAGCTCTCGTGCGCGACCTCGCTCACCTCGGCCCGCAGTTGCTGCGCCCGCATCGCCAGCGGTGAGAGCCTGCGCTGGTAGACCAGGTTGAGCACGGCCACGGCCGGGAAGATCAGGAAGCCGACGACGGCGAGCACCGGGTCGACCAGCACGATCGCCGCGGCGGCCGTCACGAGCATGACGACAACGCCCACCGCCATGGGCAGCGGCGCGAGCGGCCCCCAGGCCGCCTCGACGTCGGAGTTGGCGTTGGACAGCAGCTGCCCGGTCGGGTGACGGTGGTGCCAGGCGAGGGGCAGCCGCAGGTACTGCCGGGTGACCGCGCGGCGGGAGTGGGCCTGCATCCGGTACTGGTGGATGCCGGCCATGATGCGCCGGCCCATGATCCCCGCCGCCTTGAACACCGCCACACCCACGATCAGCAGGGCCGCGGTGACCAGCGCGCCGCTGCTCGCCGCGCCGTCCCGGAACGCGGGCAGCACGGCGTTGTCGGTCGCCCAGCCGAGCGCCCAGGACGAGGCGACGGTCATCGCGCCGTACAGGGCGCTGGCGAGGACCGCGCCGGTGAAGATCCTCGGCTCGGTTCTGATCGCCACACCGATGACCTTGAGACCCTGGAGCATCACTGAGCTGCGGGGCCGCGCGGGAGACTCCTTCGTCGGCACGCGGTGCGTTCCTTCCGATCGGGGACCAGCCGGGCCGCTCCCTGCGAGCGCCCCGGAGGGGGACGTTACCCACTCGGGGACGCCGCCGGATCGGTCACCGGACCGACGCCGCCCGAGCCCTTGGTCCTAGATACTCCCTATCATCCTGATCAAGCCGTTTATTCCTCGGACGTGCCCGGCCTCCGATCCGGGTGGCGTGACCGGCGCATAGGCTGATCACGTGACACACGCCCAGACGGAGCGCGCGACGCTCTGCGACCTGCTCGACCGCCTCGGTCCGGGGGCGCCCACGCTGTGCGAGGGATGGACGACCGAGGACCTCGCGGCCCACCTCGTCCTGCGCGAGCGCCGGCTCGACGCCGTGCCCGGCATCGCGCTGCCGCTCCTGGCCGGGCACACCGCCGCCGTGCAGGAGCGCCTCAAGCGGCGTCACCCCTACTCCGAACTGGTCGGGCTCGTCCGGCACGGGCCGCCGCGCTGGACGCCGTACGGCCTGGTCCCCCGTCTGGACGAGATCGTCAACACCGTCGAGCTGTTCGTCCACCACGAGGACGTGCGCCGGGCGCAGAGCGGATGGGAGCCCCGCGTCGTCCCGAGGGACCTGCAGGAGGCGCTCTGGCACCGGCTGCGCGGCGCCGCCCGGCTCTTCCTGCGCAAGGCCCCGGTGGGGGTCGTGCTCCGCCGTCCCGACGGGGCGAAGGCGGCCGGGCGCATGGCCGAGCCGGCCGTGGTGGTCACCGGCGAGCCGTCGGAGCTGGTGCTGTTCGCCTTCGGCCGGCAGGCGCACGCCCGGGTGACGTACGACGGGGACGCCGCGGCGGTCGCCCGGCTGCGCGAGGCCCGATTGGGGCCATGAGACCGGAGTTTCTGGACTTGTCCGGAATTCTCCACGTAAACGCCGCGTAATGGGGCAGCATGAGACGAGCCACGATGTGTGGGAGCGTTTGGGAGCCCCGGATGAACCTCAAGAAGGTCCTGACCTACCTGGCCATCGCGTTCGTGATCTTTTATTTGTTCACACAGCCCGCGAACGCCGCCGACGCGGTCAGGAACCTGTTCGGAGGCATCACCACGGGGGCCGAACGCCTGTCCGCGTTCTTCACCTCGCTCGTCTCGGGCTGATCGGTCAGATCCCCGGCGAGGCCGTACGCGCCCGCGTCTCACCATGAGGGCGGAACGGCCTCATGTCCTCGCGGCTAGTTATGATCAAAACTGCCGCCGGGTACAAACGACCGGGATACCGACTGCAGGAGGCCCCCCGATGAAGGCGAAGAAGGTTCTTACGTACGCGGCCATCGCGTTCGTGGTCTTCTACCTCTACAGCCAGCCGCAAGCGGCGGCAGGCGCCGTGCGAGGCGTGTTCGACACGGTCAACACCGGAGCCAGCCGGCTGGCGACCTTCTTCACCTCGGTCCTGAGTTGAGGTCGCGGACTCCCCGCTCCCGCTCTCCATCCCGGCGGCTCCGACGATAACCACTTCGAGTGACCGGAGCCGCGAGGCTCTCCGCGTACAAGGGCCGGCAGGGCATCCGCCTTGCTCCGCCGGCCTCTCCTTCCGCATCCCCTCCGCGCACCCACCTGCCCCCGAATCCCGTTTCCACACCCGCCTGTCGCGCACGGGCCCGGCTGACAACCCCGGACGACAGACCCGGGCGACGGGAGCGCCGGGCGACCTACCCGGCCCGCCGGTGCTCGCTGAGCTCGTACTCGACGAACGCCCCGATCATCGCCCGCCAGACGGCCTCGGCGACCTCCGGGGACAGCCCCTCGCGCTCCGCCCTCTCCCGCGCCGCCGTCACGACGCGCTCCACCCGGTCGGGAGCCCGTACGGACTGCTCGTCCGTCTTGAACGCCGCCGCCGCGCGGACGAGCTTCTGCCGTTCGGCCAGCAGCGTCGTCAGACGGGCGTCGATCTCGTCGATCCGGCGGCGGACCTCGTCGAGCGAGGTGGGGTCGGACATGCGTTCCCTCCGATGGTCAGCGATGATCACTGGCAACCTTAGGCCACACCGGCCAGACATAGCCGATAAAAGACCACACAATCGCTCATGCCGGTTTTCGCCCACTATCGCCCTATTTGGGGTGATTGGTATGGACGGTTCCCTCACCACCGGCTGACCATTGAGGAGGCGGGCTCCGGAGCGCCGCAGGATCCCTCTACGGACAGGAGACAGCTATGCGTGCCAAGCGTTTCCCGAGCCTGCTGGGCCTGGCGTTCCTCGCGGCCGTCGGTCTCGCGGCGGCCCAGCCGACCCACGAGGCGTCCGCCGCCGCGACCTGCTGGGGCGACGGCGGGTGCGGCCAGGGCGGATCCTTCCAGGGACAGTGGCAGTACCAGTCCATGGCGTCCTCCTCGCTCGGCACCGGTCCGGACGCCTACCCGACGGCGATCGTCGACATCGACTGAGGACCCGCGACCGGGGGCCGGGACCCGGCCCCCGGTGACGTTCAGCGGACCGGGTGACCGGCCGCGCGCAGCGTGTCCTTGACCTCGTGGATCTTGAGCTGGCCGAAGTGGAAGACCGAGGCGGCCAGCACGGCGTCCGCTCCGGCGTCCACCGCGGGCGGGAAGTCCTCCAGCCGCCCGGCGCCGCCGGAGGCGATCAGCGGGACGCTCACCGCCGCCCGTACGGCCCGCAGCATCTCCAGGTCGAACCCCGACTTGGTGCCGTCGCCGTCCATCGAGTTGAGCAGGATCTCGCCGACGCCGAGCTCCTCCCCCCGCCTGGCCCACTCCACCGCGTCGATGCCGGTCCTGCGGCGTCCGCCGTGGGTGGTCACCTCGAAGCCGGAGGGCGTGGGCGGCCCGTCGACCACCCGGCGCGCGTCCACCGACAGCACGACGCACTGCGACCCGAACCTGCGCGAGGCCTCGGTCAGCAGTTCCGGCCTGGCGATGGCGGCGGTGTTGACGCCCACCTTGTCGGCCCCCGCGCGCAGCAGCCGGTCCACGTCGTCGACCGAACGCACTCCCCCGCCGACGGTCAGCGGGATGAACACCTGCTCGGCCGTGCGGCGCACCACGTCGAGCATGGTCTCGCGCTCGCCCGAGGACGCGGTGATGTCGAGGAAGGTCAGCTCGTCGGCCCCCTCGGCGTCGTAGCGCGCGGCCAGCTCGACGGGGTCGCCGGCGTCCCTCAGGTTCTCGAAGTTGACCCCCTTGACGACCCGGCCCGCGTCCACGTCCAGGCAGGGGATCACCCGCACCGCCACCGTCATCGCTCAGCCCTCATCGTTGCCGCGCTCCACCGGCCGGTAGGCCTCGACCTCGACCTCGACCAGCATGCGCGCGTCGACCAGCCCGGCGACCTGCACGCTCGTGCAGGCGGGCCGTACGTCGCCGAAGATCTCGCCGTGGGCCTTGCCCGCCGCGTCGAAGTCGTCGGCGTTCACCACGTACATGCGGGTGCGCACCACGTCGGCCCGGGTGGTGCCGGCCTTCTCGACGGCGTCCAGCGCGATGGAGAAGGCGGTGAGCGTCTGCTGGTAGGCGTCGCCCACGTGCTGGACCTCGCCGCCCACGGTGGCGGTGCAGCCGGACACGAGCACGTGCGGCCCGGCCACGACCGCCCGGGCGTAGCCGTAACGGTCCTCCCAGGGACCGCCGGATGAGATCCGCCCTTCGGGCATCTGTGTGCTCATGCGCTCTTCACCGCCGCGAGCGCCTCTTCCAGCGTGAACGCCTGGGCGTACAGCGCCTTGCCCACGATGGCGCCCTCGACGCCGTCCGGCACGAGCGTCGCGATCGCCCGCAGGTCGTCGAGCGAGGACACCCCGCCGCTGGCGATGACCGGGCGGTCGGTACGCGCGCACACCTGGCGCAGCAGGTCGAGGTTGGGGCCGCGCAGGGTGCCGTCCTTGGTGACGTCGGTGACGACGTAGCGGGGGCAGCCCTCGGACTCCAGCCGGTCGAGCACCTCCCACAGGTCGCCGCCCTCCTGGGTCCAGCCGCGGGCGGCCAGCGTGGTGCCGCGCACGTCCAGCCCCACGGCGATGCGGTCGCCGTGCTCGGCGATCGCCTTGGCGCACCACTCGGGGTTCTCCAGCGCGGCGGTGCCGATGTTCACGCGGCGGCAGCCGGTGCTCAGCGCGGCCTCGAGCGAGGCGTCGTCGCGGATCCCGCCGGACAGCTCCACGTTCACGTCGAGCGCGCCGACGACGGAGGCGAGCAGCTCGCGGTTGCTCCCCCGGCCGAACGCCGCGTCGAGGTCGACCAGGTGGATCCACTCCGCGCCGGCCTTCTGCCAGGCGAGGGCGGCGGCGAGCGGATCCCCGTACGAGGTCTCCGTCCCCGCCTCGCCCTGCACGAGGCGGACGGCTTGGCCGTCGGCGACGTCGACGGCTGGGAGCAATACGAGCGACATTTGGTCAGGACCTCCGGTCGAAAACGATGGTGACGAGCACCGGGAGCAGCAGGATCGAGCCGAGGAAGACGCCCAGCCGGGCCATCCACGAGTCGAGCAGGATCCAGGCGAGCACCTGGACGAGGAACCACAGCACGACGACGACGCCGTTCTCCGTGCGGCGGCGACGGGCGAGGTAGCCCCGCTGCCGGGCCACCCGCACCGGTCTGGCCGGCCGGGGCAGCACCGCGGACACGGCTCCGGCGACGGGTCCGACGAGCCGGTCGCGCACCTCGCGCCGCCTGGCGGCTTTCGCCTCGCGAGCGGCGCGGGCCGCCGCGAGGCGTTCGCGCTCGGCTTCGCGCTCCGCCCTCCGGCGGGCCCGTTCCTTGCTCATCGGGCCTCCCGCTCGGGTCCGGTCACGGCCTGGCCGGCCGTACGCGCCGCAGCCCCGCCGTTCCCCAGTGTCGCACCGCTGCCTCGAGATTTCGCGTGCCGGACACGCTCACAACGTGCTCAGCCAGTTGTTCAGCAGCACGGCCCCCGCGTCCCCGGACTTCTCCGGGTGGAACTGGGTGGCCATGAGGGGACCGTTCTCGGCGGCGGCCACGAACGGCACTCCGTGCTCGGCCCAGGTGACCAGCGGCTCGGGGAAGCCGTCGCCGGCCTTCAGCACCCAGTCGCGCACGCCGTAGGAGTGGACGAAGTAGAAGCGCACGCCCTCGTCCAGGCCGCGGAACAGCACGCTGCCCTCGGGGACGGTGACGGTGTTCCACCCCATGTGGGGCAGCACGGGCGCGTCGAGCCGCTCGACCGTGCCCGGCCACTCGCCGCAGCCCTCCGTGTGGACGCCGTGCTCGACGCCCTTCTCGAACAGGATCTGCATGCCGACGCAGATCCCGAGCACCGGGCGCCCGCCGGACAGGCGGCGGCCGACGATCTGGTCGCCGCGCACGGCCTTCAGGCCCTCCATGCACGCCGCGAACGCCCCGACGCCGGGGACGACGAGCCCGTCCGCGTCGAGGGCCGCGTCGAAGTCGGCGGTGACGGTGACGTCCGCCCCCACCCGGGCCAGCGCCCGCTCGGCCGAGCGGAGGTTGCCCGAGCCGTAGTCGAGCACGACCACGCGCTTGCTCACTGCCACCACATCACCCCCGCGGTGAGCGCCAGGGCCGCGCCGACGCCGGTGAGCGCCGCCAGCAGCTTCGAGCCCTGCCGTATGCCCGAGATGACCCCGCCGATCAGGAAGAGGCCGATGAAGATCATTCCTCCGGACGCGAAGGTCATCAGAGGACGCCCTTGGTGCTGGGCACCCCGGTCGCCCGCGGGTCCCGCTCCGACGCCTCGCGCAGCGCCCGCGCGAGCGCCTTGAACTGCGCCTCCACGATGTGGTGCGCGTTGCGCCCGTACGGCACGTGCACGTGGAGGCAGACCGCCGCCTGCGCGACGAACGACTCCAGGATGTGCCGGGTCATGGTGGTGTCGTAGTCGGGCCCGATCATCGGGGCCATGCCCTCGGGCTCGGTGTGGACGAGGTACGGCCGGCCGGACAGGTCCACCGTGACCTGCGCGAGCGCCTCGTCCAGCGGGCAGGAGGCGCTGCCGAACCGCCGGATGCCCGACTTGTCGCCCAGGGCCTCGCGGAACGCCGCGCCGAGCGCGATCGAGGTGTCCTCGATCGTGTGGTGGGCGTCGATGTGCAGGTCGCCCTCGGTCTTCACGGTCAGGTCGAACAGTCCGTGCTTGCCGAGCTGGGCGAGCATGTGGTCGTAGAAGCCGACGCCGGTCGACACGTCGACGATCCCGGTGCCGTCGAGGCCCACCTCGACCAGCACCGACGTCTCCTTCGTCGTGCGCTCGATACGGCCGCGGCGCTCGTCGATCTCGGTCATGCGAGGACCCCCTCCAGCGCGGCGCGGAACGCCGCCATCTCTTCCGGCGTGCCGATCGACACGCGCAGCCAGCCCGCGGGGCCGGTCTCCCGGATCAGCACCCCGCGATCGAGCAGTCCCTCCCACACGGACCGCCGATCCGCAAACGTACCGAACAGCACGAAGTTGGCGTCGGAGTCGGCGACCGTGAGGCCGCGCTCCCGCAGCCAGTCCACGGTGGCGTCCCGCTCGGCGCGCAGCGCGTCCACCGTGCCGAGCAGCTCCTCGCGGTGCGCCAGCGCCACCCGCGCCGCCGCCTGGGTCAGCGTGGACAGGTGGTAGGGCAGGCGGACCAGCAGCAGGGCGTCGACCACCGCCGGGTCGGCGGCGAGGTAGCCGAGCCGGGTGCCGGCCATCGCGAACGCCTTGGACATGGTCCGCGTCACGATCAGCCGGGGGTTGCCCGGCAGCAGGGTCAGCGCCGACGGCGTGCCGGTGCGGGCGAACTCGGCGTACGCCTCGTCGACCACGACCATGCCGGGCGCGGCGGCGAGGATCCGCTCGATCACCTCCAGCGGCAGGGCCGTGCCGGTCGGGTTGTTCGGCGAGGTCAGGAACACCACGTCGGGCCGGTGCTCCTCGATCATCCGCACGGCGGCGTCCGGGTCGATCGCGAAGTCCTCCTCGCGCAGGCCCTCGATCCACCGGGTGTTCGTGCCGCCCGCGATGATCGGGTGCATCGAGTACGACGGCTCGAACCCGATCGCCGAGCGTCCGGGGCCGCCGAACGCCTGGAGGATCTGCTGGATGACCTCGTTGGAGCCGTTGGCCGCCCACATCTGGCGGGCCGTCAGCCCGTGGCCGAGGTAGTCGGCGAGATCCTTGCGCAGCTCGACGGCGTCCCTGTCGGGGTAGCGGTTGAGCGTCGCCGCGCCCTGCCGCACGGCACGGGCGAGGTCGTCGATCAACGCCGCCGACGGGGGGTAGGGGTTCTCGTTGGTGTTGAGCTGGACCGGCACGTCGAGCTGCGGCGCGCCGTACGGCTGCTTGCCCCGCAGGTCGTCGCGGATCGGCAGGTCGTCGAGAGTCGTCATGCGGGCACTTCCCAGTCGAAGCGGGCGCGGATCGCGGCGCCGTGGGCGGGCAGGTCCTCCGCGTCGGCGAGCGCGCACACGTGCGCCGCGGCCCCGGCCAGCGCCTCGCGGCTGTAGTCCACCACGTGGATGCCGCGCAGGAACGTCTGCACCGACAGCCCCGAGGAGTGGCAGGCGCAGCCGCCGGTCGGCAGCACGTGGTTGGAGCCCGCCATGTAGTCGCCGAGCGACACCGGCGCGTACGGGCCGATGAAGATCGCGCCGGCGTTGCGCACGCGGGCGGCGACCGCGTGCGCGTCGGCCGTCTGGATCTCCAGGTGCTCGGCGGCGTAGGCGTCGACGACCTTCAGGCCGTCCTCAAGGTCCGAGACGAGCACGATGCCGGACTGGCGGCCGGCGAGCGCCTCGGTGATGCGCGCGGAGTGCCGCGTCGCGGCCACCTGGCCGGGCAGTTCCTTCTCCACCGCGTCGGCCAGCTCGGGGCTGGTGGTGACCAGGACGGCCGCCGCGATCACGTCGTGCTCGGCCTGGCTGATCAGGTCGGCGGCCACGTGCGCGGGGTCGGCGGTCTCGTCCGCGAGGATCGCGATCTCGGTCGGACCCGCCTCCGAGTCGATCCCGATGCGGCCCTTGAGCAGGCGCTTGGCCGCGGCCACCCAGATGTTGCCCGGACCGGTCACCATGGTGGCCGGGCGGCACTCCTCGGTGCCGTAGGCGAACATCGCCACGGCCTGGGCCCCTCCCACGGCGTACACCTCGTCGACGCCGAGCAGCGCGCAGGCGGCGAGGATCGTGGGGTGCGGCAGGCCGCCGAACTCCTTCTGCGCGGGTGAGGTGACGGCCAGCGAGGGCACGCCCGCCTCCTGCGCGGGGACCACGTTCATGACCACGCTGGAGGGGTAGACGGCCCGGCCTCCGGGGACGTACAGCCCCACGCGGTCGACCGGCACCCAGCGCTCGGTGACCGTGCCGCCCGGCACGACCTGCGTGGTGGTGTCGGTGCGCCGCTGATCGTGGTGGACCAGGCGGGTGCGGCGGATCGACTCCTCCAGCGCCGCGCGCACGACCGGGTCCAGCCCCTCGAGGGCGCGCGCGAGGGCCTCGGCGGGCACCCGGGCCGACTCGATCTCGACGCCGTCGAACCTCGCGGTCAGCTCCCGTACGGCTGCCGCGCCACGATGGCGTACGTCCTCACATATGGGCCGCACCTTCTCCAGGGCGGCCTCGACGTCGAGTTCGGCGCGGGGCAGCACGTCGCGCAGGTCGGCAGGAAGGGACCCGCGCAGGTCGATACGGGAAATCACCGTCCCAGTCTACGGATGACCAGGGACGGATCCGCGTGTGTCCAGCATGCGGGACGGGTGTTTCACCGGCGGGCGCACCCTCCCGGAGCTGCGACGTCGTCGTCCACGCCCGATTCAGGGCGCGGACCTTGACGGGTTTCCGGGCACCGATCCACACTCTCGGGCGAGAACAGTCACATTCGGTCGGTCGAAGGCGGGTCTCGTGCTGCCGGCACAGCGTCACCAGCGGATCATCGAAGCCCTCGGGCGGAAGGGCACCGTGCGCACCGAGGATCTGGCCGCGCTGCTCGGCGTCTCCCACGAGACCGTCCGGCGCGACCTGGCGATCCTGGAGCGCCGCGCGCTGCTCGTCCGCGTCCACGGCGGGGCGACCGCGGCGCCGTCCGGCACCGGCGAGGAGCTGTCCTACCTGGAGCGCTCGACGAGCCAGTCCGAGGCGAAAGCCGTGATCGGCGAGCTCGCGGCGCGGCTCCTGCGGCCGGGCCAGACCGTGATCATCGACGTGGGCACCACGGCCGTCCACGTCGCCAGGGCCCTCCCCCCGTTCTTCCGGGGAGTGGTCGCCACCTGCTCGCTGCTGGTGGCGGCAGAGCTGGCGGGCCGTCCCGGCGTGGAGGTGCTGGTGGCGGGCGGGCGCGTCCGGCAGGGCGACCTCGCCGTCTCCAACGCCCACACGCTCGGGTTCTTCCAGGACCTGCGCGCCGACGTGGCGTTCCTCGGCTCGGGCGGCGTGGACGCCGAGGCCGGGCTCACCGACTACTTCCTGGACGAGGTCGCGACCAAGCGGGTGATCCTCGCCGGCACCGCCCGGACGTACGTGCTCGCCGACAGCTCGAAGCACGGCAGGGTCGCCGCCTACCGGGTGTGCGCCCTGGACGGCCCGTCCGGTCTCATCACCGACGCGGAGCCCTCTCCCGAGCTCGCGTCCGCCCTGGTCAGGGCGGGTGCCCAGGTGATCAACCCATAGGGTGGCCGTCGCGACTCCCCCAGCTCCAGCGAGGAGACCATCCATGTCCCACCCCTCCACGCCGTCCGTGCTGGCGATCGACCAGGGCACCTCGGGCACCAAGGCGGTCGTGGTGGACGGCGACGGCGCGGCCCTCGCGCTGGCCGAGGCACCCGTCCACCCCGCGTACCTGCCGGGCGGGCGGGTGGAGCAGGACCCCCGCGAGCTGCTCGCCTCGGTGCTGGCCGCCGGGCGGGAGGCCGTCGAGGCGGCGGGCGTGCCGGTCGGCGCGGTCACGCTGGCCAACCAGGGCGAGACCGTGCTGGCCTGGGACCCGGCGACCGGCGAGCCGCTGACCACGGCCCTGGTGTGGCAGGACCGGCGGGCCGAGGACGTCTGCACCGGTCTCGCCGGGTACGCCGAGAGGGTCGCCGAGCTGACCGGCCTCGTCCTCGACCCGTACTTCTCGGCGCCGAAGATGGCCTGGATCCGCCGCAACCTCACCCGCGAGGGGGTGGTGACGACCAGCGACACCTGGCTCGTCCACCGTCTGACCGGGGAGTTCGTCACCGACGCGGCGACCGCGAGCAGGTCGGCGCTGCTCGACCTCGACGCGGTCGAGTGGAGCGGGGAGCTGCTCGGCCTGTTCGGCCTGGACGGCGAGCGGCTGCCCGCGATCGTCGCCTGTGACGAGGTGGCCGGGACGACCCGGGCCTTCGGCGGGGAGATCCCGGTCGGCGGCCTGGTCGTCGACCAGCAGGCCGCGCTGCTGGCCGAAGGCTGCCTGACCGCGGGCGAGGCCAAGTGCACGTACGGCACCGGGGCGTTCCTGCTCGCCAACACCGGCGAGCGGGCCGTGCGCTCGGCCTCCGGCCTGACCACGTCGGTGGCCTGGCGGGCCAGGGGGGCCACACCGTACTGCGTGGACGGGCAGGTCTACACGGCGGCCTCGGCGGTGCGGTGGCTGAACGGCCTCGGCCTCGTCGGCGCCGCCTCCGACCTGGACACGCTGGCCGCGCCGGACGCCGAGGGCGCCCTGTTCGTCCCCGGGCTGGCCGGGCTGGCCGCCCCCTGGTGGCGGCCGGACGCGACCGGCGCGTTCCTCGGCATGACGCTGTCCACCCGGCCCGGGCACCTGATCCGCGCCGTGCTGGAGGGCATCGCGGCTCAGGTGGCCGACCTGGCCGCGGTCGTCGCGGCCGATCTCGGCCGCCCGCTGACCCGCCTGCGGGTGGACGGCGGGCTCACCGGGTCGGCCGCGCTCATGCAGGCCCAGGCGGACCTGCTGCAGGCGCCGGTCGACGTCTACCCGTCGCCGCACGCGACCGCCCTCGGCGCCGCCGCGCTGGCCCGCCTCGCCGTGACCCCCTCGCTCACCGTGGCGGACGCCGTGCCCGTGTGGGCCCCGGCGACGACGTACGAGCCGCGCTGGCCGGCGGACCGGGCGGAGGAGTTCATGGCGCGCTGGCGGCGGGGCGTCCGCGCCGCGATCGAGACGGGGAGGGGCGCGTGAGCCGAGGAGTCAGCAGGTCCGGGCCGCTGCCGGAGAGGACGGTCGACGTGGCGGTCGTCGGCGGCGGCGTCGTGGGCGCCGCCGTGGCCCGCGAGCTGGCAGGACGGCAAGTAACAGGGTGTGAACGCGACGGCCGGTCCTTGACGGTGGCGCTGGTCGAGGCGCGCTCGGACGTCGGCGACGGCACCAGCAAGGCCAACACGGCGATCCTGCACACCGGCTTCGACGCGACGCCGGGCACGCTCGAGTCGCGGCTGGTGCGGCGGGGATACGAGCTGCTCGGCGGGTACGCCGAGCGCGCCGGCATCCCGGTCGAGCCGACGGGCGCGGTGCTGGTCGCGTGGACCGCCGAGGAGCTCGCCGCGCTGGCCGGGCTGGCGGACAAGGCGGTGAAGAACGGCTACCGGGAGTGCGAGGTCGTGGGCGCGGCCGAGGTCCACCGGCTGGTCCCGGCCCTCGGCCCGGGCGCGCTCGGCGGGCTGACCGTGCCCGGCGAGTCGATCGTGTGCCCGTGGACCACCACGCTCGCGTACGCCACGGAGGCGCTGGCCCGGGGCGCCGACGTGCTGCTGAACACGCGGGTCGAGGGCGTCGAGCACGACGGCGGCGAGGAGACCGTGCTCATGACGAACCGGGGCCCGCTGCGGGCCCGCTGGGTCGTCAACGCCGCGGGGCTGGGGTCCGGCGCTGTCGACCGCATGTTCGGCCACGAGCGGTTCACGGTCACCCCGCGCCGGGGCGAGCTGCTGGTCTTCGACAAGATGGCCAGGCCGCTGGCGAACCGCATCGTGCTTCCCGTGCCCGGCTCACGTGGCAAGGGCGTGCTGATCAGCCCGACCATCTACGGCAACGTGATGCTCGGCCCGACGGCGGAGGACCTGCGCGACCACGCCGACACCTCCACCTCTGAGGAGGGGTTCGCGTTCCTCGTCGACAGGGGCCTCGCGCTCATGCCGGCGCTGCTGAAGGAGGAGGTCACGGCCTCCTACGCCGGGCTGCGGGCGGCCACCGAGCACGGCGACTACCAGGTCCACCTGGACGCCACGCAGCGGTACCTCGTGCTCGGCGGCATCCGGTCGACCGGGCTGACCTCGTCCATGGCGCTCGCCGAGCACGCCACCGGGCTGCTGGCCGAGGCGGGCCTCGTCACCTCCGTACGCGACGATCTGCCCGATCCGCCCCGGATGCCCAATATCGGAGAGGCGTTCCCCCGGCCGTACATGCGCGACGACCTCATCCGCCGGGACCCGGCGTACGGGACCGTCGTCTGCTTCTGTGAGCGAGTCACCGCCGGTGAGATCAGGGACGCCCTGGACTCCCCGCTCCCCCCGGCCGACCTCGACGGCCTGCGCCGCCGCACCCGGGCCACGATGGGCCGCTGCCAGGGCTTCTACTGCGGAGCCGAGATCGCCGAGCGCCTCGCCCGCGTGGAGGGATCGTGATGCGCCTCACCACCGACGTCGCCGTCGTGGGCGGCGGCCCTTCCGGGCTGACCGCCGCCGCCGGTCTCGCGGCCGCCGGCCTGCGGGTCCTGGTGCTCGACCGGGAACGCGAGGCCGGCGGCATCCCCCGGCACAGCGACCACACGGGGTACGGCCTGCGGGACCTGCGCACGCTGATGACCGGCCCGGCGTACGCCCGCCTGCTGGCCAACCGCGCGCTGGAGGCGGGAGCAGTGGTGCGGACCTCGGCCATGGTCACCGGGTGGGCCGGGCAGCGCGTCCTGGACGTCACCACCCCGGAGGGCCGCCTGCGGGTGGACGCCCGCGCCATCGTCCTGGCGACCGGCGCCAGGGAGCGTCCCCGTACGGCCCGCATGGTGCCGGGTGACCGCCCGCCCGGTGTGCTGACGACCGGGCAGCTGCAGAACGTGGTCCATCTGCATCGCGGCAGGGTCGGCACGCGGGCCGTCGTCGTCGGAGCCGAGCCGGTGAGCTGGTCGGCCGTGCTCACGCTGCGCGAGGCGGGCTGCCGTACGGTGCTGATGACCAGCGAGCACGCCCGCGCCGAGTCGTACGCGGCGTTCAGCGTGCCGGGCCGGGCCGTGCTGCGCGTACCGGTCGCCACCGCCACCAGGGTCGTGCGGATCAACGGCCGCGACGCCGTCGAGTCCGTGGAGGTCGAGGATCTGCGCACGGGCGAGCGCCGTACGGTGCCCTGCGACACGGTGGTGTTCACGGGCGGCTGGGTTCCGGACAACGAGCTGGCCCGGGCGGCCGGGCTGGCGATGGACCCGGGCAGCAGAAGCCCGTTGGTGGACAACACCCTGACCACCAGCCGCCTCGGGGTCTTCGCCGTCGGCAACCTGGTCCACCCGGTGGACACCGCCGACGTGGCGGCCCTCGACGGCCGTCACGTTGTGCGGCACGTCCAGGCCTACCTCGCCGCGCCCTCCCCCGCCGCCTCCCGCACCATGAACCAGTCCGCCGCGAGAGATCTCCCTGACGCGGCACGTCCCTCCGGCAGCGGAACGGGTCCCGGAACGAGCACGGGCGGTGCTCACGGCGATGACGAGCCTGGAGACGCCGCAGGCGACGAGACGGGCGGCACGTTCGCGGGTGCGATCCCGCTGCGGGCCGAGGCGCCGTTCCGATGGGTCTTCCCCGGCCTGATCCGGCCGGGCGCGGGCGCGCCGCCGCGTCACCGGATCGTGCTGTGGCCGGCCGAGCACCGCTCGATCGCCCGGGTCGTCGTGACTCAGGACGGCCGCGAGATCGCCCGCCGCACGTTGCCGTGGCCGGTCTCCCCCGGCCGGGTCTTCCGTGTGCCCTCGTCGATGCTGTCCGGAGCCGACCCACGCGGCGGCGCGATCACCATCTCGCTGGCGTGACCGCGGGCCCCGCTGCCGGTGATTCCGGCACCGGTGCCGCCGCCGTCAGCCGGCGCGGTCGAGGACGTTCGCGCGGGCCACGGCGTACCGTTCGCGGATCGCCGGCACGGCGTCCGCCTCGTGCATCTCAACCTGCCCGACCGTCCACGACGGCGGCCGCTGCCCGCCCGACAACACCCAGGCCGCCTGGCGGGCGGCGCCGTCGGCGACGTACTCCCCCAGTGGTGGGACGAGCACGGGGCGGCCGAAGACAGTAGGCGCGATCCGGCGCACCGCCTCCGAGCGGGCGCCACCGCCGACGAGGATGACCCGGTTGACCGTCGTGCCCTGCGCGATCATTGCGTCCAGCCCGTCGGCGAGTGCGCACAGCATGCCCTCGACCGCCGCGCGAGCCAGGTGCGCGGGGGTCGAGGTCCGCAGGGCCAGGCCGTGCACGGCTCCGGTGGCGTGCGGGCGGTTCGGTGTGCGCTCGCCCTCCAGGTAGGGCACCAGGGTCAGCCCGTCGGCGCCCGGCGGGGCGGACAGCGCCAGCGCCGACAGCTCTGCGTGGTCCACCCGCAGCATGGTCGCGGCCGCGTCGAGCACCCGGGCGGCATTGAGCGTGCACACCAGCGGCAGGAACCGGCCGGTCGTGTCGGCGAACCCGGCCACGATCCCGCTCGGGTCTGCGGTCGGCACGTTGGAAACGGTGGACACTACGCCGGAGGTGCCGATCGACACGATCACGTCGCCCGGCTCGGCACCGACACCCAGCGCCGCTGCGGCGCAGTCGCCGGCACCGGGGCCCAGCGGCGCGCCGGTGCGCAGGTGCCCGGCCTGACAAGTCGGCCCGAGCACCTGCGGCAGCAGCACATCGTCGCGACCGAACGCCAACCGGAGCAGGTCCAGGCGGTACTCACCGGTCGCGGCCGACCAGTATCCAGTCCCACTGGCCTCGCTGCGGTCGGTGCGCAACGCATCGAGCCCCGGTGCGCCGGACAGTCGCCAGGTCAGCCAGTCGTGCGGCAGACACACCGCGGCTGTGCGGGCGGCGTTGTCCGGCTCCACCGAGGCCAGCCAGCGCAGCTTGGTGACGGTGAAGCTGGCCACCGGCACCAGGCCGACCGCCTCCGCCCATGCTCGCTGTCCCGCCTCGCCGCCGCCGAGGTCCGAGATCAGGTCGGCGGCGGCGCCGGCCGAGCGGGTGTCGTTCCACAGCACGGCGTCCCGGATCACCGCGCCGCCGGCGTCCAGGCACACCATGCCCTGCTGCTGCCCGGCGATCGAGGCGGCCGCCACGTCGTCCAGTCCGCCGGCCTGTGCGACCGCGTCGGACAGTGCGGCCTCCCAAGCGGCCGGCGGCACGGCGGTGCCGACGGGGTGTGGTGCGCGACCTTCGCGCACCAGCTTCCCGGTCTCGGCGTCGCGGATGACGACTTTGCACGACTGGGTCGACGAGTCGACCCCGGCGACGAGAGGCACCGGTCCTCCGGGGGTTGTCGGGTGCAGGCAAGTGGCCGCGGTCGGTCAGCGGGGGGGCGCGGGCCAGATGCCTACGGGCGAGCCGGCCGACCGTGTCCGGGGTCGAAGCTCTGGAATGCTTAGGCCTATTTGTTGAGCGACTAAATTATTTCGGCTGCGCTGGGCGTGTTGTCAAGACATGACGCGATCATGACGCGGCCCGGCGCGAGTCGATGTGGCGTAGGTCGATGCCTTGTAGGCGGCCGTCATGCCCATCACTGCCGTCCTCAGACCTCCGCCACTCGGCTGCTCGCGGCCTCGTCGTCGCGCACCGGCTCTGCGGCCGGTCGGCGGTTCGCCGGCTTGCCCGCCGGCAGAGCGATGGCGGGGACGACCGCGGCGACGGCGATGCCGGCCGCCCACCAGAACGCGCCCTGGAATGCGCCGGTGGCGCCGTGGCCGAGGAGCGCCTGCAGGACGACGGCCACGATCGCGGTGCCGAACGAGGCGCCCACCTGCTGGACGATGCGGGTGTTCATGGTGGCGTGCGGGATGCCTGCCGGTTGGATGTCCCGGTAGGCGAGGGACATCGGAGGGATCAGCACCGCCCCGATCCCCAGACCGCGAACCAACAGCACGGCTCCCAGCCACGGCAGGCTCGTGTCCGGCCCGGCGAGCGCGAACGGGACGGTGGCGACGGCGGCGAGCAGGAAGCCGGCGATCGTCACGGCTCGCGCCCCGAACCGGTCGACCACCTTGCCGATCAGGAAGCGCGAGGCGAGCGCGCCCACGCCCTGCGGGATCATCAGCAGCCCGGCGCCCAGCACGCTGTCGCCCCGCAGCTGCTGGTAGTACAGCGGCAGCAGGAACATGCCGGCGTACATCGCCGCGCCGGCGGTGAACAGGACCGCGGACGCACTGCCAAGCGAGCGCACGCGCAGCAGCCGCACGTCGACGATCGGCTCGCGCTCGCCAGGCCGGGACGCCCAGGCGATGAACGCGCCCAGCAGGACGACCCCGGCCGACAGCGGCACCAGCACCCCGGCGTGGCCGATCCCGCCATGCTCCGACAGCTTTGAGAGGCCGAGCAGGATCCCCGTCAGCGCCGGCGCGAGCAGCACCAGGCCGATCCAGTCCAGGCGCCCGCACCCGGCTGAGGAGCCGGGACGGTCGGCAGGCAGGAACCGCCACGCCAGCAGCAGCCCGGCGGCGATCACCGGCACGTTGACGAGGAACAGCCAGCGCCAGCTCAGCCAGTTGAGTATCACGCCGCCGATCACCGGGCCGAGGATCGGACCAAGCGCGATCGGCAGGCTGACGGCCGCCATCAGCCGGCTGCTGACACGCCCGCCCGCGGCTCTCACCGCGAGCGTCTGCATCAACGGGAAGATCAGCCCGGCACCGAAGCCCTGCAGCGCCCGGAACCCGATCAGGCCGGCGTCGTCCCACGCCACCGCGCACAGCACCGAGGCGAGCACGAACAGCACCAGCGCGGCCATCCAGGCCCGCTTGCCGCCCCAGCGGCGCTCCGCCCACCCGGTGACCGGGATCGCGACGGCCATCGCCAGCAGGAAACCGGTGGTGACCCACTGGATCGTGTCGGCGGTCGAGTGCAGCTTCACCGCCAGCGTGTGGATCGCCAGCGTGACCATCGTCGAGTCGAGGATCGCCGCGATCCCGCCCACGATCAGCGCGATCAACGCGTTCTTCACCTGCGGCGACAGCCTCGCCTCGGTGGTCTCTGTCATCGCCCCGCCCTCACATTAAGAGTGGAATCCATCTCTTAGGAGAGTAGGGCGGCTTTGCTAGGGAATGCAAACCTTCCTTATGATGGGAGTCGTGACCACAGCCGGCGCCGAGCCCTCTCGCCAACGCCGACGCGGGCCCGAACTCGAGGCCGCGTTGCTGGACGCAGCCTGGGACGAGCTGGTCGAGGTCGGCTTCGCGAAGCTGACCATGGAGTCCGTCGCGTCCCGTGCCGGCACCGGCATCGCCGTGCTCTACCGCCGCTGGGCCAACAAGGACCAGCTCGTGCTCGCCGCGCTGGAGCACTATCGGAACAGCCATCCGGTCGACCTCCCCGACACCGGCACGCTGCGCGGCGACCTCCTCGCCGCGCT
Source organism: Microbispora sp. H10836 (assembly GCF_012999525.1). Classification (NCBI taxonomy): domain Bacteria; kingdom Bacillati; phylum Actinomycetota; class Actinomycetes; order Streptosporangiales; family Streptosporangiaceae; genus Microbispora; species Microbispora sp. H10836. Next base: position 225,257 of record NZ_JABBWU010000001.1, read on the forward strand.
GACCGCCATGGGCGAGGCCCGCGCCGCCTTCTCCGCCATCGCCGCGGCCACCGCCTTCTCGGGGCTACTGGCCGGCACCGGGCTCACCCCCGCCCAGGCACGCGACAGGATCATCGGCGACCAGCGGCTTCCGCGCGTTCGGGCCATCTACCAGCGTGCCCATGACCGTGGCGAAATCGACCTGGAACGAATCCCTCCCGCGGTGCTCGCCATGCCGTTCGACCTGGTGCGCCACGACCTGCTCATGGACCTCAAACCCCTGAAGCCGCCCCGCATCCGATCGATCGTCGACGAGCTATTCCTCCCCCTCGTTCGCAGCCACCACAACGGGCCGGATCAGGCGGGAGCCGTCTGACCTGACCATGCCCCGGCGCGGGGAGGGGTTCGGGCAGCCTCCAGCCCCTGGAGGGCGTGGAGGACACGCCTGCGGGAACGGCTCGGACGGCCCCTGGAACATCCGCGCAAGGGCGGCACAGACCGCTGGGCCTTCACCTACCTCGGCCGGTTCGCGCCTTTCCGGCAGCGTTAGCGAGCCCGCCCCCACCGTGACGCGGGACAATGATCCCATGGAGATCTGGATCAATCCGGCCTGCTCGAAGTGCCGGTCGGCTCTGTCGCTTCTGGATGCCGAGGGCGCCGGGTACACGATTCGGCACTACCTGGAGGACCCGCCGAGCGCGGAGGAGCTCGCCGAGATGCTGCGCCGCCTCGGACTGGAGCCCTGGGACGTCGCCCGCCTCGGCGAGCCCGTCGCGGCGGAGCTGGGCATCGAGTCGTGGCCGCGCGACGAGGCGGCCCGCGGGCGGTGGATCGAGGCCATGGCCGCTCACCCGATCCTGATCCAGCGGCCGATCATCACCGCCGACGACGGGACCGCCGTGGTGGCCCGCTCCCCCGAGGCCGTGCGCTCCGTCCTGCGGTGACGGGGTCGTCCACAGGGGGCGAATCGGGAAGGAGCGTCCGCACTAGGCTTGCCGTCGTGAGCAAGACCAAGAGCAAGGGCGGCCAGGGCACTCCGGCGACCGTCGCCCTCACGCAGGCCAAGGCGGAGTTCACCCTTCACCCCTACGACCACGACCCGAACGCCCAGGCGTACGGCGAGGAGGCGGCCGACGCGCTCGGCCTGCCCTACGAGCGGATCTTCAAGACGCTGGTGGCGGAGACCGAGGCGGGCCTGGCGGTCGCGGTCGTACCGGTGGCGGGCAAGCTCGACCTCAAGGCGTTCGCCGCGGCGCTGAAGGGCAAGCGGGCGGCGATGGCCGACGCGGCGAAGGTGGAGCGGGTCACCGGCTACGTGGTGGGGGGCATCAGCCCGCTGGGACAGCGCAAGCGGCTGCCGACCGTGGTGGACGAGTCGGCGCTCGACTTCGAGACGATCTACTTCTCCGCCGGGCGGCGTGGCCTGCAGATCGAGACGGCGCCGGACAACCTCATCCGGCTCGCCCAGGCGGTGACCGCCCCCATCGCCAAGGCCTGAACCTGTCGAGTGTTGCCGTCGCCCGTACGGCTCACAGGCCGTGAAACTGGCCGGAGACCGTAGGGAACGGGGGAGATATGAACGAGCTGGTCGACCTCACCGCGACCGAGATGGCCGCGCTGCTTCGGGCCCGCGAGGTGAGCGCGGTCGAACTGACCGAGGCGTGCCTGCGGCGCATCGACGAGACGAACCCGCGGGTCAACGCCGTCGTGACGCTGACCGCCGAGCGGGCGCTCGACCAGGCCGCGCGCGCCGACGATGACCTGCGGCGCGGGCACGTGCGCGGCCCGCTGCACGGCATCCCGGTCGCGCACAAGGACCTCGCCGACACCGCGGGCGTGCGGACCACGTACGGCTCGCCGGCCTTCGCGAACCACGTGCCCACCGAGGACGACCCGTTGGTGCGGCGCATCCGCGAGGCGGGCGGGATCGCGCTCGGCAAGACGAACACCCCGGAGTTCGGCACCGGCTCGCACACGGTCAACGAGGTGTTCGGGGCGACGCGCAACCCCTACGACCTGTCGAAGAGCGCGGGCGGCAGCAGCGGCGGCGCCGCGGCGGCGCTGGCGTGCCGGATGGTGCCGCTCGCCGACGGCTCCGACATGGGCGGGTCGCTGCGCAATCCCGCGTCGTTCTGCAATGTGGCGGGCCTTCGGCCCACCCCGGGGCGGGTGCCGGCGAAGTCGGCGACGGCGGCCTGGTTCACGCTCAGCGTGCCGGGCCCGATGGCCCGCACGGCCGCCGACCTGGCGCTGTTCATGTCGGCCATCGCCGGGTTCGACCCGGTCTCACCGTTCTCGATCCGCGAGGACGGTGAGACGTTCGCGGCGCCGCTGGACATGGACCTCGCCGGCGTCCGCGTCGCCTTCAGCCCCGACCTGGGCGGCCTCCCGGTCGATCCGCGGACGGCCGCGGCGACGGCGCGGGCGGCCGAGACGCTGGCCGCGCTGGGCGCCAAGGTCGAGCAGGTGGACCTGGACCTGTCCGACGCCGAGGAGGCGTTCCGCGTCTACCGGTCGTGGTACTACGCGCTCAGTTTCGGTGACCTCCCCGAGGTGGGCCCCAACGTGGCCTGGAACGTGGAGCAGGGGCGGAAGGTCACCGGCGCCGACCTCGCCCGGGCCGAGCGGCTGCGCACCGGGCTGTTCCACCGCGTGCGGGAGTTCTTCGGGCGGTACGACTTCCTCGTGGCGCCCGTCAGCCAGGTGCCGCCGTTCCCGGTGGAGCAGCCGTACGTCACGGAGGTGGCCGGGGTGGAGATGCCCGACTACCTGGCGTGGATGCGCTCGTGCTACTGGGTCAGCGTGCTGCACGCGCCCGCGATGTCGGTGCCGTGCGGGTTCACGCCCGAGGGCCTGCCGGTCGGCCTGCAGATCGTGGGCAGGCCGTGGGCCGACATGGAGGTCCTGCGTCTCGGGCACGCCTTCGAGCAGGCGACCGGCCTCTGGCGGACCGTGCCGGGCCTCGACGGGGCCTAGCGACGGGGCCTAGCGACAGGGTCTAACGGGCGCGCTGGTTGTAGGTCACGGCGAACTCGACGACCCAGAAGGCCGCGGTGGCGACGAGCGGCCAGGCGAACAGCACTCCGTGCGCGGTCAGGTCGAGTGAGGTCGTGGTGGTGTAGCCGCCCGGTCCCGCCGCCTGGACCACGCCCTTGGCCGTGCCGCCGACCAGCATCGCGACATACCCGGCGAGCAGCCCGCCGGCCGCGAGCCCCACGAGGACCCCGACCGGCCTGTCGCGCGACAGCACATACCCCGCGACCGCGCAGACCAGGCCGAACGCGCCGGTGACGGCGGCGAACCAGCCGTCGGCCTCGATGAGGGACTGCGTCTCCGGGTCGGCCAGGTGCGGCGTGCCGTCGACCAGCACGTACCGCGTGGCGGGGGCGAGCGCCGACCACACGTATCCGGCGACCGCGCCGAGGACGGCGAGCACGAGGACGGTCACGACGGTCGTCGCCAGATTGCCCCTCAGATGCCGCACCGTCCCGATAGTACCCACATGGTAATCGGGTCCGATCCCGTTACTCTTGCTGAAGCCGGGTGCAGGGGACGCGCGGCATCGGTGTGGGCCAAGGAGGCCGAGTGAGCGAAGAGGTATGGCAGATCGACCCGTCCGGCCCGTTGCGGGGAGACGTGGAGGTCCGGGGATCGAAGAACGCGGTTTCCAAGCACATGGTGGCGGCGATGCTCGGGACAGGTCCGAGCATCCTGCACAACGCCCCCGAGGTCGGCGAGGTGGGGCTGACCGCCGCCATGCTCGAAGCCCTCGGCATCCATGTGGAGATCACCCCTGGTGAGATCGCCATCGAACGGGGCAGCGAGATCCGGCCGCGCGTGCCGGAGGAGTACACCGGTCTCAACCGCATCCCGATCCTGATGCTCGGCCCGCTGCTGCACCTGGCGGGCGAGGCGTTCGTCCCCCTCGTCGGCGGCGACCCCATCGGCAGGCGGCCGGTCAACTTCCACGTCGAGGCGCTGCGGTCGATGGGCGCGGAGATCGAGGTCGGCGACAACGGCATCACCGCCAAGGCGAGCCGGCTGCGCGGCAACCGCATCACGCTCCCCTACCCCAGCGTGGGCGCCACCGAGACGATCCTCATGACGGCGGTGCTCGCGGAGGGCAAGACCGTCATCAAGGGCGCGGCGATGGAGCCCGAGGTGGTGGAGCTGGCACTGTTCCTCCAGCGCATGGGCGCGATGATCGAGCTGAGCCCGGACCGGCGCATCGTCATCGAGGGCGTCGAGAAGCTGCACGGCGCCTCCACCTGGCTGGCCGGCGACCGCATCGAGGCGTTCTCGTACCTCGTGGCGGGCCTGGTGACGGGCGGCGAGGTGCGCGTGCACGGCTGCCACCAGGACCGGCTCGTCACCGCCATCACCACGCTGGCGCGGATGGGCGCGCGGTTCGAGATCACCGACGAGTGGCTGTGCGCCTCGGCCCCGGACGGCCTGCGCGCGGCGGCGGTGCAGACCGACACCCACCCCGGTTTCATGACGGACTGGCAGACGCCGCTGATGGTGCTGTTCACCCGCGCCGAGGGCATGTCGGTGCTGCACGAGACGGTGTTCGAGAACCGGCTCGTGTACGTGCCCGCGCTGCAGAAGATGGGGTGCGAGATCGAGGTGTTCGCCCAGTGCCTGGGCGGCCCGGCGTGCCGCTATCACGACACCAACGCCAAGCACTCGGCGGTCGTTCGCGGAGTCTCCAACCTGCGCGGGGCCGACGTCACGCTCCCCGACATCCGCGCCGGGTTCTCCGCGGTGCTGGCCGCCGCCGTGGCCGAGGGCACCTCGACCCTGCGGGGCGTCAACCACATCGAACGCGGCTACCACAGACCGTTCGAACAGTTCACCTCCCTCGGATTGAAGATCAACAGGATCACGTAAAGCTTTACGGCTCCCGGGTTTGGACAAACGCCAGAGGTCGCACTGATATCCCGTGACCTCTCGTCTTCTCGGCGTCGCTTTCGGGCGCGCCGTCCTCGCGCTGGGCCTGTGCGGCACAGCCGGGGGCACCCTGGTCGCCGGGCTGGTGATGCCCTTCGTGGGCGGAGCCGGCCTGGCGGCCAGGAGCGCCGCGTCCACCCTCACCTACCTGCCCTCGCCGCTGCGTGAGGAGCCGCTGCCCGAGGTGACACGGCTGCTCGACCGCAACGGACGTCAGATCGCGCAGTTCTACTACCAGAACCGGCAGTCGGTGCCGCTGAGCGCGGTCGCCCCGGTCATGCGCCGGGCCATCGTGGCCATCGAGGACGCCCGGTTCTACGAGCACGGCGGTCTCGACCTCAAGGGCACGCTGCGTGCATTCGTCACCAACACCCGGGCCGGCGGGATCCGGCAGGGCGGCTCGTCCATCAGCCAGCAGCTCGTCAAGAACATCATGCTGAACCAGGCCGAGTCGGAGGACGAGCGGGCGCAGGCCCTCGTGCGCTCGTTCCGCCGCAAACTCGACGAGTTGCGGTACGCGCTGGCGCTGGAGCGCAAATACACCAAGGACCAGATCCTCGAGCGTTACCTCAACATCGCCTACTTCGGCGCGGGGGCGTTCGGCGTGCAGGCCGCGGCCAAGCGGTTCTTCGGCGTCGACGCCGCCGACCTGACGCTCACGCAGGCCGCGACGCTCGCCGGCGCCGTGCGCACGCCGTACGACACCGATCCCTCTTTGGGCGACGAGCACAGGGACCGGCTGCGGGCCCGGCGCGACCTGGTTCTCGGCCGGATGGCCGAGCTGAGGATGATCGACGGGAACGTGGCGCGCGCCGCCGCGGCCGAGCCGCTGGGACTGCGCCTGCGGCCCGAGCCCGGCGGCTGCGCCGGCAGCGCCCACCCCTTCTTCTGCGTGTACGTGGAACGCGAGGTGCTCGGCAACCCCGCGTTCGGGTACACCAGGGCCGACCGGGAGCGACGCCTGCAGCGGGGCGGGCTGACCATCTGGACGACCATCGACCCGGTCGCGCAGCGGGCCGCGGCGCGTGCCATCGCCGCGCGGGTCAGGCCGCGCGACAACCAGGTGGCGTCGGAAACCATGATCGAGCCGGGCACCGGGCACATCCGCGCGATGGCGGTGAGCAAGCGGTACGGACGCAACCCGCACGACCGCGACCTCGGGCCCGCCACCACCTACAATCTGGCGGCCGACACCGCGCACGGCGGCGGGCTCGGCCTGCAGGCGGGCTCCACGTTCAAGGTGTTCACGCTGGCCACCGCGCTCAAGCAGGGGATGCGGTTCGGCGACGGCTTCACGATCCCCGGCGCGTACGTCCCGTCGTACGGCTACCGCGACTGCTCGGGCAGGACCGTCAACGACCCGAAAACGGTCATCCACAACGCGGGCGGCGAGGGCGGCGGCGGGCCGTACAGCCTGGAGATGGGCACCTGGCAGTCGGTGAACATCTTCTACATGCGGCTGGAGCGCGAGGTCGGCCTGTGCGACGTGGTGCGAACGGCCAGGTCACTGGGCATCAGGCGGGCGGACGGCGCGCCGCTGCACGAGGTGCCGACGTTCACGCTGGGGGCAAACGAGATGGACCCCACCACCGTGGCGGCGGCGTACGCGGCGCTGGCCGCCCGCGGCCGTTACTGCCGGCCGCTGGCCATCACCGCCGTGGTGGAGCGCGACGGCACCCGCACCGACATCCCACCGGCGTGCGTGACCGCGATCGAGCCCGAGGTCGCCGACGCGGTGAGCCACGTGCTCACGGGGGTCTTCTCCAAGGGCACGATGCGCGGCCAGTCCATCGGGCGGCCCGCCGCGGGCAAGACGGGCACCAACAACGGCTACACCTCGGCCTGGTTCGCCGGGTACACGCCGGGCCTCGCGGCCGCCGTCAGCGTGGGCGACATCCGCGGCTCCTACCGCTATCCGCTCACCGGCGTCACCATCGGCGGCCGCTACTACGGCGCGGTGCAGGGCGCCTCGCTGCCCGGCCCGATCTGGGTGGACTCGATGCGCGCCGCCCTGCGGGACACCCCCGTGTACGGCTTCGTCCCACCCGACATGGCCCGGTTCGGCGGTGGGTTCACGCCGGGCCTGAAGGAGGCGCTGGAGAAGCAGCGCAAGAAGGAGAAGAAGAAGCGGGAGCGGGAGCGCGAGCGCGGCAGGCACGACGACGGCGACAGCGCGTCGGCCCACGCGGAGCAGGCGGCGAAGCGTACGACGGCGAACCGGGGAACCCACCGTGTGCAGCGCCCCGCCTGAGGGACCGGTTTCAGGTGCCGGCAGGCGAGGAACCGACGAGACCGTGCTCGTAGGCGAGGATGACGAGCTGCACGCGGTCGCGAACTCCCAGCTTGGTGATGGCCCTGGTGATGTGGGTCTTCACGGTCAGCGAGCTGATCACCAGCGCGGCGGCGATCTCGTCATTCGACAGGCCCGTCGCCACCAGCCGGACCACCTCGCTCTCGCGTGTCGTCAGCGCGGACAGCGTCGCGGCCGGCCGTGGACGGTGGGCGAAACGTTCGACGACGCGGCGCGTGACGCTCGGCGACAGTAGAGCTTCGCCTGCCGCCACGACCTCGACCGCCCGGCGCAACTCGGCCAGATCGACCTCCTTGGTGAGGAAACCGCTCGCCCCTGCCCGCAGGGCTTCAAAGACATGCTCGTCGGTGTCGAACGTCGTCAGGATGATCACCTTGGTCGCCGGCAGCTCGGTCAGGATCCGGCGCGTGGCGTCGATTCCGTTCATCCCCGGCATCCTGATGTCCATCAGCACGACCTCCGGTCGCAGCCGGATGGCCTGGCGTATCGCATCCTCGCCCGTAGCGGCCTCGCCGACGACGGCGAGGGTCTTGGCGCGGGCCAGCAGGGCGCGGAAGCCCGCCCTCACGAGCGCCTGATCGTCGACGAGCAGCACGCTGATGGTCATGACGCCAGGCCGCTCATGTAAGCCGTCAGGGGCAGGACGGTCTGTACGGCGAAGCCGCTGCCGGCCTCGATGCGCAGCGTTCCCCCGACGGCCGTGACACGCTCACGCATCCCGGTCAGGCCGTGCCCCGCGGTGTAATCCGCCGTCGCGCTCCCGTCGTCGACGACATTCACCACCAGGTCGCAGGCTGTGGCCTGCACCTTAATCGTGAGGCGGCCGGCGTCGGAGTGGCGCAGGGTGTTGATCACCGCCTCCTGGACGACTCGGTAGGCGGTGAGTGCCTGGGCCGCCGGGACGGCGGCGAGGTCGCCCTCGGGCTGGTAGCGCACCTCCAAACCGGCGGCCCGAGCCTGTGCGACCAGGTCGGCGATGGATTCCAAACCCTGCTGCGGGGTGTCGCGGAGCTCGCCGACGAACGCTTTGAGGTCCCTCGCGGCCTGGTTGCGCACGGCGATGGCGGTGTTCAGGGCGGCCCGCGCTTCCTCGGGGGAATCGTCCAGGACCGCGACGGCCACGTTCAGGTGGACGCCGACGACGGCCAGGGTGTGGGCGACCACGTCATGGACCTCTCGGGAGATGTGCAGGCGCTGCTCGGCCAGCCGGGTCTGTTCCAGTTGCAGGAGGCGGGCCCGGTGTTCGGCCCTCCACCGGCCGTACTGGCGCGTGGCGCTCGCCGCGGCCAGCACCAACGCCAGCCAGAGTAACTCGACGCCGCCCCGGGCGAGCGCTTCGGGGGCGTCCAGCCCCTGCTGGCCCAGGCCGTACGCCAAAGTCAGGGCGCCGACGGTGACGGCCCAGCCGGGCCGGGTGAGTGCGGCGGTGAACAGGGCGGCCGACAGCGGCCAGACCCAGCCGCCCTCGAACAGGCCGGAGCTCTGGTAGCCGATGAGCACCCCGGCGGACAGGACGAGGACGAGGAGGGGGCGGCGTCTGCGAGCCAACAGCAGTCCCCCCAGGAGAACCCCCAGGGCGAACGCGCCGTGCCACAGCAACGGCGCACCCGTCACCGCCGGGCCCGCGGCCACTCCCACGCCGGTCAGCAGGGCCGACGCGAGATCCACCAACAGGGCGCGGCGCACCCTGATCGTGCCCATGCTCACGTCCCGTCACTCGCCGATACGAGGCCCCGCGAGCCCCCGGTCAGAGGGCGGGCCCTCGACGGACCGGTGGCGGCCAGGGCGAGCCAGAGCAGATTCAGCCCGAGCAGGACCCGCTCGGCCAGGCCCAGCGGAGCCGTGTGCGTGAACGCCATCACGTCCGCCATCGCCACGGCGAACAGCAGGAACGCCACCGACGACGCCCAGGCCAGCACGGTCAGCCCGCGCGCCTTCGACGCCCACGCGGGCTCGCGCCGCCAACGCACGGTCAGCCGTACGATCGCGATCGCCAGCGCGAGGAGTCCCACCCAGGCGGCCGCCCCGTGCACACTCTCCGACAGCGAGGGATTGGACCAGCTACCGGGCGGATCAGCCGGGAAGATCGCTGCGACCAGGGCACAGCCGGCCCACAACCACAACAGTCCCCCGCCCCACCCGCTGCCCGCGGCCCGGACGGCCAGGGCCGCGGTCCCGGCGGCGAGTCCCAGCAGGCCGACGGTGACCAGCCAGCCGTACGGCAGGTTGACGTACCTGCTGATCGTCTCGTCCACCGGCTCGTACCCCCGGTTGACCACGTCGGACCCCACGAAGGCAAGGATAGCGATCACGAAACCAGCCAAAGAGAACCTCGTACTCATGCCCCCAACGGTAGGTTTCGGTGACGGCCGGACACATCGGCCGTAACGCGTCACCTGGGTCTGCGACATCGGAGTACCCGGCTACACCAATCGATGTACGACGGCGCCCTCCCGCCCACAGAGCCCGCTCTCCTCCGGGGTCCCCACCGGTCAGCCCGCCAGACAGGCCGGGCCGAGCAGCTGCTTGAGGTCTCCCATCAGGGCGGGCGAGGGACTCACGCGGAGCCGGTCGTCCAGCCGCATGACCGTCGTACGCGGCCCGTTGTGCACCTGGAGGTGGACCTCCGTGGTCCCCGGGTGGGTGGTGAGCACCTCCTTGAGGCGGCCGACGACAGGCGGCGTGCAGCGGTTGATCGGCATGCTCACCACCAGCGGCCCGCCCGACTCGGCCGTGAGGTCCGGCGCGGTCACCTCCATCGCGATGATCTTCGCGACGTCCTCCCGCTTGTCGATCCTGCCCTTGACGAAGACGATCGCGTCCTCGGCGAGCACGGTCGCGCAGAGCTGGTAGGCCGACGGGAAGATCATGACCTCGATCGAGCCCTCCAGGTCCTCCAGCATCGTGAGGACCCAGGTGTCACCCTTCTTGGTCACCTTGCGCTGCAGGCCCGACAGGATGCCGCCGACCGTGACGACCTGCCCGTCGGAACGGCTGTCGTCCTGCAGGGCCGCGATCGAGCAGTCGGCGCCCGCCGACAGGATGTGCTCGACGCCGAACAACGGGTGGTCGGAGACGTACAGGCCGAGCATCTCCCGCTCGAACTGCAGCAGCGTCGTCTTGTCCCACTCCCCCGGCGGGATCTGCACGTCGAAGGTCTGGTCCTCGGCGCCGTCGATCGCGCCGAACAGCGAGTCCTGGCCGATGGCCTCGTTCTTCTTGATGTCGATGATCGCGTCCACCGCCTGCTCGTGCACCATGAGCAGGCCCTTGCGCACGTGCCCGTACGAGTCGAACGCGCCCGACTTGATCAGCGACTCGATGACCCGCTTGTTGCAGACGATCGCGGGGACCTTGCGCAGGAAGTCCTTGAAATCGGTGAACCTGCCCTTCTCCTTGCGCGCGGCGATGACGCCGTCCACGACGTTCGCGCCGACGTTGCGGATGGCCGACAGGCCGAACCGGATGTCGGTGCCGCGCGGGGTGAAGTCGAAGTCCGAGTCGTTGACGTCCGGCGGGAGCACCTTGATGCCCATGCGGCGGCACTCGTTGAGGTAGAGGGCCGACTTGTCCTTGTCGTCCTTGACGCTGGTCAGCAGGGCCGCCATGTACTCGGCCGGGTAGTTGGCCTTGAGATAGGCGGTCCAGTACGACACCAGGCCGTACCCGGCGGTGTGCGCCTTGTTGAACGCGTAGTCGGAGAACGGGAGAAGGATGTCCCACAGGGCCTTGATGGCCGCCGCGGAGAACCCGTTCTCCTTCATGCCCTTCTCGAAGAACTCGAACTGCTTGTCCAGCTCGGACTTCTTCTTCTTGCCCATCGCGCGGCGGAGCAGGTCGGCGCCGCCGAGCGTGTAGTTGGCCACCTTCTGGGCGATGGCCATGACCTGCTCCTGATACACGATCAGGCCGTAGGTCGTGCTGAGGATGTCCTTGAGCGGCTCCTCCAGCTCGGGGTGGATCGGGGTGATCTCCTGCTGGCCGTTCTTGCGCAGGGCGTAGTTGGTGTGCGAGTTGGCGCCCATCGGGCCGGGGCGGTAGAGCGCGAGGGCCGCGGAGATGTCCTCGAAGTTGTCGGGCTTCATCAGCCGCAGCAGCGTGCGCATGCCGCCGCCGTCCAGCTGGAAGATGCCGAGCGTGTCGCCCTTGGCCAGCAGCTCGTACGTCCTGGTGTCGTCCAGCGGCAGGTCGAGCAGCTCGATCCGGTTCCCGGTGTTGCCCTCGATCATCTTCAGGCAGTCGTCGATGATCGTGAGGTTGCGCAGGCCCAGGAAGTCCATCTTCAGCAGGCCGAGCGTCTCGCAGGTCGGGTAGTCGAACTGCGTGATGATCGCGCCGTCGGAGTCGCGGCGCATGATCGGGATGTGGTCGGTCAGCGGCTCGGCCGACATGATGACGCCCGCGGCGTGCACACCGGTCTGCCGGATCAGGCCCTCCAGGCCGCGCCCGAGGTCGATCGTCGACTTCACGTCGACGTCCTCCTCGTACAGCTTGCGCAGCTCGCCCGCCTCGTTGTAGCGCGGGTGGTCGCCGTCGAAGATGCCCGACAGCGGGATGTCCTTGCCCATCACGGCCGGGGGGAACGCCTTGGAGATGCGGTCGCCCAGCGCGTACGGGTACCCGAGGACGCGACCGGCGTCCTTCACGGCCGCTTTCGCCTTGATGGTGCCGAACGTGGCGATCATGGCGACCTTGTCGGCGCCCCACTTCTCGGTCACGTAGCGGATCACGTCGGCGCGCCGGCGCTCGTCGAAGTCGATGTCGATGTCGGGCATCGAGACGCGCTCGGGGTTGAGGAACCGCTCGAAGATCAGGCCGTGCGGGATCGGGTCGAGGTCGGTGATGCCCAGCGCGTACGCGACCAGCGAGCCGGCGGCGGAACCACGGCCGGGACCGACCCGGATGCCGTTGTTCTTCGCCCACATGATGAAGTCGGCGACCACGAGGAAGTAGCTCGGGAAGCCCATCTGGAGGATGACGCCGATCTCGTTCTCGACCCAGGTGCGGTGCTCCTCGTCCACGCCGCCAGGGAAGCGGCGCTTCATGCCCTCCCAGACCTGCTGCCGGAAGTACTCCTCCTCCGACATCCCCTCGGGGATCGGGTAGGTCGGCATCAGGTTGTGGTACGGGAAGAAGCCCTCGGGGTCGACCTTCTCGGCCACCAGCAGCGTGTTGCGGCAGCCCTCCTGCCAGATGTCGGAGGAGTCGACCGCCCGCATCTCGTCGGCCGACTTGACGTAGTAGCCGCTGCCGTCGAACCGGAACCGGTCGGGGTCGCTGAGCTGCTTGCCCGTCTGGATGCACAGGAGGGCGTCGTGACCGGCCGCGTCGGACTCGTACGTGTAGTGGGAGTCGTTGGTGACGACCGGCGGAATGTCCAGCTCCCGGCTGATCCGGATGAGGCCGTCGCGGACCCGCCGCTCGATGTCGAGACCGTGGTCCATGATCTCCAGGAAGTAGTTGTCCTTCCCGAAGATCTCCTGGTACTTCGCCGCGGCCCTGAGCGCCTGGTCGTACTGGCCGAGCCGCAGGCGGGTCTGCACCTCGCCGGAGGGGCAGCCGGTTGTGGCCATCAGGCCCTCGGCGTGCTCGGCGAGGATGTCGGCGTCCATCCGGGCCCACTTGCGGACGAAGCCCTCGGTGTAGGCACGCGAGCTGAGCTTCATCAGGTTCTGCAGCCCGGCCTTGTTCCGGGCCCAGATCGTCATGTGGGTGTAGTAGCCACCCGCCGAGACGTCGTCGCTCTTCTGGTGCGGCTCGCCCCACAGCACCGGCTTCTTGTGCATGCGCGACTCGGGCGCGACGTACGCCTCGATGCCGAGGATGGGCTTCACCCCGGCGGCGGTCGCCTGCTTGTAGAAGTCGTAGGCGCCGTGCATGTTGCCGTGGTCGGTGATCGCGATCGCGGGCATCTCCAGCTCGCCCACGAGTTTGAACATCTGCTTCAGCCGCGCCGCTCCGTCGAGCATCGAGTACTCGGTGTGGACGTGCAGATGCACAAACGAATCACCCATGAGACCCCCATCGTCACCGGACCGCGGACCAGAGCCTACGCCGTGATCGCGAACCAGTGGGACTCAGGTGAAGCAGAGTTTATCTCCGCTCCTCGCCGTCCCGCGTCTCCTCCGACAGACGCAGTCCGGCCTCGATCACGGCGTTCATGATCGGGGCGAGCAGCCCGGCGCCGAGGCTGGGGGCGCGGCGGGCCATGGCCGTGACGAGGCGGCGCTCGCGCTCCATGTCCCGGCCCCGGAAACCGCCTACGGGCTTGAGGCGCTGGATCCGCCCGGCCAGCCCGGCCCGGCGTTCGAGGAGCGTGGCGAGGGCCGCGTCCACGCGGTCGATCGCGCCCCGGGCCGCGTCGAGGGTCTCGGGTACCTCCGGCCGCAGGATCGCCGCCACGACGGTGGCCGCCTCGTGCGCCGCCGCGAGAGCCCGCACAGGCGCGCCCGGGCCGACCAGCAGGCCGTCCGCCCCCGCCGCCACCGCCGCGTCCGCAAGCGCGCCGTCGCCGCCCAGCCCGGCGAGCACGGGGCGGCCGGTGCGCTCCCGCGCCGCGCGCATGAGCCCGAGGTCGGGCGCGGCGTCCTCCGGCTCCGCGCGCCCGCCGCTCTCGCAGAGCACGATCGCCTCGTTGTCCTCGGCCGCGCAGTCGTCCACCGCGGTCAGCCACTCCTCCAGCGTCGCCGTCCGCCCGCCCACGACGCCCCGCTGCAGGACGACGGGCAGCCCGAGCCGGGCCGCGGCGCGGACGAGGCCGGGATCGCACGCCCAGGCCGCCCCGACCACAACTCCGTCGGCGTGCCGGGCCACGGTGGGCAGGTCGGCGACCGAGGCGGGCTCCACCAGCAGCGGGCCCGCCCAGCTCGCCCTGGCCTCGGCGACCGTCCCGTCGCCGGGCGGGCCGCCGTCGCCGCGCAGACGCAGCCAGCGGGCGTCCTGGCCGCCGACGACCACCACGGGTAGCCCGTCGCCGATCACGAGATCACCGATCCGTACGGCGTCGCGGTCGAGTTGGGCTGCCTTCGTCATGTGGGCTCCTCCGTGGCCGCGTGCGAAAACCGGACGTGCGAAACGAAAAAGGCAGAGACGCTGGCGTCCCTGCCTCAAGCCGGCTCCGGATGGTCGCTAGCTCACCTTCACGCGACCGGCCCTCCCGGAGCCGGCCTCCTAAACGAGCTGTACGTACCCATAACTAGGACCTTAGCAGCGACGGGCCACGACTCGAACCGATCTGTCTCGGATTCCGGGATCGTCGGCGATGGACGCGGTTGATCCCTTTGCCATCCGTGGGACGATTCATGGGTCCAGGAAGGGGTTCGAGTGTCGCGTGCGGAAGGCCGGCTCGTCGGAGGCCGGTACCAGTTGGTGGAGCCGATCGGCCGGGGTGGCATGGGCGTCGTCTGGCGCGCCCACGACGAGTTGCTGGACCGCGCGGTCGCGGTGAAGGAGGTCCGCTACGACAGCGCCATGGGCGACGAGCTCAGCGACCTCAACCGCCGGACCATGCGCGAGGCCCGGGCCGCCGGGCGCCTCACCCACCCGAACGTGGTGGTCGTCCACGACGTGATCGAGGAGGACGACCGGCCCTGGATCATCATGCAGCTGGTGCCGTCCCGCTCGCTCGGGCAGGTGATCAGGGAGGACGGCCCGCTGTCCCCCGAGCGCACCGTCGAGATCGGGCTGCAGATCCTGGACGCGCTGCGCGCCGCGCATCGGCAGGGCGTGCTGCACCGCGACGTCAAGCCCGAGAACGTGCTGCTCACCGACGACGGCCGGGTGGTCCTGACCGACTTCGGCATCGCCCGGCTCGAAGCCGACTCCACCATGACCCGCACCGGCCTCGTCGGCACCCCCGCCTTCATCGCCCCGGAACGGCTTCGCGGCGAGGCCGCGCAGCGCGAGTCGGACCTGTGGTCGCTGGGCGCCACGCTCTACACGGCGGTCGAGGGCAAGCCCCCGCACGACCGCGGCATGGCGATGGCCACCATGCACGCGGTGCTGAACGAGGACCCGGCGCCGCCGCGGCGCGCGGGCGCGCTCGGTGCCGTGCTGCTGCGGATGCTCGCCAAGGAGCCCGCCGACCGGGCCGGTTACGAGGAGCTGACCCGCCTGCTCAAGCGGGCGTCGCGGGACCTCGCCCCGCCGCCGTCCCGGCCCGCGGCCGCCGCCGAAGGCAAGGCGCCCCGGGGCGCGGCGCCGTACCCGCCCGTGTCCTCCTCACCGCCGGAGTCCTCGCCGCGGCGCGGCGAGCGTCCCGCGCCGCCCGCGGAGCCCGGCGACGCGGCCGCGGGTGCCGGTGAGATCACCTCGCCCATCCCCGTCGTCCAGGACGAGCCCGGGACCCCTCAGGAGGGCGACGTCCCGGCGCCCATGCCGGAGACCGGCGTGCAGGCCGCCCCGCCCGCCCGTACGACGCCCTCGGACGAAGGCGATCCGGCGGCCGGCGACAAGGACGGCAAGGACCACAAGGACGGCGAGGACGGGACCACCAAGGTCGCCCCCGCCGTCGCCTCCGGCACGGTCGGCCGTGCGGTCGGCGGCGCGGTCGCCGAGGAGAACCGCGAGGCGCCGGAGGCCTCCGCCGAGGCGGCCGGGATCGCCGACGCCGGCGACCGGCTCGCCGGGCTGCGGCAGGAGCCGCCCGCCGCGCCGCCGGCACAGAGCGGGGCGGCACAGAGCGGGGCGGCACAGAGCGGGGCGGCACAGAGCGGGGCGGCGTGGCACGCCGCGTCCACCACCCCGGTCGAGCCCAGGTCGCGGGGCGGCCTGCTGAAGGTCGCGCTGGTCCTCGTTCCGGCGCTGCTGGTCATCGCGGGTATCGCGGGCTATCTCGGGCTGAAGGCGGGTGGGGACGACCCGGGAGGCAAGCCCGCCGCCGGATCGGACCCGTCGACCGGGAAGACCACCGAGAAGCCCTCCGCCTCGGCGCCCTCCTCGGCCGCGCCGTCCTCCGCCGAGCCGTCGGCGTCCCCCTCGGACGAGCCGGCGACGTCGGCGTCCCCCGAGCCCTCCCCGGACGGCGACGGCCCCGGCCCCGGGGACGTCCCCGACGGCTGGCACAAGTACAAGCACTCGAGCGGGTTCTCCATCGCCCTGCCGAAGGGGTGGCACGCCGATGGCAGGGGCAACGGTGAGGTTCGCTTCCGCGGGGACTCGCACACCTACCTGGAGGTGCACCACACCTCCAGCCCCGAGTCGGACGCGCTGAAGGTCTGGCAGCGCGACGTGCCGGGCATGAGCCGGAACTTCCCCGGCTACAAGCTCATCGCCATCAAAGAGGTCAAGGGCTACTGGAAGACCGCGGCCGACTGGGAGTTCACCTTCGGCGACAGCCGCTACCGGTCCCGTGTGATCGACCGCGGCTTCGTCACCGACAAGAACAACGGCTACGCGCTGCTCTACAAGACCCAGGACAAGGACTGGAAAAAGAAGAAGAAGCTCTTCGAGACCATGGCCGCCACCTTCAAGCCGGCGAAATAGCGGGGACCGGGCGCGCCGGTGACCGCCGGGCACCCACTACGCGGGTGCCCGGCATGGCACGGCGGTGAGGCGATGCGGTCAGGGCTGGCCGACGTAGTCGACCACGACGGTCGCCTCGCGGGCGGTCCAGCTGGTGGGCACCGGCGTGAACGTCACCTTCCCGGAGCCGTAGCACGGCAGCGTCGCGGTGACCGGGATCTCGGCCTTGACCCCGTAGTAGCGCAGCGTGAGCGCTCTCGCAACGGTTGACGGGTCGCCCAGGTCCACCGCGATCGTGGTGCCGCCGCTGCCGGTGTAGCCGGCGCTCGCCGCCGACGACGAGATCGCGACGGGCCGCACCTCAACCGTCTGCCCGGCGAGCGGATGACCGGTCTGTCCTGGGAATACCGGCCCGAAGCACGCCATCTTGATGGTCGCGTGGCCGGTCTGTCCGTTGACGAAACCGTAGAAGTACTGGTGGGGGCCGATGGGAGCGGGATCGACGACCTCGGCCGAGGCGGGGAGCGCGGTGGCCGCCACGAGGACGGCGGCGGCCAGGGGGACGAGGCGCGCTGCGGCGGTGCGGAACACGGGACCTCCGACTGACGACAGGACGGGGACGTGCGACCCGCACGGTAGGCCGGTCCTTCCGGCGGGTCAACGATCCCGCTCCCCACTCGATCCGGTGCTCAGGAGACGCGGCGGAACCGGTGAAAAGTTCACCCCCGCTCCTCGGGAATGCCGACTCCGCAGGGCCGCCGTATCCGGAGCGGCACGCCCCGTCCGCGGCCCCTCCCACGACCGCGCGAGCGATGGGCGCGACCAGCGCGACCGCTTCGGCCGGTCCTGCTTTGGGACAGCTCAGAGAGGCGGCGGAGATGCTGACGGGAGAGCCGGCCCACGACGAGGTGTGGCTGTGGGAGCTGGACCGCTACGGCGCCTCGTCGCGGCCGGGACTCGGGCACCTGGTCAGGGCCCCCTGGCCGACCCCCGCCGCGCTCGGGCGCGCTCTGACCTGCCTCATGTGCCCCTCCTGAGCGGCGGTCACGTTCGGCGCACTCGCCCTTTCCCGGCATGGCGCGTTTCAAGGCCTCGCCGCATTTTGCAACGCTTCTGTAAGCGAACTGAAAGTCGTCTGAGATTGCATTGCCCGGGAACGCGACGCCGGAGTGGCCGTTCCCGCGGAACCGGCATGGTCTGCCGGACTCCTCACACTCCGCCGGCCGCGGCACCACCAGCGCGTGAACCGTAGTTGTGAAGAGCCGAAGGGGCATGATGCGGACGGCGACGACTCTGTCGATCTATGTCGAGCTGGCACGTGGTTCCGCCGAGTCGATGGCGGCCCAACTGTCCAGGCAGCTGAGGCAGGCCGTCCTGGACGGCCGCCTGCCGCCGGACACGCGCCTGCCGTCCAGCCGGACCCTCGCCGAACTGCTGCGGGTGTCCCGGCCGGTGGTGCAGGAGGCCTATCGCACTCTGGAAGCCGAGAACCTGATAGAGAGCAGGCGTAGGTCGGGGACCTACGTCAGGCGGGCCGGGCCGGATAAGGCCGCCGGGGAGCCGTACCGGGGCAAGCCGCCCGCGGACCGGGTCCGTAGGACGCTCGTCGACCTGTCCCCCGACCAGCCGTCCGGGGAGGACTTCCCGGTGCCTGTGTGGCGGGCCGCGTGGCGCCGGGCCGCGCACCGGATCCCGGACGCGGTGGAGGTGCCCGGCGAGGCGGTGCTGCGCCGCGCGGTGGCCGCGCACCTGCGGGCGGTGCGCGGCCTGGAGGCCGACCCGGAGAACGTGCTGATCACCACCGGTGTCCGCCAGTCGCTGGACATGGTGGCGGCGGTCGCGATACAGCCGGGCACCGTCGCGGCGGTCGAGGACCCCTGCCTGCCCACGGTGATCCGGCTGCTGCGCCAGCACGACGTCGTCACCGTGCCCGTGCCCGTGGACGCCGAAGGGGCGCTGGTGGAGGCCGTGCCCCACGCCGCTGGGGCGGTCGTGGTGCGCCCCTCCCACCAGATGCCGCTGGGGGTGGAGCTGTCCCTGTCGCGGCGGCGCGCGCTGGTCGAGCTGGCCGTCACCCGCGGCGCGCTGATCGTGGAGGACGACCGGGACCACGACTTCACCGAGGCGATCCGGCCGCAGTCGTTGTGGGACCTTAGCCGGGACCGCACCGACGACGTCGTCTACGTGGGCTGCCTGTGCCGGCTGCTCCCGGACGTGGTGTGCACCGGCTACATCCTCGCCCGCGGACGCCGGCTGCGGCAGCTGGCCGAGCACCTGTCGCTGCGGCAGTCGGGCACGGTCGCGGTGGCGCAGCGCGCCGTGGCCGAGATGCTCGGCTCGGCCGAGACCCGGGCCCGCGTCGACCGGCTGCGTCACGCGTACCAGGCCAAGCGGCAACTCGTGGTGGAGGCCCTGACCGATCACCCTTCCGTGGAGCGCCTGAGCGGCACCCGGTCGGGGTCGCACGTGTACGTCGAACTGCGTCCCGACATGCCCGCCGGCCGGATCGCCCTGGCGTTGGAACGGCGGGGGATCGTGACGCCGACCACCGCGCGGTACGAGTGGAGCGGCCTGCTACGGCCTCGGAACGGTTTCCTCGTCAGCCACAACCACCTGACCGAGGCGGTGCTGTCCCGCACACTCGCGAAGATCACTCGCTGCCTGGACCACACGGTGCCCTGCCCCTGCTGACGCGGCGCGCGCACCTGTCCACTAAAGACCGTTAATGCCGGTCAACTGGCTATCCTCGTCCCTCCCGTACACAGGGCAGGATGAGAACAACGGCCAGGCCCGTCAACGTGGACGCGCTGGGAGCGACGCGTTGGCCGTGGGACGTGAGAAGGCGAACCCCCGCCCGCGCCGACGTCGACGCAGGCCCTCCTGTGGGTCCCCGCTCAGTGGCCATCCCGGCCCTTCCCACCCCGCGGCGCGATGTTCCGGCCCTCCCTGAGGCCGCAGAATCGAGTGCCCGAGAAAGGCCACGACATGCTCTTCCGCCTGCTGGGACGTGTTCAGGTCGGCCACGACGACGCGTCCCTGGCCATCGGATCGGCCCCGGTGAGGGGGCTGCTCGCCGCGCTGCTGCTCGAAGAGGGACGCTCGGTGCCGGTGGAGCAACTGATGAGATACCTGTGGGAGGACCCGCCCGGCTCGGCCCGCAAGAACCTGAGACTGCACGTCGCCCGGCTGCGTACCCGCCTGGCGGCCCTGGGGCTGCGCGACCGCCTGGTCACTCTCCGGGGAGGCGGCGGCGAGGGCGGCTACCGGCTGCTCGCCGTGCCCGAGGAGGTGGACGCGGTCATGTTCAGGCGGCTCGCCATGGAGGGCTTCGCCCGGCTGCGCGCCCGGCAACCCCGCGCGGCCGAGGAGGCGCTCAGCGGGGCCCTCGATCTGTGGCAGGGGCCGATCGGACAGGACTGCACCGCCTCGGAGCTGCTGCGGTCGCGGTTCACCGCCTTCGCCGAGCTGCACCTGACGGTGCGGGAGCGCCTGGTGGAGGCCCGCCTGGGCTTGGGCCGCACGACCGATCTCATCCCCGAGATCCTGGAGGTGCTGGGCGACGCCCCCTTCCGGGAGACCAGCTGGGCGCACCTCATGCGCGCCTGCTACCTGGGCGGCGACGTGGCCGGGGCGATCTCGGCCTGGGGGCGCGCCACGGCCGTGCTCGGCGGCCGGCTCGGCCTCGACCCGTCGGCCGAGCTGAACGGACTCCACGTCGCCGTGCTCCGCCGGGACGACGACGCCGTCCGGGGCGCCGTCGTCCCCCAGCCGGAGGCCGTCTTCTAGCGGCCCGAGGAGGCACGATCGCACGACGAGGGCCGCGGGGAGGTCTTTCCCTCCGCGGCCCTTTCGCATGACTCCCGCCCCGGCTCTCAGCGCCTCCGGCCGCCCGGTGCCCGCGCGGGGAGAACGCGGACCACCTTCCCGACGAGGCCGGTGGCGGGGACGTAGCCGAAGTGCCGGGAGTCCGTGCTGTGGCCGGCGTTGTCGCCGAGCAGGACGAAGGCCCCCGGGGCACGGCGGTCTCCCCCGCCGTACGGGGGACCTGGTCGGGGACGGGGTCGCCCGGCAGCGCGGCGACCCGCTTGACCACATAGCCCGTCCGGGGAGCGACAGCGACCCGGCTCGGCCCGAGGGCCGCCGCGCGCTTCGCCAGGACCCCGGAGACGTCGGCCACGACGACGTCCTCCCGCCGGACGCGGCCGGCGGGGACGCGCCGCACCAGCCCCGGTCGCCGAGACAGGCCAGGTCCCCCAGGCCGATGTTCTCCGCCGCTGTCAGGTCGTATTCCATGTAGTCCTGGAAGACCGCGCTGATCCGGGACCGCAGCTCGGCCGGGTCCAGGTCCCGCAGGTCCACCCCGTCCCACAGGATCGCGCCGCGCTCCGGGTCGTACATCCGGCACAGCAGCTTGACGAGGGTGCTCTTGCCCGCGCCGTTGCGGCCCACCACACCCACGGTGCGACCGTGCGGGATGGTGAGGTTCAGCCCGCGCAACGTCCAGGGGTGGCCGGGCGAGTAGCGGAACCACACGTCGCGGAACTCGATGCCGCGGGCCAGCGGGGCGGCCTCCCTGGGGCTCGCGGGCACCGGCAGGTCGGGCCCTGCGTACAGGACCTCGCGAAAGTGCGTGAAGAGCAGGAGCTGCTGGTGCGACCGGGCGATCCCGTCGACGATGGCCAGGCCCGCCGCCTGCACCCCGGCCACCGCCGCCACCAGCAGGGAGACGTCGCCGACGGTGACGCGGCCGCCCGCCGCCGCGAGCACCGCCCAGATCGTCGCCCCGCCCGCCACCGCGGCGCCGAGCAGGCTGGTCAGCCCCTGTGCGTGCAGTTCCCGGCGGTCCTGCCGCCGGTTCTCGCCGTCGGCCCGGCGGCGCTGGACCGACATGCGCTCGCGCAGGTGGGCGCCGATGCCGAACAGCCGGATCTCCTTGGCGGCCTGGGCGTCGGTCAGCAGGTCCCGGAAGAAGATCTCCCGGCGCTCCACGGGGGTCAGCCGCCAGTGGAGGCCGGCCCGGCGGCGGGCCAGCCGCAGCTCCACGCCGAGCACCGGTGCGGCGGTGGCGAGCACCAGGACGGGCATCCACGGCGAGAAGACCAGCAGCGAGCCGAGGAACCCCAGTCCGGTGACGACGGCGCCCGCCGTGGACAGCGCGCCGGCGACGACCACGCCCGGGGTGGTGCCGCCGTGCTGCAGCGCCATCCGCAGCCGGTTGAGGAAGGCCGGGTCCTCGAACCTGGCCATGCCCACGAACCGCTCGGTCACCGCGAACAGCCGCTCCTGCGCCAGCAGGCCGACCCGGCGGCCGGTCTCGGCCGAGGTGTACCGGAGGACGTGCGGCACCAGCGCCATGACCAGCCCGGCGGCGGCCAGGGCGACACCCGGCCCGAGCACCGCCCCGGCGCCGCCCCGGGCCGTGACACCGTCCAGGAGCAGCTTGGTCAGCCACGCCACCGCGACCGGCGCCACCGCGCCCAGCACCGTGAACACCACGAACACGCCCGTGTGCAGCCGGCCGGCCCGCCAGGTCATCCGCAGGGCTTCGACGATCCCTCCCACCGTCAGACCTCCGCCGGATCGAGGAACAGGTGCTCCAGGCCGGACCCGGAGGCGTTGACCACGCCGCCCGGGTCGACCAGCGCCAGCGCGGGGTACGCCCTGACTCCCAGCGCCTCACCCACCGGCCCGCTCCGATCCGGCTCCACCACCACGGTGGCGACCTTCTCAAGCAGCCGGATCTTGTCGGCGAGGTCGCCGGCGTCGCCGACGAGCAGCGCCAGCACCCGCGCGCCGTCGCCGGGGAAGGCCGCGGCGAGCTCCGCGAACTCCGGCAGGCGCTCCTCGCACGCCTGGCAGCCCGCGGTGAACGCCCCGACCAGCGTGGTGCCCCCGGCGAAGAACTCGTCGCCGACCGGCTCACCGCGCACCGTGTGCCCGCGGAACGTGCCCACCCGCTCACCGGCGGCACGCATCGCGCGCGGGGGCTTGTGCACGGTCCGCCAGGGCCCCGGACCGGAGCCCCCGGCCCGCAGGCCGTCGTACGCGCGAAGACGGCGGATCACGCCCGCCGTCAGCAGAAGATTGAGTACGCCGACGAGACCGGCGAACGACACTGCGAAGATCGACACGAGGACTCCCACGTCTCAGGATTGGCATTCACACCCGCGCGAACGCCGCCCGGATCACACCTCGTGTGATCCGGGCGGCGGGTCACCGCGCACGGCGAATCACGGCCGGAACCGGGAACCTCGGCTTGTGCGTCTCACCGCGAATTCGCTCCGGTTTCCCGCGGCTTCAGATCGGTCAGCAGCCGCCCGACTTCTGGATTCAGGAAGGGGCCGGTTTGTCCGACACCGGAAACACTAGGAATGACGTGCATGGGAAAGGCATGCGTTCGACACCCCCGGCGCATTCACCGGCGCATGGACGCGGCCATGACCGCGGTCATGGTTTTCCCGGCGGCCGGTCACATTCGCGCCGCGGAGATCTAGGGTCGAGTCATGGCGCGTTTCGACTGGTTACGCGACGCCGACCGGCCGTTCCTGTTGAACGTCGCGTTCTGGGCGATGACGGCCCTGCTGACCATCGGCCTGGCGGAGGCGGTCGCGACCGGCCGCGGCAGCGGCATGCCGGAGTACGTGCTGTTCGCCGCCAACCTCGCGCTGGTCGCGGCGCTCTGGCCGGCGCTGCCGTGGCAGCGGGCGGCGCGCCGCCGTTGGGTGGCGCCGCTGTTCCTGGCGGCGACGCTCGCGCTGGGAGTCACGGGGTCCGTCGAGACGCACATGCCCCTGGTCCTCATCGCGATGGCCAACCTCGCCTTCGTGTACGGCATGCGCGTCGCGACCGCTCTCCTGTCCTGCGTCACGGTCCTGTGCGCGGTCGTGCCGCTGCTCGCGGGCAGACCGGCCACGGAGGGCCTCGCCCAGGCCGCCACGATGGCGGTGTTCTCGGCGGTCGGCCTGGGCATGGCGGCGTCCACTCTGGAGGCGCGGCGCAGACGCGAGGAGGCCCAGGGGTTGCTGGAACGCATCAGGGAGCTGGCCGTCGCCGAGGAGCGGGCGCGGATGGCGGCGGAGATGCACGACTCGGTCGGCCACCACCTCACGGTCATCAAGATGGGCCTGGAGAACGCCGAGCGCTTCCGCGAGCGCCGCCCCGAGGCCGCCTGGGCGGAGGTCCGCCAGGCCAAGGAGCTCACCGCGGAGGCGCTGACCGACGCGCGGCGCTGGGTGCGCGCGCTGCGGCCGCTCGCGCTGGACGGCCGCGTCGGCAGCGCCGCGCTCGAACGGCTCGCGGCGTCGTTCGACGGCACCGGGATCAGCGTGAGCTTCGAGGTGCGGGGCGAGGAGCGGCGGCTTGAGCCCGACACCGAGCTCGTCCTCTACCGGGTGCTGCAGGAGGGGCTCACCAACGCGCTGCGGCACGCGAAGGCGGAGCACGTGCGCGGCACGCTCGCCTTCGGCGACGGCCGTGTCGTCCTCATGGTCAGTGACGACGGGAAGGGCAGGGACGACCGGCCGGCCGGCGGCTTCGGGCTGACGTCGCTGGCGGAGCGGGCCAGGGCCCTCGGCGGCACGCTGGCCGGCGCCAACAGACCGGGCGGAGGCTTCGAGTTGCGCGCGGAGCTGCCGTTGTCGGAGGTGCGGGCATGACGCCGGTCAGGGTCGTGCTGGTGGACGACCAGGCGCTGCTGCGCGAGGGGCTGCGCAAGCTGCTCGAGGTCGAGGACGGCATCGAGGTCGTGGGTGAGGCGGCCGACGGGCACGAGGCGCTGCGGTTGATCGCCGGCCGTCGCCCGCACGTGGCGCTGGTGGACATGCGCATGCCGGGCATGAACGGCGTGGAGCTGATCGGCCGCCTGGCCGCCGAGCACCCGGAGGTGGCGGTCGTCGTGCTCAGCACGTTCGACGAGGACGAGTACATCTTCGGCGCGCTGCGCGGCGGCGCGACCGGCTACCTGCTGAAGGACTGCTCGCCGGAGGAGCTGGTCTCGGCCGTGCACCGGGTGAGCCGCGGGGAGACCGTGCTGGGCAGCCCCGTGGCGGCCCGCCTGGTCGCCGAGCTGCGGCACCTGCCGGTGAGCCCGGTCGCCTTCCGCGGGCAGGAGCTGCTGTCCGCCCGCGAGGTGGAGGTGGCGCGGATGGTCGCCGCCGGGGCCGCCAACAGGGAGATCGCGGCGCGGCTGTTCATCACCGAGGGGACCGTCAAGAACCACGTGTCCAGCGTGCTGCGCAAGCTGGGCCTGCGCGACCGGATCCAGCTCGCCCTGCACCTGCGTCCCTGAACCGGCGGCTCCCCTGCCGGGGGAGCCGCCGGAAACGCGTCACCAGGAGGCGGGCTTTCCCTTCTGGAACAGCCACACGTCGAAGAACGCCTTCAGGTCCATGCCCGAGACCTTCTCCGCCGCCGTGACGAAGTCGGCGGTGCTCGTGTTGCCGTACCGGTGCTGCGCCGCCCAGTCCTTGATCAGCGTGAAGAAGGCCGTGTCGCCGATCTTGCCGCGCAGCGCGTGCAGCGTCATCGCGCCGCGGTTGTACGGCACGTTGCCGAACATGTCCTCGGGGCCGGGGTCGGCCGTGACGATCTGCCAGAACGACGAGGTCGCCGCCCGGCCGTAGTTGCTCGCGCCGTTGAACGTCTGCTGGGCGGTGGCGCCCCCGGTGTGCTCGGTCCACAGCCAGGTCGCGTACGTCGCGAAGCCCTCGTTCAGCCAGATGTCGGACCACTTTCCGACGCTCACGCTGTCGCCGTACCACTGGTGCGCGAGCTCGTGCGCCATCGTGCCGACGCTGGGCGCGCTGGAGAAGATCGGCTTGGTCTGGCTCTCCAGGGCGTAGCCGACGTTCGGCGCGCGGTCGATGATGGCGCCCGCCTGGTTGAACGGGTACGGCCCGAAGATCGAGGAGAAGTACTCCAGGATGTCGGGGATCCGCGCGACGGCCGCGGCCGACTGGGTCACCAGGCGCGGGTCCACGGCCGTGTAGACCGGGATCCCGCTCGGCGTGGTCGTCTCGTTGACGACGAAGTTCCCCAGGGTCACCGTGGCGAGGTAGGTCGCCATCGGCTCGGCCGAGTCCCACACGAACGTCGTCTCGCCGTTCGCGGTCGTCTTGGACACCAGACGGCCGTTGCCGACCACCGTGACGCCCTCGGGGACGGTCGCACGGAAGGTGAACGTCGCCTTGTCGGCGGGGCTGTCGTTGGAGGGCAGCCACGCCGGCGCGCCCTGCGGCTCGCCCGGCACGAAGACGCCGTCGTCGGTCGGCACCCAGCCCTCGATCGAGCCGTCGGGGTCGGTGATGACCGGCGGCGTCCCGGCGTACGACACCGTGACCGTGAAGGTCTCCCCGGTCTTGAGCTTCGGCCGTGGGGTGACGACGAGCTCCTGCCCGTCCCGCCGATAGCCGGCCGGGTGCTTGCCCACCTTCAGCGACGTGATCTCCGGGCCGCGGAAGTCCAGGTCGAACTGGTCGAGGTCCTGGGTGGCGACCGCGGTGATCACCGTCGTGGCGTCCATGACCTTGGTGGCGGGGTCGTAGGAGAACGTGACGTCGTAGTGCCGCACGTCGTAGCCGCCGTTGCCCTGGTCGGGGAAGTACGGGTCGCCGAGCGAGGGAGCGCCCGCGGAGTAGCGCGGCTCCCCGGGGTTCCCGGGAGCCGCGAGAGCCGTGGTCGCCTGGGTCGCGGTGAGCAGCGCGGCCGCGAGCGCGGCGCCGCCGATCCGCGTCGCCCGGCGCGAACGGGACGATGTCATGGGAGTCCTTTCATGGGGCCGAGCGGCCGGGGGGCGGCCGCTCGGCCCGGTTTCCTGCGTGGGATCAGGCGACGACGGAGCGGAGCGGGATGCCCGCCGCGCCGAGGTCGCGGACCAGGTCGCGGACGAACGGGTGCTCGTCGGCGGACAGGCCGCCGGGGTTCGGGATGGTGACGTAGGACGAGCCGTCCGCGGACGCGGTCAGCGCCGTGTCCGTGTAGCGCTCGACCACCGCGCGGGTCCGCGCGAGGTCGGCGTCGGCCACCTGGACGACGATCGGCCGCCACTCCCCGCCGAGGTTCGGCGGCTCCTCCGTCGCCGCCGCGGCGACGCGCAGCGGATCCGGGACCGGGGCGATCCGCTGCTTCGCCTGCGGCGATGGCTGCGACGCGCCCGCCGGGTACAGCAGCGCGTTGGCGAGCAGGTGCATGCCGTTCTCGTTGTACGCCCGGAACAGCGGGTTGTAGGCGAACAGCACGGCGCGTCCGGCGCCGGTCGGCTCGTCGACCAGGGAGACGGTGCCCTTGAGTGCCTCGGCGCCCACGGTGTAGCCGTTGGACCAGAACGTGTCGTCGGAGGGGTAGGTGAGCACGTTCACCCCGGTCTGGCTGGGGCTGAGGATGGGGTCGCCGTTGTTGAACTGGAAGTCCTCCGCCGGGCGGCCGAGGGACACCGGGGTGCCGGGGGTCACGTCGACCCGGAAGTGCGAGCCGATGACCTGGTAGCCGGTGGGCTTGGCCTTCTCGGTCGTGGAGGTGAGGCCGGCGGCCCGGGCGACCCGGGTGCCCTCGTTGCGCAGCCCGACGTACGTGCCGCCCGCGGCCACCCACTGCCTGAGGTTGGCCAGGCCCTGCGCGGTCAGCCCGCCGTTGGAGCTGCTGCCGTCCGGGACGAGCAGCACGGTCCGCTCGGTGAAGGCCGGGGTGTTGCCGTTGACGTCGGCCGCGGTCACCGGCGTGAGCCCGAGGCCCCAGCGGTCGCCGAGCACGTAGCGGGCCTCGCCGTACGACCCGGAGGTGGTGGAGACGCCGGTGCCGGCGAACAGGCCGACGTCGGGCGTGCGCAGCGCGGCGCCGGCGGCCGGGGCGGCGCCGCCCTCGACCGTCACGCCCAGCGAGCGGGCGAGCTTGTCCAGCTCGCCGCGGTTCATCGCCGTGGCGGGCAGGCTGACGACCCCGCTGCCGGCGTCACGCGTGAGCGGCACGCCCGCGCCGAGCAGCCGGAAGGTCAGCTCGGAGGCGGCGGCCGAGTCCATCGGGTAGGAGTAGGACCCGCCCCTGGGCGCGGCGGAGGCGACGCCGCCGTCGGCGTCCTTGACGAGGGCGGCCTTCGGCGACAGCTCGTCGCCGGTGGAGATGGCGTTCACGCCCGCGAGCAGGGGGTTGCTCCAGGAGGAGACGTCGTAGAAGTAGGGGAACGGGACGTACGGGTCCTCTCCCATGACCGCCTGGATCCAGTGCTTCTGCGGCTGGTCCATCGGGATCCAGTAGGCCCCTTCGGGGACCGTCACGTCGCCGGCCGTCCGGCCGCCGAAGACCCGCGCGGAGGGCACCTTCACGGGCTTGCTCACCCGGTAGACCTCGACGTCCATGCGGCGCAGCCGCTCGACCAGCCGGCGCACGTCGCCGAGCTGCCGGTCGGGCAGCAGGAAGTAGGACCGGATCGTGATGTCGGGCACCGGGAACCGGACTGTGTTGGACGGCTGGACGACCTCGTTCGGCTCCAGGGCGCCGGCGGCCCCCTCGGCGAGCGCGGTCCGCCAGATCGAGTAGTAGCCGTCCAGGATCTCGCGCCGGTTGTCGGCGGCCCAGCCGGTCGTCGCCCACTGGGTGTTGAACTGCTGCTGCACCCGGTCCTCGACCGCCGACGAGCTGCCCTTCTCGAACGTCATCCCGGCGGCGCCGAAGCCGGCGGCCGGGACCGTGTCGCCGTAGCCCATGTAGAACAGGTCGTAGGTCGCGTAGTTGAAGTAGCACTCGGTGGTGACCGCGCCGCCGCAGGCGCCGTTGTAGCCGAAGCCCGCGGCGTTCGCCGCGCCGATGCGGTTGATCCAGTCCACCGGCTGGTCGGCGATCTCGTGGTGGATCGGGTCGGCGTTGGGCGGGAAGAAGTACTGCCGCCCGCCCATCTCGTGCGCGTCGACGAAGACCTGCGGCGGGAACCGGCGGAGCATCTCGATCTTGCCGTCGGTCTCCGGCTGGGTGCGGGCGAACCAGTCCCGGTTGAGGTCGAAGCCGTACTCGTTCTGCCTGCGGTTCGCGTCGCGGCCGTCCGGGTTCTGGGTCGGCATGATGACCGTGACCAGGTTGTCGTTGCGCTTGGCGACGTCGCAGGACAGGCCGCCGGCCAGCTCGTACAGCGTCTTGAGGGCGGCGTCGGCGCCGCTCTTCTCGCCGCCGTGGACGTTGCCGGCGATCCAGACGATGGCGGGCGAGTCGGCGGCGATGCGCGCCGCCTTGTCCGCCTTCAGCGACCTCGGGTCGCGCAGCGAGCGGATCTGGTCCGCGATCTTCTTGAGCTGCCCCGGCACCATGTTGTGGGAGTCGGACACGATGGCGTACGGCAGGTCCTGGCCGGTGACGCTGTGCGCCACCGTGCCCGTGACCACGCGGTCCGAGGCGCCTGCCACGGCGTCCACGTACTTCTTGATCTCTTCGGTCGTGAGCACCCGGGGCTGTCCCTTGCCCAGGGGGAAGCCGAAGAACTGCTCCGGAGCGGGCACTCCGGCCAGGTGGGCGTTCGGGTCGGTGTCGCACCGCGCGGGCGCCTTGCCGGCCGGGCCGGCCTGCGCGGGGGACGCCGGTGTCAGCGTGAGCGCGGCCGACATCAGGACCGCGGCGCCGAACGCGATGCCGTAGGGGGATCTTCCGCACAACGTCGTGCGTAACCGCATCTCGCCTCCAGGCGGGGGGACGGGGGGTTGTCTCGGGAGGAGCACCCATCCGGGAAACGACAAAGTCACTGCGGACAGTATTAGAACGGAATAAACCGGACAAGACGCGCGAAATATAACCGCACCGCGACGGAAAGTGTGAGAAGCCGCGTTTTCGCATGTCGTCGCGCCGCCGCCCGACCGAATCCTCCTTATATAACGTCCGATAACAAGTGGGCATCGGGTTCGCCCGTCGTTCACCGCGCGCTTCTTCCGGTCTCGCGAGGTTCGGGGCGGACTGCCGCGCGCCGGCCTGTGGGACCATTCAGGAGATTTGGAGGAGGACAGGGTGGACGAGGAGCGTCGGGTGGCGGGCAGGTACCACCTGCTCGAACCGATCGGCCGCGGGGGCATGGGCGTCGTCTGGCGTGCCCACGACGACCTGCTCGACCGTACGGTGGCCGTGAAAGAGGTGCTCTACCACCCCACCTCGGAAGAGGACAGGGAGACCTTCAACCGGCGCACCATCCGGGAGGCTCGGGCGGCCGGCCGCATCGACCACCCGAACGTCGTCGTCGTCCACGACGTGATCGAGGAGGACGGCCGTCCCTGGATCGTGATGCAGCTGGTGCAGTCGCGGTCACTCGGCCAGGTGCTGCGCGACCAGGACACGCTCCCGCCCGCCCGGGTCGCCGCGATCGGCCTGCAGGTGCTCGACGCGCTGTGCACCGCGCACGCCGCGGGAGTGCTCCACCGGGACGTCAAGCCGGAGAACGTGCTGCTCAACGGGGAGACCCGGGTGGTGCTCACCGACTTCGGCATCGCGACGATGCCGGAGGAGGCCGGGCTGACCATGACCGGCGGCATCACCGGCACCCCCGCGTTCATGCCGCCGGAGCGGCTGAACGGCCACCCCGCGACCCCCGAGTCCGACCTGTGGTCCCTCGGCGCCACGCTGTACGCGGCGGTCGAGGGCAGGACTCCGTTCGACCGCAACTCCCCCGTGGCCACGATGGCGGCCATCCTGCACGACGAACCGGCCCCGCCCCTGCGAGCGGGCGCACTGACGCCGGCGCTCGAGGGCCTGCTGCGCAAGGACCCGGCCCGGCGCATCGGCGCGGCCGAGGCAGCCGCCCTGCTCAACGCGGCCCTGTCGGCCGGGCAGGAGCCCCTTCCCCCCGGACCGGGGCCCGAGCCCGGCCCCTGGAACGGCGCGCCGACCGGGCAGCCGTCCGCGGGCCCGTGGCCGCAGACCCCCTCCGGTCCCCAGCAGCCCTACGGCGGCCCCTGGAACAGTTCGCCGTCCATGCCGGGGCAACCGGGGCAGCCCGGCGCCTGGAGCCAGAGCCCGGCCGGCCCCCCGCCGCCGTACGGCGCCCATCCGTACGGCGGCCAGACGTTCCCGCCGGGAGGCCACCCCGGCACGCACACCGCACCGGGTGCGCGCCCCGCGAGGCGCGGCTCCGCCGCCAGAGTGACCCTGTTCGTCCTGTTACCACTGCTGCTCGTGGCCCTCGCCGCGGGCGGCTGGTACGGCTACAGCACGCTGAACGGAGGCGGGACCGCCGCCGAAGACCTCACGCCGACGGGCTACGGCCCCACCACGGGCTCGGATGCCACCTCGGGCGACGCCGAGCCCACTCCGGAGCCCTCGGAGACACCGACCGAGGAGCCGTCGGAGGAGCCGTCGGATGAGCCGTCCTCGGAGCGCCCCACGCCGACGGCGGCCGCGCTGCCCGCCGGATGGAAGGTCCACCGCGACCCGCTCGGCTTCTCGATCGCCCTGCCCTCCGGCTGGGTCCCGTACGGCAGGGAGGCCACCCGGGTGCGCTTCCACCACCCGAGCGGGCGTGACTACCTGCAGGTGGACCTGACCCCGTGGGAGACCACCGACCCGATGGCCGCGGTGCGCACGGTGGAGGCGGCCTCGACCAAGAAGGGGTACCTGCGCGGCTACGAGCGCATCGGCATCACGTCCGCGGAATACCTCGGTGTGCCCGCCGCGGACTGGGAGTTCACGCACCAGACCGACGCCGGCAGGGTACGAGTGCTCGACCGCGCCTTCAGGCTCGACGACGGCCGCTGCGTCGCCCTCTACTGGCAGGTCTCCGACTCCCGATGGACTTCCGGTTTGTCCTATTTCCGTGTCTTCGAGCGCACCTTTCGCCCGAAATAACGATTCGGTTAAGATCCGCAGGTCAAGGGCGATTTCGCCCCTGAAGAGCAACGATGTCGCATGCGTTCGCCCAAGTGGGGTAGCGCGACAAGCATGGCTGAAGCGCAGACCTCCGAACGTGTCGTGGCAGGACGCTATCGCCTGATCGAGCCGCTGGGGCGGGGCGGCATGGGCACCGTGTGGCGAGCCGTCGACCAGGTGCTCGAACGGGAGGTCGCCGTCAAGGAGCTACTCGCGTCAGCCGAGCTCACCGGCCCGGAGCGGGAGGTCTTCACCATCAGGACCTTCCGCGAGGCCAGGGCCGCCGGGCGGTTGAGCCATCCGAGCGTGGCGGCAGTGTACGACGCCTTCGAGGAGAACGGCTACCCCTGGATCGTCCTGGAACTGATCCCGTCCCGGACGCTCGGGTCGGTAATCCGCGACGAGGGCCCCCTGCCGCCCCGGCGGGTCGCGGAGATCGGCTCGCAGGTGCTGGCCGCGCTGCGCGTCGCCCACGCGAACGGGGTGCTGCACCGGGACGTCAAGCCCGACAACGTGCTGCTCGCCGACGACGGCCGGGTCGTGCTGACGGACTTCGGCATCGCCGCGATGGAGGACGACTCGCCGGTCACCCGCACCGGCATGCTGATCGGCACCCCGGCGTTCATCGCCCCGGAGCGGGCGGCGGGCCGGCAGGCGCAGCGGGCGTCGGACCTGTGGTCGCTCGGGGTGACGCTGTTCATGGCCGTCGAGGGGCGCTCGCCGTTCAACCGGGGCCACGCGCTGGCGACGCTGGCCGCGGTCATGTACGAGGAGGCCGGCCCTACGCACAACGCCGGCCCGCTGGCGCCGGTCATCGAGGGCCTGCTGGTCAAGGACCCGGACCTCAGGATGAGCGCGGACTACGCCGCGCAGCACCTGCACGCCGTGGCCACCGGCCAGGTGACCGGCCCGGTCGTGCCGCGCCCGCGGCAGCCGCCCAGGATCGCCCGGCTGATGCCCGGGTTCGAGGGCACCGCGCCGGCTCCCGCGCCCACTCCCGCGCCTCTGCCCGGGATCACCCCGGCGCCGACCCCGGTCCCCGCCCACGTGCCGATGGAGGGACGCCGCAGCCCCTGGGCGCTGGCGGCGGGCTCAGGGGTCCTCGTCGCGCTCGTCGGCCTGGCGGCGGGCACCGTCGCGTTCGCGACCGCCCGGCCTCCGGCCGACCCCCGGGGGACCACCGTGGTGAGCACGCCCACGGTGACGGTCTTCGCGACCAAGACCCCCGAGGCCGCCAAGAGCGGCAGGCGGACGGAGAGCCGCGAGGCGGAGAGGAAGACGGCCACCCAGCCCGTGGCGAACTCCGGGAGCCGTCCGGACGACCGCGGCCGGCCGGGGAACGGGCCCGGCGGAAACCCGGCCGGCGATCCCGGCGGCGCGAAGCCCAAGGAGAAGCCCAAGGGGAAGCCCGACGGGGACGCGTCCAAGCCCAAGGGCTCCGGCCAGGCGAACCACCCCGGCAACGGATCCGGCAACGGGTCGAGCAAGGGGCAGCCCTCCGCACCCAAGTCCGGGAAGGGCGGCGGATCCGTCGCGCCGACCCAGGGCAAGAGTGGAGGCCCGGGAAAAGGCGAGGGCCACAAGGCCGCCACGGACGAGCACACCGGTGACATCCCCGACGGCTACACCCAGCCGGAGAACGACTGGGACGCGTGACGGGCCCCCGTCAGCCCTCGTCCGCGAGGATCTCCAGCGCGCGGGCCAGGTCGCCGGGGTAGTCGCTGGTGAAGGTCATCCACTCCCCCGTCGCCGGGTGCTCGAACGACAGTGAGACCGCGTGCAGCCACTGCCGGCTCACGCCGAGACGGGCGGCGAGGGTGGGGTCGGCGCCGTACATCAGGTCGCCCACGCACGGATGCCGGAGCGCGGCCATGTGGACCCGGATCTGGTGGGTCCTGCCGGTCTCCAGCTTGATGTCGAGCAGCGACGCCGCCCGGAACGCCTCGATCGTGTCGTAGTGCGTGACCGAGTCCTTGCCCCCGGCCACCACCGCGAAGCGCCCGTCGCCCGACGGATGCCGGTCGATCGGAGCGTCCACGGTGCCGCGCAGCGGGTCCATGTGCCCCTGGACGAGCGCGTGGTAGCGCTTGTCGACGGTGCGTTCCTTGAACGCCCGCTTGAGGTGCGAGTAGGCCCGCTCGCTCTTGGCGACGACCATCACGCCGGTGGTGTTGGCGTCGAGCCGGTGGACGATGCCCTGGCGCTCGGCCGCGCCGCTCGTGGACACCCGGTGGCCGGCGCCGAGCAGGCCGCCGATCACGGTGGGGCCGGTCCAGCCGACGGTCGGGTGCGCCGCGACGCCGATCGGCTTGCTCACGACGACGATGTCGTCGTCCTCGTGCAGGATCGTCATGCCCGGGACGGGCTCGGCCACGGGCATCGGCGCCGCGGGGGGCGGCGGGATCGTGACGTCCAGCCAGGCCCCGGCGTGGACGCGGTCGGACTTCGCCGGGACGGCGCCGTCGACCAGCACGTCCCCCGAGGCGATCAGTTCGGCCGCGCGGGTGCGGGAGAAGCCGAACAGCCGGGCCAGGGCGGCGTCGAGACGCTCGCCCTCCAGGCCGTCGGGGACGGGCAGGCTGCGCTGGTCACCCATCGGCCCGCTCCCCCGCCCGCTCGCCGGCCTGCTCGTCCGCGCGCTTCTCGGCCTGCTCGTCCGCGTGCTTCTCGGCCTGCTCGTCCGTCTGGCGGGTGCCGTCGATCTGGTAGCCGCGCCAGGCGAGGAACACGGCGAGCACGCCGCCGCACACGATGGCCGAGTCGGCGACGTTGAACACCGGGAACCGCGTGACGGGGAACACCTGGATGAAGTCGACGACGTGCCCCTGGAACGGCGCCGGCGACCGGAAGACGCGGTCGGTCAGGTTGCCGACCGCGCCGCCCAGCAGCAGGCCGAGCGTGATCGCCCAGGGCAGGCTGCGCAACTGCCGCGCCGTGCGCACGATCGCGACGACGACGGCCAGCGCGATCACCGTGAACACGATCGTCATGCCGGTGCCGATGCTGAAGGCGGCGCCGGCGTTGCGGATCACGGTCAGCACGAGCGCGCCGGGAACGACGGTGAGCGGCTCCTCGTGCTCCAGGAACTCCACGACCAGGAACTTGCTGACCTGGTCGAGCACGTAGACGACCGCGGCCAGGACGGCGAGAAGGGCGATCCTCCGCGCCCGGTTGGCCCTCGCCGGGTCGGCGCCGCTCAGCGGCGCTCCTCCCGCTGCTTGCACGCTACGCACAGCGTCGCTCTCGGGAATGCCCTCAGGCGCTCCTTGCCGATCGGCTTGTGGCACGATTCGCACTCTCCGTAAGTCCCTGCCTCGACGCGGGCGATCGCCCGCTCGTTCTGCGCGAGCAGGTCGCGCGCATTCAGGGTAAGGGCGATCTCACGCTCACGCTCATACGTCTTGGCCCCGGCATCGGCCGGATCATCCCCCGCGCCCTGGCTCACGTCACCGGACGCGAGCTGCTCCTCCGCCCTGGCGATGTCGGCGCGCAACTCCTCGATCTCGTGCCGCAGCCGCTCGCGGACCTCGGCGAGCTCCTCCTCGGACCAGACGTCCTCACCGATGGCGGTTCTCGCCGTGCGCGTCGTCATTGCGGGCCTCCCCTTCGCCCAGGAACCCTTCGAGCCCATGCCCCTCGGGGCAGGGCGCACATCGGGCCGGTCCGGGCAGAATAAGTCGCCGATAACGGATCGGCAACGGACTCGCCGAGGCTTTTACCCCATCCGTACCCGGATGACGTATTCGGCCAGCTCCTCCTCGTCGCCCCCAATTTCGATCTCTTTGTCGCGACTGGTGCCGCCGGAGAGGAGTCGTACGTCACCCGTGCGCACCCCGCAGGGCGTCCTCCCCCGTATTCCCACGACGAGCCGGGTCTCACCCGGATCGTCGCCCGTATATCGGGAAGCCCTCGCGGCCGGGTTGCGTTATCGTCTTAGTCTGCAAGGCGTTGATGGGGACGAGTACCTCCACATCCGCCCGCTCAGCGACCCGGGGACGGTGTGAGCCCGGGGCGGGCCGTGGAGGGAAGATCACCCCGGAGCCGCCGGAGGAAAGGCCGTCCCGGCCGAGTAGAACCGGCAGCGGAGAGAAACGAGAGGGCGCCCGCCACCGGCCGGGCGTCAAGAAGGGTGGTACCGCGGAGCCGTCTGGCGGCTTCGTCCCTTCACGCCATGTCAGCAGCGCTGTCACAGCCACCGCGTGGAGGTTCCGCCCGACGATGTCTTCCCATCACTTCCGCTCACTTCCCGCGCAGGTCGACCTGCCGGCCCTCGAGCACGAGGTCCTCGAACGCTGGCGGGACGGGAAGGTATTCGAGCGCTCGCTGGAGCAGAACGCCGGCGGCCCGTCCTGGGTGTTCTACGAGGGCCCGCCCACCGCCAACGGCATGCCCGGCGTGCACCACGTCGAGGCCCGCGTCTTCAAGGACGTCTTCCCCCGCTACAAGTCGATGCGCGGCTACCACGTCCCCCGCAAGGCCGGCTGGGACTGCCACGGCCTGCCCGTCGAGGTCGCCGTCGAGAAGGAACTCGGCCTGTCCGGCAAGCCCGAGATCGAGTCGTACGGCATCGCCGAGTTCAACGCGCGCTGCCGTGAGTCGGTGCTGCGGCACGTGGACGCGTTCGAGGAGATGACCGAGCGGATGGGCTACTGGGTCGACATGTCCCAGGCCTACCGCACCATGGACCCCCAGTACGTCGAGGCCGTCTGGTGGTCGCTCAAGGTCGTCTGGGACAAGGGCCTGCTGTTCCGCGACCACCGCATCACGCCGTACTGCCCCCGTTGCGGCACCGGCCTGTCCGACCACGAGCTCGGCCAGCCCGGCGGCTACGAGACCGTCTCCAGCCCGTCGGTGTACGTGCGGATGCCCGTCGTGTCCGGCCCGCCGGCCGAGCTGGGCGCCTCGCTGCTGATCTGGACCACCACGCCCTGGACCCTGGTGTCCAACACCGCGGTCGCCGTGCACCCCGACGTGACGTACGTCGCGGCCCGGCGCGGCGACGAGGTGCTCGTGGTGGCCGAGCCGCTGCTGCGGCGGGTCCTCGGCGAGGACGCCGAGGTGCTGGCCACCTACAAGGGCTCCGAGCTGGAGCACACCGCCTACCGGCGCCCCTTCGACCTGGTGGACATCGAGGATGCCCACTACGTCGTGCTCGGCACGTACGTCACGGTCGAGGACGGCACCGGCCTGGTCCACCAGGCCCCCGCCTTCGGCGCCGACGACATGACGGTCTGCAAGCGGTACGGCCTGCCCGTGGTCAACCCGATCGGCCCGGACGGGCGGTTCCTGCCGGACGTGCCGTTCGTGGGCGGCCTGTTCTTCAAGGACGCCGACGAGCCGCTCACCGACAACCTCCGCGAGCGCGGCCTGCTGTTCCGCGGCGAGCACTTCGAGCACAGCTACCCGCACTGCTGGCGCTGCCACACCCCGCTGCTCTACTACGCGCTGCCGTCCTGGTACATCAGGACCACGGAGATCAAGGATCGGCTCCTCGCGGAGAACGAGCGCACCAACTGGTTCCCCGAGACCATCAAGCACGGCCGGTACGGCGAGTGGCTCCGTAACAACGTCGACTGGGCGCTGTCGCGGTCCCGCTACTGGGGCACGCCGCTGCCGCTGTGGGTCTGCTCCCGGGACGAGGAGCACGTCACCTGCGTCGGCTCGCTGGAGGAGCTGGGCGAGCTGGCGGGCCGCGACCTGACCGGGCTCGACCCGCACCGCCCGTACGTCGACGACGTGACCTTCCCCTGCCCGGCGTGTCAGGCGGAGGCGCGGCGCGTGCCCGACGTGATCGACGTCTGGTACGACTCGGGCGCCATGCCGTTCGCGCAGTGGGGCGCGCCGCTGGTCAACAAGGAGATCTTCGAGAGCTCCTTCCCCGGCCAGTTCATCTGCGAGGCGATCGACCAGACCCGCGGCTGGTTCTACTCGATGATGACCGTCGGCACGCTGGTGTTCGACCGGTCGTCGTACGAGAACGTGCTCTGCCTCGGCCTGATCCTCGCCGAGGACGGCCGCAAGATGAGCAAGCACCTTGGCAACGTGCTGCGGCCGATGCCGCTGATGGACCAGCACGGCGCCGACGCCCTGCGCTGGTACATGGCCACCTCCGGCTCTCCCTGGGCCCCGCGCAGGATCGGCCACGCCGCGCTGGAGGAGATCGTCCGCAAGGTCCTGCTGACCTACTGGAACACCGCGTCGTTCTTCGCGCTCTACGCCAACGCCGAGTCGTGGTCCCCGGCCCGGATGGCCGAGGCCCCGGCGTACGCCGAGCGGCCGCTGATCGACCGGTGGGCGCTGGCGGAGCTGCACCGTACGGTGGCCGAGGTCACCGCGTCCATGGAGGAGTTCGACACCGCCCGGGCCGGTCGCCGGCTCACCGAGTTCCTGGACGACCTGTCCAACTGGTACGTCCGCCGCTCGCGCCGCCGCTTCTGGTCCGGTGAGGCGTCCGCCTTCGCGACGCTGTACGAGTGCCTGGAGACCGTCACCCGGCTCATGGCCCCGCTGGTGCCGTTCCTCACCGACTACCTGTGGGACGTGCTGCG
This sequence comes from Microbispora sp. H10836, assembly GCF_012999525.1. Classification (NCBI taxonomy): domain Bacteria; kingdom Bacillati; phylum Actinomycetota; class Actinomycetes; order Streptosporangiales; family Streptosporangiaceae; genus Microbispora; species Microbispora sp. H10836. The sequence continues at coordinate 263,333 of NZ_JABBWU010000001.1, forward strand.
CGACCCGGACGCCCCGGCGTCGGTGCACCTGGCCGCCTGGCCCGAGGTGAACTCCGCGCTGCTCGACCCCGAGCTGTCGGAGCGGATGGCGCTGGTGCGCCGGCTGGTCGAGCTGGGCCGTTCGGCCCGCGCGTCCTCGTCGGTCAAGACCCGCCAGCCGCTCGGCCGGGCGCTGGTCGGCGCCCCCGGCTGGGCCGCGCTCCCCGCCGAGCTGCGCGAGCTGATCGCCGACGAGCTGAACGTCCAGCGGCTGGAGGACCTGTCCGGGTTCTCCGCCGACCTGGTGACGTTCACGGTCAAGCCCAACTTCCGCAGCCTCGGCAAGCGGTTCGGCTCGCAGACCAAGCTCGTCGCCGCCGCCGTGTCGGCGGCCGACCCGGCGGCGCTGGCCCGGGCCCTGCGCTCGGGCGGGACCGCGACGGTCGAGGCCGGGGAGCTGGGCACGGTGGAGCTGGGCGCGGACGACGTGATCGTGACCGAGCAGCCCAAGTCGGGCTGGGCCGTGGAGACCGGCGCGGTGGACACCGGCACCGGCGAAACCGTGGCCCTGGACCTGGCGATCACCGACGAACTGCGCCGGGCAGGCCTGGTCCGCGACGTGGTCCGGCTCGTCCAGGAGGCCCGCAAGTCCACCGGGCTGTCCATCACCGACCGCATCGACCTGTGGTGGTCGGCCGACGGCGAGCTGGCCGAGGCGCTGCGCGGAGCCGCCGGCGCCGTGGCCGACGAGGTGCTCGCCTCCCGGATCGTGGAAGGCGCCCCGGACGAGGACCTGCCGGTCCACGAGGACGCCGACCTCGGCCTGTCCTTCCGCCTCCGCAAGGCCTGAGTCAGGCTGTCGCCCGATGTCACCGGGGCCGGTCCACGGCCCCGGTGACGCGACGCCGGAAATATCGGGAAACTCACACCGAGATCACCCTCTCGTCATACAGCCTTGTGCTGTCTCCTGTCGGAACTTATTGTCATGAATCGAGTCAACGCTGACTCGACTCGGCACGACGTCTCCGCCCAACGCGGCCGCGTGATCGCGAGAGCCGCATCCAGGAGCCGGAACCACAGTTCCCACAGCACGGTGCGACGCCTTCACAGCGGATCGACGAGATGAGGAGACGGTGGGCAGCTACGACTACGTCGTGATCGGGGCCGGGTCGGCGGGGGCCGTGGTGGCCGGGCGCCTGACGCAGGACCCCGCGGTCAGGGTCCTCCTCATCGAGGCCGGCGGCTCCGGCCGTCATCCGAACGTCCGAATCCCCGCCGCCTTCGCCAAGCAGTTCAGGACCAGGCACGACTGGGAGTTCTACACGGAGCCGGAGCCGCATCTGGGCGGGCGCAGCCTCTACCACCCGCGCGGGAAGATGCTGGGCGGCTGCAGCGGCCAGAACGCGATGATCTACATCCGCGGTCACCGTTCCGACTACGACCACTGGGCCGCGAACGGTGCGACCGGCTGGTCCTACGACGAGGTTCTTCCGCTGTTCAAGCGGGCCGAGCGCAACTCGCGCGGCCCCGGCGAATACCACGGCGCCGATGGGCCGCTGTACGTCGAAGATCCTCGTTCGCCGAACGAACTGAGCGAACGCCTCGTGGCGGCCATGGTCGACACCGGCATACCGCGCAACAACGACTTCAACGGCGCCGAGCAGGTGGGCGCCGGGCTGTATCAGCTGACTCAGCGCCGCGGGCAGCGCTGGACCACCGCGGACGGTTACCTGCGTCCCGCGCGCAAGCGCCCGAACCTGACGGTGCTCACCGACACGCACGTCCTCAAACTGCGCATCGAGGGCGGGCGCGCGACCGGTGTCGAGGTCGTCCGCGCGGGCAGACGCGAGTCCTACCAGGCCGAGCGTGAGGTCGTGCTGTCGGCCGGCGCGTTCAACACCCCCCAGATCCTGATGCTGTCGGGCATCGGACCGGCCGACCATCTGGCCGAGCACGGGATCCCGGTGGTGGTGGACAACCCCAACGTCGGCGCCCACCTGATGGACCACCCGATGGCCATGATCGTCTTCGAGACGACGGCCAAGGGGACGCTCGCCGGGGCCCAGTCACCGGTGCAACTGCTCGACTACCTGCTGCGCCGCCGCGGCCTGCTCACGTCCAACATCGGCGAGGCGGGGGCGTTCTTCCACACCCGCTCAGGCGACGACGCGCCGTACATGCAGTTCATCGCCGCGCCGGCCTACTTCTACAACCACGGCTTCACCTCCTACGCGCGCCCGGCGTTCAGCATCGGCTGCTCCATGGTCGGTGCGTCCAGCACCGGCCGTGTGCGACTGCGCGGCGCCGACCCGCAGGAGAAGGTGGCGATCACGTTCAACTACCTCGCGGAACCGGAGGACGTGGACGCGATGGTCACGGCCGTCGAGCGGGCCCGCGAGGTCGCGGCGGCCGGGCCACTACGGGGGTTCCTCGGCAGGGAGCTGCACCCCGGGGCGCACATCCTGAAGCGGGACCAGCTTGAGGAGGACGTCCGGCGGACGGTGGAGCACACCTACCACCCGGCGTGCACCGCCCGCATCGGCACCGAGACCAGCGGCGTGGTCGACCCCGAACTGCGGGTGCACGGCGTGTCCGGCCTCCGCGTCGCCGACGCGTCCGTCTTCCCCCGCATCCCGCACGGCAACACCCACGCGCCGACCGTGATGGTCGCGGAACGGGCGGTCGACCTCCTCCGCGCCGCCCGATGAGCGGCGCCAAGGAGGAGGAGGAGGCCGCAGCGGAGCCCCGGGTGACGAACTCGGGGCCCGCTGAAATGGCGAGCCTGCGCCAAGGACAGACATTTTTTGTGTGATTAATCGCCGGAAATGCCGATTCTCACCCGGCCGCTTTCATCGACCGGTCGAATGGCGGAAATCACCGGTCGTTGACACCGCTCTGCGCGCGACGGACCATCGAGGAGATGGTCGTAATTTCCCAAGAAAGCGGGAGGCGACGTGCCATACAGCATTGGTCCGGCGCCGGCACTTCGGGTCAACCGCGCCACCGATTCCGGTCAAGGCACGGCCGGCGGGATCATGCACGCGATATCCGAGTATCACTCCGTCGGCGGTCCGGTGTTGCCCGAGCGCCGATGCGGGGAAGGAGCCGGGGCGTCCGCTGCCGATGCCCTCGTGGCCGCTTCGCCCTGTGAGTTCTGAGGATGCGTCTGCCCGCACACGTCCCCCGTACGCTGGACGGCGAGGGAGCGGACGCGGGTCGGCGGAATCGTCGCCTTCGTCGCGCTTCTCCATGTCGCCGGCTGGTCGCTTTATCTGTACTACGTCGACGGCCTGGCCGGGGCCGGAGGGTTCGCGGGCGCCGGAACGCTGGCCTACAGCCTGGATATCCGGCACGCCTTCGACGCCGACCACATCGCGGCGATCGACGACACGACGCGGTTGATGACGCAGCGCGGCCGGCGTCCCGTCGGGGTGGGCTTCTTCTTCGCCCTCGGTCACTCCACCGTCGTGCTGATCCTGGCCCTGATCGTGGCCCTCGCCGCCGGCGCCGCCGGGCGCGATGTCGAGAGCTTCCGGCACGTGGGAGGGCTCGTCTCCCAGATCGTCGCCATGTCGTTCCTGCTGCTCGTCGCCGTGCTCAACGGCCTCGTCCTCGCCGGCCTGATCGGACTGTGGCGGCGGATGGCCCGCGGCCGGATCGACCGGAGGGAACTGGAACTGCAGCTTCTCAACCGCCGCCTGATGAACCGCCTTTTGGGCGACCGCGTTCGAGGGCTGATCCGCTCGTCGTGGCACATGTACCCGATCGGCCTGCTGTTCGGGCTCGGGCTGGAGACGGCCAGCGAGGTGACGCTGCTGGCGCTGTCGGCCGGCACCGCGTCGCAGGGGCGGCTGCCGATGACGGCCGTGCTCACCCTGCCGCTGCTGTTCGCCGCCGGCATGACGGCCTGTGACACGGCCGACAGCCTGATCATGTCGCGCGCCTACTCGTGGGCCTATCGCAGCCCGGCGCGACGGCTCCACTACAACGCCGCGACGACCGGCATGACCGTGGTGGTGGCGGCGTTCGTCGCGACCGTGTACCTCGCCAAGCTGGTCGTGGACGCGACCGGCGCGGGCGGGCCCATCACGGCGTACGCATCGCTCGCCGACCATTTCGAGATCCTTGGATACGTCTTCGTCGCGTTGTTCGTCGCGTCCTGGGGCATCGCCGCACTTGTGTGGCGCGTTTTCGGTCTGGGCGATCGTTTCACCATCACCTGATTCTTTATCCCCCATTACTGCAAAATGCCCACACGTTCAGGTTGCGATCAAACGCGGGGGTATGAGGTCGCGGGGTTGAATACGATGACAGAGGAGAGAATGGGGCAATACGACACTTTGCTCCGGGACACGAACAGGCTACGGCCCGATTTCCGCCGACCATTGGACTCTCCCTACCACATCAGCACTGAGCTGTATGACGTTCTGCGCCATGTGCTGCACGATGTCGGCGGTCAACCCGACGTACAGGTGCCGTACGAGTCGCGGCACGAGGCCGAACGACAGTGGGAGATGGACACCTACGTCACCTGCGAGTGCCTCGCCTGGCGCGGCGTGTGGAACGCCGAGATACGGCGGCGCATGGAGAACGACCTCGGGGCCACCCAGTACTACGGGCTGCCCTACTACGCCCGGTGGATCACGACCGCCGCCCGGGTGCTCGTCGAGAAGGGAATCGTCACGACCGACGAGCTCGGAAGGAAGGTCGACGAGATTCGGACCCGGCGAAGGGAGGAGCTGTCGTGAGACGGTTCAAGGTCGGAGACCGCGTCGTCGTCCGCGACGAGACGTCGCTGTTCCACACGCGCTGCCAGGGTTACACGCGCGGACGGATCGGCACCGTGGTCGAGGACCGGCCCGCGTGGGTCATCCCCGAGGACGAGGCGTGGGGCCGCGACGAGGACGGCCGGCACGAGCCGTTCTACGTCGTGCGCTTCAGGCAGACAGAGCTCTGGCCGGACTACGCCGGCCCGGACCTCGACACCCTGGAATCGGAATTCTCGGAACGCTGGCTGGAACCGGCCGGTGAAGGAGAACGAAGCGTATGAGCACCCACAGTCATGATCCCCACGCTCCTGTCCAGGAGCCCGAGGAGATCAACGAGTTCGAGATCCTCGAGCTCGCCGTACGGGAACTGGCGATCGAGAAGGGCGTCTTCTCCGCGGAGGACCACCGCCGTTTCTCCGAATGGGCCGAAAGCCGCACCCCCATGTACGGGTCGAGGCTGGTGGCCAAGGCCTGGCTCGATCCGGCCTTCAAAGAACGCCTGCTCGCCGACGGGACGGAGACCTCCAAGGAGGTGGGGGTGGACTGGCTCGATCCGACCGGGACGGGCACGCCGAGCGACTACACCTACTTCTACGTGCTGGAGAACACCCCGCAGGTGCACAACGTGATCGTGTGCACCCTGTGCTCCTGCTATCCGAGGCCGATGCTCGGCATGTCACCCGACTGGTATCGGACCCCGAACTACCGTCGGCGCATGGTGCGCCAGCCGCGCCAGGTGCTCGCGGAGTTCGGCCTGATCCTGCCCGCCGATGTCGAGATACGCGTCCACGACTCCAACCAGAAGTCACGGTTCATGGTCATGCCGATGCGCCCGGAAGGCACCGAGGGCTGGACCGAGGAGCAGCTCGCGGCCATCGTCACCCGTGACACGATGATCGGTGTGGCTCTTCCGCAGCCGGGTTGGACGGCCGCCGAGGCACCCCCGCGGTCCGGACTCGTCTCTCCGACGGCGGGCGTCCCCGGGGGTGGCAAGTGAGCGGTGAGACACCTTACACAGTGCTCATGGAGACGCTTGAAGCCATCGGGGAGCGCCGCGACACCGACCTGCCGTCGCTGGAGCGCGTCCCTACTCCATGGGAGTCCCGGATGCAGGCGACCTGCGAGTGCCTGGCCTCGCGAGGCGCGCTGGACACCCTGGAACGCCGCCGGACCGAGGACCGGCTCGGAGAGACCGTCTATCGCCGCTTTCCGTTCCACGCGCGTTCCGCGCTGGCCGTCGCCCACGCGCTGATGGACAAGGGCGTGTTCACCGAAGGCGAGCTTCGGTCGAAGATGGCGGAACTACGCATCCGGTTCGGCGAGGACTGACCCACCGGGACGTCTTCTGGTCCGGCGGGAGCCCGGAGGTCGCCCGCGGTCAGCTCTTCCGGCAGACCGAGCAGGGGGTGAGGCCCGCCTCGCCGGCCTCGGTCAGCGTCATGATCTCGATGCCCGTGTCGTCCGTGCCGGCGATCAGCGGGCAGCCGGGGATGTGGTATCGGCGTGTGCCGACCATGACCCGCACCTGCGTGTCCCCGTCCTCGGACGGCTCCGCAGCCCCGGCGGCGCGGTCCTCGCCACCCGTCCCGGTCACGGGTGCCGAGCCGGAGGTGGAGCCGGCCGAGGCCGCGAATCCGGCGCGCCCGGATTCGCGGGTCTCTGCCGGCTCCACCGGCTCTCCGGTCCCCGCAGGCGGGGGCGTGGGGGCGTCGGCCGGGAGGGACGCCGCGTTCGCGTCCGCACCGGGGTCGCCCTGGTTCTGGGAGGTCTGGTCGTGGGAGGTCTGGTTGTCACGAGCCCGCTCGTCGTCCGCCCGGGAAGAGGGGGCCGCCTGCGGGGAGGCCGGAGCCTCATCGGGCGTCTTCTCCGCGGCCGTGTCGCCGGCGGGGCCGCCGTCCCCGGACGACGGTGCGTCCTTCGCCGCCTCGGCGGTCTTGGATCGTGCGGGGTCCCACGGCCGGGAGACCCGACCGGGGCTGAACCAGTCGTGCTCCGCGGTGTCGGTGATCGACTCGTCCGTCTCGTCGTCCGCCGGGCCCGACACCGATCCCGCCGCCGGCGGAGACCAGGCCGGTGCGGACCATGACGTGGCGGCGGTCCCCGGCGCCGGAGCATCGGCATCGGCATCGGACGGCTGCGCCCCGCCCCGGCCGAACCAGTCCACCGGTGTGTGCTCGTCGTTCTCGGCGCCGGCGTCGGCCGCGGCGGCCGTGTCGGCCTTCGGACCACCGGGCGCGTCCGCCTCGCCGGCCGTCTCTCCGGACGACTTTCGCGGCGTCTCAGGGGACTCTTCACGCGTTTCGCCGCCGGACGGCGCGTCCTCGGACCGCGCGGGCGGGACGGGCGGCTCGGGCAGGCGCGATCCCGGGACGCCGGGCTGAGGAAGCCGCGCGAAGGGCGGCTCCGGGTCAGCGGGCGTGAGACGGGTCGGTTCCCGGCCGGTCGTGCCGGTGGTCCCGGCCGCAGGCGTGGTCGTCGTGGGAGCGGCTTCGGCGCGCAGGCTCCCGTCGCGGATCGAGTCGTCGCGGATCGAACCGTCGCGCGGCGCGGCCTCCTCCGGCTCGGCCACACGGGCGGAGACTTCGGGGAGGCAGGTGGTGCAGGGGGTGAAGCCCTCCTCGCGGGCCTCCTCGTGGGTCAGCTCCTCGGTCTCTCGCCCGGCGAGCTGGCGGCAGGTGGCCAGGTGGAAGCGCTTGCGCCCGGGGATCACGAGGACGATCGCGTCGGGGGCGAGGCCGCGCCCCGAGGCGGCCGGAGGCCGCGTGATCGGTCCCGTCCGCTGGGGCGGCGGGGACGGGAAGGTCTGGGGGGGCAGTGCCCCGTGATGCGTGACCGGCGGTGCCGCCACCATGGGCGTCGCCACCGGATGCGCCGGTGCCCCGGCGAGGGCTCCGCCGTACGCCCCGCTCACGGCACCGACGTGCGCGAGCTGGGGCACGGACGAACCCGGGGGGGTGGGAGCCGTTCCCTCGGCGGCACGCCCGCCGGCCGGGAACAGCTCGTGGCGCCTCAGCAGTGCCCCGATCAGCAGGCAGACCGCCGACAGCACGCTGACGACGATCGACCACATCACGAGAGGGGGTGTCCCCAGCACGACGCCCGCGATGAGCAGGACGATTGCGGCGAGGACCAGTGCGGCACTGATGAGGATCACGGGGGGTTCTCCGAGCTATCGGGTCCTGTGGGGACCCGCCACTGCTTACCGGCGGTCGTTGTGGGGGCCGTCGGGACCGGGGAAGGCGCCGGAGTGCTGCGAGGGCTCCTGGCCGAACGGGTTGGGGGCGGCGCCCATCTGCTGGGGACCGGGGGCGACGGCGTGGGCCATGGCCGGGGCGGCGCCCACGATCGGGAAGCCTCCGCTGCCCTCACCGGCGACGTTCAGCTCGGCGAGCTGGTTCTCCAGGTAGAGCTTGAGGCGGCTGCGGTACTCGCGTTCGAAGCTGCGCAGCTCCTCGACCTTGCGCTCCAGCTCGTCGCGGGTCTGCACCAGGGTGCCCATGGCCTGACGGTGCCGCTCCTGCGCGTCGCGCTCGAGCGTCTCGGCGCGGGCGCGGGCGTCGCCGATGATCTGCTCGGCCTGACGGCGGGCCTTGCCGAGGATGTCGTCGGCCTCGCGCCGGGCGCGGGTCACGGTCTCGTCCGCCTCGCGACGGGCGTCGGCGATCGCCTGGTCGGCCGTCTGCTGGGCGAGGGCGAGCACGCGGGCCGCGGTGTCCATGTTGTCCTCGGCGGGCGGCAGGCCCATGCCGACGGGCACCGGCTCGGGACGGGCCGGCTCCGGAGGCTTGATCGGCTCCGGCTGGGGGGCCATCATCTCGGGCTTCGGCTCGGCCACCGGAGCGGGAGCCATCTGCATGGAGCCGGGCATGCCCATACCCCCGGGGACCTTGCCCCTGAGGCACTCGGCCAGCTTCGCGCGGAGCTCCTCGTTCTCCTGGATGAGACGGTCCAACTCGGCCTCGACCTCGTCGAGGAACGCGTCGACCTCCTCCTCGTCGTACCCCGGCCTCAGCCGGGTGGTACTGAACTGCTTGTTCCGCACATCGGCGGGCGTCAACGGCATTTGGGTCTCCTTGGCGCGCTTGGAGTCTGTCCGGTCGGACGGTACCCGATCAACGAAGCGCGTTCACGACTTGGATCAAGACCAAAACCACAATGAACAGCACTGTGAAGCTCAGGTCAAAGGCCACCGTACCCAACCTGAGGGGCGGAATGAAACGGCGGAGGAACTTGAGAGGCGGGTCGGTCACCGTGTAGACGACCTCCGCCAGCACCAGGACGACCCCGGTGGGCCGCCAGGCGCGGGCGAACGCCTGCACCGTATCTATGATCATTCTGCCGATCAGCAGAACCAGGAAGAGGGTCAGGGCGATGACCAAGATCTCGCTAATGATCCCCACGGTCGAGCCCCGCCTCCCCTCGGTCCAGCCGTCCTCGGGCCGCACGGGCACCGCTAAGCCGGTCACTGTTCATGTATGGAACTCTAGCTCTGGTTGAAGAAGCCGCGTTCCGCGATTCTGGCCTTGTCCTCGGCGGTCACCTCAACGTTGGCGGGGGACAACAGGAACACCTTGTTGGTAACACGTTCGATGCTGCCGTGTAGGCCAAAGACGAGACCTGCCGCGAAATCGACAAGGCGCTTGGCGTCGCTGTCGACCATTTCTGTCAGATTCATGATGACCGGCGTGCCCTCGCGGAAGTGCTCGCCGATCGTCCGCGCCTCGTTGTACGTGCGGGGATGCAGGGTGGTGATGCGCGCCAGATCGGTCGTACGGCGCTCCAGCACGGTCGTGGGGGGACGCGGAGCGGGGACGGCCGTCTCGGTGTCGTCCTCGCGCTCCAGGGGCCCGGAGTGCGTACCCGAGGGGGCGGCGAAGCCGCGCCGCGGCGACTCGTACTCCTCGTCGCCGTACTCTTCCTCAGTGCCGTACTCTGCCGCGTACCTGTCTTCGTAGCGGTCGTCCTCCACGAGACCGAGGTAGACCGCCATCTTGCGCATCGCGCCGGCCATCGCTCGTCGTCCTCCGCGTTACTGGTGCCTTCAAGGTCCCTTCGGAAGGCCAGGGCGGTAGCCGTACCCCCCTTTGAGCTCACCGCTGATCGACCTCTACCTGAGCGCGGACACCATGGTCCGCTTGGGGGACATTACCTGACGAAGAGCTTTCTGCGGCCGAGCAACGCCGTACCGACTCGCAGGTGTGTCGCGCCGTTCATCACAGCCTGAGGGATGTCTCCACTCATTCCGGCCGATATCACGTCCGCGGCGGGATGTTCCTCGCGGACGCGCTCAGCGACGGCGCGCAGCCGGGCGAACGCGGCGGCCGGGTCCTCCCCCAGCGGGGCGACCGCCATGACCCCCCGCAGGCGCAGCCCCTCGGCCTTCGCGACGAGCCCGGCGAGCGCCGGCACCTCCTCCGGTGCGGCGCCGCCCCGTCCCGCCCCCTCGCCCAGCCCTACCTGGACGAGGCAGTCGACCTCGCGCCCCGCGCGTACGGCCTCGCGACTGAGCGCGTCCACCAGCCGCGGACGGTCCACCGAGTGGATCATGTTGGCGTAGGAGACGACCGAGCGGGCCTTGTTGGACTGCAGCTGGCCGATGAAGTGCCAGGTGAGGCCGAGGCCGGCGCACTCGGCGGCCTTGGCCGCCGCCTCCTGGTCGCGGTTCTCGCCGACGTGCGACACGCCCAGCTCCGCGAGCAGCCGCACGTCGGAGGCCGGGTAGGTCTTCGTCACGGCGATAAGGGTGATCTCCGACCGCGACCGGCCCGCGGCCCGGCAGGCGTCCTCGACACGCCGCTCCACCTCGGCCAGGGCCGCGGCCAGCTCCTCGCGCCGGTCACCCACGGACCGCGCCTCCGGCCGTACGAACGTCCAGCGTCACTTGAGGAAGTCCGGCACGTCGAGCTCCTCCTCCTGCTCCTCGAACACCACCGGGCGCCGGGGACCCGGCTGCGCGGTCCTGGAGGTGATCGGGGTCGGCGGCTCGGGCGCGGGGCGCGGGATCGACAGCGGCCCGGTGACGCTCTGGTCGCGTCCGCCGTCGGCCTGCGCGTCGCGCGGGAACGGCGTGACCGCGTCGGCCTGCTGAGCCTGCTGGGCCTGCGGCGCGGACGCCGCCTGCTGGACCGGCTGGCTCACGGGCTGGGCCGGCGGCGGCGCGGAGCCGGCCGAATGCGCGTTCACCGGCAACTGGGTCGCCGGCGGCGCGGAGTTCGCGGGCTGCGCCTGCGCGGGAGCGGGCTGCGCCGTGCCCACCGTGCCCACCGTGCCGCTCACCGGCCGGACGGGCGGCTGCGCGGGCTCCGGCTTGGCCGGGGCGGGCGCGGGACGGGCCGCGGGCGCGGCCGGCGCGGGACGGGACGCCTGCTGGGGCCGCGACAGCGGCGCGGCCACCGGCGCGGCCGCTTCGGGCTCGTCGAACCCGGCTGCGATGACCGTGACCCGCACCTCGTCCCCGAGCGCGTCGTCGATGACCGTGCCGAAGATGATGTTCGCGTCGGGCGCGGCGGCGTTACTGACGAGCTGGGCCGCCTCGTTGATCTCGAACAGGCCCAGGTCGGAGCCGCCCGCGATGGACAGCAGCACGCCGTGGGCGCCGTCGATGCTCGCCTCCAGCAGCGGGCTGGAGACCGCCATCTCGGCGGCGGCGACCGACCGGTCGTCGCCCCTGGCGTGGCCGATGCCCATGAGGGCCGAGCCCGCCCCGGACATGACCGACTTCACGTCGGCGAAGTCCAGGTTGATCAGACCGGGCGTGGTGATGAGGTCGGTGATGCCCTGCACACCGGACAGCAGCACCTGGTCGGCGGCCTTGAAGGCGTCGAGCACGCTCACCTGGCGGTCGGAGATCGACAGCAGCCGGTCGTTCGGAATGACGATCAGCGTGTCGACCTCCTCGCGGAGGGTCTCGATGCCGGCCTCGGCCTGCATGGCCCGGCGCTTGCCCTCGAAGCTGAAGGGCCGGGTGACCACGCCGATCGTGAGCGCGCCGAGCGAGCGGGCGATGCTGGCCACGACCGGCGCGCCGCCGGTCCCGGTGCCGCCGCCCTCGCCCGCGGTCACGAAGACCATGTCGGCGCCCTTGATGACCTCCTCGATCTCCTCCCGGTGGTCCTCGGCGGCCTTGCGGCCCACCTCCGGGTTGGCGCCCGCGCCGAGGCCCCGCGTGAGCTCGCGCCCCACGTCGAGCTTCACGTCGGCGTCACTCATCAGCAGCGCCTGGGCGTCAGTGTTTATGGCGATGAACTCGACGCCCTTGAGTCCCTCCTCGATCATCCGGTTGACGGCGTTGACTCCGCCGCCGCCGATGCCGACGACCTTGATGACCGCGAGGTAGTTCTGCGGTGCTGCCACGACGAGGGGCCTTTCCGCTCGTTTGCGTTTCATGCGGGCAGGGCCCGCCGTCTTCTGAACTCTCACCCTCAAGTTGAGATTTAGAGTTATGTCAACCTGAGGATTGATACGGACAGTAGGGTTGCGCGTCCCCCAGGGTCAACTAACCGCGCCGCAAGGCCGTCCGGCGTGTCGCGGGCTGTCCTATTCGCACGATGCCCCGCCCTGAGGCGAATTCGGATCATGCGTTCCCGGCCCGTGAGATATCTCACCTGACCGTCACCACCTGCGGCGAGCTGACATCGTAGCTGGTACCCGGCTTGGCGAGCGCGGCGAGCAGGACACGTCCCTTCTGCGCCGAGCGCCCCGCGTCCCCCCAGACGACCGTACGGCCGTCCGTGAGTTTGAGCGTGATCGACCGGGGCGAGGGGACACGCAGCTCCCGCAGGCGCTCCAGCACGCTGACCGGCAGCGCCCGCAGCACGGTGAGCCCGGCCCTGGTGGCGGGATCGTCCGCGGCCGCCCGCTGGACGCGCAGCACCGGCAGCCGGGGCGGGGCCACGGTCACCTGCTGCAGCACGACCCCGTACCGGTCGACCACCGCGGTCGTCGGGCCCATGGGCACGGCGGCGGCGGGGACACGCTCGACAACGCTGACGCGTAGCGTCCCGGGCCAGCCGCGGTCGACCGCGGCCGACTCGACCGCCCGCATCGCCCGCAGCCGCCGTTCGACCTCGGCGAGGTCCACGGTGGCGAGCGGGGTGCCGGTGCGCACCCCCGCGGCCTGGCGCAGCTGCTCGGCGGGGATCCGGCTGTTGCCGGTGATCTCGACCTCCCGCACGCCGAGGACGGGCGAGAAGAACACGACCCACGTGGCGACGCCCACCACCCCGCCGGTCAGCAGGGTGGCGAGGGCCGAACGCCGGACGGCCCGCCTCACCGGTCCCCCACGCTCCGGCTCGCGTCCCGGATCACTGGGCGGACAGCTCCGCGACGATCCTCGGGCCGAGCTCCGTCACGTCTCCCGCGCCCATCGTGAGCACGATGTCGCCGGCCCGGGCCCGGCCGGCGACGAGCGCGGGCACGGCCTGCCGGTCGGGCGCGTACACGACCCGCTCGGCGGGAAGCGGGACCTTCCCCGCGACGAGGGCGCCGGAGACCCCGGGCTCGGGGTCCTCGCGCGCGCCGTACACGTCGAGCACGACCACCTCGTCGGCGAGGCCGAGCGCCGCGCCGAACTCGTCGGCGAAGAACCGCGTGCGCGAGTACAGGTGCGGCTGGAAGACCGCGATGACCCGGCCGTCGCCGGTCACGACGTCGCGGGCGGCGCGCAGGTCGGCGGTCAGCTCGGTCGGGTGGTGGGCGTAGCTGTCGTAGACCGTCACGCCCCCGGCCTCGCCCTTCGACTCGAACCGCCGCTTGGCCCCGCCGAAGGCGGCCAGGCCCTCCTTGACGTCGTCGAAGCGCAGGCCGAGGTGGAGGGCCACGGCGATCACCGCGGTGGCGTTGAGCGCGTTGTGCCGGCCGGGCACGGCGAGGCGCACCTCGCCGCGTCCCGGTCCCCCGGGCGCGGCGGGGCCGAGCTCCACGGCGAACTCCACGCCGAGGCCGCGCGGCACCACGTCGGTCGTACGCAGGTCGGCGCCCCCGCTCTCGCCGTACGTCACGACGGTGAGGCCGCGCTCGCGCGCGATCGGCACGAGGGCCGCGGCGCCCGGGTCGTCGGCGCAGACCACGAGCAGCGACCCGATCCGCTCGACGAAGCGGGCGAAGCTGTCATGGACGGCCTGGGGGTCGCCGTAGTTGTCGAGATGGTCGGCCTCGACGTTGGTCACCACGGCGATGCCCGGCGCGAGCATGAGGAACGAGCCGTCGCTCTCGTCGGCCTCCGCCACGAACACCTCGCCCGCGCCGTCGTCGGCGCCGAGCCCGGTCGTCACGAGCTGCCCGCCGACGCAGTACGACGGGTCCTCACCGCACTTCTGCAACGCCACCGTCAGCATCGAGGTGGTCGTGGTCTTGCCGTGCGTGCCGGCGACGGCGATGCCGGTGCGGCCGGTCATGACCGACGCCAGCGCGGCGGCGCGCGGGATCACCCGCAGGTCCTGCCGCAGCGCCTCCCCCAGCTCGGGGTTGGAGTCGCGGATCGCGGTGGACACCACGACCGTGTCCACGTTCTTGATGTGGGAGGCGGCGTGGCCGACGTGGATGACCGCGCCCAGCTCGCGCAGCTCGGTCAGCAGCTCCGAGGGCCGCGCGTCGCTGCCCGACACCGGCACGCCCCGCTTGAGCAGGATCCGGGCGATGCCCGACATCCCGGCGCCGCCGATGCCGATGAAGTGCACCCGCCCCAGGGCGGCCGCGGGAACGGGATCCACGAGCTTGACGAGACTCATCGGTGAGCGATCTCCAGCACCTTGCGGGCGAGCGCCGTGTCCGCGTCCTTGCGGCCCATCCGCGACGCGGCCTCGGACATCGCGACCACGCGCTCGGGGTCGTTCAGGATCGGCAGCAGCGTCTGGACGATCCAGGCGGCCGACAGGCTCGCGTCGTCGACCAGCAGGCCGCCCCCGCCCCGCACGATCGGCTCGGCGTTGAGGCGCTGCTCGCCGTTGCCGTGCGGAAGCGGCACGAACGCCGCGGGCAGCCCCACCGCGGTGAGCTCGGCGCAGGTCATGGCGCCCGCGCGGGACAGCACGAGGTCGGCGGCGGCGTAGGCGAGGTCCATCCGGTCGACGTACGGCAGGATCACGTACTGCGGGTCACCCGGCGGGGGCTCCACCTCGACGGTGTTCTTGGGTCCGATCACGTGCAGCACCTGGACGCCGGCCGCCCGCAGGTAGGGCGCGGCCTCCAGCGCCGCCTGGTTGATGGAGCGGGCGCCCTGCGAGCCGCCGAACACCAGCAGCGTCACCCGGTCGGACTCCAGCCCGAAGTACGACCGCGCCTTGTCGCCCATCGACAGCCGGTCCATCATGCTGATCTCGCGGCGCAGCGGGATGCCGATGTACTCGGCGTTCGGGAGCGCGGCCTCCGGGTGGCCGGTGAAGACGTGCTCGGTGAGGCGGGCTCCGAGCCGGTTGGCCAGGCCGGGCCGGGGGTTGGCCTCGTGGACCACGATCGGCACCCCGCGCCGCCGGGCGCCGAGGTAGCCGGGCGTGGCGACGTACCCGCCGAAGCCGACCAGGACGTCCGCCCCGACCCTGTCGAGGATGCCCGCGGCGCTGCCGATGGCCCCGGCCAGGCGGCCGGGCACGGTGAGGAGCTGGGGGCTGAGCGAGCGGGGCAGCGGCACCGCGGGCACGAGTTCGAGCTCGTAGCCCCGGGCGGGCACCAGGCGGGTCTCCAGGCCGCGCTCGGTGCCGAGGCAGGTGATGCCGATCCTCGGGTCGAGCCGGCGAAGCGCGTCGGCCAGCGCGAGCGCCGGCTCGATATGGCCGGCCGTCCCGCCGCCGGCGAGGACCACCCTCATGTCACTCCCTGTTCTCGCGGATGTTCTCGCGTCCGTTCCCGCGTCGTTCCGTTTCGTGCCGTCCGCGGCCGTGCCTTCTGTGCCGCCTGCTGCCGGGCCGGTGCCCGCGAGGCCGCGGGCCGCCTGGCGCGGCCGTTCAGGCCAAGCCAGCTTAGAGCCCGCGCGGCCGGTCCCGGGCCACGGGCGGCCAGCGCCTCGGCCGCTCCGGGCTCCTGCTTCGCGAACGACAGCAGCATGCCGAGCGCCGCGAGCGTCGGCAGCAGCGCCGATCCGCCGTACGACACCAGGGGCAACGGGATGCCGGTGACCGGGAAGACCCCGATGACCGCGCCGATGTTGACCACGGCCTGCCCGGCGATCCAGGCGGTGACGGCGGCGGCCGACAGCCGGACGAAGGGGTCCTTCGTCCGCATGGCGATGCGCAGCCCGGCGTAGCCGAGCAGGCCGAACAGCGCGACCACCACGAGCGTCCCCATCAGCCCGAGCTCCTCGCCCAGGATGGAGAAGATGAAGTCGCTCTCCGCGTGCGGGACGTAGTTCCACTTCTGCCGGCCGGCACCGAGCCCGAGGCCGAACCAGCCGCCCGAGCCGATCGCCATCAGCCCCTGGGCGGACTGGAACCCTTCGTCCTGCGCGGTCTCCCACACGTGCATGAAACCGGTGAGACGGCCGAGCCGGTACGGCTCGACGATGATCATAGTGGCGGTCGCCAGCACGAGCAGCGCGAGGATCCCGCCGAACAGCCGCACCGGCGCGCCGACCACCCACAGCAGCGCCAGGAAGATCATCATGAGCACCAGCGTCGTGCCGAGGTCGCGCCCCAGCATGACCAGGACGGCCAGCAGGGCGACGCCCGGCATCAGCGGGATCAGCAGCTGGCGCCACTCGATGCGCCCGCCGCGCGCCCGCGTCGCGAGCAGGTCGGCCCCCCACAGCACCAGGGCCAGCTTCGCCGGCTCCGACGGCTGGACCGAGAACGGGCCGATCACGATCCACCGCTGGGCGCCCAGCAGCTCCTGGCCGAGGAAGATGACCATCAGCAGGCCGAGGATCGACAGGCCCATCAGCGGATAGCCGGCCAGGCGGAAGAAGCGCTGCGGCAGCCGGGAGCAGACCCACATCAGGGGGAGCCCGATCGCCACGGACGTGACCTGCTTGAGGAACCAGTAGAAGGGGTCGCCGGTCCGCTGGAGCGCCTCGATGCTCGACGCCGACAGCACCATCATCAGCCCGAGCGCCAGCAGCAGCGCGCTGCAGCCGAGCACGAGATGGTAGGACGTCAGCGGGCGGCCGAGCAGCTCGCGCAGCGCGGCGAGCTGGGCGGCGGCCCAGCCGATGGGCTCGGGCCCCTGACGCTCGGGCTCCCGGCGATCGGTCTTCCGCGCGGGCGCGGCGCCGGCGGGGCCGGGCGCGGGGCCCGTCACCGGTCCGCCAGCCGCTGCACGGCTCGGGCGAAGGCCTCCCCACGCGCTCCGTACCCGGCGAACATGTCCAGCGAGGCCCCGGCGGGGGCGAGCAGCACGGTGTCGCCCGGGGTGGCGAGCCGGGCGGCTTCGGCGACGACGCGGTCCATGACCCCAGTGTCTTGCCCCGGCACGTCCACGACGGGGACATTCGCGGCGTGTCGCGCCAATGCCTCGCGGATCACGTCCCGGTCGGCCCCCAGCAGCACCGCCCCGCGCAGCCGGGGCGCGGCCTGCCGTACGAGCTCGTCGACGTCGGCGCCCTTGAGCTGCCCGCCCGCGATCCACACGACCGACTCGTAGGCGGCCAGCGACGCGGCGGCCGCGTGCGGGTTGGTGGCCTTGGAATCGTCCACGTAGTCGACCTCGCCGACCCGGGCGACGTGCGCGATCCGGTGCGGGTCGGGGGTGAACTCCCGCAGGCCGCGGCGTACGGCCTCGGGCGGCACGCCGTACGCGCGGGCCAGGGCGGCCGCGGCGAGCGCGTTGGCGACGTTGTGCGGGGCGAACGGCCGCACGTCGGCGAGGCAGGCCAGCTCCTCCGCCGAGGTCGCCGGGTCGGCCACGAAGGCCCGGTCGACGAGCAGGTCCTCCACGACTCCCAGCTGCCCGGGCCTGGGCACGGCGAGCGTGAAGCCCACCCGCGAGGCGTACGGCTCGGCCAGGCGGGACGACCACGGGTCGTCGGCGTTGTAGACCACGGTCCCGGCGTGAGCGAAGACGCGGGCCTTGGCCGCGGCGTACTCCTCCATCGAGCCGTGCCAGTCGATGTGGTCCGGCGCGACGTTGAGCACGGCCGCCGCGAGCGGGGCCGGGGTCGAGGACCAGTGGAGCTGGAAACTCGACAGCTCCACGGCAAGCACGTCGTACGGCCCGTCCACGGCCTCCACGATGGGGACGCCCACGTTGCCCACGGCCAGGGCCTTGTGCCCGGCGGCGGACAGCATGGAGGCGAGCATGCGGACGGCGGTGGTCTTGCCGTTGGTGCCGGTCAGCGCGAGCCAGGGGGCGGCCGGCTCCTCCCGCAGCCGCCAGGCCAGCTCGACCTCCCCGATGACCTCGACGCCCGCGTCCGCCGCGGCGACGAGCAGCGGGGTGGCGGGCCGCCAGCCCGGCGAGGTGACCAGGAGCGAGGCGCCGGCGGGCAGGGCGGGCTCGCCGAAGCGCACCTCCACGCCCAGCTCGGCGAGCTCGGCGGCCGTCGCGCGCTGCCGCTCGCCGTCCGCGGCCTCCAGGACGGTCACACGCTCGCCGCGGGCGGCCAGGGCCCGCGCCGCGGCGGCGCCCGACACGCCGAGGCCGGCGACGACGACGTTCACTGTTTCGGCATCCATTCGAGGTAGAACAGTCCGAGACCGGCGGCGACGCACAACGCGGCGATCAGCCAGAAGCGCACCACGATCGTCGTCTCGGCCCAGCCCGACAGCTCGAAGTGGTGCTGGAGGGGCGCCATCCGGAAGACCCGTCTGCGGGTCAGTTTGAAGGACCCGACCTGGATGATCACCGACATCGTGATGATCGCGAACAGGCCGCCCAGGATGACGAGCAGGAG
The DNA here is from genome assembly GCF_012999525.1 of Microbispora sp. H10836. Lineage (NCBI taxonomy): Bacteria > Bacillati > Actinomycetota > Actinomycetes > Streptosporangiales > Streptosporangiaceae > Microbispora > Microbispora sp. H10836. Next base: position 281,900 of record NZ_JABBWU010000001.1, read on the forward strand.
CTGGGTCCGGGTGGTGAAGGCCAGGCCGGCGATCACGCCGCCGAGGGCCAGCGATCCGGTGTCACCCATGAAGATCTTGGCGGGCGGGGCGTTCCACCACAGGAAGCCCAGACAGGCGCCGAGCACCGCCGCCGCGACCACCGCCAGGTCGAGCGGATCTCGCACCCAGTAGCAGTTGGGGCCGAAGCCGACCGTCGTGCAGCTGTTGCGCAGCTGCCAGTTGCCGATCAGCACGTACGCCGCGAGGACCAGGCAGGTGGCGCCGGAGGCCAGGCCGTCGAGGCCGTCGGTCAGGTTCACCGCGTTCGAGAAGCCCACGATGAAGAACACGACCCAGATCATGAAGCCGATCAGGCCGATCGACGGCCCGATGTCCCGCAGGAACGACACCCGCGTCTCCGCGGGGGTCACGGCGTAGGCGTTGGGGAACCGCAGGACGAGCACCGCGAAGATCGCGCCGATGACGAGCTGCCCGGCCGCCTTGGCGCCGCTGCGCAGCCCGAGGCTCCGCTGCTTGTAGATCTTGATGAAGTCGTCGAGGAAGCCGACCGCGCCGAGGCCCGTCATCAGGAACAGCACCAGCAGCCCCGAGGCCGTCGGGGGGTCGCCGACCTCCGAGAAGACGGTCACGCCGTGGGCGACGAAGTAGCCGATCAGCGACGCGATGACGATCACCGTGCCGCCCATCGTCGGGGTGCCCTTCTTGTCGTAGTGCCCCGACGGCCCCTCCTCACGGATGTTCTGGCCGTAGCCCCTGCGGGCGAACAGCCGGATGGCCAGCGGCGTGCCGACCATGGACAGAATCAGCGAGATCGCCCCCGCGATGAGGATGTTCCTCACCGGGCGTCACCTCCGAGGATCGCCTCGGCGACCCGCTCGAGCCCGGCCGCACGCGGCCCCTTCACCAGCACCACGTCGCCCGGCGCGAGCCGGTCCGACAGCTCCCTGGCCGCCGTCGCGACGTCGGGCGCGTAGATCGCGGCGGGAGCGCCGGCGAGCACGGGCTCGGCGTCCTCCCCCACGACGACCAGCGCCTCCAGCCCCACGCCGGCGGCCAGCCGCCCGAACTCCTCGTTCAGCGCCGGAGCGTGCTCGCCCAGCTCGCGCATCGCGGCGATCACCGCGAACCGCCGCCGCCCCTCGCCGATGACCGCGAGGCTGCCGATGGCGGCCCGCACGGAGTCGGGGCTGGCGTTGTAGGCGTCGTTGATCACGGTCACGCCGTCGGGCCGCTCGGTGACCTCCATGCGCCACCGGCTGCGCGGCTCTGCCGCCGACAGCTCCTCGGCGATGTCCGCCACCGGCAGCCCCAGCTCGTGGGCGGCCGCCGCCGCGGCGAGGGCGTTGGCCACGAGGTGCGCGCCGTGCAGGCGCAACCGGACCGGCGCCGTGCCGGACGGCGTGCGCAGCGTGAACGAGGCGCGGCCGGTCGCGTCCAGCGTCTCGTCCTCCGCCCGCACATGCGCCTCGGGCGAGCGCCCGAAGTAGGTCACCCGCGCGCGCGTACGGCCGGCCATCGCGCGCACCAGCGGGTCGTCGGCGTTGAGCACGGCGACCCCGTCGGCGGGCAGCGCCTCGACCAGTTCGCCCTTGGCCCGGGCGATCGCCTCCTTGCCGCCGAACACGCCGAGGTGCGCGTCGCCGACGTTGAGCACCACCCCGATGCGGGGCGGGGCGATCCTCGCCAGGTAGGCGATGTGACCGATGTTGCGGGCGCTCAGCTCCAGGACCAGGAACCGGGTGGCCTCATCGGCCTTCAGCACGGTCAGCGGGTGGCCGATCTCGTTGTTGAACGAGCCGACGGGGGCGATGGTGGGGCCGAGCCGGGCGGTGAGGCCGGCCAGCAGGTCCTTGGTCGTGGTCTTGCCGGCGGATCCGGTCACACCGACCACGGTCGCGGCCGGCAGCTCCGACACCACGGCCGTGGCCAGCGAGGCCAGGGCCGCGAGCGGGTCGTCGACGATCACGGCCGGCGCCTCGACGGGCCGGGTGGCGAGGACGGCGACGGCGCCGGCGTCGTGGGCCTGCCGGGCGAAGTCGTGCCCGTCGGCCCGCTCGCCCTTGATCGCCACGAACAGCGAGCCCGGTCCGGCCGCCCGCGAGTCGATCACGACGGGTCCCCGGACGACGGCCGAGGGGTCGGCCGCCGCGTTCAGCGTTCCGGACGTGATCTCGGCGACCCGGGCCAGCGGCAACGGGATCATGGTGTCTTTCCTGCTCTCTTTCGCGTCGCTAAATCGGCCGCCAGGGCACGGCCCGGCATCGGCTCACGCATCGGCGGCCTCCCGCGCCGCCCGCCGTGCCAGGCTCCGTTCCGCGATGGCCGCGGCGGCCACCTCGCGGTCGTCGAAGGGGACGACCCGGCCCCCGGCATACTGCCCCTGCTCGTGTCCCTTGCCGGCCACAACTACCACATCTCCGGGCGCGGCACCGCAGATCGCCAGGCGGATGGCGGCCGCCCGGTCCGGCTCCACGACCACGTGGCCCCGCTCCTCGATGGGTACCCGCAGCGCGCCCTCCAGCATCGCGGCGAGGATCGCGAGCGGGTCCTCCGTACGTGGGTTGTCGCTGGTGAACACGGCCAGGTCGGCGAGGCGGACGGCGGCCTCGCCCATCATCGGGCGCTTGCCGCGGTCGCGGTCGCCGCCGCAGCCCAGCACGATCACCAGGCGGCCTCCGGGCCCATCGCCGAGCACCGCGCGCAGCGAGCGCAGGACCGACTCCACCGCGCCCGGCTTGTGCGCGTAGTCGACGATCACCTGCACGTCGTCCGCGCCCGGCACCCGCTCCATCCGGCCCGGCACGCCCGCGAAGTCACGGACGCCGGTCACCGCGGCCTGCAGCGGGACCCCCGCCTCGACCAGGGCCACCAGCGCGCCGAGGGTGTTGGCCACGTTGAACGGGCCGGGCAGGGCCACCGACACCTCGGCCTCGACCCCCCCGGGACCGACCAGGCGGAACCGGCTGCCCGCGGGGCCGAGGCGCACGTCCTCGGCGCGCCAGTCGGCCTCCGGCGCCCCGGTGGCGGAGAACGTGGTGATCGGGATCTTGGCCGTGGCGGCCAGCTCGCGTCCGTGGGCGTCGTCGATGTTCACCACGCCCGCCCGGCTGAACTCCGGGGTGAACAGACGGGCCTTGGCCGCGAAGTAGTCGTCCAGGTCCCGGTGGAAGTCCAGGTGGTCCTGCGACAGGTTGGTGAAGATCGACACGTCGTAGAAGAGGCCGTCGACCCGGCCGAGGGCCAGGGCGTGGCTGGAGACCTCCATGGCCGCGGCGCCCACGCCCCGCTCGCGCATCAGCGCGAACAGCCCCTGCAGGTCGGTCGCCTCGGGGGTGGTGAGCTCGGGGGTGAAACGCACGTCGCCGGCGCGGATCTCCACACCGCCGACCAGGCCGGTGCGGTGGCCCGCCGCCCGCAGTCCCGCCTCCAGCAGGAACGTGCTGGTGGATTTGCCGCTGGTGCCCGTGACGCCGATGAGCGTGATGCCGGCCGCCGGCCTGCCGTACACCCAGGCGGCGACCTGCCCCAGCACCGCCCTCGGGTCGGGCACGACGAGCACCGGCAGCCCGGTGGCGGCGGCACGGTCGCGGCCGTCGGGGTCGGTCAGGATCGCCGTCGCGCCCGCCGCCAGCGCGTCTCCGGCGAACTCCGCGCCGTGCCGGGCGTTGCCCGGCGCGGCCACGTAGAGGTCGCCGCGCCGCACCCGGCGCGAGTCGAGGGTGATGCCGGTGACCGTGCCGCGGACCGCACGCGCGCCGGGCGACGGGACGGCCGACGACGTGCCGAGCAGGGACGCCAGCGCGGACAGCGGGCGGGCCTGGACGGTCTCGGGACGCATGGACGACGGGGAACGCACGGCGAGAGCGTACCCCCCTCCGTCGCTCGTCCCGGCCACTCCGACTCCCGTCACTCCGCGGTCACTCCGCCGGGCGAAGGAGCATCTCGGGCGCCTTCGTGCCGGTCGGGGGGATCTTCCTGCTCTTCAACGCGAAAGTCATGACGTCCTTGAACACCGGGGCGGCGATGGCGCCGCCGTAGTGGCCTTTCTTCGGATCCTGGATGACCGCCAGGGCCATCAGCCGGGGCTGGTCCGCGGGGGTGAAGCCGACGAACGTGGCGGTGTATCCGCAGTATCCCGCGCACTTCTCGTCGTACCGCATGGCGGTGCCGGTCTTGCCGGCGACACGGTAGCCCTCGATCGAGGCCTCCTTCCCCGTGCCCTCGTGGCCCACCGCGGCCTCCAGCATCAGCGCGATCCGCCGGGCGGTCGTCTCGCTGATCACGCGTGTGCTCTTGGCGGCCGGGCTGGGCACGAACGCCCCGTGCGCGTCGGTGGTGCCCGCCACGATCGAGGGGGTCACCCGCACTCCGCCGTTGGCGATCGTCTGGTAGACGCCGGCCATCTGCAGCGCCGTGACCGAGATGCCCTGACCGTAGGCGATGGTACAGCGCTGGCTGCCCGACCACGTCTGCCACTGGGGCAGCAGACCGGCCTGATCACCCGGGATCCCCGCCCCGCTGCGCGCGCCGAATCCGAACGACCGGAACATGTCGTACAGCCGCTGGCTGGAGATCTTGTCCGCTACCATGATCGTGCCGACGTTGCTCGACTCGGCGAGGATTCCGGTGAACGTCAGCAACTCGGGTTCGTGCGGGTGGGCGTCCCTGAGCTGCCGGTCGGCGCACTGGATGTGGTCGGGCACGCGGAAGGCGGTGTCGGGAGCGACCACGCCGGCCTCCATCGCCGCCGCCGCCGTGATGACCTTGTTGGTGCTGCCCGGCTCGAAGATCTCCGACGCGGCGCGGTTGGCGCGGTCCTCCGCCGGGGCGGACTGCCAGGCGTTGAGGTTGGCCTGGGGCGCGTTCGCCATGGCCAGGATCTGACCGGTCGGCACGTCCATGACGATCACGCTGCCGCTGCGCGCCCCCGTCTCGCGGACCTGCCGGGCCAGCGACTCCTCCGCGGCCCACTGGATGTCCCTGTCGATGGTCAGGCGCACGTCGCGCCCGGGCACCGGCGCCTCGCGCTGGCTTCGCGTCATCGGGATGCGCTGCCGGTTGGCGCCGAGCTCGATGCTCTGCTTGCCGTCCTTGCCCGCCAGGATGTCGTCGTACGCGCTCTCCAGGCCCTCCAGGCCCCTGCCGTCGACGCCGACGAAGCCGAGCAGGCCGCCCGCGAGCGAGTTGCCGGGGTAGAGACGGCGGTAGGTCTCCTTCACGCCGACGCCCCTGAGCTCGAAGCCCATGATGCGCTTGGCCCGCGGCGGCTCGACGTCGCGGGCCAGCGGGATGTACCGCTGCTCGGTCTTGGCCAGCGCGGCGGCGATCTCCTCCTTGGGCTTGTTCAGCTCCCGTGCCAGCGTGGTGGCGACCAGGTCGCGCTTGGCCGGGTCGACGTCCTTGGGGTCGACGTAGACCTCCCTGGCCTCGACCGTCACGGCGAGGTCGTGTCCCCCGGCGTCGGTGATCGAGCCGCGGCGCGCCGGCAGCGTCTCCGGCTGCACGCGCTGCTGGGCGGCCTTCGCCTGGAGCACCTTGGAGTCGAAGCCCTGCAGCTGGACCAGCCGTCCGGCGAACAGCGACAGCACGATCGCCATCACCACCAGCGCCGCCCTCAGCCGGCGGGCGGGGTTGCCCAGCCGGAGCACGGCGGGCGGACGCGGCGGTCCTGGCGGTCCCGCCGAACGCTGCGGATTCGGGCCCTGCGGACCGGACGGGGCGCCACCGGGACGGGGACGGGGACGGCCCGCGCCGGCCCTGCCGGGGGCTCCGCTTTGCCCGGAGGCACCGGTCAGGGAAGCGCTGTTTCCCGGAGCGCCCTTTCCCGCGGCGCCCGGCTTTCCAGTGACACCCGGCTTTCCAGTGGCACCGGGCTTTCCAGTGACACCCGGCTTTCCAGTGACACCCGGCTTTCCAGTGACACCCGGCTTTCCAGTGGCACCGGGCTTTCCAGTGACACCCGGCTTTCCAGTGACACCCGGCTTTCCAGTGACACCGGGCCTGCCCGTGGCACCGGACTTGCCGTTGGCGCCCGGCTTTCCGGGAACGCCGGGCGCGGCTCCCCGCGTGCCGTGACCCGGCACGCCGCCACGCGGCCGGTCGGGGGTGCCGGGCGCGCCCGCCCGCGGCTGCCCCGATCTCGCGCCGCTCGCCGGTCTCCCCGGCGATTCCGCCGGAGACCGCTTGTCGCCGCCCGATGCGGCGGCACCGCGCGGCCTGTCGCCGGCCTCGCCCGGCCCGCTCACACGCCCGCCACGCGGACGCCCCTCACCTGCGCCGGGATGCTGCGCGCCGGCGCGGCGCGGGCCGCCGCCGGGCACGCCGGGCTCACCCTTTCGCGGCGTACGTGCGCCGTCCGCCCGGCCGCCCTGTCCGGCGCCGCCCTGCCTGCCGCCGCCTTCGGGGGCGCCGCCGTTCCGGCCGCGCCGTACCGGGCCGCCCGTCGCCTCGTCACGCCCGGGGTCGGACGGCCGGCCGGGACGGCCCGGCCTCGGCGGCCCGTCCTGACGGGACGGCCGCCCCGGGGAGCCCGGGCTCCTCCTGTCACCGCCCGGGCCCTGGCCACCGCCTCGCCCGCTGGGACCCCCGCGGCCGGGACCCGGGTTCCGGCCGCTTTCTCTCACCGGTCCGTGCCCTCCTTCTGGGCCTGCTCCTGCGCCGTCGCGTCGTCGGTGCGGATGAAGTCGGGCGCCGTCTTGTCCCGCTCGAGGCCCTGCGCCCTGGCCTGCTCGTCCACCACGTCCGGCTGCGTCCACCGGCGGAGCTGGTTCTCCTGCTCCGCGGCCTGCTCGTGCAGTTCGTCGATGCTCGACCGCAGGTCGGTCAGCCGGAACGAGTCCTGCGCGAGGACCGTGTTGAGCAGCAGGAGGGTCACCAGGCCGCCGCACATGAGGCCCACGACGAGCAGCACGAACGGCGCACGCGGCGGCCGCCGGAACGCCCGCCGCGCCATTGTGGCACGCGCGGACGCCGCCGGCCGGGTTTCCAAACCACCGCGCCGGACGCGCCGCTGAGCGGGCGCGACCTCGGTGAGGCCGTGGGCCTCATCGGGCGGCGCGGGACGGGTGGCCATGCGGGATGCGGCAGTGCGGGGAACGGTCGTGCGGGGAACGGTCGTGCGGGGAGCGGTCGTGCCGGAGGCGGCGCGGGCGGCCGTACGCGTCCGGGAGCCGTCACGCTTCGGGGCCGCGACGGATCCGGTGGACGCCGCCGGCGCGCCGCCCTGCCCGGCGGCCGGAACCGCCTCACGGCGGCGCCTGCCGTCCGCGCCCTGACGGGAAGCCGGGACGGCCTCACGGCGACGGCTCTCCGTACCGCCTGCCCGGGGGGCCGGGACGGCCTCGCGCCGGCGGTCGTCACCGGCCGTGGGCGCGCCGGGGCGGACGCGGCGCTCCTCGGGAGTGGTGACGGCCTCGCCCGCCGCCGCGGCGGTCCGGCCCGGCACGCGGGGCGGCGCGGCCGTGCGACCCGCCGCCCTCCTGCTCTCCTGCTCTGTCCTCATCCCTCGCGGATCCTCTCTGCCGCCCGCAAGCGGGCCGAGGCCGCCCGCGGGTTGCGGGCCACCTCCTCTTCGTCCGGGAGCTCCGCTCCCCTCGTCAGAAGGCGGAACCGGGGCTGGTGAGCCTCCAGGGGGACCGGCAGCCCGAGAGGGCTGGTGTCCCTGGTTCGCGCCACGAGGACCTGCTTGGTGAGCCGGTCCTCCAGGGAGTGGTAGGCGAGCACGACCACGCGCCCGCCCAGCGTCAGCGCGTCGAGCGCGGCGGGGAGCGCGCGCTCGAGCGCCGACAGCTCTCCGTTCACCTCGATGCGCAGCGCCTGGAACGTTCTCTTCGCCGGGTTTCCTCCGGTCCGCCTCGTCGCGGCGGGGATCGCCGCGCGGACCAGGTCGGCAAGTCGTTTCGTGCTGGTGATGGGGTCCTTGGCGCGCTCCTTGACGATGAGGCTCGCGACGCGTGCCGCGAAACGCTCCTCGCCGTAGTCGCGCAGGATGCGGGTGAGATCCGCGGCGGAGTAGGTGTTCACCACACGCTCCGCGGTGAGCTCCTGCTCGCGGTCCATCCGCATGTCGAGGGGGGCGTCGTAGGAGTAGGCGAAACCGCGCTCGGCCTCGTCGAGCTGAGGGGAGGACACGCCGAGGTCGAACAGCGCGGCGTCCACGCGGGGCCGTCCGGCGTCACGGAGCACGTCGGCCAGTTCGTCGGAGACGGCGCGCACCAGGGTGATCCGGTCCGCGTACGGCGCGAGCCTGGCGGTGGAACGCTCGATGGCGGTGGGGTCGCGGTCGATGCCGACGAGGTGGAGGGAGGGGTGTGCGGCCAGGAGCGCCTCGGCGTGCCCGCCGAGACCGAGGTTGGCGTCCACGACCACCGGCTCCGGTCCGGACAGCGCCGGAGCGAGCAACTCCAGCACGCGATCGAGCATGACCGGAACGTGACCACCCGGCTGACCGGGCTCGTACGACAACGCTTCCAACCCCCATTACGCCGCAGTACTCGCGGATTCGCGGCTGTGCCGCCGGTGACTACCCAACGGACCCCCACCCATGCCGGTTCCCTGGGAACCGACCCGTCCGGCCAGGTCCCCATCCGCGTCGCCGGCCATGGCGTCTGACACCGGGGAAGGTGCATCAGCTGCCACATGGGAGCGGGTGGAGACCTCGCCGAACGTCACCGACGGGTCGATCGATCGAAAAGATAAGGACCGGTCTACAGAATCCCGGGCAACACCTCCTCCGACAGGTCGGAGAAGGCCTGCTCCTGGGCTTCCAGGTAGGTGTCCCATGCCTGGGCGTCCCAAATCTCCAGTCGCGTGTTGGCGCCGATCACGACGCAGTCACGTTCCAGCCCGGCGTAGCGCCGCAGCGTCTGGGGAATCGTGATGCGCCCCTGCTTGTCCGGCACCTCGTCGGACGCACTGGCGAAGAAGACACGGCTGTAATCGCGGACCGCCTTCGCCGTAACCGGAGCGGTACGCAGGGCCTCGGTGATGCGCTGGAACTCCTCTACGGGGAAGACGTAGAGGCAGCGCTCCTGGCCTTTGGTGATCACCAGACCCTCCGCCAGCTCCTCGCGATACTTCGCCGGCAGGAACAGCCGTCCTTTGTCGTCGAGGCGCGGGTGGTGGGTGCCGAGGAACACCGGACCCACCTCCTGTGCCTTGTGGAGCGCTCAGCGCTATAGCCCCTGCCCTCCACTGCGCACCACCATACTCCACTTCTCCCCACCGTCAACTGATTCTGAGCGTGTCCGCATTCAAAATGCGCGGCGTTTTCGCAGGTGAAATGGGGTGGGTCGGAGTGGGGCGCGGCGGCGCCCCCCGGCCCGCGCGCGGGCGTGTCGGCACCGCCGGAAACCCCGGCGCGCACGGGGTTCGCGGCGCCGGGCCGGGGGCCGGTGGAGGGAAGTGGAGCGCGCGGGTGGCGGCCCGGGGTTCGCGTGTCGCTGGATGTCGCGGGATGCCGCTGGATGTCGCTGGATGTCACGGGATTCGGACGAGCGTGGAACGCGACCGTGAAGAGAGGCCACAACACTGTGGGCAGTTCACCCGGATTTCCGGACAAAGTCGCCCTAGAAGCACAGGGGACATAGGGTCAGTGCACAGAATGGAAAAGGAACGTTTAACGCCCCATTCTCGGGGACGCACCCTCATGGAGGCCTGGTGGCAGTAACTCCCGACGTCACCGATGCGGCAGCCCGGCTCGAGGATCTGGTCGACACCGCCCACCGGATCCGCAACACGATCGAATCAGTGATCGAGGGCAAGAGCGACGTCGTCCGCCTTACTCTCACCGTGCTCCTGGCGGAGGGCCACCTGCTGATCGAGGACGTGCCCGGCGTGGGCAAGACGATGCTCGCCAAGGCCCTGGCGCGTTCGATCGACTGCCCGGTCAAGCGCGTGCAGTTCACCCCCGACCTGCTGCCGAGCGACATCACCGGGGTCAGCGCGTACAACCAGCAGACGCGGGAGTTCGAGTTCAAGCCCGGGCCGATCTTCGCCAACATCGTCGTGGGCGACGAGATCAACCGCGCCTCCCCCAAGACGCAGTCCGCCCTCCTCGAGTGCATGGAGGAGCACCAGGTCACGGTCGACGGCGCGACGTACGCGCTGGAGTCGCCTTTCATGGTCATCGCGACGCAGAACCCGATCGAGATGGAGGGCACCTATCCCCTCCCCGAGGCGCAGCGCGACCGCTTCACCGCCAAGATCGCCATGGGGTACCCGGAGACGGCCGCCGAGCTGGAGATGCTCGACGTGCACGGCGCCTCCCAGCCGCTGGACAAGATGGAACCGGTCGCGACCACGGCCGAGGTGGCCGCGCTGATCCGGGCCGTCCGCGCGGTCTACGTCTCCCAGCCGGTCAAGCGTTACGCGGTCGACCTCGTGGCGGCGACCAGGCACTCCCCCGAGCTGCGGCTGGGCGCCTCCCCACGGGCCACCCTCCATCTGGTGCGCGGCGCGCGGGCCCACGCCGCGCTGGCCGGCCGCGACTACGTGATCCCCGACGACCTGCAGGACCTGGCCGTCCCCGTGCTGGCGCACCGCCTGCTGCCGAGCCTGGAGGCGCAGGGTCAGCGCCGCCACGCGGAGCAGATCGTCGGCGAACTGGTGCGGCGCGTTCCCGTCCCCGACGCCAAGTAGCGGACGCAAGTGAGCCGGGCGCGCGCCCGGCGCAGTGACAGTGAGCAACTGACGGAGGGCCCATGACCGGGCTGAAGGCTCTGACTCCGCGGGGACGGTCGTTCCTCGCATCCGGCGTGGCGGCCCTGCTGTGCGCCCTCGTGCTCGGGGAGCAGGACCTGCTCCGCGTGGCCGTGCTGATCATCGCGATGCCGCTGCTCGCCTCGATGGTCGTGGCGCGTACGCGATACCGGCTGGCCTCCGCCCGGCGGCTCAGCCCGGCGCGGGTGCAGACCGGCGAGGAGAGCACGGTCACGCTGCGCCTGGAGAACGTCACCCGGCTGCCCACCGGGCTGCTGCTGGTGGAGGACACCCTGCAGTACGCGCTGGGCACCCGGCCGAGGTTCGTCCTCGACCGGATGGAGCCGCGCGGCGTCCGGGAGATCGATTACAAGGTGGGCTCGGACCTGCGCGGGCGGTTCCCCATCGGACCGCTGTCCGTGCGGATCGCCGACCCGTTCGGGCTGGTCGAGCTGACCCGCTCGTTCACCGTCACCGACACGCTCGTGGTCACCCCCGAAGTGGTGCCGCTGCCACCGGTGCGTCTGGCGGGCGAGTACAGCGGCGGCGGCGACAGCCGTACGCGGTCGGTCGCGGCGGCGGGCGACGACGACGTGGCGCCGCGCGAGTACCGCCAGGGCGACGACCTGCGCCGGGTCCACTGGCGCTCGACCGCGCGGCGCGGCGAGCTGATGGTCAGGCGCGAGGAGCAGGAGTGGCAGAGCCGGGGCGCGCTGCTGCTCGACACCCGCAGGCACGCGCACCGGGGTGAGGGGCCGCGCTCGTCGTTCGAGGTGGCGGTCTCGGCCGCCGCGTCCATCGGCGTGCACCTGTCCGCCGAGGGACTCGCCCTGCGCCTGGTCACCGACCAGGGCGCGCGGCACGTGGTGGACAGCGGCCAGTCGTGGTCCCTGCTCGACACGCTCGCCGTCGTCCGGCAGAGCACGGCGCGGTCGCTGGAGCACGGCGTCGGCGCGCTGCGCCAGGGCGGCGGGGAGGGTCTGATCATCGCGGTCCTCGGCGCGCTCGACCCGGAGGAGGCCCGGACCCTCGCCCAGCTCAGGCACTCGGGCGTGACCGCCGTCGCGGTCCTGCTCGACCTCGCGTCCTGGGACCGCGCCTCCGGGAACGGGGCCTCCTGGGACGGCGTCGCCGCCGAGAACGCGCGGACCGCGCGGTCGGTGCTGACCGGCGGCGGGTGGCGGGTGCTCGACCTGCCCGCCGGCGCATCGCTCGCCGGCGTGTGGCCGGAGGCCGGCAGCAAGCGGAGCGCGGCCTGAACCGGCCGGTCCGGCGGGACGGAAGGTAAGAAGCAATGAAACTGCCGGTTGCGGCGGGGCTGGCCACGGCGGCCGTCACGGTCACGCTCTACCCCCTCTTCGAGGGCGGGTCCTGGTTCTGGTCCTGTGTGGGGGCGGTCCTCGTCACCACGCTGGCCGGGGCGGCGGCCTCCCGCCTGGGCGCCCGTCCATGGGTGGCGCCGGCGGTGACGCCCGTCGCGGTCCTGCTGTACCTGACAGCCGTCTTCACGCCGGAGGAGGCGTGGCTGCGGGCCGTCCCCACCAGGGACTCGGTCGTCCGGCTCGCCGAGCTGCTCGGCTCCGGGTTCGACGACATCCAGCGGTTCGCCGCCCCGGTGCCGGACCAGCCCGGCATCACGCTGCTCACCGCGGCGGGCGTGGCACTGATCGCCCTCCTCGTGGACGTCTTCGCGGTACGGCTGCGCCGGGCGGCGCTGGCCGGACTGCCGCTGCTCGCCCTGTTCACCGTGCCCGCCGCGGTGATGACCGAGCCGATCGGGTGGCCCGCGTTCGTCGTCGCGGCCTTCGGTTACATCGGCCTGCTCGTCACCGACGGGCGGGAGCGCCTGAGCCGCTGGGGCCGCGCCGTGGTGGTGCGCCGTTCCGGCGGCTCGGCGCGCGGCGCCGCCCCCGACACCGAGCGGCTCGCCCTGTCGGGCAAGCGCATCGGCGTCACGGCGATCGCGCTGGCGATCATGGTGCCTGCGGTGCTGCCGGCGCTCTCCCCCGACCCGCTGTTCGGCTTCGGCGTGGGCAACGGCCTCGGCGGGGGCGGCGGCAACATCGGCATCCCCGACGCCATCGCCAAGCTCGGCGGCCAGCTCAGGCAGCAGAGCAACGGCACCGTGCTCACCTACACCAGCAGCGACGACGTGCCGCGTTACCTGAGGATCTACTCCCTCGACATCTTCGACGGGACGAAGTGGACGCTGGCCCCGCTGCGCGGGCGCCCGGAGGACCGCGTGTCGGAGGGGCCGCTGCCGCCCGCTCCCGGCCTGCGTCCCGGGGTGTCGCTGAAGCGGGCCGAGATGCGGGTCACGATGAGCGAGGACATCGACGAGCTCAACTTCCTGCCGCTGCCGTATCCGGCCCGGCAGGTGGACGCGGACGGCGACTGGCGCGCCGACCGGTCCTCGCTGATGGTCTTCTCCACCGAGGACGAGGCGGCCGGGCTGGAGTATCGGGTGGTGACCGAGGAGCCCGAGCCCACCACGACCGAGCTGCGCACGGCGGTGACGCTGCCCGACAGCGAGCGCTACCTGCAGCTGCCCGACGGGCTCGACCCCCGGGTGGAGGCGCTCGCGCGCCGGGTCGCCGCCGACGCCGCCACGCCGTACGAGAGCGCGGTCGAGCTCCAGGAGTGGTTCACCCGGAGCGGCCGGTTCACCTACGACCTGCGCGCGTCCGGGTCGGGCGCGCAGGCGCTGTCCCGCTTCCTGCTGCGCGACCGCAGGGGCTACTGCGAGCAGTTCGCCGGGGCGATGGCCGTGATGGCGCGTCTGCTCGGCATCCCGGCACGGGTGTCGATCGGCTACACGGGCGGCACCAAGATCGGTGACGCGTGGACGGTCCGCACCCATGACGCGCACGCCTGGCCCGAGCTGTTCTTCGACGGCATCGGCTGGCTGCGGTTCGAGCCCACCCCCGCCGGGGCGGGCGGACAGGGCACGGCCCAGGTGCCGTCGTACTCGCTGCCCGTCACGCCGACGGCCGAGCCCACCTCGGGCGCGTCCGAGGGGCCGTCGTCGGACGACGAGGACACCGGCCAGAGCGCCGGGCCGGCCCGGCCCAACCCGCGCCAGCTCGACCGCGACCTCGACGGCACGGCCATCGCGGCCGACCCGGGTACGCCCGCGGCGGTCAAGTTCGGCATCGGCGCCGCCGCCGTGCTCGCCCTGCTGTTGCTGCCCGCGGCCGCGCGGCTCCTGGTGCGCCGCCGGCGTCTGCGCCGGCTGACGCGGTCGGCCGCGGGAGGCCACGCCGCCTGGGCGGAGCTGCGCGACATCCTCACCGACCTCGGCATGGCCGGGGAGCCGAGCGAGACGCCGCGCGCGCTCGGCCGTCGTATCGCCGAGCGGTACGCCCCCGGGCCGCAGGCCGCCGAGTCGCTCGCCCGCGTCGTCACGTCGGAGGAACGGCTCAGGTACGCCCCCGCGCCCTCGGCGTCGGGCCCCGTTCCCGCGGACCTGCGCCGCATCAGGCGCGATCTGGCGTCGAAGACCTCACGGTGGCGGCGGCTGGGCGCCGCGCTGGTCCCGATGTCCGTCCTGCTGCGGCTGCGGGCGGCCGGCGAAGGCGTGCTCGACGTGTTCGACCGACTGGAGGGACTACGGCCCCGGCTCTGGCGGACGGGTCTCCGGCGGATGGAGCTGCGGCGGACCGGGGGGACGTCACCGGGACACGGGACCGGCACGACGCCCGAGCGTCCCGCCGGCTCCGGAGAGGACCGGACTCTGACCGGCGCCCGCCGCTGACCTGTTACCCCCGCTGTTCTGTTAACCGGCCGATCCGGCACCCCGGCCGATCTGGGTACCCCGGCTGACCTGTTACCCGGCCGATCCGGCATTGCGGCGCGTGGCCGCGCCCGGGTGACGGGCGGCCGGTCGCACAGGGAGAGGATCGCTCGCCGCAGACGACTCGGTGGGCCCGCTTCGCGGGCCCACCGGCGGTGGCTCAGATGGGGATCAGTGCTCGTCGTGGCGGCGGCGCCAGCGCTCTTCCATGCGCTCCATGAAGCTCTGCCGCTGGGGGCGGCGGCCGCGCTCGCGGTCGCGGGACGGCGGGGAGTCACCGAACCCGCTCATGCGTTTCCAGCTCGACAGGCCCCACAGACAGGTGGCCAGCATGACCACGAAGCCGGCGGCACCGAGCCAGATCTGGGCCGCGACGACGCCGACCATCAGCAGGACCACGCCGAGTGCGAAGCCTATGGAGGCCTTCACCAGGCGGCGCTTGTAGTGGCTACGCGGATTGCTGATCCGTACGGTGTTCGCCCACTTCGGGTCCTCGGCATAGAGGGCCTGCTCGATCTGGTCGAGCAAGCGCTGCTCGTGCTCAGACAGCGGCACGGCGCCTCCCAAGGACGGCCCCATTCAGGGGAAGACGGCAACGGACGACACGGGGTGTCCGAACCTCGCGGTCGGTTATCCCCAGAATACGAGGCCTCAGACGTAGGCGAAAGAAAACGTCCAACGCGGTCCAAACCGGAGGTGACGTCATAGACCTATTGGACCAAATGGACGGCGAACAAGCGACGCCGGCTTCACCGCGTCCGGACCGAACCTGCGGGCCGCCCGGTCCATGGCCTGTTCGGCCTCCCGCCAGCCGGTCTCCCGCTCTCCCAGGCTTATCTGGCGGGTCGCCGCGGCGGCCGGGACCAGATTCTCCACGCGTACGCCGACCAGGCGCAGCCGTACCCGCTCCAGCCCCGCAGCCTCGTAGAGCTCGCATGATGTGTCGAAAATCTCCTTCGCGACGTCGGTCGCCTCGCGCAGCGTACGCGACCTGGTGATGGTCGTGAAGTCGGATCGGCGGAGTTTCACGCTGACCGTGCGGCCGACGTGCCCGCCGGCCCGCAGCCGCGCGGCGACCCGTTCCGACAGCCGCAGCAGCTCGCGCCTGATCGTTTCAGGGTCGTCGACGTCGTGCGGGAACGTCTCCTCGTTGCCGATGCTCTTGTCGGGCGCGTGCGGCACCACCCGTCGCTCGTCGCGTCCCCATGCCAGGGCCGCCAGGTGCGCGCCGACGGCGCCGAACTCACGCTGGAGCGTCGCCACCGGCACCTGGGCCAGGTCCCCCACGGTGCGGATGCCGAGCCGTACGAGTGCCTGCTCGGTGCGCTCCCCCACCCCCCACAGGGCGGCCACGGGCAGCGGGTGCAGGAACTCCACGACCCTGCCGGCCGGGACCACGAGCAGGCCGTCGGGCTTGCACTGGCGCGAGGCGAGCTTGGCCACGAACTTCGTGCTCGCCACCCCCACCGAGCAGGTGATGCCGTACCGCTCGGCGACCTGGGCGCGGATCATCCGGGCGATGGCCGCGGGGCTGCCCAGCCTGCGGCGGGCTCCGCCGACGTCGAGGAACGCCTCGTCGGAGGCGATCGGCTCCACCTCGGGGGTGATGGACTGGAAGATCTCCATGACGCCCCGGGACACCTCGGCGTACTTGGCGTGGCGGGGCGGGATGACCGTGGCCTGCGGGCAGATGCGCCGGGCCCGCGTCATCGGCATCGCCGAGTGGACCCCGAACCGGCGCGCCTCGTAGGTGGCGCTGAGCACGACGCCGCGCGCGCCCGTGGCGCCGACGATGACCGGGGCGCCCCGCAGCTCCGGCCGGTCGAGCAGCTCGACGCTGGCGTAGAAGGCGTCCATGTCCACGTGCAGGATCGGGCAGCCGCTGTCGTCGACCGGCCCGTCCGGCGGAGGCGTGGGATCCCGAGGCAGCAGCTGGTTCCGGGACATGAGGTCACCCTACCCGAGCACCGCGCTACCCGAACATGGTTTCTACTCGCGGTACGCGATGACGTGGATCTGGGTGGCGACGTCGCGGAGCACGGGGTGGGTCGCCGCCGCCCGTTCCAGCGCGACCAGGCCGTCGGGGTCACTCTCGGCGAGCATGCCCGGGACGAGGTCGGCGAAGATCCGCACGCCGTGCACGTCGCCGACGGCGAATCCGGCCGCCTCCAGCAGCGCCCCCAGCGTCTCCCGGGAGAAGCGGCGCGGCGTGGGGTCGCGGTCGCCCCAGCGGCCGGCCGGGTCCGACAGCACCCGGCGCGCCTCGTCGAAGTGGCCGGCCAGCGAGCGGTGGACGGCCGCGGCGACCGAGTTGGCGGCCAGCACGCTCACCACGCCGCCCGGCCGCAGGATGCCGCGGACCGCGCCCAGCGCGCCCGCCGGGTCCTCAACGTACTCCAGCACGCTGTGGCACAGCACGAGGTCGGCGCTGCCGGGTTCGAGCAGGTCGCCGAGATCGGCGGCGTCGCCCTGCAGGCCCTTCACGCCGACTCCCGTCTCGGCGGCGCGGCGCTCCAGCGCGGCCAGCGAGTCGGGCGTCGGGTCGACCACGGTCACGACGTGCCCGAGCGTGGCCAGCGGCACGGCGAAGCCGCCGGTGCCGCCGCCGGCGTCCACGATGTCGAGCGTGTCGCGCCCGGTGGCGGCCGTCCGCTCGGCCAGGAGCGCGCGCAACGCCTCCCAGACGACGGCGCGGCGTGTGGCGTCACGCACTTGCGGCCTCCCTGTCGGGGCTGTCGGTCCGCCGGGCGGTGCCGAGGGCGGTGGGGTTCAGAGCGAAAGCGAGGGCTTGAGCTGCTTGAAGCGGGCCAGCAGGCCGTTGACGAACTGCGGCGACTCGTCGGTCGACAGCTCCGCGGCCAGGTGCACCCACTCGCTGATGACGACGCCCTCCGGGACCTCCTCCGACCACAGCATCTCGTACGTCCCGCCGCGCAGGACGTTGCGGTCGACGGCCGGCATGCGCTCCAGCGTCCAGCCTTCGGCGTACGTCGAGATGAGTTCGTCGATGCGCTCCAGGTGCCGGACCACGCCCTCGACGAGGAAGGAGGTGTACTCGTTGACCGGAGGGTCCGACCGCTCCACCCGCTCGGCGAGCACGCTGAGCGGGCTCACCTGCCGGGCCTCTGCCTCGAAGAGGATGTCCAGCGCGCGGCGGCGGGCCTTCCCCCGAGCCGACACGTCAGGCCCGACCGAGGTACTCGCCGGTGCGAGTGTCGACCTTGACCTTCTCGCCGGTGGTGATGAAGAGCGGGACCTTGATCTCCGCGCCGGTCTCCAGCGTGGCGGGCTTGGTGCCGCCGGTGGAGCGGTCGCCCTGCAGGCCCGGGTCGGTGTGCGAGATCGTCAGCTCGACGGCCGCCGGGAGGTCGACGTACAGCGGGTTGCCCTCGTTGAAGGCGACGGTCGCCGTCGTGTTCTCCAGCATGTAGTTGGCGGCGGTGCCGACGACCGAGCGCGCGATGTTGACCATGTCGTAGGTCTCGGTGTCCATGAAGACGAAGTCGTCGCCGTCGAGGTAGGAGTACTGCATGTCCCGCTTGTCGACGTTCGCCACGTCGACCTTCACGCCGGCGTTGAAGGTCTTGTCGACGGTCTTCCCGGACAGGACGTTCTTGAGCTTGGTGCGGACGAACGCGCCGCCCTTACCCGGCTTGACGTGCTGGAACTCGACAACGGTCCACAGCTGCCCATCGTCGAGCTTGAGCACGAGTCCGTTCTTCAGGTCGTTCGTCGTCGCCACGTAGCGTCTCCCGCGTGCGGCTGCCCTACAGGACGAGCAGCTCCTTGGTGGTCAGTGTGAGAAGCTCCGGCCCGTCACCACGCGTGATCAGCGTGTCCTCGATGCGCACACCGCCCCTGCCCGGGAGATAGACCCCCGGCTCGACAGTGATCGGAACTCGATCCTCTAGTCTACCGGTCCTGCCAGGGCCCAGGAACGGCAGCTCGTGGATCTCCAGCCCGACTCCGTGGCCGAGCCCGTGGCCGAACCGCTCGGCCTGACCCGCTTCGGCGATGACCCCGCGCGCCGCGGCGTCCACCTCGTCCGCCGTCGCCCCCGGCCGTACGGCGTGGCGGCCCGCGCGCTGGGCCCGCCGTACGAGGTCGTAGAGGTCGCGCTGCCACGGTGCGGGCGGGCCCACGGCGACCGTGCGGGTCATGTCGGCGTGGTAGCCGTCGTAGCGGGCGCCGAAGTCCATGGTCACCAGGTCTCCCCGCTCGATCGGCCGATCGGAGGGCGAGTGGTGCGGGATCGATCCGTTGGGGCCGCTCGCCACGATGGAGTCGAAGGCCGGCTTGTCCGCGCCGAGCTCGACCATGGCGGCCTCCAGCCACCGGGCGACCCGCCGCTCGGTGACGCCGGGGGCGATGCGCTCCACGACCAGGGAGAACGCCTCGTCGGTGATCGCGCAGGCGCGGCGCAGCGCCGCGATCTCCCCCTCGTCCTTCACGGCTCTGACGGCCTCCACGAGGCCCTCCACCGGCGTGAGACCGGGATGCGCGGCGGCGAGCCGCCCGAACTGTCCCACGGACATGTGGCCGGCCTCCACCGCGACCCGCGCCGTGTCCGGCACGCGACCGAGCAGGGCCCCCGCGACGTCGCGGCCCTCGATCACCTCCACGCCCTCGCACACGGCCTCGGCCGTCTCTAGATAGCGCGAGTCGGTGGCGAGCGCGGCCTGGCCCGTCGCGGTGACGAGCACGGCGGCGTTGGAGCTGGTCAGGCCGGTCAGGTAACGGACGTTGACCGGCCAGGTGACCAGAACGGCGGCCGTGTCGTGCTCGGGGAGTGCCGCGGCCAGCCGCGCGCGGCGAGATGCGTGCGTCACGCCCCGGACTCTACGCCCGCCCGGGCGCTCCTCATGCGCCGGCCGGTCACGCCGCTTCGGCGCTGAGGATCCGCGCCACGGGCCGGCGGGCCGCCAGGCGCGCGGGCAGGGCGGTGAGTGCCGCCGTCGTTACGAGAGTCGCCAGTACGGCGCCGAGCAGCCAGGCGGAGGGTGCTTCCGCCGCGTTCCTGGCCGCGAACAGCGAGAGCAGGCCGACGCCCAGAGGGACGCCGAGGACGGCGCCGGGCAGGCTGGGCAGGAGCTGGGCGGCGGACAGCCCCGCGGAGATCTGCCCGGGGGTGGCGCCGAGCGTACGCGCGACGGCCATGTTCGCCCGCGCTTCCATGGCGGTGGTCCAGGTGAACGTGATGGTGTTCACGACGGCGAGTGCGACCAGCAGGACGGTGACGGCGAGCATCAGCCGGCGGTCGTGCTCGCCGCGCAGGTTGGGCAGGGCGAAGGAGCCGTCCAGGCCGTAGCCCCTCTCCGGCTGGGCGTGGAGGGTCAGCAGGGCGACGAGCGCGATCACCGTGGTGGCGGTGGAGCACGCCTGCAGCACGGCGCGGCCCGGCCGGCGGGCGGTCAGCCGCAGCCCGAGCAGCAGCGGCGTGGGCAGCAGAGCGGACAACGCGGTGAGCCAGGGCCGGTGACGGGGCTGATGCGCGGTGGCGGACAGCGCCGTGACGGTCGCCGCGCGCATGGCGCGCAGCGTGGGACGCAGCGTGGACAGCACCGCCACCGCCACGGCGAGGACGGTCGCTGTGACGACGGTGGCGCCGCCGGGCCCGGGCGCGTCGCCGATCCGGCTGGCGGTGGGGCTGGCGATGGCGGGCACGGTCAGGCGGGCGATCACCAGCCCCAGCGCGTCGCCGGCCAGCGCCAGCGCCAGGTACTCGGTGAGCAGGACGGCGGCGATCAGACCGGGGGCGGCGCCGACGGCCTTGAGCAGCCCGGCGCGGCGCGTCTGCTCGACGGCGCGTCCCGCGGCCAGCGCCGCGACTCCGGTGATGGCCAGGAAGCCGAGCAGCCAGCTGCCGACGACCAGGATCGGCTGGCTGTCTCCGAGGATGACCATGTCCTGTACGGCGGTGAACTGCCAGGAGTGGAAGTTGATCCTGATGTCGGAGGCACGGTGGGCGTGGCGGAAGGCGTCGGCGGCGGCGGGGTCGCGCAGCTTGAGGTCCAGGGCCGAGGTCACCGGGAGGTCCTTGGACGACGCCAGCGTCCGGGCGTCCGCTCGGGTCATCCAGGCCAGGCCGCTGTAGTCGCTGGGGCCGCCGCCCGGGCCGACCTGCGCCGCCCAGGGGTAGATGGAGGTGGCCGCGGTGACGGCGATTCCGACGACGGGGTACGACCGGCCGGCGATGGTGACGTGGTCGCCGACGCCGACGCCCAGCGCGGTGGCGAAGCCGCGTTCGAGGACGGTGCCGCCGGAGCGGACCCACCGGCCCGAGGTCACCAGCGGCCGGTTGACCGCGCCGGGCGTCTCGGCGAACCCCTGCACCACCACGGGGGACGAGATGGAATCGCGTGTGCTGAGGGTGGCGTAGACGATGCGATAGGGACCGTGGTGGGCGATCACCTCGGGAGCGTCCGCCAGCGAGGCCAGGGCCGCGGTCACGGCGGGCCCGGTGTCGCCGGACAGCGCCACCACGTCCGGCCCGGCGGTGGCCGCGCGGGTCTGCTCGTACAGCGCGTCGCTCACGCCGCGCAGGGACAGGCCCAGGGCCATCGTGGCGGTGGCCACGGTCACCGCGAGCAGGAGCATCGCGGCCTGGGCCTTGTGCCGGCGCAGGTCGGCCAGCACCAGACGCACGACGAGCACGACGGAGCCCACGGCCTTCAGCCCTCCAGCCCGATCAGCCCGCCGAGCCACCCGGTGCCGGTGCCGGTGCCGGCCAGCCGGGTGTCGTCGACGAACATCCCGTCACGCATCGAGATCAGCCGGTCCGCGGTGGCTGCGACCCGTTCGTCGTGCGTGACGATCACGAGAGTCTGCCCGGCGGCCCGTAGATCTTCGAAGATCCTCAGCACGTCGAGGGTCGCCGCGGTGTCGAGGTTGCCGGTCGGCTCGTCGGCGAAAACGACCAGCGGATCGTTGACCAGCGCGCGGGCGACGGCGACCCGCTGACGCTGCCCGCCCGACAGTCGCGACGGCAGGTGCCGGGCGCGGTCGGCGAGCCCGACCCGTTCCAGCAGCAGGCTCGCGCGGTGCCTGGCCTGGCGGCGCGAGCGCCCGGCCAGCAGCGCGGGCAGCTCCACGTTCTCGGCCGCCGTCAGCTCCTCCACCAGATGGAAGGCCTGGAAGACGAACCCCACCGACCGTCGCCGCATGCGCGCCAGAGCCCGCTCGCTCAGCGTGTCGATGCGCCGCCCGTCCATCCACACCTCTCCGCCGGTGGGCCGCTCCAGGCCACCCAGGAGGTGCAGCAGAGTCGATTTGCCGCAGCCGCTGGGGCCCATCACCGCCAGCGTCTGTCCCTGAGGCACCTCCAGGTCGACCTCGTCCACCGCGCGGACCCGGCCTGGCCCCCGGCCGTGCGTCCTCACCAGACCGCGGGCCCGGACCACGGCGCTTGACACGTTCATCCGCCCTCGACTTCGTCATCGGCCCCGGACCAGGCGCGCTCACAGGCGTCCAGCCAGCGCAGGTCCGCCTGCAACCGCAGCGCGACCCCTTCCAGCAGCAGGCCGGCGCCCGAGCCCGCCGGCTCGGCCAGCGCCGCCTGCTGCGCCTCACGCAGGTGGCGCAGCAACTCCCGGCGCTGCGCCGCCACCAGCTCCACCGGGTCGGCCAGCCTGGCCGCCGCGGCGGCGGCGAGCTTGAGATGGAACTCCGCCAGGTCCGGTTTCGGCCAGCCCACCTCGGCCAGCCAGGCGGCCACGCGTTGCTGCCCCGTCGGCGTCAGCGCGTAGACCTTGCGCTCCGGCCGCTCGGGCAGGCCGTCCGCCCGCTCGCAGACGACCAGCCCCGCGCGCTCCAGCCGGGCCAGCGTCACGTAGATCTGACCGCGGTTCATCGACTCGCCCAGGGGGCCGAGAACACGCCGCAGCCGGGCGTGCAGGTGGTATCCGTGCGAGGGCTCCTTGGCGAGCATCGCCAGCACCGCGTCCTGCATGTCACCCCCTAACGGTTAGGCAATAGATAGCCGTTACCCATAGGAAGTGTCAAACGCCACTACGGCGATCGCCCGGACCGACCCACCGCCGGCTGAGGGATGATCCACGGCGGCGCGGGGCCGTCGGTTCCCCGCGCCGCCGGACGGCTCAGGAGGCCAGGTCGCGGATCTTCTCGATGAGCGCGACGCGCTCCTCGTGGGTGCGGGCCACGGGGGCGACGTTGAGCGTGGTGACCCCGGCCTCGCGCAGCGCGGCCAACCGCTCCCTGACGTGGCCCTCCGAGCCGACCAGGGACATGCGCTCCAGCAGCTCCCTGGGCACCAGCGCCTCGGCCTCCTTCTTCTTGCCCTCCAGGTAGAGGTCCTGGATCTGCTCGGCCTCCTTCTCGTAGCCGTAGCGCCGAGCGAGGTCGTTGTAGAAGTTCCTGCCCTTGGCGCCCATGCCGCCGATGTAGAGGGCGGCCATGGAACGGCCCAGCTCCAGCACGCCCTCGACGTCGTCGCCGATCGCGAGCACGGCCTGCGCGATCACGTCCAGCTCGCCGAGAACGGGATCCCTGCGCTCGCGGCCGGCGGCCAGCGAGGGGCCCCACACCTCGCCGGCCTTCTCCGGCATGAAGAAGATCGGCTCCCAGCCCTCGGCCAGCTCGGCGGCGAGCTCCACGTTCTTGGGCCCGATGGCCGCGACCACGATCGGGATGCGCTCGCGCACGGGGTGGTTGATCAGCTTGAGCGGCTTGCCGAGACCGGTGCCACCCTCCAGGGGCAGCGTGTAGTGCTTGCCGGAGTACTCGAGCCGCTCGCGCCGCCAGACCTTGCGGCAGATCTCGATCACCTCGCGGGTGCGGCCGAGCGGCGCGGTGTACGGCACGCCATGGAAGCCCTCGATGACCTGCGGGCCGGAGGCGCCGAGGCCGAGCGTGAACCGCCCGTCGGAGACGTAGTCGAGGCCGGCGGCCGTCATGGCCAGCAGGGCCGGCGTGCGGGAGTAGATCGGCAGGATGCCCGAGGCGATCTGCAGCCGCTCGGTCCTCGCCGCGATGTAGCCGAGCTGGCTGACGGCGTCGAAGCTGTACGCCTCCGCCACGAACACGATGTCGAGCCCGGCCTTCTCATAGTCGGCCAGCTCGGCGACGGTCTCCTTGAAGCCCCCCGAGTAGTTGAGGGCCATTCCGATCCGCATCCGCCTCGTCCTTCCGCGTGAACCCGTCGGTAACCGAATGATGTTCCGTATCCGGATGCCAAGGCTAACGAGATGGAAGGGCCGTGACCACCGTCAGGGGCGGCGCGCGACACCGCCGAGCACCGGCACGAAGCCGCCGCGCGGCGGCAGCGCGTCGTCGCCGGGCCGCCACTCGTTCAGCGGGACCAGGCCGGGCTCGACCAGGTCGAACCCGTCGAAGAAACGGGCGATCCGCGCACCCGGCCTGGCCTCGAAGGGCGCGTTCGCGTTGCCGTAGACGTCGCCCGCCCGGGCCATCTCCTCTGGGAGGAGGTCGGAGCAGACGTGCGAGATGACGACGTGGCTGCCCGGGGGGAGCAGGTCGCGGTAGGCCGCCACGACGGCCTCCGGGCCCTCTTCGTCGGGCACGAAGTGCAGGCAGGACACCAGCAGCACCGCCACGGGCCGGTCGAGGTCGAGGCCGGCCGCCGACGCCGCCGTCACGATCTCCTCCGGCCGCCGCAGGTCGCCCCGCAGGAAGCGCACCCGCGGGTCGCCCTCCAGCAGCGCCCGCCCGTGCGCCGCCACCACCGCGTCGTCGTCCACGTACGTCACGAACGAGTCGGGGGCCTCCTCCAGCGCGATCTCGTGGACGTTGCCCTGCGTCGGCAGCCCCGCGCCGAGGTCGAGGAACCCGCGGATGCCGCACTCGGCCGCCAGGTAGCGCACGGCCCGGCCGAGGAAGGCGCGGTTCTTCGTGATCATTGTGGCGAAGCCCATAAATGACGGCGAATCGGGCGAATCGCTACTTATGGAGTCGCCCCTTACGGAGTCGACACAGGTCGGCGGGGGTGTCGACGTCCGCCGGGTCGCCCGCGTCGTCGCAGGGCACGGGCGTCACCAGCTCCGGGTGCGCGCGCAGGAAGGGACGCGCGCCGACGTCGCCCTCGGCGAGCGCGGCCACCTCCGCCAGGTGCTCGCGCGCGATGAGCACCGGGTTTCGGGACGCTCCGCCGTACGCCGCGACGGCGACGCGGGCGCCGGCCTCGAACGCGGCGATCAGCCGGCGCACCGCCTCGGGCCGCACCAGCGGCTGGTCGGCCAGCGCGATCACCACCGCGGGGGCGGCCGGCGGGAGCGCGCGCAGCCCGGCCCGCAGCGACGACCCCATCCCGGCCGCCCAGCCGGGGTTGCGCACGACGACCGCGCCGGCGACCGGCACGTCGGCGGCCCCGAGGACGATGAGCACCGGCCGGCACCCGCCCTCGGCGAGCACCCGCACTCCGCGGTCGGCCAGCCGCTCCCCCTCGAACTCCACCAGCGCCTTCGGCCCGCCGAACCGGCTGCCGCCCCCCGCGGCCAGCAGCAGCCCGGCGACCACCCCGCCGTTCACGGGAGATCACCGTGGATGCGTCCCGACGTCTCGGTCAGCGGCCTGCCGCTGCCGCCCCAGCGGAGCTGGATCAGCTCGGCCGCGATCGACACGGCCGTCTCCTCCGGCGTGCGCGCCCCGAGGTCGAGCCCGATCGGCGACCGCAGCCGGGCCAGTTCGTCCCCGGTCAGGCCGGCCTCGCGCAGCCGCGCCAGCCGGTCCGCGTGCGTGCGCCGCGACCCCATCGCCCCGACGTACGCCGCGGGGGTGCGCAGGGCCACCTCCAGCAGCGGCACGTCGAACTTCGGGTCGTGGGTGAGCACGCAGATCGCGGTGCGCTCGTCGACCTCGGCGGCGGCCAGGTAGTCGTGCGGCCAGGCGACCACGACCTCGTCGGCCTCCGGGAACCGCTTGGCGGTGGCGAAGACCGGCCGCGCGTCGCACACCACCACGTGGTAGCCGAGGAAGCGCCCGATCCGCGCGACGGCCGCGGCGAAGTCGATCGCGCCGAAGACCAGCATGCGCGGCGGCGGCGCGAACGACCGCACGAACACCCGCAGGTCGTCCAGGCGCCGCTCCCCCTCGGGGCCGTAGCGCCGCACGCCGGTCAGGCCCTGCGCGAGCATGCCGCGCACGTCGTCGTCCACGGCGTCGTCGAGCCGGGCCGAGCCGAGCGAGCCGGCCGCCCGGTCCGGCCAGACCACGCGGCGCGCCCCCACACGGCCGGGGCCCGCGACGATCGTGGCCACGGCGACCGGGCGACGCGCGGCGACGTCGGCGGCGAGCTTCCCCAGCTCCGGATAGTCCTGCTTCGAGACCGGCTCCACGAACACGTCGATGATCCCGCCGCAGGTCAGGCCGACCGCGAAGGCGTCGTCGTCGCTCACGCCGTACCGCTGCAGCACCGGCGTCCCGGTGGCGACGACCTGCGCGGCGAGTTCGTAGACCGCTCCCTCGACACACCCGCCCGAGACGCTGCCCACCGCCTCGCCGTCGAGGACGGCCATGGCCGCCCCGGGCGGGCGCGGCGCGCTGCGGAAGGTGCCGACGACGGTGGCGAGCCCGAACCGCCGCCCCTCCTCCCACCAGCGCAGCACCTGGTCGAGCACGTCACGCATCGGCGCCCTCCTTCCGTGCCGTCCCGGCCCTCCGTACGGGCCGGTCGCCGGCCAGCAGCGCGGCCAGTTCCTCGCACGCGGCCAGGCTGTGCCCGGCGACGAAGTCCGTGACGTACGGCAGCGCCGCGCGGATCCCGGCGGTCATCGGCCGGTACGCCGGGTCGCCCTTGTGGGGGTTGACCCACACGACGCGGCGGGCCAGCCGGGACAGCCGGGCCATCTGCGCGCCCAGCAGGTCGGCCGGGCCCCGCTCCCACCCGTCGGACGCGATCACGACGATGGCGCCCCGCGGATCGGGCAGGCGCAGCAGCGCCCGCAGCTCCTCCCCCAGCCGGGTGCCGCCGCTCCAGTCGGGGATGGCCGCCGAGCAGGCGTCCATGGCGAGACCGGGGTCGCGGTGACGGAGCGCGGGGGTGATCCTGGTGAGCCGCGTCCCCGCGCTGAACACCTCGGTCGCCCTCGGCTCCGCGCGGACCAGGGCGTGGGCGAAGCGCAGCAGCGTGTCGGCGTACGCGGCCATCGAGCCGCTGACGTCCACCAGCATGACGACCCGCCGGGGGCGCGTCCCGCGCACGCGCCGGCGCAGCCGGGCCGGCTCGCCGCCGTGCCGCAGGATCTCCCTGACCGTGCGCCGGGCGTCGGTCGCACCGCCGTGGGGCGACGGGCGGTACCGCCGCGACCTGCGCGGCTGCCGCGTGCCGCGCAGCAGCGCGAGCAGGCGGTGCGCCTCCCGCCGCTCCGCCTCGCTCATCCGCGCCACGTCCCGGTGCCGCAGCACCTCGATCTCGCTCGCCGTGGCCGGAGGCGCGCCGGGCTCGCCCGCCGGTTCCTGTTCTCCGCCGCCGTACGGCGTGGCCACCGGGCGGGTCACGGACACGGTCGTCCCCCGCACGCGGCGCACCGCGGAGGAGGCGGAGAAGTAGGCGGCGAAGCAGCGGTCGTACCGCGGCAGGTCGTCGGGCCCGGCGCACAGCGTGAGGCGGCCCGCCCAGTAGACGTCCCGCCCGTCGGCGGCGTCGAGATGGCCGAGGGCCGCGAGGAAGCTCTGGGTGCGGTGGTGGTCGGCCGCCACCCCGGCCGCCCGCAGTGCCCGGGCGAAACCGGCCAGCACGGCGACCGGCCCGGGGCCGTCCCCGGCCCGGCGGGCCACGGCGACGCCGTCAGCCACGGCCGCCGCCCGGCGTGAGCAGCCCCATCGCCCGTACGGTCTCCTGGTCCTCCCGGTGCTTGAGCACCGCGCCCAGCGTGGCGGCCGCCAGGGCGGGGTCGAGCTCCGCCGCGCCGAGCGTGAGCAGGGCCTCGGTCCAGTCGAGGGTCTCGGCGACGCCGGGCGGCTTGAGCAGGCCGGCCTCGCGCATCCGGCCCGCCGCCCGCGCCACGTCCGCCGCCAGCCGCTCGGCGCAGCCGGGCAGGCGCCGCCGCAGGATCGCCACCTCCCGGTCGAACCCCGGGTGCTCCAGCCAGTGGTAGAGGCAGCGCCGTTTGAGCGCGTCGTGCACCTCGCGGGTGCGGTTGGAGGTCAGGACGACGACCGGCGGGGTCGCCGCGCTGATCGTCCCGATCTCCGGCACCGAGATCGTGAAGTCGGAGAGCACTTCGAGCAGGAACGCCTCGAACTCGTCGTCGGCCCGGTCGATCTCGTCGACGAGCAGCACGCTGGGCTGCGTCTCCAGGGCCCGCAGCAGCGGCCTGGCGATGAGGAACCGCCGGTCGTAGATCTCGCCCTCCAGAGCCGCGACGTCGGCCACTCCGGCCGCCTCGGCCGCCTTGAGGTGCAGGAGCTGGCGCGGGAAGTCCCAGTCGTACATGGCCTGCGCGGCGTCGAGGCCCTCGTGGCACTGCAGCCTGATCAGCGGCGCGTCCAGGATCGCCGCCAGCGTCTTGGCCAGCTCGGTCTTGCCGACGCCCGCCTCGCCCTCCAGGAACAGCGGCCGTCCCATCTTCAGGGCGAGGTAGGCCGCGGTCGTCACGCCCTCGTCGGCCAGGTAGTCGTGGTGGTCGAGCAGCTCCGCCAGCCTCGCCGGCGCGTCGATGCCCGAGATGGTGGTCGTCCGCCGCAGCACACGGACAGGCTACGCGGGGGGCGTCCGGCGAGGCTCTGGCCGAAACCGCCAAACCCGGGCGCGCCGCACGGCGCCGCGTCGCCACGATCGCACAGATCTCCCCGTCCTCACTGCGAGGGGGCGGCGAGCACGGCGTCCAGCAGACCGGGGAAGCGCTCGTCCAGGTCCTGCCTGCGCAGGCTCACGTACCGCTGCCGGCCCTCCGGGACGTTGCGGATCACACCGGCCTCGCGGAGGGTCTTCAGGTGGTGCGACAGCGTCGACTTCGGCACCTCTCCCCCGGTGGGCTGGCACGCCGCCACCTCCAGCGGGCCCTGCGCGAGCCGCCGTACGAGCGCCAGCCGCGAGGGGTCGCTGAGCGCGAACAGCACGTCGGTCAGCAGCAGGGTCGCGGTGTCGGGGTGCGGCAGGTCCCGGGCTCCAGACATGGTTCGATAATAGTTGAACTATTCGGCGCCTCGTCGTACGGTGTGACGGTTCGAGAATTTTGGAACCATTGACCACGGGGGTGCCGTGATGACGACATCGGGGGACCGCGCGAAGCCGGCGAACATCCTGGAGGCGGATCAGGACCCGCGAACGCCGGGCCCCGCACCCGGGCGGGGCGATGACGCGACCGGCGGTGTGCCGGCCGCGGCGGGGACGAGGTCTCGTGGCCGGATGTCGGGCAGGGCCGGCTTCTGGCTGCTCGCCGGGACCTTGGTGGCCTTCATGGTCGCCGCGAGCGCCCCCTCTCCGCTGTACGTGATCTACCAGCAGCGCTGGGGGTTCTCGGCGGCCACGCTGACCGCCGTCTTCGCGGTCTACGCCCTCGCGCTGCTGGTCGCGCTGCTCACCGTCGGCGGGCTGTCCGATCATGTCGGCAGGCGGCCCGTGCTGATCGCGGCCCTGCTGGCCGAGGCGGCCGCCATGGTCGCGTTCCTGACCGCGGACGGCGTCGGGCCGCTGCTGCTGGCCAGGGCCGTGCAGGGCCTGGCCACCGGCGCGGCGACGGGCGCGATCAGCGCGGGCCTGGTGGACCTGCAGCCGGGATCGCACCGCGTCCGTCAACTGGGCGCGCTGGTCAACAGCGTCGCGCCGGCCGGCGGCCTGGCCGCGGGGGCGCTCGGCGCGGGACTGTTCGTGCGTTACACCGCGACCCCGACGACGGCGATCTTCGTCCTGCTCACGGCCGTCTTCGCGCTGCTCGCGGCCGCGACGACGCTGCTGCCCGAGCCGGTCGCGCCCCGTCCCGGCAGGGGCCGGGACGCGCTCGTGTCACTGCGCCCGCGGGTGGCCGTGCCACGGCCCGCCCGCGGCGCGTTCGCGGCGGCCGTCCCCTGCCTGGTCGCCACGTGGGCGGTGGGCGGGCTCTACCTGTCGCTGGGCGGCTCGCTCACGGCGGGCGTCCTGCGCATTCCCGACCACCTGGTCGGCGGGCTCGTCGTCACCGCGCTCACCGCCGCCGGGGCCGTGGCGTCACTGGTCGTGCGCGACCTGCCGGCGAGGAGGGTCATGACGGGCGGGTCGCTGGTGCTCGCCGCCGGGACCGGTCTGACGCTGGCGGCGCTCGCCGCCGCGTCCACGCCGATGTTCTTCGCCGGGACGGTCGTCGCGGGCTGCGGGTTCGGCAGCGCCTTCCTCGGCGCCTTCCGCTCGCTCGCGGCGCCGGTGGGCCCCGCCGAGCGGGCCGGAATGTTCGCGTCCGTCTACGTCGTCAGCTACCTCGCCTTCGGCGTGCCCGCGGTCGCGGCGGGGTTCGCGGTGCCGTCGCTCGGCCTGCGGGCCACGGCCACCGTGTACGGCTGCGCGGTCGTCGTCCTGGCCCTCCTCACGGCGGTCCCCGGCCTCGTCCGGGAGCGCGCGGCCCGCACGGCCTGAAGCCCACGCCGTGCCCGGGCGCTTAGGGTCGGAGCGTGAGCGACGATCAGACTCCGGCGCCGCCCGCCCGCCTCACGCGCTCGCCCGCCGGGCGGGCCCTCGCCGCCGAACTGGCCGCCCGCTGGGCGGAGCCGCACCGGCGCTACCACACGACCGCTCACCTGCGGGCGGTCCTCACCGCGATCGAGCCGCTCGCCGCCCAGGCGGAGGACCCCGGCGCCGTACGGCTGGCCGCGTGGTTCCACGACGCCGTCTACGACGGGCGGCCGGGGTGGGACGAGGAGCGCAGCGCCCAGCTCGCCCAGGCCCGGCTGCCCGCCTGCGGCCTGCCGGCGGAGCGGGTGCGGGAGGTCGCCCGGCTCGTGCGGCTGACGGCGGGGCACGCCTACGAGCCCGGCGACGTGAACGCGGCCGTCCTGTGCGACGCCGACCTGGCGATCCTCGCGGCGCCGCCCGGGGCGTACGGGGCGTACACGAGGGCCGTACGCGAGGAGTACCGGCACGTGCCGGACGACGCCTTCCGGGCCGGACGGACCGCGGTGCTGCGGGGGCTGCTCGGCAAGCCCCGCCTGTTCGGCACTCCCGTGGGCCGCGACCTGTGGGAGCGGCGGGCGCGCGAGAACCTCGCCGGGGAGCTGGCCCGCCTCTGCGACCGAGGCGCGGCGTGACCCTCGTCCGATGACCGGCCGGACGCCTTTACAGTGTAGATCTCGAACGGGTCTTCGGCCGTCGCAGGCCGGCCTCCCGCAGGCGGCGCACCAGTTCCTGACTGCCGACGGGCTCGGCCCCGAGGACCACGGCCCGGTCGTAGACCGTCTCCGGCACGTCGTAGTGGTCCCGGTCGAAGGCCCGCACGGGCACGCCGAGCAGACGGGCGAAATCGTGCAACTCCTCCAGCGAGGAGTCGCTGACCAGGTGGGACCACAGCAGCCCCCGGGGCCCCGGCCAGTTCGGCCGGTCGATCAGCACCGCCATGCACCCCTCCCGTGTCCGGGAGCGAGCATAACCCGGGGCGCGGGCCACGACCTCGTCGCCGCCCGCCCCCGGCGCCACGGCGGCCGGAGAAACGCCTGGCGTCCCTCCGGGCCGTCATGGCCGGACGTCCCTCAGCACTTCCCCTTTACTCGCGTGCACTTGGGACAGCATTTGTACTTACGGTGGTTCGTGCATCGGTAGGTGCACTTGGGCGGCTTCGGCTTCGCGTATGAATCGCCGGGAGCCGCCTGCGCGACCGCGGCGCCGGCGGCGCCCGTGGACGCCGACACCGACGGCGACGCCGCCGGCCAGAGCGCGACCGTGCCGAGCAGCGCCGAACCGATGACCATGCTGAATCGCCCACCTCGCATGGCCTTTCTCCTCTCCGATCAGGCCGCGATGCGGCGGATCGAGTGGTTCCTCCCCTATTGTCCGAATCGCTTAGGGGATGCGTCCAGCCCATCGCCCACCGCCGGAAAAATTCGATGTGAATCCCCATCCCGCCATTGGCATGGATCGGTGAATGGCGGCCCGGTCCCTTCGCGAACCGTGAGGCGGCGGCCAAATGTCCGTCCGACCACGGCATGAAAAGCGCCTCAACCCGGCAAAAGCCCGCATAGTCGGCAGCAGGGCGGCAACCGTCGCCCGGGACGCGCACTCGCCGCGACCACAGCGTCCGGTGTCCACAGCGTCCACGGGGGGAAACGATGAACGCACGAACTGTCCGATCCGTTACCGCACTCGCGGCGGCGGCCGCGCTGACGATGGCGCTGCTCGTCGGCTGCGGCGGCACCACCGCCCCGGCGCCCGAGCACGCCGCCGTGGCCGGCCCCGCGGCGCTCGTCACGCCGACCGCGGCCGAGACCGAGTACAACTCGCCGTGCCCGGCCGGCGGCAACGCCAAGCGGTTCGCCAAGACCCGGTTCGCGCTGCACGCGGGTCTCGCCCTCGGCGCCTTCCACCGCTACATCTACAAACCACTGCGCAGCGGCGGTTTCAAGGCCGGAGCGGAGAAACGCAAGCGTACGATCGCCAAGGCCGCGATCGCCGGCGCCTTCGCCCTGCACCAGCTGAAGGTCGCCAAGGGCTTCGCCGCGGCCAATCCGACGTTGTGCAGGGCCGTCCAGGGCGTGAGCGACCAGTTCTCCGCGCTGACCGGCAAGCTGCAGAACGGCACCGCGACGGCGTCCGACGTCGACGCTGGCAAGAGCTCGATGGAGGGCCTGCAGCGCGACGCGTCGAAGACCGGCTACGGGTTCAAGGAGCAGAACGTCACCATCCCGGGCACGAGCTGACCTCCGCCACGGGACGCGGCCGGGCCGCCCCGGTCAGCCCACCTTGGAGAAGAACGCGCGGATGTCGGCGGCGAGGCGATCCGGCTGGTCCATCGCGATGAAGTGGTGGCCACCCGGGTTGTCCTCGGGCCAGTGGAGGATGGTGTTGTGGCGTTCGGCGAGCCGGCGGATGCCGGGCGGGCCGCTGTACACGCCGGTCGGCGCGACCGTCTGGCCCTCCGGCCAGCCGAAGCCGGTGCTCTCGTAGTACGGCCACGCCGACGTCCCGAACGTCCCGGTGAACCAGTACAGGCTCACGTTGGTCAGGAACAGGTCCCGGTCGATCGCCTTCTCTAGAGGCCTGCCCGAGGCGTTGAACTCGTGGAACTTCTGGGTCATCCAGGCCAGTGCCGCGAGCGGCGAGTCGTGCCATCCGTACGTGAAGGTCTGCGGCGCCGCGCGCAGCAGCGCGTGGTGGTCGACGCCGTTCATCCAGTCCTGTTCCATCAACCGGGCATAGGCCGCCCGCTCGTCCTCGGTCATCTCCGGAAGGTCCTTCTCCGTGGGGAACCCGAGACCACTGACGATGTAGACGCCGGTCACGTTGCCCGGCGCCGCCTTGGCCACCTCCGGGGCGACATAGGCCCCGAAGTCCCCGCCCTGCGCGCCGTACCGCTCGTAGCCGAGGCGGCGCATCAGCTCGGCCCAGGTCCGCGCCACGCGCGCCGCGGTCCAGCCGGCGCCGCGAGGCGGCGCGGAGAAGCCGAAGCCCGGAAGGGAGGGCGCCACGACGTGGAACGCCCGGGCGGGGTCGCCACCGTGCGTACGGGGGTCGGTGAGGCGGCCGATGAGCTCGGTGAACTCCAGGAACGAGTTCGGCCAGCCGTGCGTGAGGACGAGCGGCAGAGCATCGGGCTCGGCCGAGCGTACGTGCAGGAAGTGGATGTCCTGACCGTCGATCTCGGTCATGAACTGCGGGAACTCGTTCAGCCGCGCCTCGTGCGCGCGCCAGTCGTACTCCTGGCGCCAGTAGCGGGCGAGCTCCCGGAGGAAGGCGTCGGGGACGCCGCGGCTCCATCCGTCGCCGGGCAGCTCACGGGGCCAACGGGCACGGTCCAGCCGGTCGTTCAGGTCGTCCAGGTCGGCCGAAGCGATCTCAATGCGGAATGGGCGGATCTCGGTGCTCATGTCTCTCCCGATGCGTCGTGATGACGGGACCGACGTTAGGGGCCATGTAGGTCGCGATCTGTCCTATATGACCGGGCATGCTTGGCCCATGGGTGACATGTCCGCACGGTTGCTCGCTCTGCTGTCGCTGCTGCAGACGCCGCGCGAGTGGCCGGGAAGCGAGCTGGCCGAGCGTCTGGAGGTCAGTCCCCGGACCATCCGCCGCGACATCGACCGCCTGCGCGAGCTGGGATATCCGGTCCAGGCGACGATGGGCGCGGTGGGCGGTTACCGGCTCGCCGCGGGCACGGCCATGCCGCCGCTGCTGCTGGACGACGAGGAGGCGGTGGCCATCGCCGTCGGCCTGCGCACGGCCGCCGCGCATCCGGTGGACGGCATCGAGGAGGCGTCCGTGCGCGCCCTGGCCAAGCTGGAGCAGGTGCTGCCGTCCCGGCTGCGGCACCGGGTGGGCGCGCTCGCCGCCGCGACCGTGCCGATGCTCGCCGGAGCCGAGCCGCCCGTGGACCCGCGGACCCTGGTGGTGCTCGCCGGAGCCGCCGCCAACCGCGAACGCCTGCGCTTCGCCTACCGATCCGGCGACGGCACCGAGACCAAGCGGCTGACCGAGCCGTACCGCCTGGTCACGGCCGGACGCCGGTGGTACCTGCTGGCATACGACAACGACCGCGACGACTGGCGGATCTTCCGCGCCGACCGGATCGGCGCCCCTCACCCGACCGGCGTACGGGTCCAGGCTCGTGTGCCGCCGGAACAGGACCCGGCCGAGTTCGTCGCCGCCAGGCTGTACTCGTCCGCGCCCGTTTACGAGGTGGTGGCGACCCTGCGCCTTCCGGCCGGTCAGGCGGCAGGCCGGCTCGGCTCCGCCGCGGGGAACGTGGAGCCGATCGACGACCACAGCTGCCGCCTGCGCGGACCGGCCGACACGCTGGAGTGGCTCGCGTCACGTCTGCTCATGCTCGGCTGCGAGTTCGAGGTGCACGAGCCGCCTGAGCTGCGGGCGTATCTGCGTGCGCTGGGCGCCCGTGCCACCCGCGCCGGCGCCGTCAGCGGGTAAACCTATTGACTTGGTAGGAAATATAGGCAACTCTGATGGCGAATCCTTCTTCGTCGTCTGCGAGGTGTCTCATGTCCGTCGCCGAACTCGAGGGCGAATTCGGGGGTGCGGTCCGGGCCGATCCCCGGCCCCGCCCCCGCTCCGCCACGGCCCGCGGCCCTGGCAAGGGGTGGCACAGGAGGTGGGTCAGCCCTCTCGTCGTCGTGCTGCTGTGGCAGGCCGCCAGCGCGTCCGGGCTGCTGCCCGCCCGGCTGCTCGCCGCCCCGTCGCAGATCGCCGCGACCGCGCTCGACCTCGTGCGCACCGGGACGCTGCCCACGGCGATCGCGGTGTCCCTCGAACGGGTGCTGCTCGGCTTCGCCGCCGGAGCGGTCGCCGGCGTCGGCCTCGCGCTGGTCGCCGGGCTGAGCCGGGCCGGCGAGAACGCCGTCGACCCGATCATGCAGATGCTCCGGGCGCTGCCGTTCTTCGGGCTGATCCCGCTGTTCATCCTCT
Source organism: Microbispora sp. H10836 (assembly GCF_012999525.1). Lineage (NCBI taxonomy): Bacteria > Bacillati > Actinomycetota > Actinomycetes > Streptosporangiales > Streptosporangiaceae > Microbispora > Microbispora sp. H10836. Next base: position 316,901 of record NZ_JABBWU010000001.1, read on the forward strand.
GGTTCGGGATCGGGGAGACGCCCAAGGTGCTGCTGGTGGCGCTCGCCGTCTCCTTCCCGCTCTACCTCAACACGTTCGCGGGGATCCGGGGCGTGGACGGCAAGCTCGCCGAGGTCGCCCGGACGCTCAGGCTCGGCAGGGCCGCGCTCGTACGGCACATCGTGCTGCCCGGCGCGCTCCCCCAGACGCTCGTCGGGCTGCGGCAGAGCCTCGGCGTGGCCTGGCTGGCGCTGATCGTGGCCGAGCAGGTCAACGCCGACGCCGGGCTCGGCTACATGATCAACGACGCGCGGGAGTTCCTGCGCACCGACGTGATCGTGGTCGGCCTGCTGGTCTACAGCGCGCTCGGCCTGCTCACCGACGCCCTGGTCCGGCTCCTGGAGAGGAGGGCACTGGTATGGCGGCGCGAGTTCCTGTCCCGGTGAGTGTCCCGGTCAGTGTCCCGGTCAGTGTCCCTGCGAGCGTCACAGCGCAGGCCACCGTACGCGCCCTCACCCGCCGGTTCGGCGACCGCACGGTGCTCGACGGCCTCGACCTGACGATCGGGCGCGGCGAGTTCGTCGCACTCCTCGGCCGCAGCGGCTCGGGCAAGTCGACGCTGCTGCGCGCGCTCGCCGGCCTGGACGAGGAGGTCGAGGGCGGCCTGGAGGTGGACGGCTCGGTGGCCGTGGCCTTCCAGGAGCCCCGGCTGGTGCCGTGGAAGCGGGTGCGCGACAACCTCACGCTCGGCCTGACCGCGCCCGACCCGGTCAGCAGGGCGGAGGCGGCGCTGGCCGAGGTGGGCCTGACCGAGCGGGCGGAGGCCTGGCCGCTGACGCTGTCCGGCGGCGAGGCGCAGCGGGCGAGCCTGGCCCGCGCCCTCGTCCGCGAGCCGGGGCTGCTGCTGCTCGACGAGCCGTTCAGCGCGCTCGACGCGCTGACCCGGATCACCGTGCACCGCCTGGTGCTCGACCTGTGGGCGGCGCACGGCCCGGCCGTGCTGCTGGTGACCCACGACGTGGACGAGGCGCTGCTGCTGGCCGACCGGATCCTGGTCCTCGACGGCGGGCGCGTGGCGCACGAGTGGACCGTCGCCGCCCCGCGCCCCCGGCACCGCGACCACCCCGACCTGCTCACCCTGCGCGCGGCGCTGCTGACCGCGCTGGGCGTCACCCCGGAGGGACCGGCATGACCAGGAGACTCCTCGCCGCGCTGCTGATCGTGTTGACGGCCGGCACGGCCTGCGCCTCGACGGGACAGAGCGCGCCAGGAGGGCGGGACGGGCAGGCCCCCGGCCGCGTCACGCTGCGGGTCGGCGACCAGAAGGCCGGATCGCAGGCCCTTCTCAAGGCCGCCGGGCTGCTCGACGGCACCTCGTACGCGATCACGTGGTCGCAGTTCACCTCCGGCCCGCCGCTGCTGGAGGCGGTCAACGCCGGGGCCGTCGACATCGGCGGCGTGGGCAACACCCCGCCCGTCTTCGCGGCCGCCTCCGGCTCGAAGATCAAAATCGTGGCGGCGTACCGGCAGAGCGCCAAGGGATCGGCGATCCTCGTCCCCACCGGATCCGCGATCACCTCGGCGGCCCAGCTCAGGGGGAAGAAGATCGCGGTGGCGAAGGGCAGTTCGGCCCACTACCACCTGCTGGCGGTCCTCAAGAAGGAGGGCCTGTCCTTCGCGGACATCCAGCCGCAGTATCTACAGCCCGCCGACGCCCTGGCGGCCTTCTCGTCCGGCACGGTGGACGCCTGGGCCATCTGGGACCCCTTCACCTCCCAGGCCAGAATCCAGCATCAGGCCCGGCTGCTGGTCGACGGCGAGGGCGTCGTCAACGGCCTGGGCTTCCAGGTCGCCGCTCCCGCCGCGCTCGGCGACGCGGGCAGGCGCGCCGCCGTCGGCGACTTCCTCACCCGGCTGGCCAAGGCGCGGATCTGGGCCGCGACCCACCTGGACGAGTGGGCGAAGGTGTGGGCGCAGGAGACCGGCCTGCCGGTCGAGGTGGCGGACGCGGCCGTCGCCAACGCCGTGGCCACCCCTGTCGTTATCGACGACTCGGTCGTCTCCTCCGAGCAGGAGATCGCCGACGCGTTCACCGCCGGTGGCCTCATCCCGGGCACCGTCACGTTCTCCCAGTTCGTGGACGACCGCTTCAACGACGTCGTCGGAAAGGCGCAGCAATGAGATTCCACTGGTTCCTGCCCACCTCGGGCGACGGCAGGGCGATCACCGGCGGCGGGCACGGTCTGGCGCGCCGGCACGGGCAGGCGGCGGCCTCCGCGTCCCGGCCGCCCACGATCGACTACCTCGCGCAGGTGGCCCGCGCGGCCGAACAGGCCGGGTTCGAGGCCGTGCTCACCCCCACGGGCACCTACTGCGAGGACGCCTGGCTGGTCACCGCCGCGCTGACCCAGGTGACGACCCGGCTGAAGTTCCTGGTCGCGTTCCGGCCCGGCGCGTTGTCCCCGACGCTCGCGGCGCAGATGGCCGCCACCTACCAGCGGATCTCGGGCGGCCGGCTGCTGCTGAACGTGGTGACCGGCGGGGAGGCGGCCGAGCAGCGGCGGTTCGGCGACCACCTGGGCAAGGACGAGCGGTACGCGCGGACCGACGAGTTCCTGTCGATCGCCCGCGGCGCGTGGGACGGCCCTCTCGACTTCAGGGGGAACTACTACGAGGTCGAGGGTGCGGCGGTCGCCGAGCGCCCCGACCCGGTGCCCGAGCTGTACTTCGGCGGTTCCTCGGCCGCCGCGGGCCCGGTGGCGGCCCGGCACGTCGACGTCTACCTCACCTGGGGCGAGCCGCCGTCCCAGGTCGCGGCCAAGCTCGACTGGATGCGCGAACTGGCCGCCGCCGAAGGCCGCACGCTGCGCTTCGGCATACGCCTGCACGTGATCACGAGGGACACCTCCAAGGAGGCGTGGGCGGAGGCGAAGCGGCTGCTCGACCAGATCTCCCCCGAGGACATCGCGTCGGCGCGGGCCGTCCTGTCCCGCAGCGAGTCGGTCGGGCAGCAGCGGATGCTCGCGCTCCACGAGGGCTACCGGGCGGGCTCACATGGCGGCAGGGTCCGGGACCTGGAGATCCACCCCGGCCTCTGGGCCGGGGTCGGCCTGGTGCGCGGCGGCGCCGGCACCGCGCTCGTCGGCAGCCACGCGGAGGTCGCCGACCTCGTCGAGGAGTACGCCTCGCTCGGCGTCGAGGAGTTCGTCCTGTCGGGCTACCCGCACCTGGAGGAGGCCTTCTGGTTCGGCGAGGGCGTGCTGCCCGAACTGCGCCGGCGCGGCCTGCTCGGCGCGCCCGCGCCCGTACGGCTGAGCGCCTGACGGCCCGCCGGGGCCCCCGCCGCCGTCACGGGCGGTCGGGGGCCTCGCCGCGTTCGCGGATGAGGGCGGTGAGCTGGGCCACCGCCCGGCGCGAGCGTTCCCGCTCGGTGCTCTGGATGCCCATCGCGCCCAGGCTGTTGCCGTCGGCGAGGTCCAGCCTGGGCCAGGGGTCACCCTCCGTCATCGTGACGTCGAGCACCTCGGCCCACTCGAAGCGGTGCACCCGTATCGGGTTCACCACCGTGATGCCCTTCTCGTCCGCCCGCACCCGCAGGCGGCCGAGCAGGTGCAGCACGCACGCCACCGCGACGCCGAAGGCGACCATGCCCAGCCGGTCCGGGATCTTGAACTGCTCCGGCAGGCCGACCGCCATCAGGATCGAGCCGATCACCATCACCGCCGCCAGGCCGTACGCGATGATCGTCGTGATGCGGGGCCGCCAGGTGACGGGCAGCGGCGGCGCGCTCTCAGACATGACCACCCCCGTGCGTGGGCACTGCGCGGCGGCGTACGGCGTGCCCGGCCGGCGGGGCCGCGGGCGGATGCTGCGTGATCACCAGTCAAGTCTTCCCGGCTCGGCGCTGCGGATGCGAGCGCTGCGGCTACGAGGTTCGGGCGAGGTCAGCCTGCGAGGCCGCGCAGGAGGAGCGCGGTCTCCAGGGCGGCGATCGTCGCCTCGTAACCCTTGTCCTCCTTGCTGCCCGGCACGCCGGACCGCTCGATCGCTTGATCAAGGGTGTCACAGGTCAGCACCCCGTTGCCCACCGGGGTCGACTCGTCGAGCGAGACCCTGGTCAGGCCCGCGGTCACCGAGTCGCAGACATAGTCGAAGTGGGCCGTCTCCCCCCGGATCACCACCCCGAGCGCGACGACGGCGTCGCAGCGCCGGGCCAGTGCCTGTGCGACCACCGGGATCTCCAGCGACCCGGCCACCCGGGCCGTGACCACGGCCGCGCCGCTGTCCCGCGCCGCCTGCTCGGCCCGCGCCAGCAACTGGTCGGTGATCTTCTCGTGCCACCGGGCGGCGACGATGCCGACGGTCAGCCCGCCCGCGTCCACCGTCCCCGCGTCCGGCCGTCCCTCGCCGCTCATACGCCCTCCTCGCCTGACGGCTCGGAGCCGCATGAGCGGACCGCGCCGTGCCTATCGACTCGCTCGCTACGCTCGCTCATACGCCCTCCTCACGCTCAGAGCCGGTCCGCCCGTTCATGAGGCCTCCCTGCCGAAGTGTTCGCCGTGGATGTCGCGCGGGACGCCGCCGGAGATCTCGTGGCCGAGCCGGTCGCGCTTGGCCGTCAGATACCTCTCGTTGTACGGGTTCATCGCCACCGGCATGGGCTCGCGGCCCAGGACCTTGATGCCGTACCCGTCCATCCCCCGCACCTTGGCCGGGTTGTTGGTGAGCAGCCGCACCGACTTCACACCGAGGTCGGCGAGCATCTGCCCGGCGTTGGAGAACTCCCTGGCGTCCACCGGCAGCCCCAGCTCCAGGTTCGCGTCGACCGTGTCGCTGCCGTCGTCCTGCAGGCTGTAGGCCCGCAGCTTGGCCAGCAGGCCGATGCCCCGACCCTCGTGGCCGCGCAGGTACACGATCACGCCGCGCCCGTTCTCCGCGATCACGCGCATCGCGGTGTCGAGCTGCACGCCGCAGTCACAGCGCAGCGAGCCGAACACGTCGCCCGTGAGGCACTCCGAGTGCGCCCGGACGAGCACGTTCTCGCCGTCCTCGATGTCGCCGTACACCAGCGCGACGTGCTCGCCGCCGTCGAGCGCGCTGGCATAGCCGTAGGTGCGCCAGACGCCGTACCGGTTGGGGATGCGCGTCTCGGCGACCCGGGTGACCATCCGCTCGGACCTGCGGCGGTGCTCGATGAGCTGCTCGATCGACACCAGCGCGAGGTCGTGCTCGTCGGCGAACTCGCGCAGGCGGGGCAGTCGGGCCATCGTGCCGTCGTCGTTGACGATCTCGGCGAGCGCGCCGGCCGGGGAGAGCCCGGCGAGCCTGGCCAGGTCCACCGACGCCTCGGTGTGCCCGGGCCGCACCAGCACGCCGCCCTCGCGGTACCGCAGGGGGAAGATGTGCCCCGGCCGGACCAGCTCGTACGGCTCGGTGGCCGAGTCGCACAGCGTCCTGATCGTCTTGGCCCGGTCGGCGGCGGAGATGCCCGTCGTCACCCCGTCCCTGGCGTCCACGCTGATCGTGTACGCGGTGCGCAGGCGCTCGCGGTTGTCCTGCACCATCAGCGGCAGGCCGAGCCGGTCGAGCGTGGCGCCCTCCATGCCCACGCAGATCACACCGCTGGTGTAACGGATCATGAAGGCGACCAGCTCCGGCGTCGCCTTGGACGCCGCGAAGATGAGGTCGCCCTCGTTCTCGCGGTTCTCGTTGTCCACGACCACGACGGGCCGCCCGTCCCTGATGTCGTTGACGGCCCGTTCGATCGGGTCCAGCCTTATCCCACTCATGCGACCACCGCCCGCAACTCGCGCGACTGCCGCAGCCAGCCGCGGAAACCGATCATGACCATCACGAAGAACACCCCGTAGACCAGGCCGGAGACCACCAGTCCGGAGCTGAACGCCAGCGGCACGCCGACGAGGTCCACCGCCACCCAGACGATCCAGAAGTCGACCAGGGCCCTGCCCTGCGCCCACGTCGCGACCGCGCTGCCGACGAAGATGTACGCGTCGGGCCAGGGCGCCCAGGAGATGTTCAGGCCCCGCGCGTTGAGATAGGTGAACAGCAGGGCGACCGCGACCGTCCCGGCGGCCATGACGCCCACGAGCACCGCCCGCTCCCTGACGCGTGCCGAGCGGATCGGCAGTTCGGCGCCGCCACGGGTGCCGCGCGACCACTTCACCCAGCCGTAGACGGCGAGGACGCCGAACAACGCCTGCTTGAGCGCGTTGCCGGTGATGTGCGCGCTGACCGACGCCACGAACAGCAGCACCGACCCGAGCAGCTGCACCGGCCAGGTCCAGATCGTTCTCCTGATCGCGAGCCAGACCGTGCCGAGCGCGCACACGTTGCCGACCAGGTCGGTCCACAGCACGGGCTTGCCGAAGACGTAGAACGCCGCCGCGTCCGTCCAGCTCATGCCCGCGTTCCCAGGGTGAGCTTCTCGACGTACTTGGCGATCACGTCCACTTCGAGGTTGACCGGCTCGCCGGGCTGCTTGCGGCCCAGCGTGGTGAGGCCGAGGGTGGTGGGGATCAGGCTGACGGCGAAGGAGTCCTCCGCCACACCGGCCACGGTGAGGCTGACGCCGTCCACCGCGATCGAGCCCTTCTCCACGACGTACCGGGCGAGGTTCGCGGGCAGCGAGAGCCGTACGACCTCCCAGTGCTCCCCGGGCTCGCGTGACAGCACCTCCCCGGTCCCGTCCACGTGGCCCTGCACGATGTGCCCGCCGAGGCGCTGGTCGGCCCGTACGGCGCGCTCCAGGTTGACCCGCGCGCCGGGACGCAGGGCCCCGAGCGAGGACCGGTCGAGGGTCTCCCTCATCACGTCGGCGGTGAAGGAGTCCCCCTCTACCTCGGCCACCGTGAGGCAGACGCCGTTGACGGCGATCGAGTCGCCGTGCCCGGCGTCGCCGGTGACGACCGCGCCGCGCACCGTGAGGCGCGCGGAGTCGCCCCGCGGCTCTAGTGCCACGACCTCGCCGAGTTCCTCGACGATTCCGGTGAACATTCAGCTCTCCTTAGGGGACGTGCGGCCGGAGGACTTCGAAGGCACAGGGGACTTCGACGGCACAGGGGACTTCGGACGCAGGACCAGCTTGAGGTCCGGTCCGACGGGGGTCGCTTCGGCGAACTCCAGCCGGTGGATCTCGGTGATCGTCGACACTCCCGCGGCGCCGAGCGCGGCCGGCCCCGCGCCCAGCAGCGCCGGGGCGAGGTAGCCGACGACCCGGTCGACCAGGCCCTCCCGGAGGAAGGCGCCCGCGAGCGTGGGCCCGCCTTCGACCATCACGCTCACGACCTGCCTGCCGTGCAGTTCGGCCAGGAGGGCGTGCAGGTCGATCCCGCCGGGGACGCGAGGGAGCCGTACGGCGTGGCGGGACAGGTGGGCGGGGACGGCGGCGTCCTCGGCCACGGCGACCAGCGTGGGGGCCTCGCCGTCGAGGACGCGGGCCGTGGCGGGGGTGCGGGCGCCCGGGTCCACGACCACGCGCAGCACGGGCGCCGCGCGCGAGGGGGCGGGGACACGGGCGGTGAGCTGAGGGTCGTCGGCGAGCACGGTACCGATGCCGGCGACGACGGCGTCGCTCTCGGCCCGCAGGCGGTGCACGTCTGCCCTGGCCTCCGGCGAGGTGATCCACTGGCTGGTGCCGTCCTCGGCCGCCGAACGCCCGTCGACCGTGGCGGCGAACTTCCAGGTCACGTACGGCCTGCCGGCCCGCACGGAGGTCAGCCAGGCGGCGTTGACCTCCTCGGCCTCGGCGGTCAGCACGCCCTCGTCCACCACGACGCCGTGCCGCCGCAGTGTGGCGGCTCCGCCGGCGGCCTTGGGATTGGGGTCGGAGACGGCGACGACGACGCGGGCCACGCCCGCCTCCAGGAGGGCGGCGGTGCAGGGGCCGGTCCTGCCGGTGTGGTCGCAGGGCTCCAGGGTCACGTAGGCCGTGCCGCCCCTGGCCCGTCCGCCCGCCTCGCGCAGCGCCACGACCTCGGCGTGGGGGCCGCCCGCGTAGGCGTGGAAGCCCTCTCCCGCGACCTCGCCCGACGGGTCGAGGATCACGCAGCCGACGACGGGATTGGGGCTGGTGCCGCCCAGGCCCCGGGCGGCGAGCGCGATGGCGCGCCGCATGTGAAGGATGTCCCCTGAGGTCACCCCGGTCTTCCTCTCGCCGTTGTCTACGGCGGGCCCCGGGGATGGTCGGGGATGCGGCCTCGCATCACCCGCACGGGCGGCATCGCTGCCGGCGCGGCCACGCGGCCGCCCGGCGGCACCACGGCCGCCCGTTCGCGCGCTTCCTCCCATCCGGACTTTCACCGTCGGTCCTGGAATCTCACCAGGTCCACCGGCCGATGGCTTCGGCCGGGTCGCGGACTGTCACCCCTGGGGACAGGGGTGTCACCGCCGGTTCGGAATTACACCGACCCCGGAGCACGCTGCTCTGCTACCCGTCAGTGTAGCGATGCCCGGCTCGTTGCCCTAGCGCGGGATTGCGGTGATCTGCGGCACATGCTTATCGGATGCGCTCAGTCTCAGGCATGTGCGGTTTGTGTCACAAAGTTGTGACACAACGGCATTTATGTAATAAACAGTCTCCCGTGCCGCGTATACCGAGGTCAATGCGGTCGCAGGACACAAGGTGATTTACTTTGCACAACGAAGCAAGCAAGTGGCGAACTACCCGCCTCAAGTGATTGACCCGCGCAAAATTAGTTGCCAGGGTTCCCTATAGTCGGATCTCTTCCGATCGTTAATGGTCCATCCGGGAGCACCGCACCATGACGTTCCCCTCCTCGACCACGACCGACGACACCGCCGCGGACTCCGTGGAGACGACGGCATCGTCCGGGTCCGGTCCCGCCATCGTCGGCCGTTCGCCCGGTCAGCTCATGTGGCGCCGGTTCCGGCGCGACAAGACCGGCGTGGTCTCGGCGATCATCGTGCTCGCGTTCTTCCTGATCGCGCTCCTGGCACCCGTGATCTCCGCCTTGTACGGCAAGGACCCGTACACCACATATGGGCAGAACCAGCCGGGCCTGCTCAACGAGTACGGCTATCCCGTCGCCCCGAACGGCGGCATGAGCGGCGAGTTCTGGTTCGGCCTGGAGCCGGGCCTGGGCCGTGACGTATTCATGCAGCTCGTGTACGGCATTCGCACGTCGCTGAGCATCGCGATCATCGTGACCGTGATCACGACGGTCATCGGCGTCGTGATGGGCATCACCTCGGGCTACCTCGGCGGCAAGACCGACTACGTGATCGGCCGTGTCATCGACACGCTGCTGGCCTTCCCCTCGCAGCTCTTCCTGATCGTCTTCCTGCCGGTCGTCGAGGCCGCGATCGTGCTGCCGGAGGAGGAGACGCCGGTCTGGCTCAGGTACGTGTCGATCTGCGTCGTCCTGACCGTCCTCGGCTGGGCCACGATCGCCCGCCTGCTGCGCGCCCAGGTGCTGTCGCTGCGGACGCGCGAGTTCGTCGAGGCCGCCCGCGTCACGGGCGCCTCGCCGGGCCGCGTCATCTTCAAGGAACTGCTGCCGAATCTCTGGACGCCGATCATCATCCAGGCCACCCTCGCGCTGCCGCTGTACGTGGGCGCCGAGGCGGGCCTCGGCTTCCTGGGCGTCGGCATGACCGAGCCCACCCCCGACTGGGGCCGGATGTTCCAGGTGGGCGCCAACGTCTACCACTCCGACGTGACGTATCTGATCTTCCCGGGCGTGTCGATGCTGATCTTCGTCGTCGCCTTCAACCTGCTCGGGGACTCCATCCGCGACGCCTTCGACCCCAAGACCAAGCGCTGACCACACGCGCTCTCCCCCATAGGAAGGACCATATGAGATCGCATAGCAGGCGGATCGCCTCGATGACGGCCGTGCTCGCGGCGGGGGCGCTCGCCCTCGCCGGCTGCGCCAAGGGCGGTGGCGGCGGGGCGCCCCAGGGCGCCGCGAGCACCTCCCAGAAGCCGCTCGAGAACAAGGCGGTCAGCGCGATCACGGTCGGCACCGCCCAGGACTCCACGGGCCCCGCCCCGGAGATCCAGGGCGCCAAGTCCGGCGGCACGGTCTACATGATCGACCGCGACGACTTCAGCCACCTGGACCCGGGCCGCGTCTACGTGAACTACAACTCCTCGGTGTCCAAGCTGTTCACCCGGACGCTGACGGCGTACAAGCACGACGAGTCGGGCAACATCAAGCTCGTCGGCGACCTCGCCACCGACACCGGCACCACCGACGACGGCGGCAAGACGTGGAAGTTCGCGCTCAAGGACGGCCTGAAGTGGCAGGACGGCTCGCCGATCACCTCCGCTGACATCAAGTACAGCTTCGAGCGCCTGTTCGCCGACTTCATCACCGAGGGCCCGGACTACGCCGAGACCTGGCTGGTCCCGGACCCGAACAAGCCGTTCCGCGACCAGTACAAGGGCCCGTACGACGGCAAGGAGCTCGACACGATCGAGACTCCGGACGACAAGACGGTGGTCTTCCACCTCAACGGGGAGCACCCGGACTTCAACTTCACCGTGGCCATGACCGGCTACGGCGCCGTGCCCAAGGCGCAGGACACCAAGCAGAAGTACGACAAGCAGCCGTTCTCGTCCGGTCCGTACAAGATCGTGAGCCACATCACGGACAAGTCGATGGACCTGGAGCGCAACGAGCACTGGGACCCGAAGACCGACCCGATCCGGCACGCCTACCCGGACAAGTTCCACATGGAGTTCGGGGTCCAGGCCCAGCAGACCACCGAGCGCTTCATGGCCGACACCGGCAACGACAAGAACGCGTTCACCTTCCACAACGCGGTCGCGGCCGAGCGCGTCCAGGAGGTGCTGGGCAACGCCGAGCTGATGAAGCGGTCGGTGCAGGGCCTGACGCCGTTCACCACCTTCTACAACATCAACACCAAGCGGATCACCGACGTCAACGTCCGCAAGGCGATCATCACCGCCTGGCCCGCCAAGCAGATCCAGCAGATCTCGGGCGGCGAGGTGAACACCGGCAAGATCGCCACGACCGTGATGAGCCCGACCGTCCTCGGTTACGAGGCGTTCGACCTGTACGGCAAGCTGGCCAAGCCCGAGGGCGACCCCGAGGCGGCCAAGAAGCTGCTGGCCGACTCGGGCAACCCGAACCCGACCGTCGTCTACGCCTACAACCAGACGCCGACTCAGGAGAAGGTCACCGTCGCCATCAAGGAGGCGCTGACCAAGGCCGGCTTCAAGGTGGTGGCCAAGCCGCTCAACCCGACGACGTACTACGACGCCATCGGTCCGGTGGACAACAAGTTCGACATCTACTGGGGCGGCTGGGCGGCCGACTGGCCGACCGGTTCGACCGCGATCCAGCCGCAGTTCGACGGCCGCCAGATCGCGGACAACGCGCCGAACTACACCCACATCAACGTGCCGGAGATCAACGAGGCCATCGACAAGGCCAACGCGATCACCGACGCCGCCGAGGCGGGCAAGGCCTGGGCCGCGATCGACAGGATGATCATGGAGCAGGCCGCGATCGTGCCCGAGTACTACCAGACCTACTTCGGCCTGTACGGCTCGGGTCTCGGCGGGGTGAAGATGGACCCGATCGAGGGCGAGCAGTCGGCGCTCGACATCTGGGTCAAGTAGCAGCAACCCGGTCCGCCGTCCCCGTCGCGGGGGGCGGCGGACCTCCGGCCCGCCCGCAGGAGCAAGTGCGAGATCATGACCAGCTTTCTGGTACGCCGCGTCGCCGGCGCCCTCGTGATCCTGCTGATCATCAGCGCGATCACGTTCTACCTCTTCTATGCGATCCCGCGTGACCCCGCCCGGGCGTTCTGCGGCAAGATCTGCCAGCCGGAGACGCTGGCGCTGATCCGCCACAACCTCGGCATGGACGAGCCGCTGTTCGTGCAGTACTGGCACTGGCTCGTCGGCATCTTCGTGGGCCGTGAGTTCGTCCAGTTCGGCGAGTGTCCCGCGCCGTGCCTCGGCTACTCCTTCGCCACCCAGGAGCCCGTCTTCGGCGCCATCGTCGACCGCTTCCCCGTGACGCTGTCGCTCACCCTCGGCGCGTCCGTGGTCATCCTGGCGTTCGGCATCCTCACCGGCATGATCGCGGCCTGGAAGGTCGGGCAGCCGCTCGACAAGGTCGCCAGCGCGTCGTCGGTCATCGGCGCCTCGCTGCAGATCTACTTCGTCGGGCCGCTGCTGGCGTTCTACCTCGTGGACACCATGCAGCTGATCCCGCGCCCGTCCTACGTGCCGATCACCGAGAGCCCGCTGGAGTGGTTCACCCACCTCCTGCTGCCGTGGGTGGTGCTGTCGATCATCTTCACCGCCAACTACACGCGCATGACCCGGTCGCAGATGGTCGAACAGCTCGCCGAGGACTACGTGCGCACGGCGCGCGCCAAGGGCATGTCGAACCGTGCGGTCTTCTTCCGCTTCGCCTGGCGTGGCGCGATGATCCCCATCGTCACGATCTTCGGCGTCGACCTGGCCACGCTCCTGGGCGGCGCGATCATCACCGAGCAGACGTTCAGCCTGCACGGCATCGGCGAGCTCGCCGTACGGGCGGTGCAGAACACCGACCTGCCGATGCTGCTCGGCGTGACCATCGTGGGCGCGGCGGCGATCGTTCTGCTGAACATCGTCGTGGACGTGCTCTACGCGTTCATCGATCCGCGGGTCCGCCTGGGCTGAGCCCCGCCCCACCGAGTCGAACCTGGAACTGGAGCAGCAAGTGACCACCGTGTCGTGGAGCGGCGAGCCGGGGACCTCGCGCGGCCCCGGGCCGTTCCTGTCCGTCCGCGATTTGAGCGTCGAGTTCAGCACCGAGGACGGCATCGTGCACGCCGTCGACGGCCTGTCCTTCGATCTGGAGAAGGGCACCACGCTCGGCATCGTCGGCGAGTCCGGATCGGGCAAGTCGGTGACCAACCTCGCCATCCTCGGCCTGCACGATCCCGCCCACACGAAGATCGGCGGCGAGATCTGGCTGGAGGGCGAGGAGCTGATCTCGGCGGGCGCCGGCACGATGGAGAAGCTCCGCGGCAACCGCGTCGCGATGATCTTCCAGGATCCGCTGACCGCGCTGTCGCCGTTCCACACGATCGGCCGGCAGATCGGCGAGGTCTACCGCAAGCACAAGGGCGCGAACAAGAAGGACGCCCGCGAGCGGGCGATCGAGATGCTGCGCCGCGTGGGCATCCCCCAGCCGGAGCGCCGCGTGGACAGCTACCCGCACGAGTTCTCCGGCGGCATGCGGCAGCGCGCGATGATCGCGATGGCGCTGGTGTGCGACCCCGACCTGCTCATCGCCGACGAGCCGACGACCGCGCTCGACGTGACGGTGCAGGCGCAGATCCTCGACCTGCTCAAGGAGCTCCAGCAGCAGTTCGGCACGTCGATCATCCTGATCACCCACGACCTCGGCGTGGTGGCCAACACCGCCGACAACGTCCTGGTCATGTACGCGGGACGGGCGGCCGAGCGCGGCACCGTACGCGAGGTGCTGCGCGAGCCGCAGCACCCCTACACGTGGGGGCTGCTGTCGTCCATGCCACGCCTGAACTCGTCGGTGGACGTGCCGCTGATGCCGGTGCGCGGCACTCCCCCGAGCCTGCTCAACCCGCCGTCCGGCTGCCCGTTCCATCCGCGCTGCGACTACCCGCGGCTCGCCGGGCCGGAATTGTGCTTCGCCCAGCGGCCGTCCCTCTCGCCGGAGACCGGGCACGGGGACGCCTGCTACCTCACCCTCGGGCAGAAGAGGGAACTCCGCACCGCACGGGCCGCCGGCACGGCGAGTGCCGATGACACCACGCAGTCCGGGGACACCGTGCAGTCCGGGGACACCCCGCAGGACAAGGACACCGCGCAGACCGGGGACGACGCATGAACGAGACGCTGCTGGAGCTCAAGGGGCTGATCAAGCACTTCCCCGTACGCGGTGGCACGCTGATCAAGCGTCAGGTCGGGGCCGTACACGCCGTCGACGGCATCGACCTCGCGGTCGGCGCGGGCGAGACCGTCGGCCTGGTGGGCGAGTCGGGCTGCGGCAAGTCGACGACGGGCCGGCTGGCGGCCCGCCTGCTCGAACCCACCTCCGGCCAGATCCTGTACCGGGGGCAGGACATCAGCCACAGCTCCCGCAGGCAGCTCAAGCCGATCCGGCCCGAGATCCAGATGATCTTCCAGGACCCCTACAGCTCGCTCAACCCGCGGCAGACCGTGGGCACGATCGTCCGCGGGCCCATGGAGGTCAACGACATCGACCCGCCCGGCGGGCGGAAGAAGCGGGTCCAGGAACTGCTGGAGATCGTCGGTCTCAACCCCGAGCACTACAACCGCTTCCCGCACGAGTTCTCCGGCGGCCAGCGGCAGCGCATCGGGGTCGCCCGCGCCCTGGCGCTCGACCCCAAGCTCATCATCGCCGACGAGCCGGTGTCGGCGCTGGACGTCTCCATCCAGGCGCAGGTGGTGAACCTGCTGCAGGACCTGCAGCGCGACCTCGGCATCGCGTTCCTGTTCATCGCGCACGACCTGGCCGTCGTACGGCACTTCTCCCAGCGGGTCGCGGTCATGTACCTCGGCAAGATCGTCGAGGTCGGTGACCGCCAGTCGATCTACGAGCGGCCGCGGCATCCGTACACACACGCCCTGCTGTCGGCCGTGCCCGATCCGGACGTGTCGAGCGAGCCGCGCGAGCGCATCCGCCTGGCCGGTGACGTGCCCTCGCCGATCAATCCGCCGTCCGGCTGCCGGTTCCGCACGCGATGCTGGAAGGCGCAGGACAAGTGCGCCACCGAGGTGCCGCCCCTGGTGCGGCTGAGCGGCAACCGCGAGGGTCACCTGACCGCCTGCCACTTCCCGGAGGCGCCCACCACACAGGGCGAGGACGTCGTGCTGGACCCCGCCCTCGCCTGACGCGGACCACAGGCGACAAGTGGACGAGCGGCGGCACCGCGCAGCGTGGCGACCCTGCGACGGGCCCCGGCCGGCTGGCGGCCGGCCCCGCGCCGCCATGCGCGCAGCCGGGCCGACGAGGCGGGCCGACGAGGTGGGCTGATCAGGCGGGCGGGGTGGCCCGCTCGGCCAGGCTCCTGAGCTCCGCGACGGCGCGGGCGGGGTCGTCGGCGCCGTAGACGGCGTTGCCCGCCACGAACACGTCGGCCCCGGCCTCGGCGCAGCGCTCGATCGTCTCCGTGGAGACGCCGCCGTCGACCTGGAGCCACACCTCGCCGCCGTGCTTGTCGATCAGCGCCCTCGCCCGGGACACCTTGGGCAGCACGATGTCGAGGAAGCGCTGCCCCCCGAAGCCCGGCTCGACGGTCATGACGAGCAGCATGTCGATCTCGGGCAGCAGGTCCTCGTATCCCTCGACGGCGGTCGCCGGGTTCAGCGCCAGGCCGGCCCTCGCCCCGGCGGCACGGATCGCCCGCAGCGTTCGCACGGCGGCCTTGGCCGCCTCGGCGTGGATGGTGACGCTTGCCGCTCCCGCCTCCGCGTAGTCCGGCGCCCACCGGTCCGGGTCCTGGATCATCAGGTGGCAGTCGATCGGCGTCGAGGTGGTCTTCAGCAGCGACTCGACGACCGGCAGACCGAGCGTGAGGTTGGGCACGAATTGGTAGTCCATCACGTCGACGTGGAGCCAGTCGGCGACGTTCTCCACCCGTGCGGCCTCGTCGGCGAGGCGGGCGAAGTCAGCGGACAGGATGCTGGGCGAGATCTGAACGGCCATAGTCCCTGCAGTCTATTTCGCCCGGCGTCCCGTCCGCCCCGCCCCGGCGCCCGGAACGGTCAGGCGACGGGAACCCAGGTGAACCGGCCGTCGGGGCGGTGCTCGGCCCGGCCGAAGACCACGTCGGCGAAGTGGCCGCCGTAGCCGATGGTGCCGGGACCGCTCAGCTCCTCTACCAGGCGGCGGCGGCGTTCCGCCGATTCCGCGGGGTCGTGGTCGATCGCGCAGGACCACTCGGGATGGATGACCTGGACGGGCGAATGGAGAGCGTCGCCGAAGGCGACGAGCCTCTGGTCGCCGCCCGTGATGACGTAGGTGGTGTGGCCGACGGTGTGCCCGGTGACGAACGACGCCCGGACGCCGGGGAAGATCTCCTCGCCGTCGTCGACTGTGCGGACGCGGGAGGCGAAGGCGGCCAGGCGTTCCCCGGTCGCGCCGCTATGGGCGGCCAGATCGCGCCGCTCCCATTCGGGCGCCGCGACGAGGTGAGGGGCGTGCGCGAACGGCGGAGCGTCGGCGCCGGGGGCGGCGCTCCAGGCCCAGCCCAGGTGGTCGATGTGCAGGTGGGTGATGGCGACGGCCTCGATCTGCCCCGGCTCGCGGCCCAGCCGCCGCAGATTGTCGAGCAGTTCACCGGCGGACAGGCTGCCCATCAGCGGGTTGGCCGGGTCGTCGGGCTGTGACGCGGGCCCCAGACCGGTGTCGATGAGCAGCGCCCGGTCGCCCCGCTCCACCAGCAGCGCGCCGAAGCCTCCGGTCAGGAAGCCGTCCTCGTCGAGATAGTCGTGGAGGGTCTCCCAGTCGGCGGCGGTGGCGGCGGGCAGCCATCCGCGCTTCAGCCGCCCCGCCCCGTCCGGGACGAAGCTGACCGTGAGCTCCCCCAGGCGCAGCGAGCGGATGCGCGGCGGGCTGGTCAGCCGGGCGCGGTCGAAGTCGGTCGTGGTCATGGGCCTGCCTCATGCTCACCAGGGTGCCTCCGGGCGGCGGCACGGCCCGAACGTTACCAACCAAGATCTCTCCGCGCCCCGGGAACAGCCGCGAAAACGCCGCCGCGGGCGAAACTCGTCGCCACCGGACGGACCGGTGCGCCGGGCGCGGACGTCACCCCCGACGAGAAGGACGTCGTGATGTCCACGACATCCGAGGACTCACGACGGGCGCCGGTGGCACCGGCTAAGGACGGCGCAACAGCGCCAGGAACATCGCGTCGGTGCCGTGCCGATGCGGCCAGAACTGCGCGTACGGCCCGTCACCGAGGCCGGGCACCTCCGGCAGGAACGCGCGCGCGTCCAGCACCTCGGCCCGGTCGCGCACGTCCTCCACCACCGCACGGGTCTCGGCCAGGTGCGGCGAGCAGGTCACGTACGCCACCACGCCGCCCGGCCGGACGGCCTCGAGCGCCGAGTCCAGCAGCCGCCGCTGCAGCGCGGTGAGCTCGGGGACGCTGCGGGGGTCGCGCCGCCACCGCGCCTCCGGCCGCCTGCGCAGGGCGCCGAGCCCGGTGCAGGGTGCGTCGAGCATCACCCGGTCGAACGCACCGGGCCGCCAGGCGGGCCGGGTGCCGTCGGCCGTGATCACCTTCGCCTCACGGGTGGTGCCCCACACCAGCCGGGCACGGTGATACTGCACGTCGGCGCCGAGCAGCCGGGCGCCCTGCCGCATCGCCACCGCGTCGAGCAGCCCGGCCTTCCCACCGGGGCCCGCGCACATGTCCAGCCACGTGGCGTCGCGGTCGAGCGGCACGCGGGTCAGCGCGAGCGCGACGAGCTGGCTGGCCTCGTCCTGCACCGCGGCGCGCGCCTCCCCCACCGCGGGGATGGCGCCCGGGTCGCCCTCCGGCAGATACACGGCGTACGGCGAGTAGGCGGCCCGCTCGGCCCCGGCCGCGACCAGCTCCTCCACCGTGGCCCGCCCCGGCCGCGCCACCAGCGCCACCCGGGGCCGCTCGTTGTCGGCCTCGAGCAGCGCGGCCGTCTCGTCCAGGTCCCCGCCGACCGCGTCCCGCAGGGCGGAGACGATCCAGCGCGGGTGGCTGTAGGTGACCGACAGGTTGCCGACCGGATCCTGCGCGCGCGGCGGGGCGACGATCTCCAGCCACTGCTCCAGCGTGCGGCCCGCCACCTTGCGCAGCACGGCGTTGGCGTAACGGGAGGGCCCGGCCCCCACGCGCAGCCGTACGAGGTCGATGGTGGCGCTGACCGCCGCGTGCGGCGGGATCCGCGTGCGCAGAAGCTGGTGGACGCCGAGCCGCACCGCGTCGAGCAGCGGCGGGTCCACCTCCTCCGGCGGCCGGTCGCTGCACGCGGCGATGACCTCGTCGTAGGTCCCGAGGCCGCGCAACGTGCCGTAGGCGAGTTCGGTGGCGAGGGCCGCGTCGCGGCCGGTGATCCGCCGCTGCCGCAGCAGCGTCGGCATGAGCAGGTTGGCGTACGCGTCGCGCTCGTCGACGGCCCGCATCAGGTCATAGGCGGCATTGCGCGCCTCGTCGCGGGGTGGGCGTCCGCGGCCCTGCCTCTGCCCGGCCTTCGCCGCGTGCGCGGACGGCCCGCCGTGGCCCGCCCTGCCGCCGTGCCCGGGGCGGGCCTGCCCGGCGCCCCCGCCTTGGCCCCCGCCCTGGCCGCCGCCCTGGCCGCTCCCCTGACCGCGCCGCGCGCCGCCGCCCTGACCTCTGCCCTGCTTCACGGTGTCACCTTCGACCCTGCCGCCTTCGACCCTGCCACTTGCCCATGCGCCGCTTTCGGCTCCGCCACCACTGGTCCGCCGTCTCCGGCTCCGCGGCCTTCTCCCCGCTGCCCGCCGCCCCGGCGGCGCCGGCACCCGGCGGGCCTGTCGTCGCCCGCGCACTCGTCCTCCCGGCGCGGCGCCGGGCCCCGCGGGACGGTCCTTCAGACCAGGGTCTCACCGTCCGCGAACCGGACGCCGCGGCCCCACTCGGCCGCCGTCATCTGCCGCTTGCCCTGCGGCTGCACCTCGCCGAGCTCGACGGGGTGGGTGCCGGTCCCGACGAGGACGGTCTTCCGCGTGGCCGCGATCTCCCCGGGGGCGAGCTTGCCGGCGTCGGGCGCGAGCCGTACCGGGCCGATCTTGACCCGCTGGCCGCGGAACTCGGCCCACGCGCCGGGACCCGGCGTGCAGGCCCGCACCAGCCGGTCCACCCGCATGGCGGGCGCGGCCCAGTCGATCCTGGCGTCCTCGACCGTGATCTTGGGGGCCAGGCTGACGCCGTCGGCGGGCTGCGGACGCGCCTCCAGCGTGCCGTCCTCGACGCCGTCGAGCGTGGCCAGCAGCAGGCCCGCGCCGGCCTCCGCGAGCCGGGCCAGCAGCGCGCCGCTGGTGTCGTCGGAGCGGATCGCCTCGGTGAGCACGCCGAAGACCGGCCCCGCGTCCAGCTCCTTCACGATGCGGAAGGTCGAGGCGCCGGTGACGTCGTCCCCGTGCAGCACGGCGTGCTGCACGGGCGCCGCGCCGCGCCAGGCCGGAAGCACCGAGAAATGCAGGTTGATCCACCCCTGCGGGGGGATGTCGAGCGCCGCCTGCGGCAGCAGGGCGCCGTACGCGACGACCGGGCAGCAGTCGGGGCCGATCTCCCTCAGCCGGCCGAGGAACTCCGGGTCCCCGGCCTTGGCCGGTTTGAGCACCTCGATCCCCGACTCCTCCGCGAGCTGGGCCACGGGGCTGGGGTGGACCTTGCGCCCCCGGCCGGACTGCGCGTCCGGCCGGGTCACCACGGCCGCCACCTCGTGGCGGGGCGAGTCCAGCAGGGCGCGCAGCGACGGAAGCGCGGTGTCGGGAGTGCCGGCGAAGACCAGCCGCACTACAGCGCCCTTCCCTGCGTGACGTGCGGCGAGATCTTCACCACCGGAGCCGACAGGCCGCTCCACTCGGCCTCGCGGATCGCCTTCATGGCGAGCTTGCGCTGCTTGGGGTCCAGCCGGTCGATGAACAGCACGCCGTCGAGGTGGTCGGTCTCGTGCTGGAAGCAGCGCGCCATGAGGTCGGTGCCATCGATCGTCACCGGCTCGCCGTGCATGTTGAAGCCCTTGGCCACCGCCCTGATCGCGCGGGGCGTCGGGAAGGTCAGGCCGGGGAAGGACAGGCAGCCCTCCTCGCCCTCCTCGTCCATCTCACCGCCGAGGTCGAGATCGGGGTTGATGAGGTGCCCGAGCTGCTCGTCCACGTAGTAGGTGAACACGCGAAGGCCGACGCCGATCTGCGGCGCGGCCAGGCCGGCGCCCGGCGCGTCCATCATCGTGTCGGTCAGGTCCTTGACGAGCTTGCGCAGTTCCTTGTCGAAGTCGACCACCGGCTCGGCCGGAGTGCGCAGCACCGGGTCGCCGAACAGGCGGATCGGCTGAATGGCCAAGGGTTGGCTCCGTTCACGTCACGTACACGAGGAGGATCACCTCAGTCTACGGGCGTGAGCGCACCTTCATCGCCGTCTTCCTGGCGGTCTTCGCGATCAGCGGATCGGGGTGGTGCCTGCCGAGCATCTCCAGCACGGCCAGGGCGTCGGGGTGATCGGCCCGGCCCATCTCGGGCACCAGCGTGAGCAGATCCTCCCCGAGGAGGTCGAAATGGGCCACCGAGTCCACCGGGGCGCCGATGTAGAGCAGGGCGGCGAGGGTGTCCACCGCGACCCAGGCGCCGTCGCCCTCGCCGAGGGCCGGCGCGTCCAGGTCACGCACGCCCAGCCAGGCCGCGGCGTAGCGCCACATCATCGGCTCGTCCAGGGCCTCCCGTACGGCCTGCTCGGCCTCCGGGCCCAGCTCCTCCAGCACGGTCCCGGCGGTGCCGCGCTGGGCGGCGTTCCCGGACGCGGCGATCTTGATGAGCTCGCGCGCCGCGTCCTCCGGCACCCGGCGCTCCAGCCAGAGCGTGGCGGCGCTGGCCGAGGCCCGGCCGGTCAGCATGGCGTCGATGAGCTCGGCTGCCCCCAGCTCGGCGAGCGCGGCCACCTCCCCGAGAGACGGCGCGTCGTGGCCCTCCCTGAGCAGGTCGCGGCGTACGGCCCACACGCCCGGCTGGGTGAGCCGGACCAGCTCGCCGGTCAGCTCGATCAGCCCGCAGTACTCCAGCAGCGCCATGGCCGCCGCCAGCTCCCCCGGCAGGGTCATCCGCAGCCGCCGCAGGTCGGCCGGCCGCGCCTCACAGCCCACCTCGTGGGCCTGGAGGATGCCGCCGGCCAGGGCCGCGAGCGGCATCCCCTCACGCACCGAGTAGATCGTCGCGAGGATCTCGGTGAGGTGCTCGTCGACGACGGCCGAGCCGGTCAGGCCCTCCTCGGTCCGGTCGAGCACGTCCATGACCACGCCGTCCCAGAACTCCATCGGGTCGGGCACGCCGGGCCCGCGGCGGGCGCCCTGCCGGGTGACCTCCACCAGACGGCCGTTGACCGCGACCACCCACAGAAGGCGCAGCCTGGGGGCCTCCAGGCCCAGCTCGGCGACCGCCGCCTCGGCCTCGGCCGGGTGCGGCATCCCCAGCTCGGTCACCTCGCAGACGCCCCGTGCCGAGGCGTCGCAGCGGCCCCCGACCCACTCGGCGAGGCGGTGGGCGTCCCGCACGAGCGGGACCTCCCGCACCGCGTGGACGAGCTGCTCGTCGGGGACGATGTCGACCGGCGGGAAGGTGAGCACGTCGCTGTCGGCCATTCCAGCAACTTACTGCACAGCAGTCACCTGATGCCCCGCGAACGAGCCTTGAAAGCCGCTTTCCGGGCGGCCTTGGCCGCCGCCTGGTCCGCCAGCGTGCTGCCGAGCAGTTCGAGAACCTCGACCACGTCGGGGTGGTCCACCCGCCACATGTCCTCGATCAGGTGCGCGGGCGGCCCCGATGCCGCGATGTTCTCCGCGAAGCCCTCCGGGTCGGCCTCGGCGGCGGGCAGCGCCAGCGCGAGCATGTCGACGCTCACCCACAGGACCTCCTCGGGGGTGAGCGCGGGCGCGTCGAGGCCGCGCGAGGACAGCCAGTGGATGGCGTGCGGGCGGAGCTCGGCGTCGTCCAGGTAGGACCGCACGACCGCCGCCGCCTCCACGCCCAGCCGGTCCACGATGGTCACCGCGACCCCGCGCACCTCCGCCGGGGCCCCGGCCACGGCGGCCAGCAGCTCCGCCGCCGCTTGCTCGGGGGTGCGCCGCGACAGCCACTCGGCGATGTCCCGCTCGGCCGCCTCGTCCGCCGTGCCGTCGCCGATGAGGCCGGCGATCAGCCCGCTCGCGTCCCCCTCGGCCGGCGCGGGCGCGAGCGGCGCGTCCAGGCCCATGCCCGCGTACAGCTCACGCAGGCCCCACAGCGCGTGCGGGGTCAGAGCCAGGCCGTCCTCGGTGGGCTGGACCGTTCCCGCGTACGTCAGAGCCGTCAGCGCCTCGTCGAGCCTGCCCACCGGCCGCCCGGCGGCCACCTCGCGCAGGTAGTCGGCGAGCGCGTCCACCGGGACGGGCGACTGCAGCCGGTAGAGCAGGTCGTGGATCTGGGACATCCCCTCGTCCACCACCGCCTCCCCGGTGAACGGCCCGCATCTTTCTACGAGGAACTCCAGCGTCCCCCGCCACAGGCCGAGCAGTTCCTCGTCCCCACGGGAGCTCAGCTCGCGGAACACCTCCCCGGTCGCGACGGCCGTGCCGTCGAGCCGGGCGAGGCCCAGGTCGAGCGCGAGGCGCCAGGCCGGCTCGGGACGCTCGACGCCGAGCTCGGCCGTGCACGCGCGGGCGTCCCTGACCCGCAGGGACCGGCGCGTCGTCACGGTCCGGCCGCCCTCCACCAGCCACGTCACCACCCGGTGGGCGTCGCGCAGCAGCGGCACCTCGTGCACGGCGCGCACCACCTCCTCGCGCGGCGCGAGCCGTACGGGCGGCAGGGGCGCGCAGCCGGGGCAGTCGCACTCACCGCCCTCCGCGCCGCCCTCCGACGCGCCCTGGGCCGCGTCGAGCTCCAGCGAGTCGGGCCCGATGGCACTGAACAGGCTCTTGGCCATGCCGAACTTGGACGTGTCGGCGAGCGCCCGCGGCATCTCCGGCTCGATGCGGTCGATGGTCTCCCGCATCCGGATGGCCGTCTTGCTGCCGATCTCGCCCGTGTCCAGCAGGAACTCGACCAGTGTCCGCGCCGCGGCGACCGTCTCCGGGGCGCTCTCCGGCGGCGCGATGACCTTGCGCGGATAGATCTCCAGCAGGAGCTCCTCGAAGGTGCCCGGCCGGAAATCACCCAGTTCGTTCACCTCCAGGTAGTCGCTGGCGTAGTCGCACAGCAGACGTACCTCGTCGACGTCGACCTCGACGCTCCGCTCGCGTCCCCAGGCGCGGAGGCCGTCGATGGCCCGGTTAACCCATTCGATCGACACACAGGCACGCTAACGGCTCGCTTTGTGCGAGGCGAATCGGTCAGATGAGGTCGAGAGGATCAATGTTCACACGTACCACGTCCGGCGCCTTGCGCGCGGAGCGCACACCGGAGGCGCCTTTGAGCGCGCGGGCCAGCGCGGACCCGAGGTGGCGCGGCACCCGGACCATGGCCCGCTCCGGCCCGCCCTCCACCGGCACCGGCCCCAGAACCTGCGCTCCCGGCGGCAGCACGGCGTCCGCGAGCGTCTCCCTGATCGCCGCCGCCGGCCCCGTCAGCGTCGCCATCCGCACGGCCGGGGGGAAACCCAGCTCGGCCCGCTCGTCGAGCTCGCGTTCGGAGAAGGTGACGGGGTCCCAGCGCAGCAGGGCCTGTACGGCGGGCACCGCGGCGTCGGCCAGGACCACCAACTCCCCCGCCGGCCGCAACAGGGCGGCGGCGTTGGTCCAGCGGCGCAGCGCCTCCTCGGCCGCCCGCAGGTCGGGGCGGCCCAGAAGCGCCCATCCGTCGAGCAGCACCGCGGCCGCGTAGCCGCCGTCCGGCACGGGCTCGGCCCCGGGCGTCGCCACGACCAGCGCCGGGGCGCCGCTCACGGTCGCGAGCACGCCGTCGCGCCCGCTGGTGCGGACGGCGACCGACGGGAAGGCCCGGCCCAGCTCCTCGGCCGTGCGCCGCGCGCCGACGATGACGGCCCGCACGCCGGTCCCGCCGCAGGACGGGCAGCGCCAGTCGCCCGCGATCCGGCCGCACCAGCGGCAGTACGGCACGGCGTGCCCGCCGCGCAGCGCGAGCGGGCCCGAGCAGACCGGTCCCGTGGCCAGGGGCTCCGCGAGCACCGGCTCCGCGAGCATCCTCGCCCTGCCGCCCGCCGGGCCCGTCCCGCCCCCAGCGCGGTGGACGTCAGCGCGGTGGACGTCAGTGCGGACTTCGGCACCGCCGACGTCGGCCGGGTGGACGCCTGATCCCCGGCCCGGGCCCGTCCCGATGCGGCCCCGCGCGTCGCCGCCGCGCGCCGCCGCGCCTCCCGGGGCGGCATGCGGCGCCGGGGCCGGGCGCGCCGGCGGCAGCCCGGAACAGCGCGCCGGGGCGCGGCAGTGCCGGCACGCCAGCGCGGGCAGGTAACCCCTGCGCGGCACCTGGACGAGCACCGGTCCGTGCTCCAGTCCCTCCCGCAGCGCCCGCCAGGCGACGCTGGGCAGGCGGGCGGCCCTGGCCGCCTGGTCGCGGGCCAGCTCCGCGTCGTCGCCCGCCGGGCGCACCCTGGGCGCCCGGACCCTGACCACCGCCCGGTCCGGGACGAGCGGGGCGGCCCAGCCCGTCTCGACGAGCGCCGTGGCCTCGGCCGTGCGCGCGTAGCCGCCGACCAGCAGGCCCGCCCCGGCCTGGTGGGCACGCAGGCCGAGCACCTCCCGGGTGTGCGGATAGGGCGCGTGGCGCTCGGCGTGCAGGTCGTCGCCGTCGTCCCAGACGACCGCCAGCCCCAGCCGGGCCACCGGCGCGTACGCCGCGGGGCGGTTGCCCACCACGATCCCGATCTCGCCGCGCAGCGCCTTGAGCCAGCGCCGGTAGCGCTCCGCGGGCCCGAGGTCCGCGGTGATCGCCACGTGCGGCGTCTCGCCCAGGGCCGCGGTCACCAGCGCCACGTCCTTGCCGTCGGGCACCACCACGACGACGCCCCTGCCGCCGTCCAGGGTCGCCCGCGCGGCGGCCGCGATGGCGTGCGGCCACGTCGGCCCGTCGGCGTCCGTGCCGGGCAGGGCCGTCCACACGGCGCGCGGCGCCCTGCCCTCGGCCAGCGCCTCCAGGAAGGATGCGCCCGCCGGGTAGGCCATCCAGGCGTCGCCGTACGCCCGCGCCGCCCGCCGTCCCGCCGTCTCGCCCGGCGTGTCCTCGCGGGTCACGGCCTCACCGCGCGCCGCACCCTCGCGCGCCGTGTCCTCCCCCGCCGTGTCCTCCCGCGCCACGCCCTCGTGTGCGCGAGCCGTGTCCGCGGTGTCCGCGCGAGCCGTGTCCGCGGTGTCCGCGCGCGCCGTGTCCTCCCGCGCCCCTTGCGCGCCCGCCGTGTCCGCGTCCGCGGTGTCCGTCTGGATC
The DNA here is from genome assembly GCF_012999525.1 of Microbispora sp. H10836. Classification (NCBI taxonomy): domain Bacteria; kingdom Bacillati; phylum Actinomycetota; class Actinomycetes; order Streptosporangiales; family Streptosporangiaceae; genus Microbispora; species Microbispora sp. H10836. The sequence goes on from NZ_JABBWU010000001.1 coordinate 342,031, forward strand.
GTGTCCCCGTGGGTCGTGCGGGCGTGCGCCGTGTCCCCCTGAACCGGCTCCTGCCCGGCGGGCGCGGGAACGTCCTCCCCCGCGGACGCCGCCCGGCGGGCGGGAGCCTTCGCCTCGGACTCGACCCGGGCGTGACGCGGCGGAACGGCCAGCCGCAGGATGTCCGGCATCGTCCCGGCGTACCGGTCGGCCACGGCGCGGGCCAGCCGGGCGATGTCGGAGGTGAGGACGGGCTCCGGGGAGATCACCCGTTCCAGGAAGGACAACCTGCCCGCGTGCTCGCTCTCGGCCAGCCGTTCGAGGAGGTAGCCGTCGGCGAGCTGACCGGCGAAGCGGACGCGCACCCGGCAGCCGGGCACCGCCTCGGCGTCCATCGTGGAGGGGACGAGATAGTCGAAGGGCCGGTCGAGGTGCGGCAGCGGCGTGTCCACCACGACCCGGGCGACGGGCAGCTCGTGCGCCGCCTCGCGCGCGCCCTTGGCCGCGCCCGCCCGCGCCCCTCCCGCGCCTCCACGCTGCCGCTCGGTGCTTCCCCGCTGCCGCCGCTCGGTGGCGGCGGGGGGCGCCGGGAGGAGCGCCTCCTGCGGGTGCGGAACGCGGGTCGGCTCGGTCACTCCTACGTCCTACCAGACCCGGCGCGCCGCAATCACACGTACGCCCGCCGCCTGTGGACGGCCCGGCCCGGCGGCGCGCACACGCGAGCGGCGCCCGCCGTCAGGGCGGGCGCCGCCGGGGGCGACGGTGGTCGCCGTGCTCGTCAGGAGCGGGTCACAGGCCGGCGGCCGTACGCAGGGCGTCGGCGCGGTCGGTGGACTCCCAGGAGAAGCCCTCACGGCCGAAGTGGCCGTAGGCGGCGGTCTCGGAGTAGATCGGGCGCAGCAGGTCGAGATCGCGGATGATCGCGGCCGGACGCAGGTCGAACACCTGGAGCACCGATTCCTGGATCACGTTGACCGGCACCTTCTCGGTGCCGAACGTCTCGACGAACAGGCCGACCGGCTGAGCCTTGCCGATGGCGTAGGCGACCTGGACCTCGCAGCGGTCGGCCAGACCGGCCGCGACGACGTTCTTGGCGACCCAGCGCATGGCGTAGGCGGCCGAGCGGTCGACCTTGGACGGGTCCTTGCCGGAGAACGCGCCGCCGCCGTGGCGGGCCATGCCGCCGTAGGTGTCGATGATGATCTTCCGGCCGGTGAGCCCGGCGTCGCCCATGGGACCGCCGATCTCGAAACGGCCGGTCGGGTTGACCAGCAGGCGGTAGCCCTCGGTCTCGATGTCCAGGTCGGCCAGTATCGGCTCGACCACGTGCTCGCGGATGTCCGGGGTCAGCATCTCCCGCAGGTCGATCTCCGGGGCGTGCTGGGTGGAGACGACCACGGTGTCGAGGCGGACCGGCCGGTCGCCGTCGTACTCGATCGTGACCTGGGTCTTGCCGTCCGGGCGCAGGTAGGGAACCGTGCCGTTCTTGCGGACCTCCGACAGCCGCCGGGCCATCCGGTGCGCGAGCATGATCGGCAGCGGCATCAGCTCGGGGGTCTCACGGCAGGCGTAGCCGAACATCAGGCCCTGGTCGCCCGCGCCCTGGCGGTCGAAGTCGTCGGCGCCCTCGCCCTCACGGTGCTCGTAGGCGTCGTCCACGCCCTGCGCGATGTCCGGCGACTGCGCGCCGATGGACACCGACACGCCACAGGAGGCGCCGTCGAAGCCCTTGTGGGAGGCGTCGTACCCGATCTCGAGGATCTTCTCGCGGATCAGGGCGGGGATGTCGACATAGGTCTCCGTCGTCACCTCGCCGGCGACGTGGACCTGGCCAGTGGTGATCAGCGTCTCGACGGCGACCCGGCTCTTGGGGTCGTCCTTGAGCATGGCGTCGAGAATCGCGTCACTGATCTGGTCGGCGATCTTGTCCGGGTGGCCCTCGGTGACCGACTCGGAGGTGAACAGGCGACGGGACAACTCAGGGCTCCTCATGCAGCGGCTGCTGACGTCCATGAGTGATCGGCGGTAGAGCCCGAGCCCTACCGCGGCCACTCGATGCTCACGCGAGTCTAGCCCTAGGCGCTGCGGAGCGGCGAAGCCGTCCGGGTTCCGGTCGCAGGGTCAGCAGTCCGGGAGAAGGCCTGCCGTTCCCCTGGACGGCGGGTCAGAGGTCCGGTAAGGGATCTCTGGGCAGGTCACCGGGCGAGAAGGCCTCCGCGTCCGCCGCCGCGACCACGGCCGCGTACTCGTCGTCGACCTCCAGGGTCATCCCGCCGATCTCGATCCGGGGGCCCGACCCGAACTCGAGCGGCCCGAGGCGGGTGCGGCGGGGGTAACGGGCCCACACTCCGGACGGCTCGTCCCTGCTGAACATCTTGGTGGACAGCAGAGTGATCGAGCGGTCCGTCACCACGACGAGGAACCCGATCGTGGCGGGGGGCGGCAGGGCCACCGCGGGAAACACGTAGCGGATGTCCTCGCCGGGGCCGAGCATCGCCCGGCAGCGCTCCCTGATCGTGGCGGACACCGGCATGACGATCGCTCCCTCGATGCAGGGCCTGCGGGGGGCGGGGCGGGCGCCCGCGCCGGCACCACACGAAGGTCAGGCGAGACGCTGCGCCACCAAATCCCACACTACGTCGGCGAGATCCTCTTTGGGACCCCTCGGAATGTCCACGGAGTCGCCCTCCGCCGTGAGGACGACGGCCGCGTTGTCCAGCGTGCCGAACGCCAGGTTCTCCCCGACCTGGTTCACCACGAGCAGGTCGCAGCCCTTGCGCCGCAGCTTGGCCCGGCCGTTGGCCAGGACGTCGTCGGTCTCCGCCGCGAAACCCACGATCACCCGGGGACAGGGCCCGCCGGGCGCGGCCTCCCCCGGGGCGCCCGCGCCGTTCCCGGCTCCACGCCCGCGGCCCGGCGCCTCGTACGGCCCGTCCCCCACGACGTACGCCTCCCGCCTGGCCCGGCGGATCTCACCCAGCTCGGCCAGGATGTCCGGATTTTTCACCAGATGGATTGGATCGGGCTCGGCGGACGACTTCTTGATCTTGGTGTCGCTCTGCCGCACGGGCCGGAAGTCCGCGACCGCGGCGGCCATCACGACCGCGTCGGCGTGCTCGGCCGCCGCGAGGACCGCGTCGCGCAGCTGCCGTGCCGATTCCACCCGCACGACCTTCGCGCCCGCGGGATCGGGCAGCGTCACGTTGGCCGCCACGAGCGTGACCTCCGCGCCCCGGGCGACGGCCGTACGGGCGAGGGCGTACCCCTGCAGCCCGGAGGACCGGTTGCCGATGAAGCGCACTGGGTCGATCGCCTCGCGGGTGCCGCCCGCCGAGACGACGACGTGCCGCCCGGCCAGGTCCTCGCGCCCGCCCGCCAGCACGCGGCGGCACACCTCGAAGATCTCGGCGGGGTCGGGCAGCCGCCCAGGACCGGTGTCGGCGCCGGTGAGCCTGCCGACGGCGGGCTCGATCACGATCGCGCCGCGCTCGCGCAGAGTCGCCACGTTCGCCCGCGTGGCCGGGTGCTCCCACATCTCGGTGTGCATCGCGGGCGCGAACACCACCGGACAGCGCGCCGTGAGCAGGGTGTTGGTGAGCAGGTCGTCGGCCATGCCGTGCGCGGCCCTGGCCAGCACGTCCGCCGTCGCCGGGGCCACGACCACCAGGTCGGCCGACTGCCCGATGCGCACGTGCGGCACCTCGTGCACCGACTGCCACACCTCGGTGGTCACCGGATTGCCGGACAGCGCCGCCCAGGTCGGCTCGCCGACGAACCGCAGAGCGTCCCGGGTCGGCACGACACGCACGCTGTGTCCCGACTCGGTGAAAAGGCGGAGCAGCTCGCAGGACTTGTAGACCGCGATGCCGGCGCTCACGCCCAGCACGACAGAGGTCATCGGATCGAAGCGGTGGCTCAGCCCTCGATGGGCTCGGAGGTGAGCAGACCCTCGGAGACCTCGCGCAGGGCGATGGACAGCGGCTTCTCCTGGGCGTGGGTCTCCACGAGGGGCCCCACGTACTCCAGCAGGCCCTCGCCGAGCTGAGAGTAGTAAGCGTTGATCTGGCGCGCCCGCTTCGCACCCATGATCACAAGGCTGTACTTGCTGTCGACGATGTCGAGAAGCGCGTCGATCGGCGGGTTGGTGATGCCTTCCGCGTAGGCGGAGCTGCTTGCCACGTCAGTGATTCCCCTAGCTAGGTGAGTTTCCCATCAAGGCTATCAGCCGGTGGCACACGTCCTTGACGGACGTGTTGACGATCGTGAGGTCGAACTCCTTCTCCGCCGCCAGCTCGATCCGGCCCGCGTCCAGACGGCGGGCGATCACGTCGGGAGGCTCGGTGCCGCGGCCGCGCAGCCGGCGCTCCAGCTCCTCCCAGCTGGGCGGGGCCAGGAACACGAGCAGGGCCTCGGGCATCGTCGTGCGCACCTGCCTGGCGCCCTGCAGGTCGATCTCCAGCAGGGTGGGGACGCCTGCCGCCAGCTTCTCCAGCACCGGCCGCCTTGGCGTGCCGTACCGGTTGCCGGCGAACTCGGCCCACTCCAGAAGCTCGCCGGAGGCGACGAGTTCGTCGAACTCGTCGTCGGTGGCGAAGAAGTACTCCACGCCGTGCCGCTCCCCCGGGCGGGGCTTCCTGGTTGTCACCGAGACCGACAGCCACACCTCGGGGTGGGACCGCCGGAGCTCGGCGACGACCGTGGACTTCCCCACACCCGACGGACCGGAAAGGACCGTCAGGCGCGGGCGAGGCAAGGAGTCACCGCCGCGTGCCCGGAACTCGCTGGTCGCGACTGCCTCGTGGGCCCGATCTCCAGCGGACCGGGACGTGTCGGTCACTCCGTACCCCCGTGAAACTCGCTCGTACGCCGCCGAGATCAGTTCTCGGCGCCGCCGAACTCGCGCTCCAGGGAGGCGCGCTGGTTGGCGCCGAGACCCCGCACGCGGCGGGATTCGGCGATACCAAGGCGCTCCATGAGCTGCTTGGCGCGGACCTTGCCGACGCCAGGGAGCGACTCCAGCAGAGCCGAGACCTTCATCTTGCCGATGACGTCATCGGTCTGCCCATCCTTCAGCACCTCAGCCAGAGAAACCGCGCCGTGCTTGAGTCGGTTCTTGACCTCGGCACGCTCCTTGCGTGCCTTGGCAGCCTTCTCAAGAGCTGCGGCGCGCTGCTCGGGGGTCAGGGGAGGAAGAGCCACGCCGGGTCACCTCGAATTTCTTGTCGATGTACTCGGACGATGGGGGAAACTAGCTGGTCTTGGCCGTAACGGCAACGTCAAGGGCGGGTTCTGCGACGACAAAATTGATTTTACTACTTTTGGTATTCGAAAAGTTACTCTTCGTAGATCAAAACCGCCTCAGCAGGCCCGGAACCGAATGACGCTTGGTGACGGGCGCGTGAGACGTTCACGGGCCGGGAACGGCCGGGCGCGGTCGCCTCCGGGCGGCTTCGCGGCTCCGGCCTGGCGTGCCTCGGGCGAGCGGTCAGGGGCTCACGCGGCGCAGCGCGGCGGCGATCCCGGCGGCCGCCGCGCCGGGGTCGGGGGCCCCCGTGATGGGCCGTCCGATCACGAGGAGGTCGGCCCCCTGTGCGATCGCCTCCTCCGGGGTGGCCACCCGCGCCTGGTCCTGGGTGTCGGCGCCGGCGAGCCGCACGCCCGGGGTGATGAGCGTCACGTCCGGGCCGACCTCCGCGCGTACGGCGGCGACCTCCCGGGGGGAGCAGACGAGAGCCTGGGCGCCCGCCCCGACGGCCACGGCGGCCATACGGCGCACGAGGTCCTCGGGGGGTCCCTGGATGCCGATCTCGCGGAGATCGGCCTCGGAAAGCGACGTCAGGAGCGTCACGGCCGCGATCTGGGTGCTGGGGGCCGCCTCGACGGCCGCCCTGACCATCGCCGCCCCCCCGGCGGCGTGCACGGTGAGGTACGTCGGCTTGAGCCGCGCGACCGCCCGGGCGGCGGCGCCGACCGTGTTCGGGATGTCGTGCAGCTTGAGGTCCAGGAAGACCCGCACGCCGCTGGCGCCGCGGACCGAGGCGATCACGTCGGGCCCGTACCGCAGGTAGAGCTCCAGGCCGACCTTCACCGTGGAGACGTGCGGGGTCACCAGGCCGGCCCAGCGGGCCGCGGTCTCCAGGTCGGGCGCGTCCAGGGCGACGGCGATGGGAGCGGGCGTGGTCAAAGCGAACTCTCCTCGAGGTCTGTGCGTGGTCGTGGTTGCGCGCCCGCCGGCCGGTGGGCCAGGCCCACCGCGTCGGCGAGCCGGTCGAACCCGCGCTCCTGCAGAAGCTCCTCGAGCTCCCTCAGGACGCGCGGGCAGGCGTAGGGGTCGTGGAACAGGGCCGTGCCCACCGCGACGGCACAGGCGCCCGCCAGGACGAGCTCAAGGGCGTCCCTGCCGGTCGTCACGCCGCCCATGCCCACGATCGGCACCCCGGGCAGCGCCGCGTGGACCTGCCAGACGCAGCGCACGGCCAGGGGCCGTACGGCGGGGCCGGACAGGCCTCCGGTGCCGGCCGCGAGCGCGGGACGCATCGTGTCCACGTCGATGCTCATCCCGACCGGGTTGTTGATCATCGCGAGGGCGTCGGCGCCGCCGTCCACGCACGCCCGTGCGACCGCGACGATGTCCGCCACGTCCGGGGACAGCTTGGCGATGACCGGCACCTCGTACGGCGTGGCCGCGCGCACCGAGGCCACGACCTCCGCCGCGGCGGACCCGTCGCGGGCGAACACCCTGCCGCGGTCCTCGACGTTCGGGCACGACAGGTTGATCTCCACGGCGGTGATGCCGTCGACCCCGGCCAGGCGCCGCGCCAGCGCGGTGTACTCGGTCACGGTGCCGCCCCCGATCGACACCACCGTGCGGGCCCCGCGCTCGACCAGCCAGGGCAGCTCGCGCTCCAGGAATCCGTCGACGCCCGGGCCCTGCAGGCCCACGGCGTTCAGCAGCCCTGAGGGGGTCTCGGCCATCCGCGGCGTCGGCCGTCCCGCGCGGGGGGCCATGGTGATCGACCGGGTGACGAACGCGCCCAGCCGGTGGACGTCGGAGAAGTGGGCCAGCTCGCGGCCGGTCCCGCCGCAGCCGGAGGCGGTCAGGACCGGGTTGGGCAGCTCCACGTGCGCCAGGTAGGTCCGGAGGTCGGCCGTCACCGCCGGTCCCCCCGTCCCGGCTCAGGCATGCCGCCCGCCGGGCGCGCCCAGCGCGTCGAACGGGATCGTCCCGACGTCGTCGAACCGCACCCGCTCGCCCCGGAACACCGGCCCCTCGGTGCAGGCGCGGACCATGCGGGTCACGCCGTCGTCTCCGATGACGGGCACGACGCACGTCATGCAGACGCCGATGCCGCAGGCCATGGACTCCTCCACGGCCACCTGCACGGGGATGCCGAACTGGGCGGCGACCGCCGTGACGCCGCGCAGCGTCGCCATGGGCCCGCACGCGTAGACCGCGTCGGCCCGCGCGTCGGCGATCACCCCGGGCAGCACGTCGGTCACCGTGCCGCGCATGCCGAGCGAGCCGTCCTCGGTCGTCAGCGTGGTCGTCTCGCCCATCCGGCGCGCCCGCAGCGCCCCGAAGACCCGGTCGGCCGACGGCGCGCCCAGCACGAAGTCGACGCGGCAGCCCCGCTGCTGCAGCGCGTCCCCCAGCGCGAACAGCGACGCCGAGCCGTGCTCGTCGCCGACCAGTACGCAGGTGCAGGGGTCGCGCGGCAGGGGGAAGGGGCGGCCGAGCGGTCCGACCAGGTCGAGCGTGTCGCGCGCTTTCCGGTCGGCGAGCCAGGCCGTCCCCGCGCCGCGCACGCCGAAGACGAGCTCCACCGTGCCACCGTAGTCCGGCTTCACGTCGTGGACGGCGAAGGCCCGCCGGGTGAGCATCGAGGAGTCGCGGCCTCCGACGGCGACCGTGACGAAGTGGCCGGGCCGGAAGCGGTCGGCGATGCCCGGCGCGACGACGGTGAGCGCATGGTAGGCGTCCACCCGGCGCGTCGTCAGCACCGTGCCCGTGACCTGAACCGGACTACCGGCCACTCCCTGCTCCTTTGCGCTCGCTCCGCTCGCGGCTAGGGGCGCCTAAGCTGGCCTGGTCGTGCCGAAGGCGCGCGGTGTATCCAGCCCTCGTCGCTCCGGGTCGCTCGTACCTCGCTCCCCTCGCTCCTCAGTCCAGATCGCCAGCGCGCCCTCCGCGCTCATGGCGCACTCGGCTGTCCCGGGCTAGTCTCGCAGCCTCCTGGCGTGTTCCTGCAGGGAACGCACGTCGATGTCGCCTCTGACGATGTGCTGGATGCCCTGGACGGCGGCCGCCAGGCCCTGGACGGTCGTGATGCAGGCGATGCCGCGGTTGACGGCTGCGGTGCGGATCTCGTACCCGTCCAGGCGCGGCCCGGACTGGCCGGGGCTGCCGAACGGCGTGTTCACGATGAGGTCCACCTCCCCGTCGAGGATGCGCCGCACGATCGTCGGCTCGCCCTCGGGACCGGCGCCGTCGCTGTGCTTGCGCACGATCTTGGCATGGACGCCGTTGCGGCGCAGCACCTCGGCGGTGCCCTCCGTGGCCAGGATCTCGAAGCCGAGGTCCGCCAGCGCCTTCACGGGGAAGATCATGGCCCGCTTGTCCTTGTTGGCGACCGAGACGAACGCCCGGCCCTTGGTGGGCAGCGCGCCGTAGGCCGCCGACTGCGACTTGGCGAAGGCCGTGCCGAAGAACTCGTCGATGCCCATGACCTCGCCGGTCGAGCGCATCTCCGGCCCGAGCACGGTGTCCACGCCGCGGAACCGGTTGAACGGCAGCACCGCCTCCTTGACCGCGACCGGCGCGTCCAGCGGCAGCGTGCCGCCGTCGTAGTCGGCCGGCAGCATGCCCTCGGCGCGCAGCTCGGCGATCGTCGCGCCCAGCATCAGCCGCGCCGCCGCCTTGGCCAGCGGCACCGCCGTGGCCTTGGACACGAACGGCACCGTACGGCTGGCCCTGGGGTTGGCCTCCAGGACGTACAGCACGTTGGAGGCCATCGCGTACTGGACGTTCAGCAGGCCGCGCACGCCCACGCCGCGGGCGATGGCCTCGGTGGCCGCGCGGATCCGCTTGACGTCGAAGCCGCCCAGCGTGATCGGCGGCAGGGCGCAGGCCGAGTCGCCGGAGTGGATGCCGGCCTCCTCGATGTGCTCCATGACGCCGCCGAGGTAGAGCTCCTCGCCGTCGAACAGCGCGTCCACGTCGATCTCGATGGCGTCGTCGAGGAACCGGTCGATCAGCACCGGGTGCTCGGAGGCCGCCTTCGCCATGTACGCCGCGAGGGTGTCCTCGTCGTACACGATGGCCATGCCGGCCCCTCCGAGCACGTACGACGGCCGGACGAGCACCGGGTAGCCGATCTCCTCGGCGACGGCCTTAGCCTCGTCCACGGTCGTCGCCGTGCCGTGCTTGGGCGCGGGAAGCCCGGCCTCGGCGAGGACCCGGCCGAACGCGCCCCGGTCCTCGGCGAGGTGGATCGACTCGGGCGAGGTGCCCACCACGGGCACCCCGGCGTCCTTGAGCGCCTGGGCGAGCCCGAGCGGCGTCTGGCCGCCGAGCTGCACGATGACGCCGGCGACCGGCCCGGTCCCCTGCTCGGCGTGCACGACCTCCAGGACGTCCTCCAGCGTGAGCGGCTCGAAGTAGAGCCGGCCGGAGGTGTCGTAGTCGGTCGAGACGGTCTCGGGGTTGCAGTTGACCATCACGGTCTCGTAGCCGGCCTTGGCCAGCTCGAACGACGCGTGCACGCAGGCGTAGTCGAACTCGATGCCCTGGCCGATGCGGTTGGGCCCGCTGCCCAGGATGATCACCTTGGGCCGGTCCCCCACCGGCACCTCGGTCTCCTCGTCGTACGTCGAGTAGAGGTACGGCGTGCGCGCGGCGAACTCGGCGGCGCAGGTGTCCACGGTGTTGTAGACGGGCCGCAGACCGAGCTCGTGGCGCGTGGCCCGCACCTCGGTCTCCGGCACGCCCAGGATCTCGGCGATCTGCGCGTCGCTGAAGCCGTGCCGCTTGGCCAGCTCCAGCGTGGGCCGGTCGAGCGCGGTGATCGACCGGGCGACCTCGTCGATCGCGAAGAGCTGGTCGACGAACCACGGGTCCACCTTCGTGGCCTCGTGGACCTGCTCGGGCGTCGCGCCCGCCCTGATGGCCTGCTGCATCGTGCGCAGCCGTCCGTCGTGCGGCCTGCGGCAGGCCTCCAGGAGCTCGTCCAGGTCGCCGGGCTCGCCCGCCCAGCCGAACGACGACCCCTTCTTCTCCAGCGACCGCAGCGCCTTCTGCAGCGCCTCCGGGAAGGAGCGCCCGATCGCCATCGCCTCGCCGACCGACTTCATGTGGGTGGTCAGCGTCTCGTCGGCCCCGGCGAACTTCTCGAACGCGAACCTGGGCACCTTGACCACGATGTAGTCGAGGGACGGCTCGAACGACGCCGGGGTCTCCTTGGTGATGTCGTTGGGGACCTCGTCGAGGGTGTACCCGATCGCGAGCTTGGCGGCGATCTTGGCGATCGGGAAGCCGGTGGCCTTGGACGCCAGCGCCGACGACCGCGACACGCGCGGGTTCATCTCGATGACGATCATCCGGCCGGTCTCCGGGTCGACCGCGAACTGGATGTTGCAGCCGCCGGTGTCGACGCCGACCTCGCGGATGACCGCGATCGCGACGTCGCGCATGTTCTGGTACTCGCGGTCGGTCAGGGTCAGCGCGGGCGCCACGGTCACGCTGTCGCCGGTGTGGACGCCCATCGGGTCGATGTTCTCGATGGAGCACACGATGACCACGTTGTCGTTGCGGTCCCGCATGACCTCCAGCTCGTACTCCTTCCAGCCGAGGATCGACTCCTCCAGGAGCACCTCGGTGGTCGGGGAGGCGTCCAGGCCGGCGCCCGCGATGCGGCGCAGCTCCTGCTCGTCGTGGGCGAAGCCGGACCCCGCGCCGCCCATCGTGAAGCTCGGGCGGACGACGACGGGGTAGCCCAGCTCGCCGGCCGCGCGCAGGCACTCGTCCATCGTGTGGCAGATCGCGCTGCGCGCCGACTCGGCGTTGAGGCCGTGCTCGACGGCGACCTTCGCGACGATCTCCTTGAACCGCTCGCGGTTCTCCCCCGCCTGGATGGCGTCGATGTCGGCGCCGATCAGCTCGACGCCGTACTTGCCGAGCACGCCCGCCTCGTGCAGCGCCACGGCCGTGTTGAGCGCGGTCTGGCCGCCCAGCGTGGGCAGCAGCGCGTCGGGCCGCTCCTTGGCGATGATCTTCTCGACGATGTCCGGCGTGATCGGCTCGACGTAGGTGGCGTCGGCGAACTCCGGGTCCGTCATGATCGTGGCGGGGTTGCTGTTGACCAGGATGACCCGGAACCCCTCGCTGCGCAGGACGCGGCAGGCCTGGGTGCCGGAGTAGTCGAACTCGCACGCCTGTCCGATGACGATCGGGCCGGAGCCGATCACCATGACGGACCTGATGTCCGTACGCTTAGGCACCCTTGGCCCCCTTCTTGTCCATCAGCTCGCAGAACTCGTCGAACAGGTACGCGGCGTCGTGCGGCCCCGCGGCCGCCTCGGGGTGGTACTGCACGCTGAACGCCGGGCGGTCCAGCAGGCGCAGCCCCTCCACGCAGTCGTCGTTGAGGTTGACGTGGCTCACCTCCGCCGCGCCGTACGGCGTCTCGAAGGGCCCGTCCAGCGGCGCGCGCACGGCGAAGCCGTGGTTGTGCGCGGAGATCTCGACCTTGCCGGTCCTGCGGTCCTGCACCGGCTGGTTCACCCCGCGGTGGCCGTACCGCAGCTTGTAGGTACCGAGGCCGAGCGCCCGTCCGAGGATCTGGTTGCCGAAGCAGATGCCGAAGAACGGCACGCTCTCGCCCAGCACCTCGCGCAGGGAGTCGACCGCGTAGCCGGCGGCGGCGGGGTCGCCGGGGCCGTTGGAGAAGAAGACGCCGTCGGGGTCGAGGGCGAGGATGTCGGCCGCCTTGGCGGTCGCGGGCAGCACGTGCACCTCGCAGCCCCGCTCGGACATCCGCTGCGGCGTCATGGCCTTGATGCCGAGGTCGACCGCGGCGACGGTGAAGCGCTTGCGGCCGACGGCCGGCACGACGTACGGCTCGGGCGTGCTGACCTCGCGGGCCAGGTCGGCGCCCTCCATGCCGGGCGCGCGCCGCACCCGCTCGACGAGCTCGGCGACGTCGCCGCCCTCGCTGAAGACGCCCGCGCGCATCGCGCCGCGCTCGCGCAGGTGGCGGGTGAGGGCACGGGTGCCGGGCATCGCGATCCCGACGACGCCCTGGTCGCGCAGATATTCGTCGAGCGTCCTGCGGGAGCGCCAGTTCGAGGGGATCCGCGACGGCTCCCGCACCACGTAGCCGGCGACCCAGACCCTGCGGGACTCGGGGTCCTCGTCGTTGACGCCGGTGTTGCCGATGTGCGGGGCGGTCATCGCCACGATCTGCCGGTGGTAGGAGGGGTCGGTGAGCGTCTCCTGGTAGCCGGTCATGCCGGTGTTGAAGACCATCTCGCCGAACGTCTCGCCCACGGCGCCGTACGGCGTTCCCTCGAAGACGCGTCCGTCCTCGAGCACGAGCAGGGCTGTCATACGAGCTTCCCTTCGAGAACGGTGGGGCGGCCGCGCAGGAACGTCGCGACGACGCGGCCGGGCAGGGTCAGCCCCTCGTAGGGGGTGTTGCGGCTTTTCGACACCATCGCGGCGGGGTCCACGGGCTGCCGGCCCGACGGGTCGTACAGGGTGACGTTGGCGGGGGCGCCGGGCTCGATCGGGCGGCCGTGCCCGGTCAGGCGTCCGATCCTCGCGGGCCGCGCCGACATGCGGTCGGCGACGCCGGCCCAGTCGAGCAGGCCGGTCTCGACCATGGCCTCCTGGACCACGGACAGGGCGGTCTCCAGGCCGATCATGCCCATGGCCGCCGCGGCCCACTCGGTCTCCTTGTCCTCGACCGGGTGGGGCGCGTGGTCGGTGGCCACGCAGTCGATCGTGCCGTCGGCCAGCGCCTCGCGCAGCGCCCGCACGTCCTCGGCGGTGCGCAGCGGCGGGTTCACCTTGTAGATCGGGTTGTACGGGCCGAGCGGCGAGCTCTCCGCGCAGGAGTCGGTCAGCAGGAGGTGGTGCGGGGTGACCTCGGCGGTCACGTCCCAGCCCTTCGACTTGGCCCAGCGGATGATCTCGACCGAGCCCGCGGTGGAGACGTGGCAGACGTGCAGCCGGGAGCCGACGTGCGCGGCGAGCAGGCAGTCACGCGCGATGATCGCCTCCTCGGCGACCGCCGGCCAGCCGGTCAGGCCGAGCCTGGCCGACACCTCGCCCTCGTTGAGCTGGGCGCCCTCGGTCAGCCTCGGCTCCTGGGCGTGCTGGGCGACGACGCCGTCGAACGCCTTGACGTACTCCAGCGCCCGGCGCATCAGCACGGCGTCGGACACGCACTTGCCGTCGTCGGAGAAGACCCGCACGCGGGCCGCGGAGTCGGCCATCGCGCCGAGCTCGGCGAGCTGGCGGCCCTCGAGGCCGGAGGTCACCGCGCCCACGGGCTGCACGTCGCAGTGGCCGTGCTCCTGGCCGAGCCGCCAGACCTGCTCCACCACGCCGGCGGTGTCGGCCACGGGGGAGGTGTTCGCCATCGCGTGGACGGCGGTGTACCCGCCGCGCGCCGCGGCCTGGGTCCCGGTCTCGACCGTCTCGGCGTCCTCCCGGCCGGGCTCGCGCAGGTGGGTGTGCAGGTCCACCAGGCCGGGCAGGGCGACTAGCCCGTCGGCGTCGACCGTCTGGTCGGCCCTCGCGCCCGCGAGGTCGCCGGTCTCCGCCACGACGCCGTCGCGCAGCAGGATGTCGCTCGGGGCGCCGCCCAGGATCCGGGCGCCCCTGATGAGGATGGTGCTCACAGCCGTCCCCTCGTGAAGGTCGTGGGTGCTCATTCGGCGCCTCCGATCGCGGGCTCGGATCCGCCGAGCAGCAGGTAGAGAACGGCCATCCGGACGGTCACGCCGTTGGTGACCTGCTCGACGATCGTCGAGCGCGGCGAGTCGGCGACCTCCGCGGAGATCTCCATTCCGCGGTTCATCGGGCCGGGGTGCATGACGACGGCGTCGTCGTGCAGGCGGGCGAAGCGGTCGCGGTCGAGGCCGTAGCGGCGGCTGTACTCCCGCGCCGAGGGGAAGTAGGCCGCGTTCATGCGTTCGAGCTGGACCCGCAGCATCATCACGACGTCCGACTTGGGCAGCACGGCGTCGAGGTCGTAGGAGACCTGGCAGGGCCACGTCCCGACCGCGACCGGCAGCAGGGTCGGGGGCGCGACCAGCGTCACCTCCGCGCCGAGCGTGTGCAGCAGCAGCACGTTGGACCGGGCGACCCGGCTGTGCAGCACGTCGCCCACGATGGCGATCTTCAGGCCCTCCAGCCGGCCCAGCCGACGGCGGATGCTGAAGGCGTCGAGCAGCGCCTGGGTGGGGTGCTCGTGGGTGCCGTCGCCGGCGTTGACCACGCTGCCGCGCACCCAGTTGGCCAGGCGGTGCGGCGCGCCGGAGGCGCTGTGCCGGATGACCACGGCGTCGGCGCCCATGGCCTCCAGGGTGAGCGCGGTGTCCTTCAGCGACTCGCCCTTGGACACGCTCGATCCCTTGGCCGAGAAATTGATCACATCGGCCGACAGGCGCTTGGCCGCGGCCTCGAACGAGATGCGGGTCCGGGTGGAGTCCTCGAAGAAGAGGTTCACCACCGTGCGGCCGCGCAGCGTCGGCAGCTTCTTGATGGACCGCTGCGAGACCTGGGCCAGTTCCTCGGCCGTGTCGAGGATGAGGAGGGCGTCGTCGCGGGTGAGGTCGCCGGTCGAGATCAGGTGCCGCTTCATCGGTCGTCCTCCTTGATGAGCACGACCGCGTCGCGCCCGTCCGTCTCCTCCAGGAAGACCTTGACCTTCTCGCTCTTGGAGGTCGGCAGGTTCTTGCCGACGTAGTCGGCGCGGATCGGCAGCTCCCGGTGGCCGCGGTCGACGAGCGTGGCGAGCTGGACGGCCCTGGGCCTGCCCACGTCGTTCAGCGCGTCGAGCGCGGCGCGCACGGTGCGGCCGGAGTAGAGGACGTCGTCCACCAGGACGACGGTCCTGCCGTCCACGCCGTCCGGGGGCAGTTCGGTGCGGCCGAGCGGGCGCGCGGGCCGCAGGCGCAGGTCGTCGCGGTACATCGTGACGTCGATGGCGCCGACGGGAACCTTGATCCCCTCGAACTGCGCGATGCGCCCGGCGATGCGCTGCGCGAGGGTGGCGCCGCGGGTGGGGATGCCGATCAGGACGACGCTCTCCGCGCCCCTGGTCCGTTCGAGGATCTCGTGTGCGATCCGGGTGAGCGCCCGGTGGATGTCGGGCCCCTCCAGGACGGCGCGGGCCGGATTTCGGGCATCAGACATGAAAAAGTCACCACCTTTCCCGCCTCACGGGACGGGTCTTAAAGGGTGTTCGGTCTGCTTAGAGTATCAGGGCCGTCTGCGAACCCCCCTCCCGCCAGGGGTGATACACCCCCGGGGCCGCTCGCCGGCGGCGTGGGGAGGACGCGACGGGAGACGTGCCGGTTACGTATCGGGGATCGGAAGCCGCATCGCGCCGGGTGTCGGGGATTTCGGGGAGAGCACTGTTTGACGCTCTTTTTTCCAATCAGCTTGACCTTTGGGAGTGTCGGCTTTACCGTCACTGTCCGTAACCACAACACGCGACCTTCCTGGGTAAAACCCGACGCAGCGGTCACCGAAGGTGCCGGTCACAGGCACCAGCCCCGGTGTTCGGAACGCTTAGGACAAGGGCGCACAATCAAGTGAGAAGAGACATAGAAAGCCGGGGGCCACACGATGCCGTCTGACTACGCCAAGTCGCTGGGCGCGCGCCTGCGCGCCATCCGGACCCAGCAGGGGTTGTCCCTGCACGGTGTGGAAGAGAAGTCCCGCGGACGGTGGAAGGCCGTCGTCGTGGGCTCCTATGAGCGGGGCGACCGCGCGGTGACCGTGCAGAAGCTCGCCGAGCTCGCGGATTTCTACGGAGTGCCGGTGTCGGAGCTTCTTCCCGGCGGAGCCGCCCCCAGTCCGCTCGCGCCCGCGCCCAAGCTGGTCATCGACCTGGAGCGCCTGTCGCAGCTGCCGAAGGACAAGGCCGGCCCGCTGGCGCGTTACGCCGCGACGATCCAGAGCCAGCGTGGCGACTACAACGGCAAGGTGCTGTCCATCCGGCAGGAGGACCTGCGCTCGCTCGCGGTCATCTACGACAAGTCGCCGGTCGAGCTGACCGAGGAGTTCATCCACTGGGGTGTGCTCGACGCGGAGGCCCGCCGCGCCGTCGAGTCCTTCTGACCTCCTGCCCGGCTCGTACGCGGCTCCCCGTCACGGTGCACGAATCACGCCCTGCCGCGTGTGGCTCAGACGGCGCCACCGCACCGGGGAGCCGCCGGTACGAGTGATTCCCGCCACGCGGGGATAGTGCAGGACATGACGTTTTACGTGGGCTCCGAGGTGGGCAGGCTTCGCCGCGTCCTGGTCGACATACCCGAACTCGCGCTCAAGCGGCTCACCCCGGGCAACAAGGACGGCCTGCTGTTCGACGACGTGCTCTGGGTGCACCGCGCGCTGGAGGAGCACCGCGAGTGGTGCGACGTGCTCGCCGGGCGCGGCGTCACGGTGCACCACCTCGGCGACCTCCTGCGCGAGGTGATCGAGATCCCCGACGCGCGCAAGCACATCCTCGACGGCAGCGTCGACGAGCACTGGTTCGGCCCGCTGACCGCCGACGCGATCCGCAACACGCTCGACTCACTCGACGCCGACGCGCTCGCACCGCTGCTGACCGGCGGGATCACCAAGCGCGAGATCATGGAGCTGGGCTGCGACCCGGGCTCCATCACCTTCCACACCCTGGCGATGGACGACTTCGTCCTCCCGCCGCTGCCCAACCACCTGTTCGCCCGCGACACCTCCTGCTGGGTGTACGACGGGGTGTCGATCAACGCGATGCGCAAGAAGGCGCGCAGGCGGGAGACCGTCAACTACGAGGCCGTCTATCGCTGGCATCCGCTGTTCGCCGCGGGCTACGGCAACCCGGACGACGGCGGGTTCAACGTCTGGTACGAGGGCGTGCGCATGGCCCCGGCCACCATCGAGGGCGGCGACGTCCTGGTGCTCGGCGGCGGCGTCGTGCTCGTCGGGGTGAGCGAGCGCACCCAGCCGCAGGCGGTCGAGATGCTGGCCACCAACCTGTTCCGGGCGGGGTCGGCGACCCGCATCGTGGCGCTCGACCTGCCCAAGACCCGTGCGTTCATGCACCTCGACACCGTGATGACCAACGTCGACGTGGGCGTGTTCACCAAGTACGCCGGGCTCGGCATGCTTCCCTCGTACACGGTGGAGCCGGGCGACACCGACAAGGAGCTGAAGGTCACCGACCACCCGCCGGAGGACATGCACAAGGCGATCGCGCGGGCCCTCGGCCTGGACGACATCAAGGTCCTCACGCCGACGCAGGACGTGCACGCGGCCGAGCGCGAGCAGTGGGACGACGGCTGCAACGTGCTGGCACTGGAGCCGGGTGTGGTCGTCGCCTACGAACGCAACACCACGACCAACAACCACCTGCGCAGGCACGGCATCGAGGTCATCCCGATCCGCGGCAGCGAGCTCGGCCGCGGACGCGGCGGGCCCCGGTGCATGAGCTGCCCCCTGGAGCGCGACCCCGTCTGAGCACCCGCGGCCCGCCCACGGCAGGAGCGGACCTGAGACACCGCGCGGCGGCCGGTCATCGGACGCGGCCGCGCCGCTCGTCCTCCCCTGCGGCACGCCTGGCCGCAGCGAGCCGGCCAGGTCTGGCGACGGTGCTCGGCATGGTGGCGACCCTGCCGATCCGCGCCGTGCCGGGATCGGTGGTCAGCCGGCCATGGGCAGGGTGGGGCGGCCGGGCAGACCGAGGATCGACTCGACCTCGCCGACGAACCTGTCCGCCTCCGCTATGATCTCTTCCGCGTCGTTCTGCGTGACGGCGCGGACCATGCCGGCCTCGGCCGCCGCACGCTTGGTCGCGCTCACCGCGAAGTAGGCCGCCCAGTCCGCGAGCTTGGGCTCGGCCTCCGGCAGCAGCTCCCAGGCGCTGCGCAGGCGCCGCCTGCGGCCGTCCATCGGCCGCGGACGCGCCGCGAGGATCCCGGCGGCCGCACGGAGGGCCGCCAGGTGGGCCGACACGTAGCGGTCCGCGGGGGTGGGCCCGACGGTGGCGTCCGCGAGGCATGCTCTGGCGTCCGCGAGGTGTGCCAGAACCGCCTGCGAGAGCCGGGGCCCGCTCTTCTGATCGTCGTTCTCCTCAGTCATGCCCGCCTCCTTGAGTCGTGGCACTCCGGCGAAGGTCGCCGGTGATCTCACAGTCGCAGATCGCACCGACAATTTCGCCGGCCGGGAGATCCCGTGAACCGCTCGAGATCGCCCGACGCTTTCTCAGGCTCCCGTGGGCGGCCGGACGAGGAGCTTCCCCTCTCCCCGTCCGGCCCACGCCGCGGGCCGTGCCGCATCCGTCTCCGCCGACGACGAAGGCACGATTCCAACGGGGTGGGCGCGAGCCGCGAGTCCCACGCCCACTCCATCGAACATAGATTCGATCATGTCCACTGTCAAGGCTGTCAACGAATACGTGTTCGAGGAGTGTGGCGCAAACGTGGGCACGAGACGGCGGAGGGGCCCCGCGCGAGCACCTCGCGCGGAGCCCCTCCGGGGGTGGAACTGGTGCCGCGACCGCCAAAGTTTGCCCGGACGGAGCGGTGGCCAGAGTGGTGCATCGCAAGGCGGAGGAGGAGCTCGTAGCGGAGCTACGAGCGACGACGACAACGCAGCGAGGTGCCGCTCTGGGCGACGCGACGGGGCAAAGGTTGGCGGGAGGGGCACTAGCGCCTGAAGGCACCCCTGACGTGCACCGGGACGCCCCTGCCGAGCATGCCCGGCAGGACCTCGGCCACGTTCATGGGCAGCCGCACGCAGCCGTGCGACGCCGGGTAGAGCGGCACCGACAGGGCGCCGTGGAGCGCGATGCCGCCGTTGAAGAAGATCGGGTTGTAGAGCTGCCCGAGGTAGGACCGGTGCCAGCCCTTGACCCGCCAGGTGGTCGTGTAGTCGCCGGTCGGCGTGCGGGCGCTGCCGGAGAACCGCTGCCGCTTGCCGTTCCAGGTGGCGTACTCGGTGTAGGGGATGCCGCTGCCGCTGGAGATGTGGCTGATCATCACCGGCGCGCCGCCCCGGTACAGAACCATCACCTGTCTGGTCAGGTCCACCTCGACGCGCGTCGGCTTGCCCCGGGGCACCAGGACCCTGGGCGCGCGGGGGTTCTCCAGCGCCCTCCAGGTGCGGGCGGCGATCGTGCTGGTCGGCTTGATCCCCTGCACCTTCTGGAACGCCCAGACCGCCGTCAGCGTGGCCCCGCCGTACCGGCCGTCGGCCGCGCCGGGCATGTATCCGAGCTCCTTGAGCCGGGACTGCAGCGCCTTCACGGCCGAGCCCTTGGCGCCGAGCCTGAGCGTCTTGCCCGGCGCGGTGAACGGCGGATAGGCGGCGGCGCGCGCCGGGAGCGCCGGTAACGCTGGCGGCACGGTCGCCGTGGTCACCGCTCCCGCGGGCGCGGCGGTGCGCGCCTGCGCCGTGCCGGTGACGCCGGCCGCCGCGAACGTCACGGCTCCCACCGCGACGAGCGTGGCCGCGGCCAGTCGCCGTCGACCCCTCATCATGACCAACCCCTCATAAGCCCGATTCCCGATCAAAGGACCCACCTTACGGTCCGATTGTGAGCCGCTTGATCTTAAGTGGCCATAATCGGCGGCGTATGTCCTGGCAATCCGTTTAGAGTGACCGCGTGGCAGAAAAGTTGCATCCGAACGTCGTCCGAGTCCAGGAGGCCCTGCGGGCCCACGAGGTGGCGGGCGAGGTCGTCGTGCTGGACGAGGCCGCCCCGACCGCCGCCACGGCGGCGGCCCGGCTCGGCTGCGAGGTGGGCGCGATCGCGAACAGCCTGATCTTCGACGCGGACGGCGCGCCGCTGCTGGTGCTCACCAGCGGTGCCCACCGCGTGAACACCGACCTGATCGCGCGGCTCGTCGGCGCGGCGAAGGTGCGGCGGGCCACGCCGGAGTTCGTCCGCGAGCACACCGGGCAGCCCATCGGCGGCGTCGCCCCGGTCGGGCACCCCGCGCCCGTACGGACGCTCGTGGACACCTGGCTGGGCAAGCACAGCGTGGTGTGGGCCGCCGCGGGGCACCCCCACACGGTCTTCCCCACGTCCTACGAGGAGTTGCTGCGCATCACCGGGGGCACGGCCGCCGAGGTGGAGTGACGCCTGCCGGACCGGCCCGGCGACGTTTTGCTAATGTGCGACGAGTGATCCAACTGCGACGGGTGGGGCCCGACCGGTTCAGGGCGGTGCTGGACACCGTTCTGGAGATTTACACGGTCGCCATGCGCCCGCCGTCGGACCAGCTCGCGGGGCGCATGGCGATCATGCGTAACCACTCCACCTATCCCGACTTCGACTGCATGCTCGCCGAGGACGCGCAGGCTCCCGGCGGCGTCGCCGGCTTCGCGTACGGCTTCCACGGCGGCCACGGGCAGTGGTGGCACGACGTCGTACGCGGGGCGCTGCAGGACCGGGCCGGGCCGGTGGTGGCGGAGGACTGGTTCGGCGACGCCCTGGAGATCGCCGAGATCCACGTGCGCCCCGAGTACCAGGGCCAGGGGATCGGCCGGCGCCTGATCCACACGCTGTGCGAGGGCCGCCCGGAGCGTACGGCCGTGCTCTCGACGCACGACGCCCCCACGGTGGCCCGGCATCTCTACCGGGACGTCGGGTTCGCCGACCTGATGACCCGGTTCGTCTTCCCCGGCGGATACGAGGAGTACGTCATCGCCGGGGTGCGGCTGCCGCTGCCCGAGCTCGGGGCCCGCGAGAGCTGAACGGACCGGCCGGCTCAGCCGGCGACGGCGGCGGGCACGCTGTGCAGCGCCTGGAACACCTCGCGGGTCGCGCTCGACCGGTTGAAGGTGATGAAGTGGATGCCGGGCGCGCCCTCGTCGAGCAGCTTCTGGCACAGCTCGACGGCGTGCTCGATCCCGAGGCGGCGAACCGCTGCCGGGTCGTCGGCGACGGCCTCGAACCGCTCGGCCACCTCGGGCGGGAACGGCGCGCCGGACAGCTGCTCCGACCGGGCGATCGTGCTCATCTGCGTGACGGGCATGATGCCGGGGATGATCGGGGTGTCACACCCACGGGCCGCCACGCGGTCACGCAGCCGCAGGTAGTCCTCCGCCCGGAAGAACATCTGGGTGATCGCGTAGTCCGCGCCGGCCCGGCACTTCTGCACGAAATACTCGGTGTCCGACTCGATGCTCGCCGACCTGGGGTGCTTGTACGGGAATGCGGCCACCCCCACGCAGAAGTCGCCCGCCTGGCGGATCAGGCGCACCAGCTCCTCGGCGTACAGCACGCCCTCCGGGTGCTTGACCCACTCGTCCAGGGGGTTGCCCCCGCGCGGGTCGCCGCGTACGGCGAGGATGTTGCGCACGCCCGCGTCGGCGAACCGGCCGACGAGGTGGCGCAGCTCGCGGATCGAGTGGTCGACCGCGGTGAAGTGGGCGACGGGGGTCAGCGTCGTCTCGTGCGCCAGCCGCTCGACGATGTTCACGGTGCGGTCGCGGGTCGAGCCGCCGGCGCCGTAGGTCACGGAGACGAACGTCGGCCGCAGCGCCTCAAGCTCGCGGATGGCCCGCCACAGCTGGCGCTCCCCCTCGTCGGTCTTCGGCGGGGAGAACTCGAACGAGAACGAGCGCTCGCCCGCGGCCAGCAGTTCGCGGACCGTCGGGACGCGATCAGGAAGCCGCGAGGGCAGACCGAGAGCCATACAGGAGAGGTTACAGCGCCGCACTTTTCCCGGTGGTCGCAGTCTTGCTATGTGGACGTTTTCCCTTACTGGGTGAGTTAACCCACTTGAAGGGGGATCTGGTGATGTGTGTCCGGATCAACCCCGGTTACTCTCAGAGCATGACCGCTTCCGCCGTCTCGCTCGATTCCATCCGTACGGAGGTGGACCGCGCACTCCGGGAGTTCCTCGACCGGCAGCGACCACACTTCGGTGACCCTCATCTGGCCGCCCTGCTGACCGCCGCGGAGGACTTCCTGGCCGGCGGCAAACGGCTGCGCCCCGCCTTCTGCCACTGGGGGTGGCGGGCCGCCGGCGGCGGCGACGACCCGGGGCTGCACGCCGCCGCCGCCTCGCTGGAGCTGCTGCAGGCGAGCGCGCTCGTCCACGACGACGTCATGGACGCGAGCGACGTGCGCCGGGGCATGCCGTCCGCGCACCGCCGATTCGAGCGGATGCACACCGAGGCGGGCTGGCACGGCTCCGCGCGGCAGTTCGGCGAGGGTTCGGCCGTGCTGCTGGGGAACCTGCTGCTGGTGTGGTCCGGGGAGATGTGGCGCACCTGCGGCCTGGCACCAGAGGCGCTCGCCGCCGCGCAGCCGATGCACGACCACATGCTCACCGAGCTGATGTGCGGGCAGTATCTCGATCTGCTCGAACAGGCTCAGGGCGAGAGCACCTACGACAGCGCGCTGCGGGTGGCCCTCTACAAGAGCGGCAAGTACTCGGTCGAGCAGCCGCTCCGGCTCGGGCTCGTCCTCGCCGCCCGGGCCCGGCACGCGTGGATCGACCGGCTCTGCGTGCAGTACGGCCAGCAGGTGGGCATCGCCTTCCAGCTCCGCGACGACATCCTCGGCGTGTTCGGCGACCCTGCGGAGACCGGCAAGCCCGCCGGGGACGACCTTCGCGAGGGCAAGCGGACCGTCCTGATCGCGCGCGCGCTCGCCTCGGCCACCCCCGCCCAGGCGGCGGTCGTACGGTCCCTTCTCGGCGACCCCGGGCTGGACGCCGAGGGCGTCGGGCGGCTGCGCGCGGTGATCGAGGAGACCGGCGCGCTGGCCGCGTGCGAGGACATGATCAAGCGTTATCTCGACGACGCGCTGCACGCCCTCGACCACGCGCCGATCGAGGAGGAGGCCCGCGCGGCACTGGCCG
The DNA here is from genome assembly GCF_012999525.1 of Microbispora sp. H10836. Lineage (NCBI taxonomy): Bacteria > Bacillati > Actinomycetota > Actinomycetes > Streptosporangiales > Streptosporangiaceae > Microbispora > Microbispora sp. H10836. The sequence continues at coordinate 365,098 of NZ_JABBWU010000001.1, forward strand.
GCCTCGCCGTCGCCGCCACGTCCCGCCGCACCTGACGGCGCGGGGCAGGACCGGTGGCGGCCCCCCCGGACACCGTCGCGTCCCGCGTGACGGGACGCGGCGCACGGGGGGCTCAGAGGCGGCTCAGAGCGGGACGGCGGACAGCCGGGCCTTGAGCGCGGCGGCGGCGGCGCCCGGGTCGTCGGCCTCGGTGACGGCCCGGACGACCACCGCCCGGCGCACGCCGTGCGCCATCACCTCGTCGAGGTTGCCCAGGTCGATGCCGCCGATGCCGAACCACGGCCGGTCGGTGCCCAGGCGCGCCGCGTGTTCCAGCAGCGCGGGGCCGGGCGCCGGGCGGCCGGGTTTGGTGGGCGTGGGCCAGATCGGCCCGCAGCAGAAGTAGTCCACCCCCGGCTCCACGGCGGCGGCCGACGCCTCCGCCGCCGAGTGCGTGGACCTGCCGATGAGCACGCCGGAGCCGAGGATCTCCCGGGCCACCGGGACCGGGAGGTCGTCCTGCCCGAGGTGCAGGATGTCGGGCCGGGCGGCGAAGGCGACGTCCGCCCGGTCGTTGACGGCCAGCAGCGCGCCGTGCCTGTCGCACGCCGCGCGGAAGACCTCGAGCAGGTCCAGCTCCTCGCGCGCCTCCAGGCCCTTCTCCCTGAGCTGGACGATGTCCACTCCGCCGGACAGGACCGCGTCGAGGAATTCCTCCAGGTCGCCGCGGTCCCTCCTGCCGTCGGTGCAGAGGTAGAGCCTGGCCTGCGCGAGCCGCTGTCGCCGGGTGTCAATCACCCGACCACAATGCCATGGGGCCGTACGGTCAGAAACCCAGGGCCTGGGCCCTGCGCTTGACCTCGGTGTGCCGGCCCTTCACGATCGCGTCGATTGGGGACCCCGGCAGCGAGTCGTCCGGGGTGAACAGCCACCGGATCGACTCCACCTCGTCGTACCCCGCGTCGGCCAGGAGCGTCAGCGTGCCGGGCAGGCCCTTGAGCACGTCGCCGCCGGCGATGAACACCGCGGGGATCTGCGGCTCGCCCCCGCCCCTGCGGGCGCCGGCGAGTTTCTTGTCCTTGAGGAGTTGCTTGGCGCGGCCCATGCTGAGCCCCAGCCTCTTGGCGGCCTCCGAGAGGGGGAGCCACTCCCCTACGAGCTGGTCGGTCTCCCGGTCGATCTGCGCAACAGTAAGCGTCACGGAACCACCATTACCACAGGCGGGCCGCCAGGAAACACCTCGATTACGTCATAATGCAGTCGCGGAGCGGGACGGCGGGGTCGGCCACCCGCCGAGCGTCGAGCCGCTGGCCGCCCTCGACGAGCCTGCGACCCTGCACCACGTCGCGCGGCCGGTCCACGGTGAGCACCGCGGCGAGCCTGTCCTCGGCCGTCAGCCAGCACACCGCCCACTTCGCGTCCGTACGCGGGTCGCCGCGCAGCAGCACCCGGTCACCGGCCTCCCGGTGCCCGGCGAACTGCACCATGTGGCCGAACTGCTCCGACCAGAAGTACGGCACGGGGTCGTAGACCGCCTCCTCGCCCAGGAGGGTGGCGACGGCCGTGTCGGGAGCCTGGAGCGCGGTGTCCCAGTGCTCGACCCGCAGGCGGGTGCGGAACCTGCGCGACCACCAGTTGGCACAGTCCCCCACCGCGACGACGTTGGGCAGCGACGTGCGCAGGTGCTCGTCGACCACCACCCCGTCGTCGAGCCGGACGGCCGAGCCCTTCAGCCAGTCGACCGCGGGGCGCACCCCGACGCCGGTGACGACCACGTCCGCCGGCACCCTGGCGCCGGACATGAGCGTGAGGCCGTCGGCGTCCACGGTGCCGACCATCGCGCCGAGGCGTAGTTCGACGCCCGCCCGCGCGTACCAGCCGATGGTGTGGCTGCCGACGGCGGGGCCGAGCGCCACGGCGAGCGGGCTCTCCCCCGCCTCCACGACGGTCACCGCACACCCGGCCCTGGCCGCGGCGGTGGCGACCTCCGCGCCGATCCAGCCGGCTCCGACCACGGCCACGCGGGCGCCGGGGACCAGCCGCTCGCGCAGCGCCAGCGCGTCCTCTATGGTGCGCAGCACGTGCTGGCGGCCCTCGCCGCGCAGGCGGATCGGGGCGGCGCCGGTGGCGATGACCAGGCCGTCGTACTCCAGCTCGCCCTCGGTCGTCTCCAGCACGCCGTCGCGCAGGCCCTTGGCCGCCGTGCCGAGGCACAGCCGTGCGTCGAGGGCGTCGAGGTCGGAGTCGACCACCGTGGAGTCGGTCTCTCCGAGCAGCACCGCCTTCGACAGCGGCGGCCGGTCATAGGGGCGATGGTGTTCCTCGCCGATGAGCGTGATGCGGCCGGTGAATCCACGGGCCCTCAACGCCTCGATGCTTCGCACGCCGGCCAGGCCGGCACCCACCACCACGACGTGATCCACAGCTTGACCATAGATTGTCAGCGGGGGCCCTGGCCAACGGGCCCCTCATAACGAGTTGGGCAAGTAGCGCGCACTTCCCCGGGGGCCCACGTTGTGAAGGAGGCCCTTACTCCACCGGACGACGCGCGTGCGGATCTTCGTCGCGCGCGGCACGCGGCGTCCGCTGCCAGGTGGCGGCGGACGGCCGCCGGCGATCGGCCATGACGGGCGGCGTACTACGCTGGTGGGCGTAAGACGCGCGGGAGCCCGGCGGACCGGGCTGAGAGGAGAGCGGGAGGCTCTCGACCGCCCCGACCTGATCCGGGTAATGCCGGCGAAGGGAGCGCGGTGTGCCCCCCACATACGACGTCGTGATCGCCGGCGGCGGCGTGGCCGGCCTGGCCGCGGCCTGGCGCACGGTTCGCCGGGGCCTGTCGGTGGCGGTGGCGGACCCCGCGCCCGGAGGCGGCGCCACCCACGCCTCGGCCGGGATGCTCGCGCCGGTCAGCGAGGTGACCTACACGGAGGAGCCGCTGCTGCGGCTCGGCCTCGCGTCGCTGGCGGCCTGGCCGCACTTCCGCGCCGAACTCGAGGACGAGAGCGGCGTCGAGCTGGACTACCGGACCGAGGGCACGCTGGAGGTCGCCCGCGGCGCGGACGACATGGCCTATCTGGACGACCTGGCGGCCTTCGAGCGGACGCTCGGCCTGCGGGTCGAGCGGCTCACCGGGCGCGAGTGCCGTTCCTTCGAGCCGATGCTCGCCCCCTCCGTACGCGGCGGGCTGCTGGCCCGCGACGACGCCTGGGTCAACCCGCGCAGGGTCGTGCGGGCCCTGCGCACCGCGTTCGAGAAGGCGGGCGGCACGCTGGTCGCCGACCGCGTCTCCGGGATCGACGCCTCAGGGACGGGCGGTCCGTCCGTACGGCTGGCGTCCGGCGAGGCCGTCGCGGCGGGCCAGGTCGTCGTGGCGGCAGGATCGTGGTCGGCGTCCCTGCTGCCCGGCCTGCCGGTACGCCCGGTCAAGGGCGAGATCCTCCGGCTGCGCGGGCCCCGGGGGTTCCTCACGCGGTGCGTACGGGGGCTGGTGCACGGCTCCCCCGCCTACCTGGTGCCCCGGGGCGACGGAGAGATCACGCTGGGCGCCACGGCGCAGGAGCTGGGGTACGACGCGCGGGTCACCGCCGGCGGCGTGTACGAGCTGCTGCGCGACGCCCGCGAGCTGGTGCCCGGCATCACCGAGCTCGAACTGACCGAGACCACGGTCGGCTTCCGCCCGGGCACGCCCGACAATCTGCCGCTCATCGGCCCCGCCGGCCCGCCCGGCGTGTTCGCGGCGACCGGGCACGGCCGCAACGGCGTGCTGCTGACCCCGATCACCGCCGACGCCGTCGCGGCGCTCCTCACCGGCGACGAGCCACCCCCGGTCACCGGGGCCTGCCATCCAGGGAGATTCAGCAAGTGAAAGTCACGATCAACGGAGGCACGGCCGAGCTGCCCGAGGGCGCCACGGTCGGCGACGCCGTACGGACCCTCACGTCCCTCATGTCCGGGGTCGCGGTGGCCCTGAACGGCGAGGTGGTGAGCCGGAGCGCCTGGGACTCCACTCAGGTGGCCGACGGCGACGGCGTAGAGGTGCTGACGGCGGTGCAGGGAGGATGAGCATGACCGACGACGTCTTCGTGCTGGGCGGGGAGAAGTTCACCTCGCGGCTCATCATGGGCACCGGCGGCGCGCCGTCGCTGGAGGTGCTCGACCAGGCGCTGGAGGCGTCCGGCACCGAGCTGACGACCGTCGCGATGCGCAGGCTCGACCCGGCGTCGCGCGGTTCGGTGCTGGACGTGCTGCGCGCCCGCGGCGTCAAGGTGCTGCCGAACACCGCGGGGTGCTTCACGGCCGGGGAGGCCGTGCTGACCGCCCGCCTGGCGCGTGAGGCCCTGGAGACCGACTGGGTCAAGCTGGAGGTCATCGCCGACGAGCGCACCCTGCTGCCCGACCCGATCGAGACCTTCGACGCCGCCGAGCGGCTGGTAGCCGACGGCTTCGTCGTGCTGCCGTACATCGGCGACGACCCGGCGCTGGCCCGCAGGCTCCAGGACGCCGGGTGCGCGGCGGTGATGCCGCTCGGCGCCCCCATCGGCTCCGGACTGGGCATCCGCAACCCGCACAGCATCGAGCTGATCGTCGAGGCCGCCACGGTCCCGGTGATCCTCGACGCCGGCATCGGCACGGCCAGCGACGCCGCGCTGGCGATGGAGCTGGGCTGCGACGCCGTGCTGCTGGCCAGCGCCGTGACGCGGGCGCACCGGCCGGACCTGATGGCGGCGGCCATGCGGCAGGCGGTCACGGCCGGGCGGCTGGCCAGGCTCGCGGGGCGCATCCCCCGCCGCCGCTACGCCGAGGCGTCCTCCCCCGTCCGCCCGTCCTGAGCCCGCCGCATCCACCACACAAAGGCGTCCCCCGCCCGTCCGGCGTGTTCGCGCCGGCGGGCGGAGAGGCGCGGGAATCCGCGTCTGGTAAGCCCAGTTTTCGGATTAGACACGGCTTTTCGGGCGGCGCGGAGGGCTGCCGAATAGGTCTCGGTTTGGGATTCGGGAACACGCCCGGCGGCAAATCACCCGTAAACTCTGGCGAGTGGACACGACGCTGACCGACCCGCTCGTGGGGCAGTTGCTCGACGGGCGCTACCGCGTCGAGTCCCGGATCGCCCGGGGTGGCATGGCCTCCGTATACCTTGCTCTGGACGTCCGGCTCGACCGCACGGTGGCCGTCAAGGTGATGCACCGCTCGCTGGCCGAGGACCCGCAGTTCGTGCGGCGGTTCATCGGCGAGGCCAAGTCGGTGGCGAGCCTCTCGCACCCGAACATCGTGCAGGTCTTCGACCAGGGCACGGACGGGGCGCACGTCTACCTGTCGATGGAGTACGTGCCCGGGCGGACGCTGCGCGACGTGCTGCGCGGGCGCGGCCGTCTCCCGGCGCGCGAGGCGCTGGAGATGGTCATCCCGGTGCTCGCCGCCCTCGGCGCGGCCCACCAGGCGGGGCTCATCCACCGGGACGTCAAGCCGGAGAACGTGCTGCTCGCCGACGACGGCCGGGTGAAGGTCGTGGACTTCGGCCTGGCCCGCGCGATCGAGGCGACCAACCAGACCAAGACCGGCATGATGATCGGCACGATCGGCTACATGTCGCCCGAGCAGGTCACGGCCGGCACCGCCGACGCCCGCAGCGACGTGTACGCCGCCGGGATCATGCTGTTCGAGCTGCTGACCGGGCGGCAGCCGTACGCGGGCGAGACGCCGATGTCGATCGCCTACCGGCACGTGCACGAGACCGTCCCCGCGCCGTCCTCGATCGCGCCCGACGTGCCGCCGCCGATCGACGCGCTCGTCGCGGCGGCCACCGACAAGGACCCCGCCGCGCGCCCGGCGGACGCGACCGCCATGCTCGTCGCGGCCGTCGAGATCCACCGCACGCTGCCGCGGACCGGGCACACCGGCGCGCACGCCGCCCCTCACGGAGCCCACGACACCGGCGCCCACACCGGCGCCCACAGCGGCGTACGGACGGGTGCGCACCGGACCCTCCCGCCGCCCGGCGGGGCCTCGCCGTTCGGCACGTCGCAGCACGCGCGCCCGGAGGCCGAGCCGTCGGTCGGCCACACGATGATCCAGCCGCGCTCGGAACTGCTGACCGGCGCCGGTGGAGCGGGCCGGCGGCGACGGGCCAGAGTCAGGCCCGTGTGGTTCCTCGCCGCGCTGGCCCTCGTCATGGTGGCGGGCATCGCCTTCACCGGTTGGTGGTTCTCCCAGGGGCGCTACACGACCGTGCCCGATCTGGTGAACCAGAACATCACGGTCGCCAGGCAGGAGGCGCAGAAGGCCGGCTTCGAGGTACGGATCGGCAAGGCGAGGTTCGACGACAAGGTGCCGAAGGACATCGTCCTCGACACCGAGCCCGGCGCGGGCGCCGAGGTGGTCAAGGGCGCCGTCCTCACCCTGATCCCGTCGGCCGGCCCGGAGACGATCCCCGTGCCGAAGGTCGAGGGCCTGAGCCTGGCGGACGCCCGGGCGAAGGTCGCCGAGGTCGGGCTGACCCCCGGCCGGGTCAGCAAGAGCGCGAGCGACACCATCCCCCGCGACCAGGTCATCCGTACCAACCCGCCGGTGGGCAAGCGCGTCAAGAAGCGCGGCGTGGTCAACTTCGTCGTCAGCGCGGGACTTCTGATGCCGGACGTCACGCAGATGATGCGCGACCAGGCGGAGAAGATCCTGCGCGACAAGGGCTTCAACGTCCAGATCGACGAGACCACCGACGACGCCCCGCCGGGCACGGTGATCGCCCAGGACCCGTCCGGCGGCGCCGAGGTGGTGGCCGGGGCGACCGTCCACCTGACGGCCTCGCGCGGCCCGGACCAGGGCTTCCGCTGGCCGTGGGAGACCGACCCCGCCGACCCCGGCCAGACCCCGCCCACCGTCGTCAACGTGCCCAACGTGATGTTCAAGTCCGTCCACGACGCGGTGAACGAGCTGAAGGCGGCCGGTTTCAAGGTCAACGTCCGTAAGGTGGTGGGCACCGACCGCGTGGTCGGTGAGAAGCCGCTCGGTCAGCAGCCGCCGGGCACCACCATCACGATCTGGCACTGACGCCCCGCCGGTCATCCGGTCGCGTACGGCCACCACTCGTGGCCGTCGTCGCGCCCCGACCGGCGTCAGGCGGCGTCGGGATCGGCTCCCCTGAGGATGTGGAGGTCGTCGCCGAGATGGCTCAGGGGGTGAGGGTGCCGAGGAGGCGGAGGCGGGCGAGGCCGCCGTCGGGGTAGATGTCGAGCCGGGCGTGGGTGACCCTGCGGTCGTCGTCGAGTCGGAAGCGGTGGCGGGTGTCGGGCTGCAGGCGCGTCCTGGGGAGCAGCGGGAACCAGGCGTCCTCGTCCTCCAGCGGCGCCCGGTCCGCGTCCGCGCCCTTCAGCGACGCCCAGCCGGGGGCGTTGAAGATCAGGTTGGCCGTGTCGATCTCGGCGACGGCCACCCGGCCCGGCCCGGCCAGGGCGACCACGAGCCAGTCGTTGCCGCCGTCGCGGCGGCGCGCGGTCTCCCAGCCCTCGGACTGGTCGCGGGCCAGGCCGGGTGCGAGGACGTTGTTCGGCGCGGAGTAGAACTCGTCGGAGCAGGCCGTGACCAGGCCGCCGTTCTCCAGCGCGGCGAGGTCGACGGTGAGGCCCTCCAGGAAAGCGTGGTCGGGAACGACCCGCCCGTGGACCCGCAGCCGCGCGACGCCGCCGTCGGGGAGGATGTTCAGCCGCACGTGCGTGAAACGGCGGGGGTCGGTCACGGCGAACTCGTGGACCGCGTCACCCTTCAGCGGGCTCTTCGGCACGATCTCCACCCAGCCGTCCAGCTCGTCCGGCGAGGGGTGGCCCTCGGCCGCGCACGCCTCGACCGACGCGTACGGCGGGTAGTTGCCGCGGAACCACGCGGTGTCCACCACCACGCCCCGGATGACGCCCGGCAGGCCGAGCCGGACGATCGCCCAGTCGTGGCCGGGCGCACGCCGCCGCCGGGTCTCCCAGCCGTCGTAGACCTGGCCCTTGGCGCCGAAGGTGTGCGGCCGGAACTCGGCCGGCCCCGGCCTGATCAGGGCCTCCCGTTCGGCGAACGACTCGTCGTTTGCGGCCACGACCGACCCGCCGTACGTGCGCAGGGCGAGGTCGGGCAGGCGGGTGAAGCCGGTCATCGCGCTCCTCGGATCAGCAGTCGTCCGCGCGGGGCGGCGAAGTCGACGGGCACGCCGCGCAGCCAGGTGGTGCGTACGACGCCCGCGAGCCGCGCGCCGTGGTAGGGGGACACCGGGTTGCGGTGGTGGAGCGCCGCCACGTCGACGGTGAACTCCGCGTCGGGGTCGAAGGCGACCAGGTCCGCGTCGTCGCCCACCCGGATCGCCCCCTTGTGCGGCAGGCCGGCCAGGCGGGCCGGTCCCCCGGCCATCCAGCGCGCCACGTCGGTCAGGCCGTGGCCCCGGGCGCGAGCCGCCGTCCACACGGCGGGCAGGCCGACCTGGAGCGAGGAGATCCCGCCCCAGGCCTCGGCGAAGTCGGGCACCTTGAGGTCGGGCGTCGACGGGGAGTGGTCGGAGACGATCCCCATGAGCACCCCGTCGGCGAGCGCCCGCCACAGCGCGTCGCGGTTGGCGGCCTCCCGGATCGGCGGGCAGCACTTGTACGCGGGCCCGGTGACCTGCTCCGCCGCCAGGGTCAGATAGTGGGGGCAGGTCTCGGCGGTGACGCGCCCCCCCGCCGCCTGCGCCGCGCGCAGCGGTTCGACGCAGGCGGCGGCCGACACGTGCACGATGTGCGCCCGCGCGCCCGTCTCCGCCGCGAGGGCGATCACCTGCTCGACGGCCCTGCGCTCGGCCTCCTGGGGGCGCGACCTGAGGAAGTCGCCGTACGCCGGGCCGCGGGGGTCGGACAGCAGGCCGGGGTCCTCGGCGTGCGCGATCAGCAGGCCGCCGAAGGCCGCCACCTCCGCCAGCGCCGCCCGCAGCCCCTCGCGGTCGAGCGCCGGGAACTCGTCCACCCCGGACGGCGAAAGGAAGCACTTGACGCCCGCCACACCGGCCTCGTGCAGGGGCCGCAGGTCGGCGAGGTTGCCGGGGATCGCACCACCCCAGAAGGCGACGTCCACGTGGCACCGCCCCTCGGCGGCCTTCCGCTTGACCTTCAGCGCCGCCACGTCCACGGTCGGGGGCAGCGAGTTGAGCGGCATGTCCACGATGGTGGTCACGCCCCCGGCCGCCGCCGCTTTGGTGGCGGTCGCGAAGCCCTCCCAGTGAGTACGGCCGGGCTCGTTGACGTGCACGTGGGAGTCGACCAGCCCGGGCAGCAGCGGCAGTTCGCCGAGGTCGGCGGACTCCTCCGCCGCCGGTGGCTCGTCGTAGGGACACAGGGCGGCGATCACACCGCCGCGTACGGCGACCGCGAGCGGACGCTCCCCCTCCGGGGTCACGGTCCGCCGGGACCTCACCACCAGGTCGTACGGTTCCCCCACGCGCCACTCCTCATGTCGTGAGATGCCGGGCGGCGACCCGCGCCGCGAGCTTCTCCAGCAGCGGCCCGGCCTCGGCCATGCAGCGGCTCACGTCGGGCTCGACGTCGGTCAGCGCGTACGCCGCCTCGATGCCGGCCGCCCGCAACTCGTCGTCGCCCACCGACCGCCGGCCGCAGACCGCGACGACCGGCACGCCGTGCTTGGCCGCCGCCGCCGCGACGCCCACCGGGGCCTTGCCGCGCAGGGTCTGCTCGTCGATCGAACCCTCACCGGTGACGACCAGCCGGGCACCCTCGACGTGCCGGTCGAACTCCACGAGGTCCAGCAGATAGCCGATGCCCGGCCGGATCTCGGCGTTCAGGAACGTCAGCGCGCCGAAGCCCACCCCGCCCGCGGCCCCGGCCCCCGGCCGCCCGGCCACGCCCATCGCACGGACCACGCCGTCGTGCTCGGCGGCGCCCGCGAGGCCGTGGGTGTGCGCGGCCACGGCCGCCAGCCGGGCCAGCCCGGCCTCCAGCACGGCCACGTCCTGCGGGCTCGCCCCCTTCTGCGGGCCGTACACCGCCGCCGCGCCGTACGGCCCGAGCAGCGGGTTGTCCACGTCGCTCGCCACGATCACCTCGAACCCGCGCAGGCGTCCGGAGACGTCGACGGTGTGCAGGTCGCGCAGCGCGGCCCCGCCGGGCGGCAGGTCGTTCCCGGCCGCGTCGAGCAGCCGTACGCCGAGGGCCTGGGCCATCCCCGCGCCGCCGTCGGTGCAGGCGCTGCCGCCGAGGCCGAGCACGACGCGGGTCGCGCCGTGCCGTACGGCGTGGGCGACGAGCTCACCGGTGCCGCGGCTGGTGGCGGTCAGCGGCGCCGGATCCGCCGGTAGCCTGCGCAGGCCCGACGCCTCGGCCAGTTCGATCACGGCGACCCGTGCGCCGGGCTCGTCGCGTACGGCGTAGCTCGCCGTGACCGGGTTCCCGGCGGGCCCGGTCACCTCCGTCGCGACCCGGGTGAAGCCGCTCGCCACGACCGCGTCGACGGTGCCGTCGCCCCCGTCCGCCACCGGGAGCTCGACGACGGGCACGTCACCCAGACCGGCGGCCACGTGCGCGGCGACCTCGGGCGCGGTGAGCGACCCGCGAAACTTGTCCACCGCGATGACGACGTGCCCTGTCATGCCCTGCTCCCTCGGTCCGTCCGGGATGTCTCAGACATGATCTCCGATGGTCAGGCGGCGATGGGCGGCGGCCCCGGCCCGCGCGGCCTCCTCGCCGGAGACCGTGCGCAGCTCGCCGCCCGCCACGACGGTCCGGCCGCCCACCAGCAGCCGTTCCAGCGGCGGCGTGGCGCCGTACGCGAACGCCACGACGGGATCGTCGATCGCGGCGTGGAAGCCGCCGAGCCGCCACAGCGCGACGTCGGCGAGCTTGCCGGGCTCCAGCGAGCCGATCTCGGCCTCCCGGCCGAGGCAGCGGGCGCCGCCGAGTGTGGCCATCTCCAGAGCCTGGCGGGCGGTCAGCGCGCGCGGGCCGTACCGGGCCCGCTGCGTGAGGACGGCCATGCGGATCTCCCCGGCAAGCGGGGTCATCTCACTGGAGGCCGCGCCGTCGACGCCCAGCCCGACCGGCGCGCCCGCCGCCAGCAGATCGGTGATCCGGGCGATGCCCGCACCGAGACGGCCGTTCGACGACGGGCAGTGGGCCGTGCCCGTGCCGGTCTCGGCGAAGCGCCGCACGTCCTTGTCGGTCAGGTGGACGCAGTGGGCGAGCCACACGTCCGGGCCCAGCCAGCCGAGGTCGTCGAGGTACTCGACGGGCAGCACGCCGAACTGTTCCCTGCAGTGCTCGTCCTCGTCGGCCGTCTCGGCCACATGCGTGTGCAGCCGTACGCCGTGGGAGCGCGCGAGGTCGGCCGAGCGGGTCATGAGCTCGCCGCTGACCGAGAACGGCGAGCAGGGGGCGACCGCGACGCGCAGCATCGACCCGAACGACGGATCATGATATTTCCGGATCGCGTCGTCGGTGGCCCGGAGGATCTCGTCGATGTCCTCCACGACCTCGTCCGGCGGCAGGCCGCCGCGCGAGGCGCCCCGGTCCATCGACCCCCGGCAGGGGTGGAAGCGCAGCCCGACCCGGCGCGCGGCCTCGATTTCCGCCTCGAACAGGTCTCCCCTGCCCTTCGGGAAGACGTAGTGGTGGTCGGTGGAGGTCGTGCAGCCCGACAGGGCCAGCCAGGCCAGGCCCGCCGTCGCGGCGCCCGCCACCACCTCGGCGTCCATGCGGGCCCACAGCCGGTAGCTCGCCACCAGCCACTCGAACAGCGTCCCGTCCGGTGTCACCCCCTGGGACGCCCACTGGTAGAGGTGGTGGTGGGTGTTGACCAGGCCGGGGGTGGCGAGGCAGCCGGTGCCGTCGACGCGTTCGGCCCCCTCGGGGACGGCCGCCGCCGGGCCGGGGCCGACCGCCGTGATCAAACCGTCCTCCACGACGACGTGACCGGACGGGATCTCCTCTCCCACGACCGGGACGACGTGGGCGTTCTCGATGACCACTCGTCGTGGTGCGAGATCACGCAATGGATACTCCCAGGTCTGATGGTGCAGGCGCCATGATCACGGAATGCCGCAGGTCACGGCGATTGCGTGCGACGAACTACAAGATCACGGCGTGGGGTGACGGCGGGCTGCGGCGAGGCGGACGGCGTCGAGGATCTTCTCGTATCCGGTGCAGCGGCACAGGTTGCCCGCCAGGGCCTCCCGGATGTCGGCGTCCGGCGGCACCCCGTCGGCGCCCGCGAGCAGCGCGTGGGCCTGGACGACGAGACCGGGGGTGCAGAACCCGCACTGCACGGCCCCCGCGTCCACGAACGCGCGCTGCACCTCGTGCAACCCGCCGTCGGCTTCACCGTCCGGCCCGCCGCCGGCGGCCAGCCCCTCGACCGTCACCACCTCGCGCCCCTCCGCCTGACCGGCGGCGACCAGGCAGGCGCAGACCGGCGTACGGTCGAGATAGACGGTGCAGGAGCCGCATTCGCCCTGCTCGCAGGCGTTCTTGGCGCCCGGCAGGCCGAGCCGCTCACGCAGGACGTACAGCAGGCTCTCGCCCTCCCACACGTCGTCGGCCGTCATCGGGCGGCCGTTCACGGTCACGTTCACCCTCATCACGCGCTCCCCCTGAGGTCGTCCCACGCCCAGCCCAGCGCGCGGCGCGCCATGACGGCCAGCGCGTGCGTGCGGTAGGCGGCGCGGCCCCGCACGTCGTCGATCGGCGCGGCGGCGGCCGCCACGAGTTCGCCGAACCGGCGGGCCACGGCGGGATCGAGCGGGCCGCGGCCGTCCCAGTCCAGCGCGCCGGACGCGAAGTCCTCGGCGTCCGGGGCGCGGCGCGGGGTCGGCGCGGCCGAGCCGATACCGGTGCCCACCCGCCGCTCCCCCGGCTCCAACGCGGTCGCGAACGAGCACACCGCGATCACCATGGCGTTCCTGGTGCCGACCTTGGAGAAGTACTGCGGGCCGGTGGCGGCCGGGACGCGCACGGCGCGGATCAGCTCGTCGGGCGCGAGCGCGTTGCGCTTCACGCCGGTGTAGAACTGCCGGATCGGGATCAGCCGGGCGCCGCGCACCGACTCGGCCTCCACGACCGCGCCGCAGGCCAGCAGCGGCGGGTGGCTGTCGCCCGCGGGCGAGGCCGCCCCGAGGTTGCCCGCGACCGTGCCCCGGTTGCGGATCTGCGGCGACCCGACCGTACGGGACGCCTGGGCCAGACCGGGCAGATCGGCCCCGAGCTCGGCGATCAGCCGGGAGTAGGTCACGCCCGCGCCCACGCGGATCTCGACGCCCTCCCGCGACCACTCCCGGAGCTCGGGGATCGGTGTGAGGTCGAGCAGGGCGGCCGGGCGGCCCTTGTCGAGGTTGATCTCCACCATGACGTCGGTGCCGCCCTGGATGGGCGTGGCCTCGGGCCGCTCGGCCTTCAGCTCCAGGGCCTCCGCCCAGGTCCGCGGTCGCAGGAAGTCCATCGGCTACTCCCAGGCCGGGCCGGCGCCGGGCGCGTCCTCGCGCAGCACCGCGCCCTCGATCAGCCCGTACGGCCGGTCGGCGGCGAAGAAGACCTCGCCGTCGTTGTCCAGGCCGAAGGGCGCGAGGTCCACCAGGAAATGGTGCTTGTTCGGCAGCGACAGCCGCACCTCGCAGACCCCCGGGCACTCGGCCAGCACCCGGGTGCCCATCGCGTACAGCGTCTGCTGCAGCGACAGGCTGTAGGTGTCGGCGAATGCCGCGAGCAGGGCGCCCCGGGCGTTCTCATACGTCTTGTCCCAGTCCTGGGAGACGTCCGCGTGCCGCCACGCGGCGTCCACGGCGGTGGCGAGGACGCGGTCGCGGGTCTCCGGCAGCGTCGTGTACTCGTCCTTCGCGAAGCCCCAGAACTCCGAGTTGGTCGTGTTCAGCACGACGAGGTCGCGCAGCCCGGAGACCACCCACGAACGCGTCCCGTCGTGGTGGGCCACGCAGGTGCGGACCTCACGGCCGCAGCGGACGAACGAGTGCCCGAACGCGCCGTTACGCTCCCAGGCGTGCTCCTCGATCGCGACCCTCGCGTGGTGGATCGCGGGCTGGGAGTCCACGAAGTGGCGCGCCAGCAGCAGCGCGAAGTCCTCACTCGCCCCGACGCCGTGCTTCTTGGCGAACGCGAAGACCGTGTTCTTCTGCGTGTCGGTGGGCAGGACGGCGGAGTTGTCCCCGGTCAGGTGGACCTCGGTCATGTCGCCCGACAGCGCCGTGCTGACGGTGAGGTCCTTGATCCGGTGGGCGTCGCCGTGCCGGGTCACCCGCACGACCCTCGTCTCGGCCTTGCCGTACCTGTTGGGCCCCAGAACGGCCACGCTAGCTCCCCCGGTAGGTCGAGTAGGCGAACGGGCTCAGCAGCAGCGGCACGTGGTAATGCTCGCCGGCCTCCCTGATGGCGAACACGACGCTCACCTCAGGGAAGAACGCCTCGTCCCCCAGGTAGGCGCCGGTGTCGAACACGAGCCGGTAGGTCCCCGGGCGGGGGTCCCCTGCCGGATCCCACTCCCGGCCCAGCGGGGTCCACTCCCGGATGCGGCCGTCGCCGTCGGTGCGGCCCTCCGCCACCGGCACGAACCCGTGCGCGGCGCGCCGCGACAGCCGTACGAACACGTCCTTGGCCGGCCGCCCGGCGGCGGTGTCGAGCACGTGGGTCGAAAGGCTCACCGGCCCTCCCAGAGCTTGGCCAGCCGCAGATCGACGATCTTCGCCAGTTCCTCGCGGACGACCTTCCGCTCGGTCTCCTCGTCGTGGCCGAGCCGCTCGTGCAGCAGTGCCAGCAGCTCGCCGGCGGTCCGTCCGGCCGCGCAGACCAGGTAGACGTGGCCGAAGCGGCTCTCGTAGGCGGCGTTGCCCTCGCGGAGCGCGCCGAGCACGTCCCCTCCGGCGTCCGCGGTCCCGGCCTGCTCGGCGCGCGACCACTCGGCCTCGCGTCCCGCGCCACCGGGCCGCTCGCCGATGCGCGGATGCGCCGCCAGCGCCTCCAGCACGTCGTCCCGGTTCAGCACCGCGAGGGCCGACTCGCTCGCGCGGCGGAGCCCGTCGAGATCCTCGTACGGCCCGCGCGCGGCGACCTCCTCCACCCAGGTGGTGGAGGAGCAGCAGGACCGCAGGTCCTCGCGGCTGAGTTCGCGCATGCCCGTCAGTCAACCGCCGCGCCGCGGCGGGATCCAGCGGCGCGAAGTCCGAACCGCGCGCCCTGCTCCCGGGCCCCCTTTGTACGTTGTGACAAAGGGGGCGGCACTAGCCTGGAGGTCATCATGACTCCTTCGAATCTCATCGGCGGACACGTCTTCGTCGCCGGCGGCCTGGCCAAGGGCGGGCTGAAGTACGCGGCCGACATCGGCGCCGAGATGGTCCAGGTCTTCGTCACCAATCCGCGCGGCTGGGCGCTCAGCGAGGGGAACCCCGCCGAGGACGCCAAGCTGCGCGAGTCGGGCGTGCCGGTCTTCCTGCATGCCGCGTATCTCGTGAACTGCGGGTCGCCGACCCCGGAGACCCTGGAGAACTCGATCGCGGTCATCCGCCACACGCTGCGGAGGGGCGTCGAGACCGGCGCGCTCGGCGTGGTCGTCCACACCGGCTCGGCCGTGAGCCAGTCGCGCGAGGACGCGATGCGCCAGATCCACGAGCGCCTGCTGCCGGTGCTGGACGAGCTGCCCGCCGACGGCCCCGACCTGCTGCTCGAACCGATGGCGGGCCAGGGCCAGATGCTGTGCGCGACCGTGCAGGACCTCGGGCCCTATCTGGAGGCCCTCGACCACCACCCCAAGGTCGGCGTGTGCCTCGACACCTGCCACGCCTTCGCCGCGGGGCACGACCTGGCCGCGCCGGGCGGGGTGAAGGAGATGATGGACGCGCTGAACGAGGTGGCCCCGGGCCGGCTCAGGCTGATCCACGCCAACGACTCGAAGGACCCCTGCGGTTCGAAGCGGGACCGGCACGAGAACATCGGGGCGGGGCACATCGGCGCCCAGGCGTTCGGCGAGCTGATGCGCCATCCCGCGGCGGCCGGGGTGCCGTTCTGCATCGAGACCCCGGGCAAGGTGGACAAGCACCGCGAGGACATCGAGCTGCTCAAGCAGCTGCGCGGCGACTGATCAGCGTCACCCCGGTGGGGCCGTACCGCGCCGCTGGTCTCTGCGAAGGAGCCGGGCGTTCGCGGCGATCCGGGCCCCCGTATGGCCGGATCGCCGCGCACCCCCCCGATACGCGTCGGCGGGGCCCTTCCCCCCCGAGTAGGGCCCCGCTTGGTAACCAACCGGTGACAATCTGCTCACTTTGTGATTACCCCGCGTGTCTTGCGACGTGCGAAAGACTACGAGGTGTAGTCGGGCGGGGGGATGGCCGTTCGGACGAGCGGTCTCTAGTTAGCGCCATGCGGCCCGCTCCCGCACGACGAGCGGGCCTCAGGAGGCGACGAGCGGTTGATCGGGGCGCGTGAAGACGCCCCGGGCCCGGCCGGGCCACCGAATGCGCGAAGCTCAGCCGCCGAGGCGGCGGTAGCGGCGGACGGACAGGGGCAGGAAGACGAGCGTGATCAGCAGCGGCCAGCCGATCGCCAGCGCGAGGGCGTGCTCGGCGGCCCAGGAGTCGCCCTGCCAGCCGGGATTGCCGAACAGCATCCGGCACGCGGTGACCGTCGCCGACAGCGGGTTCCACTCCGCGATCGCCCCGAGCGGGCCCGGCAGGAGCGCCGGGGAGACGAAGGTGTTGGCCAGCATCGTGAGTGGCAGCAGTGGCAGCCAGGCCGCGGCCGCCGCCTCCGGGGTGAGCACCAGCCCGAGGTAGATCCCCACCCAGATGAGTGCGAAGCGCAGCAGGAGGAGCAGGCCCACGGCGGCCAGGGCGCCGCCGATCCCCCGGTGCCAGCTCCATCCGGCGACCAGGCCGCACGCGAGCAGGACCAGCAGTTCGAGCACCGAGTTGACGATGTCGGCGAAGGTGCGCCCCAGCACCACGCCGGGCCGCGAGATCGGCATCGAGCGGTAGCGGTCGGTCACTCCGCGGGCGGTCTGCAGGCTGACCACCGTCATCGTGGTCATCACGCCCATCGCCATCGTCTGGGAGAACATGCCCGGCATCAGGAACTCCCGGTAGTCGCCGCCGCCCGCGACGTTCATCGCGCTGCCGAGGACGTAGCCGAACAGGACGACCATGACGATCGGATACAGCGTCAGGTTGAGGACCGCGGCCGGGTTGCGGACCCAGTGCTTGAGATTGGTGCGGGCGATGACCGACGCATCCGACAGCGTCCAGCGCAGCCGCTCGCCCCACCGGGGCGGCGCGTCCGGGGCGGTGAGGGCGCTCACGCGGCCGCCTCCGCCGTGAGGCTCAGGAACACCTCGTCCAGCGTCGGACGCCGCAGGGAGACGTCCTCGACGTCGATGCCGCGCCGCTCAAGCTCGCGTACGACCGTGGTGAGCGCCCCGACGCGGTCGCGTACGGGGGCGGTCAGGCGGCGCGTGTCCGCGTCGGCGACGGGCTCGGCCTGCGCGACGGCCGCGAGGACCGCGGCGGCGTCGCCGAGGCGGGCGGGATCGCGCACGACGAGATCGAGGTGGTCGCCGCCGATCAGCGACTTCAGGCGCTCGGGGGTGTCGTCCGCGATGACCTTCCCTCCGTCGATCACCGCGATCTGCCGGGCGAGCTGGTCGGCCTCGAACAGGTACTGCGTCGTCATGAGCACGGTGCTGCCGGCGTCGGCGAGGCCGCGCACGGCGCGCCAGACCTCCGTGCGGCTGCGGGGGTCGAGACCGGTGGTCGGCTCGTCGAGGAACAGCACGCGCGGAGCCTGGATGAACGCGGCGGCCAGGTCGAGACGGCGCCGCATGCCACCGGAGTAGTTCTTGACCCGCCGGCCCGCCGCCTCGGACAGCCCGAACCGCTCCAGGAGCTCGCCGGCGCGACGGCGCGCCGCCGCCGCGCCGAGGTGGTGGAGCCGCCCCCACATCTCGAGGTTCTCCCGTCCGGTGAGGATCTCGTCCACGGCCGCCTCCTGCCCGGCCAGGCCGATGCGGCGGCGCACCTCGGCCGGCTGCCGCGCGACGTCGAACCCGGCCACGAGCGCGCGGCCGGAGTCCGGCCGCGCCAGCGTGGTCAGCACGCGGACGGCGGTGGTCTTGCCCGCGCCGTTCGGGCCGAGAAGCGCGCACACGCTCCCGCCGGCGACCCTCAGGTCGAACCCGTCCAGGGCTCTGGCGTCGCTGTAGCGCTTGCCCAGCCCCTCAGCGACGATGGAATAGGAGTTCATAATTCCATAATGGGACTTAGGTGTCTCATTTTCAACCGCGATCGTCTCGTAGTGGAAGCGCTGCTAGCCTTCCGGGCGTGACCGACACCAGGGAATCGGGCACGCGCAGCCGTACGCGCCGTGCCATCCTCGCCGCGGCGGCCTCGGTCCTCGCCCGCGACCGCGGCGCGACGCTCGCGGCCATCGCCTCAGCCGCGCAGATCGGCCGCAGCACGCTGCACCGCTACTTCTCCGACCGGCAGGACCTCGTGAACGCGGCGGTCGTCGACTCCTTCCGCGTGGTGGAGCAAGCGACGGCCGAGGCGGCCATCGACCAGGGCCCGCCGCTCGAGGCGATGCGCAGACTGATCGCCGCCCTGGTGGACGCCGGGGACCGCCTGGCGTTCCTGTTCGGCGACCCCCGGGTGCTGGAGGAGTTCACGGACTGCTTCGAACCGGATCTGTCGGTGCCGACCACCGTCGGCCTCATCGAGCGCGGCCAGGCCGAGGGCGTGTTCGACCCGGGCGTCAGCGCCGAGTGGATCCAGCAGGTGCTGTGGGCCCTCACCTACACCGGCTGGGAGGCGGCCGAGAAGGGACTGCTCCCCCGGCACGGTGTCGCCGCCGCCGTGACCCGCGCCTTCGAGAGCGGCATGGTCGTGTCCCCGGCCCACTCCTGAGACGCCGCAGCTGTGACGTGATCGCGCGCAGGCTCAGGGACGGAACTGGCGGACGAGCTGCTCGCGCACCTGGCGGGTGTGCCGCCTGCTCACCGGCAGCGCCTCGCTACCCACCTGCAGGACCACCCGGCCGGCGTCGAAGCGCAGCTCGCTCACGTGCCGGGCGTTGACCAGGGTGCTGCGGTGCGCCCGGACGAACCCCGCGCCCGCCCAGCGGCGTTCCAGCGCCGCGAGGGACATCCGTACGAGGTAGGCGGCGTCGGCCGTGTGCAGGCGGACGTAGTCGCCGTGGGCCTCGGCGTAGCACACGTCCTGCCGCGCCACGAACTTCGTGCGGCCCCCGAGCTCGACCGGAATCGTCTCCAGGTCCTCCTCGGCGCCGGGAGGCGCCACCGCGGCCGAGAGGCGGCGTACGGCCTCCGCCAGGCGTTCCGGCCGTACGGGCTTGAGCAGGTAGTCGACGGCCTCCAGCTCGAACGCCTGGACGGCGCAGTCGTGGGCGCTGACGAAGACCAGACGGGGCGGCGTGGGGAACCCGCCGATGAGCCGGGCCAGGTCCAGGCCGTCGAGGCCGGGCATGCGCACGTCGAGGAAGACGCCGTCCAGGCGCTCCCCGTCGGCGATCATCTGGACCATGTCGTGCAGGGCGGCCCCGCCGTCGGTCGCCGTCCTCACGTGCTCGACCCGGGCGTCCTGGCGGAGCAGGAAGGCGAGCTCGGACAGGGCGGGGACCTCGTCGTCCACCGCGAGGACACGCAGCATGGCCTACACCGTGCCGCCTGTCCCGCCCCCCGCGCAAGGGGTGACCGATCGGTAGGTATCTTTCCCGATACCCTGCGTGACCATCGCGTCAGGTGCCGAGCCAAGCGTCAGGCCAAGAGTAGGTAGAGCTATTCGCTGTTTTGCCCCTAAATAGGCTTTTGTCCGCCAGGACTGTCTACTGTGAGGAGGAGACCAGGCCGAACGAGGAACTTGGATGAGCATAAGGCCGGGCACGTTCCTTCCCCTCTCCAACTCCATCCAGACACGGGTGACGCTGGCCGTGGCGGCGGTGTCCGTGCTCGTCGCCGCGGTGATCGGCGCCGGCCTGTGCCTGCTGATCCGGAACCGGGTCGAGAGCGAGATATTCAGCGAGACACGCCGCGTCGCCACCGAGTGGATCGGCCTGATGGAACGCGGGCAGGTTCCGCCGCCGACGCCGACGGCGCGGGTCCCGCTCGTCCAACTCGTCGACTCGCGGGGCCGGGTGACGGCGGCCGGGCCCATGGCCGGCGACCGGCCGCTGAGCACGGTCCGGCCGACCGAGGAGAACCGTTTCCGCGACGTGACCGAGTGCCCCGAGAGCGAGCCGTGCGTCCTGCTCACCGCCGCCCGGGTCCCGTCCCTGCAGTCCTGGGAGCTCTGGTATGGCGAGCCCCACTTCGTCTACGCCGGCACGGACCAGCCGCCCGTCCTGCGCGGACAGCGACTGGAGTTCCTCATCGGGGCCGGCGGGGTGCTGCTCGCGGCCCTGTGGACGTGGACGACCTGGCGGGCGGCAGGCCGCATCCTGCGCCCCATCAACGCGATCCGGCAGCGGATGTCGGAGATCAACGCCAACGACCTGTCCCTGCGGGTGCCGCAGCCGTCCGGCCGGGACGAGATCGCACAGCTGGCCCGTGCCGCCAACCAGACGCTCGGCCGGCTGGAGTCGGCGGTCACGCGGCAGCGGGAGTTCGCCGCCATCGTGTCCCACGAGCTCAAGTCTCCGCTCACCGGCCTGCGCACGGGGCTGGAGGAGGCGCTGCTCTACCCGGAGACGGACGCACGGCAGGCGATCGCCAGGTCGCTGCCGGCCGCCGACCGCATGCAGCAGATCATCGACGAGATGCTCGCCTTCGCCCGGCTCCGGAACACGCCGTGCTCGTCCGAACCGGTCGATCTCGGGGCGCTCGTACGCGCCGAGGCGGCGGCGCGTACGACAGGCGTGCCGGTGTGCGCCAGGGCCGAGCCCGGCGTGCGGGTCTTCGGCAACCGCGTGCAGTTGGCCAGCATCGTGACGAACCTGCTGGTGAACGCCCAGCGCCATGCCATCGGCCAGGTGGACGTGACCGCCGGACGCGACGGCGCCCAGGCGCTGGTGGTCGTGCTGGACGACGGCGACGGCGTCGCCGAGGAGGACAGGGAGCGCATCTTCGAACCCTTTATGCGGCTGGAAGCGGGACGCCGTCTGGATCCTGACGGCAGCGGGCTCGGCCTGGCCCTGTGCCGGGCGATCGCCGCGGCGCACAACGGCAGCCTGTGCGTCGAGGACTCCCCGCGGGGCGCCCGCTTCGTGTTCCGGCTCCCGCTCCTGACCGGCTGATCGTCCGCCCGGTCAGGCCCGGGCCGGGACTGCGCGGGGACGGTTCTTAGGGATGCGCAGCCGGATGCGGGTTCCCTCGCCGGGCGCCGTCTCGACCATGAGCCCGTAGTCCTGGCCGTAGAGGTGGCGCATGCGCAGGTCCACGTTGCTCAGCCCGATGCCGCTGCCCTCCTCCGCGAGCGCGGCCCGCAGATGCTCGGGGTCCATGCCGACGCCGTCGTCCTCGACCCAGATGTGCGCCTCCGGCCCCGCGTCCCTGATCACAACCCGGACCTCCCCCGGCATGCCGTGCTTGATGGCGTTCTCCACCAGGGGCTGCAGGCACAGGAACGGCACGTCGACCTTCAGCACCTCGGGTGCGACCTGCACGGTGAAGCGCAGCCGGTCGCCGAACCTCGCCTGCTCCAGCAGCAGGTAGCGGTCCACGCAGCCCAGTTCGTCGGCGAGCGAGGTGAAGTCGGCCGCCCGGCGCAGCGCGTACCGGATGAAGTCGGCGAAGTCGAGCAGCAGCTCGCGGGCACGTTCGGGCTCGGTCCGGACGAACGACGCGATCGTGGTCAGCGAGTTGTACACGAAGTGGGGCGAGATCTGCGCCCGCAGGGCCCGCGCCTCCGCCTCCAGCGTCCGCCTCCGGGAGGCGTCGAGCTCGGCGAGTTCGAGCTGGCCGGACATCCAGCGGCCCACCTCGGCCGCCGTGCGCAGCAGGGCGGCGCCGGCCTCCGCGTCGTAGGCCGCGAGCGCGCCGACCACCCGGTCCTCCACGGTCAACGGGACCACCACGCCGTGCCGGGCGTCCCCCCGGGCGGGGGCGGCGCGCGGCCTGCCGGTCGCCATGGCCGCGCGCACCTCGGCGAGCACCGCCTCGTCCGCCGGCACCCCCGTGCCGTCCCTGGCCAGGACCCGGTCGTCCGTGGCGACGGCGAGGCCGGCGGCGCCGAGCAACGCCCGCAGGTGCCGTACGGAACGGCGGGCGGCGCCTCTGGTGAGCCCGGCGCGCAGCGAGCCCGCGGCCAGTCCGGCCACACGCAGGGCGAGGAACGTCGCCTCACCCGGCGGCTCACCGGAAGACGGCCCGCGGCGGGCGAGGGCGCGGCCCAGCGCGCCGCCGCAGACCCCGCAGAGCGCGCACAGCGTGACCCATACGGCTGAAGACACGCCGGACACCGTAGCCGCTCGGCGGCCTCACGGCGGGCCGTCGCCCGGGTCCTCCTGGTATGAGTAGCGCTGCTCTTTCCAGGGGTCGGCTACGTTGTGGTAGCCGCGATCCTCCCAGAACCCGCGCCGGTCCTCGGTCAGGTACTCGACCGCGCGCACCCACTTCACGCTCTTCCAGGCGTACAGGTGGGGCACCACGATCCGTACGGGGTGGCCGCGCTCGGGGGACAGCCGGTTCTCGTCGAGGTGCGTGGCGAACAGCGTGGTCGGGCGGTCGAAGTCGGACAGTCGCAGGTTGGCGCTGTAGCCGTACTCGGCCCAGACCATGACGTGGCGCACGCCGTGCGCCGGGGGGACGCGTTCGAGCAGCGCCGACGTGGGAACGCCGCTCCACTCGTTGCCCATGATGGAGAACTTGGTGACGCAGTGGAAGTCCGCCACGACCGTCGCCGTGGGCAGGGAGGAGAACTCCTCCCACGAGAACTCGTGGACCCGGCCCGAGGCCGTGGCGCCGAACACCTGGAAACGCCACGTCTCCGGGCGGAACCCCGGGACCCTTCCGTAGTGGACGACCGGCTGTCCGCGTGGGACGTACTGGCCCGGTGGCAGGCGCGTCTCCTCCTCAGGTTTCTCCGGCACGCAGGCCATCCTGCCATCCGCCGCTGGCACGACCGCACCGGCCCCCTGACGCACAGTGGGGCACGATCATGAAACCATGCGCTATATTGCGTCGCATGCGCACCGCTTGGTCGTTTTGGTATGGCGACGGACCCGTGAGGACCGATCGCCTCCATGCGCTGCGCTGACAGCCACGGCGAACGAAGGCCCCGGGTCCACACGGACCCGGGGCCTTCGTCGTTTTCCGGACCCGCACCGTTCACCGCTCACGCGACAGGAGTCACCATGGTCATCGTCATGACCCCGGAAGCCACCCAGGACGACATCGAGGCGATCATCGGCCTCGTCGCCGCGGCCGGAGGGGAGGCGTTCACGAGCCGCGGCGTGAACCGTACGATCGTCGGCCTCGTCGGCGACGTGGAGCAGTTCGCCGCACTGAACCTGCGCGGCATGCGGGGCGTCGCGGACGTCGTGCGCGTCTCCACGCCGTACAAGCTCGTGAGCAGGGAGAACCACCCGCAGCGCTCCACGGTGACCGTGCGCGGCGTGCCGATCGGCCCGGACACCGTCACCCTGATCGCGGGCCCGTGCGCGGTCGAGACGCCGCGGCAGACGCTGGAGGCCGCGCTGATGGCCAAGGCGGCGGGCGCGACGCTGCTGCGCGGCGGCGCCTTCAAGCCGCGCACCTCGCCGTACGCCTTCCAGGGCCTGGGCGAGGAGGGCCTGCGCATCCTGGCCGACGTGCGCGAGCAGACCGGGCTGCCGATCGTCACCGAGGTCGTGGACGCCCACGACGTGGCGCTGGTGGCGTCGTACGCCGACATGCTGCAGGTCGGCACCCGCAACGCGCAGAACTTCGCGCTGCTGCAGGCCGTGGGCGCGGCGGGCAAGCCGGTCATGCTGAAGCGGGGCATGACGGCGACCATCGAGGAGTGGCTGATGGCGGCCGAGTACATCGCCCAGCGCGGCAACCTCGACATCGTGCTGTGCGAGCGCGGCATCCGCACCTACGAGCCCGCCACCCGCAACACGCTCGACGTCTCGGCGGTCCCGGTCGTCCAGCGGCTGTCGCACCTGCCGGTGATCGTCGACCCGTCGCACTCCGGCGGCCGGCGCGACCTCGTGCTGCCGCTGTCCCGGGCCGCGGTCGCGGCCGGGGCCGACGGCCTGATCGTCGACATGCACCCGCACCCCGAGCAGGCCCTCTGCGACGGGCCGCAGGCCCTGGTCGACGGCGACCTGGACGACCTCGCGGCCGTGCTGCGCGACTTCCCCCCGCTGCTGGGCCGTACCGCGGCCACGTTCGCGTCCCCCGTCCCCGCCTGACCGGTGACACCGGGCCGGGTGCATCGGGACCGCGGGACGCGGTCCCGATGCATTCGCTCAGACGTCGAGCTTGTACGGCTGGATCGAGTCGGCCAGCTGGGCGGCGAGGTCCTCGGCGTCGAGACGCCTCTCGATCTGCTTGAGGTCCTCGATCTTCGCGCGGGTCTCGGCCTGCCTGGGCGCGAGCAGCGTGCAGCAGTCCTCGTCGGGCAGCTCGGAGATCTCCAGCGTCCCGATCCGGCGGGCCTCGGCCATGATCTCGGTCTTGTCCAGGCCGATCAGGGGGCGCAGGATCGGCAGGTCCACGGCGTGGTCCTGGGCCGTGATGTTGGTCAGGGTCTGCGAGGAGACCTGGCCGAGGCTGTCTCCGGTGACCAGCGCCTCGGCGTGGATGCGGTGGGCGACCTCCTCGGCCGTCTTGAGCATCAGCCGCCGCTGCGCGATCACCGCGAGCCGGTCCTGGCCGGAGTTCCTGATCGACTGCTGCGCCTTGCCGAACGGCACCACCCACAGCCGCGACTTGCCCTGGAACTTGTCCAGGTTGCGCACCAGCGCGTACGCCTTGTAGATCGACTCCGAGGTGGTGAACGGGATGCCGGAGAAATGCAGGAAGTCCACCCGCAGGCCGCGCCGCATCATGCGGTAGGCGGCGACCGGGGAGTCGATCCCGCCGGACAGCAGCGCCAGCGCCCGGCCGCTGGAGCCGACGGGCAGGCCGCCCTGGCCCGGCCGGCCCCCGGTGAACAGGAACGCCTCGTCCTTGTCCACCTCGATGTGCACGGTGAGCTCCGGGTTGCTCAGGTCGACCGGCAGCCCGTAGGTGTCGTTGATCGCCCCGCCGACCACGCGGTCCAGCTCGTTGGAGCGCAGCGGGAAGCGCTTGTCGCGACGCCGCGACCGTACGGCGAAGCGCGCCTTGCGGGCCACCTCGTCGCTGTCCCTGATCAGGTCGATGGCGGCCTTGGTGATCGTGTCCGGGTCCTTCGGCACCCGCCACGCGAGGTGGACCAGCACGATTCCGGGCACGTCGGCCACGCGGGCCGCCACCGCCTCGGCCTCCTCCACCTCGGTTCCCGAGGGCAGGAACAGGGCGATCACCCCGTGCCGCTGGCGGATGTCGACCCGGTGGCCCTTGAGGGCGTGCTTGATGTTCGCCCGCAGGCGCATCTCGAAGATCTCGCGGTTCCGGCCCTTCAGGACCACCTCGCCTAACTTGAGCAGCACCGAGGGCTCTCCGAGGGCGGTCATGGTCATTGGTGGAAAACCTCCGGACGGACAGGGACGGCCGTCACACCGGGGAGGGCACGGCCGGGGGAACATACGCCAAGGACAACGCGTCACCGCGATGCGGGCTTCCCCACTGTAATGCCGCTGCCGCGACAACGCCGATTATCCTCCGTCGAGTTCGACCAGGCCCTTCTCGATCGCGTAGCGGACCAGCTCGACCCGGTTGTGGAGCTGGAGCTTGCTCAGCGTGTTCTGCACGTGGTTCTGCACCGTGCGATGCGACAGCACCAGCCGTTCGGCGATCTGCCGATACGTCAGGCCCTTGGCGACCATGCGCAGCACCTCGGTCTCCCGGTCGGTCAGCCGGGGGCCGTCCCGTCCGGCGTCCCCGCCCCGGTCCGGTGTCAGGTGGGCAAGCCTGCGGTACTCCCCCAGCACCAGCCCGGCCATGCCGGGAGTGAAGACGGCGTCGCCGTGGGCGGTCCGCCGGACCGCGTCCAGGAACTCCTCCCGGCTCGCCGACTTCACCAGATATCCCGAGGCGCCGGCCTTGACCGCTTCCAGCACGTCCTCCTCCTCGGCGCTGGCCGACAGGACGAGCACACGCGGCGGGGCCGCCGACGCGCCCAAACCCCGGGCCACCTCCACGCCGGCCAGGTCGGGCAGCCGCAGGTCGAGGACCACCACGTCCGGCCGCACGGCCGCCGCGACGCGCAGCGCCTGGCGGCCCTCGCCGGTGGCGGCGACCACGTCGTACCCGGCCTCGGTCAGGTCGCGGGCGACCGCCTCCCGCCACATCGGATGGTCGTCCACCACCATGACCCGCACCGGCGGCCGTCCGTCTTCGTTCACGAGCGCCTCTCGCCTCCTTCACCCGGTCGCGGCGGCGTCCGTGCCGGGACCGACAGCTCGATCTCCGTTCCCGACCGCGACGAGGTGACCGTCACCGTGCCGCCGAGGTCGGCCACGCGGCCCCGGATCGACCGGGCCACGCCCATGCGCCCCTCGCGCGCCGCCTGATCGAGCCGCCCCTCCGGGATGCCCGGCCCGTCGTCGCGGACGGTGACGACGACCGCGCCGCCGTCCTCCTCCGCGAGTATCCACGCACGGGTGTCGCCGGGGCAGTGCCGTACGACGTTGTCGAGGGCCGCGCCGACGGCCGCCGCCACCTCCCGCGCGCTCTCGGCCGGCAGCGGCAGCGGTGTCGCGGGCGCGGACACGGTCACGCGCGCCGTGCCGTACGGCCGCAGCAGGTCGCGCAGGTCGACCTCGGGCTCCGCCGTCGTGGTGTTCGTCACACGGCGGGACGTCCCTTCGCGGGCGAGGGCACGGCGAGGCCGCGCCGGTGATCGGAGCCGGCCGCGAAGTCCGGGCGGCGGGACGGGGTCCGGCGGCTGCGCGACGGGCGGCGCCTGCACCAGCGCCCGCAGCGCCGACTCCTGCTCCCCCGCGAGCCTGCCCAGCTCGGCCGCCTCGCCGCCGATCTCCGCGCCCCTGCGCTGCACGAGCGCCAGCACCTGCAGCACCGAATCGTGGATGCCCCGGGCCAGCCGCTCCCGCTCGCGGCCCGCGGCCTCGATCCGCTCGGCGCGCCGCATGCGCTCCTCGGCCTCCCGCGCGAGCCGGGCGACGTGCCCGACCACGACCCCGGCCATGAACATGAGCACGGCGCCGTTCACCGGGAACGAGGCGAGGTCGACCCCGCCGGCGCTGCGCAGCCACAGGTCGGCCGCCGACACCGCCGCGGCGGCGACCGCGCCCGCACGGCGTCCCCGGGCCACCCCGTACGCGAGGACGGGCCCGGCCACCCAGGTCGCGGTGATCGGCATCGCCCCGGCCAGCACGTCGCCGCGGCTCTGCGCGAACGGCGTGGCCAGCAGGCAGCCCACCGTGACGAGGAGGTCGGCCGCCAGCAGCGGCCCGCGCCGCGCGGCGGGATAGAGGACGAGCGTGACCGCCGTCCAGGCCGCCATCACGCCGACGACGGCCCAGGCCACGGCCGGACGGGCGTAGCCGCCGGCCCTGAGCACGAGCAGCGCCGCGTACGCGAGCGACGCCAGGCGGAAGACCGCGATCGCCCGCCAGAACGGTCCCTCGATGCCCATCGCGCGGCGCCCTCTCCTGATCGAGCCGGGAGGGCGTGCCGCACCCTCCGCTCACATACTCGGGCAACCGCCCCGTCTCCGCCTCGATCTTCCGCCGGATCGCGGCGGCGAGGGCCCAGGCCGGCCGCCGGAGAGCGCCCGCGGTCTCCGGCGTCCGCGGGTCTCGTCGGGGGCCTCGCATGCGTACGGCTCCCGCGGGGCGTCGCGGGAGCCGTACGGGATCGTGCGCGGGCCGTGGTGACGGGCCCGCGTCCGATCAGCCGAAGAAGACCTCGGCCTCCTCGTAGCGGGAGGCCGGCACGGTCTTGAGCTCGGCGGTCGCCTCGGCGAGGGCGACGCGCACGATGTCGGTGCCGCGCAGCGCGATCATCTTGCCGTAGTCGCCCTCGTTCACCGCGTCGATCGCGCCGAGGCCGAAGCGGGTCGCGAGCACGCGGTCGTAGGCGGTCGGCGTGCCACCGCGCTGGATGTGGC
The DNA here is from genome assembly GCF_012999525.1 of Microbispora sp. H10836. Lineage (NCBI taxonomy): Bacteria > Bacillati > Actinomycetota > Actinomycetes > Streptosporangiales > Streptosporangiaceae > Microbispora > Microbispora sp. H10836. The sequence goes on from NZ_JABBWU010000001.1 coordinate 393,230, forward strand.
CGAGGACCGTGGTGCGGGCCTCCTTGCCGGTGCGCTTCTCGATCTCCTTGGCGAGCATCTCGCCGATGCCGCCGAGACGCACGTGGCCGAACGCGTCCAGCTCGCCGGTCTGCAGCGCCATCTGGCCCTCGAGCGGGTGGGCGCCCTCGGCGACGACGATGATCGGCGCGTACCGGGTCTTGAAGCGCGACTCGACGTAGGCGCAGACCTTCTCGATGTCGAACGGCTTCTCCGGGATGAGGATGACGTTGGCGCCCGCGGCCATGCCGGCGTGCAGCGCGATCCAGCCGGCGTGACGGCCCATGACCTCGCAGATCAGCGCGCGGTGGTGCGACTCCGCCGTGGTGTGCAGCCGGTCGATGGCCTCCATCGCGATGTTGACCGCGGTGTCGAAGCCGAAGGTGTAGTCGGTGGCGTTGAGGTCGTTGTCGATCGTCTTGGGCACGCCGACGACGTTCACGCCGCGGTCGTGCAGCTGCTTGGCCACGCCCAGCGTGTCCTCGCCGCCGATGGCGATCAGGGCGTCCACGCCGGTGGCGGCGAGGTTCTCCTTGATGCGCTCGACGCCGCCCTCGATCTTGATCGGGTTCGTGCGGGAGGAGCCGAGGATCGTGCCGCCGCGCGGCAGGATGCCCCGCACGGCCTGGATGTCGAGCGGCATGGTGTCGCCCTCCAGAGGGCCACGCCAGCCGTCCCGGAATCCGACGAACTCGTGCCCGTACACGCCGACGCCCTTGCGGACGACGCCGCGAATGACCGCGTTCAGCCCGGGGCAGTCGCCGCCTCCGGTGAGGACTCCAATACGCATGACGGGTTTTCCTCCATCTGGGATTACGCGTGGAATGGCGTGGCCGGCCCGACGCAGACCCCGGCACTCCACGGCACCGCATTCTGCCCCAGCCCCGCACAATGGTCTAGACCAAAAGAAGAGGCTACGCCACCTGGCCGACCAGACCAACTCAGTCTCGCACGGCGAGACCGCGCGCGTCGTGCGAGGGCGTCTTCCCAACGGGCCGCTGCGGTCCTATCTTTGACTCCGTCAAGCATTTCCTTGAGACAGGCAAGGGAACATATGGACATCGTGCCGGAAGTGCGCGCGTTCAACCGCTTCTACACCTCCGTCATCGGGGTGCTCGGGGCGGGAATGCACGACACTCCCTACTCCCTGACCGAGGCGCGGGTGCTCTTCGAACTCGGCAGCCGGGAGGCGGCGGACGCCGCCGGCATCAGGAGCATGCTCGGTCTCGACGCCGGCTACCTGAGCCGGATCCTGACCAGGTTCGAGACCGACGGGCTCGTGTCCCGCGAACGGTCGGCCGAGGACGCCCGCCGCCAGGTCGTACGGCTCACCCCCAAGGGCCGCGAGACCTTCGCCGTGCTCGACCGGCGCTCGGCCACCGAGATCGAGACCCTGCTCGCGAAGCTGACCGATCCCGAACGCCGGCGGCTCGTGTCCGCCATGACCACCGTACGGAGCCTGCTCGAGCCCGCCGAGCGGCGCGAGCCGTACGTGATCAGGCCGCCGCGGGCGGGCGACCTCGGCTGGGTGGTGCACCGGCACGGCGCCCTCTACGGGCAGGAGTACGGCTGGGGCGTGGCGTTCGAGGCCCTGGTCGCGCGGATCGTCGCCGACTACGTCGAGGACCACGACCCCCGGCGGGAGGGCTGCTGGATCGCGGAGGTGCGCGGCGAGCCGGTGGGATCCGTCTTCTGCGTGCGCAAGGACGACACGACGGCCCAGCTCCGCCTGCTGCTGGTCGAGCCGTCCGCGCGCGGCATGGGCATCGGCGGGCGGCTGGTCGAGGAGTGCCTGCGTTTCGCCGCCGCGGCCGGCTATCTCCGGATCATGCTCTGGACCCGCGACGTCCTCGCGAGCGCACGCCGGATCTACCAGGCCGCGGGGTTCGAACTGCTGGAGGAGTCCCCGGGCGAGGAGTCGGGCATCCCCGTCAACGAGCAGGTATGGGCCAGGGACCTGTGACTTCCGGGCCCGTCCGGGGCGGCCCCTACCATGATCTTCGTGGTGCGGCGGAGCGTGGGAGCGGCGCGGAAGAGCGCGGGAGCGGTCGCCCTCGCGGTGTGCGTGGCGGTGTTCGTGGCAGGGAGCGCGGCGGGGTGCGCGGTCGCGCGTGAGATCGCACTGCCCGCCGCCCCTACCGCCGAGGCCACGGCCGTGTCCGAAGCCGCGCACAGCGTGGTGCGGGTCCGGGGTTACGCCTCCTCCTGCAGGAAACGGCTCGAAGCGACCGGATTCGTCTACGCGCCCGAGAGGGTCCTGCTCAACGCGCACACCGTGGCAGGGGTGGACCGCGACCTGGAAGTCGTCCTCGACGACGGACGGCGGTTGGCCGCACGGGTGGTGGCCTTCGACCCGGCGGTCGACGCCGCCGTCCTGTGGGTATCCGGGCTGGCCACCCGGCCGCTGCGGCTCACGGAAGCCGCGATCACCGCTGCCGTGGTCGTCGGCTACCGCAAGGGCGCGACCGTCCCGGCCGCACTCCCCGCCACGGTGCGCCCGGACCAGCCCGCCGAGTCGTACGACATATACAACCGCGTCCGAGTGCCGCGGCAGGTCCACCGCTTCCATGGTGCGGCCATCACGCCCGGCATGTCGGGCGCCCCGCTCATCGCCGGCGAAAATCGGGTGGCGGGGATGGTCTTCGCGGCGGACGTGGACAAGGCCGACGTCGGCTACGCGCTCACCGCGGCGCAGCTCAGGGCGGTCGCCGCGGCCGGCAGGAGGGCCACCGCCACCGTGCCGCACGACCCCTGCGACTGACAGCCCGCGAACTCCGGCAACCGGGAGATCGCACCGCCGCGCGGCGCCGCCCTCGGCGCGACACCGGCCTCCCCTCGCGGGCCGTGGCCGGCTCAGGCGCGGACGAGGTCCTGGAAGGGCCCGCGGACCTCGACGGTCACGGAGGCCGGGGCGGACCGAGCATCGTGTGGCGGACGGCAGGAGAAGTAGAGCCTGTCGCCGGCCGGCGACATGGCGGGGCCGGCGACGGTCCAGCCGCCCGTGACGCGCAGGAACGGCACCGCCCGATCCGCGGCGACGAGGGTGATCTCGCCGTCTTTCCCGCCGCCCGGCTGGCCGGCGGTGTCGTGCGCCACCGTCAGGCGCTCGCGGGCCGCGTCGTACGCCCACACCCGGCCGTCCCCCTCGGTGACGAACCGCAGCAGGCCGTCGCGGTAGTGGCAGTCACCGCCGCGTGCGAACCTCCTGACTCCTTTCACCTGTTCGCGTATTGGCATGTGCCCAGCGAGGAGCACATGTTCGCCGAAAGGCACCTGGGCCGTGGCCGGGGTCGGCACCCGCTCCCAGGCCACCGCCTCCTCGCCGGGCGCGCCGATCATCACCTCGAGCACCCCCGTGGTGAGGTCGCCCCAGTCGTCCGGGCGGAACCGGTACAGACATCCGTCCGGCTCGCCTTCCGTGAGGTAGAGGACGCCCCGATCGGAATCGCAGGCCACGCCGCCGTGGAGGAACAGGCCCATCGCGAGCCGGGGCATGGGAGCGCGCAAGCCGTACGGGTCGCATTCGAAGACCCGTCCGTACGGCGTCCGCTCGCCCGACACCCACGTGTTCCACGGTGTCGCGGCGCCGGCCCCGCTGCGGTCGGCGCCGGACAGGACGCGGTAGCCGTCGCGCAGGGTCCCGTCCGGGGCGAAGCGCAGCGCCGTCACGCCGCCGAGCAGCGGCAGCGCGCAGTTGGACACGTATATCCAGCCGTCTCCGTCCGGGAAGCATCCGCCGCCGTCCGGGGCGGCGTGCCAGACGACTCCCCCGGTCCGCTCCCCCGACCGTGCCACGATCCGGCCGGTGAAGCCCGCCGGCAGGGCCCGAAGCACCTCCGGTGGAAAATGGCCGCCCGGATCACCCTGGGCGTACGGCTCGCTTCGGCCGGGCGGCTCACGCCCGTCGTCACGGGCGAACGCCGCACGCCACACCGCTCCCGGAAGCACCGAGAGCTCCGCCGACCGGACGGAAATCCCCTGCACCGCTGACCGCCTCCTCGACCTGCCCCTGGTCGTGCCGGTCCGCCCCCGGCGGGCCGTTCGTTGGTTCCCGCGCGGCCGTCGCCCGGTCCGGGGACGGGGCCGCTTCGCTCCCCTTACCCACCCGGCGGCGTCCGACCGGGTCTTTCCGTCCCGCGTCTTTTTGTGCCGCGTCTTGTTGTTCCGCGTCTTGTTCCGCGTCTTGTTGCGCGACTCCACGTCTCGGCGCCCAGTCGACCCGTCTCGTGTGAACGGCGCGAGAAGCGGCATGCCTCACCGGGGCGAACACTTCGGAAATCGTGACGCCGCGATGACGGAGTCGATGTTGACAGTGTCATTGTGACAGTGTCATGGTGGTGGCATGAGCGACACCTGGACGATCGGCGAGCTGGCGGAGCGGGCGGCGGCCATGCTCGGCGCCGTGCCGCGCGTCAACGGCCAGGAGCCGCGCGCGGACGGTCCGGAGCCGCGCGCGGACGGTCCGGAGCCGCGCGGCAACGGCAGGGTCCGCGAGGTGCCCAACGAACGGCTCATCCGCTGGTACACGACGATCGGGCTCCTCGACCCTCCGCTGGGCAGACGCGGCCGGGTGGCTCTCTACGGCCGCCGCCACCTGCTCCAGCTCGTGGCCGTGAAGCGCCGTCAGGCGGACGGCCTGTCCATCGCCGCCATCCAGGCGGAGCTGACAGGTGCGACCGACGCCATGCTCCAGCGTGTCGCCGGGCTCGCCGGGCCGTCTTCCGAGCCGCCGTCCGGGCCGCCGTCCGAGCCGGCGCCCCGGCCGCTGGTCCCGCCCTCTCCGCCACCGCCGGCACCACCGCCCGGCTGGTGCGGGACGCGGCCGGAGCCTGGCACCGTCCCCGCGACACCGGACGTCGCACGGCCCCCGGCGCGCGACCGCTTCTGGGCGCGCCCGGACTCGTCCGCCTTCACGGCGGCCTCCGATCACTCCGGCACCGCGCACACCGACACTGCCCACACCGGCGCCATGAACCCCGGTGCCGCGCACCTTGGCACCGTGGACCCCGGCACCCCGCGCCTTAACACCGTGGACCCCGGCACCGCACACCTTGGCACCGCGCTCCCGGACATCGTGGTCCCGGACATCGTGGTCCCGGACATCGTGCACGGCGTACGGCTCGCACCCGGGGTGACGGTCCTGCTCGACCCGGCTCACCGGGCGCCGGACGGACACGAGGTGGCCGCGCTGCGCCGGGCCGCCGCGCCGCTGCTCACGGCGCTCGCCACGCTCGGCCTTGCCGGGCCGTTCCAGGGCCCCGACGACACCACGGCCTTCGATCCACACGCTTCCGACACGCTGGAGGGATGACGTCATGACCGTTCCCATCACACCTCTGCTGCCGGAGGAATGCCGGCCCATGCCGGACGCCGGGTTCGGCGCGCTTGAGACCGAGAAGGGCAACCTTCCGCTGGAGAGCGTGGACGTCGCCGCCCACGTCACCGGGCTGGTGGCGGGCGTCGAGGTCGTCCAGACCTTCCGCAACCCCTTCGACGTGTCGCTGGAGGCGACGTACGTCTTTCCGCTGCCGCCGCGGGCCGCGGTCACCGCCTTCCGGATGGAGGCGGACGACCGGGTGATCGACGGCGTGCTCAAGGAGCGCGGGCAGGCACGGGCCGATTACGACCGCGCGCTCACCGAGGGCAGGCGTGCGGCCATCGCCGAGGAGGACCGGCCCGACGTGTTCACGATCAGGGTCGGCAACATCGTTCCCGGGGAGCGGGTGGTCGTCCGTCTGACGTTGAGCCAGCCCCTCCCGTTCGAGGACGGCGCCGCCGAGTTCCGCTTCCCGCTGGTCGTGGCGCCCCGCTACATCCCCGGAGCTCCGCTGCCCGGGTCCGCGGCCGGCGACGGCGTGTCTCCCGACACCGGCGCCGTGCCCGACGCCTCCAGGATCACGCCGCCCGTCCTGCTTCCCGGCTTCCCCCATCCGGTACGGCTCTCGCTCACGACGACGATCGACCCCGCCGGTCTCGGCCTGCGGGAGGTCCGCTCCAGCCTGCACGAGGTCGACCGCGAGGGCGACACGATCAGGCTGCGGCCCGGCGAGCGGCTCGACCGCGACTTCATCCTGCGCCTGGCGTTCAACGCCTCCTCGTCGCTCGCGCTCGTCCTGGACAACGCCTCGGGCAACACCACGGACGACGCCATGGGCAACGCCACGGACGCCGGTCCAGCCGGCGACGGCACGACCGGCGGCGGACGGGGACCCGCGACGGGCGCGGTGGACGCCGAGGGAACCTTCGTGCTGACCCTGCTGCCGCCGCAGGACGCCACCCGGAGCGCGCCCCGGGACGTCGTCCTGCTGCTCGACCGCTCCGGCAGCATGACGGGCTGGAAGATGGTGGCCGCGCGGCGCGCCGCGGCCCGGATCGTCGACACGCTGACCCGGCACGACCGGTTCGCCGTGCTCTCGTTCGACTCCGTGGTGGAGCGCGCCTTCTCCGGCGGCCTGGTGGACGCGAGCGACCGCAACCGGTACCGCGCCGTCGAGCACCTGTCCAGGCTCGACGCCCGTGGGGGCACGGAGATGCTCGCGCCCCTGGAGGAGGCGCTGCGGCTGCTCGACGGGCGCGACGCGCCCGCTCCCGGGCACGCCACCGGCACGGACTCGGGCGACCACGGCCGGTTCCACGAGGACGAGCGGCCCGGCGAAGCCGGTCGGGCCGGCGGGCAGGCACACGATCGGGTGCTCGTCCTGGTGACCGACGGCCAGGTGGGCAACGAGGACGAGATCCTCGAACGCGTCGGCGCCAGGCTTCACGGCATCCGGGTGCACACCGTGGGCATCGACCGGGCGGTGAACGCGGGATTCCTCGGGCGGCTGGCCCTGCTCGGTTCTGGCCGGTGCGAACTGGTCGAGTCGGAGGACCGGCTCGACGCGGCGATGGAGCACATCCACCGCCGCATCGGCTCGCCGCTGGTGACGGACGTCACGGTGCGGGCGGAAGGCATGGATCTCGTGGCGGACACCGTCACGCATGCCGGTTCCCTCTACCCGGGCGTCCCTCTGGTGGTGAGCGGGCGTTACCGGGGACGGCGGCCCACCGGAGCCCTCACCGTGCACGGCCGCACTGCCGACGGCCGCCCCTGGGAGGAGCGGATCGAGGGCCGCCCCGCCCACGACCCTGCTGCCCGGGCCGTGTGGGCGCGGGCGCATCTGCGAGACCTGGAAGACCGGTACGCCACGGGTGACCACTCCCTCGAACAGCGGATCGTCGACACCTCGCTGCGTTTCGGCGTGCTGTGCCGCTTCACCGCCTTCGTGGCCGTCGACATCCGCGTCACCGGCGAGGGCGGCCCGGAGCATCGCGTGATCCAGCCGGTCGAACCGCCGAGCGGCTGGGAGATGCCGACCGCGATGCCGATGATGGTCGCGGGCGCGCCGATGATGGCGAGGATGGCCGCCTTCACGGCCGGACCGGAGAGCGCCCCCGGCTCGGCGGCGGACCGGCCCGTCGCAGCGGCCCCGCCGCCCGGCGCGCCTCCCGCCCCGCCTTACGCCGCCGCACCCGCACCGCCGCGACGGGCGCCGCGCGGGTTCTCCGCCGGCGGCTCGCGCGGGTTCTCCCCCGGCGGGTTCCTTCCGCATCCCGGCGAGGGAACGGCACCGGTCACGGACTTCGAGGGGATCCGGCCCCTGCTGTCGGAGGAGCTCGCGAAACTGCGCCAGGCGGAGTCGCTGCCCGAGCGGGAACGGCGGCGCTATCTGGCGGATCTCGCCAGCCGGCTGCGCGTCGTCGTCCAGATGGCGGGCGGTCACGCGGATCTCGCGGCGCTCGCCGACGATCTGGAAAGGGCCGAGTGGGCCGAGGTCTCCCTCGGCGACCTCTGGCGGCGGGCGGCCGACCTGCTGACCGCTCTGACCACCGGCACCGGGTCCACGCCTCCGGGCTCCGCATCCCCGGGCTCCGCGCCTCCCGGCTCCGCTTCCGGCGCGAAGGAAGGCAGGCGTCCCTTCTGGAAGCGATCGTGAGACGGCGCCGGGCGGAGTGACCCTGGCGGGTAGAAACCAGCGCGGCCGGGACACCGGCGGGGAAGCCGGCCCCGGCCGCATCGGTTCGGGTTCCGCTGTGGGCGAAGCCCTCAGGAAGGTTCGGGTAGGCGAATGACGTCGGACGGCGGGGTGGGCGCGGGACGCCGCGGCTCCCTCACCCCTCCCGTGTCGGGCCGATCGTCGCGTCCACCTGCGGGGACGGGAGACCGGCGGCGCAGCAACCGATTAATGAGCCCTTTCAGCCTCATGTGCCACCAACGCACGAGGGTCGCCGATCGGTTCCTCACCCGTCGCGGCCTCGCCGCCGACCGGGGGGCGGCGAGACGGCGGGCGGCGGGCGGACGGCGGGCCGTCGGCGACTGGCGGCTCGCCGGAAGACGGGATGCCGCTCCGCACCCCGATCCGCCACCTCCGACAGTGCCGCCCGCCCCTGGCGGGCGGGGCGGTTCGGAGTCGAGAGCCGGCGCAGCGGATCGCGAGCACCAGGAACCGGCGTCGTCGGCCCGGCTCGGGCAGGCCGTCGCCTGCACCAGCACGTAGTGTTGCCCGATATGAACCCAATCGTCCTTGACGGCGGTCTCGCCACCCATCTGGAGACACTCGGCTGTGACCTGACCGACGACCTGTGGTCGGCACGGCTGCTCGCCGACGATCCCGGCGTCATCCGTCAGGCGCACCTCGACTACTTCCGGGCCGGGGCCGACGTCGCCACCACGGCGAGCTACCAGGCGAGCGTTCCCGGGTTCGTCCGGCATGGCCTCACGCCCCGGGAGGCCCGCGATCTCATCCGGCTGTCGGTGCGGCTCGCCGTACAGGCGAGGGACGAGGCCGGGCACGGGCTCGTCGCCGCGAGCGTGGGACCGTACGGCGCCTACCTGGCCAACGGCGCGGAGTACACCGGTGACTACGACCTGGACGAGGACGGCCTGGCCGGCTGGCACCGGGAACGGTTCGAGATCCTCGCCGAGGCCGGGGCCGACCTGCTGGCATGCGAGACGATCCCCTCACGCGCCGAGGCGCGGGCGCTCGCGAGGCTCCTGCGCGAGACGCCGTCCGTGCGGGCGTGGGTCACCTTCTCCTGCCGCGACGGAGAGCACGTCAGCGACGGAACGCCGTTCGAGGAGTGCGCGGCGGTCTTCGCGGACCTCCCCCAGGTGGTCGCCGTGGGCGTGAACTGCACCGCGCCGCGGTTCATGCCCGAGCTGATCAAGCACGGAGCGTCGATCGTCTATCCGAACTCCGGCGAGACCTGGGACGCCGCGAACCGGCGCTGGCTGGGTCTCGCCGATCCCGTCGAGTTCGGCAGGGCGGCGGCCGGGTGGGCCTCGCTCGGCGCCCGCTACGTGGGCGGCTGCTGCCGCACCACCCCGGCCCACATCCGCGAGATCCGCGCACACCTCTCCTGAGCGCACCCCGCATAACACCCCGCCTGAACACACCAGGCCCGAGCGCACCAGGCCCGAGCGCACCTGCCGTGAGCCCGCCCGGATCCGGGAAGCCGCGCCGCCGGGCGGTGGTCAGCCCATGGCGGCCGGGCCCTCGGTGCTCCGCGCGGCGAGCGGGATCTCCTTGAGGAAGAGTGCCACGACCAGCGCGAGGGCGACGAAGGGCAGGCTGGCGAGGAACACGTCGTCGATCGCGCCGGTGAACGCGACCAGCACGTGGTCCTTGACCGGTTGCGGCAGCCGCTGGATCGCCTGCACGTTGTTGGCGTCCACGCGCCCCGGCGGCATCCGGCCGCCGAACTCCGCGGCCAGGTGATGGGCGAGCCGGTTGGTGAGCACCGCGCCCATGATCGCCGTGCCGATCGCGGCGCCCATCATGCGGAAGAACGTCGCCGAGCTCGTCGCCACGCCCATGTCGCCGCGGTCCACGGCGTTCTGGATCGCCGTGACGATCGTCTGCATGGTGAATCCGAGCCCTGCGCCGAAGAGGTACGCGTAGACCGCCACCTGCCAGTACGGCGTGTCCACCTTGATCGTGGACAGCAGCCACATGGCCACCAGGAGGACCGCCCCGCCCAGGATCGGGAAGATCTTGTATCGCCCCGTGCGGCTCATCATCTGCCCGGAGAAGATCGACGTGGAGAAGATGCCGAAGACCGCCGGCAGCAGCGCCAGGCCCGACACGGTCGGCGACATGCCCTGGACCGCCTGGAGATAGACCGGCAGGAAGATCATGCCGCCGAACATCGCCAGGCCCGACAGGAAGCCGAAGCTGTTGCCGACGCTGAAGATCTTGTTGCGGAACAGCCGCATCGGCAGGATCGGCTCGGCCGCCCGGAGTTCGACGAACACGAACAGGGCCGCGAACGCCACGAACCCGCTGAGCATGGCCAGCGAGCCGGGCGCGGTCCAGCCGAATTCGCCCCCCGCCCAGTCGAGGTAGAGCAGGAAGCACGACACACCGGCCACGATCAGCGCCGCGCCCAGGTAGTCGATGCGGTGGCTGCGGCGGGTGAAGGGGATCCGCAGCGCCATGGAGGTCACGACGAGCGAGATCAGCCCGATCGGCAGGTTGATCCAGAAGATCCACCGCCATCCGGGCCCGTCGGTGAAGAAACCGCCGAGCAGCGGCCCGGCGACGCTGGAGGTGCCCCAGACGGCGCCGAAGTAGCCCTGGTAACGGCCGCGCTCGCGCGGCGGGATGACGTCGCCGATGATGCTGAACGCCAGCGCCATCAGACCGCCGCCGCCCAGGCCCTGGATCGCGCGGAACCCGATGAGCTGACCGATGTTCTGGCTCAGCCCGGCCAGCACCGAGCCGAGCAGGAAGATGCCGATGGCGGTCTGGAAGATGATCCGCCGGCCGTACAGGTCGGAGATCTTGCCCCACAGCGGGGTCGCCGCGGTCGAGGTGAGCAGATAGGCGGTGACCACCCACGACAGCTTGTCGAGGCCGCCGAGTTCGCTGACGATGCGCGGCAGGGCCGTGCCGACGATGCTCTGGTCGAGGGCGGCCAGCAGCATCCCGGCGGCCACTCCGGAGAGCACGACCAGGATCTGGCGATGCGGCAGGTATCCCGGAGCGGCCTGCCGCTCCTCTCTCACGCTCATCCCACCCCCTCGCCTTGCGGCTCGGGTCGCGTCGGGCCGGAGGCGCGCAGATGACCCAGCCGAAACGCACTGCGCCTACCGATTCGCTCGCTCCGCTCGCTCATGCGGCGCACTCGCCGGTGGCGGGGATCCGGCGTCTTCCAAGGGGCGGGCGCGCTGCGGCGCCGGGCGGGGCCCACGTGCGGTTCCTGCAGGCTGCTGGCATGCTGTACGCCTTCCGATCCGAACGACGTGTCTTTACGTGCGCGGCGGACACCGCCACGTTACCCGCCCGGTCCGGAAGTATTAGGAATTCTCGCGAGCCGCCCTGGTCATTTCCGTCTTGGCCGCCGCGGCGTACTTGTCGACGTACTCCTGGCCCGACAGCTCCATCAGCGCGTACATGATCTCGTCGGTGACCGCGCGCAGCACCAGGCGGTCGTTTTCCATGCCGTAGTAGCGGGAGAAGTCGAGCGGCTTGCCGTACCGGACGCCGGGGCGGATGCCGAACTTGGGAATCGGCCGGCCGGGGGGCATCATCTCGAACGTGTTGACCATCGCCCACGGGATCACCGGTGCGCGGGACTCCAGGGCGAGCCGTGCCACACCGGTCTTGCCCTTGTAGAGACGCCCGTCGGGCGAGCGGGTGCCCTCCGGGTAGATGCCGAGCACCTGGTGCTCCTTGAGGATGCGCAGGCCGGTCCGGAGCGCCGCCTCGCTCGCCTTCCCGCCGGAGCGGTCGATGGGCACGGTGCCGACGCCGGAGAAGAAGGCGCGGCTCACCAGCCCTTTGACACCGCGGCCGGTGAAGTATTCGGCTTTGCCCAGAGAAATGACTTTGCGCGGCAGGAATCCGGCCCCGAAGAAGTGGTCGGCGAACGACAGGTGGTTGCCGGCCAGAATGACCGGACCCTCCTTCGGCACGTTCTCCACCCCTTCTGCCCAGGGGCGGAACACGAAGCGGAGGATCGGCCAGATGATGGCCTTGACCACCCAGTAGAACACTCGGGCACCCCCCTCGGCTCAGATGTGCAGTCATCTTCGCACGCCCAGCCCTCTCGCACTAACGCTGACCAACGTGCGAGTATCGGGCGGAACACGCCACCGTTTCGCGGAGGTCTCCCATGCCAGTGCTGCCGGGTGCGGAGCCGTACCACCACGAGGGCGGTGAGATCGGCGTCCTGCTCTGCCACGGGTTCACCGGCTCGCCGCAGTCCCTGAGGCCGTGGGGTGAGCATCTGGCCCGGGCGGGGCTGACGGTGTCCCTGCCGCGCCTGCCCGGCCACGGCACGACGTGGCAGGAGATGAGCCGCACCCGCTGGGAGGACTGGTACGCCGAGCTGGACAAGGCGTTCGCCGACCTGCGCGGCCGGTGCGCGCAGGCGTTCGTGATGGGCCTGTCCCTCGGCGGCTGCATGGCGCTTCGCCTGGCCGAGGTCCACGGGGACGCCGTCACGGGCGCCGTCGTGGTCAACCCGTCCGTGGTCAACGACGTGCCGCTGCTGCGGCTGGCCCCGGTGATCAAGCACGTCGTACCCTCGATCCCGGGGGTGGCGGGCGACATCAAGAAGGAGGGCGCGAGCGAGCTCGGCTACGCGCGCACGCCCGTCCGGGCCGCCGCCTCGCTGCCCCGGCTGTGGAGGCTCGTCCAGTCCGACATCGCCAAGGTGACCCAGCCGGTGCTGGTGTTCCACAGCAGGGACGACCATGTGGTAAAGCCGGGGAGCGTCGCGTTCCTGCAGGCGAGGATGGGAAACAATCTGGAGGTCAGAGAGCTGGCGGACAGCTACCACGTCGCCACCCTCGACAACGACGCGCCTGTGATCTTCGAAGGGAGTCTGGAGTTCATCCGCTCCCACGCCTCGGTACCCTTGACCAAGGACTTGTGACCCGGGATCGACGTGACGCCGCAAAGTGACGAGGACGAGGTCTGGCGCCAGATCGTCGCCTCGTTCAACGAGACAGCCGAGGACTCCTCGGCCGAACAGCCATGGCCTGACCGCGAGAACGTCACCGAGGAGACCGGCGCGGGCACCGCCGACGGCACCCCCGGCGACAGGTTCCCCGGCGGCCCAAGTCCCCACGACACAGGTCCCGACGACACGGGCGCCGGCGACGAGCCGGGCGAGGGCGAGGACCAGGCTCCCGCTCCCGCTCCCGCCGGCGACGACGACCACTACGTCCCGCCGCCCCCTCCGCCTCTTCCTCCGGGGGACGCGCTGAGCCGGCTCTCCTGGCTGGCGCTGTTCGGCGGCCCCGCCTACCTGCTCCTGGCCGCGCTGCTGCACTGGCCCATGGACGGGTGGATCGTGTTCGCCGCGGTGTCGGCGTTCATCGCGGGGTTCGTGATCCTCGTCGTACGCATGGGCGACGGCCCGCCCGCCGACTCCGGGTGGGACGACGGCGCGGTCGTCTGACGCCGGCGCGTCCTCACTCGGCCGCCGGGGCCGCCTTCACCGCGGCGTCCTCGGCAGGAGACGGGCCGAACCGCTCCACGAGGTCGGTGTAGCGGCCCTTGCCGTCCAGCGTGTGGCCGACCGCCATGGTGAGGTCGTCGACGTGCGCGACCGCCTGCAGCCGCACCCTGCGGTCCTCGGCCGGCTCCTGGCCGCGCAGCGTGGTCCAGCGCGATCCGTCGTACCGCAGCAGGAAGCCCTCCGCCTCACGCCCCGGGTCGTATCCGGAGATCCAGAACACGCCGTCGCCGTCGCCGGTGACGCCGTACAGCTCGGCGCGCCGCACCGGCGGCGTCACCCGCTTCCAGTGCCTGCCGTCCCATACGAGGACCAGCGGGGAGATGCCGCCGTCGCTCTGGTAGACGCCCCCGACCGCGACGGCGTGCTTGCGGCCGTCCGCGTACACGTCCCGCAGGAAGCCGCCCCTGATCTTCGGCAGGCCGGCCTGTTTCCACCCGGCGCCGGTCAGGTGCATGGCCAGGGGCCCTGAGCCGGAGTCGCCCACCGCCCAGCCGTCCGTCCGCCCCGCGAGCGCCACGCCGTACATCGCGCCCTCGGGGCCCTGGGCGGTCTTCCAGGTCGCGCCCTTGGCGGCGCCGCCGCTGCTCAGCAGGAGCGCCTTGCCGTCCCGGCTGCCGACCGCGACCACCCGGCCGGAGGAGGCGGCGACCCCGCCGAGCCAGTCCCCCGTGCGCAGTTGCGGCACACCGACGCGGTCGAACCCGTCGCGCGTGCCCTTCGCCACGTACGGCAGGCCGTCGTGGCCGTCGCCGACGGTCCAGATCTCGGTCGCGGAGGCGGCGGCGACCGATCGCAGGTGCCCGGCGCCGGTGGCGTCGCCCCGGATCGGCACCTCGCTCCAGGAGGAGCCGTCCCAGTGGGTGATGACGCCCTGGTTGCGCCAGAAGTCCCAGGCGTTCTGCTGGCCCACGGCCCAGATGTCCTTGGCCGACAGGCCGGCGACGTCGGAGAGGGAACCGTCGGCCTGGAGCCGTCCGGTGGAGGAGCCGGCGTCCCGGGCGAGCTCGTCCCCCGACAGGCCACGCTCCGCCTCTGCGCGGACGATCCCTGTGTACGCGTGCGCGACCGGTGTGGCGCGCGGGAGGAGCCCGGCCACCAGGCCGGCGGACAGCACACACAACGGCACCGCACGCCGTATGAGGCGGCGGGTCATGAAACGATCGTACGGGTGACCGGGCACTCCCCGTCACACAGGCGGCGAATCCGATCACCGCCGGCAGGGACACGCCCCCGGCGTCAGGCCCCTGCGCGCGGTGTGGGCACGAGCTCGGCGACGACCGGCCGGTGGTCGCTCGCGGCGGCCAGGTCGCCGGGCGGGGCGTCCGCGCCGCCGTACGACACGACGGTCAGGCCCGGGCCCGCGAAGATCGCGTCGATCCGCACGCGGGGATCACGGGCCGGAAATGTGGCACCGGCCCGGCCGTCGTCTCCGCCCGCCGCGCTGAGGGGCGCGGGGCCCCGCGCGGCGGTGAAGCAGTCGGTGTAGCGGCCGCCGAGAAGGCGCCAGACGGGGGCCTCGGGAGTTTCGTTGAGGTCGCCGGCGAGCACCGGCGCGGCCCCGAACTCCCGGGCGGCGCGCTCCAGGAGCGGCACGATCTGGGCCGCGTGGCTCAGGCGCGCCCCCGCCGCGAGGTCGAGGTGGGCCGAGCACACGGCATACCTCTCACGGTCCTTCTCCACCACGGCGAGCGCGACGGAGCGCCATTCGAGCCCGGCGAACCAGCGCAGGCGGTGCCCGCGCCCACGCAGGAGCCGTACGGCCGGGGCGGTGAGGACGGCGGTCCCGCCCACCCGGCCTCCGGCGGCCACGGACAGGCCGGCGGCGCGGGCCAGCGCCCGCCGCTGCCGCCGCCAGCCCGGCAGGCGCGGCGCCTCCTGGAGGCACAGCACGTCGGGCCGCAGGGCGCGGATCACCCGGACCAGCGCCCCGCGGTCGTCCCTGAGCCCCCGGACGTTGTAGGTCGCGACCCGCAGCACGCCGTCAGCGGAGCCGGGCGAGGTCGCCGGCTCCGACCAGCCCGGCCGACGGGCCCATCTCTGCCACCCTGATCTCGGCGAGCGGGCGGTGGCCGCGGCCGGTCAGCCGCGCGGCGAACTCCTCGCGCACCCGGTCGGCGAACAGGTCCGCCGCGCCGGAGACGCCGCCGCCGATGATGAAGCATCCGGGGTCGAGGACCGCGGCCATGTCGGCCAGGCCCTGGGCGAGCCATCCGGCGAGCGATTCGAAGGCGGCCAGCGCCGCCCGGTCGCCCAGGCGCGCCGCCTCGGTCACGTGCTCGCCCTGGATGCCCTCGACCGAGCCGCCGAGCCGCAGCAGGTGCTCGGCCCCCTCGGGGTCGGCCTGCGCGTTGTCCTTGGCCTCCATCAGCAGCGAGCTGCCGCTGGCGTACCGCTCCCAGCAGCCGCTGTTGCCGCAGCCGCAGGCCCGGCCGCCGGGCACCGCCTGCATGTGGCCGAGCTCGGCGCCCATCCCCCACCGCCCGCGGTAGAGCTCGCCGCCCAGCACGATGCCGCCGCCGATGCCCGTGCCCACGGTGACGCACACCACGTGGCTCTCGCCCCGGCCCGCGCCGAAGCGGTACTCGCCCCAGGCCATGGCGTTGGCGTCGTTCTCGACGACGACCGGCAGACCGACCAGCTCGCCGACCTTCTCGCGCAGCGGCTCCTCGCGCCAGGCGAGGTTGGGCGCGAAGCGGATGACCGATCGGGTCTCGTCGACGAAGCCCGCCGCGCCGATGCCGACCGCCTCGACCTCGTGCCGCGCGGCGAGCTCGGTCACCGCGTCGGCGATCGTGAGCGCCATCTTCTCGGGGCTGCCCGCCGGGCTGTGCCGCAGGCCGCGCTCGATGATGGCGCCGTCGTCCCCGACGACCCCATACGCGATCTTGGTACCGCCCACGTCCACGCCGATGGTCAGCGCCATGCTGTCTTCCTTCCGCCCGAACCGCTCACACACGAGCAACGCCGCGCCGATTGAAGCCGATCAAGCCGGGTTGTGGCAATCCCACCGACACTCGCGCGCAACCGGCTCGTCATCCCAGGTCGATGTGCTCCACCGTGGAGTCGCCGGGCCGCCGCTCCCCCGCCGGGCGTGACGAGGGGCGCTGCAGGGCGTCGACCGCCTGCCGGAAGGCCGCGAAGAGCTCTCCGCCCGCCGCGACCAGATGGCCGGTGACGTCACCGCCGGCCTCGCGGCGCGCGGCGATGACCCGGCACACCGGGCAGGCCCGGCAGACGTACTCGTCGTGGTCGTCGGAGACGGCCTCGCTCCACACGTCGTCGCCCCGGCCACCCGCGCCGGCGCCGCCGAAGGCGGCCCCGAAGCCGCTCACTCCGCCCTTCACCAGCCCCTTGCCGAACTCGCGGCCCATCCGCCGCTGGACGGCGTCCAGCAGCTTCATCGCCTCTTCCGCCGCCGACCCGAGCTGGTCCTGGCTGCGGGGGTTGGTGTCGTTGGAATCCGTCATATCGCCCCTCCTGCCTCGAACCGTACCCGGAGCCGGCCGTCCCGGAGCGCGGCCGAGGAGATCTGGCGCCGGGCGAGGGCGGCGGGCAGGGCGATGACCCGCCGGTAGGACCCGGCGGTGACGATGATGTCGTCCCCCTTGCGGGCGAGGTCGAGGTCGTCGCGGTCGGCGAGCGGCAGGGACAGCGTCAGCTCGTCGGCGGTGAACCTCAGCGGCGGTTCCGCGTCCGGGCGGGCGAAGGGATCCCGGTCTCCGTACATCCGCGCGGCGAGGTCCGCGAGGGCGGTGGTCCCGACCGGCTCCGCCGGAAGATAGGGGGCGGTGAGGACGGGCAGCGGCGCGAACGACTCGTGCACCGTGGCGAGCTGCCTGGCCTGGGCCTCCACCCAGCCCAGCCGCCACTCGTCGGCGCCCTCCGCGGGGAAGACCCGGTTGGCGATCACCGCGTCGACGCGGTAGCCGTACAGGCTGAGCGAGGTGAGCGTACGGCGGGCCTCGGCGACGACCACGGCCTCGGGGGTCAGCACGAGCCGCACGGACGCGTCGTCGCCGGTGAGCAGCGCGCGCACCTCCAGCAGCCCCCGGTGCAGCCGCTCCCCCGCCGAGACGACCTCGCCCTCGGGCACGCTCACCTTGGCGACGTGCCGGATGACCGGCGACAGCGCCCTCAGCACCCGCCTGCCCACGGGGAGCAGACGGTTGACATGCCAGTCGAGCGCCTCCGGCAGGGCGAGCAGGCGCAGGGTCTCCGCGGTCGGGGCGCAGTCGACGACGATCACGTCCCAGCGGCCGGTGCGGGCCTGCTCGCGCAGTTCGAGCAGGGCGAGGATCTCCTCGGCGCCCGGCAGGACGGTGATCTCCTCGGAGGTGACCTCGTCGAGGCCGAGCTCCGCCAGCACGTTCCCGGCGTAGTCGCGCAACTCGCCCCAGTGCCGCTCCAGCGACTTCTGGGTGTCCACCTGCTGCAGGTGCAGGCCGGGGGCGGCCTCGACCGGCTCGGCCGAGGGCGGCACGCCGAGCGCGTCGGCGAGCGAGTGCGCGGTGTCGGTGGACACGACCAGCGTCTTGTTGCCGCGCCCGGCGGCGAGCGTGGCCGTCGCGGCGGCCGCCGTGGTCTTGCCGACCCCGCCCTTCCCCGTGAAGAGGAGGACCCTCATCGGCCCTCGACGCGCCGCTTGAGCCCCTTCAGCGCCGTGTCGACGATGACCTTCTCGGCCTTGCGCTTGATCATGCCGATCATCGGGACCTTCAGGTCCACGGCGAGGTCGTAGGTGACCTCCGTGCCGCCGCCGTCCTCGGTCAGGCGGTAGCTGCCGGTCAGGCCGGAGAGCATCCGCCCGGCGTCGACCATCCGCCAGCTCACGCCCGCGTCGTCGTCCCAGTCGTACCCGAGGACGTACTCGTCGCTGATCACTCCGGCGTCGAGGACGAACCGGACCCGGGCGGCGCGGCCGTCCGCGCCCGTCTCCAGGACCTCGGCCTTCTTCACCTGGCCGGCCCACTCCGGATAGGCCGGGAAGTCGGCGATGACGGCCATGATTGTCGACCGGCCGGCGCCGATCGTGATGCTCGACGAAGTGCGATCAGCCATGCGCCAACCGTACTTCACCATTCCAGGGCGAAAGGCGTGCCACGGCCGCGGAAGTGGCCGACGTTGACGCACTCCGTGCGCCCCACACGGGTCCGGCTGACCAGCGGCTGGTGAACGTGGCCGAACAGCGCGAATCGGGGCTGCGTCCTCCTGATCGCCTCCAGCGTGGCCTCGCTCCCCCGCTCGAACCGCCGGGCCACCACGTCGTACAGCAGGTCGGGGATGGCGGGCGGGATGTGGCAGCACAACACGTCCACCTCGCCGACCGCCTCGACCTTGCGCGCGTACTCCTCGTCGTCGATCTCGTACGGCGTGCGGTAGCGCGTGCGCAGGCCGCCGCCGACGAACCCGAAGGTGAGCCCGCCGATCTCCACCACCTCGCCGTCCAGGACCCGCTGCCCGGGCCGCAGGTGGTCCGCCCACAGGCGCGGCATGTCCACGTTGCCGTACGTGAGGTAGGCGGGCGTCGGCATGGCGGAGAAGATCTGCTCGTACTGGCGCCGGACCGCCGCCTCGATGACGTCGCGGGGGTCGCCGTCGAGCGTGGCCCACAGTCCGGCCGACAGCTCCCTCGCCTCGCCGAAGCGGCCCGCCGCGCGCAGGCCCACCAACTCGCTCGCCTTCTCCGCGCCGAACAGTTCGGGGAAGATGCCCTGCGAGTGGTCGGCGTAGTCGATGAAGAGAAGCAGGTCGCCGAGGCAGATCAGGGCGTCGGCCCCGTCGCCCGCGCGGGCGAGCGCGTCGGCCCGGCCGTGGACGTCGCTGACCACGTGGATGCGCATGCGCACATCGTAACGGCCGCTTTACCTAGCACCCGCTTGGGTCACAGAAAGGTGTCGCCCCCGCCGCCCGGGGGACACTGATAGCGTCGATTTGTCCCTGGATAACGCCTGGGTGACGGATCTACCGGTGCGTAACTATGCGCGGTAGCGTCCAGTGAGACACGAAGAGTGATGCCCGCAACGCGGTCCCGGCACGGCACTCCGGAGACCGCGCGGCCGTGCGCGAAGGAGTGACCCGTGCGCGAGTTCAGCGTTCCCGTACTGGTGGACGTGCCTCCGTCCGCGAACTGCACCGACGTGGTGTTCCAGCGCGGCGTGGACGAGCCGGACACCGTCGTCATCCGCCGCAAGGAGGGTGAGGATCCGGGCGCACCGTGGACACCGGTCACGGCCGCGCAGTTCAGGGACCAGGTGGCGGCCCTCGCCAAGGGACTGATCGCCGCCGGGATCGAACCCGGCGACCGGGTCGGGCTGATGTCGCGCACCCGCTACGAGTGGACGGTCGCCGACTACGCCATCTGGGCCGCGGGCGCGGTCGGGGTGCCGATCTACGAGACGTCCTCCGCCGACCAGGTGAAGTGGATCCTGACCGACAGCGGCGCCAAGGCCGCGATCGTGGAGACGGCCACGCACGAGGAGACCGTGCGCGAGGCCGCGCCCGATCTGCCGCTGCTGTGGGGGATCGACGACGGCGGGTTCGCCGAGCTGGAGCGGCTCGGCGCCGAGGTGGGCAACGACACGCTGGCCGAGCGCAGGGCGAGCCGCGGCGGCCGCGACCTCGCCACGATCATCTACACCTCCGGCACGACCGGCATGCCGAAGGGCTGCCGCCTCACCCACGACAACCTGCTGTTCACCGCGCGCAACGTCTCCGTCGGGCCGCTGGAGTCGCTGTTCGACGTCGAGGGCCGGGCCGCGCTGCTCTTCCTCCCGCTGGCGCACAGCTTCGCCCGGCTCATCCAGGTCGTCCTGATCGAGACGAAGACGGTGCTGGCGCACAGCCCGAACATGAAGAACGTGGCGCCCGACCTGCGGGACTTCCGGCCCACCTTCCTGCTGGGCGTGCCCCGGGTCTTCGAGAAGGTCTACAACGCCGCCGAGCAGAAGGCCAGCGCGGAGGGCAAGGGCAAGATCTTCCACGCGGCCGTCCGGGCCGCGATCGAGTGGAGCAGGGCCGAGAGCTCCGGCGGTGCCGGTCTCGGCGCCCGGCTCAAGCACGCGGCCTTCGACAAGCTCGTGTACGGCAAGCTGCGGGCGGCCACCGGCGGCGCGCTGACGGCGGCGGTCTCCGGCGGCTCGGCACTCGGCGAGCGGCTCGGCCACTTCTTCCGGGGCGTGGGCATCGAGGTGTTCGAGGGCTGGGGGCTGACCGAGACCAGCGCGCCCTCGACCGTCAACATCCCGGGCGCCAACAAGATCGGCACGGTCGGCAAGCCGTTCCCCGGCGTGAGCATCCGCATCGCCGACGACGGCGAGATCCTCGTGAAGGGCCGGCACGTCTTCGACGGCTACTGGAACAACGAGCGCGCGACCAAGGAGGTCGTCGACCCCGAGGGCTGGTTCCACACCGGGGACGTCGGCAGCCTCGACGACGACGGCTACCTGCGCATCACCGGCCGCAAGAAGGAGATCCTCGTCACCGCCGGCGGCAAGAACGTCGCACCGGCGCCGCTCGAGGACGCCATCCGGGCGCACCGCCTGGTCAGCCAGGTGATGGTGGTCGGCGACGACAGGCCGTTCATCGGCGCGCTGGTGACTCTCGACCCCGAGGCGATGGACCAGTGGAAGCAGGACAACGGCAAGACCGAGGTCGCGCCGTCCGACCCGGAGATCCTGGCCGAGGTGCAGAAGGCCGTTGACGACGCCAACCGCATGGTGTCCAAGGCCGAGCAGATCAAGAAGTTCGCGATCCTCGACACCGACCTCACCGAGGAGAGCGGTCACCTCACGCCGTCGCTGAAGGTCAAGCGCAACCTCGTCATGCGCGACTTCGCCAAGCAGATCGACGAGCTGTACGGCGGCTGACCTCGGGGATGGCCCGGGCGTCGCGCACGACACGTCCACGGGCGATCAGGGCACCTCCCGTTGTCCGAAACGGCAACGGGAGGTGCCGAAACTTTCGGATATCCGGAACTGCCGGGAAGGCGTGACATACAGGATTTTCCGGAGGTCGTGACGCCCGGCTCTCCATGACGTACGGCGCCGGACGCCGAAAAGTATCACACCTGCATCGCAATGTTGCGGTCCGCTTGGTTATGCTCCAGTCGCATCCATGATCGACGACTGGAGAGGGACGGGCGATGGGTGACGGGGTCGGCGGCTGGAACTGGACGCACCGCGATCCCGACTATCTCCCCCGGATGTCGACACGACCAAGCCCAGCATCGCTCGGGTGTACGACGCGTTCCTGGGCGGCAAGGACAACTTCGCGGTGGACCGCGCGGTCGCCATGGAGGGCATGCGGCACTTCCCCGACCGCGGCGAGGGGGCCCACAACAACCGCGCCATGCTGTTCCGCGGCGTGGAGTACATGGCCGAGCAGGGCATCGACCAGTTCCTCGACATCGGCTCTGGCCTGCCCACGATGGACAACACCCACTCGGTCGCGCAGCGGATCGACCCCGCCGCGAAGGTCGTCTACGTCGACAACGACCCCATCGTGCTGGCCCACGCGCGGGCGATCCTGCAGACCGACGAGCGCACCCGCGTGATCACCGCGGACATGCGCGAACCCGAGGTGATCCTCAACCACCCCGACGTCGAGGGCTTCCTCGACCTCTCCCGTCCCGTCGGCCTGCTGCTGGTGGCCGTGGTCCACCATCTCGCCGACGCGGAGGACCCGAACGGCCTCGTGGACGCCTACAAGGCACGCCTGGCTCCGGGCAGCTACATGCAGCTCACCCACTTCTGCTCCTGCGCGCCGGAGATGCGCGAGCTGGAGGCCGTGCTGCTGCAGATGCTCGGCACCGGCAGGGCCCGGGACATGCCCGAGATCGTGCGGTTCTTCGACGGCCTCGACCTGATCGAGCCCGGCGTCGTGCACGTGCCCGAGTGGCGTCCCGAGGAACCCGTGCGCCATCCCCTCGACCTCGGCGGCATCTGCGTCGCCGGCGGCGTCGGCCGCAAATCCTGACCGGCCGGCCGCGAACCGGCCACCGGGGCGACACCCGGCGAAGGGTCCGCTCCCGGCGGTGCCGGGGAGTGAGACTCGACCGCGCCCGCCTGTCCAACCATTGGGTCCTTCGTTAGGTGTCGCTCCTGTGGTTCCCGTTGCGCCACGTGTTGGGATTTATGCGTGACCCCCCACCACACGCACCAGTGGGGTCGCGCCCTTAGCCCGCGTGAGGCCTGCGGCTCCCTGTGGTTGTCCTACGCGAGGAGTCATATGTTCCGGCACACCCGTCGGCTCCAGTTCGAGGCCAAACCCGAAAAGCCCGACCCGGTATACGCGCGCAAGCTCCAGGAGCTCGTCGGCGGCGCCTACGGCGAGATGACGGTGACCAAACCTGTGGCTCAAGGCGATCGAGGAACTCAGGGCGGACGGCCTGGAGGACGTCGTCGTGCCCGACGCCCTGTTCGACGAGGAGCACGCCGAGCACGCGGAGACGATCTGGGACCTCTCCGACGGCGCCGAGGCCCAGTCGGGCGGCTGGGCGAGCGGGCCGCAGCCGGACGGCCGCCACCAGTTCGCCTATCTCCTCAATCCGGAGCCGCTCGAGGGTCCCGCCATGGCACCGCCGCCCGACCCCAAGCTGTACGACACCTACGACGGCAGCATGGGCGAGCCGAAGGGCCCCGCCCTCGGCACCGAGGTGGGCCCCGTCGGCAAGCTCAAGGACAAACTCACCTGACCGGGCCCCGCCGAGCCCGCGCGCGAAGGCGGCGGCCGGCAGCGCCACCGGCACCCGCGGCACCCCGGGCGGACCGGGCCCGCCGTTCGCCGCGAACGTGACGGGCGGGCCGCCGGGGCGCGTCCGCCCCTTTCACCACCCACGCACTCCTCGGCCCCCGCGCCGCTGCGCGCGGGTGCCGTACCGCGTCCCGGCGCCCGCTGCCGCCCGGCCACGAGGCCGCCCGGCACGAGCCGCGCCGCACCGGGCCCGGGACGGCCGCCCGTCCAGACCTCTGTCCTGTGAGGCTTTCGTGCTCGACTCCCGCCGCCCCTCCGACGGGCGTGCGCCCACCGTTCCCGCCGCCCCTCCCGCCGCCGGGCGGGCGGCACCGGGCCGCCTCGCGCGGCTGGCCGGCCTGTGCGGCCCCGCGTTCGTCGTCTCCGTGGCGTACGTCGATCCCGGCAACTTCGCGACCAACATGGCGGGCGGCGCGCAGTACGGCACCATGCTGCTGTGGCTGATCGCCGTCGCGAACGTGCTGGCCATGTTCGTACAGGCGCTGTCGGCCAAGCTCGGCATCGCCACCGGCCGCAACCTCCCCGAACTGTGCCGCGACCACCTGCCGCGGCGGGTGAGCCTGCCGCTGTGGGTGCAGGCCGAGCTGGTCGCCGCCGCCACCGACCTGGCCGAGTTCATCGGCGGGGCGATCGCGCTGAACCTGCTGTTCGGCGTGCCGCTGCTGCCCGCCGCCGCCATCACGGCCGTCGTCTCGTCGATCCTGCTCATGCTCGCGCCGCGCGGACGCCGCCGGTTCGAGGCGACCGTCGCGGCGCTGCTCGCCGTGGTCCTGGCCGGCTTCGCCTACCAGGTGCTGCTGTCGGGGTCCCTCGCGGGTGTGGCGGGCGGCTTCGTGCCCCGCCTCGCCGGGCCGGACAGCCTGCTGCCGGCCACCGGGATCATCGGGGCGACGGTCATGCCCCACGTCGTCTACCTGCACTCGGCCCTCACCCAGCACCAGAGCGTGCCGGGCGGGCCCGGGGAGAACGCGCGCAGGGAGGCGGTGCGGGCCAGCCGGATGGACATCGGCGTGGCCCTCGGCGCCGCCGGGCTGGTGAACATGGCGATGCTGACCGTGGCCGCCGCCACCTTCGGCGGCGGCGATCCCGGGAGCCTGCAGGCCATCCACGCCGGTCTCGGGCAGGTGCTCGGGCCCGGGGCCGCCGTCGCGTTCGCGCTCGCCCTGCTCGCCTCGGGCCTGGCCTCCTCCAGCGTGGGCACCTACGCCGGGCAGATCATCATGGCGGGGTTCCTGCGCCGCCGCGTGCCGCTCCTGGCGCGGCGCCTGGTCACGATCCTTCCGGCCATGGCCGTCCTGGCCTCCGGGGTGGACCCCACGCGGGCGCTCGTCCTGAGCCAGGTCGCGCTGTCCTTCGGCATCCCCTTCGCCCTGGTCCCGCTCGTGGCGTTCACCAGCAGCAGGAAGCTGATGGGCGACCTCGTCAACCGCCGCCTCACCACCGTCGCCGGCGTCGCCGTCGCCGCCGTGATCAGCGCGCTGAACGCCTTCCTGCTCGTGGAGGTGTTCACCGGCTGAGGCGGCCTCCCGTCACAGCAGTGCGGCGAACCGGGCCGCGACGAGGTCCCAGCGCCACTCCTCCTCGATCCAGGCCCGGCCCCGCTCGCCCATCGCGCGGGCGCGGGCCGGATCGGCCAGCAGGTCGCACAGCGCGCGGGCCACCGCCGTGTGCGAGACGCCGTCGACCACCAGGCCCGTCTCGCCGTGCCGTACGGCGTCGGGGGCGCCTCCGGAGGACCCGGCGACCACCGGCAGCCCGGTGGCCGACGCCTCCAGGTAGACGATGCCGAGGCCCTCGACGTCCAGGCCCCCGAACCTGCTGCGGCAGGGCATGGCGAACACGTCGCCCGCGTCGTAGTAGGCCGGCAGGGACGCCCAGGGGACGGACCCGGTGACGACCACCGAGCCGCGCAGGCCGGCCCGGGCGGCGCTCCGCTCCAGCGACCGCCGCAAGGGGCCGCCGCCGACCAGCAGCAGGACCGCGCCGGGGACCCGCCGCAGGACGAGCGGCCAGGCCCGCAGCAGCACGTCCTGGCCCTTGCGCGGCACCAGCCGCGAAACGCACACGACCACCGGCCGGTCGCCGAGGCCGAGCGAGGCCCGGATCCGGTCACCGCCCGCCCCGGGACGGAAGGCCGCGGTGTCCACGCCCGGCGCGAGCCGTACGAGCCGGGAGAGGGGGACGGCCCGGGCGATCCGGCGGCGGGTGTACTCGCCGAGGTAGGTCACGACGTCGGCCCCCGCACCGATACGGCGCAGCAGGGCGCGCGCGCCGGGCAGCCGGGCCCAGGACGCCTCGTGCCCGTGGGTGAGCATGACGATCCGGCCCGCGCCCGCGGCGCGCAGAGCGGGGGCGAGCAGCCCCAGCGGCGCCGCCGCGCCGAACACGACGGTGGCGCCGTCCTCGACCAGCGCCGCCGCCCTTCTCGCCACCGAGCGCGTCGGCAGCATCAGCGAGGAGGGGTGACGGACGACCTCGTACGGCTGGCGGGCGTCGAAGTCCTCGCATCCCTTCCAGCGCGGGGCGTACACGACCACCGAGCCGGGCGGCCGGCGGGAGGCGAGGCCGTGCACGAACGCCTGGATGCCGCCCGGTCTGGGCGGGAAGTCGTTCGTGACGATCAGCGTCCGCTTCGTCATCTCACCCCCCGGCGTGGCCGCGCGGTCCGCCCGCGCCGCCCGAGAAGGCATTGTCGCAGCCGCCGCCGTACCGCCGCCGTACGCCGATCAGGACCGGGCGAGCTGCCCGCGCGCGTACGCCCGCCATTCGAGGGTCAGGCGGCCGGCGGTCAGCCCGAGCACCTCCCGCAGGGCGGCGCCGATCTCCTCTCGCCGCGCGGCGCGGTAGAGGGCGACCAGCCTCCGCTCGCCGAACCGTGCGGCGATGTAGCGGCAGGCCAGCCACGCCTCCTCGTACGCCTGGGCGGGCCTGGCGGCGAAGTCGCCGGGCCCCGGCAGCTCCCGCAGCGCCGGTCTGCCGGCGGCCACGTCGGCGGCCAGCTCGGCGGCCACCGTGCGGACCGGCAGCCCGCTGTCCAGGTAGCCCACGTAGTCGGCGAAGCCCTCCATGAGCCACATCGGGACGGCGCGGGGACCGGCGGTCGCGACGTGCGTCAGCTCGTGGGTCACGACGACCAGGCGGCCCGTCGCGGACAGGCGGGCGAACGCGGCCGGCTGCACGATCACCCGGCCGCCGGTGGCGACGGCCGCCAGGCCGTCCACCTTCGCGGGCGCGGCCAGCACGGCGGTCTGCTCCGCGCCGCGGGGCACGAGGACCACCGCGCCGCCGTACCCGCCCCAGATCCTCGTCACCGTACGGCCCGCACGATCGGCCAGCGCGGCGATCTCGGCGACCAGCGGCCGGGGCGACCCGACGACGACCGCGCGCGCGCCGCGGGCGACGGAGGCGCCGGTCCACATGCCCGGATGCTCCCGCACGGCGGCGCGGGCATCGAGCCGCAGGGCGAGCAGCGGATCGGGCGCGGCCGCGGCCCCCGGTCCGGCCAGCAGCGCGGCCAGCGCGACGGCCACGGCCGCGACACGGCGGGGACGGACGGCCCCGTGGGACGGATCGCCGGGCCGGCGCCGACCGGCCTCGGCGCGCCCGCCCGGCACGACTACGGGCACGCCACTCGTGACAGTCACGCCGTGCATGGTAACCAGCACATGCCACGGCCCCGTCCACCTCGGCGAGGTGGACGGGGCCGCGAGGACGGCGCCGGTCGAGGGGGCTGGTGACCGGCGCCCTCAGACGCCCGGACGGACGGCACCCACGAAGGTGCTCCTCCGGTAGGCGTCCAGCTTGTCGATCCGCACCCGCGTGCCGCTGTGCGGAGCGTGGACCATCTTGCCGTGCCCGACGTACATGCCGACGTGGCCGCCGCCGCTGGTGAAGATCAGGTCACCGGGCTCGAAGTGCCCCCAGGACACCTTCTTCCTGACCGTGCCCCGGATGGACCACGTCGTGCGCGGCAGCCGTACGCCCGCCTTGCGCCAGGC
Source organism: Microbispora sp. H10836 (assembly GCF_012999525.1). Taxonomy (NCBI): domain Bacteria; kingdom Bacillati; phylum Actinomycetota; class Actinomycetes; order Streptosporangiales; family Streptosporangiaceae; genus Microbispora; species Microbispora sp. H10836. The sequence continues at coordinate 420,505 of NZ_JABBWU010000001.1, forward strand.
GTACTGGACCAGGCCCGAGCAGTCGAACGCGCCCGGTCCCGTGGCCCCGTAGCGGTAGGGGTCGCCGATCTGCTTCCTGGCCATCTGCACCGCGCGCCGGGCCTTGGCCCGCTGGAGCGCGGTCCTGCTGACCTTCCGCTTGGCGGCGGACTTCTTCTTGGTCGCCTGCTTCTTCGCCGCGGCCTCGCGGGCGGCGGTGTTCGCACCGGTCGCCGTGGCCGTCTTCGTGGTCGTCTTCGTCTCGGGGGCTGTCTTGACGACCGTGACCGTCACCGTGTCGGCCGCCGCCGGATGCGCACCGGCGACCCCTACGGATGCCGTCAAAGCGGCACCTCCCAGGGCAATTCGGGCAATACGGGACAGGCTAGCGGGGGTGGTAGACAGGATCTCTCCTCGGCTCTTCCGCAAACGCCTACCGGGTTAGCTGACGGGTTCGGGCGGGGAAGTCGCCCTACGGCGCGCGATGCGCCGATTCACCCCGGACCTTCGCGTGAAGGTCGATGGTTCCCCGGCTCCGTGCCTCCTGACTGCACGGACTCGGCAGGCCATCGGCGCCGGGGATCCCGCGAGGGGGAGGGTGTTGGAGGCGCCGATGACGGTGGATGGTTGCGCTACCGGCCGGCCGGACCGGTTCGCGGCGGCGAGGCGTGCCCGCCGCGGCCCAGAAGCTACCCAGGACCCGGCGCGTTCGGCAAAGCCCTCGCGCCGGATAAAGATCGGATAACGAAGGCCGAGAAGAAGAAACCGCAGCTTACCCGCAGCACGGATGACTAAATGTGACTCTGCTCACAGTCCCGTCACACGGGCCCAATCCGGCCACATGAGGCACAACCATCACAGATCCGGGCGAGACGTCAGGGACGGACAGCACCGATGGCGTGATACTCGGCGAGTGTGACAATCTTCACAACGTCCCCGGTCTGCGGAGCGTGGACGACCTTGCCGTCGCCGGCGTAGATGCCGACGTGCCCGTAACCGGCGTGCCAGAGCAGATCGCCCGGCTGGAGCTCGTCCAGGGAGACCCTGCGGCTCGCGCCCCAGGCCCACTGCTCGTAGCTGGTCCGGGGCAGGGTCACCCCCGCCGCCGACCAGGCGGCCTGCACGAGGCCCGAGCAGTCCCAGGAGTCCGGCCCGGTGCCCCCGTAGCGGTACGGCTTGCCGACCTGCTTGTAGGCGAACTGGAGGGCCGACAGCGCGTTACCCGACGCCGGTCCGGTGTAGACGACGCCGGCGCTGTTCGGATTGCCGGGGTTGTACGTCCCGAGCGAGCGCAGCAGCTTCATCTGCTCCCTGACGAGCTTGTCGACCTTCTCCTTCTCGTCGGCGAGCTCGCTCCTGACGTCGGCGGCCTCCTTGTAGAGCGTCTTGCTCTGGTCACGGCGGTCCTTGAGGCCCTGGATGGCGCCCTCGTACTCGCGAAGCCGCCCCGCACGCTCGGCCGAGATGTGGTTGAGCGTGGCCAGGCCGCTGAGCATGGAGTCGGGGTTCGAGCTGTAGAAGACGCCGCCCCACGACCCCATGTCGCCGACCTGGTAGCTGTTGACGGCCATCGTGACCAGCCCGGCGCGGAGCTCCTCCACCCGGACGTTCTGCTTCTTGTAGTCCTCGTTGATGGCGAGGTACTTCTGCCTCGCCTTCTTCCACTTCTCGTTGGCCGCGTTATAGCGGTCCACGAGCTTGTCGGCCTGCTCGTTCAGCTTGTTCAGCTTCGCCTTGGCCTGCGCGACTGTGGGCTTCGGATCCGCCTGCGCGCCCGTCACCGGCGTCAGCAGGACCACGGCGGCCAGACCGGCGGCCACCGGCACACGCCCTCGCACTGAGGCCCCCTTTTTAGATCTACGAAACCTGCGCGCGACTCTATCTAGGCGATCTTGAAGCTTCAACCTAGTCGCAGGTATTCGCGGTGGTCATGACCCAGGGCGACGACGCGGGTCCGGAGCGTGCGTACGGCGGCTCAGCCCCGGCCGAGCCGGCGCAGCAACAGGAGCGAGGGCACCGGGCGCGCGCCCATGCGGCGCACCGACTCGGCCACCTCCCGGTCGGAGGAGACGACCGCGATCGCCCGCCCCGGCGGCTCCGCCCGCACCAGCGTGCGGATGAGGTCGTCGGCGATCTCCCCGGGCGCGCTGAACATCACCCGGACCCCGCGGGGCGCGGACACCTGGACGGGCCCGTTCAGCTCGGCGCCGTCGAAGACGCACGTCACCTCCGCCCGCGTCTGGACGGCGAGCCCGCCGAGCCCGGTGAGCAGCCGCGCCCGCTGGTCGGCGAGGGTCAGCGAGGGATAGCCGGTCTTGGTCACGTTGTAGCCGTCGACGATCAGATGCAGGTGGGGGATGGCCAGGAGCTGGTCGAGCAGCTGGGGGTCGTCGTTGGCCAGCGCCCGCGCGGGCACGGCCGTCACGCCCGGTTCGCCCGGCACGACGGCGGTCACGTAGTCGGCCGGCCTGCTGATCGTCGTGGGCAGGCCGAGCTCCTTGCGCAGCCCCGCGGCGGCGTCCTGCAGCGCGTCCAGCAGCACCCGCACCCTGGCGTCCTCGATGCTGCGGCCCTCGCGGGCGGCCCTGCGGCTGGCCTCCAGCTGGCGCTCGGCGTCCGCCAGGCGCTCCCTGAGCCGGCGCAGCTCGGTCTCGGCCGCGCCGTTGGCGCTCGCGGCCCTGGCCCGCGCCTCGGCCGTCTCCGCCTCCAGCTCGGCCGTCCTGGCCTCGGCGGCCCTGACCCGCTCACGGGCCTCGTGCAGCTTGCGCCGCAGGTCGGAGTTCTCCGCGCGGGCCGCCTTGAGCTGCTCGCGCACCCGGTCGATCTCCTCCTTGGCGGAGGCACGCTGCGCCGCGAGCTGCTCGCGCAGCCGCGTCTCCGCCTGCTCCCGCTGGCTGCCCGCCGCGGCGGCCTGCTCCAGGTCGGCCCGCGCCTGCTCGACCAGGTCCGGCCAGCCGGGCGGACGGGTCAGGTAGGCCGCCGCCGCGACCATCACCGGCTCGGCCGCGGGGGGCACCGTGCCCTCGGCCAGGCTCGCCACCAGCTCGGGCCAGGCCGCCTCCAGCGTCTCGGCCACCCGCTCGCGGAACTCCTTGTCGTTCTCCAGCTGGGCCGCGATCGGCGCGCTGCCCAGGCGGGCGCGCTTGCGGGGGTCGAACTTGGCGATGTTGCGCAACGGCGGCGGCACGGCGGCGGCGGGCATCGAGCCCAGCACCTGCGCCGCGACCTCCACCACGTGTAAACGGACCTGCTCGGGCAACGGACGAGACAGGCCTTCTCCGGCTGAACTCATCTCGTCGCTCCTCGGCCGTGTCCTACAGATCTTCTGCCCACTGCGGTCGCCCCGCGGCGCCTCGCGGTGCTGTCGCCCCCGAATGCGAGAACGTCCCCCGATGCCCGTGCCGCGAGACGTGAGCCTCGCGGCGCGCCCACCGGGCCGCCCTCACACGGCAAGATCTGCGAGACACTCCCTTGTTCTTGTCACTTCCAAGGGTACGGCCGTCGCACCGTGTCCATGCCGCGTTCATGATCTGTCACCGGGCCTGCGGCGGGTGCGGGACAACCCGTTGGCGGGCGCCCGGCGCACGTCCGTACGCTTGGCGGCGTGTTCACCCCGCCATACCCGATCACGACCCCCCGGCTGGTCCTGCGCCCCTTCACCGAGGCCGACCTCGACGACCTGCACGCCTTCCACTCCCTGCCGGAGGTGACCAGATACCTGTACTGGGACGCCCGTACGCGGGAGGAGACGAAGGCCGCCCTCGGCCGGAAGATCGGCTGCGTGTCGCTCGGGGAGGACGGCGACGTGCTCAGCGTGGCCGCGGCGCTGGCCGGCGGAGGGCCGGTGATCGGCGATCTCACGCTGTTCCTGCGCAGCCGGGAGCACCGCCAGGGCGAGATCGGCTTCGTCTTCAATCCGGCGTACCAGGGCCGCGGGCTGGCCACCGAGGCGGCCCGCGAGATCCTGCGCATCGGGTTCGAGGGTTTCGGGCTGCACCGCGTCCACGGCAACTGCGACGCGCGCAACACCGCCTCCGCCCGCCTCATGGAGCGGCTCGGCATGCGCAAGGAGGCCCACCTGGTGGAGAACGAGTTCTTCGCCGGCGCGTGGAGCGACGAGCTGATCTACGCGATGCTGGCCCGCGAATGGCACGCCGGGGCGGCCTCCGCGTAGCTCCTCACCTGGCCCTTCCTTTACCGTCGCATGGGGCCGGTACGGCAATTGTCGGTCGGCGTCTCTATGGTCTTGGGCGTGGATGCGGTACAGGGCACGCTGGACGAGCTCGGCACTCCCCTGCGGGAGGTGACGTTCGTCGTCTTCGACCTGGAGACCACCGGCGGCTCGTCTGCGGAACACGCCATCACCGAGATCGGCGCGGTGAAGGTGCGCGGCGGCGAGGTGATCGGCGAGTTCGCCACGCTGGTCGACCCCGGCGGCCCGATCCCGCCGTTCATCTCCGTGCTGACCGGCATCACCGACGCCATGGTCGTGGCCGCGCCGAAGTTCTCCGAGGTGCTGCCGAGCTTCCTGGAGTTCGTCGCCGGGACGGCCCTGGTGGCGCACAACGCGCCGTTCGACATGTCGTTCCTGAAGGCGGCGTGCCAGGCCAACGGCTACCCGCCCCCGGCCAATCCGGTGGTGGACACGGCCGACCTCGCGCGCCGGGTGCTGACCCGCGACGAGACCCCCAACTGCAAGCTCGCCACCCTCGCCCGGATCTTCCGCAGCTCCACCGAGCCCTGCCACCGGGCGCTGGCCGACGCGAGGGCCACGGTCGACGTGCTGCACGGCCTCATCGCGCGGGTCGGCTCGCTCGGCGTGCACACGCTGGAGGACCTGCGCGGTTTCGTGCGCGCCCCCACACCGGAGCAGCAGCGCAAGCGCCACCTCGCCGACGGGGTGCCCGGCGCGCCGGGCGTCTACGTGTTCGAGGACGCCAGGGGCGAGGCGCTCTACATCGGGAAGAGCTCCAACCTGCGCAACCGCGTGCGCAGCTACTTCACCGCGAGCGAGACCCGCTCGCGCATCCGCGAGATGGTCGGCATCGCCGAGCGGGTCAGGACGATCGTCTGCGCCACCGCGCTGGAGGCGGAGATCCGCGAGCTGCGGATGATCGGAGCGACCAAGCCCCGCTACAACAGGCGGTCCCGCTTCCCGGAGCGGGCGGTCTGGCTCAAGCTGACCGACGAGCCGTTCCCGCGGCTCAGCGTGGTGCGGGAGGTGCGCGACGACGGGGCGGCCTACCTCGGCCCGTTCGGCAGCAGCCGCACGGCCGACGACGCGCGGACGGCCATGCACGAGGCGCTGCCGCTGCGGCAGTGCACCGAACGGATCTCGGCCCGCGTGCGGCGGCCCGCCTGCGCGCTCGCCGAGATCGGCCGCTGCGGCGCGCCCTGCGAGGGCCGCGAGAGCGAGGAGGGCTACGCCCGGCACGTGCGCCGCGCCCGGCACGCCATGGAGCAGGACGCCGAGGCGGTCTTCTCCGCCATGGAGGCGCGCATGCGGCGCCTTTCGGCCGAGCAGCGATACGAGGAGGCGGCCGTCGACCGCGACCGGCTCGCGGCCTACGTCAGGACCGCCGCGCGCATGCAGCGCCTGCGCTCCCTCACGGGCATCCCGCAGATGGTCGCGGCCAGCCCCGCCTTCGACGGCGGCTGGGACATCCACGTCATCCGGTACGGCAGGCTGACCGCGGCCGGGGTGATGCCCAGGGGGGCTCATCCCACGCCCTACGTGGACGCGCTGGTCTCCACCGCGGAAACGGTCGTCCCCGGTCCCGGCCCGACGCCGGCCGCGAGCGCCGAGGAGACCGAGTGCGTGCTGCGCTGGCTCGACTCCCCCGGCGTGCGCCTCGTCCAGGTCGACGGCGCCTGGAGCCTTCCCGCGTACGGCGCGGGGCGGCTGATCGAGCGCATCGAGCGCGCCTACCGGCACCAGCGGAGCGACCGCCGTGAGGGACGGCCGCTGCGGTGACGCTAGTCTCTGGGGCGACAAGCCGAAGCCGGGAACAGCAGGAGAGACGCGCATGGTCACCGCGATCGTCCACATCAAGGCGGATGTCGACCGGATCCCCGAGGTCGCCGAGGCCATCGCCGAGATCGCCGGCGTCAGCGAGGTGTACTCGATCACCGGAGAGTTCGACCTGCTGGCCATGGTCAGGGTCGGCCGGTACGAGGAGGTGGCCGAGGTCGTGCCCGGCCGCGTCAACAAGGTGGCCGGCGTGCGCCACACCGAGACGCACATCGCCTTCCGCACCTACTCCCGCCACGACCTGGAGGCGGCCTTCTCCATCGGCCTCGCCGACGCGGACTGATCCGGCCCGGCGCCGGAAGACCGCGCGGGGCGGCGCCGGCCGGGCGGGCGCGGCGATCAGGCCGGGCGCAGCAGCCGGACGCGGACCTCGAACCCGCCGGGGAGCGGGTGCGCGGCGACCGAGCCGCCGAACAACGCCGCCCGCTCCCAGGTGCTGATGAGCCGGTCGCGGGGCAGCCCGTCGTCGTGGACGACGACCTCCAGGACGGCGGGCAGCCACCGCAGCGTGACGGTCGCCGTGCGGGCCACGCCGTACCACAGGGCGTTGCCCAGTGCCTCCTCCACGATGCGGTAGGCCGACAGCTCCAGAGTGGGGCCGCTCCCCCGGATGCCGGCCTCCTTGAGTGAGACGGCGAGCCCGCTCGCGCGGAAGTCGTCGAGCAGACCCGGCAGGTCCCCCAGGCCCGGCTGGGGGCCGCGCCGCTGCCCGTCCATGCGCAGCAGGCCCATCATCCGGCGCAGATCGGACAGGACCCGCCGGCCCGACTCCTCGGCCTCGCGGAAGGTCTGCCGCGCGCGTTCCGGGTCCTTGTCCATGATCACGCGGCCCGCTCCCACGCCGAGCGTCATCACGCTCAGGTCGTGCGCCACCAGGTCGTGCAACTCGGAGGCGATCCGCAGGCGCTCCCGGACGACGACGTCGTCCTCCTCGTCGCCGCTACCGGCACGCCCGGGGCGCATGCCCGCCCCGCCCGCCGCCGTGAACGGCCGGCCACCCCTGCCACGGTCCGGTCCCGGAAAGACCGCGCCAGGGCGGGAACCGGTGTGGGGCGCGCCGCGGGAACCGGCGGCGAACAGGGCCATCCCGGCACGGGCGAACGCGGCCCAGCGGTGGATGACGCGGAGGGCGGACAGGCGCATCATGGCGGGAACGGTACGGCTCGGGCCGAACCCGGCACGTCCCCATCAAGGTGGACGCCTGATCCCTCCAGCGGTGGAGGCGAACCGGATCGGAAAGACGATCAGGCCTTGCCGCCGAGCGCGCGGCTGATCTCGACCCAGCGCTCCAGGGTCTGCGCCGCCCTGCCCGAGTCGACCGCCTCGGCCGCGCGGGCGTACGCCGCGCGCAGGTCGCCGACCAGGTCGTCGCCCGGGCCGTCGTAGGCGACCAGCCCGGCCGCCGCGTTCAGCAGCACCGCGTCGCGCACCGGCCCGGTCTTGCCGCCCAGCAGGTCGCGGACCGCCGCCGCGTTGAACTCGACGTCGCCGCCGCGCAGGTCGCCCGGCTGGGAGCGGGGGATGCCGAGGTCGGCCGGGTCGAGCGTCGTCTGGGTGGCGGTGCCGTCCCGGACGACGAAGACCACCGACGGAGCAGCGGTGGACAGCTCGTCCAGGCCGTCGTCGCCCCGGAAGACGAGCGCCGACACGCCGCGCTCCGCGAAGACGCCGGCCATGACCGGCAGCATGCGCGCGTCGAACACGCCGATGGCCTGGGCGGCGGGGCGCGCGGGGTTGGCCAGCGGCCCGACGAAGTTGAACACCGTCGGCACGCCGATCTCCTTGCGCGGCGGGCCGGTGAACCGCAGCGCGGGGTGGTAGACGGGCGCGAAGCAGAAGGCGATGCCCGCCTCCACCGCGACCCTGGCCGTGGCCTCCGGCGCGAGGTCGAGGGCGACGCCGAGGTGCTCCAGCACGTCGGCCGCGCCGCACAGCGAGGAGGCGGCCCGGTTGCCGTGCTTGACGACCCGGGCCCCGGCCGCCGCCGCGACGATCGCGGCCATCGTCGAGACGTTGACGGTGTGCGCCCGGTCGCCGCCGGTCCCGACGATGTCGAGCACCGGCCCCTCGACCGTGAGCGGGGTGGCGCGCTCGAACATGGTGCGGACGAGGCCCGTCACCTCGGCGACGGTCTCGCCCTTGGCCCGCAGGGCGACGGCGAAGGCGGCGATCTGCGCCGGGGTCGCCGCCCCCGACATGATCTCCCCCATTACCCAGGCCGTCTCGTCGGCCGTCAGGTTCTCCCCCGCGAGCAGGGCGTTCAGCGTCGAGGGCCAGGTGGTGCGCGTGTCCATGGTGGGCTCCGCGGGGTTGATGTGCGGTCGGGTCGGCGGGTGGTGCGGCTGTGCGCCCGGGCGGTTCGGGCGCCCCGTTCGGTGGTCAGCCCGGTGACGTACGGGCCAGGATCCGGTGAACCAGGATCCGGTGAATCAGGTCCGGTGGGCCGGGGTCCGGTGGACCCGGGTCGAGACCGGCCCCGCTGTGGGCCCCACGCCGGGCGCAGCGGCGCCCGGCGTGGGCGCCCGATGCGCCGGAACCCGGCACGCGCCCAGCGCCGGGTGCCGTCGCCCGGTGCCGTGCCGCCCGGCACCCGGCACCCGGCGAGCGGCCGGTGCCGGTGCGCCGGGTCCCAGTGCGCCGGGTCCCAGTGCGCCCGGTCTCAGTGCGCCGGGTCCCAGTGCGCCCGGTCTCAGTGCGCCTGGGTGAGGCTGAGGCGGCGCCGCATGAGGTCGGCCACGGCCTCGGCGAGGACGACGGGGTCGATGGGCTGCGCGACGACGGCGTCGGCGCGGGACCAGTTGGCCAGCCATCGGTCGTCCCTGCGGGCGATGAGCAGCAGGATCGGGGGGCAGTTGTGCACCTCGTCCTTGGCCTGGCGGCTGACCCCCATTCCGCCGGCCGGCTGCGCCTCGCCGTCGAGGACGGCGACGTCGATGTCGCCGGAGTCGAGATGCTTGATCACGGCCGGCTGGGTCGCGCACTCGACGATCTCGACGAGGGGCACGTCCGCGGCAGGGCGCCGCCCGATGGCCAGCCGGACCTTCTCCCGGGTGCCTGCGTCGTCGCTGTAGACGAGAACCCTCATTTCACGCTCACTGTCGAATCGCGGGGTATGGTCATCGTGATGCTACCGGCGCGGCTGCAGGGCTCGCAGCCCCGGGGCGATTGCTGTGACATGCCCGTTTCGTGGGCGCGTGTGGACCCTAGCGGGGGGTCGTGGGCCGACCCGACCTGGGGAGCCGCAATAATGCTGGGCGTGGCGACAGCATCCGCAATTACTACGACGACGAGACCGCACGGGTCCAGCCGGCCGAACCTGGTTCAGGTCGGCACCATCGTGTGGTTGTCCTCTGAGCTCATGTTCTTCGCGGCGCTGTTCGCGATGTACTTCACCATCCGGTCGGTCAGCCTCGGGCAGGGCACGCACTGGCCCGAGGCGCACCTCGAAGTCCCGTTCGCGACCTTCAACACGACCGTTCTGGTCCTGTCGAGTGTCACGTGCCAGCTGGGCGTGTGGGCCGTGGAGCGAGGCCAGGTCAAGAAGCTGCGATTCTGGTATGTCGTAAGCTTCCTGATGGGCGCCTTCTTCGTGGGCGGACAGCTTTACGAGTACGGGAACCTGGCGCGCGAGGGCCACGTCCTCTCGCACTCCCCGTACGACTCGGTGTTCTACCTGACCACGGGCTTCCATGGCTTGCACGTGACGGGTGGTCTGATCGCGTTCCTGTTCATCCTGGGACGCACGTACGCCGCGAAGCGCTTGACGTATGAGCAGCAGACCAGCGCGATCGTCGTGTCCTACTACTGGCACTTCGTCGACGTGGTCTGGATCGGCCTTTTCGCGACCATCTACATCATCAAATGATCGGAACGGGGATTTCGGTGAACTCCATCACCGCCCGACGGCGCCATCCCCTCGCGCGTGTCGCCGTCGTGGCACTCGCGCTGGGCCTGCTCGGCGGCGGCTACGCGCTCGCGGCGCCGAACGGCAGCACCGCGGACGCCGCGATCGCGTCCGGCAAGGCCGACGACGTGGCGCAGGGCAAGAGCCTGTTCGTGGCGCACTGCGCGAGCTGCCACGGCATGAACGCCGAGGGCACCAAGAAGGCTCCGACGCTCATCGGCGTCGGAGCCGCCGCCGTGGACTTCCAGGTGAGCAGCGGCCGCATGCCGGCCGCCGACGCGGGTCCCCAGGCTCCGCGCAAGCCGCGCCCGGAGTGGGCGACCGACGTGGCCATCAACCAGCTCGCGGCGTACGTCCAGTCGCTGGGCGGCGGCCCGACGGTGCCCAGCGCCGAGCAGGTCGACCCGGCCAAGGGCGACCCCGCCAAGGGCGGCGAGCTCTTCCGCGCCAACTGCATCCAGTGCCACAACTTCGTGGGCGCCGGCGGCGCGCTGACCTACGGCAAGTACGCGCCGTCGCTGAACCCTGCGACGCCGACGGAGATCTACGAGGCGATGGTCACCGGCCCGCAGGCGATGCCGGTGTTCAACGACTCCACGATCACGCCGGAGCAGAAGCGCGACATGATCGCGTACATCACCCACGTGCGGTCGCAGGTCGACCCCGGCGGCTCGGGGCTGGGCCGTATCGGACCCGTCACCGAGGGCCTTGTAGCGTGGATCGCGGGTATCAGCCTCCTGGTCCTGGCCTCTATCTGGATCACAGCGAAGAAGCGACGGGCGGCATGACAGAGCAGAACGAGTACCCCGAGAGCGGACGGGTGCCGAGTCGCGTCATCGGCACGCCGCCCGCCGACGCGCCGATCGCCGACACCGACCCGATCCGCGCGCCCGAGGGCGTTCCCGGCGTGATCCCGCAGGACCCCGTCAAGGCCCGCAAGGCCGAGCGCCTCGTCGCGCTGCTGTTCCTGGTCGCCTTCCTGGCCGGCGCCGGGTTCGTCGCGTCGTACGTGATCTTCCAGGTCGGCACGATCGACAAGACGGCCACGTCGAACCTCGCGCTCGGCGGCACCCTGGCCCTGGCCCTGCTCTCGCTGGGCGCGGGCCTCACGGTGTGGGTGCGGCAGATCATGCCGAAGTACAACCTCATCCAGGAGCGCCACGAGATGCGCTCCGACGACGAGGCGCGCGGGTACGTCAAGGAGACCTTCCTCCAGGGCGCCGAGGAGAGCGGGTTCGTCAAGCACCGGCTGCTGCGCCGCACGCTGCTGCTGGCCGCCGCTCCGCTGGGCCTGGCCCCGCTGGTGCTGCTGAAGGACCTCGGCCCACTCCCCGGGACCGTGCTCAGGCACACCGCCTGGGGCGAGCCCACCAAGGACGGCAAGCCGCGCCGCCTCGTCGTCGAGGGCACCGGCCAGCCGATCCGGGCGGCCGACTTCAACTCGCCGGGCGGCATCCTCTCCGTGGTCCCCGAGGGCTACGAGGAGGACCTGAACGCGCTGGCCAAGGCGACGCTGATCCTGCTCAAGTTCCGTCCGGAGGAGCTCAAGTCCGGCACGAACCTGAACTGGACCCACGACGGCATCGTCGCCTACTCCAAGATCTGCACCCACGTGGGCTGCCCGGCGGCGCTGTACGAGCAGACGACGCATCACATCCTCTGCCCGTGCCACCAGTCGACCTTCGACGCCGCGGACGGAGCGAAGGTCATCTTCGGCCCCGCCGCCCGTCCGCTGCCGCAGCTCCCCATCGGTATCGACGAGGAGGGCTACCTCGTCGCGAAGTCCGACTTCAAGGTCCCCGTCGGTCCCAGCTTCTGGGAGCGTGGCGACGCGGAAGCCGAAGTTAGGGAGAACGCATCATGAACGCTCCCCCGAAGGCCATCGCAGGCGTCTCGACCTTCGTCGACGACCGCATCGGTGCGGGGAACTTCCTCAAGCGCAACCTGAGGAAGATCTTCCCCGACCACTGGTCGTTCCTCCTGGGGGAGATCGCGCTCTACTCGTTCGTCATCCTGCTGCTGACCGGTACGTTCCTGACGTTCTGGTTCAAGCCGAGCATGAGCGAGGTCCCGTACACGGGCAGCTACGCCCCGCTGTACGGCGTGCACATGTCGGAGGCCTACGCCTCGGCGCTGCACATCAGCTTCGACGTCCGTGGCGGTCTGCTCATGCGGCAGATCCACCACTGGGCGGCGCTGCTGTTCGTGGCCGGCATGACGGTGCACATGCTCCGCATCTTCTTCACCGGTGCGTACCGCAAGCCGCGTGAGCTCAACTGGATCATCGGCATCCTGCTGCTGTCGCTCGCGCTCATCGAGGGTCTCACCGGTTACTCCCTCCCCGACGACCTGCTCTCAGGCGCGGGTCTGCGGATCACCCAGGGCGTGGCCCAGTCGATCCCGATCGTGGGCACGTACGTCTCGTTCTTCCTGTTCGGGGGCGAGTATCCGGGCCACGACATCATCCCGCGGTTCTACACGCTCCACATCCTGCTGATCCCGGGCATCCTGCTCGCGCTCATCTCGGCCCACATGATCCTGATGTGGGTGCAGAAGCACACGCAGATGCCGGGCAAGAACAGGACCGAGAAGAACGTGGTCGGCGCTCCGTTCTACCCGGCGTTCATGATCAAGTCGGGCGCGTTCTTCCTGTTCACGTTCGGGGTCATCGCACTGCTCGGCGCGTTCGCCCAGATCAACCCGATCTGGCTGTTCGGGCCGTACACGCCGGCGGACATCTCGGCGGGATCGCAGCCGGACTGGTACATGGGCTTCCTGGAGGGTGCGCTCCGCCTCATGCCGGCGTGGGAGATCAACTTCCTCGGCCACACGGTGACGCTGAGCGTGCTGATCCCGGCGCTCGTGCCACTGGGCATCGTCATGACGGGCCTGGCGCTGTATCCGTTCCTGGAACAGTGGGTCACGGGCGACCGCCGCGAGCACCACGTGTGCGACCGGCCGCGCAACAACCCGCACCGCACCTCGATCGGCATCGCGGGCATCACGTTCTACGGCATCCTGTGGCTGCTGGGCGCCAACGACGAGATCTCGGCGAACTTCCACATCGACCTGTACACGACGACCTGGTTCGGGCGGATCGCCGTCTTCGTCGGCCCGGCCATCGCGTACTGGATCACCTACCGGATGTGCATCGGCCTCCAGCGCAAGGACGCCGAGGTGCTGTCCCACGGGGTGGAGTCCGGCGTCATCAAGCGGATGCCGAACGGCCAGTACATCGAGGTCCACACGCCGCCGGCGGAGGACATCGCCGAGCACATGCGCGGCAAGAAGGAGATCCCGGTCCTCACGAGCGCCGAGGACGGCGAGGGCATCCCGCCCAAGGGCGCCCGCAGCGCCCTCGGCCGGCTCCGCGCCAAGATGAGCGAGGCGTACGGCACCGACCGGGTCCCGCTCACCGACGGCCACCACGAGGAGGCCCACGAGGAGGAGCACGCGGGCGTCGGCGGCGGCGACCGCAAGGAGCTCCACTGACGGAGGCCTGAACGACCGGCACGACGCGGCCCGGCGGGGAACACTCCCCGCCGGGCCGTTGCGTTTCCCTCAGCCGGTGGGCGGCACGAGGCCCGTCTCGTAGGCCGTGATCACCAGCCGCACGCGGTCGCGGGCGTCGAGCTTCGCGAGCAGCCTCGTCACGTACGTCTTGACGGTGGCGGCGCTGATGAACAGCTCGGCGGCGATCTCCGCGTTGGACAGGCCGCGCCCGACGAGGGTGAGCACCTCGGTCTCCCGCTCGGTGAGCCCGGCGACCCGCCGGGCGCGCGGACCGGGCGCGGGGCGGGCGGCGAACTCCCCGATCAGCCTGCGGGTGACGCGCGGATCGATCAGGGCGTCACCTGCGGCCACCACCCGGATCGCCGCGAGGATGTCGTCCAGGGCCATGTCCTTGACGAGGAACCCGGACGCCCCCGCGCGCAGCGCGCCGTAGACGTACTCGTCGTCGTCGAAGGTCGTCAGGACGAGGACCCGGGCGCCGCCGCCCGCGGTGATCAGCCGGGTGGCCTCGATGCCGTCCATGCCCGGCATGCGGATGTCCATGACCACCACGTCGGGGCCGGCGTCCCGCGTCATCCGCACCGCCTCCTCGCCGGTGCCCGCCTCCCCCGCAAGGTCGAGGTCGGGCGCGTCGGCGATGACCATCTGAAGAGCGGCGCGGACCAGTGGCTGGTCGTCGGCGAGCAGCACGCGGACGGTCATCGGACTGCCGTGGGCACGGGCAACCGGGCCGCGACCCGGAAGCCTCCCCCGGGACGCGGCCCGGCCGCGAAGGTCCCGTGCAGGACGCCTACCCGCTCACGCATGCCGAGCAGGCCGTAGCCGTCCCCGGCGTCGCCGCCGCGCCCGTCGTCGAGCACCTCGACGCGCACCTCGTCGTCCCGGTAGTCGATCGACACCTGGCAGGACGCCGTACCGGCGTGACGCAGCACGTTGGTGACGGCCTCCTGGACGACGCGGTAGGCCGCCACGTCGACCTCGGGCGGCAGCGGACGCCGCTCCCCCAGCCGGCGTACGTCGACCCGTACGCCCGCCTGTGTGGTCGTGGCGGCCAGCCGGTCGACGTCGGCGAGGCCGAGCACCGGTCCCGGACGCCCCAATTCCGGACGCCCCAATTCCGGATGCACCGGTTCCGGATGCACCGGTTCCAGCGGCCCCGGACGCGGGGGTACCGCTGACGCGGGCCGCTCCGGATCGCGGCTTCGCAACGCGCCGAGCATGCGGCGCAGTCCGGACAGCGTCTGGCGACCGGCCGTCTCGATCTCCCCGAGGGCGTCCCGCGCCCGCTCCGGTTGCGTGTCGATGACCCGCCGCGCGGCGCCGGCCTGGAGCGCGATGACGCCGATGCTGTGCGCGACCATGTCGTGCAGCTCACGGGCGATCCTGAGCCGCTCGTCGCTCACGGCCTGGGTCGCCGCGCGGGCGCGCAGTTCCTCGGCGTGCTCGCGGGACTGGCGCACGGAGTTGCCGAGCAGCCAGGCGATGACGGTCGTCAGGGCCACGGCCGTCTCGGACGACGCCGCGATCGGCCACCCGTACCGCACCCGGACCGCCAGATAGCCGCCCAGCACGGCGAGAGCCGCGAGGACGGCGGCGACGCCGCTCGCGCGGGACCGCCCGGTGGCGATGAAGAACACCGCGACCTCGGCCGCGAGGAACTGCGGCAGCGGGATCTCCGCCACCCCCAGGGGCATCGTGCCGAGAACGGACGCGGCGAGCAGCAGGGTCAGGGCCGGCAGGGGACGGCGGCCGAGCAGGGCGCCGCCCGCGAGCGCCAGGGCGGTTGCCACGCCGAAGTACGCCAGGCCGTCCCAGCGGAAGAACTGCGCCGCCGGACGCGCGGCGGGATACCACTCGCCGGGCAGCCGCATCCGCATCAGGAACGTGAACGCCGTACCCCCGCACCAGGCGAGGACCACCCACGCCCCGGGCGGCAACCGTCTCAGCAGCGGAGGGGATGCGACCTGCATGATCAGAGCGTAACCACGTGTCCTTCCGGTGGGCATCCGACCAGGGGTCTACATCCGCGGTCGTCCCGTGCCGCGGCGAATGTCCGTGCCGGTCCGATGCGGTGGGCGGCGCCCCACGGCACCGTGAACCGGGTGATCGACACCGCACAGCC
Source organism: Microbispora sp. H10836 (assembly GCF_012999525.1). NCBI lineage: Bacteria > Bacillati > Actinomycetota > Actinomycetes > Streptosporangiales > Streptosporangiaceae > Microbispora > Microbispora sp. H10836. Next base: position 436,054 of record NZ_JABBWU010000001.1, read on the forward strand.
ACAGGCGGCCCGCGACCGGCCGCATGCGCCGCTGCCCCTCTCCCCCGGCCGCACGGGCGCACGCCGCGTCCCGCCCGCCTTCCTCCGCCCGGGTCCGGCGCGGGGCCGCCTGCGCCGAAGGCTGCCGGCCGCGCTCGTCAGCGTCTCGCTCGCCGTCCCCATGACCGTCGCGGCACGTCCAGAGGCGGTCCCCGCGCCCGTCCCGCCTCCCCTGCCCCCGCTGCGCGCGGCGACCGCCGCGGTCCTGGCCGGGCGGTACGCCGCCACCCGCGACGCCATCGGGACGGCCTCGCGGACCGCCGCCGCGGCGGGCCACCGGTGGCGGGCCGCGATGCTGCGGGCGATGGCCGACCCCGCGCGGCACTTCCTGTCCTTCGACGGGCGCGACGGCGGCCGGGCCACCGAGGTGTTCGGCGACCTCGCCATCGCCGACCGGATCGCGGTTCTCGTCCCCGGCTCGGGCACCGGCCTCGACACGTACGGGCTCCTGCGCGGGGGCGCGATGCGGCTGCAGCGGGCGATCGGCGGATGGGGAGCCGTGGTCGCCTGGCTCGGATACCGGACCCCGAGCACCGTGAGCCTCCAGGCGATGACCCCCGGCCGCGCGGACGAGGCCGTCCCCGCCCTGCGTGCCTTCGTACGCGATCTGGCCCGGCTCAGGCCCGCCGCCCGCGTCGGCCTGCTGTGCCACTCGTACGGCGGCGTGGTGTGCGGCCGGGCCGCGCCCGGCCTGGACGTCGCGGACATCGTCCTGTACGGCAGCCCCGGCGCCGGCGTGGACGACGCGGCGGCGATGCGCACACGGGCGGCGGTGTGGGCCGCCCGCGGCGCCCGGGACTGGGTGGCCCACCTGCCGCACGCGACGGTGCGCCTGCCCTCCGGCACGATCGGTCTCGGGGAGGATCCCCTGTCCCCCCGGTTCGGCGCACGGATCTTCGCCGCGGGCGATGCCGGCCACAGCGACTATCTGAAGGACGGATCGCCCGCGCTGGCGAACATCGCGCGGATCCTCTCCGGCCATGCTCCCGCCGAGGTGAGCGGTGATTCATGACCTCGTCCGGCACGTCGAGGCGGCGACACCCGCCCGGCGCGACCGCGCCGTCGACGGGCTGCGCGCCCTCGCCATCTCCGGCGTGGTGCTCGGCCACTGGCTGGTGACCGCCCCGGTCGCCGACAGCGGCGCCCTGCGTGTCACCAGCCCCCTGAAGTACATGCCGCAGCTCGCACCCGTCTCCTGGCTCCTCCAGACCATGGCGGTGTTCTTCTTCGTGGGCGGGCGGGTGGCCGTGGAGAGCCACCGCCGCGCCCGGAACCGGGGCGACGGTCACGGGCGGTGGGCCGCCGCGCGGACGGCCCGTCTGTTCCGCCCGGTCGTGCCCCTGCTGGGGGTGTGGAGCGCGGCCGCGACGGCGATGCTCGCCTCGGGCGCCGACCCGGGGACCGTGTACGCGCTGGTGAAGCTGGTGTGGTCGCCGATGTGGTTCCTGCTGGTCTTCGCGGCGCTGACGGCGGCGACCCCGATCGCCGTCCGGTTGCATCCGGCGTGGCCGCTGGCCGCCGTAGCGGTGGTCGATCTCGTCAGGTTCGGACTGGACGGGCCGTCCTGGATCGGCTGGATCAACGTGGGAACCGGCTGGCTCGTGCCGTACTGTCTCGGCGTGCTGTGGGCGCGCGGACGGCTGGACGGCCGGGTGACCAGGTGGGCGCTGTTCCTCGGCGGAGCCGCGGCCACCGCCGGTCTCGTCCTGTGGGCCGGCTACCCGGCGTCCATGGTCGGCGTGCCCGGCGCCCCGGTCTCCAACCAGTCCCCGCCCACTCTGGCGGCCGTGACGTTCGGGCTGTCCCAGTGCGGCGCGGCCCTGGTGCTCTCCGGCCCCCTGCGGCGGGTGCTGCGGCGCCCCGCCCTATGGGCGACCGTGGCGGCGGCCAACCTCTCCGCCATGACGATCTTCCTCTGGCACCAGACCGCCATGATCGCGGTCACGGTGGCGGCCCTGCCGCTCGCGGGACGGGCGCTGCCCGGCCTGCACACCGTGCCCGGCGATCCCGGCTGGGTGGCCGCCCGCCTGGCGTGGCTGCCGCTGTTCGCGGCGGCCCTGGCGGTGTGCTGGGCGGTCTTCCGCCGTCACGAGACACGCCGGCCCGGGCGGTAGCCGCTCAGCTCAGAGGATGTCGGCGGGAGCGGCCCGCAGACGGCTCCGCTTGAGCCACTCAGGCCAGGAATCCTGCCAGTAGCTCCAGCCGTTGGTGGCCTCCAGCCTGCGCGGCGTTCCGGTCACGATGATCGGGTCGCCGATCAGGGTGTTCTCCTTGAACCACTTGCCGTTCTCCGGGCTGACGTTCACGCAGCCGTGGCTCACGTTGGAGTTGCCCTGGTCGCCGACCGACCAGGGCGCCGAGTGGACGTACTCACCGCTGTTGGAGATGCGCACGGTGTTGTAGACGGTGGTCTGGTAGTAGCCGGCCTGCCCGGGTCCCGCGTCCGGAGACGTCATGACCGTGACGTCCTCCCTGGACATCGCCACATGGATGCCGCTGGTGGTGTGGTGGCGCATCACGCCGCCCATGCCCGCGCTGATCGGCATGTCCTTGATCTGCTTGCCGTCCCGCTCGATCTTCATGTGGTGGGTCTGGGTGTCGGCCACGCTGATCTGCGAACGGCCGATCTCGAAGTCCCGGACGTAGTCCTGCTTGCCGTACATGCCCTCGCCGCCCCTGACGCCGGCCAGACGTGCGGTGACGCGGACCTTCGTGTACGTCGGCCAGTACTTCTCCGGGCGAAAGACCACGTTCTTGTCGTCGAGCCAGTGCCAGGCGCCGTCGATGGGCTTGGACGCCTGCACGATCAGGTTGCGCTCGACGGACACGCGGTCGTTGATCGGCTTGTCGAAGGTGATGATGATCGGCATGCCGATGCCGACCTTCAGGCCGGTGTCCTGCTTGCTGGGCAGCAGGGTGGAGATGCCGAAGGTCTTGGCGGCCTGTTTCGTGGTGAAGCGCACGGTCCTGGTCGTCGAGCCACCGGGACCCGCGGCCGTGGTCTCGACGCTGTAGGCCGTGCCGGGGGCCATGGGACGCTCGCTGCGCCACTGGGTGCGGTCGGGGCTGAACACGCCCGCTACGGGCCGCCCAGCGGCCTGTACGGCCACATGAGTGAGCTTGCCGCCCGCCGCGCCGATCAGGATCGGCAGCTCGGGCGGCAGGTCGGCGGCGCCGTCGAGCGGGCTGATGCTGATCGCCGTCCCGGCGCCTCGATCCTCGTCCTGCCCACCCGACGTGGAACACCCGGAAATCACCACGAGAAGGGCCAGCACCCCCGCACCAGCACGCACGTCCGTCCCCCTAGCGTCGCTTTCCGGGGGTTATTCCCCAGTGGCGTACCGTTCGGGCTCTCTGGACACCGCGTACGGGCAAAGAACGCGGACGGCCGGCCGGCGAGATCGCCGACCGGCCGCACAGCGGGGTTCACGCGATCAGTGCGAGAAGTTGCCCCGGTAGTACTGGAACACGAACCCGATCATCGCCATGACCGTGCAGAACAGGCCGATGAAGAACAGCCACCAGCCGATCGCGAAGCCGAAGAACGTCAGTGCGGCCGACAGGCAGACGAACAGCGGCCACCAGCTGTGCGGGCTGTAGAAGCCGATCTCGCCCGCGCCGTCGCTGATCTCGGCCTCCTTGTTGTCCTCCGGCTGGTCGCCGATGCGGCGCGCCGTGAACAGCAGGTAGTAGCCGATCATGAGGGCCAGGCCGACGGAGATCGCCATGGCGGTGGTGCCGGTCGGCTCCTTCGACCAGAACCAGTAGACCACGTCCGCGGCGGCGAAGAAGACGCCGCAGAGCAGGAACATCCATCCCTGGATCTTCATCGGGACTCCTCCACCAGCTCAGGCTTGGCGGTGATGTGCGGGTACTTGAGGTCGAACGCCGGGCGCTCGGACCGGATCCGCGGCAGCGACACGAAGTTGTGCCGCGGCGGCGGGCAGGAGGTCGCCCACTCGAGCGAGCCGCCGAAGCCCCACGGGTCGTCCACCGTGACCTTGGGCGCCTTACGCCACGTCACCCAGACGTTGTAGAAGAACGGCAGGGTGGACAGGCCCAGCAGGAGCGCGCCGACGGAGGAGACCATGTTCAGGTCCGTGAAGCCGTCGCTCGCCGCGTAGTCGGCGTACCGCCGGGGGAAGCCGATGACGCCCAGCCAGTGCTGCACCAGGAAGGTCAGGTGGAAACCGAAGAACAGCAGCCAGAAGTGGAGCTTGCCGATCCTCTCGTTGAGCATCTTGCCGGTGAACTTGGGCCACCAGAAGTAGAAGCCCGCGAACATCGCGAAGACCACGGTGCCGAAGACCACGTAGTGGAAGTGGGCCACGACGAAGTAGGTGTCGCTGATGTGGAAGTCCAGCGGAGGCGAGGCCAGGATGACGCCGGTGAGGCCGCCGAACAGGAAGGTCACCAGGAAGCCGACCGCGAACAGCATCGGCGTCTCGAACGACAGGTGCCCGCGCCACATCGTGCCGATCCAGTTGAAGAACTTCACGCCGGTCGGCACCGCGATGAGGAACGTCATGAACGAGAAGAACGGCAGCAGCACCTGGCCGGTCACGAACATGTGGTGGGCCCACACGGTGACCGACAGACCCGCGATGGCGATGGTCGCGCCAACCAGGCCGACGTAGCCGAAGATCGGCTTACGGCTGAAGACCGGCAGGACCTCGGTGATGATGCCGAAGAACGGCAGCGCGATGATGTAGACCTCGGGATGGCCGAAGAACCAGAACAGATGCTGGAACAGCATCGGACCGCCGGTCGACGCGTCGAAGATGTGTGTTCCGAGCTTGCGGTCGGCCTCCAGAGCGAGCAGCGCGGCCGCGAGCACCGGGAAGGCCAGCAGCACCAGGATGCTCGTCAGCAGGATGTTCCAGGTGAAGATCGGCATCCGGAACATCGTCATGCCGGGGGCGCGCATGGTGAGGATCGTGGTGATGAAGTTCACCGCGCCGAGGATGGTGCCGAGACCGGACAGCGTCAGGCCCATCAGCCACAGGTCACCGCCGAGGCCCGGTGAGGTGACCTCGTCGGACAGCGGCGCGTACGCCGTCCAGCCGAACGAAGCGGCGCCCCCCGGCGTGAGGAAGCCGGAGACCGCGATGGTGCTGCCGAACAGGTAGAGCCAGTAGCTCACCATGTTCAGCCGGGGGAACGCCACGTCGGGGGCGCCGATCTGCAGCGGCATCAGCTCGTTGGCGAAGCCGGCGAACAGCGGCGTCGCGAACATGAGCAGCATGATCGTGCCGTGCATCGTGAACAGCTGGTTGAACTGCTCGTTGCTGACGACCTGCAGCCCCGGCTGCGCGAGCTCGGCCCGCATCACCAGCGCCATGACGCCGCCGATGAGGAAGAACACGAAAGACGTGATCAGGTAGAGGTGCCCGATCACCTTGTGGTCGGTCGAGGACAGCCACTTGGCGATGACCGTGCCCTTGGTGTACGGCCGCGCGACGATGCCGGCCGGTTCCTGGATGGCGGTCACTGCGCACTCCCCGCCTGGCTCTTGATGTACTGGTCGAACTCGGCCTGCGGGACGAGCTTCACGGAGAACAGCATCTTGCTGTGGTCGCTGCCGCAGAGCTCGGCGCATCGGCCGATGAAGACACCCGTCTTGTCGAGCGTCGTGATCTGGAAGTGGTTGTGCACGTTGCCCGGGAAGACGTCCTGCTTGAACAGGAACGCCGGCACCCAGAACGAGTGGATGACGTCGGGCGAGTGCAGGTCGAACTGCACCTGGGTGTTGACCGGCAGCACGAGCTGCGGACCCTGGGGGGTCTGCTCGCTCTGCTTGCTGAGGTCCACCGGCACACCCGCGACCACGGCCTTCTGGCCCTGGTACTCGGTGGTGAAGCGCCAGCTCCACTGGTAGCCCTCGACGGCCACCTTGACCGGGGCGTCCTTCGTGATCCGCGTGATCTCGGTCTCGTCACGGGCCGTGAAGTAGAAGAAGACCGCCACCATGATGACCGGGACCACCGTGTAGAGGATCTCGATCGGCAGGTTGTAGCGCACCTGCGGAGGCAGCTGGTCGGGACTGTTCTTCTTCTTGCGGTGGAAGATGCACGCCCACAGGATCAGTCCCCAGACGACCACGCCGGTGGCGAGAGCCGCGACCCAGCTCCCGTTCCAGAGGGTCTGGACGATGCCGGCCTGCTTGGTAACACCTTCCGGCATGCCCCCACGGGACCATTGATCGATCGCCTGGTTGCTACACGCCGTGCCGGACGCCACCAGCAGCGCCACGGCGGCGGCTCCGGGCAACCGGCGGCGTGCCCACGGTCGCCGTGTCGTACGGCGGGTCGGACTCACGGATCGCCTACCCCACAGATGAAGCCCAAGAGTTCCTCTCCTGGGCGGTTTTTCCAATTGACTCTCAGGTGAGACCGGCACCAACCTTGCGGCCGGTCTGCCCTTTACTTGGTTGAGTTCACGCTGGGGGACACATTAGCGCGGACCGGCGCCGCCCCCCTGACCAGCCCCCGTTAATGTCTCAACTGTGGCCTACCTGGACGCGGCTTCGACCGAACCTCTCCATCCCGCGGCCCGTGACGCCCTGCTGGCGGCGATCGACGCCGGTTGGGCCGATCCCGCCCGCCTGTACGGCACGGCGCGCCGCGCCCAGATGTTACTGGAGCGCGCGAGGGCGGAGGTAGCCGAACTGATCGGCGCCCGGCCCGACGAGGTGTCGTTCACCTCGTCGGGGACGCAGGCCGTCCACCTCGGGGTGCTCGGCACGCTGGCCGGCCGCCGCCGGGCCGGGACGCGCCTGGTGGCGGGCGCCGTCGAGCACTCCAGCGTCCTGCACGCGGGCGAGGTGCACGAGCGCGCGGGCGGCGAGGTGGAACTCGTGGGCGTGAGCCGTACGGGCCGGGTGGACGCCGGCGCGTTCGCCGAGGCCGTCGCGCGGCCCGGCACGGCCCTGGCATGCCTGCAGACGGCCAACCACGAGGTGGGGACGCTCCAGCCGGTCGAGGAGGCGGCGCGGGCCTGCCGGGAGGCGGGCGTGCCGCTGCTGGTCGACGCCGCCCAGTCGGCGGGCCGCATGCCGCTCCCCGAGGGCTGGTCGGTCCTCACCGCGAGCGCGCACAAGTGGGGCGGCCCGGCCGGGGTGGGCGTGCTGGCGGTGCGCAAGGGCGTGCGCTGGCGCTCGCCGCTGCCGGAGGACGAGCGGGAGCGGCGGCGCGTGCCGGGGTTCGAGAACGTGCCGGCGATCGTGGCCGCCGTCGCGGCACTGCGCGCCCGGGCCGAGGAGGCGGAGACCGAGAGCAGGCGGCTGTCGGCCCTGGTCGACCGGATCCGCGCCGAGGTGCCTCTGCTGGTGCCCGACGTGGAGGTCGTCGGCGCCCCGGTCCTGCGGCTGCCGCACATCGTGACGTTCTCCTGCATGTACGTCGAGGGCGAGGCGCTGCTGACCGAGCTCGACAAGGCCGGTTTCGCCGTCTCGTCCGGAAGCTCCTGCACGGCGAGTACGCTTCGTCCATCGCACGTCCTGGAGGCAATGGGCGTGCTTACGCATGGGAATGTGCGGGTATCGCTGCCCCGTGGCGTGTCCGAGGACGACATCGATCGCTTCCTCGCGGTGCTCCCGGACATCGTGCGGCGGATCCGGTCGAGCTTGGGGGTGCACTGATGTGGCGCAGACGGACGGGCGACGGCGCCCGGCGGTCTCCCGAGGCGGCCCAGGCGGCGGAGCGGGCCGAGCCCGCCGCGCCGGTCCGGCCGGCGGAGCCGCCCGCGCTGACGATCGACGCGCTGGGCCGCAAGTGCCCGATCCCGATCATCATGCTGGCCGAGCGGATCAACCAGGTGGCGACGGGCGGCGTGGTCGCCGTACTGGCCGACGACCCCGCCGCGTTCACCGACGTCCCGGCCTGGTGCCGGTTGAAGTCACACGAGCACGTGGGGAGCTACGAGCTGCCCCAGGGCGGCTGGTCCATCCACGTGCGCCGCAACTACTGAGGGCCCGGACTCAGGCGTAGTGGCAGCGGGCGTGCCCGGCCACCTCGGCCGCCGCGTCGGACCCGTAGGCGGCGGCGAACCGCTCGAGGAAGACCCGCTGGCTCAGCTCGTACTCCTGGCAGCCGATCCGCTCCAGCACGTGGGTGGCGGTGAGGTTGCCGAGCTGTCCGCAGCGCTCCAGGGGCAGACCCCAGGCGAGCCCGGCGAGGAACCCGGCGCGGAAGGCGTCCCCGACGCCGGTCGGGTCGGCCTTACCCAGCTCGGGCGCCGGCGGGATGTGCAGCGACGGCTCGCCCTTCCGGTCGATCCTGGCGCCCTTGGGCCCGAGGGTCGTCACCCGTACGCCGACCCGGTCCAGGATCTCCTCGTCCGACCAGCCGGTCTTCTGCGCGATCAGGCCCAGCTCGTAGTCGTTGCTGAACAGGTACGCCGCGCCCTCGACGAGCTGGCGAATCTCCTCGCCGGGCATGCGGGCGAGCTGCTGCGACGGGTCGGCCGCGAACGGGATGCCCCGCTGACGCGCCTCGTCGGTGTGCCGCACCATCGCCGCCGGGTCGTTGGGGCTGATCAGGACCAGGTCGAGCCCGCCGAGACGCTCGGTGATCGGGCCCAGCTCGATCTCCCTCGCCTCCGCCATCGCGCCGGTGTAGAACGAGGCGATCTGGTTGTGGTCCTCGTCCGTGGTGCACAGGAAGCGCGCGGTGTGGTGCAGCTCGGACACGTGGACCGACGCGCAGTCGACGCCGTGGCGCTCGAGCCAGGAGCGGTAGTCGGCGAAGTCGGTGCCCACGGCGCCGACCAGGATCGGGGTGAGCCCGAGGCAGCCCATGCCGAAGGCGATGTTGGCCGCGCATCCGCCGCGGCGGACCTGCAGATCGTCGACGAGGAACGACAACGACACCCGGTCGAGCTGCTCGGCGATGAGCTGGTCGCCGAAGCGGCCGGGGAACGTCATCAGGTGGTCGGTGGCGATGGAGCCGGTGACGGCGATGCGCACGGGGTCATTCTCCTCGTTGTCAGCATCAGGGAGACGGGGGCCGGGATGAGATCCCGCCGAACCTACTGAGCGTACCGTCTCGGGACATGACGACGCCCCGCGCGGAGTAATCCGTGCGGGGCGCTCGACGCGTCACCCGTCGCCCGCGGCCGGGCGCGCGTGCGCCGTCAGTTGAACGAGTCGCCGCAGGCGCACGACCCCGTCGCGTTGGGGTTGTCGATGGTGAAGCCCTGCTTCTCGATGGTGTCCACGAAGTCGACCGTGGCCCCGATGAGGTACGGCGCGCTCATCCGGTCGGTGACGACGTTCACGCCGCCGAAGGTGGAGACCACGTCGCCGTCCATCGACCGGTCGTCGAAGAAGAGCTGGTAACGCAGGCCGGAACAGCCACCCGGCTGGACGGCCACCCGAAGCTGCAGCCCTTCCTCGCCCTGCTGCTCGAGCAGGCTCTTGACCTTGGCGGCGGCCGCGTCAGTCAGGATCAGGCCCTGCTGAGTGGTCTCGCTGCTCTCAACCGTCATGTGCTGACTCCCGCGTCTGCGCCAACCGCCCATCGGGGCGGTCGATTGGTTCTGACGTCCTACCTAGACGCTACCAACACCGGTGAAGCCCTACACATTCCAGTGCCCTACCGGCAACCACGCGACGAACCAGCCGATGCGATATGTAATGATTAGTCGTCAGTTAGACGATAAGTCCCCGAGGGGGTGTGGTCGTGACGATCACCGAGACCGGCCTTCCGCTCTTCATCCTCGGCCAGGGCACCGACCCGCACAGCGAACGCGGCGTCGACTGCCCGGGCGAGCTGCCTCCCGCGTCCGATCCGACGCTCGTGGAGCGCGCACGCGTGGCCAAGGAGCGGCTGGGCGACCGGCTGTTCGTGCTCGGTCACCACTACCAGCGTGACGAGGTCATCCAGTTCGCCGACGTGACCGGTGACTCGTTCAAGCTCGCCCGCGAGGCCGCCGCCCGGCCCGAGGCGGAGTACATCGTGTTCTGCGGCGTCCACTTCATGGCCGAGTCGGCCGACATCCTGACCGGTGACACGCAGAAGGTGGTGCTCCCCGACCTGGCCGCCGGCTGCTCGATGGCCGACATGGCGACCTTCACCCAGGTCGAGGACTGCTGGGACGCCCTGGAGGACGCCGGCATCGCCGACCGGGTGGTGCCGATCACGTACATGAACTCCAGCGCGGACATCAAGGCGTTCTGCGGACGGCACGGCGGCGCCGTGTGCACCTCCTCGAACGCGAAGCGCGCCCTCGACTGGGCCTTCGAGCAGGGCGAGAAGGTGCTGTTCCTGCCCGACCAGCACCTGGGCCGCAACACCGCGGTGCTGGAGATGGGGCTGTCGCTGGACGACTGCGTGGTCTACAACCCGCACCGCCCGAACGGCGGCCTCACCCGGGAGCAGCTGGAGAACGCGAAGATGATCCTGTGGAAGGGCCACTGCTCGGTCCACGGGCGCTTCTCCGCCGCGTGCGTGGACGAGGTGCGGGCCCGCATCCCGGGGGTGAACGTGCTCGTCCACCCCGAGTGCCGCCACGAGGTCGTGACCAAGGCCGACTTCGTCGGGTCGACCGAGTACATCATCCGGAAGCTGGAGGAGGCCCCGGCCGGGTCCTCCTGGGCCGTCGGCACCGAGCTGAACCTGGTGCGCCGCCTGGCGAACCGGTTCCCGGACAAGACGATCACGTTCCTCGACCGGACCGTGTGCTACTGCTCCACCATGAACCGCATCGACCTGCCGCACCTGGTCTGGGCGCTGGAGTCGCTGGCCGAAGGCGAGGTCGTCAACCGGATCACGGTCGACGCGGACACCACCCACTGGGCCAAGGTCGCCCTCGACCGCATGCTCGCCCTGCCGTAGCGGCGGCCCTACGACGCGGGCGCCCACGAATCTCCCGGGGGCGCCCGCGTCTTCGGTTCCCGGCCTCAGATCTTCGCGCGCTCGCGCCAGAACCGCAGCAGCTCGTCGTCGCCGTGGACCGCGTCGGGCTCACGCCGGTTCCACAGCGTCAGCATCAGGTCCCCGGCCGTCGGCGCGCGTACGGTGACGTCGGCGGGGCCTTCGGACCTCTCGCAGGTGAATCCTGTGTGGGTCAGCCGGACGAGCCAGGCCAGGCCCGTGTCGGTCCGCCAGGCGATCGCCTCTCCGTCGCTCCTGAGCTCGGCGACGAGCGGGCGCCACCGGGCGTACGAGAGGACGGCGAAGAACTCCTCCACGCCGTCGGCCGCGACATCCTCGTCGACGCGGGGGGCGATGCCGAGGGCGATCTCGGCGTCCGCGCGGTGGACGACGGTCTCGTGGAGCTGGCGGCGGGACCAGAACCGCGCGTGCCGATCGCCCGCCCATCCCCACATCTCCGTGTCCGGGTCGCGGCCCTTCAACGCGTCCGTGAGCAGGACGCCTCCCGCCTCCAGCCAGTCGGCGGCCTCGGCGAAGTCCTCGGGGAAGCCGTGGTCCATGGCCTCGCGGTCGTATCGGCGCGGCGCGGCGTCGCGCACCATGGCGGCCGCCCATCGGTGGACGGCCCCCGTGTGCTCGGTCAGGGCGCGCAGATCCCAGCCGGGACAGGTCGGAACGGAGGTGGATCCGTCCCGGCCCCGTACGGTCGCGGCCATGCGGCCGATCTCCGCGGCCGCCGCCTCGGCGTACCGCAGGTGGGTCCACTCGGTCATGAAGGCTCCTGGAACGGTCAGAGGCCGGGGGCGCCCCAGACGGGGAACCAGCTCGCCAGATCGGGTTCGATCTTCAGCTCGCGCTCCAGGACACCGCGCACCTGCAGTTCCAGCGCGTTGTCGCGGCGTGGTTCGCCCAGGGGGGCGAAGGGGTAGAACGTGCCGCGCTTGTAGAGGTAGACGATCGCGAGCCGCCGTCCGGAGGGATCGGCGAACGCGACGAGCGAGCACAGCAGCGAAGGACCGAACCCGGCCGACTCCAGGGACGAGTTGGCGGCGTGGAGGTCGGTCACGAGCCCGGCCACGTCGGGGTTGCGCACCTGCAGCCAGGTGTAGCCGTAGGAGTCCCGGGAGACCTCCACCTTGCCCATCAGGGCCTGGACGTCCTGTTCGAGCCGGGCGAAGGCGCCGCCTTCGGCGGCGCGGAAGCACACCGACCCGGCGCCCGCCGGGGCGAAGCCGGTGGCGGCCTGCAGCGTGACGGCGGCGGACGGCAGCGCGAACAGCGCGTCGAGGTCGGGCCTGGCGGGCTTGGAACGGCCGAGCAGCGCGTCGAACCAGCCCATCAGCGCCCCCTCATCCGCGACCCAGCGCCGCGGAGATCCTGGACAACTGCTCCAGCCGGCGCTCCAGCGGCGGGTGGGTCGACAGCAGCGAGGCGACGCTCCGGCCCGAGATGGCCGGTGCGAAGAAGAAGGCGTTGAACGGCTGCGCCTCACGCAGATCCCTTGTCGGGATCCTGCCGATGTCGCCGCTGATCTTGACCAGGGCGCTGGCCAGGGCGCTCGGCTGCTGCGTCAGCAGCGCGCCCGCGCGGTCCGCGGCCAGTTCGCGGTAGCGCGACAGCGCCCGCGTGAGCAGGAAGCTGACGGCGTAGACCAGGCCGGAGACCGCGAAGATGATCAGTCCGATCGGGGGGCCGTTGTCGTTCCTCCGGCCGCCCAGACCGGTGTAGAGCGCGAAGCGGGTCATCAGGCCGGCCACGACCCCCAGGAACGAGGCGATCGTCATCACCGCCACGTCCCGGTGGGCCACGTGGGACATCTCGTGGGCCAGCACCCCTTCGAGCTCCCGCGCGTCGAGCCTGCGCAGGATGCCGGTGGTCACGCAGACCACCGAGTTCTTCCGGTCGCGCCCCGTGGCGAACGCGTTCGGGATGTCCGAGTCGGCGATCGCCACCCGCGGCTTCGGCATTCCCGCCATCGCGCTCAGCCGGTCGATGATCCCGTGCAACTCGGGGGCCTCCTGCGGCGAGACCTCCCGCCCGTGCATCGCGAACAGCGCGATCTTGTCGGACAGGAAGTACTGCGCCAGCAGGAGACCACCGGCGATCACGAGCACGGTGACCGCGCGTACGCCAACCGCGACCAGGACGGCCACGAACGCGACGTAGAGCAGCCCGAGCAGGAACATCGTCACGGTCATCCGGACGGTGAGGCCGCGATCAGGGGCGAACCGTGTGGAGGACATCAGCCGGGAATGAGCCCGGTGTCCCCGAGCATCTCCCGCACTTCCTCGATCGAGGCGTCGGCCGGCGGCAGGATCAGCTCGGACGGCTCCAGCGAGTCGTCCGGCAGGGCCTTGCCCACGTGACGCACCTTGTCGAGCAGGGCGTGGAGCTTCGTACGGAAATCGTCCTCGTCGCCCGACTCGATCGCGGCTTCCAGCTCGCTGTCGAGCTCGTTCAGGACGTCGATGTCGGCGGCGCCGATCTCGACCTGTCCCTCACCCATGATTCTGACGATCACAGTCCCTCCCCCGGCTGACGCAGCTGCTGCGTGTGCTGCTGGCCGGACGGGGCCGCCTGACCCTGCTGGCCGGGCTCGATGGCGCTCCTGGGCGCCGGGCCCTGGCCGAGCTCGGCCTTCATCTTGGCGAGCTCCAGTTCCACGTCCGAGCCGGCGCCCATGCGGTCGAGCTCGGCCTGGATGTCGTCACGCTGCCCGGTGAAGTCGTCCAGCGCGCCGCTGGCCAGCAGCTCGTCGATCGCGCCCGCGCGCGCCTGCATCTGCGCCGTCTTGTCCTCCGCGCGCTGGATCGCCAGGCCGACGTCGCCCATCTCCTCGGAGATTCCGGAGAACGCCTCGTTGATCCGCGTCTGGGCCTCGGCCGCCGTGTAGGTGGCCTTGATGGTCTCCTTCTTCGTACGGAAGGAGTCGACCTTGGCCTGCAGCCGCTGGCTGGCGAGGGTGAGCTTCTCCTCCTCGCCCTGAAGGTTGCTGTATTGGATTCGCAGGTCGGCGATCTGGGCGTTGAGGCCGTTGCGGCGGGTCAGCGCCTCGCGGGCCAAGTCCTCGCGCCCGGCCGACAGGGCCTGCCTGCTCTGGTTCTCCAGCTTGGCGGCCTGCCCTTCGAGCTGGTTGATCTGCAGCTCCACCCGCTTGCGGCTGGTGGCCACGTCTGCCACGCCTCGGCGGACCTTCTGCAGCAACTCGAGCTGGCGCTGATAGGAATAGTCCAGCGTCTCCCGCGGATCCTCCATTTTGTCCAGGGCCTTGTTGGCCTTGGACTTGAAGATCATGGAAAGTCTCTTCATCACGCTCATGCGCGTCGGCCGTCCCCTTCTCCAAGGTTGTGCGTGGGTGATCCCAGCCGTCTCAAGCCCCTTGTCAGGCGGCGTAGCCGCCTGGGTTCACCCTACGCATAACGCGCGAGGGCGTCACTAAGTTGCACTCCAGGTAGGCTGAGCCACGTGTTCCGACGTCGCACTCAGACCTCCGCGGAGGACTCCCCCGTCCCTGTAGAGGATCCTAAGCCCCACGGCACCCCGGGGAAGGGCCGTCCCACCCCGAAGCGGAGCGAGGCGCAGGGCCGCCGCCGCTCCCCGGTGACCGCTCCGGCCAACCGCAAGGAGGCCTACCGCCTGGCGCGCGAGCGCGACAAGGCGCTCCGCAGCAAGCAGCGCGAGGCCATGCTGCGCGGCGACGAGCGGGCGCTCCCGGCGCGCGACCGCGGCCCGGTGCGCAAGTTCGCCCGCGACTGGGTGGACTCGCGGCGGCTGCCCGGGCAGTACTTCCTGCCCGTCGTGTTCGTCATCATGCTGCTGTCGATGGTGCCGTTCCCGATCCCGGTCCGCGCCGCGGTCATCACGGTCTACTCGCTGTCCCTGCCGGTCGTGATGGTGCTCGTGCTGGCGAGCTCGTTCTACGTGGCCTCGAAGGTGAAGAAGGAGGCGGCGGCGAAGTTCCCGGGCGAGGACCTCAAGGGCGTGGGCTTCTACGCGGCGATGCGCTCGTCCCAGATGCGCCGCCTGCGCTTCCCCAAGCCCACGGTCCTGCCCGGCGGCATCCCGGTCGCCCTCAAGGACACGGCGGGCGCGAAGAAGTGACCCCGGCGGCCGTCTGAGCGCCCGTCCGACCCGGGAGCCTCACTCCCACTCCAGGGCGCCCTCGCGCACCACCGGCACCGACCCGTCCACGGGGTGGCCGCCGGCGAGGGCGTCCGCCGTGGTCTTGAGCAGCGCGTAGTACGACGACCACTCGTCCTCGAAGTACGGCGACTCCGGGTCGGCGAAGCCCACGCCGCCGGTGGCGGAGTTCGTCACGAGATAGTCGCCGAAGTCGGGGTCGTAGGCGAGGGGGATGCCTTCGCCCATCTCGCAGGCCTCCGGCCAGGACGCGACAAGTCCGCGCGCGCCCATGATCGCGTGGCTCGTCGGAAACCGGAACGCCGCCATCCCGCGTGCGCCGTCGTGGCGCAGCAGCGAGGCCCGCAGCGAGTCGGGGATGGGCCTCCCGAGCCGCGCCTCGGCCTTGGCCACCAGCCGGGGGCCGGCCGGCTTGTTCAACGAGGCGTACGTCTTAGGCGCGTGCGCCCTCAGCCACTTCTCTATCCGCCGCCACTGGCGGTTCACCGCGGCCGTCACCCGGCGGGAGATCGGCCGTACGACCGGGGTCGTGGAGCCCGTCCGCCCGAGCGCGCACGCGGGGTCGCGGGACGGCGGCGGCCCCACCGCGGGCACGTCGGCGACGGGACCGGCGGACGGCGCGGGGTCCCGCACCACGTCGCAACCGGGCGCGGGACAGGGACCGATGCCCGGTGGCATGTGGTTCCCGGCCACCGGGCACCCGTCCGCGAGACATGGCTCGACGTCGTCTCCCGCGTACGCCGTCCAGCCGAACGACGGCCCGGGCTCCGGGCCGAACACCGCGTTGTCCAGCATCTGCGCACCGAGGGCCAGCAGGCCGAGCGCGACGAGCGCGGCCGTCCACCGGCGCGCCTTCGTCCCGCGCGGCCGCCCGATCCGGGGAAGCCCGGCGAGGAGACGGGCGATCGGCGCGCCGCCCTCCGGCCGGTCGTACCTCTCGAGGTCATCCGACGTGGGCCACCCGAGCACCGGCTCGGGGCCGCTCCCGGCGGGGTCTGCCGCGTCCCGCCGCGCGGCCGGACGCGGACCGGGCGGCACCGGCGCGGCGGCACGGCGGCGGCGCGCGGCGACGACCAGCCCGGCGGCGACACCGGCGACCAGCGCGACGGCCAGAGCCAGTCGTACAGGGCGGGAAACGATCAACCGGCGCACGCCGGGCACCCTACCGCGAACCACATCGATGGGCTGTCCCGGCGGGATGACCTAGGGTCAGAACCATGGAATACCGTCATCTTGGCCGCAGTGGCCTCATGGTCAGCGAGATCAGCTACGGCAACTGGATCACCCATGGGTCGCAGGTGGAGGAGGACGCCGCCGTCGAGTGCGTCCGCGCGGCTCTCGACGAGGGTGTCACCACCTTCGACACCGCCGACGTCTACGCCGGGACCAGGGCCGAGGATGTCCTCGGCCGCGCGCTCAAGGGCGTGCGCCGCGAGTCGCTGGAGATCTTCACGAAGGTCTACTGGCCCACTGGCGAGGGCAAGAACGACCGGGGACTGTCCCGCAAGCACATCATGGAGTCGATCAACGGGTCGCTCCGCCGGCTCCAGACCGACTACGTCGACCTCTACCAGGCGCACCGCTTCGACGTCGAGACGCCGCTCGAAGAGACCCTGCGGGCCTTCGACGACCTCGTGCGCCAGGGCAAGGTGCTGTACGTCGGTGTGAGCGAGTGGTCGGCCGACCAGATCGCCCGGGCCTTGAAGATCGCCGATGAGATGGGCTTCGACCGGCTGGTGTCCAACCAGCCGCAGTACTCGATGCTCTGGCGGGTCATCGAGGCCGAGGTCGTGCCGCTGTGCGAGAAGGAGGGCCTGGGCCAGATCGTCTGGTCGCCGATCGCGCAGGGCGTGCTGACCGGCAAGTACCTGCCCGGGCAGCCGCCGCCGGCCGGGTCCCGCGCCACCGACCCCGCGGGCTCCGGCTTCATCAGCCGGCTGATGGACGACGACGTGCTGCGCCGGGTGCAGGACCTCAAGCCGGTCGCGGCCGACCTCGGGCTGACGATGGCCCAGCTCGCCGTGGCGTGGGTGCTGCAGAACCCCAACGTGTCGTCGGCCATCGTCGGCGCCACCAGGCCCGAGCAGGTGCGCGACAACGTGAAGGCCTCGGGCGTGAAGCTCGACGCCGAGGTGCTCAAGAAGATCGACGACGTCCTCGGGCCGGTCGTCGAGCGCGACCCGGGCAAGACCGTCAGCCCGTCCGCGCGTCCCTGATCCCCGGCTCCCGTCCCACCGGGGCGGCGTCGTAGCGGGTGCCGGGACCGCGCCCGTCGCGGGTCCCGGCACCCGCCCGGCTCACTCGGCGCGCAGGGACATCCCCGAGTATTCGACCCGCTCGTCCTCCATGAGCGTGACCTGCTCGACACCGGCCTCGAGCAGCTCGCGCCAGCTCTCCCCCAGCCACGACTCCGCGTCGGACTGGCTGGAGAAGATCTCCCTCGGCAGCGGCCGGTCCGTGACCTCGCCGCCGTTCGCGTCCTCGTAACGCCACCGCCAAATCATCCGCACCCGCTCCTTCGACTCCTCGCCGTCCCCGCGCCGGGACCGGTACGGCACAAAGGCCGTGCAGCCGGACCCTATCCTCTCCGCCCCGGCCTCCACCTCCCCCCGCGGCGCGGCTAGGGTCGGGGCCGCCCGATCACCCGAGACGCTGGAGAGGAACGGCATGGAGGTCCGTCTGGAGGGGACCGGAGGCCCGGACGGCTGGCCCGCCCCCGGCTGTCCCTGCGCGTCCTGCGGCCGGCTCGCCCCCGGCCATCGCCGCCCCCTGTCCGTCGTGGTCGACGGCCGCGTACGGCTCACGGACGCCCGCCCGCCCGGCGGCTACCGGATCCGCCACACCGCCGACGGCTGCGAGCTCACCGGACCGGACGGCGGCCGCCTGCTCTGCTCCGTGGGACCGTCCGCCGGAGCGCGGGATGAGGACGCGCCCTTCGACGTGGTGCTCATGGACCTGCCCGACCGGCCGGAGCGGCTGGGCGACCTGCGCCGTCGCGGACGGGTCACGCCCGCGACGCGGATCATCGCGGTGCGTCTCGACCACCGTGTCACGAGCGAGGACGAACTGGCCCGCCGACTCGGCTTCTGGGGCGCGACGGCCGTCCCCGACGGGACCGTCGTGGACACGGCCTGCACGGCGAGCGCGGAGGCGGCGCTCAGCGTGCGGCGAGGCGGCGCGCCGCCACGCCGGACACTGCTGCTCGGGGGGTCGCGGTCCGGCAAGTCCGAGGAGGCCGAACTCCGCCTGGCCGCCGAACCCGAGGTGACCTACGTCGCGACCGGGCCCTCCGGCGGCGACGACCCGGCCTGGCTCGCCCGCGTACGGGCCCACCGGGAGCGGCGCCCGGCGCACTGGCACACCGTGGAGACCACCGACCTCGTGGCCGTCCTGTCCGCCGCCTCGGGGACGTTCCTCGTCGACGGGATCGGCACCTGGCTGGCGGCCGTGTTCGACGAGTGCGCCGCCTGGCCGGACGGCACGGCCGCGGACGACCACCGCCCGGCGCTCGGCCGGGTGGCGCGGCGGTGCGACGCGCTGGTTGCCGCCTGGCGCGGCACCCGCGCCCGCGTGGTGGCGGTCAGCGACGAGGTGGGCCTCGGGGTGATCCCGGCCACCCCCGCCGGACGGCTGTTCCGCGACGCGCTCGGCCGCCTCAACCAGGCCCTCGCCCGCGAGTCCGAGGACGTCGCCCTGGTGATCGCCGGCCGGGTCGTCCCGTTGCCCCCGTGAGAACTACGCTTTGCCCTCGTGTCCGACGAACCTCGCATGAGCGAGCGGAGCGAGCGAATCAGTAAGCACAGCGCGATTCGGCTGGGTCGTCTGCGCACCTCCGGCCCGACGCGACCCCGAGTCGCCAGGCGAGGGGGTGGCATGAGCGAGCGGAGCGAGCGAATCAGTAAGCACAGCGCGATTCGCGAGGTGCTGGATTGCGCGCCTCCGGCACGACCGAACCCCGAGCCGCCCGGCGAGGGGGTGGCATGAACGGGATTGGCGCGGCCTGGCGGTTCGCGGTCGGGACGCTCACGATCCTCCCCGTACGGCCGGTGGAGGCCGGCCGCGTCGTAGTGGGACGCGCCATGGCGCTGGCGCCCTTCGTCGGTGTGCTCCTCGGCCTGGCCGGGGCCGTGGTGCTCGTCGCCACCGGTGCGATGTCGGGCTCGCCGCTGCTCGGCGCCGTCCTCGCGGTGGGCGCGCTCGCGTGGCTGACGCGGGCCCTGCATCTCGACGGACTCGCGGATCTGGCCGACGGGCTCGGCAGCGGCAAGCCGTCCGACGGGGCGCTGGAGGTGATGAAGCGCTCCGACATCGGCCCGTTCGGGGTCGTCGCCGCCGTGATCGCCCTGCTCGTCCAGGTGGCCGCGCTGTCGCGGGGCGACGCCGTCGCCTGGGTCGCGCTGGTGGCGGCCGCGGTGACCGGTCGGCTGGCCGTCACGTGGGCCTGCCGCGAGGGCGTGCCCCCGGCCCGGCCCACCGGCCTCGGCGCGCTCGTCGCCGGCACCGTACGGCGGGGCGCCGCGATCGGGGCCACCCTCGCGTCGGCCGCCGTCGTGGCGGTGCTCGCCCTGGTGGCGGCGATCGGCGCACCGGCCTTCTGCGTGCCGGCCGCCGACGGGACCCGGGTCGTCCTGGACCTCGGCGCGCTGTTCCCCGCCGGCTTCGACCGCCTCGGCAACGACTACGGCTATCCCACATCGGCCAACGGGGGGACCCTCGGCGCGGGTCCCCGGCCCACCGGTCTGCTGTCCCACGTGACCGTCGACCCGTACCTGCTCGCGCCCGCCGGACTGCTGCTGGCGATGGCCGCCGGGCTGGGGGCCGCCGCGCTGCTGCGCCGCCGGGCCGTACGGCGGCTGGGCGGCGTCACGGGCGACGTGCTCGGCGCCCTCGTGGAGACGGCCACCACAGTGACGCTGCTGGCCGCCGTCCTGCTGCTGTGACGCCGGGGGCCGCCCGGGGATGCGCGCGTCAGCGCGGCACGGTGACGGGACGCAGCCGGTAGGCGACGAGGACGACGGCCGCGAGCAGCACCCAGCCGACGATCCCGCTGATCCCGGCGAGCGCCGGGTTCGGCGGGTCCGCCGCGTCGCCGAGGAGCAGCGCCAGGCCGGTCGTGGCGTTCACCGAGGCGTGCGCGGCGACCGCGGGCCACACGCTGCGCGAGCGCAGCCGCACCCAGCCGAGCAGCGCCCCGAATATGACGCAGAAGCCGACGAACAGCACCGCCGCCCAGGCGCCGAGCGCCGGGTAGTTGTACCCCTTGAGCGTGAGCGGGGCGTGCCACAGGCCCCAGATCACGCCGGACAGCACCAGCGCGGGCCACACCCGGGCGGGCCGCCACTCCCCGGTGCCGGGTTCCACAGCGCCGGATTCCCCAGCGCCGGATTCCCCAGTGCCGGGCTCCCCCGCCGCCGGGGGCGAGACCGCCGCCGGCGTGGGCGAGACCGCCGGGTCGCCCAGAAGGCGCGGCAGCAGCCAGCCCCGCCAGCCCCACTCCTCCCCGAGCGCGGGGATCGCGTTGAGGATCGGGGCGAGCAGCACGGCCTGCACGACCTGGACGGCGTACAGGACCCCCGGGTCCAGCGGCACCTGGTCGAGGACCGCGGCCAGTTGCGCGCGGTAGAGGCTCAGCCCGGCGACGTCGAGGCGCACCACCCCCACGGCGGCGCTGACCAGCAGTGCGACGGCCACGAGAAGCGGCACGCCGAGCAGGGCCGCCGCCAGGAGCGCGACGGTCCTCCCCCGCCGCGGGCCGAACGTGAGCCCCGTCGCCCGCGCCCACTGCCGCGCCGTCGTGCCGCGCCGCCGGGTGAGCCACACGGCCAGTACGCCGAGGGAGGGCGTGAACATGATCAGGATGCCGAGGATCTGGAAGGCGGCCGCGCCGAGCGGGGCGGCCCCCAGCCACACGGGCAGCGCGATCAGCCACGAGGCCGCGAACGCGACGAGGAGGAACAGCCAGACATCGGCGTGACGCCGCATCACAGTCATCACCTTTCGGCAGAGGAGTGCCGTCGGGCGACGAGGGCGTTGACGAGAGCGGCGCCCGTGGCGGCGTCGTCCACCGTGATCCCCAGTTCGCCGCCGGAGGTGTATCTGACGACCAGGCACTCGCCGCCGCGGATCATGATCGTGGCCCGCCCCGGGAGCCCGCGGTAGCCCCATCCGCCCACCTGGGCCGGGTACCGCTCCTCCACCCACGCCCGCTCCACGCGCTCGAGCCGCACCGTGCGCGAGGGCCACCGCAGCGGACCGACCGACACGGTCAGCGCTTCGGGGACGACCCGCACCGAGACCGATGACAGCACCGTGCCGATCACGCCCACCAGAGCGAGCGGCACCACCACGCTCCAGCCGCC
Source organism: Microbispora sp. H10836 (assembly GCF_012999525.1). NCBI lineage: Bacteria > Bacillati > Actinomycetota > Actinomycetes > Streptosporangiales > Streptosporangiaceae > Microbispora > Microbispora sp. H10836. The sequence goes on from NZ_JABBWU010000001.1 coordinate 457,466, forward strand.
GGGGACCCGGCCGGACAGGGCCACGCCCGCGACGACCACCGCGGCGGCGAGGGACACGAGCGCGAGCAAGGCCGCCCAGCGCGCGGTGACGGTGGAGACCCACACCGGCCGCTTCCCCGGGTCGAGGTCGATCAGCGGTCCGGTCCCCGACGGCGCGGCGGGAACGTCAGGGCCGCGCCGGCCGGCGAGCCAGCCCAGCGCCCCGAGCGCGATCGGCGCGGCGACGACCACCGCGACCTGCCAGCTCACACCCGCCGCACGGGTCCAGTGACCGCGGTCGAGGTTGGCGGCGATCGTGACGGCCTGCGTGGTGACCATGAACCCGCCCGCCCAGGCCAGCCCGGCGCAGAACCAGGCGCGTGTCACCCGGCGGACCAGGTTACGGCGGCGCGCGGCGACGCCGAGGCCGATCGCCGCGATGACGGCCCACACCACGGCGAGGAGCACGAAGACGGCGAAGGGCATGGAGCCGTCGGGCCGCCCGGAGGGCCCCCAGTGGGTGGCCAGCGGGTCGGGGAGGCGGTCGGCGAACGCCAGCGGCACCGCCACCAGCACGGCGGCGACCAGCACGGCCCAGGCCGCGAGGGCCGCCATCAGTCGCGCGCGGACGCCGGTCACGGAGCTGTCGTGCGGTTCGGTCATGCCGTCTCCTTGCTGGGGTCCTTGCCGAAGTCTTTGCCGAGGTCCTTGACGAGGGCGACGACGTCGTCCGCGGTGAGGCCGTATCCGGCGGCCTCGTCGAGCAGGTCTCGCACCCGCGCCCTGAGCGCCTCACGGCCGTCCGGCCTGCGCAGCACGGACACGCCGCGCCCGCGGCGGAACTCCAGCAGGCCCTCGTCGCGCAGGTCGCGCAGCGAGCGCAGCACCGTGTTCGCGTTGACGCCCAGCGCGTGGGCCAGGTCGCGGGCCGGCGGCAGCCGGTCGCCCGGGGCGATGTCCCCGGCCCCGATCGCGCGCCTGACGGCGTCGGCCACCTGTTCATGCAGGGGCCGCGGATCGTTGAGATCAAGCGTGAGCAACATGGTGCTATTCACATTAGCACCATCTACCCGAAGTGCCGCGATGGTGCTAGTTCGATTGGCACCATCCCGGCTACTGATAGGTAGGATGAACCCTCGTTTATGCGTAGCCGAGTAAGCCCAGCTAGCATCGGCTCACGTGACCACAGTGCGCATAAACGCATCTGACGCGGTCTCCATCGAGACCGCAGCTCTCATAATCGGCGTCCACACGACCCCGGAAGGTCCACGCCCCGCCCCGGGCGGCGAAGGCCTCGACCAGGCCCTGGACGGACGACTGGCCGAGATCCTCAGCACGATGGGGTTCACCGGCAAGGCCGAGGAAGTCGTCAAGATCCCGACCCTTGGGGCGCTGCCGGCGCCCATCGCCGTCGTCGTGGGCCTCGGCGACGCGCCCGAGGACGGCTACGACCTGGAAACCCTGCGCCGTGCGGCGGGAGCGGCCGTCCGCTCCCTCGCCGGGACGGCGTCCGCGGCGCTCGCCCTGCCCGCCCGTACGGCCGACGAGGCGGAGGCCGTCGCGCTGGGCGGACTGCTCGGCGCCTACGACTTCACGCGGTACCGCACCGGCGGCGACCGTAAGGCTCCGGTCGGCGAGCTGGCCGTCCTGTCCGGCGCGGCCGGGGCCGAGGAGGCCGTCGCGCACGCGGCGACGCTCGCCGACGCCGTCGCCCTCGTCCGCGACCTGGTGAACACGCCCCCGTCCGACCTGTGGCCCGCGCGCTTCGCCGAGATCGCCCGGGAGACCGGCGGCGAGACCGGTCTCTCGGTGGAGGTGCTCGACGAGGTCAGGCTCAAGGAGGACGGCTACGGCGGCATCGTCGGCGTCGGCCAGGGCTCGGTCAATCCGCCGCGCCTGGTCCGGGTCGCCTACAGCCACCCCGAGGCCACCCGGAAGGTCGCCTTCGTCGGCAAGGGCATCACGTTCGACTCCGGCGGCCTGTCGCTCAAGCCCTCCGCCTCCATGGACTGGATGAAGTCCGACATGGGCGGCGCGGGAGCCGTGTTCGGCGCGCTCGTCGCGATCGCCCGGCTGGGCCTGCGCGTCAACGCGGTCGGCTATCTCTGCCTGGCGGAGAACATGCCCTCGGGAAGCGCCCAGCGCCCCTCCGACGTCCTGCACACCTACAGCGGCAAGACGGTCGAGGTGCTCGACACCGACGCCGAGGGCCGTCTGGTGCTGATCGACGGCATCGCCCGCGCCGCCCAGGACGAACCCGACGTGATCATCGACGTCGCCACCCTGACCGGCGCCCAGATCGTCGCGCTCGGCTGGCGTACGGCCGGCGTGATGGCCAACGACGACGCCCTCCGCGAGGAGGTCGTCCGCATCGCCGGCGAGCAGGGTGAGGGCGCCTGGGGCATGCCGCTGCCCGCCGAGCTGCGCAGGGGACTCGACTCCGCGGTCGCCGACATCGCCAACCTCCAGCCCGAGCGGTGGGGCAGCATGCTCGCCGCGGGCATCTTCCTGCGCGAGTTCGTGCCCGAGGGCGTCCAGTGGGCGCACATCGACATGGCGGGCCCGGCGTTCAACAAGGGCGAGCCGCACGGTTACACCCCCAAGGGCGGCACCGGCGCGATGACCCGCACGCTCGTCGCGGTCGCCGAGCGCTACGCGGGGAACGGCACGTCCGCGCAGGCTGTTTAACAGGAAGACGGCCCTCGTAACGAGCCAGGTCGCGGCGCGCCCGCGCGGGCCCGGGCCGGGGCCACGATCTTCCGGGACAAGTGAAAAGATGCTGCCGGGTCCTTCCGGCGGTGTGAATACGACCAAGGAGCATTCCAGTGGCTGATGGCAGCGGCCCCTACGACATCGTCGTCCTAGGTGGCGGTAGCGGTGGATACGCCTGTGCCCTGCGGGCGGCCGAGCTCGGCATGAACGTCGTCCTCATCGAGAAGGACAAGGTCGGGGGCACCTGCCTGCACCGCGGCTGCATCCCCACCAAGGCGCTGCTGCACGCGGCCGAGCTGGCGGACCAGGCCCGCGAGGGCGAGTCGTTCGGCGTCCGCACCCGTCTGGAGGGCATCGACGTCCCCGGCGTCCACGCGTACAAGGACAAGGTGATCGGCGGCCTCTACAAGGGCCTGGCTGGGCTCATCAAGAGCAAGAAGATCACCGTGGTCGAGGGCGAGGGCCGCCTGGCCGGCCCCAACCGCGTCGTGGTCGGCGACCAGGTGTACGAGGGCCGCAACGTCGTGCTGGCGACCGGCTCGGTGCCGAAGTCGCTGCCCGGCCTGGACATCGACGGCGAGAAGGTGATCAGCAGCGACCACGCGCTGGTCCTCGACCGGATCCCGTCCTCGGTCGTCATCCTGGGCGGCGGCGTCATCGGCGTCGAGTTCGCCAGCGGGTGGCGCTCGTTCGGCGCCGAGGTCACGATCGTCGAGGCGCTGCCGCACCTGCTGCCGCTGGAGGACGAGTCCAGCTCCAAGCTGTTGGAGCGCGCCTTCCGCCGCCGTGGGATCAAGTACGAGCTGGGCGCCAGGTTCGAGAGCGTCAAGACCACCGACACCGGGGTCGTCGTCTCCCTGGAGAACGGCAAGACCCTCGACGCCGAGATCATGCTCGTCGCCGTCGGCCGCGGCCCGGTCTCGGCCGGCCTCGGCTTCGAGGAGAACGGCGTCACGATGGAGCGCGGCTACGTGCTCGTCGACGAGTTCTGCCAGACCAGCGTGCCGGGCGTCTACGCCGTGGGCGACCTCATCCCCACGCTGCAGCTCGCCCACGTCGGCTTCGCCGAGGGCATCCTGGTCGCCGAGCACATCGCCGGGCTCAACCCGGTGCCGATCGACTACGACGGCGTGCCGCGCATCACCTACTCCGAGCCCGAGGTCGCGTCGGTGGGCATCGCCACGTCGGTCGCCCGCGAGCGCGGTCACGACGTCGTCGAGCTGAGCTACAACCTCGCGGGCAACGGCAGGAGCAAGATCCTGCAGACCCAGGGCGAGGTCAAGGTCGTCGCCGAGCGCGACGGCCGGGTGCTCGGCGTCCACATGGTGGGCAGCCGGGTGGGCGAGCTGATCGCCGAGGCCCAGCTGATCTTCAACTGGGAGGCCACGGCCACCGACGTCGCCCAGCTGATCCACCCGCACCCGACCCAGTCCGAGGCCCTCGGCGAGGCGATGCTGGCCCTGGCCGGCAAGCCGCTGCACGTCCACAACTGAAGCCCTCCTAGCGAACGCGAGAGAAGACACCATGCCGGTCTCCGTAACCATGCCCCAGCTCGGCGAGAGCGTTACCGAGGGCACCGTCACCCGCTGGCTGAAGAAGGAAGGCGACCGCGTCGAGGCCGACGAGCCGCTCCTCGAGGTGTCGACCGACAAGGTCGACACCGAGATCCCTTCACCGTCCGCGGGCTACCTGACCAAAATCATCGTGGCCGAGGACGAGACGGTCGAGGTCGGCGCCGAGCTGGCCCTGATCGACTCCGAGGCGGGCGCCGCTCCGGCCGCCGCCGAGCCGGCGGCTCCGGCCCCCGCTCCGCAGCCCGAGCCCGAGCCGGAGCCCGCTCCGGCCCCCGCACAGGCGGCGGCGCCCGAGCCCGCTCCCGCCCAGCCCGCGGCGGCGCCGATCTCGTCGATTCCGCAGCCCGCGCCCGCCGTGGTGACGCCGCAGCCGGTGCCCCCGGCGCCCGCGCCCGCCCCGGCTCCGCAGGCCCCGGCCCCGGCCGCGCAGCCGAGCGAGCCGACCCCGCTGCCATCGTCCGGTGAGAGCCCGTACGTCACGCCGCTGGTCCGCAAGCTCGCCGCCGAGCACGGCGTCGACCTCGACGCGCTGACCGGCACCGGCGTCGGCGGCCGGATCCGCAAGCAGGACGTGATCGAGGCCGCCCGCGTGCAGCGCGAGCAGGCCGCCGCCGCTCCGGCGGCTCCGCAGGCGGCCCCGGCCCAGGCGCCCGCCGCCCCGGCCGTCGCCTCCGCCCCGGCTCCCGAGGTGGCGGCCGACACCACGCTGCGCGGCCGTACGGAGAAGATGTCGCGCCTGCGGCAGACCATCGCCAAGCGCATGGTGGAGTCGCTGCAGGTCTCGGCCCAGCTCACCACCGTGGTCGAGGTCGACGTCACCCGGATCGCCCGCCTGCGCGACCGGGCCAAGGGCGAGTTCCTGCGGCGCGAGGGCGTGAAGCTGTCGTTCATGCCGTTCTTCGCCCAGGCGGCGGTCGAGGCGCTCAAGCAGCACCCGAAGCTGAACGCCACGATCAACAGCGAGACCAACGAGGTCACCTACTTCGACGTCGAGCACCTGGGCTTCGCGACCGACACCGAGCGCGGCCTGCTCGTCCCGGTGATCAAGAACGCGGGCGACCTCAACATCGCCGGGCTCGCCCGTAAGATCGCCGACCTGGCCGAGCGCACCCGCACCAACAAGGTGAGCCCGGACGAGATCACCGGCGGCACGTTCACGCTGACCAACACCGGCAGCCGGGGCGCGCTGTTCGACACGCCGATCCTCAACCAGCCGCAGGTCGGCATGCTGGGCACCGGCGCGGTCGTCAAGCGCCCGGTCGTCGTGGACACCCCGGAGGGCGAGGTCATCGCGGTCCGCTCGATGGTGTACCTCGCGCTCAGCTACGACCACCGCCTGGTCGACGGCGCCGACGCGGCCCGCTTCCTCACGACGATCAAGCACCGTCTCGAGGAGGGCCGCTTCGAGGCCCAGCTCGGCCTGGCGTAGCCGTACCCGGGCCGGCGCGAGCCGTAGGCCCGGACGCATCGGGGCCGTCCCGCGCTTCGCGGGGCGGCCCTCGCCGTCTCCGGCCGTGTCGGGGCGCCGTGACAGCGGGCGCACCGCCCGGTGGAAACGGGCTCCTCTCGCGTGAGTCCTGGCGGAACCGCTCCTGACGGGGTAGTGATGCGTGCGTGGACACGATGACGACAGTGGTGACGGGCTCCTCGGGACTGCTCGGAACGGCCCTGGTCGACGCGCTGCGCGCCGACGGGCACGAGGTGCGCCGCCTGGTGCGGCGCACTCCCGCGGGGCCCGGCGAGCGCTTCTGGGACCCGGCGAACGGGGTGCTCGACCCGGGGGCGCTGGAGGGCGCGGACGCCGTCGTCCACCTGGCCGGCGCCGGGATCGGCGACCGCCGGTGGTCGGAGGCGTACAAGCGGGAGCTGATGGACAGCCGGGTCAACGGCACGCGGACCCTCGCCGAGGCGCTGGCCCGCGCCGAGGGCGGACCTCGGGTGCTGCTGTCCTCCTCCGCGATCGGCTTCTACGGCGACACCGGCGACCGGGCCGTGGACGAGTCCGCGCCGCCGGGCCGGGGCTTCCTCGTCGATCTGGTGCGCGGCTGGGAGGCGGCCACCGAGCCCGCCGGGGAGGCGGGCGCGCGGGTGACGCTGCTGCGCAGCGGCGTGGTGCTCAGCGGCCGGGGCGGCGCGCTCGCCCGGATGCTGCCGATCTTCAAGATGGGCGCGGGCGCCGTGCTCGGCAACGGCAGGCAGTACGTCTCGTGGATCTCGCTGCCCGACTGGGTGGACGCGGTCCGCTTCCTGCTGGCGCACGAACTGGCCGGGCCGGTGAACCTCACGGCTCCCGAGCCGGTGACCAACGCCGAATACACGGCCGCTCTGGCGAAGGCGCTGCGGCGCCCGACGATGCCGCTCCCCGCCCCGCGGTTCGCGCTGCGCCTGGCGCTCGGGGAGTTCGCGGAGGAGGCCCTGCTCGCCGGGCAGCGGGTGCTCCCCCGGCGACTGCTCGACGCCGGCCACCGGTTCGCCCATCCCACCGTCGGCGAGGCCCTGGCCGCCGTACTCTAAAGAGTCATTCGATCCGGGAACGGGAGTGGTGGGCATGAGCCGCATCGGGCAGTCGCACATCGTCGCCATCGGGGGCGGGTCGTTCCGGCAGACCGAGCGGTACGGCTTCATCGAGCCGACCGCGCTGCTGCGCTACGTCCTCGACCTGACCGGGCAGGACCGGCCCAAGCTCGGCCTGCTCGCCACCGCCACCGGCGACGACGCCGACTGGCTGCTCAAGATGTACGGCGCGTTCGCCCGCTGGGACGTCGAGGTGAGCCACCTGACGGTCTTTCCGATGCCGAACGTCGAGGATCCGCGCGAGTGGATCCTGGAGCAGGACGCGATCTACGTGAGCGGCGGCAGCGTCGCCAACCTCGCCGCGCTGTGGCGGCTGCACGGCCTGGACGAGGCGTTCGCCGAGGCGTGGCGGGCCGGGATCGTGCTGTCCGGGCAGAGCGCCGGCGCGCTGTGCTGGCACGTCGGGGGCAACACCGACTCGTTCGGGCCGGCGCTGCGGCCCTGGGCCGAAGGCCTCGGCCTGCTCCCCTACTCGTGCGGCGTCCACTACAACTCCGACCCCCAGCGTCGGACGCTGCTGCACGAGTCGGTCGCGTCGGGCGAGCTGCCCGAGGGGTACGCCGCCGACGAGGGCGTGGCGCTGCACTACGTGGGCACGGAGTTCATCCAGGCCGTGACCATCGACCCCGAGGGGTACGCCTACCGGGTCGAGCGGGACGGTCCCGCCGTCAAGGAGCTGCGTATCGAGCCCCGGCTGCTCACCTCTACGCTGTGAACGTGAAGGGCGATGGGAACGTGAAGGGCGTGGCCATCGTCCGCCTGGGTGTCGACGTACCGTACGAGCAGGCATGGACCCTGCAGCGGCGGCTGCACGCCCGGCGGGCGGCCGACGAGATCTCCGACCTGTGCCTCATGCTGGAGCACGCCCCCGTCTACACGGCGGGCAAGCGGACGCTGCCGCACGAGCGGCCGGTCGACGGCACGCCGGTCATCGACGTGGACCGGGGCGGGAAGATCACCTGGCATGGCCCCGGGCAGCTCGTCTGCTACCCCATCATCCGCATCGGCGACGTGGTCTCCTACGTCCGGTCGCTGGAGGATGTCCTGATCCAGGTCTGCGCCGACTTCGGGCTGACGGCGCGCCGGGTGGAGGGCGCCGGCGGGGTGTGGGTGCCCGGCGACCCCGCGCACGGGCTGCCCGACCGCAGGCTCGGCACGATCGGCATCCGGGTCTCCGGCGGGGTCACCATGCACGGCTTCGCGCTCAACTGCGTCAACGACCTGAGCTGGTACACCCGCATCACGGGCGACGACGCCGGGGTCACGTCGCTGTCGGCAGAGACCGGCCGGCGGATCACGGTCGACGAGGTCATCCCGTTCGCCGGCAAGCGTCTCGCCGAGGCCCTCGGCCAGGAGCCGTACGACCTGTACGAGGAGGACATCGCCTGACGGCTACGCGCCGCGGCTCTTCCGGCGGATCTTGATCTGGCGCATGTCGGTCACCGCGACCTGCAGGATCTCGTACGGGTGCCCGTGCGCGTCCAGCGCGGCCATCGCTCCCAGCGCGGCCTCGTCCTCGCCGTCGTCCGGCCCCGCGGGCACCTGGCAGCGGAAGGTGAAGGTGGAGACGCTCGCGTCGTGGGTGAACGCGCCGCCCTCGGTGTAGGCCGCGCCGCCGGCCGCCGTCACGGCGGCCCGGCCGGCGTCGTCGAGGCCCTTGAACTTTCCTCTGATCGTCACTCTGAACACGGTCGTCCCTCTCGTACGGCGTAGTCGCGGACCCGCTCGCCCAGGAGGCTCTCGGCGACGTCGAGCAGATCCAGCACGGCGGCCGCGATGACGTCCGGGCTCTCCCCCGCCGTCGTACGCCGCCCGATCTCGGCGTACACCAGCGAGTGGAGGCAGCCGATGTGCCAGGCGACCACACGCGGCAGCGGATCGCCGGCGTCCGCACCGGTCTCCTCGGCCAGTTCGGCCGCCAGCGCGTCGGTCATCCGGCGGCCGAGGTCCTCCAGCCGGGCGGTCAGCGTGGGGGCGGCCCGCATCATCTCCAGCACACGTCCGAAACCCGGGCTCAGCCCGACCGTGCGTTCGCGCCCGTGTATCTCCCGGCGCAGGCGCTCCAGCACCGCGACGGCCGCCGACTGGCCCGGCGGCCGCTCCCGCACGATGTCGGCCAGCCTCCGGGGCGACGCCTCCTCGGGCGGGAGCACGAGGTCCTCCTTGGCCTGGAAGTAGTTGTAGACGGTGTTCACCGACACCTCGGCGGCCTGCGCGACCTCAGCCATCGTGACGTTGCCGAATCCGCGCTCCACGAACAGCCCGACCGCCACCTCGGCGATGTGCTGCCGCGTCCACCGCTTCTTGCGCTCCCGTAGCCCCTCGGCCATTTCTGAACCCTACTGCAAAATTGCGATGGATTGCACTTTTCGGACCTCTCGCCGAAGGCGGCGGCCTCGGAGATACTCGCGGGATGAACCCGTCCGCACCCCCCGGCGAGATCCACACCGACCCGCTTCCCCGTGACGCCAGGAGACGGTTCCTCCGGCTCCGGGGCCGGCGGCTGGACCGGCCCGGCCCGGCCGCCCGGCTGCTCACCACCGCCGTGTCGGCCGTCGTCCACGCGGTGACGGCCGCCATCCTGGCCGGGGGCGTCCTCATCGTCGCCGGCTGGAAGGGCAACGTGATCGGCTGGCTGTGCGGCAGCGTGCCCATCGCCATCGCGATCTGGACCAGGCCCCGGACGGTCCGGCTCCCGGACGGCGCCGAAGAGGTCACCAGGGCCGAGGCGCCCGCCCTGTTCGAGGCGGCCGGCCGGATCGCCGGCGCGGTCGGGGCGGCGCCGCCCGCCGCGATCTACGTGCACGACCGCCTCTTCCGATGCGCCCACCTGCGGCCCGGGCTGCGACGGCGGCCCGTGTTGCTCGTCGGCCTCCCGCTGCTGCTCACCCTGACCCCGCGGGAGCGGGCCGGCATGCTCGGCGCGGAGCTCGCGCGCGACGTCAGCGGCGACCCCGGCCGCGGCCTGCTCGTCCCGTCGGCGCTCGCCACCACGGGGGAATGGCGGCACGCGCTGACGGGCGTGCGGGTGGACCGCTACCGCGACTTCGGCGACCCCCTGCTCGAGGCGAACAGCGCCGTCCAGGGGGGCAGGATGGCATCACAGGCGATCGGCAAGGTCACCGGCTGGGTGCTGGTGTGGCCGCTGTTCCTCGCCGAGCTCGCGCTGCGCCGGCTCGTCTCCGCCCAGTCGCAGCACGCCGTCTACTACGCCGACCAGGTCGCGGCCCGCGCCGTCTCGTCGCGGGCCGTCGCCGAGTACGTCGACGCCCTCACCACGGCGGAAAGCCGTCTCACCCCCGTCATGGCGGCGGCCAGGCGCGGGGAGACCGCCGAGGAGATCCGCCGGGCCGTGCTCTCCAGGGACGCCACCCCCGATCTCGTGGTCGCGCGCAGGCAGGACTCTCTCGCGGAACAGGACGGCTGGCAGGCGGAGCCGCCCACGGCGCTGCGGGCCGTCCTCCTCGAATCGGCCGGCGTCGACGACGGCACGGTGGGCCTCGGCCCGGGCGAGTCGGACCGGATCGACGCCGAGCTGTCCCGTCACCTCGCCCGCACGGTCCGGGAGCTGTCCCGGATCACCTGAGGGCAGGTAATAAGCTGGGTTCGTGAACGAGCGTTCCGACAGGCACGCAGGCCCGCGTACGGCGCCGGGCCCCGTGCCCCCGCTCGGACCCCGGGCCCGCGGACCGCTGCCGCGGAGTGCTGCGAAGGAAGTCGCATGACCGTCGCTCCTGAAGGCCGAAAGCTCCTCCGCCTGGAGGTGCGCAACAGCCAGACCCCCATCGAGAAGAAGCCGCCGTGGATCAAGACACGGCTGCGCAACGGCCCCAACTTCAACGAGATCAAGTCGTTGGTGAAGGGCGCGGGGCTGCACACCGTGTGCCAGGAGGCCGGCTGTCCCAACATCTCCGAGTGCTGGGAGGACCGTGAGGCGACCTTCCTCATCGGCGGCGACCAGTGCACGCGGCGCTGCGACTTCTGCCAGATCGACACCGGCAAGCCCGCCGAGTACGACAGGGACGAGCCGCGCCGCGTCGCCGAGTCGGTGCGCCAGATGGGCCTGCGCTACGCGACGGTGACCGGCGTCGCCCGTGACGACCTGCCCGACGGCGGCTCCTGGCTGTACGCGGAGACCGCCCGACGGATCCACGAGGCGGTCCCCGGGTGCGGCGTCGAGCTGCTGGTGCCGGACTTCAACGGCGACCGCGGTCAGCTCGAGGAGGTCTTCTCCAGCAGGCCCGAGGTCTTCGCGCACAACATCGAGACCGTGCCCCGGATCTTCAAGCGGATCCGGCCGGCGTTCCGCTACGAGCGCTCGCTGGCGGTCATCGGCATGGCCCGCGAGGCGGGGCTCGTCACCAAGTCGAACCTCATCCTCGGCATGGGCGAGGAGCGTGAGGAGATCACCCAGGCGCTGCGCGACCTCCACGAGGCCGGCTGCGACCTGGTGACGATCACGCAGTACCTGCGTCCGACCCAGCGTCACCACCCCGTGGACCGCTGGGTCAAGCCCGAGGAGTTCGTGGAGCTCCAGCAGGAGGCCGAGGGGATCGGCTTCGCCGGCGTCATGTCCGGCCCGCTGGTGCGCTCGTCCTACCGGGCCGGCCGCCTCTATCAGCAGGCCGTCGCCGCCCGCGTTGGCGAGTCTCGTTTTCATTAAGTCAGCTCGACGTTTGTATCCTTCAGACCATGGCGAAAGACGCAGCGTCTCCGGGGCGCCTCAAGCAGCTCCGGATGGTCGCACAGATCATTCAGCAGGCGAACCCCAAGGGTATGCCGATCGTCTACGCGTCGGCTCTGGGCACGCTCGTCCTGTTCGTCGTCCTTGGCGTGATCTTCGGCTGGACGTGGATCGTGTTCGGCGTCTTCGCCGCCGTACTGGTCGGGATGATCGTCTTCAGCCGCTTCGCGCAGAGGTCGCAGTACTCGTTGCTCCACGGCCAGCCGGGGGCGACGTACGCGATCCTGCAGAGCCTGCGCGGCACCTGGTATGTCGAGGAGAAGCCGGTCGCGGTCAACCGCGACCAGGACCTCGTCTTCCGGGTCGTCGGATATCCGGGGGTCATCCTCGTCTCCGAGGGCCCGGCCAACCGGGTGCAGCGCATGCTCCTCGCGGAGAAGAAGCGCGTGCAGCGGGTCGCGGTCGACGTGCCCGTGTACGACATCCAGTGCGGTGACGCGGAGGGTCAGGTCCCCCTGGCCAAGCTGCAGCGGCACGTGATGAAGCTGCCCCGCAACCTGAAGAAGGGCGCGGTGTCCGAGGTCAACAACCGGATGCGCGCGCTCACCCCGGCCATGCCGCTGCCGAAGGGCCCCATTCCCAAGGGCGCCCGGATGCCGCGCGGCCCGAAGATGCGCTGACGACGTTGGACCTCGTGGGGAGGCGGCCGGTCTCCCGGTCGCAGACCTCCCGGGCCAACCGGGGCTGGTGGGACGGCGCGGCCGACGAGTACCAGGCCGAGCACGGCGGTTTCCTGCGCGACGACGGCTTCGTGTGGTGCCCCGAGGGGCTGGACGAGGCCGACGCCCGGCTGCTGGGCGACGTGACGGGGCGCCGGGTCCTGGAGATCGGCTGCGGCGCCGGGCAGTGCGGCCGGTGGCTGCTGGGGCGCGGCGCCACGGTCACCGGCGTCGACCTCTCCCACCGCCAGCTGCAGCACTCCCGGCGGATCGACATGTCCGCCGGGGTGACCCTGCCCGTCGTCCAGGCCGACGCCGAGACGCTGCCGTTCGCGGACCGGTCGTTCGACCTCGCGTGCTCGGCCTACGGCGCGCTGCCGTTCGTGGCCGACGCAGGGGCGGTGCTGGCCGAGGTGCGGCGTGTGCTGCGGCCGGGCGGGCGGTTCGTGTTCTCCGTCAGCCACCCCGTCCGGTGGGCCTTCCCCGACGATCCGGGCCCGCGCGGCCTGACCGCCGACCGCCCCTACTTCGACCGGTCGCCGTACGTCGAGTTCGGCGAGGACGGCGAGCCGTCGTACGTGGAGCACCACCGGACGATGGGCGACTGGGTGGGCCTGATCGCCGCCTCCGGCCTCGTGCTGACCGGGCTGACCGAGCCGGAGTGGCCGCCGGGCCACGACCGCACGTGGGGCGGCTGGAGTCCGCTGCGCGGGCGCCTGCTGCCCGGCACAGCGATCTTCCAGTGCGTCAGGGCCGCGTCGTAGATCAGGCGAAGTAACGCAGCCAGACGTACCCCCAGGCCATCGTGATGCTCAGCGCGGTGACGAGGATGCCGTACCTGGTGAACTGCCAGAAGCCGATGCGGTGGCCGGTGCGGGCGGCGATGCCGAGGGCGACGACGTTGGCGCTGGCCGCCACCGCGGTGCCGTTGCCGCTGAAGTCGGCCCCCAGGGCGAAGGACCACCACAGCGCCTGCCCGGTCCGCGCGTCGGGGGCCTGGGCGACCATCTCCTCGACGACGGGCACCATCGTGGCGACGTAGGGGATGTTGTCGAAGAACGCGCCGAGCACGCCGGAGCCGAACAGCAGCGCCGTGGCCGCGAGGAAGTAGTCGTCACCGAGCGCGCCGACGGCCCAGCCGCCGATCGTCGCGATGACACCGGTGTTCACCAGCCCGGCGACCATCACGAACAGGCCCATGAAGAAGACCAGGGTGCTCCACTCGACCTCGCGCAGGACATCGGACATGTCGGCGCGGGACACCAGCAGCATCACCCCGGCGCCCACCAGGGCGACGATCGACGGCTCCACGTGCACGACGGCGTGCAGGCAGAACCCGGCGACGACCCCGCCGAGCACGATCATGCACCGCACGAGCAGGCGTGGGTCGGTGATGGCCCGCCGTTCCTGCAGCGCCATCACCGCCGCGACCCGCTCGGGTTCGTAGCGGAACGACTTGCGGAACAGCACCCGGGTGAGCAGCACGAACACCACGAAGATGACGACCACGATCGGCGCCATGTGGGCCAGGAAGTCGTTGAACGTCAACCCGGCACGGCTGCCGATGATGATGTTGGGCGGGTCGCCGATGAGTGTCGCCGCCCCGCCGATGTTGGACGCGAGGACCTCGGCGATCAGGTACGGCTGGGCCGGGACGCGGAGCCGGTCGCAGACCACCACGGTGACCGGCGCGACGAGCATGATCGTGGTGACGTTGTCGAGGAACGGCGAGGCGACCGCGGTGATCACCATCAGCATGACCATCAGCCGGTACGGCCGGCCCTTGGATTTCTTCGCCGCCCAGATGGCGACGTAGTCGAAGACCCCTGTCTGCTTGACGACCCCAACGATGATCATCATGCCGAGCAGCAGGAAGATGACGTTCCAGTCGATGCCTGCGGTCTCGGAGAAGAACACCTCGTCGCCGGGGATCAGCCCCAGAACGGCCATCGCGCCGGCGGCGATGAGAACCACCTTGACCTTGTGGACCTTCTCCGACGCGATGAAGACGAAGGCCACCAGGAAGATCGAGAAGGAGACGACCGCGCTCACGTGCGGCGCCCCGGGGGTCCGGCGATGAGCGTACGGCTGGCGGAGTTCAGGCACGGCGTCCGGATGGGACGGCGCCGCGACGACGGCATGGTGAAGCGGTGAATGATCGAACCTCCAGATCATGGAAAGGCCGCATGACGCGACGCGACGCGAACGGACGCGACGGGGTCTGCGGCCGAAGAGGGTGCGGGGCGGCCCCGCGACTCACCTGTGGCGGTCACTCACCAGGCGGGACGAGGGCCAGGCTGGTGAGCAGCCGCTCCAGTGTGATCGCCCCGGCCAGGGTGCCGTCGGGGCCGACGACCGCGGCGATGGGGCTGCGGAGCCTGGTCATGAGGGCGGCCACTTCGAGCAGGGTCGCGTCGAGGGGCACCGTCACCGGTCTGGGCGGCTGGGCCGGCAGGCAGTCTCCCACCGTTATGCCGGCCAGTTCCTGCCAGAAGCTGTCGGCGTGGGCCTCGTCGATCGCCCGGGCGAGCGCCGGGTCCTCCTGGTAGGCGCCGGGAACCGCGAGACGCAGCACCTGCGTGCCGGGAAGCACCCATCCCGGCCGTCCCCTGTCGTCCACCACGATCAATCCGGGCATCCGGTTCAGCACCATGATCCGTACGGCCCGGGCGACGGAGTCGTGGACGGTCACCGTCGGCAGGTTCACAACGACATCGCGCGCTTGCATCAGGTCATCACATCGATCGGGAAGGCGGACGGTTCCGGGTATGGTCATCGGGCCGCCTCCACGAACTCGGCGAAGCGGCGTTCCAGATGGGCGAGCCGGTCGAGGACGGGCCTGCTGTGCAGGATGTCGGCGAGCTGGTCGGCCTCGCGCTGGTCCAGGTTGATCGCCTGCAGCGGCGTGTCGGGCTCCGCGGAGTCGTAGACGACAAGCCGGCGACGGCCGGACTTCTCCACGAGCACGCCGAAGCGCTGTCCGTCGCGGGTGACGCACTGGTGCACCACGGTCGCGACGCCGGGCAGGGTGGCGCGGGTCACGTCCATCTCAGCTCCCTCCGATCGGTGACAGGGCCGGATCAGGACCCGTTCCGCGCCTCTTCCGCACGGGCCGCGTAGCCCTCGGCCCAGCGGACGAGGTCGGCCTTGAGCCGCACCTCGACGCGGTGCAGGTCGATGACGGTCACCTCGACGCCCCACTCGCGGGTGCGGCGGCTGATCCTCGCCGACAGGTCGCGCAGGCTCTCCCCGGTCGGCCGGGCCAGCTCCACCAGGCCGCGTTCCGCGACGTGGGCGCGGATCTCCGCCTCCGTGGCCGCGAGGGTGGCCGACTCCGACCGGCCGGGGTCCAGGGCGTACGCGGCCGGATCCCGCACGGACGCCAGCCCGGTGCCGTTCACGGTCACCGCGACGCCGTCCGCGGTCACGGCGTCGAGCCACAGCAGGTCGAGAAAGGCCGGGCCCAGCGGGACGCGGACGGCGCGGTCGGCACCCGGCAGCACGGCGGCGAGGCCGGGCTCCTTGACCGCGGCGAGGCGGCCGAATCGGAACACCACCAGTCGTTCTCCCTCCTTGACGACGCGGAGCACGGCGACGGCCGACACGACCAGCAGCACTCCGGCCGCGACCGCCCACGCGGCGAGCGGCGTCTGGGAAGCGAGGCCTGCCGGCGTCATCGCGTCCCCCCTTTTCCGTCCGTCGTCTCCTGGGTTCCAGTCTTCGAGACGGCGCGGGCCACCACCATCGGGTGCGGCACCCATATCGGGAGAGGTATGACATGTAGGGAGGCCGCACGATGGGGGGCAGCCCGCATGGACACCGGCGTACGAGGACGAGCAGGCTGTGAACCGTGAACGAGCGCACCGACCCGCAGAGCGGCCGAGCCGCGGCACGGACGCGGCACCCGGCCCGCGCCCTGTTCTGGCGGCTGTTCGCGATCAACGGGCTGGTCTTCACCGTCGGGACGTTCGTGCTCGCGCTCTCCCCCGCCACGGTGTCCTCACCGGTCCTGCTCGCCGAGGTGCCGGTCCTGACCGTGGGACTGGCCCTGATCATCGCCGCCAACGCGCTGCTGATCCGCAAGAGCCTGGCCCCGCTGGACGCGCTCACCACGCTCATGCGGCGGGTCGACCTGCTGAGGGCGGGCGACCGGCTCACCGACAGCGGCAACGGCGATCTCGCCCAGCTGATCGGCACGTTCAACGAGATGCTCGAACGTCTCGAAGCCGAGCGCAGCGCCAGCAGCGCGTACGCGCTGGCCGCGCAGGAGGGGGAGCGGCGGAGGATCGCGCGCGAGCTGCACGACGAGATCGGCCAGAGCCTCACGGTGGCCCTGCTGTCGCTCAAGCGCGTCGTCGACCGGGCGCCCGAGGAGCTCCGGGAGGAGCTGTGCTCGGCCCAGGAGACGGTCCGCGCCAGCCTGGACGAGGTGCGGCAGGTCGCCAGACGGCTGCGGCCCGGAGTCCTGGAGGACCTCGGCCTGCATAGCGCGCTCAGCGCGCTGAGCAGCGATTTCTCGCAGGCGAGCGGGATCGCGGTCACGCGTGAGGTCGACCCCGCCCTGCCGGCTCTCAGCGAAGAGGTCGAACTCGTCCTCTACCGGATCGCGCAGGAGGGGTTGACGAACGTGGCCAGGCACTCGAAGGCCCGCCATGTGGAGCTGTCGCTCACGCAGGAGAATGGACAGCTCACGCTGCGCATCGCCGACGACGGGCGCGGGGGCGTCCACAAGGAGGGCGCCGGGATCCGCGGCATGCGCGAGCGCGCCCTTCTCATCGGCGCCCGGCTGACCGTCGACTCCCCGCCCGGCGGCGGCACGGACGTGCGTCTGGTCGTACCCCCACACGCGGTGAAGGAGAGCTGATCCGTGGGAAGCCCCAGAACCCGCATCCTGCTGGCCGACGACCACGCGCTGGTCCGGCGTGGACTGCGGCTGATCCTCGACGCGGAGCCCGATCTAACGGTGGTCGCCGAGGCCGCCGACGGCGCCGAGGCGGTCGAGGCCGCCCGATCGGAGGAGATCGACCTCGCCATCCTCGACATCGCGATGCCCCGGATGACCGGAATCCAGGCGGCGCGCGAGATCTCACGACTCGCGCCCCACATCCGGATACTGATCCTGTCGATGTACGACAACGAGCAGTACTTCTTCGAGGCGCTCAAGGCCGGCGCCTCGGGCTACGTGCTCAAGTCGGTCGCCGACCAGGACCTCCTGGAGGCCTGCCGGGCGGCGATGCGCGGGGAGCCCTTCCTCTACCCGGGTGCGGTCACCGCCCTCATCCGCGACTACCTCCAGCGCGCCCGGCAGGGCGACCGCATGCCGGACAGCATCCTGACGCCCCGGGAGGAGGAGATCGTCAAGCTCATCGCCGAGGGCAACTCGGCCAAGGAGATCGCGGAGACGCTCTTCATCAGCGTGAAGACCGTGGACAGGCACCGCGCGAACATCCTGCAGAAGCTGGGCATGCGCGACCGGCTCGAACTGACCCGTTACGCCATCCGCGCCGGCCTCGTCGAACCCTGACCGAGGTTCCCCGCGGTGTCAGAGGTTGACCACGACCGTTCCGGCCGCGCGGTCGTGCAGGCCGCGCCGGTCACGGTCCCAGATGAGGGCGGGCACGGCGAGGCACAGCAGCAGCGTGCGGACCAGCACGCCGAGGAAGCGCGGCCGCCCGCCGTCGAGCCCGGCCACTCGGATGCCGAACAGGCGCATCCCCAGCGTCATGCCGACCGTGCCGACGAGAAGGACGTACTCCGCGGCGAAGACCCCGAGGCCGACCGCGCCGATGTCGTTGCCCTGGACGCGCAGCAGGCCACCGGCGATGGCCCAGGTGCACACCAGCCAGTCGACGAGGACCGCGCCGATCCTGCGTCCCCACCCGGCGACCGCCCCGGGACCCTGCTCCGGCAGGCCGAGGCGCTCCCCCGGGTAGCCCAGGTCCGCCCCGGCGGCCCGCGGGCCCCCGATCCAGGTCTGCGTCCAACGCGGCTGCCGGTCACTCATGGTTTCCCAGCGTATCGGGGAGGGTCACCGGTCTGGCGTCCGGCCACGAAGCCGGAGATCATGGGCAGGCCATCGCATGAAATCCCGGTATGGTGAGTCGCTTCCGACCTGAGCGTTTTGGAGGGAACCGTGCGGCCGGCGGACCCCGATGACATCGACGCGCGCTTCGAGGCGCTGGTGTCGCAGTTCGACCAGGACGAGATCCGGCGGATGACCGCCGCGGCCGGGACGGCCTCGTTCTCGCCGGCACGGCGGCGTCGCCCGGCCGCACTGGCGGCGATCGCGGGCCTGGTCGTGCTTCTGGGGCTCGTCGTCGTCCTGCGGCCCGACGTCCTGGAGAAGCTCGGCGTCGTCCGCCCGTCCGCCGCCGGCGGCGAGGACGTGGTCGTCTCCGGCCCGGTGGTCGCCCGGCCCGGGCCCGTGCTCACGCCCATCCCGGACGGCGAGGAGGGCCTGTTCGACCACGGGCCCGTCCCGGCGCCGTCCGCCGGTCCCTTCGCCGGCACCCCCGCCACCGGGTACGCCGACGGCGAGCAGGGACTGGTCATGCCCGCCGCGCGGGCGCTCGGCGGGCTCACCGAGGAGGAGGTCGGCCAGGCCCTGCTGCGCGTACGGCGGCTGCTGTCGGCCGCGCACCTCGACCCGGCCACGGTGCGGGGCGATCTCCCGGTGGCGTTCGTCGGCCTGCTGCATCACCGGCAGCGCGAGGCGTTCCTGCGCCGCCTCGACGACGGCGGCCCCACCGGCACCCGGTCCTGGCTGTTCAGCCTCGCCCCGGGCACGGCCGAGCCGGTGGGAGACGTCGTGAAGGTCTCCGGCGAGACGACGATCGCCAAGAGGGCCGGCGGAGGCGTCATGATCACGGCGGACTACCTGTTCGTCCACCCGGTCAGCCGGCCCGGCGCGCCCCTGGTCGTGGCGAGGGTCGTCGAGCACCACAGGAGCGAGTTCTCCGCGTACCGGGAGGACGGCAGGCTCGTCGTCTGGCTGGCCAAGGACGATTCGGCCCTCTTCGGCGCCAATTGCGACGCAGACGACGGTTTCGTTCATCCGCGATTTCCCGGGGATCCCCAGAAAGCGCGGCCGTCCGGCGAGCCCGTCGATCCCTACGACCGGGCCTCCGGCGTCTCCGGCGTTTCCGGAGGGCCGCGCTGTCCGGCCGCGTTGGGCACCTGACCTGCGAGAAAGCCGTACGATGGAGACCGGGGAACGGCGGGCCGACGTTATCGCCGCGACCGCCCGGGTAGCGCTTTCCCTTAACACGCGCGAAACAGTCGAGACACGGGGCGGAAACGGCACCGGCCTACTTTCGGGTTGCTAGCCCATGCCCCTGGGAGGTTCGAGAGTGTTCAACTCCGCCGATGACGTCCTCAAGTTCATCCGGGACGAGGGTGTGCAGTTCGTCGACGTCAGGTTCACGGACCTGCCGGGGACGACGCACCACTTCACCTTCCCGTCCGAGAACTTCGGCCCGAACGTCTTCACCGACGGCCTCATGTTCGACGGCTCGTCGATCCGCGGGTTCCAGGCCATCCACGAGTCGGACATGCTCCTGCTGCCCGACCCGACGACGGCCGTGCTCGACCCGTTCCGCCAGCACAAGACGCTGAACATCAACTTCTTCGTGCACGACCCGCTGACCGGCGAAGCCTACAGCCGCGACCCGCGCAACGTCGCCCGCAAGGCCGAGGAGTACCTCAAGGGCACCGGCATCGCGGACACCGTGTTCTTCGGCCCCGAGGCCGAGTTCTACATCTTCGACGACGTCCGCTTCGAGACGCGCGCCAACGCGGGCTACTACTACATCGACTCCATCGAGGGCGCCTGGAACACCGGCAAGGCCTCCGAGGGCGGCAACCTGGGATACAAGCCCCGTTACAAGGGCGGCTACTTCCCGGTCCCGCCGATGGACCACTTCACCGACCTGCGCTCGCAGATGGTCCGCAACCTCATCGAGGCCGGCATCGAGACCGAGATGCAGCACCACGAGGTGGGCACCGCCGGCCAGGCCGAGATCGACTTCCGGTTCGGCACGCTGCTCCAGACGGCCGACAAGCTGATGCTGTACAAGTACATCATCAAGAGCACGGCCATCCAGGCGGGCCGTACGGTCACGTTCATGCCCAAGCCGATCTTCGGTGACAACGGCTCCGGCATGCACTGCCACCAGTCGCTCTGGAAGGACGGCGAGCCGCTGTTCTACGACGAGGTCGGCTACGCCGGTCTGTCGGACATCGCCCGCTACTACATCGGCGGCCTGCTCAAGCACGCCCCGTCGCTGCTGGCCTTCACCAACCCGACGGTGAACTCCTACCACCGCCTGGTGCCCGGCTACGAGGCCCCGGTCAACCTGGTCTACTCCCAGCGCAACCGCTCGGCCTGCGTCCGCATCCCGATCACGGGCTCGAACCCGAAGGCCAAGCGCATCGAGTTCCGCGTGCCGGACCCGTCCTGCAACCCGTACTTCGCCTTCGCCGCCATGCTCATGGCCGGCATCGACGGCATCCGCAACAAGATCGAGCCGCCGGAGCCGGTCGACAAGGACCTGTACGAGCTGCCGCCGGAGGAGGCCCGCAACATCCCGCAGGTGCCGGGCTCGCTGGAGAAGGTGCTCGACGCCCTCGAGGCCGACCACGACTACCTGCTCGAGGGCGGCGTGTTCACGCCGGACCTCATCGAGACCTGGATCGCCTACAAGCGCGAGAACGAGGTCGACCCGATCCGCCTCCGCCCGCACCCGCACGAGTTCGAGCTCTACTACGACGTGTGATCCGCTGACCTGTTGACCTGGGCGGGAGACCGTACGACCCCCGCTCAGGGCACATCCAGGGCACTCACGTCCGCAGGATGGCCATCGACCGGCGCCGCACCGAAGGCACGGTCGATGGCCTTTCGCATGCGCTCCTCCCCCGACGTCATACGAACGGCGACAAGAACGGCGAGAAGATCACGGCACTGCTGCGGCGGTACCGTGGTCAGAAGCGGTAGCCGGCATGCTCGGCGCGGGCGCCCACGGCGCCGGTTCGAGCCGGACGGTGGCCGCGGGACCGGCCGGCGTGCCGCCGTCGCCGTTCGCGAGCGCTTCAGGACGGCCTGTCTGCTCCCCTGTCTCACTGTTTGAAGGTCGGCCGAGCGTCCTCTCTGATGATTTCCACCATGTCGTCGAATTCGGGAAGGCCGCCGGCGGGAGCGCGGACGACAGCGGCCTGAGACGGTCTGGGTGCCGTTATGGTCGCGGCCGCACCCCAGGACTGGATATCGGTTCTGACGCCACTCCTGCTGAAGGGCTTTCTCTGTCCCTGGGTGGTCCAGCTTGAGGTGACCATGAAGGGGAGGCCCCGCCTGTCGAAGGCGACGCTCCACCTCAGGACCAGATTCGCGTAAGCGGGGTCGGGTCCTTTCCCCGCCACCTCGCGGAACGTGGGTGAGAGCCGGTAGAGCTCGGCGAACGTGATGGTGCCGTCGTAGAAGCCGGTCACCTTGAGGTCCGGGGTTTTGCCGGCGGGATTCGGCAGGTTGAACTTGCGCCTGTCCGCGTGGGCGATCAGTGCCTTGAGCGTCGCGATCTCGAAGATGTTGACGACCTGGTCGCCGAAGGCCGTGGCTCCGGCGCTGCGCTTGCCGCGCGCCGCCCAGGTCTTTCCCTTGGGCAGGCCCGCGGTCCACAGGCGCCCGGTGCTGTAGAACCGACCGTCCGTATTGACCCAGCGATGCGACTGAGTCTGCGCGATCAGGCTCTGCGAGACCAGGTCGCCTTCGGCGGCACGTTCCTTGGCCAGCGGGAGATCATAGCGGCCGAACTGCACCTGGCGCGTGATACCCGCCGCGGCGACGCCACGCCTGCCGAGAAGCAGCGTTCCGTTCTGCAGCACATTGAAGCGGTACGGATTGGGCCGGGACCGAGAGCGTCACCGCCGGACCGACAAGTACGGCGGATAAGAGAACTGGTAATCGGCGCATCAATACATGCCTTCGATAAGAGCCGGAAATCGGACATAACGATCTTCGGTGGTGCCGCAGCGTAGCATTTGCGGAGGCGAGCACGAGTCGTTTCTCGCAGAGCCCGGATTTCCTCCGACCGCCTATCTGCGGGTCGCAGATTCAGCGGGCGTTTTCCCCGTGGCTCCGCTCGTACTTCTCCGGATCGAGAAAGTACTCAAATGCTTGGGTCGTGGCCTTGACGACGACGGGATCCCCGATGGGCGCGGGCCAGATCTGGAGGTAGTGGTCGTCGACGGCGTCCTCTGTGCCCTCGGTGTCCATGCCCTTGACGTGGTACCGGATGCGATAGGCCCCCGGCCCCGCCGGGAGAGCGGGCAGGGGGCACATGACACTCTCGCCGAAGCTGAACCCCGTCATCTCCAATCGGCCCGACCCGGACACGTAGCTGACCTCCACGATGTCCTCATAACCCTCCCGGTCTGCCCCCGGATCCCGATCGGCGACCGTCACCGTGAAATTGGCCGGTCCCCACTGGTGGGTGATGTGCAGGGTGACATAGCCCTTCTCGACCTCGATGATCCGAGCGGACTGGACCGGCGTTTCCACATCTTCGCTGAATTCATCGTCCGCCAGGTAGGCGACACCGCAGTCCTCCACTTCCACCTGCAGGCGTACGGTCCGCTGTTGATCGTCACTCATGGGCGGAGAGCGTAGACACCGCCACCGACAAGATCGATCGTGGAGTGGTGACCCGGTTGAAGTGCGAGCCTCGGCCCTGGACGGTGAGGTGATGGATCTGTCCGCCCTGGAGGGCCTGCGTCTGACCGCGGTCACCGCAGCCCTGTTCACCCACTGCGGGACGCGTGGGAGCCCACCACCGGGACGGTGGTGAGAGCACCAGCGAGTTCGGGAACGGTTCCGCTCCCAGCGCCTTCACCGCCTGCCGCGCGAGGTCGGCCCCCGGCCATTCCGACAACACCGGCCGTTGTTCACGCCCGACGACCGCCTCCGCCAGGTGGCGTAGGCCGTGCAGGTCGAGGTAGGCCTCTATAGCGGCGGAGCAGGTGTCGCCGACCACGACGACGCGCCTGCCACTGGCCCGGCAGGCCTGCAACACCTCCTGCGCTCCCGATGCGGGCACGGCCGTCGTGGCCGCCGCCAGCTCGGCCTCCCTCACCATCTCCTCAGCCTGCGCGCCGTAGTTAGGGCCGACGCTGTAGGCATATCCCATCTTGGCGAGAGGGTCGGGCTCGATGGCAGTCAGGACCGACATCCTGTGCCCTGCCGAGAAGAGCATCTCGTAGATCCCGTTCGCGATCGCCGCCGTGTCCACACCGCGGAAGAAATCACAAAGCGTCCCGTCGAGCGGGATCAGAACGGTGTGGGTCCGTGCCAGGACACGGGCGACATGCGGCCGCACCCTCATGCTCATGAGCGGAAATCTCTCACAGAGACGATCGGCGGCTGAATTCACGCCGTCGTGCCTGGGATGTCTACCGCAGCCGTACGCGTACGTTCACCGTGCTGTGCCATACGGCGGGAGGGCGGGGGTCCTGCGCAGCAGGAGCGTGAGAGCGCCGGTGGCGGTGAGCAGGAGCACGGCGAGGGCGACGACGTCCGGCCACCCGGCGTCCGTCCAGGCGCGGCCCGCGAGGCTGCCGAAGACGGAGGACCCGAGGTAGTAGGTGAACAGGTAGAGCGAGGCGGCCTGTCCCGTGGACACCCCGCCCGCGTACGCCCGGGCCGGGACCCATCCGCTGGCCACTCCATGGACGGCGAAGAAGCCCGCGGTCAGGAGCGCGAGGCCGGCGACCACGACCGGCAGCGAGGACGACAGCGTGACCAGGGCGCCGGCGACGGCCAGGAGGCAGCCCAGCGGCGTCACGGTCCGGCGTCCGCGGGCGTCGGCCAGCCGGCCGAAGACCACGGAGCTGACGGAGCCGACGGGATAGACGAGGAACATCAGGCCGGCGGCGCCGAGGCCGAGGTGGAACGGCGCGTCCGCGAGCCGGAAGCCCAGGGTGTTGAACACCGCGACCAGGGCCCCCATCGAGCAGCCGCCGATGCCGTACAACGCCAGCAGTCCGCGGTCCGACAGCGCGCGCAGGCTCCCCCGCAGGAGTGCGCGGAGGCCCGCCGGGGCCGCGACGAAGCGCCGGGAGGCCGGAAGCAGCACACGTACGGTCAGGGCGCACAAGAGGCCGAGGGCGGCGGCCGCGGCCAGGGCCCAGCGCCAGCCGGCGGCCTGGGCGACCCCGCCGGTCAGGAGGCGGCCGGCCATCCCGCCGAGCGCCGTGCCGCCGACGTACAGACCGGCGGCGCGGGCGTGCGTGGACGGGTGCAGCTCCTCGCGCAGATAGGCGGTGGCGACGGCGGGGAGCCCGGCCAGCGCGACGCCCTGGAGCAGCCGCAGGACCATGAGCGCCGGCCAGCCGGGCGCGAGCGCGCACGCCGCCGCGACGACGGCGGACGCCGTCAGCGACAGGTGGATCAGCCGGGTGCGTCCGACGACGTCGGACAGGGGGCCGGCCACCAGCAGCGCGACGCCGAGCCCGAGCGTGGTGAGCGACACGCTCAGCGTGCTCTCCGCGGTGGACACCCCGAACCGCGCGGCGAGCTCGGGCAGGATCGCCTGCGTGCTGTACAGCAGCGCGAAGGTCGCCACCCCGGCGGCGAACAGCGCGACGACGACGCGCCGGTAGCCGGTGGTTCCCGGCGGGTGTCCTTCCACGGCGGAGGTCTCAAGAACAGCGGTCACCCCCACGAATGTGCACTTCCTGGGCATATGCGTCCAATGCGATGAAGAGCCAGATTCGATGCGTCATGCGTATG
The DNA here is from genome assembly GCF_012999525.1 of Microbispora sp. H10836. Lineage (NCBI taxonomy): Bacteria > Bacillati > Actinomycetota > Actinomycetes > Streptosporangiales > Streptosporangiaceae > Microbispora > Microbispora sp. H10836. The sequence continues at coordinate 482,486 of NZ_JABBWU010000001.1, forward strand.
ATGGCGGGCATGCTGCTCCGGGACCTGTCCTGGCTGGTCGCCCTCGCCGACCACCAGCACGTGACCGACACCGCCGCCGTCCTCCGCACCAGCCAGCCGACGCTCTCCCGCGCCCTCGCCCGGGTGGAGGCCGAGCTCGGCACCCGGGTGTTCGAACGCGCGCCGGACGGCGTGCACCTGACGCCCAACGGGACAGTGGTGGTGGCGGCCGCGCGCGACCTCACCGCGCGCTACGAACAGCTCCTCGCCGACCTCCGGAGCCTGCTCGACCCGGACACCGGCGTGGTGCGCCTGGCCTTCCTCGACTCCATCGCCACCTCTCTCGTCCCCCGGTTGCTGCGCTCCTTCCACGAGTACGCGCCCCGGATGCGCATCCTGTTGCGCCAGGAGCCGGCGCACGAGATCGTGCGGGACCTGCGCACGGGGGCCGCCGATCTCGCGATCGTGTCCCCACGCCCGGCCGGCGACTTCGGCTGGCACCCCCTGCAGGAGGAGCGGCTCGTGCTCGTCGTGCCGCCGAGCCACCGGCTACGCGACCGCAAGGAGGTGGAGCTGCGGGAGCTGGCGGACGAGGAGCTCGTCACCACGCCGGTCGGCTTCGGCTACCGGGCCCTGGTCGACGCGCTGCTGCGCGACGCCGGGGTGTCGCCCGCGGTCTCCTTCGAGAGCCAGGACCTCGCGACCATCGAGGGCCTGGTCGCGGCCGGGCTCGGCGTGGCCGTCGTGCCGGAACCCTTCGCCGGTCAGTCCGGCACCGTCGGCGTCCGCATCGCGGCGGAGGCCGCCCGCCGCACCATCGGCCTCACGTGGCGTACGGACCACGCCCTGGCCGCCCCTGCCGTCCGATTCCGGGACTTCGTCGTGACGCCCGATGCGTGAAACTACGATGACCTGATGCGCCGGACCGGCCCGAAGCCGTACTGGAACACCAACGTCGCCCGGCACGCGGGCATCCTCCGCGCGGTGCCCGAGTGGTGCGGCGACGCGCTGGACGTCGGCTGCGGCGACGGCCTGCTCGCGCGGAAGCTGACCGGCCGGGCGAAGCGCGTCACCGGCCTCGACAGGTCACCGGCGATGATCGCGCGCGCCCGCGAGCTGTCCGCCGGACGGCCGGAGCTCACCTTCGTCGAGGGCGACTTCCTCACCGCCGCCCTGCCCGTCGAGGGGTACGACTTCGTCTGCTCGGTGTCCGCGATCCATCACATGGACTTCGATCCCGCCCTCACCCGGATGCGCGAACTGCTGCGGCCCGGCGGCACGCTGGTGGTGGTCGGTCTGGCCCGCGAGGCGTCTGCGGCCGATTGGGCGGCGACGATCGCGGCCGCCCCGGTCGTACGGATCGTCAAAGTGCTGCGCCGCGCGCGGGAGCCCGAGGGGATGCCGGTGGCCGACCCGCGGATGAGCTATGGGCAGGTGCGGGCGGCGGCACGCCGATCCCTGCCCGGCGTGCGCTACCGCCGGCACGTGCTCCGCCGGTACTCCCTCACCTGGACGAAGCCCTAGTGCTCCTCGCCCGTGCGCAGGAACTCCGGCCGGGAGCGGTCCCAGCCCGGCACGTCAAGCGCGTTGAGCGCCGAGACGATCCGCTTCTCCTCGTAGACGAAGTGCGTCTCCATGAGCGCGGCCAGGCTGTCCAGCTCGCGGCGGACCTCCACCGGGTCCGCCGCCTGGTCCAGACGGCCGGCGAGGTCCTGGAGCCGCCGCAGACAATCCTCCACCAGGCGGTGGTCGCGGCGTAGTTCCTCCAGCACCGGGCGCAGCTCGGGGAACCGCCGGGCGAGTTCCGGGAACGCCCCGTCGTCCTCACCCGTGTGGTGGCGGTTCAGCGCGGAGCAGAAGGCGAGGCAGTGGGCCCGCAGGTCGCGGGGGCGGGCGCCTCCGGCGAGGTGGGCGTCGATGTCCTCGCGCAGCGCCGCAAGCTCCTCGCGGAGCCAGATGTGCACGTCGATCAGCTGGTTGCCGAACGCCCTCAGGCGTCCATGCGATGTCGTCAAGGTCGTCCCTTGTACCGGCGCCTCCATGCCCTCGGCGGTCTCCTTGCCGGGTGCACCGCGACGCTGGCAGAGGATCTATCACCACGCCGGCCGATGCGTCAACGGTGCGGGGACCGGCGGTAGCGGACCTCGGTCAGCGGGAAGCCGTCCGACTCGTCCCGCTGCACGGCCCCGTCGGGGCGCCAGCCGCCGCGCTCGTAGAACCGCCGGGCTCGGTCGTTCCCCTCGACGACCCAGAGGGTGGCCTGCTCGTACCCCGCGGCGGCGAGGTTGTCCAGTGCGGCGGACATGAGCCGCCCGCCGACCCCGGCGCCCCATACCTCGGGCATCAGGTAGATCGCCGAGACCTCCGCCACCGAGGCGGGACCGACGTCGTCGTCCCGGCCGGGGCCGAACGCGGCGAATCCGGCGACGGAGCCGTCCACCTCCGCCACGAGGACCTCCGTACGCCGCGGGGACTCCCCCAGCAGCCGCTCCCACACGGGCAGACGCATGGCCGGGGTGAGACCGTCGAGATGGGCCTGGGGCATGAGCCCCGGGTAGGCGGCCTGCCACGACCGGACGTGGACGGCGGCGATCGCCGCGGCGTCCACCGGTTCGGCGCGTCTGATGAGCATGCACACTCCGTATCCGCATTCGGCCGCCGACTCCGGCGCCTGGTTATCCCCTCGCGGGGACGAGCGGCGGCTCCATAATGGGCCGGTTCGTACGTAAAGGCGAATCATTATTCGTAATCGGCTTTGCGCGCGCTTTGTTCTGGCCTAACCTCGTCGTTCGTGAAACTCGCCATGATCGCGCTCGCCGGTTCGGTGACGCTGGGGCTCGTCCCGGCCGTCTCCTCCCCGGCCGCCGCCCACCCGATCAAGAACACGACCCTCACCGGCAACCGCCTGTACAGCGCGGGACCTTTGCCGACCACCTCCTGCCGGGAAAGACCGGTGAAGAAGAACAACGCGGCGTCGGCCAAGAGCTATCTGGCCGGTGTGCTCAGATGTGTCGACCGCTCGTGGACCACCCAATTGCGCAAGGCGGGCCTGAAGCAGTCCCGGATGAAGCTCACCTACGCCGACAAAGTGCCGGCGAAGTTCTGCGGCGTGAAGTGGCGCAAGGACGATTGGGACGCCTACTACTGTGACGAGAGCCGTACGCTTCTGATTGTGCTCTCGAAGGACCTCCTGGAGGATCCGGGGGATCTCTATCTGTTCAACCTGGTGGCGACGTTCTACGGCGAGCACGTGCAGAACGCCGCCGGCATCTACCGGGCCTGGATAAACCTCGACTCCCGGAACAAGGCCGAGCTCGCCGAGCAGAACCGGCGCTACAACCTGCAGGGCCACTGCTTCGGCGGAGCCTTCATCCGCAGCGTCTGGAAGTCCCTCCACCGCGACCCCGAGGACTGGGACGACCTGCTCTACTACGTGCGCGGCTGGGCGGGCAAGGACGGCGGCAGCAGGAAGTCCATCACCTACTGGGCCAACGCCGGGTTCAAGTCCGGCGACCCCGGCTCCTGCAACACGTGGGCCGCCCCGTCCTCCAAGGTGGCGTGACGTGGTCTCCGGCACCGGCTGACCGCGTCGGCGTGGGCGGCCCGGCCGGCGCGGCCGGCCGCCCACACTCACGTCGGCCCCGGAGACCACGTCGTACGTCCACATCGGCGTCGTGCGCCCTCGTGCCGCTTCCCGGTCACCGTCGCCGTGACCTGACATTTCGCGGTGCTGTCCGGTCGTATCTGTGAGAAGCCGAGATCGCACACCGAATCGAAGGGACGGGTGGCGATGCCCACGCGACGCGAGGAAGACGAAGCCACGATCAGGCGGCAGATCGGCAGGATCGTCGAAGGAATCCGGGCCGGGGATCTCGAAGGCCTGAGGCGGCTCTACGCGACGGACGTCGTGTCCTTCGACGTCGAGCCGCCACTGCAGCACGTGGGGATAGACGCGAAGCTGAAGAACTGGGCGAACGTGTTCGCGTTCTTCCGGGAGGTGGATTACGAGGTTCGCGACCTGACCCTCACCGTGGGCGATGACGTGGCGTTCGGTCACTGCTTCGGCCGGCTCAGCGGCACGCTGAGGAACGGGACGGCGACGAGCGGCATGTGGGTCCGGGGCACTTTCTGCTTCCGGAAGACCGACGGCGACTGGTTGATCGCGCACGACCAGGTTTCCGTGCCGCTCGACATGGCGAGCGGCCGGGGAGTGACCGACCTCGAGCCCTGACGCGGGCGGTGCCGCCGGTGACGCCTCGGTCCGTGCCGACCGCGGCGTCACCGGAGCCGGAGTCTGCCCACCGAGCGGGCCGTCTCCTCCCGGTCCGGCGGCTACTCCATCGCGCCGTTCGGCGCGGGCCGGGCCGCCTCCCGGCGCCCGGGCATCCCGACCGCCGCCGCCGCACGGCCGGGCCGCGGCGCCCGGGTACGGCGGACAAGGACCAGGCCGGTCAGCACGATGACGAGGCAGAGCCAGGCGAACGCGTCCCCGAGCCGGGTGTAGAGCGTGGCGCCCGGCCCCGGCGCCACCCGGGCGGACGCGACGGCGAAGTCGCGACGGCGGGCGGTCACGTCCTCGGCCAGCACCCGCCCACGGCCGTCGGCGATCATCAGCGTGCCGCGCTGCCCCGACCACGCCGTGGCCAGCCCGTGCTCCACCCCGCGCAGCAAGGCGGTGCGGCTGTGCTGCCACCCGTCGACGTCCTCGTCCGACGCCGGCACCGCCAGCAGGGCGGCCCCCGCCGCCGCGTAGTCACGGGTGGGCGCGGGGACGTTCACGTCCGCACAGACCTCCAGGGCGGCGCGGAAGCCGCCGGGGAGGAAGACCAGGTCGTGGCCGGGCCGCAGGGCCTCGCCCGGCCCGACGTTCCACTTGTGGTACTCCACCGGCGCGCCGCCGTCCGCCGGTATCGCCAGGGCCGAGTTGTACCTCCCCTCGGCCGTGGTGTGGAGCAGCCCGGCCACGATGGCCGTGCCTTTCGAACGGGCGACGCGCGCCATCGGGCCCACGAGCGACGCCAGGGAGGCGTCGTCCGCGGCGAACGCGGCCTCGGGCAGCACCACGAGCCGCACCCCGGCAGGCAGCGCGGCGATCCGATCCGCGTATGCCCTGACCAGCGACTCGCCCTCGCGGGTCGAGACGTCGACGCCCCAGTGGCCCCCGGCCCTGGCGACCACGGCGACGTCCTGCGGGCTTCCCGTGCCGGGCGCGCCCTGCAGCCGGAGCACGCCGTACCCGAGAGCGAGCGCGAGCACCCCGGCCGCGGCGGCCCCGGCGCGCAGCCGTACGGCCCACGGGACACGAGGCGCGAACAGCGCCACGGCGGAGGGCGTCCAGCCGGGCGCGAACAGCGCCGCGAGCGCCGAGGACGCGAACAGGACGAGGTACTCCACCCCCCAGGCACCCGTGACGGAGGCGATCTGGACCACCGTGGTGACGTCGGCCTGGGAGGTCGCGAGCGGCCCCAGGACACCGGAGGGACTGGCGAGCGAGGCCAGGTAGAGGCCGCTCACCCAGGCCGCGGGGGCGGCGAACGCGGCGAGCGTCACGAGGCCGCGGACGACGAGCGCGCGGAACAGGAGCGTGGTCAGGGCGAAGAGCGCCGACCCGCCGACGATGATCGACAGCGCGGCCGGCAGCGGGATCGCGAGGGACGGGCGGGGCCGCAGGAGGTAGTCCCAGTTGCCGGCCGTCCCGGCGAGGTACGCCGCGAAGGCGACGGCGGCGCTCCACCCGGCGGTGACCCGCGGGGCCAGCAGGAGAACCGTCAACGGGGCGAGCCAGGCCACGGCGGGCACCGGGGACAGCCCCGTGCCGATCGAGAACGACGAGGCCGAGCACACGAGGACGGCGGCCACGGCCACAGCGCGCCGCGCGCGATCCGTGCCCCCTGCGGCCCGCGAGGCCGCCGTACGTGGTTCAGCGGGTAAGCCCATTGATCATCCTCCACGCGGACCGCTCGCACAGCGAGCGGAACTCCTGCTCCGGCATGCCGATCCGGTTGCCCAGGTAGAGCTGGACGAGGCCCTGGACCAGCGCGATCACGCCCATGGCGACCTCGAGGGGGTCGTCGGGCCGCAGGCGTCCCTCCCGCATGCCCTGCTCGATCCCCTCGACCACGTGGCTGAACGGCACCGCGCCGCCGCCGCGGAAGTCCTCGGGGAATCGGCGCGCCTCCTCCCTCCGGTCGGTTATCAGGAACGTGTACAGATGGGGCCTGCTCAGCGCGAAGTCGAGGAAGTCGTCGAGCAGGCCGTTCATCCGGGCCTCCCAGCCCCCGTCGGCGCCGCGCCTGCCCCAGTACCCCGCCATTTCGCGGAACGAGGCCTCCGCGACGGCCCCCAGCAGGGCGTCCCTGCCGGGAAAGTGCCGGTAGATGGCCATCGGCGTCACGCCGACCGCCTCCGCCACCCGCCGCATGGTGACCGCCTCGGCTCCCTCCGCGACGAGGATCTCCCGCGCGGTCGCCGCGATGCGTGCGGCCGTGTCCCCCTCGATCATGGTTAACACTGTATACGCATTAGATCTACGGCGTATACATGACGGTGGCCCGAGACGGACCAGGTGCCGTGCCGCCGCCCGTCAGGAGGGGGTCGAGCCGGAGGTCCTGGCGCGAAGGCCGCTCACGCGGCGCAGGATGTCCCACCAGAACGGCGCGCCGAACAGCAGGGCCAGCAGGGTGACGAGGAATCCCGGCCAGTGGCCCGGCGACGTCAGACGCCCCCACCAGTCCCCGCCGCGCCAGGCCCAGGCCGGGCCACCGGAGGCGTCCATCGTGACGCTCACCGGGGCGTGCGTGAAGATCTTCACGAACGCCGGGGTGCTCAGCACGTCGGTGACGCACGCATAGGGGTCCCGGCCCGGCTCGCACTGCTCGCGCAGGGGTTCCAGAGCCTGGGGGCCGGACTGGCCGAACGCGGTCACCGCGCTGCGGTAGGCGTTGTCGCGCAGCAGGCTCTTGCCGTACTCCAGCGAGTCCATGCTGAACACCAGCGTCACGACGAGGCCGAGCGCGACGAGGACCCAGCGGACGTAGCGCCGGTAGAGCAGGCTGAGCCGCTCCATCTCGCCGTCGAACCAGTCCTCCACGCCCCGCCGGAACGCCTCCAGGTCGTGGCTCGCCCTGTCCCACACGGCCTTGAGCGGCCGGGAGAAGGGGCTCTTGAGCGCGTCGAGGTCCCGCATGAGGGTCTCCACGCCGCCGTGTTCGGTGGCGATCTCCAGGACGGCGACGGCGAAGCGCGCGGGCGGGATGTCGGCGATGCTCGTCCGGCCGCGCTTGGCGTGGTCGATCTCCTGCAGGCGCTCGTGGAGCAACTCGGCCATCGACTTGCCCTGGCCGGGCGGCAGCACGGCCGAGGCGTCCGCGGCGAGGACGGCGGTCTCCACGGGGTCGGCCTGTTCCGCCGGGTGCGCGGGGTCCACCCGCGCGTCCGCCGGAGCCGGGTCAGCCGCCGTCCCGGCCGCCGCCATCTGCTCGGCGGCCACGGAGCCGGCGGCGGCGGCGAGCGGCGGGCTCTCCACGGGCGGCGGCTGGCGGCTGAAGGCGGGCCGCGGGTCCCGGCCGAACGGCAGCCGCGCGAACACCCCCATCACACTGGCGGGCAGGCGCGAGCGGCCCTCCTCCGGCGAGGCCGCCTGCGTCAGCGGCGGCCTCGCCCTGCGCCCGAACCTCTTCAGGACGTCGAGGACGCGGTCGAGCCGGGAGGTCCCGTCCGCCGTCTCCGCGCCGTCGAGGGTGTCGCGCAGGTACGCCCACAGGAACTTGCTGCGGATTCCGAGCAGCCTGACGATGCCCTCGTTGATGCCGCTGACGAGAAGCGACAGCAACAGGAAGGCCAGGACCAGTCCGATGGCCAAATCGGCGTAATACGAGATCAAAGAGATCACCCGTACCGTTGATACAGCGTCGCCCTCTGCACGGGCAATGCTTTCCGCGACCCTCGGTCTCGATCGAACGGCCCAGGCGTGATCACGCAAATGGATAAGGTCAGGTACAACCACGTCCCTCTGGAGTACGGCAATGGCCGACGAGACGCCCACTCCCGCGGAGCCGGACGAGGTCCCCTTGCTTGCCGACCGCGTACACGGCGGGTACGGGGCCGTGGGCCGGAAGCTCTGACCCGGCCCAGGGCCCCGCTCAGCCCTCGTAGAAGACGCGCTCGACCACGGTCCTGGCCCGCCGGGTGGCGCGCCGGTAGTCCTCGATGAAGTCCTCGGTGCCCTCCGGGGGATAGCCGAGGGCCCGCGCGAGCAGCACGCGCTCCTTGACCGGGGTGGGGATGCTGTCGGCCGCCCGGCCGCGCACCAGCATGAGGGCGTCGCGGATGCGCGAGGCGAACAGCCAGGCCTCCGCCAGCACCGCCTCGTCGGCCGGGTCGAGCAGGCCCTCGCCCGCCGCCGCGCGCAGCGCGTCCAGGGTGCGGGTGGTGCGCAGCGCCGGTACGGCTCCCGCGTGCCGCAGCTGGATCAGCTGGGCCACCCACTCCACGTCGCTCAGCCCGCCCCTGCCGAGCTTGGTGTGCAGGGCCGGATCGGCCCCGCGCGGCAGCCGCTCGGCCTCCATCCGCGCCTTGAGCTTGCGGATCTCGCGTACGGCGTCGGCGGAGATGCCCTCGGCCGGGTAGCGCAGCGGATCGACGAGCACGACGAACTCGTGGCCGAGCTCGGCGTCGCCCGCGCAGAACCGGGCTCGCAGCAGCGCCTGGGCCTCCCAGTGCGAGGCCCAGCGGTCGTAGTAGGCCCGGTAGGAGGCGATCGTCCGCACGAGCGGCCCCTGCCGTCCCTCCGGCCGCAGGCTCGCGTCGATCTGCAGCGGCGGGTCGGGGGCGGGCAGCGCGAGCAGTCTGCGCGTCTCCTCGGCGACCGCGTGCGCGGCGTCGGTCGCGTCCCGCTCGGCCACCCCCGGCAGCGGCGCGTGCACGAACATGACGTCGGCGTCGCTGGCGTAGGAGCTCTCCAGGCCGCCCAGGCGGCCCATGGCGATCACCGCGATCCGGGTCGGGAACGCGGCCCGCCGCTCCAGCGTGACCTTGTTGATCGCCGTGTCCAGCGCCGCCTGGATCGTGACGTCGTTGAGCGACGAGAGCGCCTGGCCGACCTCCTCGATGTCGATGAGCCCGGACAGGTCGGCGCAGGCCGTGCGGAGCAGTTCCCTGCGGCGCAGGGCCCGGACGGCGGCGACGGCGTTCTCGGCGCTCCCCGCGTGGCGGCCCACCGCGGCCGCGGCCTCCGCGGCGAGCGTCGCGGCAGGCCGTACGGCCAGCTCGGCGGGCGAGCCCAGCATCGCGACGGCCTCGGGCGCGTGCAGCAGCAGCCCGGTGACGTAGCGGCTGGTGCCGAGCAGGTGGGCGAGCCGCTCGGCCACGGCGGTCTCGTCGCGCAGCAGGCGCAGGTACCACGGCGTGGTGCCGAGTTTCTCGCTCACCTGACGGAAGCCCAGCAGGCCGGCGTCGGGGTCTGGGGCGTCGGCGAACCAGCCGAGCATGACCGGCAGCAGCGTCCGCTGGATGGCCGCCCGGCGGGAGACGCCGCTGGTGAGCGCGGCGATGTGGCGCAGCGCGCCCTCGGGGTCGGCGTATCCGAGCGCCTCCAGCCGCGCGGTGGCCGCGGCCGTGGACAGGCGGGCCTCGGTCTCCGGCAGCCGGGCGACGGCCTGCAGCAGCGGCCGGTAGAACAGCTTCTCGTGGAGCCGCCGCACCTCCAGCGCGTGCCGCCGCCAGGTGGTGGTGAACTCCCCCACCGGGTCGGTCGTCATGCCCAGCCCCCGGCCGAGCCGCCGCAGGTCGGCGGTGTCCGACGGCACCACGTGGGTGCGGCGCAGCCGGTGGAGCTGGAGCATGTGCTCGACCTGGCGCAGGAAGGTGTAGGCCTCGGCGAGCGACTTGGCGTCGTCGCGGCCGACGTAGCCGCCTCTGGAGAGCGCGGCGAGGGCCGACAGCGTGGCCCGGCGGCGCAGCAGCGGGTCGGACCGGCCGTGCACGAGCTGGAGGAGCTGGACGGCGAACTCGATGTCCCGCAGCCCGCCCGGCCCGAGCTTGATCTGCCGGTCGGCCTCGCCCGCGGGCACGTGCGCCTCCACGCGGCGGCGCATGGACTGCACGTCCTCGACGAACTTGGGCCGGGCCGCGGCCTGCCACACCAGCTCGTTGACCGCGGCGACGTACTGCTGGCCGAGCTCCAGGTCGCCGGCGACGGGGCGCGCCTTGAGCAGCGCCTGGAACTCCCACGTCTTGGCCCACCGCCGGTAGTAGGTCAGGTGGCTCTCCATGCTGCGTACGAGCGGGCCCATCTTGCCCTCGGGGCGCAGGTTGGCGTCCACCTCCCACAGCGCGCCCTCGGGGGTGCTCGCCGAGCAGGCCCGCATCATGCCCTGCGCCAGGCGCGTGGCGGTCTGCAGCGCCTTGGTCTCGTCCACGCCCTCCTTGGGCTCGGCCACGAAGACGACGTCGACGTCGGAGATGTAGTTCAGCTCGCGGGCGCCGCACTTGCCCATGCCGATGACGGCCAGGCGTACGTCGCCCGCGTCGGCCACCTCGGCCCTGGCGACGGCGAGCGCGGCCTCCAGCGCGGCCGAGGCGAGGTCGGCCAGTGCGGCGGCGACCTCGGCGAGCGTGCACTCGCCGGTCACGTCCCGCGTGGCCAGGTGCAGCAGGCGGCCGCGGTAGGCGACGCGCAGCGCGTCCATCGCCGGGCCCGGCTCGGTGGCCGTGGTCCCCCCGGTCACGCCCGCGGCCACCGGCTCGGCGTCGTCCGGGTCCGCGCCGACCGCGAGCAGCATCTCCTCACGCAGCTCGCCGGTCGCGGGCCACTGGGTCCACCGCGTCGCGGGCAGGCACTCCGGGTGCCGTACGACGTGCTCGCCGAGCGCCGCGCTGAGCCCGAACACGCCGAGCAGCCTGCGGCGCAGGTCCGGGTCCGCGCGGAACGCCCCGAGCACGCTCGGGTCCCGCTCGACCAGGCGGCTCAGCGTGGTGAGCGCCAGATCCGGGTCGGCGGCCCGGACGAGGTCGTCGAGCAGCGCGAAGTCGCCGACCGCCTCGGGGCCGAGCTCGTCGAGCAGCCTCTCGGCCCGCGCGCCGTCGGCGAATCCGAGCGCGGCCAGGCGCCCTGCCGTCGTCTGTATCCGAGGCGCGGCGTTCACCGTTCCTTCCTCCACCCCGACGTCGATCACGTCGGCCCCCCGAGACAAACCTTCCCAGTAACGGTACACATGGGATGGAAGCCTCCTCGCAGAGATCGGTCCCTCCGGGGAGCCGACCTTGGCTGTCGTGGCCCGGCGCCTGCCGGGCTCAGCGCACACGCTAACCCTCAGGGTTGTGCGCGTCCTTAGCGGTTTCTCTGCGTAATCGGCCCATCACGCGTTTTGGCCGCGCACCCGTGCGGCGACGGCAGGGAGGGTCAGGACCGGGCGAGCAGGGCCGCGAACGCCTCGGCGAGCGGCCTCCAGGTGCGCCTCAGCTCGTCCTCGGCCGCCTCGACCTGCGCGTTCAGCTCTACGGCCCGCTCCGGCGGCAGGTCGCCGCCGACGGTCCAGGAGGCGAAGATCTCGGGCGTGGCCTCGGGATGGAACTGCACGGCCCAGGCGCGGTCGCCGAGCCGGTACGCCTGGTTGGCGTACATCGTGCCGGTGGCCAGCCGTACGGCGCCCTCGGGCAGGGCGGTCATGGCGTCGTAGTGGTACTGGACGGCCCTGACCCGGCCGTCCGGAGGCGCGGGCAGTGCGGACAGCAGCGGGTCGGCGGCGGCCCCGGGCAGCGGCTCGATCTCCCCCAGCCCGATCTCCAGGCCCGCGGCGCCGCGCTCGACGGTGCCGCCGCAGGCCATCGTCATGAGCTGGGCGCCGAGGCAGACGCCGAGCGTCGGCACGCCCTCGTCCACGGCGCGCGCGAGCAGGTCCCTGGTGGCCGGCAGCCAGCCGTACCCCTCGTCGTCCCAGGCCGCCGCGGCGCCGCCGAGAACCAGCAGCCCGGCGGGGGCACGGCCGGGCACCGGCTCTCCCTTGTAGGGCCGGACGACCTCGGCCTCGACCCCCGCGGCCTCCAGCCATCCGGCGAAAAAGCCCAGACCGGCGTCGGCCTCGTGCTCGATGACGATCAGACGTTCACCCATGGGGCAGAGCTTAAAGACACATATCGGGACAGGCGATACCTGAGAGGGTCGTACCGTACAGTCCCCACCATGAACATCGACGAGGCCGCCGTCCCCGGCGGACGGCTGCGGATCGCCCGGTTCGGCGGCGGTCCCCGCCTGATCATCGCGGCGCACGGCATCACCGCCTCCCTCATGTCGTGGCGGGGTGTGGCCGAGGCGCTGCCGCCCGGCTGGTCGCTGGTCGCCGTGGACCTGCGCGGGCGCGGCCACAGCGCCGGCCTGCCCGGCCCGTACGGCCTGGACCGGCACGCCGAGGACCTGGAGCGGGTGGCGGAACACGTCGGCGCGGACGGCACGAGCGTCCTCACCGGCCACTCGATGGGCGCCTACGTCGCGGCCCTGCACGGCGCACGGCGGCGCTACGCCCGGGTGGTGCTCGTGGACGGCGGCCTGCCGCTGCCGCTGCCGGACGGCGCCGACCCCGACGAGGTGCTGCGGGCCACGCTCGGCCCGGCCATCGCCCGGCTCTCGCAGACCTATCCGAGCGTGGAGGCCTACCTCGACTTCTTCCGCGCCCATCCCGCGCTCGCCCGGGACTGGTCCCCGCTCGTCGAGGAGTACGTCCGCTACGACGCCACCGGGCCGGACGGCGCCGTCCGCTCACGCGCCCGCGAGGACGCCGTACGGCAGGACGGCCGCTGGCTGCTCACCGAGCACGAGGCGATCGTGACGGCCCTGAAGGCCGTCGAGCCGGCGCCGCTCCTGCTCCGCGCGCCGAGGGGGCTGCTGAACCAGGACGTCGGCATGCTCCCGGACGACCTGACCGCGCGGTGGGCGGCGGAACTGCCCGGTCTGCGCGACGAGGTCGTGCCGGACTGCAACCACTACACGATCCTGTTCGACCCCCGCTGCGCCGCGGTCGTGGCCGCCCGCCTCACCGGATGAGGCCTCCGCCGGGCGGGCGGCCGCGGGTCAACCGCGGCCGCCCTGTCCGCGGGCTCACTGAGCGGGATCACTGGCGGGGCAGGATCCAGATGGCCCTGGCCGCGGCGACGAGCGTGCCGTCCACCTCGTAGACCGCGCTCGTGCCGAACAGCTTGCGGCCGTCGCGGCCCTCGGCCCGGGCCACGACCGAATACCTGCCCATCGGGTACACCCGGCGGAAGACCTGCCCGGTCAGCCGCCCGAGCAGCGGGGGCTGGATCGGCTTCCGGTCCGGGAAGCTGCGGTAGTGGGCCCATCCGGTGGCGCAGTCGAGCGCCGCCCAGACGATCGAGTCGGGCACCACACCCTGCTCGTCGGTCACGTTGAACGGCACCCGCCAGCCGGCGGCCACGAGCTCGGCGCCCTCCGCCGGGTCCTCCACCGCGCCCTCGGCCGGGTCCTGCACGGGGCCAGGGAAGATCCGCAGCCCGTCGCCCGGCTCGCGCAGCCCGCAGGCGAAGCAGCCCGCGATGGCGTGGCCGTTCCTGCCCGGGAAACCCGCCTCCGCGCGGGCCGCGTCGGTGAACCGCACGAACGGCGGCGGCGCCAGCGTCTCGGCGACGGGGATCGCCTCGACGAGATGGCCGCCGTCCTCGCTGAGGACGACGGCGTTGCCGACGTGTTCCACCGGCAGAGCGGTCTCCAGCGGGACCGGTCTGCGGAGGGTGACCTCCACCGGACAGTCGTGACCGCCCCCGGTCAGCGTGCCGGCGAGGGTGCCCGCGATCCATCCGCCGTTGGCGGTGCCCTCGGGTCCCCGGAAACGCTTCGGTACGGTCAGACCGGTCTGCAGCCCCGCAGCCGCCGTCATATGGCCACGCCCTCCCTGAGTCACGCCTTGATACGGCTCACCGTAACAGTCGTAACAAGTGAGCCGATTTTACTGTTCCGGTAGAGGGACCAGCTAAACAGGCGCGAGTGTCAGGAAGATTTGCAGCCTGTAACGCCGCGGTGACGGATGACCTCCGTCACAGCACGGGCAGGTAGCGGCCGAGCTCGTACTCGGTCACCTGGCGGCGGTAGTCCTGCCACTCCGCGCGCTTGTTGCGCAGGAAGTAGTCGAAGACGTGCTCGCCCAGCGTCTCGGCGACCAGCTCGCTGCGCTCCATGGCCGTGATCGCCTCGTCCAGCGACTGGGGCAGCGGCTGGATGCCGAGCGCCCGCCGCTCCGCGCTGGTCAGCGCCCACACGTCGTCCTCGGCGCCCGGCGGCATCTCGTACCCCTCCTCGATGCCCTTGAGCCCGGCGGCCAGGATGACGGCGAAGGCGAGGTACGGGTTGCAGGAGGAGTCGACCGACCGGAACTCGATGCGGGTGGAACCGCCCTTGTGCGGCTTGTACATGGGCACGCGCACGAGCGCGGAGCGGTTGTTGTGCCCCCAGCAGATGTACGAGGGGGCCTCGCCGCCGGCGCCGGCGATGGCCTCCGCGCCGCCCCACAGCCGCTTGTAGGAGTTGACCCACTGGTTGCAGACCGAGGTGATCTCCGCGGCGTGCCTGAGCAGGCCGCCGATGAACGACCGGCCGATCTTGGAGAGCTGGTAGTCGGCGCCGGGCTCGTAGAAGGCGTTGCGGTCGCCCTCGAACAGCGACATGTGGGTGTGCATGCCGGACCCGGGGAAGTCGGTGAACGGCTTGGGCATGAACGAGGCCCACACGCCCTGCTCCAGCGCCACCTCCTTCATCACCAGCCGGAACGTCATGATGTTGTCGGCCGTGGTCAGCGCGTCGGCGTAGCGCAGGTCGATCTCCTGCTGGCCCGGCGCGCCCTCGTGGTGGCTGTACTCCACCGAGATGCCCATCGACTCCAGCATCATGATCGCGTTGCGGCGGAAGTCGTGGCCCGCGCTGTGCGGCGTGTGGTCGAAGTAGCCGCCCTCGTCTATGGGCTCGGGCCGCTCGCCCTTCTCCGGCCGGTTGCGCAGCAGGAAGAACTCCACCTCGGGGTGGGTGTAGAACGTGAAGCCCATGTCGGCCGCCTTCGCGAGCGTCCGCTTGAGCACGAAGCGCGGGTCGGCGTGCGACGGCGAGCCGTCCGGCATCAGGATGTCGCAGAACATGCGGGCGGCGCCCGGCGACTCGCTGCGCCACGGCAGTATCTGGAACGTCGACGGGTCGGGCTTGGCCAGCATGTCCGACTCGTAGACCCGCGAGAAGCCCTCGATCGCCGAGCCGTCGAAGCCGATGCCCTCGGCGAAGGCGCCCTCCAGTTCGGCCGGCGCTATGGCCACCGACTTCAGGAAGCCGAGCACGTCGGTGAACCACAGCCGGATGAACCGGATGTCTCGCTCTTCGAGCGTGCGGAGGACGAATTCCTGCTGGCGGTCCAAGGCGTACCTCACGGAGTTACAGGTCTGGTCGCCTACCAGTCTGCCTTGTGAGTGTTTCACAGGGGTTACGAGGAGGTGTGAGCCGGCCGTCCTGCCGATCACCACGGCGGGGGACCGTGCGGCGCCGCGGCGACGCCGAGGACGGTCACGGGAGAGACGTGATGAAGATCACACCGAACCAAACCCGCGGCCGGGTCGTCGTTGCTGTTGATCCGGCGTTGATCGGGCGTCGACCCGCGCGCCTTACCGTCCCGGCATGCCGGTGCAGAACCCGAAGGAGCCCCCGTCCGTGGCACGACCGCTGCTCGACACCGCGGAACACCGGCGGGGCCCCTCGGACGAGGCGGCGCCCGCATCCCCCGGCACCGTGACCGGCCCCCGGGGCGCCGCCGCGCCCGGCCGGGCACCGGAGGCGGGTGCCGAGGGCGGCGCCCCGCACCCGCACGCCGTCGAGCGGCTGCGGCGGCTGCGCGCGCTCGACTGGCCGGGCCGGGTGCGGACGCTCGGGCCCACCGTCGCGTCGGCGATCGCCGGCGTGGCGATCTGCCTGGAACTGGCCGACATCTGGGTGACCGCCCAGTTGCCGGACTCTCCCTACACCCCGCTGCCGTTCGCGCCCGAGGACGTGGCGGGCACCACGTTCCCGATCTTCGGGGCACTGCTGGTGATCTCGCGGCCCCGGCTGCTGCTCGGCTGGCTGCTGTGCCTGGGCGGCCTGGGCGCGGCCGCCAACATCCTCGCCGCCAACCTGGCGACCCTGCTCGTCCACCACGGCGGCCATCCGCTGGTCCACCCGCTCTGGGTCTTCGCCGACGGCGTGTGGAACCTCACGACGTACGCGCTCGGGGTGCTGCTGCCGCTGCTGTATCCCACCGGGCGCATCCTGTCCAAGCGGTGGTGCGTGCCGGGGGGCCTGACCGCCACCGCCCTCGCCCTCGACTGGCTGTGCTCGCTGTTCGCCCCGTCGAGCGTGCGCACCGGGTACAACGCGCTGGAGGTGGCGGCCTTCGCGCCGTACTACCAGGGCACCCGGCAGGTGCTGCACACGGTCGTCGCGGTGGGCATGGCGCTGGCGTTCTCCTCGCTCGTCGTCCGCTTCAACCGGGCGGACGGGATCGAGCGCCGCCAGATCCTGTGGCCGCTCGTGGCCATCGCCGGAGTGGTGGTCCCCTGGGTGATCGGCTATCCGGTCTGGTGGACGGCCTCGCTCACCCTCCCCCTGGTGCCGGCCGCGATCGCGGTCGCCGTGCTGCGCTACCGGCTGTACGGCATCGACACGCTGATCAGCAGGACCCTGGTCGGCGCGGGCCTGGTCGGCGTCGTGGCCGCCGTCTACGTGCTCGTCGGGGCGGGCTCCAGCCTGATCCTGTCCGGCGTCGACCGGTTCGCCGGCCTGGCCGCGGCCCTGTTCGCGGGGGCGTTCTTCCACCCCATCCGCAACGTGCTGCAGCGCCTCGTCGACCGCGCGCTGTACGGCACGGGCGGCGACCCGCTCGCGCTCGCCGCCGGGCTGCGGCGGCGGCTGCAGCACGCCGACCCCGCGCACGCCCTGCTGGCCGCCCTGGAGGTGATGCGCGAAGGCCTGTCGGTCACGGGCATCGCGGTGGAGATCGACGGGAGCGTCACGACGAGCGGCCGGCCCGGGCCGGTGGCACGGGAGATGCCCCTGGTCTGGCACGGCGAGCCGGTCGGCCGCCTGCTGATCGGCCCGCCGGGCGGGCGCCGCTTCCCCGCCGCCCACGACGAGCGCGTGATCGCGGTGCTCGCGCCGTACGTCGCCGACGCCGCCCACACGATGTCGCTCACCACCGCGCTGCAGCGCTCCCGCGAGCGCATCCTGACGGCGCGGGAGGAGGAGCGGCGGCGGCTGCGCCGCGACCTGCACGACGGGCTCGGGCAGACGCTGGCCTCGATGGCGATGGCGATCAACATGGCGCGCCACACCCTGGAACGGTCCCCGGACACGGCCGACGCCCTGCTGCGGGACCTGCGGGAAGGCATGAACGGCGTCACCGCCGACGTCCGCCAGCTCGTGTACGGCCTGCGTCCCCCCGCCCTTGACGACCTCGGGCTGGCGGGAGCCGTACGGGCCCTGGCGGAGGAGGCGCGTCCCGGGCTCGCGGCCGGCGCGGAGTCGGTGGCCGAGGTCGAGGTGACCGGGGACATGTCGGGACTGCCCGCCGCCGTGGAGGTGGCGGCCTACCGGATCGTGCAGGAGGCGCTGACGAACGTGCGCAAACACGCGCGGGCCCGGCGCGTGCGGGTGGTCCTGCACCGGAACGGCGAGCTGCGGGTGACCGTGGCCGACGACGGCGTGGGGCTCCCGCCGGGCCGCAGGTCGGGCGTGGGGATGAGCTCGATGACCGAGCGGGCGGCCGAGCTGGGCGGCACCTGCGCCGTCACCTCGGCACCCGGCCTCGGGACGACGGTCACGGCCCGGCTGCCCGCCGTACCGGCCCTGCCGGACCTGCGGTGATCAGCAGACCGCGGCGAGCGACTCGCCGGCCGGGGTCCGCCGGTAGAGCACCTCGCGGCCGAGCCGCCGCCGCACCACCAGGCCCGCGTCGGACAGCACGGTGAGGTGCTGGCTGACCGCGCCCGGCGTGAGGCCGAGCCGCCGGGCGAGCCCGGTGGTCGAGCCGGGCTCGGCCAGCGCGGTGAGCACCTGCGCCCGGGTGCGGCCGATGAGCGCGGCCAGCGCCTCTGGGGTGCAGGGCGTGCCGTCCGACCACAGCGTCCCGACACCGCGCGCCGGGTAGCACAGCATCGGCCGGTACGGCTCGTACATCACCGAGACGTCCGGCCAGGCGAAGGCGCTCGGCACGAGGACGAGACCGTGCCCGCCGAGGTCGCCGTCGTAGGCGCAGCTCTTGGCCGTGACGAGCCGGTCGCCGTGCCAGGCGACGGCCGGGTGCAGGTCGGCGAACAGCTCCCGCACTCCCCCGGCCGCCAGCGTGCGGGCCCGCCACATGACGTCGGCCTCCAGCAGCGCGCGGATCCTGGGCCAGAACTCCTCGAACGCGACCGTCCAGTACTCCCGCAGCCGGTCGGCCACCCGCCGCACGCCCTCCGCCGGGTCGTCGGTGAACCGCCGCAGCGCCGCGGGGTCGGGCGTCTGCACCCAGGCCGCCTCCTCGTACGCCGTGCCGGGCGGCGTGCCGCGCACCCGCTCCAGTTCGGCGGCGAAGTCCGGCAACGGCGTGTCGGGCGGCGGGGTGAGGAAGTCGGGCATGTAGCCGCTCACCGGGACCAGCGCGAACAGGTCGGTCAGATCCACCTCGCGCAGGCGCGGCCGTACGGCCCGCAGCCACGGCAGGTGCAGCGAGTGGCGGCCGGGCGCGCGCAGCACCCGGAGGCTGGCCACCAGCTCCCACATCGGGGAGAACGCGAAGCGCAGCCGCGCCACGTCGTCCGGCGTGAAACGCCACTCCACCGGCACGGCCGCTCCCCCTATGTTTCAGCCAGGGCTAAAAGATTGGCACGGCCCGGCCCTGGTGTCCAAGGGTGGACGCCCGTGACCACTGTGATCAGCAGGACCGGCTTCATCCAGTCGAAGGTCGGCGGCCTGCCCCGGCCGTTCTGGGTGCTGTTCGGCGGATCGTTCGTCAACCGGCTCGGCACGATGGTGGAGCCGTTCATCGGCATCTACCTCACCCAGGCGCGCGGCGTCTCCCTCGCCAACGCGGGCCTGGTCATGACCATGTTCGGCGTGGGGTCCCTGCTCTCGCAGCCGGTCGCCGGGTGGCTGGCCGACCGCCTCGGGCGCCGGGTCACGCTGACGGGCGGCATGGTCGCCACGGCCGTCACCATGATCGCGCTCGGCTACACCACCAGCGTGCCCGGGCTCGTCGTGGGCATGCTCGTGCTGGGCATCGTGGTGGACGCCTACCGCCCGGCCTCGCAGGCGATCGTCGCCGACCTGGTGCCGCCGGAGGACCGGCCCCGGGCGTTCGGGCTGCTGTTCTGGGCCATCAACCTCGGCTTCTCCGTCGCCATGGTGGCGGGCGGCTGGCTCGCCCGCTCGGGCTTCACGGTGCTGTTCTGGGTGGACGCCGTCACCTGCCTGGTCTTCGGCCTCCTCGTGTGGCGGGCGATCCCGGAGACCCGCCCGGCCCGCGAGGACGCGCGGCCCGGCCGGTTCGCCGACGTGCTGCGCGACCGGCTCATGCTGGTCTTCGTGCTGGGCAACCTGGCGTACGCGCTGGTCTACCTGCAGGCGTACAGCACGCTGCCGCTCGCCATGACCGGGCAGGGGCTGCCGACGAGCGCGTACGGCATGGCGATGGCGGTCAACGGCCTGCTGATCGTGGTCGTCCAGCCGCTCACGAACGCGTGGCTGGCCCGGTTCGACCCGTCCAGGGTGCTCGCGGCCGGGTTCGCGCTCGTCGGGCTGGGGTTCGCGCTGACCTCCCTGGTGTCGTCGGCGGCCGGGCACGCGGCGACCGTGGCCGTCTGGACGCTCGGCGAGGTGCTCACGGCCGGGATCCCGGGGGCGATCGTCGCGACGCTCGCACCACCCCACCTGCGGGGACGCTACTCGGGCCTGTACGGCCTGTCCTGGTCGGCCGGAGCCCTGCTCGCGCCCCTGGTGGGCACCCGGCTGCTGGCCGCCGCCCCCGGGCTGGTGTGGCCCCTGCTCGGCGGCCTCGGCCTGCTCGCGGCCGCGGGCCAGCTCCTCATCGGCCGCGCCGTCCGCCGCCGCTCCGCACCGGCGGCGTAGGTCCGCTTCCCTGGCGGGGGGAGAACCGGACAGGACATAATCCCTTTCAGGATGGACGAGAACCCCCCAGCCTTTCCCGCGCGGGCGGTGGCCTGGGCGATGGCGGCCACGGCACTGCTCCTGACCCTCCTGGGAGTGCTGGTCCAGGTCGGGCTCCCCGCGCAGTGGCAGCCGAAGCCCCCGCTCACGCCGGACTTCGGCGTCGCGCTCACGTTCCCCGTCACGGGGGCGTTCCTGGTGTCCCAGCGGCCCCGGCTCAGCCTCGCGTGGCTGATCTGCGCGGGCGGGCTGCTCGGCTCGGGAAACGTCGCCTTCACCGCGCTCTCCTTCCACTGGGCCTGGCAGGGCGAGATGGGGGCGGCCAACGCGGGCCGCGTGATCGCCGTCGTGTGCTGGGCGGCGGCGGGGCTCATGCTGGCGATCCTGCTCCCGCTCTGCTCGCCCACGGGCCGGCTCCCCTCCCGCCGCTGGCTCTGGGTGGTCGTGCTGGGCACCGCCGCCACGGTCACCGAGATCGTCCTGGCCCTGCTGCGGCCCGACCCCTCCCGCGCGGCGTACGCCTGGCCCGCGGTGATCCACAACCCGCTGGAGGTCAAGGCCCTCGTCCCCTACTACACGGCGGCGTGGACGGTCCTCGGCCACACGGTCCAGATCTGCGTGGTCGCCGCGTTCGCCTCGCTCGTGCTGCGGCTGCGGCGCGCCGACCCCGTGACGCGGCGGCAGATCGCCTGGCCCCTCACCGCCTTCGCCGGGTACGTCGCGATGTACCTGATGGGCGAGTCGTGGTGGGTGCCCGCGACGCTGTGGACGGCGCTCATCCCGTTCTCGATCCTGTTCGCGGCGCTGCGCTACCGGCTGTACGGCATCGACACGGTGATCAGCCGGACGTTCGTCACCGCCGGGCTCCTGGGCGTGATCAGCGCCGTCTACTTCGGCGCGGGGGCGGTCTCCAGCCTGGTCGTCTCCGGGTACCACCAGGTGGCCGGGCTCGCGGCGGCGCTGTTCGCGGGCGGGTTCTTCCAGCCGCTGCGCCGCGCCCTGCTGCGCGTGGCCGACCGCGCGCTGTACGGCAGGGTGGGCGATCCCGCGCTGCTCGCCGAACGGCTGACGCAGGAGGTGCGGCGGGCCGACCCCGCCGACGCGCTGGCGTCGGTGGTGACGGTGGTGCGCGAGGGCCTGGCCGTCGACGGGGTCGCCGTCGAGATCGCCGACGGCAGGCCCCGCTACGTGGAGAGCGGCCATGTGGGGCCGTCGCCGCGCGAGGTGCCGCTGGTCTGGCATGGCGAGCCTGTGGGCCGGCTGCTCCTCGGCCCGCCGGGGGCCCGGCGGTTCGCCGCCGCCCACGACGAGCGGGTGCTCGGCACGCTGCTGCCCTACGTGGCCGACGTCGCCCACGCCGTACGGATGGCCGCCGACCTCCAGCGCTCGCGCGAGCGCATCCTCGCCGCCCGCGAGGAGGAGCGCCGGCGGCTGCGCCGCGACCTGCACGACGGGCTCGGCCAGACGCTCGGGGCCATGGCGATGACGCTCAACATGGCCAGGATCAGCCTGGCCAAGTCCCCGGCCACGGCCGACGACCTGCTGCGGGACCTGCGGACCGGCATGGACGCGGTGGCCGGCGACATCCGCGAGCTCGTGTACGGCCTGCGGCCCCCGGCCCTCGACGACCTGGGGCTGGCGGGAGCCGTACGGGCGCTGGCGGAGGAGACCCTGCCCGAGGGGACGGACGGCGTCGAGGACGTCTCGGT
This sequence comes from Microbispora sp. H10836, assembly GCF_012999525.1. NCBI lineage: Bacteria > Bacillati > Actinomycetota > Actinomycetes > Streptosporangiales > Streptosporangiaceae > Microbispora > Microbispora sp. H10836. The sequence continues at coordinate 504,341 of NZ_JABBWU010000001.1, forward strand.
GCGGGTGGAGGGCGACCTCAGCGGGCTGCCGGCCGCCGTGGAGGTCGCGGCGTACCGCATCGTGCAGGAGGCGCTGAACAACGTGCGCCGCCATGCCCGGGCCTCCCGGGTCAGAGTGGGCGTCACCCGCACCGCGGCCGGGGACGGCGGCGGCGAGCTGCGGGTGAGGGTCGCCGACGACGGCATCGGCCCGCCCGCCCGGCTGCGCGCGGGGGTGGGCATGTCCTCGATGCGCGAGCGCGCGGCCGAACTGGGCGGAAGCTGCGTGGTCACCGCGCCGGAGACCGGCGGCACCGTCGTCGAGGCCCGGTTCCCCCTCGTCGCCTGACATCCATAGGAGCATCGTCCACAGGAGCACGCGGCGGACCGTCCCCGGCGAGGCCGCGGGCCGCGTCACGACCGGCCCGCGGGCGCCGCGAGCCGCGACCGGCGCCGGCTCCGCGACGGGCGGTCATGACCCGGCCGTCCCGCCTCGTGACCCAACCGAGAGGCGGGCGGCACGCCCGAGGCGGTCAGTGCCCTTACGCTTACCGTGCGATGGTGACTTTTCGTGCTCTTGGGCCGTTCGAGGCGATTGCCGATGGCGAGACGCTCGACCTCGGCGGGCAGCGGCAACAGGCCGTGCTCGCCCGGTTGCTCGTGGCCGGAGGGCGCGCCGTGCCGGTGAGCGTGCTGATCGACGAGCTGTGGCCGGGCGGGCCGCCCGCCCAGGCGCTGTCCACGATCCAGGGGTACGTCTCCCGCCTGCGGCGGGCCCTCGAACCCCACCGCGCGCCGCGTGAGGAGGCCGGCGTCCTGGTCTCCGCCCCGCCCGGTTACGCGCTGCGGGCGAAGGTCGAGGACGTGGACTCCTGGCGCTTCGAGCACCTGGTCAAGAGCGACCACGACGGCCCGGCCGCGACGCTGGAGCGGATGGAGACGGCCCTCTCCCTGTGGCGTGGGCCGGCGCTGGCCGGGTTCCAGGAGCTCACCTGGGCGCAGACGGAGGCCACGCGGCTGGACGAGCTTCGCCTGCTCGCCGTGGAGCGCCGCGCGGACGCCGCGCTGCGGCTGGGCCGCACCGGCCCGATGATCCCCGACCTGGAGGCGCACGCCTCGGCCTACCCGTTGCGGGAGGAGGCCTGGCGGCTTCTCGCGCTCGCGCTCTACCGCGCGGGACGGCAGGGCGACGCGCTCGGCGCGCTTCGGCGGGCCAGGGAGGCGCTGCGCGACGAACTCGGGCTCGACCTCGGCCCCACCCTGCAGCGGCTGGAGCAGGACATCCTCGTCCAGGCCGAGCATCTGGACGCGCCGGCCCCGGCCGCCGGCGGGCAGGTCGTGGAGGTCTCCGCGCCCGCGCCGTCCGGCCCGGCGGCCCTGCGCGTGCTGATCGCCGACGACCAGGCGCTGGTGCGCACCGGTCTCAAGGTCATCCTCGACAGCGAGCCGGGGCTCGACCTCGTCGGGGAGGCGGAGAACGGCGAGCAGGCGATCTCGCTCGTCCAGTCGGCACGGCCCGACGTGGTGCTCATGGACATCCAGATGCCGCGCCTGGACGGGCTGGCGGCGGCCCGGCGGATCCTCGCGGCGGAGGCGCCGCCGAAGGTGATCATGATGACCACGTTCGGCACCGACGAGAACCTCTACGCGGCGCTGCGGGCCGGCGTGAGCGGCTTCGTGCTGAAGACCTCCGCCCCCGAGCAGCTCATCGCGGCGATCCGGGCCGCCGTCGAGGGCGACGCGCTGCTCGACCCGGCGGTCACCACGCACCTCATCGCGGCCTTCGCCGGGCGGCGCGACCCGGCGGCGCCTGAGGGCCTGTCCGACTCCGACATCGACCTGATCAAGCTCGTCGCCCGGGGCTTCACCAACCGGCAGATCGCGATGACGCTGGCCGTGCCGGAACAGGAGGTCGCCGACGAGGTCACGGCGCTGCTGCGCGGCCTGGGCCTGGTCGACCGCGCCCAGCTCGTGGTCCTGGCCTACGAAAGAGGGCTGGTCAGCCCGGGGTCACCGGGCGCCTGAGCCTTATCGTCGCTTTGACGACAAGCAATCGGAGACCTTAGGGTGGGTGAGTGGCTCAACTGCGTATCGCTCTCGCCCAGACCAATCCGGTCGTCGGTGACATCTCCGGCAACGCCGACATGCTCGTCGAGTGGACCCGCAGGGCCGCCGGCCGCGGCGCGCACCTCGTGGTCTTCCCCGAGATGTTCCTGACCGGCTACCCGGCCGAGGACCTGGTGCTCCGGTCCTCGTTCGTGGAGGCGTCGATCACGGCGCTGTCGAAGGCGGCCGCGCGCCTGGCCGGCGAGGGTCTCGGGGACATCCCCGTCGTGGTGGGCTACCTCGACCGCGCCGACCTCGCCCCACGCGTCGGCCAGCCCAAGGGCGCCCCGCTCGACGCGGTCGCCCTGCTTCACGACGGCCGGGTGGTGACGAAGTCGGCCAAGCACCACCTGCCGAACTACGGAGTGTTCGACGAGTACCGCTACTTCGTGCGCGGCGACCGCCTGCCGATCTTCCGCCTGCACGGCGTGGACGTGGCCGTGGCCGTGTGCGAGGACCTGTGGCAGGACGGCGGTCCCGTCTCCGTGGTCGCCGAGGCCGGCGCCGGCCTGCTCGTCGTCCCCAACGGCTCGCCGTACGAGACGAACAAGGACGACGTGCGGCTGGAGCTGTGCGCGCGGCGGGCCCGCGAGGCGGGCTGCGCGCTCGCGTACGTGAACATGGTCGGCGGCCAGGACGAGTTGGTCTTCGACGGCGACTCTCTCGTCGTGGACGCCTCCGGGGAACTGGTCGCCCGCGCGCCGCAGTTCGAGGAGGACCTGTTCGTCACCGACCTGGAGCTCCCGGAGGGCACGGGCGAGCTCGGCGAGTCCCGCCACGACGCGCACGACGGCACGGTCATCACGGTCGAGCGGGTGCTGCTGTCGGCCGCGCCCGTCGAGCCGTACGAGCCGGAGGCGCCGGTCGTCGCCGAGCGGCTGGACGACCTGGCGGAGATCTACCGCGCTCTCGTGCTCGGCGTGCGCGACTACGTGCGCAAGAACGGCTTCCGGTCGGTCATCCTCGGCCTGTCCGGCGGCATCGACTCCGCCCTCGTCGCCACGATCGCCGCCGACGCCGTCGGGCCCGAGCGGGTCCATGTGGTGCTCATGCCCTCGCGCTACTCCTCGGACCACTCCATCACCGACGCGGAGGAGCTGGTACGCCGCCAGGGGGTCGACTCGCAGGTCGTCCCGATCGCCGACATCGTCTCGGCGTTCGAGAAGGAGATCGAGCTGCACGGCCTGGCGGCCGAGAACCTGCAGGCCCGCGTGCGCGGCATGCTGCTGATGAGCCTGTCGAACGAGCACGGCCACCTGGTGCTGACCACCGGCAACAAGAGCGAGCTGGCGACCGGCTACTCCACGTTGTACGGCGACTCGGCGGGCGGGTTCGCCCCCATCAAGGACGTGCTCAAGAGCGTGGTCTGGAAGCTCGCGGAGTGGCGCAACGCCCAGCCCGGGCAGCCCCCGATCCCGGAGAACTCCATCACCAAGGAGCCGAGCGCGGAGCTGCGGCCCGACCAGCGCGACACCGACTCCCTCCCGCCGTACGACGTGCTCGACCGGCTGCTGCGCGACTACGTCGAGCGGGACATGGGCCGGGACGAGCTGGTCGCCGCCGGCCACGACCCCGAGCTGGTCACCAAGATCATCCGCCTGGTGGACCTAGCCGAGTACAAGCGCCGCCAGTACCCGCCGGGCCCCAAGATCACGCCGAAGAACTTCGGCCGCGACCGCCGCCTGCCCATCACGACCCGCTGGCGCGAGCGGCTCTAGTGCGGGTGTCCGCGACGCCGGGCCCGGGCCGGAGAACGCTGTGACCGGTGCCGGGCAGGCGTCCGGTACCGGTCACACAACCCCATGTCCAGTCGTCATCGGCGGATGCCCGCCGAAGGGTGAGGGACGCGGTTACGGCTCGGGGGTGGCGGGGCGGGGGCGGAAGCCCTTGAGCGCCTCGTCGACGATCCGCTCGGGGATGTCGGCCTGGGGGTCGCCGGAGTGGGACCACTTCGTGTACCAGATCATGGCCCCGCTGAGCAGCGCCAGCGCCATGTCGACGTCGAGGTCCGCGCGCAGTTCCCCGGTCTCCACGCCACGGCGCAGGACGGCCGCCACGACCGCCCTGCGCGGCTCCATGGTCAGCTCGCGGAACCGCTCCGCCAGCCGGGGATGCCGCTCGGAGTCGCTCATGGCGATGTTCATGATGCAGCGGGTGCGGTGGTGGCGGGACTCCTCCTGGATCACCCGGAGGTAGGTCACCAAGTCGTCTCGCACGGTTCCGCCCTGCGGCAGCGGGATCGGCGGCTTGAGCGTCGCCAGGGCGTCCACCACCAGGTCCTCCTTGTTGGACCACCGGCGGTAGATCGTGGTCTTCCCGACACCGGCGCGGCCGGCGATCGACTCGATGGACAGCTCCGAAACCCCGATGCCCTCACCGAGCAGTTCGAGAGTCGCCTCGATGATCGACCGATCCGCCTTCTCGCTGCGCGGGCGGCCCGCCGGGCGGGCCACCCCCTCAGCCGTCTGCTGCGTCTTCATGGCGAGTTCACACTACCGCCGCTTCTTTTTCGGTCTCAGCCGTGGGGACCGCGGCGCCGACCGAAGCCTTGCCCGGCATCCAGCGGGCCACCACGAGAGTGCCGACGAGGGCGACGAAGGCCGATCCGAGGGCCGCCCAGTGGACGCCGGTGACGAACGCGGCGTTCGCGGCGTCGAGCAGGCTCGCGCCCCGCGCGCCCAGGTTGCCGGCGACGCCGGCCGCGCCGGAGATGGACTCGGTCACGACGTGGCGGAGCTCCTCCGGCAGGGCGGTGACCTTGCCCTCCATGTCGCTGCGGTAGCTGGCGGACAGGACCGCGCCGAGGATGGCGATGCCCAGCGTGCCGCCGACCTGCCGGACGACGTTGCTCATCGAGGAGCCCACACCGGCCTTCTCACGCGGCAGCGCGTTCATGATGGCCGTGGTCGCCGGGGGCATGATGTTGGCCATCGCCGCGCCCTGGACGAAGGCGAGGGCCAGCAGGATCCAGATCGGCGTGTCCACCTCCACCAGGGCGTACGCCGCGAGGGCCAGCGTGATGACGACCATCGCGACCGTGCCGACGGCCCGCGCGCCGTACTTCTGCACCATGCGCGCGCTCTGCGGCGCGAAGATCAGCTGAGCGGCCGCGAACGGCAGCACGAGCGCACCCGACTGCAGCGGCGAGTAGCCCCGGACGATCTGCCAGTAGAAGGCCATGAAGAACATCACACCCATGGCCGCGAAGAACACGAGGCCGACGGCGGCGATCGCGGTGGAGAAGCCGGCGTTGCGGAAGTTGCGCACGTCGAAGGCGGGGTGGTCGATCCGGCTCTCGTACCAGACGAACGCGGCGAGGATCGCCAGGCCCAGCAGCGACGGCACGATGACCGAGACGTCGGCGACGGTGCCGAGGTCGCTGATCCGGACGATGCCGTAGACGAGGCTGATCAGGCCGAGGATGGACAGCAGCACGCCGACCGGGTCGAGACCGGTCTTGTTCGGGTCCTTGGAGTCGGGCACGATCGTGGCGATCAGCACGAGGCCGACGAGCACGATGGGCACGTTGACGAGGAAGACCGAGCCCCACCAGAAGTGCTCGAGCAGCACACCCCCCGTGATCGGGCCGATCGCCACGGCGATGCCGACACCGCCGGCCCAGATGCCGATGGCCTTGCCCCGCTCGTGGATCGGGAAGACGTTCGAGATGACCGCCAGCGTCGCCGGCATGATGGCGGCGCCGCCGAGGCCCATCAGCGCCCTCGCCGCGATGAGCTGCATCGGGTCCTGGGCGTAGGCGCTGGCGAGGGAGGCCAGCCCGAACAGGACCATGCCGGTCATGAGCATCCGCTTACGCCCGTAGCGGTCGCCCAGCACCCCGAAGGTGAACAGCAGGCCGGCGAACACCAGCGTGTAGGAGTTCATCGCCCATTCGAGCTCGCTCTGCGTCGCGCCCAAGCCGTGGATGGGATCGGCGATCGTCTTGATCGCCACGTTGAGGATGGTGTTGTCGAGGACGACTGCCAGCAGGCTGAACACCATCACGCCGAGGATGTGCCATCGGCGTGGGTGACCGGTATTCGCTTCCACGGATCCCCCATGATTTCGATACGATCGAGTTTCGCAACGCAAGCGTAGCGCCGGGCATTCCGATACGCAACGGGTTCGTTTCATAATCCCCGCGGTGCCGCCGTACCCGCTGGTCGATCGGGCGGAAGACGGCTCCGGCCGGGCCCGCGCGCCCGTTCCGCGCAGGCCCTCACAGGGCCGCACAAGGTTGCACAGGGCCCGCACGCACAGGGCCGCACGCACAGGGCCGCACAGGGCCGCAGGCAGGACATCGCGGGGTGGCGCGGCGGCGCGCACCCCCTGTACATCCGCGCGGGAGCCGGTTCTATTCCCGGTTCGGGGCGCGCCCCATCCCGGTGCGTACGGCGCCCTTGGGGAGACCCGGCGGCAGAGAGCCGGTTCTACTCCCCCGCGGGTGTGGGCACAGCGGAGGTCGCGGGCACGGCAGGGGTCGCGGGCACGGGGGCGGCCGGAGCCTTGCGCCATACGAGCCCGGCGAGCAGGGCCAGCGCGAGGCCGACGGCCCCGGCCACGGCGAAGGCCCAGGCAGGGCCGTGGGAGTCCAGGAGCCCGCCGGCGAGGGGCCCGGCCAGGGCGCCTCCGATCGTCAGCGAGGTGCCGTGCAGGCCCATCGCCTCCCCCCGCGCCGCCGCCGGGACGCGCCGGTTGACGGCGTCCACGGTGGACGACAGCGCCGGGGCGCACAGCAACCCGCCCGGCACCAGCGCCAGGCACAGCCAGCCCCAGCCTCCGCCGACCAGGCCCACCGGCGCGGTCAGCGCGCACAGGCCGCCCGCGAGCAGCGCGGGCGACAGCCCCCGGGGCAGCGCGCCGTACACGAACCCGCCCACGAGCGAGAAGCCGCACCACAGCGCGATGACCAGCCCCGTCCAGGCGGTCGCGCCGCCGGCCTTGAGCATCGCCACGACGCTCAGCTCCGTCGTGGTGAGCACGAAGGTCAGCCCGGACACGAGGAAGAGCAGGGCGAGCAGACCGGGCCGTAGCCACTGCCGCCGGGGGACGGCGATCGCGTGGCCCGCATTCTCCTCGGCCGACCGTGTGGGCGGGTTGAGCAGGTACAGCGCCACTCCCGAGCCCACCAGACCGGCGGCCACGCCGTACATCGTCGCGGTGCTGCCGAACGCGGTCACGCTCGCGACGGCGAGGGCGGGCCCCACCATGTACGACAACTCCACGCCCATCGAGTCGAGGGCGAAGCCGGTCTGGTGGTTGTCCACCGGCACCATGGCGGCGATGCACTGCCGGATGGCCCCGAACACGGGCTGGCTGAACAGTCCCCCGATCAGCGCCCCCGGCAGCAGCACGGCGTACGGCAGCGACGGCGCGGCGCACCACAGGCACAGCTGCACGACGGTCGTCACGGCCATGACCGGGCGCAGCCCGCGGCGGTCGACGAAGCGGCCGACGAGCGGCGAGCCGACCGCGGCGCCCGCCATGGATGCGGTGCCGACCAGGCCCGCCTGGAGGAAACCCAGATGCTGGCTGTTCACCACGTGCAGGGTCAGCGTCATTCCGGTGCCGGTCAGGGGGATTCTCGCGATCATGCCGACCAGCAGCAACGCCCGCACGCCCGGCAGGGCGAGCACCCGCCGGTAACGATCAAAAGCCATTGTGGTTCCTTACCTCCGCACGGCATTGTGCCGGGCGCCTCCGACATTCCCACCGCCGGGTCGCCCCATTTGCCCCATTTGCCGCAGCAGTCGCATGCGCGGATTACCCCGCCCACTCGGGGTGTTCCAAGCCATGTCGACATGCAATGATCTGACTGTCCGGGGACGCCACAGGGGCGCCACGAGGCCTGGAGGTAGCCATGTCCTCTGTTTCCGTCATGTCCACGCCCGCCCTCTATGGCGGCGCCGCGGGGCGCAGGGTCACCGTCCGCGACATCGCGGCCGCCAAGGAGCGCCACGAGAAGTGGCCGATGGTGACGGCGTACGACGCCATGACCGCCAAGGTGTTCGACGAGGCGGGCATCCCGGTGATGCTCGTGGGCGACTCGGCCGCCATGGTCGTCTACGGCTACGACTCGACGCTGCCCGTCACGGTCGACGACCTCATCCCGCTCACCGCCGCGGTCGTACGCGGCTCGTCGCGGGCGATGGTGGTGGCCGACCTGCCGTTCGGCTCCTACCAGGCCTCACCCCAGCAGGCCCTGGAGACCGCGGCCCGCTTCATGAAGGAGGCCGGCGCGCACGCCGTCAAGCTGGAGGGCGGCCACCGGGTCCTCCCGCAGGTGGAGATGCTCGTGTCGGCCGGCATCCCGGTCATGGCCCACCTCGGCCTGACCCCCCAGTCGGTCAACGCCTTCGGCGGCTACCGGGTGCAGGGCCGCGGCCAGGCGGGTGACGAGCTCATGGCCGACGCCAAGGCGCTGGAGCACGCGGGCGCCTTCGCCGTCGTACTCGAGTGCGTCCCCGCCGACCTCGCCCAGCGGGTCACCACGTCGCTGAGCATCCCCACGATCGGAATCGGGGCCGGGCCCCACACCGACGCGCAGGTCCTCGTCTGGCAGGACCTGATGGGCCTGACCCCGCAGCCCGCGAAGTTCGTGAAGAAGTACTTCGACCTGGCCGGAGAGATGGACCGGGCGATCCGCGCGTACGCCGACGAGGTCGTCTCCGGCGTCTTCCCCAGGCCCGAGCACAGCTACCGCTGAGGCCCGCCGGGCGGCCGTGGCACACGCCGCGGCCGCCCTTCCCATGAGGGCGCCTCAGATCGCGTCGAGCGCCTGGGCGAAGTCGGCCCACAGGTCCTCGGCGTGCTCGATGCCCACGGCCACCCGGACCGTCCCCTCACCGATGCCCGCGGCGGCCAGGCCCGCGGCGCTCACCGTACGGTGCGACGTCGTGGCCGGGTGGAGGATCAGCGTCTCCACGCCGCCGAGCGAGGGCGCGAGCAGCGCGAGCCGGACGTTGCGCATGAACGCCTCACCTGCCTGACGTCCTCCGGCGAGATCGAAGGAGAACACGCCGCCGAAGTCGGGCAGGAGCTTGGCGGCCAGCTCGTGCGACGGGTGGGACGGCAGGCCCGGCCAGTGGACGGCGGCCACGGCCGGGTGCCCGGCGAGCCGCGTCGCGAGCACGCGGGCGTTGGCGCAGTGGCGCTCCATCCGCAGTGGCAGCGTCTGCATCCCCCGCAGGGTCAGCCACGCGGCGAACGGGTCGGCCGTGGCGCCGAGCTCCACCGCGTACGACCACACCCTGCGATGCAGGTCCTCCGAGGCGAACACGGCGATCCCGCCGACGACGTCGGTGTGCCCGGACAGGTACTTGGTCACCGAATGCACCACGATGTCCGCGCCGTGCTCGATGGGGCGGCACAGAATCGGCGAGGCGAAGGTGTTGTCGACCACGGTGAGGATCCCGGCCTCGCGCGCCGCCGCGCACATCCCCGGCAGGTCGGCCACCTGCGTCATCGGGTTGGCGATGGTTTCGAGGTACAGCAGCTTCGTCGTGGGCCGCACGGCGCCCCGTACGGCGGCGGGGTCGTCCTGCGGCACGTGGGTGACCTCGACGCCGAAGCGCTCCGCGAGGCCGTTCAGCGCCTGCGCGGTGGCGCCGTACAGCGCCGACTGGGCGATCACGTGGTCGCCCGACCGCAGCAGGCCGAGCAGCACGGCGTTGATCGCGCCCATGCCCGAACCGGTGGCCACGGCGGCCACGCCGCCCTCCAGCCCGGCGACCGCCTCCTCCATCGCACGGACGGTGGGATTGGAGAGCCGGCCGTACACGTACGCCCCGTCGGGCCGCCCCATGCCGTCGGCGAAGACGGCCGGGTCGTCGAACACGAACCCCGAGGTCTGGTAGATCGGCATGGCGATCGGCCTGCTGCCCTCCGGCGTGGGCCGGGGCAGGTGGACGACGCGCGTTTCCGGATGCAGGGAGCTCATGCCGTCCAGAATGACCCAGAAAAGCCGCTCTTGTCAGATTGGTCGACTGGCGATCGGTTACGCGGCGAGCGGAGGAGGGTTCCGTCTCCGCCGCGCAGGGTGAGGATGAGGAGGTGGATGTCAGCTTCCTCCTCGTGCACAGTCCCTCCGTCGGCCCCTCGACCTGGACCCCGGTCGCCGAGACCCTGCGGGCGCGCGGGCACACCGCCGTGGTGCCCCCGCTGACCGACGTGACGACGGGCCCGCCGCCGTACTGGCCGAGGGTGGTGAGCGAGGTGGCGGCGAGCGCGCCGCGCGGGCCACTGGCCGTCGTGGCGCACAGCAACGCCGGGCTGTTCGTGCCGCTGATCGCGCAGGCCCTCGCCGGGCAGGTCGCCGCCTGCCTGTTCGTCGACGCCGCCCTGCCGCCCCGCACGGGCGCCTGCCGCGCGGCCGAGCCGGAGCACCTCGCCTTCCTGCGCGGCCTCGCCGACGACTCGGGCGTCCTGCCCCGCTGGACCGACTGGTGGCCCGAGGACGACGTCGCCGCCCTCCTGCCCGACCCGGTGGTCCGGCAGGTGGTCGTCGCCGAGCAGGCGCGGCTGCCCCTCGCGTACTACCTGGAGGACATCCCGGTGCCGGCCCGATGGGACCATCTCAAGGGCGGCTACCTGTGGTTCGCGGACGCGTACGCCGCCCTGGCCCACGAGGCCGGGGAGCGGGGCTGGCCGGTCGCCCGCGTCCCCGGCGAGCACCTGCACCAGCTCGTCGCTCCCGACGTGGTGGCCGACTGGCTCATCGCCACCGCCGTGTGAGGCTCAGACGTCGGTGACCCGGATGCCCGCGTGGGCCTTGTAGCGGCGGTTGATCGAGATGAGATTCGCCGTCAGCGCCTCGACCTGGTGCGCGTTGCGCAGCCGGCCCGCGTAGACGCCGCGCGCGCCGGGGATGCGGCCGGCGAGCGCGCGCACCACGTCGGTGGCCTCGCGGTCGTCGCCGAGCACGAGCACGTCGAGGTCGATCTCCGCCACCGAGGGGTCGAGCAGCAGCACCGCCGACACGTGGTGGAAGGCCGCGACCACCCGGCTGCCGGTCAGCACCGCCGCCGCCTGCTGCGCCGCGCTCCCCTCCTCCACGGGCAGCGCGTACGCCCCCTGCTTGTCGAAGCCGAGCGGGTTGACGCAGTCCACCACGATCTTGCCGGTGAGCGGCTCGCGCAGGGACTCCAGCAGGGCCTTGTGCCCCTCCCAGGGCACCGCGACGATCACGATGTCCGCCTCGGCCGCCACCTCGGCGTTGGCGGCCCCGCGTACGCCGATCTCACGCGCCGCGTCCTGGGCGCGCTCGGCGCTGCGCGAGCCGATCAGCACGGTGTGCCCGGCCAGCGAGAACCGGCGGGCCAGCCCTTTGCCCTGGTCGCCGGTCCCGCCCAGGATGCCGATGGTCAGCGCGGAGACGTCGGGGAGATCTACGGTGGTGTGCTCAGCCATGGCTCAGATCATGCCAGGTCGCCACCGAGAGCCGCCCGGGGAGTCCCGCCGGGGACGCGAACTGTCAGCCGCAGTCCCGCGCGGCCTTCACCCGCCCGCGGACGGGTGAAGGGCCCACGCCCGGCGCCGGTGTCAGGAGACGCCCGGGGGGTAGGGGAAGTTGTCGAACATGTCGTCCATCCTCGCCGGGGGCATGTGGCGCCACGTCTTCACCACGTTGTGGACGCTCTTCTTGTCCAGGTAGGGATTGTCGGCCCCGGCGCGCGGCTTGGTGATGGACTGGATCGTCCAGCCGATCCCGACGAGGCGGTTGAGCTCGATCCATCGCATGACGTCGATCCCGAGGAACACCGTGGCCCTGATGATCGGGTGCCACGCATGCCAGTTCTGCGGCGGCTCGCCGGGCTTGACGTTCATCATGTGAGTACGCGATCCGTACGGCATGCGCGGATCGAAAAGGACTCCCTCGCCGAACCAGACGAACGCCGCCGTCAATCCATTCCTGTCATGCCGGTAGAAGCGGTCGTAGATGTCGAGCTGTAAGCGAGAGAGATATTCGAGCGCGTCCTTGGCCGGAGCCATCTGGGCGATGAATCCGTGGGGATAGGTGCCCGCCTGGCGGTGCTGCTGATAGAGGGGATAGAGCCGCTCGGGCGATCCGCCCGCGACCGCGCCGATGGCGGTGTAGGCGTCGATTATCTCGGCGGTCGCCTGATACTGGAAGACATTCTCGTAGGTGTACCACAGCTCGTTCGCCCGCCGGTCCCCGCGCATTCCCTCGACGTCCGGAAATTCCGGGTCCTGCGGGGCGGGATTGTAGTCGGCGGCGAACGCGGGACCGCTTAACGGAATTCCCGCTCCGATCGCTCCGAGCGTCACCACGGAAGCCTTCAGGACGCTACGACGGCTGGGCTGGCGCATGGGGGACCTCATTCTCCACTGGAAGGACAGGAACCGGCGACGACTGTCACTCGCGGCGCCTCCGCAAAAACGCGTACACGGCGATTCCGGTGGCCGTCCACGCCAGGGCGCGCGACGCCACGCCGGGCAGGGCTGCGAGCAGGGCGTCCAGCCCTTCGTTGGCCGCACCGACCCCCGACACGATCGGCGGGCCCGGCCAGAACCCGGTGCGGGCGTCCAGGAGCGCGGCCACGAGGAGCCCTCCCAGGAACAACAGGGTGGATCCGCCGGTGGACGGGACCAGTGCGCGACTGGTCAGGATGCCGAAGACGAGAGCGACAGCCGGTTCGACCACCAGGAGCACCGCCCCGGAGAGCAGCGCCCGCATGCCCGCCCCCGACTGCACGGTCATCCACAGGGGCGGCAGCAGGGCGATCGCTGAAAGCACCAGACTCACCGCGTAGCAGGCCAGCAGACGCCCGGTCAGCAGCCTGGGACGGGAGCTCACCATCGTGGCCGACACGAGCCGATGGGTGTCCGGTTCTGTGTCGAGGACCTGGCGAGACGCCCACGCCCACACCGGAATCATGAAAACACTGAGGTACCCCAGCGTCTCCAGCACCGCGGCCTGGGCCGCGCCCGGCGTGCCCGGCGGCGCGCCGGAAAGGATCGCCAGCAGCACCAGCGTGGGGACGAGCGGCTGGATGAACCGATAGGAGTTTCCGTATGCCTTGATGTAGAACCAGCTCAGGGCCGCGACGTTCACTTCCGGACCTCCGCCGGGCCGCCGATCTCCACGTCATAGCCCAGCTCGCGCAGGTGCTCGACGGCGACGCCCGCGCTGCGTTCCTCCACCCGCACGCGCAGGACCACGGTCTGCTTCTCCTCCCGCGGCTTGGGCGAGGCGGGCAGCACGGACACCGTGCCCCCGCCGACTTCCCACCGCTGTCGCAGGTCGACGTCGCCGAGGTAGTTCTGGTGGTCGCTCACGACGACGCTGCCGCCGTGCGCCGCCACCTCGCCCACGGCGGCGGAGACGGCGTTCATGGCCGCCACGTCGAGCCCGGCGAAAGGCTCATCGAGCACGAGAAGTTCCGGCTTGGCCAGGAACGCCTGGATCAGCCCGACCTTCTGGGCACTGCCCTTGGAGAGATCACGGATTCGGGTCGCGGCCAGGTGCCGGCACCGCAGCCTCTCCGTCCAATGGCCGATCACGGCCTGCCGGTCGGCCCCGCGCACCCCGCGGATACGACATACGTGCTCAAGATATTCCTGCACCGTGAAGGGAAGGGCGGAGGGAAAACGCTCGGGCGCATATCCCACGATTCGCGGCCGGTGCTCGACGTGACCCGCCGACGGCCGGGCCAGTCCTGCGACGAGCCGCAGCAGCGTCGATTTACCGGCACCATTCGCTCCGGTCACCTCGGTTATCCGGCCCGGCGCCACCTCGACGTCGACGCCACGAAGAACCCAGGGACCTTTGCGCCGGTAACGATAGGAGACGTTCCGGAGGCGCACTCGCCGCCCTCCCTCTGCGATAGGTTTCCAGCCGAATCTGTGATCGTATCCTCGATGCGGGCCATATCACGGGTTACCGGCCGGAGCGTCGAGTGTGAGAAGGCAGGGCACCCGGGCGGGATCGGCGATGCGCAGATAGCCGAGCCCTATACCGGCAAGTCCGAGCATTGCACCGGGAGTACGAAGCCCGCGCGGCACCCCGCAGATCCAACCATAATCCCCCTGCGCGGCCAGCACAGCCGTCGTGAGGTTTTCCGCCAGGCGGAGCAGGTCACCCTCGCCTGCCCTGCGGGCGGCCGACCAGAGAAAATCCAGGTTCCCCAGCTCGCCGTGGCAAAGCGATAGATTGCGTACCGGATAATGTTCCTTTGCCGCTTCGTAATAGTCGGCGGTCATGCGCGCCGCGAGCTCGATGTCGGCGGCCAGGAACGTGTCGTCGCCGAGCGTTTCCGCCAGTGCCAGCCGGGCGAGACCGGCTCCCGGCGCGCCGTGACACCAGGCGATCATCGTCTCCCAGGGAACGTTCGGCCGCAGGTCCGGCCAGGCTTCGCCGTTTTCGCCGTGCAGCGATCTCTCGAAGCGCAGCGCGGCCCTGGCGGTCTCGAGGTGCGCGTCGTCGCCGGTCACCCGCGCCGCCCTGGCCAGGGCCAGCGCCATGCCGGACGCGCCATGCGCGAATCCGCCCAGCGCCAGCCCGTCGAACTGCGCGGCCGGCCAGCTGATCTGGTCGCCGGTGCGGACCCCGCGTGCGGTCAGGTGCGTGCTCATCTTCCCGATCAGCCCCACGAGCCCGTCGGACGGGACGACCCGCCAGGCCGCGCAGAGAGCGAGGACGTGACCGGCGGCGCCGCCGACGACATCGAGGGTCTCGTCCGCGTCACAGATCTCCTCCATCCCCGGCGCGATGTCGTCGATCAACCGGGCGAGTGGAACGGTGTCCGCGGTGAGGGCCGCCCAGTGCGTCAGAAAGTAGACGGCGCCCGTCAAGCCGCCCGACATGCCGAGGGCCAGAAGTGCGTTCTGCCGGCCCTCTCGACGCCAGAACGAGATCGCGCGTTCCATCCGGCGCACGACGCCGTACGAGATGTCCCGTGCCAGCTCATGAAACCTGTCCTGGCCGGACACTCGAGCCAGGTAGGCGAGGAACAGGCCGATGCCGCTGTTGCCGGAGTAGAGGTCCAGCCCGGTCGGTAGGAGTTGCCACCCTCCTCCGCCCACCGAGGCCAGGCCGAGCCAGCCGACCTCCCCCTCGTGGCGTAGCGCGGACCGAATCAGCTCGTCCCCGATCTCGACGGCGTGACCGACGACAGTCAGGGCGTCGGGAGCCTCCTTCGAGCCGGACCGCCGGTGCACCGGCCTGTCGTCCCTGGGCACCCGGAAGACCGGTGCGCCGTCGAGATCCGCAGCAACGGCCGTGGCCGCGGCGGACTCCACCATCCACCGCTGACGCCGAAGATCGTCGTCACCGAATGCCGCGATCCGCTCACGCACGGCGCTCAGCCCGTCCCGAACCAGCGCGCCGGGGATCACCCGTCCGTCTCCGCCGACAAGGCAGGTGCCGTCCGCCTCCGCAGTGAAGAGAGGAATGTCGCCGGTGGCGAGCTGCGCGCGTTCGCTGGCCGAGATCTCCGCCCCCAGCGCGAGTCCCCTGTGACGGGACAGCGCACGGTCGAGGTACTTGTCGCGTTGCTCGGCCGCACCCAGGAGGTGCGGGTGGCAGCTCGCCCAGAGGAAGGCGTTGTACGTCTGCGTCGCCCCGAGGATGTGACGGGCCCGGGCGCCTCGGAAGGTCTCCAGGAGGCCGCCTTCGGCGAGCAGCTCGCCGGCGTGCGCCCGGATGAGCTCGTACATGCGCTCGAACCCCGCCAGGAAGACGTCCCGGTACTCGTCGAACCGTCGCACCTCGCCACCGAGGCGCGGCAGATTCGCCGACGCGGGGAGGGGTGCCCGGGCATGCTCCAGCCGCATCGTGTCCGTGCCCGCGTCCACCCATCGGGGCAGCGCGTCCGCGCTCAACCGCGTGTCGCCGCCGCCGTTGAGCCCGCTGACGTCGCCGCTCGCCTGCCTGCCCGCCGCGTCCGTCCGCGGCCGGGAGAAGGGCAGCATCCCCACGGCGAGCACGGTCGAGTCGAACAGGCCGCGCATCAGGGCCTCGTCTCCGGCGGAGTCGGCCTGCGAGGGGTTCAACTCTCCGGTGAACAGGCATTCGAGATCGACGAGGAAGGGGTGCTCACCGGCCGCGATGACGTTGTCCATGTGCAGGTCCCGCGCCCGGAGCGCGTGAAGCAGAGCCAGATGGCCGCCCTGCCGCCGGTAGAACCGCTCGACGGCGGCGGAGGTGTCGCACTCGCCGCCGCGGACGTGCTCCAGCCATCCGTGGTCGCCGCGGTCGAGGACGCGCACGGTGCGCAACCGCGGCTCGAACCCCTTGGCGTTCGCCCAGTCCACCAGCGCCTGGAACCGCGCCTCCATCGACACCGCTCTGGGCTTGTACACGACGCTCTGCCCGCGGCCGAGATGGACGATCACCACAGACCGGCCGCCTTCGTGGCTGTCGCCGGCGTCGAAGGAGATCTCGTCGATCTCCCGTAGGTCCGCGTGGACGCCGAGCCCGCGCAGCAGCTCGAGGTCGGCCGCCAGGTGCTCGGCGAACGCACAGCGCGCACTCACCCAGTGGGCGAGCAGCCGGCGGCACTCCGCGAGCATCAGCGGATAGTCACGCCATATTCGCCGCGCGAAGTCCGGGTCCGACAACCGCCCGGAAAAGAAGTCGAAGCGCTCGGCGGGCGTGGCGCCGCGCAAGAGGCCTTCGACCCGCTGCACGTTGAGTTCCAGTACGAGAATCCTGAGAACGATCCTGGCGAGCCCGGCGCGGGGCGGCGCCGCTGTCAGGTGATGGAGAAGCGACTCGGCCGCGAGCGATCCGAGGCGTTCCCTCACTCTCTCGGTGAGATCAGCGGCGGCGGCGTCGACGATGGGCTTCGAGAATTGGAGCAGTGAATCGATTGCGTGCTCAGGCGCCATTCTGACCCCGTATTTCGACGACTCGGCTCGGCAGCGACACGGGGGTGCGGGCGCCCGCGCGGAGCGGACGCCCGACCTCCTCTCGCCACGCCACGTCAGTAGGCGCAGCACTCCGTGTCGCTGCTCCAGGTGACCCAGCACGGGAGCCAGGACATCATGATCGGCTGGACCTCGCTCTCGACGGCGAAGTCGGCGATGTCGACGAGGTCGCCGGCCGGGTTCGCGGGGAGCGCGGACAGCTGGTCGGCGCTGAGGGTGGCGCTGAAAGCGGGATCCTTCCACGCCTTGGTCAGATCTGTCATCTGCATTCTTTTCTCCTCTCCGAAGCGGTCGTTTCGGAATATCACACCGGACCGGAACTCCCGACAATGTGAGCAATCTCTCACCGGACCAGGCTTCCGGAGAGAACGTTTTTCTATTAGGACGTGACGCGGTTGACCGGGCGAGGTCGCCGAAGTATCCTCCGGCATTTTCGCGCCAAGTTCCATGTGCCTTTCAGTCCGGCGCGGGCCGTGGTATTGCTGTAAGGCGGTATGAGGAGGGAAATTCATGGCCCGTGCTCCAAGAGTCGTCGTGGTGTCGCCTCCCAAAGCGGGCACTCACCTCGTCAAGGAATTGATGCTCGCTCTCGGATACGGCCTCCAGGGAGAGGTGAAGACGTCACCGGGCGAACGCGTGACTCTTGACGAGGACGCCTCGTGGAACCTCGTCTCACAGGTCTACGACCACGACGAGCTGCTCCGGATGCGGGTCGCGGACGACCCCGAGCGCTTCGCGCGGCTGGTCGACGTGGCCCGGACCGCGGTGATGTGGGCCTGGCTCCACCGATTGGGCGTCCCGCTGGCCTCCCGGTATCCGCACGAGACGATGCGGAGCGAACTCGTCCAGAAAGCCCTGTGGCGCACCGCCACCGGCACCTTCTCCGACACTCCCGCGAACACCTGCTGGTTCGTGCACGAGATGGACCTCGCGCAGGTGTACGGCAAGTTCATCCACGAATGGCGCACGGGCGGTGAGCCACGCATTCTGTTCCTGCACCGCGACCCGCGCGACAGCCTTCTGTCGATGGTGCGTTTCCTCACCGACACGCGGCCGCAGGGCATCGGCAAGCTGGTCCGCTTCGGCCTCTACAGCGACATACTCCGTTCCCTTGCCCACCTCGACGAACAAATCGCCTACGCCCTGGAGGACGAGCAGTTCCCCGGGCTCTCGGAACTGCGGAGCAGTCGCTGGCTGGCCGCGCATCCGGCCGTGTGCAGGGTCTCCTTCGAGGAACTGGTAGGCCCCGACGGGGGCGGAACCCTCGAGCTCCAGGAGGCGGCGGTCGAGCGGGTCGTCGCGTTCCTGGGCGCCGAGGCGGATCCGGCGACGCTGGCGAAGTCGCTGTTCAACCGAGCGTCCTTCACCTTCCGTGACGGCCGGTCGGGCGCTTGGCGGGCCGCGTTCTCCGAGGCCGCCGTCCGCGCCTTCGAGCACCGCCACGGGCACCTGCTGGACCTGCTCGGGTACGAACGCCGATGAAGGGCTCTCCAGCGAGCCCCGCGGAGCAGGGGGAGACCGCCGGCCCGGCGATGAAGGAGGCGATGAGCCGTTCCGGCACCGCCGCCACCGTCATGGCCGCCCTCAGGCTGAGCAGGCAGGCGGACGCGACGCTGTTCTGGACAGGGGTGATCCTCCTGCCTGCCGTCGAGGGGCTGCTCGGCGTCGGTCTGCTGCTGCTGTTCCGCGGCAGCGTAGGGGTCTTCCTCGAGTCCTCCGACGGCCCCGCGCAGGCGACCAGGACGCTCATCCCGTGGCTTGCGGGAGCGGTCCTGCTCACCCTGGTCACGCTCATTCTCGGCAACCTGCGTCATACGCTGAACGAGCTGCTCGTGGACCGGGTGCGTCAGTTCAGCAGCCGCCGCATGCACGCCGCCATCGCGAAGCTCGACCTCGCCGACTTCGACTACGCGGTCGTGCACGACCGGATCAGCCGGGCGGAGGAGACCGCCGACGGCAAACCGCGGCAGGTGGTAAGGGGCGTCAACGGCCTGCTGGCCTCCGCCTTCCAGGTAGCCGCTTTCACCGTGCTGCTCATCGTGCTGGAGCCATGGCTGCTGCCGGTGATGGCGCTCACCGCGGCCCCGATCGCGGTCGTCAGCTCCAAGCTCGCCGGCGACCGATTCGCCTTCTTCACCAGGATGACCCCGCTTGAGCGGATGCGCAGGTACGTCGGCATGCTGATCACCGGCCGGCAGGCCGCCGCGGAAGTGCGCTCCTTCCGGCTGTCGGAGCACTTCGCCGAGAGATACGACCTCCTGACCCGCAGGCGGTACGCGGAACTGCGCGAAACCCTGCGCGGGCAGTGGCGCAGGCAGTTGCTGGGAGTGCTGGCGTTCGGCCTGATCCTGTGCGTGGTCGTGACCGTGCTCACCTGGTTCTACGCCGTCGGGGCCATGGACACCTCGACGGTGCTCACCACCGTGCTCAGCTTGAGCAGGCTGGCGACGGCGATGGCCGGTCTGGGCGGTCCGCTGGCCGAGTTGTCCGAGGCGGGGCTGTTCCTCGACGACCAGCACGCCTTCTACGCTCAGCTCATGCGAAGGAGCCTGGTCAGCCGTCAGGGCGCGCAGCCGGGACCGCTGCGCGAGCTGTGCGTGCGCGACCTCACCTTCGTCTATCCCGAAGCCGCCCGGCCGGCGCTGCGCAACGTCGACCTGACCATCCGAGCCGGCCAGATAGTCGCGTTCGTCGGCCAGAACGGCTCGGGCAAGACCACACTGGCGAAGATCCTGGCCTTCCTGTACGAGCCCTCGTCGGGCGCCGTGCTCTGGAACGGTGCGGACACTGCCGAGCTCTCCCGTGAGGGGTTGCGCGACCAGGTGACGACCGTCTTCCAGGACCACATGACCTACCACTTCTCCGTCGCCGAGAACGTGGCACTTGGGGACACGACGCGGCCGGACGGGCAGACGGCCGTCCGCACGGCCGTCGACGAGGCGGGCGCGCGGGAATTCGTCGACAGATTGCCGGGCGGGTACGAGACCCCGCTCGGCCCCGAGTTCGGCGGCGGCACCGCGCTGTCCGGAGGCGAGCGACAGCGCCTGGCCATCGCCCGCGCCTTCTACCGGGGCCGGGACCTGGTGATCATGGACGAGCCGACGTCGGCGTTGGACGCGCAGGCCGACCACGCGCTGCTGGAGAACCTGCGGAAGCTGTTGCGCGGTCGCACCGCGATCGTCATCTCACACCGTTTCTCCAACGTCCGGCACGCCGACAAGATCTTCGTGCTCAAGGATGGGCGCATCCTGGAGCGCGGGACGCACGACAGCCTCATGGCGGACAACGGTTTGTACGCCGAGATGTACACGCTCCAGGCTGCCGCCTACATGACTTCCGGCTCCCCGAGCGCGACGGCGCAGAGCCCGGGTTGAACGCGACTGGAACCACCGGAGGATCGGACCGGCCGGCGACGGGTATCGGGAGCCACGTCCTCGTTCACCCGTCGCCGGCTGCCGAGAGCTATCTCGTATCGCGGTCCCGAACAGCGGCTCGGTCGAGTGTCGCGGCGATCCACTCGGGCAAGGGGACGGACGCGACCTGCGCCGCCGCCTTCCATCGCTCCTCCTGCTCCGACGAGACCTCGACGGAGATGGTCACCGTCACCGTGTCCGCGTCCTGGCCGCGGCCACGGCTTGCTTGTATCTCCTTGCGCAGCCTGCTCAGCGGCCAGCCTTCCTTCTCCGCCCGCGTGAGCCACGACTCCTGCTCGTCTTCGGGGAGGGCGGCCACCTCCGCGTGGTGCTGGAGGCTCAGTGTGTCCCGTCGACGGGACATTGGGAACTTACGGGCCACCCATGCATAGTTACGGAGGGTCTTGTACGACAAGGACGTCTCTGCGATAGCCATCCGGTACCGGTCACTGAAGAACTCCTCACCGTAGACAAGCCAGTCGCCCAGCCACCAGGTGGAGGAGTTCGCGATGACGCATAACTGATTGCCGATCCTCTGCCAGGACTCGAATGTCAGGTCCGCTGGAAGACGCAGCCCAAGCCTCCCCGCTCGCACTGACGCGTCGAGCCCCAGCCTCTCCTGTTGAGAATGCCTTCTCGTGTCGCTGACTCCCCGGCGGGCAGTCCCGCGCTCTTCTTCCTTCTTCGGGACAGGATCGAGAAGTGGCATCGCCATTGGGCATCATCCCCTGGTTTTGAAACCCCGTAGAGAGCCAAGGCGGTTCTGGCCTCGACTCCGCCTCTGATGCATGAGGGCCGGTTTTCCCCGGCCGGCTCCTCAATCTCAGGGTGCGAGAGAGCGGTACCTCCCTTACCCATGTCGTCATGGAGCTGGTCGGCCGCACTCCTCGGCAGCGATTTGTGCGAAGCAAGGAGGAACGCGGACACGCGGCAGCACCCCTGAGCACGCTTTCCGCTAATGAAGGCCGCCGAGAACATCTGCATGATTTCCGCCATTGTCTTGCAATGTCAACCACGCTGTTGACACGGGGGGCGCGATGGGCGACTCCCCCAACTCCGCGGTGCCCGGATCATCCCCAGCGCCTTTGCACTCCAGCCGCGAATCGTGATCACGCTCGTCGGCGGCACCGACCGGCCACCTGACCAGTGGTTCTGAGGACTGCGCTTCACATATCCCAGCGGCGATACCCGAATACGACGACGACGATCAGGGCGACAGTCCAAGCCGTGAGGAGCAGGGCGCCTTGCGCCGGTGTCACCGCACTCGCGTCGTCCGCTACCGGGAACCACATGGCGAATCCGGCACTGTCCGGGAGGTACTTCGCCGCAGGGGTGTGATCACGCAGGAGCGGTCCGACGATGAAGAAGTACCCCAGCAGGACGACGACTGCCGCAAGAGTCCGGCGCACGAGCGCACCGACGGCGGCGCTGATCAACGCTGTGAGCGCGAGATACGCGGTCACACCGCTCAGCGCCCCCGCGACGCGACCTGAGGTCACCGGCGCAGCGGTGTCGCCGAGCACACCAGCCGTGAGCGCGACTCCGGACGCAGCGGTGATCGCCGCTGCGGGAAACACGACTATCGCCAACGCGAGGTGCTTGGCGGTGAACTGAAGGGCGCGGCGGGGCATCGCGGTCAGCGTGGTGCGGATCTGCCCGCCGGTGTACTCGGAGCAGGCTGCCAGGACGCCGAGGATGACGAAGCCGGCTTGCGCGTAGCTGATCGAAGCCAGTCCGATGTCGATGGCGCTCTTGGTGCCGGTGGAACCCTGGAGGCCGGCGATCGTGAACGCGATCGCGAGGATCAGATTCACCACCAGAGTGCCTCCGAGCGTCAGCCAGGTCGCCGGAAGAGACACGAGTTTCGACATTTCCGCCGCGAGCGCCTGAGCGGCTTCCCGGCCACGGGTGCGAGTCGCCGTCGTAGGGGCGGTCATGCGTCCCTCCGCGTGAACGCGACGGCGGCGATCACGAGCAGCACCGCCACCCAGGCGGTCATCACCAGTCCTCCGGTGAGCGGGCTGATCTCGACGGTGTTGTCGGCGAGCCTCCGGATGAACATGCGGACCCCGGCCATGTCGGGCAGGTAATTCGCCAGCGGAGTGATCTTGGTCAGCAGATAGGTGACGGTGACGACCGAGGTGTTCGCGATGAGCACCGCGAGCGGAATGACCCCGTGGCGGGTGAGCACGGTGATCCCGAAGGCGAGGAGCGCGGTGTACACCCAGTAGCAGACGACACCGGCCAGCCGCGGAACGTCGTCCGCTCCCATTGCCGGGGCGTGCTCGCCGAGCACCACGTGGATGACGCCCATGGTGGTCCCTGACGCGATGATCGCGAGTACCGCGCCGGTGATCGCGACCGCGGAGATTTTCGCGAGCAGGAACCGGAGGCGGGCGGGAACGGCGGTCAGGCTGGTGGTGATCTGACGCCCGCCTCCGGATTCCGCGCTCTCCGTGAAGTACTCGCTGCTGATGGCGACGACACCGAGGATGATCGCACCAACCACGCCGAATGCCAGTTCCTGATATCCGGTGTCGGCCCCGGCGATGGTCGCGGCGCCGCGGGTGATCGCGCCGCGGGTCGACGACGCGGTGATCGCGGCGATCACGCTCGGCACGAGCACCCCGGTGGCCATCGCGATCCACACCGTCGGCAACGAGGCGAGCTTCGACGCCTCCGCCGCGAGCGCCCTCATGGCGCACCACCCGTGGTGAGGGCGAAGAACGCGTCCTCGAGAGTGCGGTAAGAGCCGGTGATCTCGTCGAGGGTGCCATCCGCCACGACCTTGCCCTCGTTGATGACCACGACGTCATCCACTGTTTCCGCGAGCTCCCCCATGAGGTGGCTGGAGAGCAGCACGGTACGGCCGGACGCGGCGTGTTCGCGGAGGAAGGTCCTGATCCACCGGATCCCGTCCGGGTCCAGCCCGTTCACCGGCTCGTCCAGGATCAGGATCTCCGGGTCTCCGAGCAGCGCCGCCGCCAGCCCGAGGCGACGCCCCATGCCCAGGGAGTAGCTGCCGACCCGCTTCGATGCGGCGTTCGCCAGGCCCACGATGTCAAGCACCTCGTCGACGCGCGCACGCGGCAGTCCCGCGGAGCGAGCCACCCACCGCAGGTGTGCCCGGCCCGTCCGCGCCCGATGCGCGCCGGAGCCGTCCAGCATGGCCCCGACCGTGGCAAGCGGATCACGAAGCTGTACGAACGGGACAGAACCAATGAGTGCCGTGCCGGAGGTCGCTCGATCCAGGCCCAGCAGAATCCGCAGCGTGGAGCTCTTGCCCGCTCCATTAGGGCCGAGGAAACCGGTCACTCTTCCGGGGCGGGCCTGGAAGCTGATGCCGCTCAGAATTTCCTTGGAACCGCGCCGCTTGACGAGGCTGTCGATCGTAATCATGTTCACATGTGAACCCGGAGCATGACCTCCAGTCATCGGGCCGAAGACCGGACATCGTCTCGCGGCTCGGACCTGGGCCCCTCGGACCCAGGACTGATGCTTCATCCACAAGCGAGTCCTTAGACTTGGGGGATGGGGCCGGGTCAGGCACTTCCGAAACGCAGTCGGCGAGTCTGGCCACTGGCCATCGCCGTCCACGTCGTGCTCCTGCTTGCTCTTCTCGCGGTCGGCCGCGGAGGTACCGCCGCGGTCGTCCTCCCGGTCGTCATCGCCGCGCTGGCGTTGACGGTCACCGTGTGGGCGCTGTTTCAGGCACGCCGGCAGCGGATCGCGTACGAAGCGCGCCTGACAGCATGGGCCGGCGAACGCGCGGCACAGGCCGAACGACTCCGCATCGCTCGCGAGTTGCACGACATCGTCTCCCACGGCCTTGGCCTGATCACTGTCCGGGCGAGCGCGGCACGCTATCCCGGCGCGGGGGATGACAGCTCCGCGGCGCTGTCGGACATCGAGCGCATCGGACGGCAGACCACGACGGAGCTACGCCGGATGCTCAACGTGCTGCGTGACTCGACCGGCACGACCGCACCTCTGCGGCCCGCGGAATCCCTTCACGACCTGCCGGCCATCATCGAGGATGCCGAGAGGGCGGGCCCAACCGTCACTCTCAGGCTCGGCGAGATCGATGACATCAGCTCCGGGGCACAACTCACGGTCTGCTCCATCGTGCGTGAGGCCCTGACGAACACCGCTCGGCATGCCGGACCCACGAGCGCGAACGTGCACGTGCGTCGCGACGGCGACTGGGTCGTCACGAGCGTATGGGACGAAGGCCCTGTGGACGGATGGACACCTCACCCGGGAGCCGGGCATGGGATCGAGGGGCTCAGGGAGCGCGTCGCCGCCATCGGCGGGACCTTTCGAGCCGAGCACGTCGAGAACGGGTTTCGCGTCACCGCCCGTATACCCGAGGCTCGGACGTCATGAGTGACCGCGAGACCCCGATTCGCGTCGTCATCGCCGATGACCAGCCGTTGCTGCGTCACAGCCTAGCCGTCGTGATCAACGCCAATCATGACATGACGGTGGTCGGCGAGGCGGGCACAGGCGATGAGGTGGTCGAGTTCACCGCTGAGCTCCATCCCGACGTCGTGCTGATGGACATCCGAATGCCGGGCACTGATGGAATCGCAGCCACCCGCCGCATAATGGCCGACCCGGGCACTGAATCGGTGAAGGTCATCGTTCTCACGATGTTCGAGCTCGACGAGTACGTCCGCGCCGCCCTGCAAGCCGGCGCCAGCGGCTTTCTCCTCAAGGATTCCCACCCGGACGAACTCCTCGACGCGATCCGCCGAACGCACCGGGGCGAGTCACTGTTCGCCCCGAGAGTCCTTACACGCCTTATCGAGGCCTACATCGCCCAGCCGGCAGTCGCGAAGCCGGGGAGCCTGGACGGTCTCACCGAACGGGAGACCGAGGTCCTCACCCTGGTCGGCCACGGGCTCTCCAACGACGAGATCGCGGCGAGGCTCACGATCTCGATCAAAACCGTCAAGACCCACATCGGCAACCTGCTGAGCAAGCTCCAGGCACGAGATCGCGCGCACCTCGTCATCGCGGCCTACGAGAGCAACCTCGTCCAGTCGACACGTTGAATCCGCGCCTGGGCCTCTTGTGATCGAACACGTGCGGCGACCAGCGACCCGGCGCACGCGTTCAGTCGACAAGGAGCTGGTTATGCGCGAGCTCCCGGTACAGCGGGCTCTCCTTCATCAGGTCGTCATGGCTGCCTTGCGCCGACACACGGCCCTCGTCCAAGACGATGATGGAATCAGCGTCTCGCACGGTCGCGAGGCGGTGAGCCACGATCACGAGAGTGCAGTTGTCCGCCGCCGACGCGATCGCCCGGCGGACGAGCATCTCGGTTCGTCCGTCGAGATTCGCCGTCGACTCGTCGAGGAGGAGGAGCCGGGGCCGTGCGAGAAGCGCGCGTCCGACGGCAAGCCGTTGACGCTCTCCACCCGACAGGGTCGCGCCGAACTCCCCGACCGGAGTGTCCAATCTCGTGGTCGAGACCCGAATCCTCTCCCCGAGCTCCAGGGCGTCCAGGACACTCCAGCAGTCGGCGTCCGTCGCCTTCGGCGCGATGAGCGTGAGATTCTCGCGAATCGTCCCCGGTAATACGGGCGAGTCCTGCTCGACGTACGCAACGCGGTCACGCACGAGTTCGTGAGGAAGACCTGCGATGTCCACGCCGTCGATGAGGATTTGACCGGAGGTCGCGTCGTAGAAGCGCACGATCAAGCTGAGGGCGGTGGTCTTGCCCGCTCCCGAAGGGCCGACCAGAGCGACTCGCTGACCGGGATCGATATGAAAGGACACATCCGAGAGCGCGCCCCGCCGCGAGGAGCCGTTCAAGGCCGCGGCCCGATAATCGAAGGTGACGTTCCTGAACGTGACGCTCGCCGCTCCTGCGCGCCCCTTGGACGTGCACGTGACCCGGTGATCGCCGGACTCGCTCGGCAGCTCGGTGATCTCCCGAATGCGATCGATCGCACCTATCGAGGAGCCGAGGGACCCCAAGGCGGAAAAGATCTGTCCAAGCGGGGCGATCAGCAGGAAAACGTACATGAGAAACGACACCATGTCGCCGATGGCGAGTTGACCGGCCGCGACCCTGAGGCCGCCGACTCCCAGCACCATCAGGACGGCGGCCTGCATGGTCAGAAGCGACATCGGTTCCAGGAGCGCTGTGATCCTTGCGACCTTCAGCCCCGCCTTGCGCGCGTCATCTGCGGTGCGGATGATGGCCCGCTCTTCGGAACCGGTCACATTCCCGGCACGAATCGTCCTGATACCGACAATCGCCCTGCTCAGCGCCGATGTGAGCTGACCGACGCTTTCCTGCAGTTCGCGGCTCGCCTTCTTGACGCCCAGCGACATCCCAGTCGTGAGTATCGCGAAAACCGCGGCTATGCCCAGCGTCAGCCCGAAGAGTAAGGCATCGAGCAGCAGCAGTGCGGCCAGCGCTCCTACCATGGTGACGATTCCGCCGGCACTCGCGAGAACGCCTTGGGTCAATGCCAGGCGAATGACTGTCGTGTCGTTGGAGACGCGAGACACCAAGTCGCCGCTTCGGCGCTCGTCAAACTCACGGATCGGCAGCCGCAGCAACGAACGGATCAGCTTCCGCCGGGCGTTGAAAACAATGCCCTCCCCCATGCGGTAGAGGAGATACTGCTGTAGCGCGCTGAGAAGTCCTACGGTCAGGAGGAGTGCGCAGGCCAGCAGAACATGCGGGATCAGAGACGTCCCGCCGGCGCCGCCGACCTCCTTCACCAGGCGGTTCACGACAACGGGAAGCAGCAACGACGCGGCTGCTCCCAGCAGGCTGACGACGATCCCGGCTGCGAGAAGTCCGCCATTGCCCCTCAGCAGGCCCAGCAGCGCACGGAGCGACGAACGGGCTCCATCGCCACGTCGCATGTCACACCATCCAATCACGATTCAATGTCCGAGCGGAAGAACAAGATCACGGGCGGTCGCGCGACATTCGGAGGTCTACAACCTCGATCTTTCGGCCCGATCGCATGGAAGACCCAGCATGACATGAGGCGCCAAGAGGCCGGCGGAAGAGCGATTTCGGACTATCACAGGGAGTCTGCCGCAGACAATGTGACCGATCTCTCATCGCCAGGCGGATCGAGAAAGACACATACCGTTATCAGAACCGCCGTCGCATCATGCCGATAAGCGCTCCGCTCCGAGTCAAAGGGGATGACAGATAGTGAAGCGCATGGTATTCGCGCACACATCCTCATTCTTCGAGGGCCCGGTCCGTCGAAATCAGAGAAATATCGAGGCCGTCATCGGACATCTCAACGCGAATCTGGCCGCTCCTCCGCCGGCGTGTTAGCGTGACCTCACGGCCCGCAAGCTTGGGGCAGAGAACAACAACTGCCGCCTATTGCGGGGGTCAGTAGGCGCTGACGCGCCTATCTATTGGTACCCGTTCCATTAGGAAGGAGGTGAGAGACATGGCTAAGCAGGCTTACGTCGCTCCGGTCCTGGAGAAGATTGGCGGGTTCCGTGAAGTGACAAACGGCTACCCCTGGTGGGACTACCGCGACATCTTCGGTGGGCGCACGTTCATCTCACCGTGAGTCCGGTGTGCGGGTGAGGTGATTCATTTCCCCTCACCCGCACATTTGCTTGGCCGACTCGCCGACGACGCAACTGGAACTCCAATGGTTGGGTGACGTCACGTGAAGTTTCTGGCTTTACCGGACCGAGATCTCGATCACCGCATCGCCGGCCGTCTCGGCTGGGATGTCGAGCCGGGGGTCGTCCGGCATCCTTCGGGAAGGCCCTGGATCCTCACGGACGATCTGCCGGACTGGGCGGTCCGGGACCTGGCGGACGGGACGAGGATCGCCGTTCCCGGAGCGAACAGCGACCCTGTCGTCGCGGCCGAGGTCGACGACCTCTCGACGAGCGCACGCGTCGACGACATCGCGAAGAGCCTCACCCTACACAGCTTCCTCCTTGTCTCGGCCAACGGGCAGCAGCGTCTGCAAGGCTCGTTGAGCACGCAGAGGCAGCTGTTCTGGGGCATCGTTCACGGTGTCGCGCTCGCCTCGAACAGCCCGCGTGTGCTGAGGGAGATGACACAGCCCCAGGTCGATGAGACGTGGCTTGCACTCTCCCTGGTGAAGGCACTGCCCATCCACGCGTTCGCTCCGCGGACACCGTGGCTTGGTCTGTGCTCGCTGGGCATCGGCGAGTGGTTGCGGATCGACGCGCGGGGGTCGGCTCGGCCAGTTCGATGGTGGGCTCCTCCGGCTTCGGGCGAAGACTTCGCGTCATCGGCCGACGCTGTGCGCGCGTCCCTGCGTGAAGTGGTCGGCGGAGCGATCCACAGCGGCGCCAGGCGCGTCAGTGCGGACCTGTCCGGCGGCCTGGACTCGACGAGCCTGTGTTTCCTGCTCGCGGACCTGGGCGCG
Organism: Microbispora sp. H10836; assembly: GCF_012999525.1. Classification (NCBI taxonomy): domain Bacteria; kingdom Bacillati; phylum Actinomycetota; class Actinomycetes; order Streptosporangiales; family Streptosporangiaceae; genus Microbispora; species Microbispora sp. H10836. The sequence continues at coordinate 533,133 of NZ_JABBWU010000001.1, forward strand.
GAATTCACGACCTACAGAACGTCGTCCATGAGCCCATGGAATGACGAGACGACCCGTGCCCGCGAGGTTGCCCGAGACCTCCGGCTGCCCCTGCACGAGTTCCCGCCGCTGGCCGAACAGAGCACGGCGTTCGACCTGGATCCCGACCCGAGTCCGGCCTCCGTCGCCGAAGGTCCTCTTGTCTGGGCCGCCTCCCGCGGCTACCTCGACCTCCTGGCGGACGAGGTCTGCCGGACCGGGGCTCACATTCACTTCACCGGCCTCGGTGGCGACGAGCTCTTCGACGTGGTTCCTGGCTTGTTCCGGGCTCTGTGGCGCGAGAATCCCGTGGCAGCCTTACGGCGTATGCGCAGATTCCAACTCACGCAGAAGCAGCGTCTTGTTCCGCTTCTCAGGGGCGCGTCATCCCAGGAGAGCTATCAGAGCTATTTTCTGCGTGTCGCTGCCTCGATCGGGCGCGATGTCCCCTCACGGCCCGAGGACGCGTACTCCTGGTTTCCGCCGGTGGTTCTCCCCCGTTGGATCACGACCAAGGCGAGAAACCTTATCGTTCAGGCGTTCTCCGATGCGGCCACGTCGATGCCGGAGCCCCTGGGCCGCGACCCGCTCGCACACCAGACCGTGGAGTCGGTCGCTTTTCAAGGCAAGATACTCCGGCAGTTCTCCGAGGTGTACCGCCAGTACGACATTCGCTGGTGCGCGCCCTTCACCGACAGCCGCGTCGTGCGCGCGGTGCTCCGCGCTCCGGCATCCGCCCGGATCAGCGACTCTGTCGACAAGCCATTGCTGGCGGCCACGATGAATGGAATCGCGCCAAGCGGATTCTACGACAAGAGAGGCCGGGGAGACTTCACCTCGGATATTTACGCCGAGCATCGAGCCCGCCGGGACAAGCTCCTCGTCGAGTTCAAGGACAGCCGTCTGGTGGAGCGCGACCTCGTTCAGCGAGATTTGATCGAGCCGATTCTGGCTGAACCAGCGGCATCCGACATCGGGCTACTTGAACTTGAGAAGTTGGTCACCGCGGAGCGATGGCTGCGTGGAGTCGATTGATCACCCGTCTCCATCTTCACGACAAATAAGGAAATATCGTGGCTATCCAATTGAACAAGGGCATTGTGCTCCAGGAAGTCGACGGGCAAGCGGTCCTGGTCGGGACCGGACGTAAAGCCGCGTACTGGCGCATCAACGGCACCGCACTCTTGATGCTGAAACGCCTGCTCGACGGCGACACAGCCACCGAAGTGGTCGAGTCGATCGCTCAAACTCATGACATCGATCGCGTGCGGGTGAAGGCCGACATCGACCAGTTGGTCGCGGCTCTTGTCGAGGCGCGCCTCATTCGCACCGACTCTCCGGACTGATCACGTTGGCAACGGTCTATCCGGTCAAGTACCGGGCTCAAGCGCGCCTGGCCATCACCGTCGCACGGGTGTTGATCCTGCTTTCCCCAGATCGTCTTGCCGCCGTGCTGACGCGCCTTTGCCGAGGCGTCGCTCACGCGTCGGCGACGGACGCCGGCGAAGCGCGGAACGTGGTGTGCGCGCTGAGCCCGCGCTGCGCCGGACAGGGATGCCTCCAGCGTTCTGTGGCCGTCGTGATCTTGTGCCGCCTCCGGGGAAGCGCCCCCGATTGGCGTGCCGGATTCGCGATGCACCCGTTCACCGCGCACGCCTGGGTGGAGGTGGATGGCCGGCCGGTGGGCGAGCCTGAGAAGGTATCGGCCTACACGGTCGTTCACGCGTCCCGCGTCCGGCCTCGTCAGGCGAGGTCCCGGTCGTGACGTGAGGGGCCAGGACATCCTCGACGCTCCGGCTCAGGGTCTCCCTGACGACTCATGACCGTGCCCACGATCGGACCCGCCGGCGCCGGCATCGCGACGGCCGGGCTGCGCGCCGGCGTCGTCGTCCCCGGCGGCCGTCGGGCTTGGCCGCCGGGGACGACGAGCACCACGCTCGGCCGGCTCGCGTCGCTTCCCGTCGTCGTCAGCAGTTCGGGATCGCGGGGAGACCGGCGACGCGGGTGGCGAGCCAGGCGACCGCCAGCGGGCCGCCCTCGACCGCGCCGAGCACGTGGCTGCCGGCCGGCAGGCCGGTCCACAGGACGTTCACGCCCCGCGCGCAGTACTCCTTGCGCAGGGTCCTGCCCACCTCGTACGGGATGATCTCGTCGCCCTTGGCGTGGTAGAGGAACAGCGGCACCCGCGGCGCGGACGCGCCGAGGCGGTTCTCGGCGAGGCGGGCCCGCCAGTCCGGCAGGTTCATGACGTCGGCGGTGGTGAAGTCCGCCAGGCGCCGTCCGTCGAACCTGGCGCGCAGGTCGCTCACGCAGTCGTCGCGCGCGTCCCCGAACAGGGCCGCGCCCTCGGGGGTCAGGTAGCTCTCGAGGTTCAGCCCCGGGTAGGCGGCGTCGAGCCCGATGCCGGCGGCCGCGGCGAGCCCGAAGTCGCCCGTGCCGTCCAGGTGATCGGCCACCGCCCGCAGGTCGGCGGGGACGCCGCCCGCCGCGACGCCCTTGAGCCGCAGCTCGGGCGCGTACGACGGCTGGAGCTGGGCGGCCCAGGCCGCCGACGACCCGCCCTGCGAATAGCCCATGACCACGACGGGGGCCGTGGCGGACAGGTTCGCGTCCGGCACCCGCGCCGCCGCCCTGATGGAGTCGAGCACGGCGCGCCCCTGGGACAGGCCCGCCATGTACGTGTGGTCGCCGGGCATGCCGAGCCCCTCGTAGTCGGTCACCGCGACGGCCCAGCCCTTGAGCAGCATCAGGCTCATGATGGCGAGCTCGGCCTCGGTGCCGTTCGCCATGGCGGCCGACGGCGCGCACCGGTCGCCCATGCCGTGCGTCCCGACGGCGTACCCGGCGATGGGCCGCTTGCCGAGGAGATACGGGGCGTCGGGGACGAGCAGGGTGCCCGAGACGACGTTCGGCTCCCCGGTGGCAGACGTGGACCGGTAGCGGAGATGCCATGCCTTCACCGGCACCTCCAGCAGCTTGCCGGGCACGAGATACACGGTCGTGCGGCCGGCTTCGACGACGTCCCCGGCGGAGGTCGCGCGTGCGGTGCCGGTGAGCGCGGGCAGCAGGAGGAGAGCCCCGATCATGGACAGGGTGGCGCGAACGCGAAGGTTCATAGAGCCGCCTTCCGGCTGTTGGATCACATTCCAAAATCGGCGCCGTGGGCTGATCGTTACCCGGCGGTAACGGTGTGTCAAGGACCCAATTGGCGGGACTTCACGCGCTTGTGTCAGGCACCATGGCGGTCATGGACGCCGCATCGGTGAACCTGCTGCGCGAAGTGCTCGCCTCCACCGGATGGGTCGAACGCACCCGGGAGCTCGGCCTGGCCCTGCGGGCCACCCGGTCGGCCGGGGGGCTCCTCGTCGTCGGCACCCCCGAGGACGAGCCGTGGCACGTCACCGCCCATCTCGCGGACGAGGCCCGGCTGTCGGGGCTCGCCCAGCTCTCCCCCACGCTCGTCCGCTGGGCGCCGCCGCCCGGCGCGCCCGCCCACCTGCGGGTCGGGATGGAGCGCCTGCGCGGCACCGGCAGGGGCGAGACGCTCTTCGTGGTCGCCGAGCAACGGGCGCCCGTGCCCCTGCTGGAGCGGGTGGACGACGCCCGCCGCAGCGGCGCCACGATTCTCGCCGTCGACGGCGGCGACCCCGAGCTGGAGTCGCTGGCCCACGACGCGATCGCCGTACCGGCCGGGGAGGCCGTCCTGAGTTTCGACGCGGCGCAGCACCTGGTGAGCAGCGCCGCCGGAGAGCTGCGGCGGCTCGGCCTGCGGGAGCGCCTCGCCCGCCTGGCCGACCGGATCACCGGCCCCCAGGTGAGCGACTGAGGTGAGCGACTGAGGTGCCCGGCGCCCGGCGGCGGGTCAGGACGCGGGCGGACCGAGCGGGGCACGGCTGAGCTCGCCCACCCGCCGGTCCACCGCCTCGGCCGCCTCGCGCAGCACCTCGATCACCACGGCCTGCATGGGGTCGGGCTCCCCCGACGTCGTGCGGCTCACCCTGGTCAGCGCCTCGATCCTGCGGCTGCCCACGCCGCGGATGCCGGTGACGACCACCTCGCCCGGTGGCACGTCGAGCAGCGCCAGCGACGGCACGATCGCCACGCCGTGCCCCGCCGAGACCAGCCCGAGCACGGGCGGGAACTCCGCGATCAGGTGCACGCGGCGCGGGACGAACCCGTGGAGTTGGGCGAGCCGTTCGAGCGCCTGCCCGCACGCCTGGTCGGGCACGCCGGCGACCCACGGCAGGTCGACGAGGTCGGCGACCGTGGCGGGCACCCTGTCCCACGACGGCGGGGCGACGATGCGGTACTCGTCGTCGTGGAGGCGGTGCCGGGACATCGACTGCAGGGACGCGGCGGGCTGGCTCATGTCCCGTTCCGTCACCACCAGGTCCACGCCGCCGAGGCGTAGCTCCTGCACCGCGCCCGGCCCGAACAACTCGTGGATCACGGGGGTGATCCGCGGGTGCCGTACGGCCAGCTCGCGCAGGGCGGGGACGAGCAGATGCCGGATCACGGTGGGGAACGCCGCGATCGTGACCGGCCCGGACAGCCTCTCGGCGAAGCGGTTGAGCTCATGCCTGGCCTCGGCGAGCTGCTCCTCGATGCGTTCGGCGTACGCCGCCAGCACCCGGCCCGCGGGAGTCAGCGTGACCCTGCGCTGTGATCGGTCGAACAGCGCGAGGCCGACCTCCCGTTCCAGCTGGGCGAGCTGCTGGGAGACGGCCGAGGGCGTGAGGTGCAGCGCCTGGGCGGCCTTCATGACGCCGCCCCTGCGGGACACCTCGTGCAGGATCCGCAGCCGCCGCGGGTCGATATCCATACAGCGGATCTTATGTGTGGATTAAGAATCCTTCACTTGCTCTTCACTCTTCATGGGCAGGATCATCGCAGCATGACCACTTCCGTGGACGGCGAGCCGTCCTGATGTCCACGTTCATCACGATCATCGGCACCGCGGGCGCCGTCGTCCTGCTGCTCGCGTACGCGATGGTGTCGTCCGGCAGGATGTCCGGGGACGGCCTGCCCTACCAGCTGCTCAACTTCGGCGGGGCGGTCACCCTGATGATCAACAGCGCGTACCACTCCGCCTGGCCCTCGGCGATCCTCAACCTGGTGTGGAGCGGCATCGGCGTGTGGACCCTCGGCCGGTTCGTCGCCCGCCGAGCGGCAGCCCGCCGGCACGCGGCCGAGTCCGCAGGCGCCGCGACACCGGCCGCAGGCACTGCGACACCGGCCGCAGGCGCCTGGGCCGCCGCCCAGGAGGGCACGACGGACGGCACCGGCCGGCCCGGCGAGCACGGCATAGCCGCGATCGGCTGAGCCCCCGGTCACGCCTCACAGGCGCCGCGCGCGTCCCCGGCCCGGCCCCGGGAGACAGAGCGGATCGGAGCCGGGGAGAAGACGACGGAAGCGCCGGTCCGGGGAGGGGGTCAGGGGATCAGTCGTCCCATTCCTTGTCCTGCTCGCTCCAGCGCTTGTTGCGCTCGGCCGCCGTCTGCAGGGCCTGGGCGGCGGCGTCGCGGGAGTCGTAGGGGCCGAGCCGGTCCTTGTTCGGGCAGCCCTTCTCGGGCTCGACGGTCATGTGCTTCAGGCAGAACCACCATTGATCGCTCACGCCATAATCGTGCCCCCCTGACGCGCAACTAGACTTGGCGGCATGACCACGCTGCTCCGCCCCGGGCGGATCTCGCCCACCCGTAAGGTTCCCGCCCACATCCCCCGCCCCGAGTACGTGGGGAAGGCCGAGCCCAAGAAGGGCGACAGCGACGTCAAAACCCCCGAGACCATCGAGAAGATGCGGATCGCGGGCCGGATCGCCGCGCAGGCGCTGGAGGAGGTCGGCAAGCACGTCGCCCCCGGCGTGACCACCGACGAACTCGACCGGATCGGCCACGAGTTCCTCTGCGACCACGCCGCCTACCCCTCGACGCTCGGCTACCGCGGCTACCCGAAGTCGCTGTGCACGTCGATCAACGAGGTGATCTGTCACGGGATCCCGGACGACACCGTGCTGCGCGACGGTGACATCGTCAACGTGGACATCACCGCCTACATCGGCGGCGTGCACGGCGACACCGACGCCACCTTCCTGGTCGGGGAGGTCGACGAGGAGTCCCGCCTGCTGGTCGAGCGGACCCGCGAGGCGATGATGCGGGCGATCAAGGCGGTCGTGCCGGGCCGGCAGCTCAACATCGTCGGCCGGGTCATCGAGGCGTACGCCAAGCGCTTCGGCTACGGCGTCGTCCGCGACTTCACCGGCCACGGCATCGGGACCTCGTTCCACTCCGGGCTCATCGTCCCCCACTACGACGATCCCTCGCTGTCGGTGACCCTCGTGCCGGGGATGACGTTCACGATCGAGCCCATGCTCACGCTCGGCACGATCGACTACGAGATCTGGCCGGACAGGTGGACCGCGGTGACCAAGGACCGCAAGCGCACCGCCCAGTTCGAGCACACGATCGTGGTGACCGAGACGGGGCACGAGATCCTGACCCTGCCCTAGCGTGGCGGCGCCTCGCCTGTCCCGGCGTGGCGCCGCGCGGCTCATCGCGCACCGATCGCCGCCGGCGGAGCCGGCGGGGCCTACTCCGCGGCCCTGTCCCGCTTGTTCAGCTTCGCCAGATAGTCGTTGTAGGCGTCCAGCTCCGAGTCCCCGGTGCCGCCGGACTTGGCCGCGGCGGCGTCGGCGCGGCGGTCCGTCCGGCGCGCGACGCGCTCGTCGTCGCGCCACCACTGGTAGCCGAGCGCGAGCAGCACGATCAGCGTGGGGATCTCACCGAACGCCCAGGCGATCGCGCCGCCGGACTGCTGGTCCGTCAGCGAGGAGGCGCCCCAGGTGCGCCCGAGCTGGTCGTAGTAGGACGACGCGAGCACCGTGCCCATGCTCATCAGGGCGATCCCGAAGAACGCGTGGAACGGCATGGTCACCATGAGCAGCAGCAGCCGCCCGTAGTGGGGCAGCTTGTGCGGCGCGGGGTCCACCCCGATGATCACCCAGAAGAACAGGGAGCCGCTGAGCAGGAAGTGCACGGTCATCGCGATGTGACCGAGGTGCTCCTCCATCGCGGCGGCGAACAGCGGGGTGAAGTACAGGGCGAACGTCGACACCACGAAGATCGCGGTGGCGATCGCGGGATGGCTGACGAACTTCACGACCCTGCTGTGCAGGATCACCGTGATCCACTCGCGCGGTCCCCGGTCGCCCCGGCGGGCGGCGGGCTTGAGCGCGCGCAGCGCCAGCGTCACCGGCGCGCCGAGCACCAGGAAGATCGGGACCAGCATCGACAGGACCATGTGCTCGGTCATGTGCACGCTGAACAGCACCGGCGCGTAGCGCGCCACACCGGTCTGCGTGCTGAGCACGAGGATGACCACGCCGAGATACCAGCTGACCGTGCGGCCCACGGGCCACCGGTCGCCCCGGCGGGCCAGCCGGACGACCCCCGCGCCGTACAGACCGGCCATGACGGCGGCGAGGACGGCGAAGAACAGGTCGAACCACCACAGCGTCACCAGGTTGCCGAGCGAGATCGGCGGCGGCACGAGGTAACCGAGCAGCTCGAACGCACGGTCGACCGGGGTGTCGACTGGCGGCGGGGCGGTCCGGGACAGCGCCACGGCGAGGCCGATCGTCGCCCCCATCAGCACTACCTCGCCGAGGGCGAGGCGGAGGAAGGCGTGCGGCTCCCCCGCCGACAGCCGCGGCAGCGTACGGCCGCGGTGGCGCCAGCCGAAGAACCCGAGCACGGCGAACGCGACGATCTTGGCCAGCAGGAGCAGGCCGTAGTTCGAGGTGAACAGCTCGCCGACCGAGGTGAGGCGCGAGGCGGCGGCGGCGAGCCCGGAGACGCCGACCCCGGCGAAGCACCACAGAGCCATGCGGGAGAAGCGCGCGGCGGCGACGTCCAGGAGCGGCTGCCGGCGCAGCGCGTGGATGCAGACCACCCCGAGGCCGCCCACCCACAGCGCCAGGAAGAGCAGGTGCATCGCCACCGAAGTGGTGGCCAGCCCGTGGTTGGGCGAGGAGGAGGAGTGCCCGGTGAGCGCGGGCGGCAGCAGCGTCGCCAGCGCGAAGACCAGCAGCCCCGCGGCGGCACCGGCGGTGATCGCGCCGCGGGCGAACAACGCGATGGCGACGGCGAACAGCACGACCAGGGTCAGCGCGATGCCCTGCGGCACCTGGCTGGCGTAGCTGGTGAGCTCGTTCCCGGCGAGGACCTCCCCCACCGGCATGCCGAGCGTCTCCGACAGGCTGAAGACCAGCGCCACCGCCGCGGCCACCGCCCAGGCCAGCGCGGACCACGACGCGCCCTTGACGTAGCTCTGCGCGGACTTGCCGAGCAGGCCCTTGTCGCTGGGCAGGAACGCCGCGGCCGCGGCGAGCAGCCCGACGGTCAGCACGCCGGAGACGTCCATCGCGAGCTTGGACAGCGGCAGCATCCAGCGGGTGAGGGTACCCTCGTCGGGCAGGCCGGGGATGATCCGCGGCGTCGCGGCGCCGCCGAGCACCATGGCGATGACGAGCGCGCCCACGGCCGCGCAGAGCGCGGCGGCGGTCAGGCGCACCGCCCTGCTCACGGCTTCTTCCGCAGGCTCAGGAACATCCCTATGCCGACGCCGGCGATCCCGAAGATCACCGCCCAGATCCAGCCGGGCACACCCGTCCGCCCGGCGCTTCCGGCCTCGGTGGCCCGCGCCGTCGCGGCCGTGGAGGGCGCCGCCGCGGAGGCGGGCTCCCCGGGAGCGGCGGCCGAGGTCGCCGTGCCGAGCGACTGGTCGCCGATCACGGTGAACGGGATCTCGCCCTCCAGCGGGTGGCCGTCGGGCGAGACCACTCGCCACGCGATCGTGTAGCGGCCAGGGGGCACGGGCTCGGTCACCGCCTGGGCGACCTTGGGCCCGTCCACGGCCGGCGCGCCTTGCTCGTAGCGCCTGCCGTCCTCGCCGCGGACGACCACGACCGGGAACTGAACGGAGTCCGCGAATTCGAGCGTGACCTTCTGCAAGGTCTTGACCTGGGCGTTCTTCTGCGGGTCGCTACTCTTGAGCGAGGTGTGCGCCTGAGCCGGCAGGACCGGCGCGGCACACAGCAGGAGAGCCGCCAAGAGCGCGGCGAAGGCGGCGAGGAAGGGTCTCTTCATGACACCCCCAGGCTACCGACGCGGGGCTCCGGTCCGTACCCCAGACCTCCGGTACAGCACGATCACGGACCGAGGGGAACCCCGGCGGCCGTGGGGCTCGGGAGAACGCCGGTCTTCCGCGAGCCCGCGGGGAGGCGGCCCGGCCGCGCCTCCCCCGGCTCCGGTACGAGCGGGCGCGATCGCGCCTACAGCCCGGCGCAGGCGAGGGCGCGCTGATAGGCGGCCACGCTCTGCGAGTCATCGCCGATGCGCCGCCGCATCTCCGCCACGTTCATCCAGTCCTCGGCGGCCTTCAGGGTCTGCGGCGCATCCTCCAGCCAACCGGTGACCAGGTCGAGCGCCGCGGCGGCGTCCCCGTCCTGGTGGAGCAGGAAGTGCGCCTGGCCGAGCAGAAGGTTGGCGCCGGCCAGGAGGCCGCTCTTGGTGTGCTGCACGTGCGCCAGCGCGTCCCTGAGGTGGTCGACGGCCCCGTCCGGGCGGTCGAGGACGATCTCCGCCCAGGCGAGGACGCAGGCGGTCCGCGCCCGGTCGAAGGCGCTGGTGGCGGAGGCCTCGTGCTCCCGCTGTGCCCGCAGGAGCAGCTCCCGTGCCCGCTCCGCCTCCTCGGGACGCACCCGCAGCATCATGGAGGCGTAGGCTTGGCGCAGCCGGGCGAGGTTGCGGGGTTCGCCGTTCTCGGACTGGAAGGCGAGCGCTCGTTCGAGGAGCGTCATGCCCTCCTCGCCCCTGCCGATCTTCTCCAGCACCTGCGCCGCGTTCCAGGACGACGCCACCGTCGCCCGGGACGTGCCGAGGGTCTCGGCGGCCGCCAGCAGTTCGTTCGCGAAGTGGCCCGCGCGCAGCATGTCCCCGCGCACCATGTACGCCAGCAGGAGGGTGGCGCCGAGCTCGACCAGTTCGTCGGTCCAGCCGCTGCGCGCGAAGGCGGCGAGCGTCTGCTCGCCCACGTGCACGGCGGCGGAGAAGTCACCCCGCTCACGGTGGCACCGGCACAGCGCCAACGCCACGGCGATCTTGCGCTCCTGCGGCATCGCCTCCGCCTCGGAGCCGTTGAGCTCGTTGAGGACCGAGATCGCCTCGCCGAGCTCGCCGCACGCCTCCAGGGCCAGGGCGTACCCGTAGCGGGCCTCCACCCGGAGCGCGGTAAGACCCAGCAGGTTGTTGTCCGCGAGCAGTTCGGCGTACCTGCGGCGGGCCTCGGCGACCTCGCCGTTCTCGAGCGCCATCCGCGCGAAGCTGAGACCGACCTCGAGGTCCTCCATCTGCTCGGCCGTCACGCCGTTGACGAGGTAGGTGAGCGAGCAGTCGAGCTTCTGCGCGAGCAGTTCGAGAACGGCCGGCGTCGGCGTCCTCTTGCCGCTCTCGATGAGTGATACGTAACTGTCGGAAAGTTCAGGATGGGCCAACTGCGCTTGCGAGAGCCCGCGCTGCCGCCGTATCGCCTTGATGCGCTGTCCGACCAGATCTTGCGCGGCCATTGGCAACTCCTGAAATATTGTAGGCCTGGCAGTCCGAGTTGATGGGAGATCCACCGTGCGCCGCCCAACCTCGTATCTACTTACCGCCCTGATTTTGGCCCTTGTGACCGTTGGTGGCAATGCTACGGCCAACAGTGCCGCCCCGTCTCCTCTGCAGCGATACGCGTTCGACAACGGCTGCTGCTGAACCACGTAGCTGCTGCTTGAGCGGGACGGGCCGTCCCCGGCGGACGACCCTGCCGCCGGGGAACTACTGTCCACCCGGTCGCCCGGCGGCGGACGATTGATCAGCGGGGAACCGAGCCGGCGTTCTTGACAGGCTCCGCTCACAGTCCGGGTCAGAATTTCCGACAAGGGCGGCCCCCGAAGTCGAATCCCGTAACGACATCGGCACCTTTCCTGTTTCGGAGGAAATTCGCTCAACGGCTGCGATTTCAAACGTCCGATCCAGGCGGGGCGCCGATCAGAAGGAATCCGTTGACTTTTATCGGCCACCGTGATTCCCATGTGCGGCTGCCTTGTGAAAGCCGCGCAACGAGCGCGAATGTCCGCGGGGACGCGCGCCCGGATCGCGCAGAGGGCGTGATGCCGCGGCGCGTGCCCGGCCTCTCCCGCGCCGGCCTTCACGAGAACAGTGGAGGCGGCCGCCGGCCCAATCTTCGACGGCGTTCGGCAGGCCGGTCCGCGATCCCCGAGAAAGCATCCCTACACGTCAGCCCCTCACAGGGGCCGCCTGTGCGGAGCCCTCCGCCCGCGCTCGCGTCCGTACGACCGGCGGCGTCCGTCCCGCGACCGGCGGGCACGACGAACGACCGGCCGGTCCGGAACAGAGGCAGGTCAGCGCCGGATCCGGGCACCTGGGGCGGCATTCGACGCGGCGAATGCGATCTACGGCGGGACGGCCTTCGCCGGTGTCACTCGCCACGGCACCGGGCCTCCCCGCACCGCCACCTGTAAGCCTCCGGACATCCGGGCAGGTCAAAAGGATGCGACAGGCGGGCTTACCCGCGAGTAGGAAATTCCGGGCCAACTGGAACCCGCGGATTATCCGGCGCGTCTAGACAATATCTAGATGGGAGATGGCATATTTGATGCTCTGCCGGAACAGGCCCGACGGCGTGCCCGATGACCGGCGAACACGGGGATGCCATCGCGAAGCCGCCGTTTTGGGGGGAACCGCCGGGGTGCAGTTGCGACGAGTGCAGCGGCGACTCATGGCGTGTACCGGGCACGGGAGCGGCATTTCGCCCGATCGCGGTCATCCACAGGTTGCATCTACGCCGTTACCAGGTGGAGTTCATACGTATGGATAGCGCGAATGAGCGTAAAACGTCCGCGTACTCACCCTGCCGCCTGCGGATGCTCGGGCCCCTGGCCGCGTGGCGCGACGAACGGAGCGTCGACCTCGGACCTCCTCTGCAGCGCGCGGCCCTGTGCGTGCTCGCCGCGCAGATGGGGCAGGTCGTGACCAAGGAGGCCCTGATCGGCGGGCTCTGGGGGGAGCGCCCGCCGAACACCGCCGAGCAGAGCGTCTACACCTATGTCGCCGGGCTGCGGCGGGTACTGGAGCCGAAGGGGGGCCGGCGAGGTTCCTACTCGGTCCTGCTGTCCCGGTCGGGCGGCTACGTCCTGGCCCGCGGGCCGGTCGAGGTGGACGTCGAGGACTTCGGGCGCCGTCTGGCCGAGGCCCGCCGGTTGGACGGCGACGGCGACCTGCGCGGCTGCCTTCGCGCGCTGGACGCCGCCGTGGGGTGCTGGTCGGGCCCCGCCCTGTGCGGCGTACCGGGTCCGTTCGCCGAGGCGGAGCGGGCACGCCTCGAGGAGTTGCGCCTGGCGGCGCGGGAGGATCGCGCCGACGCGCTGCTCCGCCTGAACCTGCACCAGGAGGCGGCGGCCGCCCTGACCGAACTGGTCGGCGAGGCTCCCCTTCGGGAGCGCGCCCGTGACCTGCTCATGCTCGCGCTCTACCGGTGCGGCAGGCAGGCGGACGCCCTGCACACGTACATGGACGTCAAGCGGCTCCTGGCGGAGCGGCTCGGGGTCGATCCCGGCGAGACGCTGCGGGAACGGTACGAGCTGATCCTGCGGGCCGATCCCTCGCTCAGGCAGGCGGGTCCCTCGCCCACGCCGGCGGGCGAGCGGGCGGCCGGCGCCGATGCCCCGCCCCCGCGCCCTCCGCGCCAATTGCCCCGCGCGGTGAACTGCTTCGTCGGCCGGCCGGAGGAGAGGGTGCGCCTGCGATCGCTGCTCGCCCCCTGGGACGGCGCGCCCCCGCAGGCGGTGGTCGCCGTCACCGGCGCCCCGGGAGCGGGAAAGTCCGCCCTGGCGGTCCACGCCGCGCACGCCGCCGTCGACGCGTTCCCGGACGGCCAGCTCTATGTGAATCTCCTGGGGTCGACTCCAGGTGTGGAGCGGCTCAAGCCGATCGACGTGCTCGGCAGGCTCCTGCGCGCCCTGGGACTGCCCGGCGAGGCCGTACCGTCCGATGTGGACGAGGCCGCCGCCATGCTGCGCGACCGGTTGGAGGGCCGCAGGACCCTCATCCTGCTCGACGACGCGGCGGGGCCCGAGCAGGTACGCGCTCTCCTGGGTCTACCGGCCGGCACCAGCGTGCTGATCACGAGCCGGGAGTCGTTCGCGGTGACCGACGACTGCGTCCAGCTCGTCCTCGGCAGCATGCTGCGGTCGGAGGCCGTCACCATGCTCGCGAAGCTCGTGGGGGCCGAGCGGATCGCGGCCGACCCGGCTGCGGGCCGGCTGGCCGACCTGTGCGGCGGGCTGCCGCTGGCTCTCCGCCTGGCCGCCGCACGGCTCGTGGACCGGCCGGAGTGGACGCCCGCGGAGCTGGTCGACCGGCTTGAGGACCGGCGGCGGACACTGCACGAACTGGAGGCGGGCAAGACCGCCGTGCGCTCCAGCCTCGAACTCAGCTACGAGAGCCTCGCCCACGGCAAGGCCGTCCTCGACCGGCTGGCGGCGCGGGTCCTGTGCCATCTCGGCCTTCTCCATGTGGCGGATGTGACGGCGCACGTCGTGGCCGCCCTCGTGGACGAGCCCGCCGACGCCGCGGAGCGCGCGCTCGACCGCCTGGTACGCGCGCATCTGCTGGAGGCCGCGGGCACCGGCCGGTTCCGCATGCACGACCTCGTGCGCCTCTACACGATCGAGCTGGCGGAAACCCGCCTCGCGCCCGAGGCCCGCGCGGGCGCCCTCCTGCGAGCGCTTGGGTTCTACGGCGCGACAGCATGGCGGGCCAGCACCGTGCTGGACCCGCACCGCGTGCAGCTCCCCTGGCCCGCCGTGCCGCAGCGCCCCCTCGCGCTCGCCTCTCCCGGCGAGGCCAGGAACTGGCTGGAGGAGGAGCTGGCGAACGCCGTGGCGGCCGCGTCGCAGGCGCTGGTGAGCGAGGACGACGACATCGCGCGCAGGGGGGCTTACGTCGGGTTCGCCCTGTACTGGCAGCTGTCGAGGAGCGCGTACCGCCGAGAGCACCTCGACCTGAGCAGACAGGCGCTGGCTGTGGGCGAGCGAGTCGGCGACCTGGAGTTGATGTCCCTGGCGCACGGTCAGCTCGCCGCCGCCCTGCTTCACACCGGCCAGGCCTCCGACGCCATGCCGCACCAGTGGGCCGAGCTGGAACTGAGACGCATGCTGATGGACCGGTTCGGCGAGATGCGAGCGCTGGGCAACCTGGCTGTCACTTACCTGACTCTCAAGCAGTACGCGCAGGCACGCGAGTGCACCGAGACACAGCGGACGATCGCCAGGGAGATCGGCTCCGACGTCGGTGAGCGTCATTCGCTGCTGATCGGAGGAAGGGCCTGCGAGGAGCTGGGGGACTCGGCCGAGGCCATGGACCTGATCGGCGAAGGGCTCGCGCTCGCCCACGCCGCAGGGGATCGCTACCAGGAGAGCGCGGCTCTGGTGATGCTCGCCAAGCTGCACCTGGACCGCGACGACGCACTCACGGCGAGGTCCCACCTGGAGCGCGGCCTGCGATGTGCGATCGAGATCGGCCACCGGGTCTACGAGTGCCGGTCCCTCACCCTGCTCGCCAGAGCACACCGCCTCCTCGGCGAACCGGAGCAGGCCCTGGCCTGCACCCGGAAGGCGCTGCCGATCGCACAGTCATCCGGGGACGAGGAACTCCGTGAGGTGGAGGCCGAACTGCGGGCCATCCGTGCGGCCTTCCCCCGTTCGGACTCCGCCCAGCCCCCTCCGGCTCACCTCACGTCGATCCGCTGACGCCACGCCACGAAGGAGGGACGCTCATGGCGAGAGACGGATTCGGTGCGCGGCAGGCCGGTCTCCGCCTCCGGGTCCTCGGACCGGTGGTCGCGTGGCTGGACGACCGGCAGGTGAACCTGGGGCCGCCGTTGCAGCGGGCCGCCCTGTGCGTGCTCGCCGCCAGGGCCGGGCGGATCGTCCCGAAGGAACAGCTCATCGACGATCTGTGGGGCGGCGCCGCCCCGAAGACGGCCGAGCAGAGCGTCTACACGTACGTGGCCGGGCTGAGGAGGCTACTCGAACCGGACCAAGGCAGGCGTGGGCCGTTCAGGCTGCTCACCCACTCCGCGAGCGGCTACAGCCTGGCACGCTCCGCGTGCCGTACCGACGCCGAGGAGTTCGAGCAGCGCCTAGCGGAGGCTCGCCGCTACCAGGGCAAGGAGGACCTCGGCGATTGGCTGCGCGAACTGCAGGCCGCGCTGGGACTGTGGGCGGGCCCCGCCCTGGGCGGCCTTCCCGGCCCTTTCTGCGAGGCGGAGCAGGCCCGGCTGGAGGGCATGCGGCTGACGGCCCGGGAGGACCAGGCCGACGCGCTGCTGCGGCTGGGCCGGCGCCAGGAGTCGCTCGACGCTCTCGTCGGGCTGACCGCGGAGGCCCCGCTGCGGGAGCGGGCCCGGGAACTGCAGATGCTCGCGCTCTACCGCTGCGGACGGCAGGCGGAGTCGCTGGAGGTCTTCCACGACGCCAGGCGTCTGCTCGCCGAACGGCTCGGCGTCGATCCGGGCGAGTCCCTGCGGCGGGCGTACGAGCTGATTCTGCGCGCGGACCCCTCTCTCGATGCGTCGCCGTCCCCCACGCCTGTCGCCGCTCCCGCGGAGGTCGTCCGGCCGCGTCAGCTCCCGCGCGATCCGCAGGTCTTCGTGGGGCGGACGGACACGGTGGTGCGCCTGCGCGCGCTGCTCGCGCCCTGGGACGGAAGCGACCCGCAGGCGGTGGTGGCCGTCACCGGCACGGCGGGAGCGGGGAAGTCGACCCTCGCCGTACGCGCCGCCCACACGGTGAGCGATCACTATCCGGACGGCCAGCTGTACCTGAACATGCTCGGGGCGACGCCGGGAGTCGTACGGCTCAACCCCCTCGACCTGCTCGGGAGGCTGCTGCGGAGCCTCGGCGTGCACCCGGAGGCGGTCCCGTCCGACCCGGACGAGGCCGCGACCATGCTCAGGGACCGCCTGGTGGGCCGGCACACGCTGATCGTGCTGGACGACGCGTCCGGCCCGGAGCAGGTCCGCCCTCTGCTGGGCCTGCCGGCCGGGAACGCCCTGCTCGTCACGAGCCGGGAGTCGTTCGCTGTGGCCGACGACTGTGTGCAGCTCGTCCTCGGCAGGATGCAGAGGTCGGAGTCGGTCGCCATGCTGGCGAAACTGATCGGCGCCGAGCGGGTCGCCGCCGACCCTGCCGCCGCCACCGAGCTCGTGGACCTCTGCGGCGGGCTGCCCCTCGCCCTCCGCCTGGCGGCCGCGCGCCTCTCGGAGAGCCGCTACACGCCTGTGTCCGATCTCAACTCGCGGCTGCGGGACGAACGGCGGGCGCTGCACGAGCTGGAGTCGGGCGACCTCGCCGTGCGCGCCAGCCTCCAGCTCAGTCACGACGTGCTGGCGGGGAGCGGGCACGAGCTCGACCGGGCGGCGGCCGCGGCCCTGTGTCATCTGGGCGTCCTGCGCACACCGGACGCCACAGCCGAGGTCGTGGCGGCCCTTCTCGACACGCCGCGGGACGCGGCGGAGCGAGCCGTGGCCCGCCTGATGCGGGCGAATCTGGCCGAACCCGGTGAGCAGGGCCGGTTCCGCCTCCATGACCTGGTGCGGCTCTTCGCCATGGAACTGGCCGAGCGGCGCCTGAGCGAGCGTGACCGTGACGACGCGCTCGACCGCGTGCTCGGCCTGTACGGCACGACCGCGCGCCTCACGATGAAACTGATCGACCCTCATCGGGTGCATCCCCCGCACGAGTTCGCCGAGCGTGAGCCGTTCGCTCTGACCGACGGCGCGGACGCGTCCGCGTGGCTGGAGCGTGAACGCCCCAACATCCTCGCCGTGGCGGCCCAGGCGACGGCGTCGCGCAATCCCTCCCTCGCGCGCTCCGGCGCCCATCTCGGCTTCTCCTGTCAATGGCCCTTCACCTTCATCGGACACCGCAACGACATCCAGCCCCTCGGCCGTCAGGCACTCGAAGTAGGTGAGCGCCTCGCGGACCCGGAGATCTCGGCCCTCGCGCACGGATACATCGCCATGGGGCTGGGCCCGGCGGGACGCAACGAGGAGGCGCTCGTCCACCAGCGTGCCGAGGTGGACCTTCGCCGCACCGCCGGGGATTCCTTCGCGCGCATGAGGGCCCTGGGCAATCTCTGTGTGGTGCTCAACGCACTGCACCGGTACGAAGAAGCCCTGGCGTCGGCGTGGGAGCAGCTTCGCATCGCCAGGAAGATCGGGGCGGCGGTGGGCGAACGGCATGCTCTCACGGGCATCGGCACGGCGCAGCTCGGTCTCGGCCACGTGGCGGAGGCCAGAGCGACGTGGCGCGAGCTCGATGGCCTCGCGAAACAGGCAGGGGACCCCATGCACATGGGAGAGGCGCTGCTCGGCCTGGCCGAGGTGCACGAGAAGCAGAACGACCCCTGGTCCGCGGCGATCGTCTACCGGAAGGCTCTCACCCTGAGCAGGGAGAGACATCACCGCGTCATGGAGCTGCGGTGCCTGGCCCCCTTGGGGCGCGCCGAGCGGCTCAAAGGCGCCTTCGACAAGGCCCGCGAGTACCTGCTGGAGGCCCTCGCCGTGGCGGAGAAGTATGGCGCCGCCTACACGATGGGCTTCGCCCGCGAGGAGCTGGCCCTGCTCGACGCGGGCACGCCGCCGCCGGAGACGGCTGACCTGGGCGGGAGTGGCTAGCCGGCGCGCAGGGCGAGGAACAGGTCGACCCGATCGGCCATGGACGACAGGTCCTTGCCCGTCAGCTCCTCCACGCGCCTGATCCGGTAGCGCACCGTGTTGACGTGGACGTGCAGCCGTTCCGCGCAGGCGTTCCACGAACCTGTGCAGTCGAGGAAGGCGCCGAGCGTGCGCACCAGCTCGGCGCCGTGCCGCCGGTCGTAGTCGAACAGCGGTCCCAGCAGCCGCCCGGCGAACGAGGAGCGCACGTCGCCGGGCACGGTCGCCAGCAGCAGCGCGTGCGTGTAGATCTCGTCGCTGGTGACCACTCCCCCGCCGCGCGCCTCGGCCATCCGCAGGGCGTGGCCCGCCTCATCCACCCCGCCCCGGATGGCCTGCGGCCCGGTCAGCGCGCCGCTCACCCCGGCCGACACCCGGATTCCCGGCAGCCCGCCGGCGAGCACCGCCGTACGGGCGCGCAGCAGCGCCGCGAGCGCGTCGCGGTCGCCCCAGAGGGTGTCGTCGCGCAGCGGGACCAGCGCCACCGACGCGTCGGCGCCCGCCGCGGCCACCACCCGGCGGTCCAGCAGTTCCTCCGTCACCTGCCCGCCCAGCAGGGCGGGGTCCGGGCCGTCCGTCGCCCCGCGCCTGCTCGCCGTGACGGTCACCACGGCGTACGGCTCGGCCGGGTCGATGCCGCAGGTCCGCAGCCGGGCCGACAGCTCGGCGAGGTCGCCGCCCGCGCAGGCCAGCGCGATGAGCTGCTCGGCCAGCCGGCGCTCCACCCGGCGGCCCTCCTCCGCCCGGGTCCGCTCCATGGCGACGCACGCCGCCAGCTCGTAGCCGATCTCCACGTCGATCTCGCCCCGGCAGACCAGGGCCCAGCCGGCGGCCCGGTGCGAGCGGTCCACGGCGAACACCGTGAACGGCCCGCCGCGGTCGACGACGACGGGCAGGCGGACGGCGGCCAGGTAGTCGCGCGCCAGCCGTACGGCCCGCTCCTCGGGCAGGGCGCCCGCGACGACGGTGCCGCAGGCGGAGACGACGGCGGCCGTGACGCCGAGCTCGGCCTCGACCAAGGCGAACAGCTCGCCGAGCCCGGCCCCTTCGGCCACGGCCGCGACGATCCTGCGGTGCCGCCCGAGCGCGCCCCGCAGGTCACCCGCCTGGGCGGCGGCGACGCGCCTGCCGACGAGCTCGGTGACCGCCCCGAACGACACCTCGACGGGCACTGCGAACAGCGGCAGCCCGTGCGCGCGGCAGGCGTCCACCAAGTCGTCCGGCACCATGCCGAGCCGCGCGTCGCCGGCGCCGAGCGCGGCCACTCCGGCCTCGGCCAGGGCCTCCACGAACCGGGCGGAGTCGGCGGGCGACTGGCGCCACATCAGGCCGGTCAGCACCAGCTCGCCGCCCGACAGGTACCGCCGGGGATCGGGCAGGTCGGTGATGAGCACGCCCTTGATCTCGCGGTCCAGCCGCTCGTCGCCCGTGAGCAGGGCGAGCCGCAGTTCCGGGGCGGCGAGCAGATCTTGCAACAGCACGACAGAAGCGTATTTGGAGATATATACAAGCATCGACCCCGGCCGTCGCCGGGTTTCATCGCCGCGCCGATAGGCCCCGCCCGTGCCCGGTTGCTGTACTACGACGATGGAGCGGCGCGCGACGACTGAGACGGCGACGGGGAGCGGGCGGCTTTCGGGCCTCGGCGAGAGCGTGCCGCGCCCCGACGGCACGCTGAAAGTGGCCGGAGAGTTCGCCTACTCCTCGGACCTGTGGCTGGAGGGCATGCTCTGGGGCGCGACGCTGCGCAGCCCGCACCCGTCCGCGGTGATCCGCTCGATCGACACCGGCCCCGCGCTCGCGATGCCCGGCGTCTTCGCCGTGCTGACCCACGAGGACGTGCCCGGCGAGAAGTTCTACGGGCTGGAGCTCCGCGACCAGCCGGTGCTCGCCGTCGACCAGGTCCGCTACCAGGGCGAGCCCGTGGCGATCGTGGCCGCCGACCATCCGGAGACCGCCCGCCGCGCCGCCGCCGCGATCGTCGTGGACTACGAGGAGCGCGAAGCGGTGACCGATCCCCGCCGGGCCGCCTTCGACCCCTCCTGCCCCGCCGTCCATCCGGGTGGCAACCTCGTACGGCACCAGCCGGTCAGGGTGGGGGGCACCTTCGAGGCCGAGGTGGTCGTCACCGGCGAGTACGAGGTCGGCATGCAGGACCAGGCGTTCCTCGGGCCCGAGTCGGGCCTTGCCGTGCCCGCCGAGGACGGCGGCGTGGACCTGTTCGTCGCCACCCAGTGGCTGCACGTCGACCAGGACCAGGTGGCGCCGTGCCTGGGCCTGCCGAAGGACAAGGTGCGGCTGACTCTCGCCGGGGTCGGCGGCGCGTTCGGCGCCAGGGAGGATCTGTCTATGCAGGTCCACGCCTCGATGCTGGCGCTGCGGACGGGCCGCCCGGTCAAGATGGTGTACGGCCGGGAGGAGTCGTTCTTCGGCCACGTCCACCGGCATCCCGCCCGCATGCGCTACGAGCACGGCGCGACGGCCGACGGACGGCTCGTCTACGTGAAGGCCGAGATCCTGCTCGACGGCGGCGCCTACTGCTCGACCACCCCCGCCGTGGTCGGCAACGCCGCCTCGCTGGGCGTCGGGCCGTACGAGGTGGGCAACGTGTGGATCGACGCGTACGGCGTCTACACGAACAACCCGCCCTGCGGGGCGATGCGAGGGTTCGGGGCGGTGCAGGCCTGCTACGCCTACGAGTCCCAGATGGACCGCCTGGCCGCGGCCTGCGGGCTGTCGCCGGTCGAGATCCGCGTCCGCAACGCGGTGTCGCAGGGGTCGCGCCTGGCCACCGGGCAGGTCGTCGACAGCCCGGCGCCGCTGGCGGACATGCTCGCGGAACTGGCCGCGATGCCCCTGCCCGCGGGCCCGCGCGGCGAGCCCGACCTGCGCCTCCTGCCGGGCGGCGTCGCGCAGACGACGCACGGCGAGGGCGTGCGGCGCGGCGTGGGCTACGGCGTCGGCATCAAGAACATCTGTTTCTCCGAGGGTTTCGACGACTACTCGACGGCACGGGTGCGCGTCGAGCTCGCCGGGGACGAGCCGCACGTGCTCGTGCACACCGCCGCCGCCGAGGTGGGCCAGGGGCTCGTCACCGTCCAGGCCCAGATCGCGCGTACGGAGCTCGGGATCGGCAGGGTCACGGTCGCCCCGGCCGACACCGCGGTCGGCTCCGCCGGGTCCTCCTCGGCATCCCGCCAGTCGTACGTCACCGGCGGGGCGGTCAAGACGGCGTGCGAGGCGGTGCGGGCGCGGCTCGACGCACTGCGGGCGGCCCATCCGGACCTGTCCCTGGAGGAGGTGCTGGAGCGGTTCGGGCCGGTCGAGGAGACACGGGAGTACCGTCACCGGCCCACGTTCCCGATGGACCCGGTCACGGGCCAGGGCGACTCCCACACGCAGCTCGCGCTGTGCGTGCACCGGGCGGTGGTCGATGTCGACGCCGAGCTGGGCCTGGTCAAGGTCGTCGAGCTGGCCGCCGTGCAGGACGTCGGGAAGATCCTCAACCCCCTGGCCCTGGAGGGGCAGATCCACGGCGGCTCCGCGCAGGGCCTGGGCCTGGCGCTGATGGAGGAGATCCAGGTCAGGGACGGGCGGGTGCTCAACCCCTCGTTCACCGACTATCTGATCCCCACCATCCTCGACATGCCGCCGATGCGCTTGTCGGTCCTGGAGAACCCCGACCCCCACGCGCCGTACGGCCTGCGGGGCGCGGGCGAGCCGCCCACGCTCTCGTCGACCCCCGCGGTGGCCGCGGCGGTCAGGGCCGCGACCGGGCTGGATCTCCCCCGTGTCCCGATCCGGCCCGAGGACATCGCGCTCGCGCCGACCGCCGCGGCCGGCGCTCAGTCGGCGACGTAGCCGATGGAGGTCACCTCGTAGCCGCGGCTCTTCGAGCCGCGTACGTGCATGAACATGGCGCCGCCCTCGTAGGAGTAGGCGCAGCTGTGGCCCTTGGGCTCCGAGCTGCAGCCCTGGAAGAAGTACTTCACGCCCTTCGGGTCGTACTTGGCCCGGAAGAGCGTCCTGACGGCCGTGGTCGAGGCGATCTCCAGGCCTCGGTTGCGGTCGTGCTTGCGCCAGGCGTCGAACAGGTACCCGGCGGCGGCTGACGGCTTCACGAGGTGGCGCGACTCGTACACCTTCGTGACCTTCGCGCCGGACACGATCATCAGGAGGCCGCCGAGCCCGCCCGGTACGCGCACGCTGGTGTGGACGAACCGGCAGGAGTTGCCCGAACAGCCCGCGAACTCGTCCGGGGCCCGGTAGGGATAGGAGAAGAGCGTGGAGACCGCGCCAGCGGTGGCGACCCGGGAGGCCGCGTGGCGGTCGGCGCGCAGCCAGGCGCGGAACAACTGCTTGGCGACCGTCGCCGGTGCGGGCTTGGCCTGGGTGGGGGCCTGGGCGCCGTGCGCGAGCGCCGGGGCCGCGGCGAGCAGGGAGGCGGGGAGCAGGAACGCGGCGGTCACGGCCGTGGCGGCCGCGCCTCGCAACCATGGTGCTGACACACGCCGTACGTTAGAGGAATCTCCTTGCACCCGGATTGCCCCCTGCTTGCACGCGGGCTTCCACTCCGGCTTCCGCTCCGGCTGGTCGCCCGAAGCGCCGCCCCCGGGGGAGCCGGTCCCCCAGGGGTGAACTCACTGGAACTGCTCGATGCTGGGCTGGCCCCCGCCCTGCTGCGTGCCACCGGGCTGCGTGCCGCCCTGCTGGGTGCCATCCGGCTGGGTCCCGCCCTGCTGGGTGCCATCCGGTTGGGTCCCGCCACCGGGCTGCGTACCGCCCTGCTGGGTGCCGTCCGGCTGTGTGCCACCCGGCTGCCCGGCGTCGGCGGCGGAGGGCGAGGCGGCCGGGTTCGGCTGCTGTCCCGCGGGGGCGGAGCCGGTCAGCAGCGCCATGATCGCGTCGGCCTGCGCCTTGTCGAAGCCCGAGATGCCGAGGCTGTCCTGGGTGATCTCCTGGGCGACCCGCGGGGCGGCCACCACCTTCTCCCCCACCACGACGGCGAGTTGCTGCTTGACCGTCTCGCGGGTGAGCGCGGCGATCTGCTCCTGGCTGGAGGGGGACAGCACGAGCCGGATCGAGTAGGTGCCGTCGTTCTCCGGCACCTCCTCGATCTTCTGCACGGTCGTGACCGTGACCCCCGGGTCGAGCTGGTAGCAGGAACCGCCCTTGTCGTCCGGGATCGCGTCCGTCCCGGTGCACGGCGCAGGACCCACCCCGGTGACCGGAGCGAAGTGCACGGGCGTCAGCAGGGTGCGTACGGATGTCTGCTTGAGCGGCGGGGCGTCCGGGTTGCGGGTCATCATCACGGCGACGGCGCCGAGGGCGCCGGACATGACGACCACCAGCACGAGGGCGACGACGAGGGCGATCGTGGTCCCCCTGGCCGCCCTCGGCTCCGCAGGGCCGGCCGGGGCGGGAGGCACGTCAACCGCCCCGTCAACCGGCCCTTCCGTCCCGTCCACGGCCGGGGCGCCGGGCACTCCGGGCATGTCGGGCGCGACAGGCTCCACCGGCTCACCGGCCAGAGCGGGAGCGGGCGGGGCCCCGGGAACGCCATCGGGTCCGGGCAGGCCGAGCGGGTCGTCGAACCGGCCGGCGCCGTCAGGCTCACCCGGCACACCTCCGGGCCCGGGCAGCGGGTGACGAAGCGGGTCATCGGGCACGCCGAGGGGATTGACCGGCTCGACGGGCACACCGCCCACGCCCAGGGGATCGACGGACTCATAAGGCACAGGAGGCACGCCGAGCGGGTCGTCGAACCGGCCGGCGCCACTAGGGTCACCCGGCACACCTCCGGCCCCGGGCAGCGGGTCACGGAGCGGGTCACCGGGCACGCGGACGGGCCCGGTCAGCGTGTCGTCCTGTCCCCCACCATCGGCGGCGGGCAGGACGGACGTCTCTCCCGTGGCCCCGGGGCCGCCGAACCAGTCGTACTCGCCGGGCGCGCCGCCGCGGGCCTCGGGGCCGACCGGCTTCGGCATGGGTGCCGTCTCGGCTCCCGATGTCAGGCCGCCGGGCCACGGGCCGGGCTCCTCGTTCCCCGGCACGGGCGCGTTGTGCATTCCCACCTCGATCCCTTACACCGCTCGCAGAGCCTACCGAGGTCTGTCAACCGCGGGTAACCGACCGGCCGTGGAACGCTAAACCCGCTCTCTTACTGACAATTTGTCACCAATACCCGCCAAATGGTTGCCCGTTGCCCGATGCCATGCGAAGGCCGAGAGCAGACAGTGAAGACATGAAGGTGGGAGTTCCCCGAGAGATCAAGACGCACGAATACCGGGTCGCGCTCACACCCGCGGGGGTCAACGAGTTCGTCCGCAAGGGTCACCGGGTCTTCGTCGAGAAGGGCGCGGGACAGGGGTCGGCGATCCCCGACGAGGACTTCGCCGCCGCCGGGGCCGTCATCCTCGGCACGGCGGACGAGGTGTGGGGCGAGGGCGACCTGATCCTGAAGGTCAAGGAACCGGTGCAGGACGAGTATCACCGGATGCGCAAGGGCCAGGTGCTGTTCACCTATCTCCACCTGGCCGCCTCGGAGCCGTGCACCCGGGCCATGCTGGACTCGGGCGTGACCGGCATCGCGTACGAGACGGTGCAGAAACCCGACCGCACGCTGCCGCTGCTCGCTCCCATGTCGGAGGTCGCCGGACGGCTCGCGCCGCAGGTGGGCGCCTACCATCTCATGCGCCAGGGCGGCGGCCGCGGAGTGCTGATGAGCGGCGTCCCCGGCACCTACCCGGCCAAGGTGGCGGTGATCGGCGCCGGCGTGTCGGGCATGAACGCCGCCGCGGTCGCCATGGGCATGCGGGCCCAGGTGCTGCTGCTGGACCGCGACGTCGACCGGTTGCGCCACGCCGACCTCCTCTACCGGGGCGGCTGCCAGACCGTGGCGTCCAACGCGTACGAGATCGAGCGGGCGGTGGTGGACGCGGACATGGTGATCGGCGCGGTGCTCGTGCCGGGCGCCAAGGCGCCGACCCTGGTGAGCAACGACCTCGTCTCCCGGATGAAGCCGGGGTCGGTGCTCGTGGACATCTCCATCGACCAGGGCGGCTGCTTCGAGGACTCACGCCCGACCACGCACGCCGACCCGGTCTACCGCGTGCACGGCTCGGTGTTCTACTGCGTGGCCAACATGCCGGGGGCGGTGCCGCACACCTCGACGTACGCGCTGACCAACGTCACCCTGCCGTACGCGCTGGCGATCGCGGACATGGGCTGGCGCGAGGCGCTGACCGCCGACCCCGCGCTCGCCCTCGGGCTGAGCACTCACCAGGGCCATCTCACGAGCCGTCCGGTGGCCGAGGCCCACGGGCTTGAAGCCGTGCCCGTGGACCGCGTGCTGGTCCCCTGACGTCTGCCGGGGGACCTCAGTTGGAAGGCGCCGCGCTCGGCATCGGCTCCTGCGGGTTGCCCGACGCCGACGGCTCCGGCGGGAGCGGCTGCTCCGAGGTGGTGCCGATGCCGCCCGTGCAGGACGCGCCGTACTCGGGGGTGCTGGTCGGGTTCTGCTTGTACTTCTTCACGAACTGCGTGAGGCGGGGGTCGTCCGCGGAGTCCAGCGTGACCTGGTGGTTCCAGGAGCTGGCCGCGATCTTGGACGGCAGGCCCGGGTAGGGGCTCAGCAGCATGTAGTCCGCGGAGGCGATGGTCTTCAGCTTGTCCACCTCGGCCTTGGGCAGGTCGGGGCTGTAGGTGATCCACACCGCGCCGTGCTCCAGGGAGTGGACACCATGCTCGTTGTGGATCGGCTTGTCGTAGATGCCGCAGTTCTGCCAGTAGTAGTTGTGCGGGCCGCCGACGGGCGGGTTCTCCTTGTAGGAGACCTTGGTCCACGAGTGGTCGGAACCCTTGTAGGTGTAGGTCTTCACCGCGTCGAGCGACTTGGCCGAGCGGTCCTTGACCACGTACACGGCGACGAGGGCGACAAGGACGACGATCACGAGGCCGCCTATACCCCACATGAGAAGCGCGGCGCGCCGCTCCTTGCGCTTCTGCTCGGCGCGCATACGGGCGAGGTGCTCACGCCTCGCCTGCGTCTTCTCCTTGGTCATCGCTCCTCCATCCGCAGATCACTTACACCCCCGCTGCGTATGGAGAATAGTGGCTAAAGGTATCGCTTCGGGCAGAGCGAGGGCGGCGGCGAGTAGCCTGTGGGCGATGAGCACTGACATCGACGCTCCGGTGGAGACCGCTCCCCCGGTCCGGCGTTCCCTTTCCGCCCTCGGGCTGGTCGCCGTCCTCCTCGCGGTGGCGGCGCTCGTGGTGTTCCTCACCAGGTCCGGAACGCCGGGGGACACCTCCCCCGAGGCCGGTTTCGCCAGGGACATGGGAGTCCACCACGCCCAGGCGGTGGAGATGTCCTTCGTCCTCAGGGACAAGACCTCCGACGAGCCGCTGCGCAGCCTGGCGTACGACATCATCACGACGCAGAGCACGCAGCGTGGAATTTTCATGGGCTGGCTCCAGCAGTGGGACCTGGACCAGAGCTCCGGCCGCCCCGCGATGGCCTGGATGGCCGGCCACGGGCACGGCGGGGCGGCCTCCTCCGCCACCACGCCGGCCGGGACGATGCCCGGCATGGCGACGGAGGAGGAGATGAACCGGCTCCGCCAGGCCACGGGCAGGGACGCCGAGGTCCTCTTCCTCCAGCTCATGATCCGCCACCACCAGGGCGGCGTGGAGATGGCCGAGGGCCTGCTCAGGTTGTCGGACCGCGACGAGGTGCGCGCGCTCGCCCAGCACGTCGTGGACGGCCAGAACGCCGAGATCCGCACGATGAAGGACCTGCTGGCCAAGCGGGGAGCCCAGCCGCTCCCCGCGCCGTGACCCTCCGCGTCCGGTCCGCCGTCGGCGGGGGTGACGAAGACCGGGTTGTCAGTCCCGCGCGGCGTGGATCGCGGTGAAGGCCAGCAGGCAGGCCGCGGTCCGCGGCGGGTCCTCGAGTATGGGCGAGTGCCCGAGACCGGGCAGCATCTCGATCTTCGCACCCGGAACCGTACGGTAGTCGGCGGCGGACGAGGATCGCCATCTGCGGTCGTCCTCACCGAAGATCACCAGTAGCGGCTTGCCGAGGGCCTTCAGCCGATCCGGGAGCGCCTGTCGCTCCAGGTAGTCGCGGGTGGCCCCCATCGTCGCGGTGAGCGTGTGGTAGGTCATGAGGCGCACCTCGTCCAGAAGCTCCTGTGGGATCTCGTAGCCCTCGCGGCTGAAGCCGGAGCTCGCGAACCGGCGGATCCGCTCGTCGTCCGGCGGCCATTGCGACGGTGCGATCGCGGCTGACTCCGGTGCGATGAAGGCGTCCATGCCGGGTCCGGTGTTGATGAGCGCGAGCGCGGTCACCAGGTCGGGCCGCTGCTCGGCGACAGCGGTGGCGACCGCGCCCCCGCTGGAATGACCGGCCACGATCGCGCGCTCGACGCCGAGCCGGTCCAGTGCCACGCCGACCCGGCGCCCCTGGTCCGGGAGCGCGTAGCTCGGGCCGGCCGGTTTGGCCGACCGGCCGTGCCCGAGCAGGTCGATCCGGATGACGCGATGCGATCCGGTCAGCAGCGGGACCAAAGAGTCCCACGAGCGGGTCGAGGAGGCGGACCCGTGGATCAGCAGGAGTGCCGGGGCGTGGCGGGGGCCGTCCTGGCACACATGGATGTCGCCGTCGTCCAGGGACAGCGTCGAACTCGCGGTGGTCTCGTCTTCCACATGCCGGTTGCCGTCGGAAACAGTCATGCGCCACTGTCGCCGCCGCCGGACGCCGGCGTCTTGGACGAATGTTCCCCGCCCGCATATCGGTTCGGTGCTCGCATAGCCTGGCGGCCGTGTCGACATTCGTGCACGGTGAGGCCGTGTGGGACGTCGCCTGCCCGCGACGGCCCAGCCGGGTGGCCGGTGTCACCATGGCCGGGTTCCGCGTCGGCGACCTGGACGCGCTCCGGATGGTCCCGCACCCCGCCGTGACGCTGCTGCTGGAGTTCGGCGCCGGTTCGCCCGTCGTGGACTACGCCGGCGGGCGGCGGCAGCGGGGAAGTCTCGTCGCCGGGCCCGGACTCGGGTCAGGAGGCGCGGCCTGGGCACGGGGTGAGAACGTCGAGTGCGTGCAGGTGCGCCTGTCTCCGGTCATCGCACGCGCGATTTTGGGCATCTCCCCCGGTGACCTCGACGGCGCCGTGGTGGCCCTCGGCGACCTGTGGGGCCGGGAGGCGGCACAGATCCGTGAGCGGCTGGCCGATGTCTCCTCCTGGGAGGACCGCTTCGCGTTGACCGGCGCGCTGCTCGCCCGCTGGCATGCGGCGGGGCCGCCGGCGGACCCGGAGGTGGCCTGGGCCTGGAGCCGAATCGTCGCAGGCCGCGGCCTGGTCCGGGTGGACCGGCTGGCCGCTGAACTCGGCTGGAGCCGTAAGCGCCTGTGGTCCCGATTCCACTCGCAGATCGGCCTGCCGCCCAAGCGCGCGGCGAAGCTGGTCCGCTTCGACCACGCCGCCCACCGCCTGGTCGGGGGTGGCAGCGCGGCCCGAGTCGCGGTGGAGGCCGGCTACGCCGACCAGTCCCACCTGCATCGAGACGTCATGGAGTTCATCGGGGTGACCCCGGGATGCGTGGCGGGCGAGCCGTTTCTCGCGGTCGACGACATCGCATGGCCCGGCAGGGAGGCTCCCTCCGGGAAGCAGCACAGGGTGCGGCCGCCGTCGATCACCGTGAGTCGTCCGGGCTGACGACGGGACGACGGCCGCGGGTCGAGCTAGGCGCGCAGTTCCTCGGCCAGCGCCGCGGCGAACGCGTCCACGTCGGCCTCGGTGGTGTCGAAGGCGCACATCCACCGAACCTCGACCATTCCCCCGCCGACCTGCTCGTTCCAGTTGTAGAACCGGAACCGCTTGCGCAGCCGGTCGGCCACGTCGGCCGGCAGGACCGCGAAGACCGCGTTGGCCTCGACCGGGCGGGGCACGCTCACCCCGGGCAGGTCCCGTACGGCGTCCGCGAGCCGCCGGGCCATGGCGTTGGCCTGGCGGGCGTTGCGCAGCCACAGGTCGCCCCCGAGCAGGGCCTCGAACTGCACCGACACGAAGCGCATCTTGGAGGCGAGCTGCATGCTCGTCTTGCGCAGGTACGGCAGGCCCCGCGACGCCGCCGGGTTCAGCACGACGACGGCCTCGCCCAGCAGCAGCCCGATCTTGGTGCCGCCGAACGACAGCACGTCGACCCCCGCGTCCGTGGTCAGGGCGCGCAGCGGCACGTCGAGCGCGGCGGCGGCGTTGGTGATCCGCGACCCGTCGAGGTGGACGAACATCCCCAGCTCGTGGGCGTGGTCGCAGATCGCCCTGATCTCGGCCGGCGTGTACAGCGTGCCGAGCTCGGTCGCGTTGGAGATCGACACCACCCGCGGCTGCGCGCGGTGCACGTCGCCGAAGCCCCAGGCCTGCCGGTCGATCAGGTCCGGCGTGAGCTTGCCGTCCGGGGTGGCGACCGGCAGCAGCTTCAGGCCGCCGGTGACCTCGGGGGCGCCGCCCTCGTCGGTGTTGATGTGCGCGGTCTCGGGGCAGACCACGGCCTCCCAGTGGGCGCACATCGAGCGCAGCGACACGACGTTGGCCGCCGTGCCGTTGAACACGGGGAAGATCTCGGCCTGCTCGCCGAAGTGCCCGCGGAAGACGCCACGGACCGCCTCGGTGTAGACGTCGTCGCCGTAGGAAATCTGGTGTCCCCCGTTGGCGAGGGCGATCGCCTCCAGGATCTCGGGGTGCACCCCCGCGTAGTTGTCGCTGGCGAACGTCCGGCTCGCCGGGTCATGCCGCCGTACGGCATCGGTTGTCACGAGATGTCTCCCCAGTCGCGGTTCGGACCCGCGGCCGGCTCCACAGGGCCGGCCGCGGGTCCGGATCAGCAGCGTAGATCAGGGTGTGAGGTCGATCCTGCGGCCGTTGACCGCCGCCGGCTCCTCATCCCACAGGCCCGCGACCGCCGCCGCCAGGTCCTTCACGTCGGTGAAGGTCCGGTATGGCTTGTCGGGGTTCGCGGCCCTCATCTCATCGTGCACCAGCGCGTTGACCACCAGGACCACCGCGGCGGCGGAGGTGTCCTTCAGCGCGTCGGCCAGCGACAGCGTCCACGCCTCGGCGGCGGCCTTGGCGGCGGCGTACGCCGCGCCGCCCTGCGTGGGCCTCTGGGCCGCCCGCGCCGAGACGATCACGAAGCGCCCGTTCCCGCTCGCCCGCAGCAGCGGCTCGAACTCCAGCGACACGTTCTGCAGGGTCCTGATCAGCAGGTCGTGCAGCAGGTCCCAGTCGCCGAGCGAGGTGTCGGCGAAGGTCTTCGACCCCCGCCAGCCGCCGACCAGGTGGACGACGCCGTCCACCCGGCCGTGCTCGGCCCGCACCCGCTCGGCCAGGCCGCGCACCGCGTCCCGGTCGAGCAGGTCGACGGCCAGACACCCCTCGGCGCCGGACTTGTCCACGCCGATGACCGTGTCCCCGAGCTCGGCGAACTTCCCGGCGACGGCGCGGCCGGCCGGGCCGCCCGCCCCCGTGACCACGATCACCCTGCTCATCGCACGTCCCTCCAGATCCGCGCTCACGCCCGGATGCCCCGGGTCGACTCCACCACGTCGGTGAGCTTACGGCGCAGGGCCTCGTAGAACATGCTCAGGGGGAACTCGTCGGGCAGCACGGCGTCGACCATGGCCTTCTGCTCCGTGGGCAGCGCCTGGACGCCCTGCTTCCACGCCGAAGCCGGGTCGGGCTCGACGTAGGTCGCGACCAGCTCGTGCGCGGCGAGCCAGTGCGCGCGCTTGGACCGGTCGATGCCGTCGCGGTAGAGCTTCTCCACCTCGCCGCGCAGGTCGGCGACGCCGTCGGCGACCCGCGACCAGTCGATCGTGAGCCGGTTGTCGGTCCACCGCACGATGCCCTGCCGGTGCAGGTAGGCGAACAGCAGCTGGCCGCCGAGCCCGTCGTAGTTGCGCACCCGGTCACCGGTGATCGGGAAGCGGAACAGGCGGTCGAACAGGATGGCGTACTGCACGTACCGCGCGTGCGGCACGCCCGCCGCCTCCAGCTTCACGGCCTCGCCGTACGCCGTGAGGTCGCAGCGCAGCTCCTCCAGGCTGTAGAGCCAGTACGGCATGCGCTGCTTGATCATGAACGGGTCGAACGGCAGGTCGCCGTGGCTGTGCGTGCGGTCGTGGACGAGGTCCCACAGCACGAACGTGTCCTGGGCGAGGTCCTGGGACGCCAGCAGCCGCGCGGCGTCCGGCGGGAGCTCCAGCTTCAGCGTGGCCGCGGCGGCCTCGCTGACCCGGCGGAACCGGGCCGCCTCGCGGTCGCAGAAGATGCCGCCCCAGGTGAAGCGCGGCGGGGTCTGGCGGACGACCACGGTCTCGGGGAACAGCACGGCCGAGTTGGTGTCGTAGCCGGAGGTGAAGTCGACGAACGTGATCGGCACGAACATCGGGTTGTCGTAGCCGCCCGCCTCCAGCGCGGCGAGCCACTCGGGCCACACGACCCGGATCCAGACCGCCTCGACGTTGCGGTCGGGGTTGCCGTTCTGCGTGTACATCGGGAAGACGACCAGGTGCTCCAGTCCGTCGATCCGCTGGGCGTCGGGGTGGAAGACGTTCAGCGAGTCGAGGAAGTCCGGCTTGCCGAGCCCGGCCGCCACCCACGCGCGGAAATCCCTCATGACCGCGTCGAGATACTCGGCGTCGTGCGGGAAGTGCGGCGCGAGCCGGGCGATGCCGTCGACGATCTCGCTGATGCACGCCACGGCCTCGTCGTGGTCGCCGGTGACGGAGCCGTCCTTGGCCTGGAGCGGGCGCAGCCGCTCGACGGCGGCCTTCAGCCGGGCGAACTCCTCCGCCACCTCGGGGCGGGACGCCTGGGCGGCGCCGGACGCCTCGGGCACGCGGGCGGCCCAGGTGACCAGGTTGCCCCACAGCTTCTCGTGGTCGTAGTCGCGGATCGAGTCGTCGCCGAACAGGTCGGAGTCGGCCAGGACGACCACGCGCCCCCTGCCGTGCCGTACGGCGGCGACGAGCGGGGCGGACGCGGGGTCGGCGGACGCGGAGGTCTCGAACAGGACGCTCGCCCCGGCCGGCACGCCGAGCGCGCCCGCGCGGTAGAAACACGCCCGGCGCACCTGCGCCAGCAGGTCCTGGGCCACGCCGCCCTGCCCGGGCACGGCCTGCGCCGAGGGGACGCCGAGGACCCAAGTGGCCACCGTGTTGTGGCAGTTTCCCGGGTCCTGCACGGTGGTGTGCTCCACCGTGACCCCGAACCGGGCGAGCAGGCCGGCCAGGTTGCTGCCGTACTTGTCCTGCTCGTGCTCGGCCAGCACGATCAGCCCGCCGCCGTCCGCGACGTACGCCTCGACGGCGTCGATCTCCTCGGCGGTGAAGACGGGGCTGCCGACCCCGGTGGTGCGCTCCCAGCGCCCGGCCGAGGGGTGCGCGATCACGAAGACGTCACACCCGGCCAGCACGTCCGGGGTGACCGGGCCCTCGGTGTGCGCGCGCACCGTGTGACCGAGCCGCCGCAGCGCCTCGGCCGCCTCGGCGTAGCTGTTGTCGTCGGGATGGGCGGGATTCATGGCCTCGGCGACCTCTCGCCGGATCGTCCACGCCTCGCTGT
Source organism: Microbispora sp. H10836 (assembly GCF_012999525.1). Classification (NCBI taxonomy): domain Bacteria; kingdom Bacillati; phylum Actinomycetota; class Actinomycetes; order Streptosporangiales; family Streptosporangiaceae; genus Microbispora; species Microbispora sp. H10836. Next base: position 565,616 of record NZ_JABBWU010000001.1, read on the forward strand.
GCGCCTCGTCGAACAAGACCGCCGGGAACGCCTTCATGAAAAATCTCCCGTAGTGTTAGCCATCTTCAGGAAAATATACACATACCTCGCTCTGTGGCGATAAGTCGCCCTAGCGGATGACGAGACATCACCCGAGCGGAGGACGAGTCCCCGCGGGTCGCCCACCTACCGTCACCGGCCGTAGGGAGACAGACCCGAGCAAGGGGAAAGATCGATGTTCAAACTGTCCGACTCGGTGGCCTTCCGGCGAAGCGTCACCGGAGTCCTGCTGTTCGTCGCGCCGCTGCTGCAGTTCGTCGCGCTCCTCGTCGACCCCGGCACCTGGGGCGACGACCGCGAGATTCTCAGCTACAGCGACAACCCGGCCCTGGCCCAGCTGGAGTCGGCGCTCTACCACTGGAGCTGGCTGCTCGTCCCGATCGCGGCCTTCGGCCTGCTGCACCTGGTGCGCAAGAGGTCCGTCGTCCTCGGGCACATCGCCGGCGGCATGACCATCGTCGGCTACATCAGCCAGTCGGCGCTGCTCATGATGGACCCCGTGGAGTGGTGGTTCGGGCAGCACTACCCGGTCGAGCAGGGCCAGAAGATGTTCGACGAGGTGTTCAACCTGCCCGGCACCATCTTCGGCTTCGTGATGCCGTGGCTCTACCTCGGCATGGTCGGCCTGCCGCTGCTCCTGCTGGCCGTCTGGCGCACCGGCTTCGTCCACTGGTGGGTGCCGGTCGTCGTCGCCGCCGGCTACCTGGGCTCGCTCGCGGTGCCGTACAGCCCGGTGATGATCCCGTTCTGGGGCGCCCCGGTCATCGCCCTGGGCTACCTCGGCCTCAAGGTGCTGCGCATGACGAACGCCGAATGGGCGTCGTACTACCCGAGCGCCGACCCCGGCGTCACCACGCCCGACTCGTACGCGAACACGACCGCCTGAGCGCGGTCGCGCAGGTTCAGCTTCATGAGCACGCGGGCGACGTGGGTCTTGACCGTGGCCTCGCCGACGAAGAGCTCCTTGGCGATCTCGGCGTTGGTGAGGCCGCGGGCGAGCATCCGCAGCACCTCGAGCTCACGCGGGGTGAGCTCGGCGAGCTGCGGCGGCCGCACCGGCTCGTGCCGGCCGGCGAAGGAGGCGATCACCCGCGTGGTGACGGCGGGGTCGAGCAGGCCGTCACCCGCGGCGACGACCCTGATCGCCTCCACGAGCTGCTCCGGCGGCGACACCTTCAGCAGGAAGCCGCTGGTCCCCGCGCGCAGCGCGGCGTACAGGTTCTCGTCGGTGTCGAACGTCGTCAGCATGACGACCTTCGGCGGATGCGGCGCGTCGAGCAGCTGCCGGGCCGCGGTGAGGCCGTCCATGCGCGGCATCGAGATGTCCATCAGCACGACGTCGGGCTGGACCCGGCGGGCCAGGGCGACCGCCTCCACGCCGTCGGCGGCCTCGCCCACGATCTCCATGCCGGGCTCGCTCTCGACCACCATGCGCAGACCGGCCCGGATCATCGCCTGGTCGTCCGCGAGGACGATGCGGATCGTCAATTCGTCGCCTCGCTCATCGGCACTCCCTGGGAGATCGGCAGCGTCGCGCGGACCCGGAAGCCCCCCTCCGGCAGCGGCCCCGCGTCGAGGGAGCCGCCGAACAGCTCGGCCCGCTCGCGCATGCCGATGAGCCCGTTGCCGGTGGACAGCGCCGGTCCTGCGCCCCCGCCATTATCGGCGACCTCCAGCTCCAGCCGGTCACGGCGGTAGGCGAGCCGGATCCGGACGTCGGCGTTCCCGGCGTACTTCACCGCGTTGGTGAGGGCCTCCTGCACGATCCGGTAGGCCGACAGGTCGAGACCCGGCGCGAGGTGAACGGGCTCGCCCTCCGTCTCCAGCGTGACGCGAAGCCCCGAGGACCCGACGGTGGAGATGAGGTTGGGCACCATGTCGAGCCCCGGCTGGGGCAGCGCCTCGTCCTGCGGCATCCGCAGCGCGCCGAGCATGATCCGCAGTTCCTCGACCGCCTCCCGGCCCGCCTGCTCGATGCCGGACAGGATCGTGGTCTCCGGGGAGTGCTCGCCCTCCTGCGACGCGCCCATCCGGCGGCGCAGCGCGCCGGCCTGCATGACCATCATGCTGACGCTGTGGGCCACCACGTCGTGCAGTTCCCTGGCGATCCGGCTCCGCTCCGCGGCGACGGCCTCGGCGGCCCGGCGTTCCCGCTCCATCTCCAGTCGCGCCGCCCGCTCGCTCATCCGGTGCGCGCGCAGCAGGTAGCCGCGCAGGGCCAGGCCCGTGGCGTACGCCGAGCCGAACATCACCGTCAGGTAGATGACCTCCTCGAACGGCAGGAAGCGGTGGTCGACGGCCCCCGAGTCGAAGATCAGGATGCCCGCGAGCGCCCAGGCGCCGCCGTGCTTCATGCGCAGGTGGGCGCCGATCGTGTGGAAGACGATGAGCAGCGCGGCGAGCTGCCAGACCGGGCACTGCTCGTGGCCCTGCCGGTGCCAGGCGTACTGTGCGAGGATCATCAGGATGAACACCGCCACCGGCGCCTTGCGGCGATACCAGACCAGCACTCCGGTGACCAGCGCCTGCCCGACCCACCACAGCTGGGGATTGCGGGCCGCGCCGTACTCGGTGGCGACCGTGAACGCCTCGAGGGTGCCCAGCGCCATGATGGCCAGGCCGATCAGAAGGTCGACGCGGGGAACCGAGCGGAGGGGGGACACGCGCATGACGCGCAGAGTAACCCCTATCCGGCAGAGCGCGCAGCAGGGAACAGGCGTCCCGCAATCAGCCTGCAAGTCATCGTCAAGTGACCGCGCGATCATCGCCCTGTATCAAGTGGGTGTCGGTCACGATACTCATCTTGTCGAGCACTGTCCGCGCTGAGACGCTTGAAGCGATCCGAACACGCCTAGGAGACGCAGATGCCCCGCCTGCACTCCCTCATAGCGGGGCTGGGCGCGTTCGCCGCGTTCGCGGCGCCCATGCTCCACCCGCACCCCAGCGGCTCCACCGACCGCGTCACTCCCGGCGGCGTACGTGTGGAGTCCTCCTCGCACGTCCGCATCACGCTGCTGGACGACCGCGGCGTGATCAAACAGATGATCCGCGACTACGACGTCGACCTGGCGAAGGGCAGCGGCTTCACGGTCACGCCCGACGGTGTGGTCGTGACCGCGACCCAGGTCGTGCAGGCCGCCGACGACCCCCGGGTGTACGCCGCCAACCGGGTCTTCGCCGAGTACTTCAAGGTGAAGATCCCGGCCGACTTCAAGCGGCACTCGCTGGACGACCCCGACCTCGACCGGCGGCTCAAGGCGTGCTACCCGCCGCAGCAGACCGACTCGACCTGCATCGCGGACGTCACGACGAACGTCACCGTGCACCCCTACCTCGACCCGCCGCCGCCCGGGGGCCTGCCCGCGCAGATCCTGACCACCGGCGCGTCCCCGGCGGCCCCGGCCGTGCTCAAGGTCACCAAGGGCGGCGAGAAGCAGACGCTGCCCACGGTGCCGCTGGGCACGGTGATCGGCGGCGCGGTCGAGTCGCTCGACGTGATGACGCTGACCGGCAGGCCCTCGGCGAAGGTGGCGCCCAAGCTCGACACCGCGCACCTCGACCCCCCGGGCAGCCGGACCTTCAAGGAGCGCGACAAGGTCCGCAAGCTGCTCGACGACGGCGCGGCCGGAGCGGCCCTCATCGACGACGGCAAGAGCGAGGTGATCGGGTTCATCTCCGGCGGCGGTGACCAGCCCATGGCCATCACCCCCGCCGACGAGATCCGCAGCGCGCTGGTCGCCGCCGGCGTCACCCCGCGCCGCGGCCCGGTCGACGTCGTGTACGAGAACGCGCTCGCCTCCTACCACAACAAGCTCTACACCGGCGCGATACCCGCGCTGCAGCAGGTGCTCAACCTGCGGCCCGACCACGTGGTCGCGGCCGACCACCTGCGGGACGCCCGGGCCAAGGCCGGCACGGCCGTGGACACCGGCAACCGGCCGGTGGCCCGTCCCGCACAGGCGGAGCAGCCCAAGTCCGGGGTGCCGCCCTACGTGTGGGTGGCCGGCGGCGTCGTGGTCCTCGCCCTGCTGGCCGGGGGCGTCGTGCTGCTGCGCCGCAGGAGCGCCGCGGGAGCGCAGGACGGCGACGGCCCGGCCGGCGACGCCTACCTCGGCGGCGTCCACACGGACCCGGGCGCGGCCGAGGCCGGGGCCGTCCACTCCGGGGAGACCTCCTGGCCGCCGTACGCCGTCACGCGGGTGTTCGGGGCCGAGGCCGCCCGGTCTCCGGAGGTCATGGGGCCGGCTCCGGTTCCGCCGGGTCCCGTGTCCGCCGGTGCCGTGTCCGCCGGTCCCGGGCCGGCGGACCCGTCCCCGCCGGGCGGGCGGTCGTACCCCGCGGACCTGTCGCCGCCGCACGGGCACGCGCAGCCGGGCGATCCCGCACCGCCGCGCGGGCCTTCGTATCCGCCGAACCCGTCGTCGCCTCCGCAGGGACAGGCACAGCTGAAGTTCTGCACGCAGTGCGGCATGCGCCTGGGCCAGGGACACCGTTTCTGCGGCTTCTGCGGGAATCCAGTCGATTCGTGAGCAATGTGCTCATAAGCAATAGAACATTCAAGGGGGAGGCCGCATGACAGAGGGGCCGGTGATGCCGCCGCTCGTCGGGCGGCGGCTCGGCGACTACACCATCGAGGCGGTCGTCGGACGGGGTGGCATGGCGACGGTCTACCGGGCGCGCGACCAGCGGCTCGGCCGGGCCGTGGCGTTGAAGGTGCTCGCGCCGCAACTCGCGCACGACGACCGCTTCCGCGACCGGTTCGTGCGGGAGTCGCGGATGGTGGCGAGCATCGACCACCCCAACATCATCCCGGTGTACGAGGCCGGCGAGCGCGACGAGCTGTTGTTCATCGCCATGCGCTACGTCGAGGGCAGCGACATGCGCAAGCTGGTGCAGTCGGAGGGCCCGCTGCCCGTCGGGCGGGCCAACCCGCTGTTCGCGCAGATCGCCTCCGCCCTGGACTCCGCGCACGCCCACGGGCTGGTGCACCGCGACGTGAAACCGGCCAACATCCTGGTCACCCAGTCCGACCACGTCTACCTGACCGACTTCGGGCTGACCAAGAGCTCCGCGGCCGAGGCCGGGCTGACCAGCCACGGCCACTTCATGGGCACCCCGCGCTACGTCGCTCCCGAACAGATCCGCGGCCTGCCGGTCGACGGCCGCAGCGACCTGTACGCCTTCGCCTGCGTGGTGTACGAGGCGCTCGCCGGGCAGCCGCCGTTCCAGCGGGACACCGAACTCGCGCTGCTCTACGCCCACGTCTCGCACGACCCGCCGCCGCTCACGCCGTACCGGCCCGACCTGCCGCACGCGGCGAACGCCGTGATCACGCGGGCGCTGGCCAAGGCGCCGGCCGAGCGGTTCCCGACCTGTCAGGCCTTCGTGTCCGCGCTGCGCGACGCGATCAGCGGCGGCGCGGGCGACCCGGCGGGGCCGGTCTCCCCGTCCTATCCCCCGGTCTCCTCCTCCTATCCCCCGGGCTCTCAGGCGTCTCCCGGGCCCTCGGTGCCCCCGGTGTCCGCCGGGTCGTACCCGCAGGAGTCCTACCCGCAGGGGTCGTACCCGCAGGAGTCCTACCCGCAGGGGTCGTACCCTCAGGGGTCCTATCCGCAGGCGACGCCCTCCTCGTTCCCGCCCGGCACCCGGCCGCCCGTCTCCCACGCCCCGGGCTCGGTGCCGCCGCAGTCGGTGCCCTCGGCGTCCCGCCCGCCCGTCAGCCACCCGCCGGGCGCCGGGGCCTCCGGTCACAGGCAGGCCCAGGGGCACGGCTCTTACCCTCCCGAGTCGTCGCACGCGCAGGCGACGGTCGCGTCGGCGGCCTCGCCGGGCCGCCGGCGGGGACTGCCGCTCGGGCCGCTGATCGGCGGTCTGGCGGTCCTGGTGTCCATCGCCGTCGCCGCCGCGCTGCTGCTCACCCGTGGCGGCGACGCCGCCGCCACGTGGAACACCTACCCTGGCAGCACCGCCGCGCCGTTCACCATGGCCTACCCCGCGACCTGGGGCGAGGCCAGGACCAACGCCGACCAGTGGATGATCGCCTCACCGGCCGTGGACGAGTTCGACGCGTTGTTCGCGGTGCCGGGCAACACCGACTGGTCGAAGGTGAACTCCGTCATCACGGCCCATCCGGACCGGGCCACAGGGGTGTTCGCCCAGGTCAGCAACACCCTGAGCACCTCGGACTCGCCGTTGGAGCTGCAGGAGAGCCTGGGCCCCGCGCTCCCCGGCGTGACCACCTACTACGGCGTGCCGACTCCCACCACCGTCGGGGCCAAGCCCGCGTTCCGGATCGAGGGCGTGCTCAGCGACCCCCAGCAGACCGGGCGCCTGGACTTCTCCGCCTACGTCGTCCGTCAGAGCGACGCCGGCACGACCGTCCTGATCGCGTTCTTCTGCCCGGCCGGCCGGTGCGACCGCCCGCTCATCGACCACATGGTGAACACGATCACTTTCAAGTAGCCCGCCAGTCCCGCCAGTCCCGCGCGCCGTCGAGGACGGCCCGGTGGACCGCGCGGGCGATCCGCGCGCCCCAGACCGAGCGCGGGCCGCCGAACGCCTCCACCGGGCCCTCCTCCCGTACGGCGACGCAGACGGCGTCCGACGCGGTCCCCGTGCAGGGGAAGCCCGCCTCGATCAGCGCCTGCGTCTTCGCCTCGGTCACCGTCATCACGGCGTTGACCAGTGCCGGGTCGGAGAACGCGACCGGGACGGCCACCAGGATGTTGATCGTCCCCGGGCGCGGCACGCTCGCCCCCGCGTCTCCCGCGCCGACGGCCTCCCGCGCCGTCTCGGAAGCGGCCGCTCCCGCGGCCTCCCCCACACGCTCCCGCACGGACTCCCGCGCGGGCTCTTCGCCCGGCTCCGCGGCGGCCGGCACGCCGGGGTCGGGCACGCCCTCGGGCGAGGCCGCCCAGGTCGGCACGCCGAGCCCCACCGTGGCGACGGCCTCCGCTCCCCCGTCCGACGCGGCGGCGTAGCGCTCCACCAGCGCCGCCGTCATCATGCCGACTCCGGGACCGCCGGGGCCGAGCGCGTCCATGTGCTCCACCGGGTCCATGCGTGAGTAACCGGCCGCCACCTGCGCGTTCAGCACCCACTCGCGGCGGCCGACGCCGCCGCCCAGCATGGCGGAGGAGATCATCCGCCAGCCGGGCCCGAACCGCCACAGCAGCGCGCCGAGCCGCAGGCCGTCCTCCACGCGGTACGTCAGGGACGGCCGCGCCAGGCCCGTCACGTTCCCTCCACGGGAGTCATCCGGGAGGTCAGCGGCCGGACCAGGTGGACGAGCGGGCGCCCGTCGGGGCCGGGCTCCACCCGCACGCTGGCGCCGAAGTGCTCGGTCAGCAGCGGCTCCGCCAGCACCCGCTCGGGCGGCCCGGCCGCGACCGCGCGCCCGGCGGCGAGCAGCACGAGCTCGTCGGCGTACTGCCCGGCGAGGCTGAGGTCGTGCAGCGTCGTCACGACGGTGAGGCCGTCGGCCAGGCGCAGCCGGTCGACGAGTTCGAGCACCTGCTGCTGATGGCCCAGGTCGAGCGCCGTCGTCGGCTCGTCCAGCAGGAGCACCGGCGCCTGCTGCACCAGCGCCCGGGCGAGCACGACCCGCTGCCGCTCGCCGCCGGACAGGTGCCCGAGCGGCCGGGACGCGAAGCCGTCCAGGTCGAGCCGTTCCAGCACCGACCGCGTCACCTCGCGGTCCCGCGGGCTCTCGCTGCCGAGATAGGGGATGTACGGCGTGCGGCCCAGCAGCGCGTAGTCGTACACCTTCATGTCGGGCGGCAGCGCGGGACTCTGCGGGGCGTAGGCGATCAGCCGGGCCCGGCGGCGTGGGCGCAGGTCGTCCACGGCCGTCCCGTCGACGAGCACCTCGCCCTCCCTCGGGACCAGCCCGGCGACGGCCCGCAGGAGCGTGGACTTGCCCGCGCCGTTCGGCCCGATGACCGCCAGCCACCCGCCGCGCGCGGCCGACAGCGTGACGTCCGTGAGCACCCGCCGCCCGCCGAGGGTGACACCCACGCCGCGCGCCTCGATCGCCGGGTGCCCGTCGCCGCTCACGTCTCCACCCGCCGGGTCACGCGCAGGACGGTGACGAAGAAGGGCGCGCCGACGAACGCCGTCACCACCCCGATCGGCAGCTCGGCCGGCGCGAGCACCGTACGCGCGATCGTGTCGGCCAGCACGAGGAACGCGGCGCCGCCGAGGAACGACAGCGGCAGCACGATCCGGTACGACCAGCCGGCGAGCCGCCGGACCACGTGCGGCACGACGATCCCGACGAACGCGATCAGCCCGCTGACCGCGACCGCCGCCGCGGTGGCGAGCGAGGCGGCCAGCAGCACGGCGAAACGCACGCGCGCCGCGTGCAGGCCGAGACTGACCGCCTCCTCGTCGCCGACCGACAGCACGTCGAGCAGCCGCCCGTGCAGCAGCATGACGACGGTCGACACCACGGCGTACGGCGCGATCATGCGGACCTGGTCCCAGCCGCCGCCGACGTCGCCGAGGATCCAGGCGTAGATCCGCTGCAGTTCCTCCACCTTGAGCTGCTGCACGAAGGTCTGGATCGCGGTGAGGAACGAGGTGACCGCCACCCCGGCGAGCACGAGCGTCGCGGTGCCGCCGCCCCGGCCCGCCGTGTGGCCCAGCGCGTACGCGAGGAACACCCCGCCGACGGCCCCGGCGAAGGCGGCGACCGGCACCGCGGTCACCCCGGCGTCGCCGCCCAGGAAGACCACGACGAGCGTGACCGTGAGACCGGCCCCGGCCGCCGCGCCGAGCAGGTACGGATCGGCCAGCGGGTTGCGGAACACGCCCTGGTAACCCGCCCCGGCCGTGGCGAGCAGCCCGCCCACGACGGCGGCGAGCAGCACCCGCGGCACCCGGAGCTGGAACAGCAGCCCCTCCTCGACCGGCGCGAGCCCCGAGTGCAGGGACACCAGCGGCAGCCGGTCGAGCAGCGCGAGCGCGATGGCGCGGGGCGAGATGCCCGCCGCGCCCGCCACCAGGCCGACGGCGAGGCTGGCCGCAAGCACGGCGGACGCGACGAGCAGCGCCCGGCCGCGCCGGGCCGGGGTCACGGCGTCACCACGCATTCACCGGCCACGCATTCACCGGCCACGCGTCACACCACCACGGGCTCAGCTCGCCGCCTTCTGGACGGCGTCGCCGACGGCCTGGGCGAGATCGGCGACCCGCGGCCCCCAGCGGGAGGCGATGTCGTCGTCCAGCTCCACCACGCGGCCCTTCTTCACCGCGGACAGGCCGGACCAGCCGGGCCGCTTGGCCAGCGCGGCGGCGTTCTGGCCGCAGCACTTGGTGTCGCCCAGGAAGATCAGGTCAGGGTCGGCCTTGGCGATGAACTCCGCCGACAGCTTGGGGTACCCGCCCGCCGCGTCGGGCGCCTCGTCGGCGATGTTCTTCAGCCCGAACAGGTTGTAGACCTGCCCGAGGAAGGTGCTCGACGTCGCCGCGTAGGGCGTGCTGTCCAGCTCGTGGTAGTACGTCAGGTTCTTGCCCTTCGGCGCCGCCGCCGCGAGGGCGTCGAGCTTCTCCTTGACGCCGTTCGCCACCTCTTCGGCCTTGGCCGTGTTGCCGGTGACCGCGCCGAGGTCCCTGATCTGGTCGTAGGTCTCGTCCAGCTTGGTCGCGGCGGGTTCGAGCAGCACCGGCACGCCGACCTTCCCCAGACCGGCCACGACGCCTTCCAGGTCGTTGGCGAGCACGACGAGGTCGGGCTTGGCGGCCACGATCGCCTCGACGTTGGGCTTGAACCCCGACAGCGAGGTCTTCGGCGCCTCCGGCGGGTAGTTCGACTGGTCGTCCACCGCCGACACCTGCGCGCCCGCGCCGATCGCGAACAGGATCTCGGTGGCCGTGGGCGAGAGCGACACGATGTGCTCGGGGCGCTTGGCGATGGTCACCGCGCCGTTTCCGGCCTGCACGGTGACGGGGAAGGCGGCCTGCCCCGTGCTGTTCGAGGCGGCGGTGTCCGAGACTGCGGGGGTGGTGGCCGCGGACGTGGCGGCGTCGTCGGTCTGGCCGCAGCCGGCCAGTCCGAGCACGCCCAGCACCACACCCGCGACGGCCGTGCGTACGGGCCTCACGAGGGTCCTCCATCAGGGGGAATGCCGGGAATCGAGGGACCCGCTGGAAGCGACGGATCACCCTTTTCCACGAGGGTCGATAGCGTCGGCGCACAGCGCAGGCGACCTGGCTCGTCCCCGGGGGCGGGGAACCACAGTTGCGGGACAGCGCCGGATTCTCACCGGACTTCGCTGCGCGGCGCGCGTCGGACGCAACGGTACCAATCCCCTGTCCGGCGTCCACCCCCGGCCCGCCCGCGCATGGGAGTCGACGCGGGGTCTCACCCGGCGGTCCGAGGCCGGGCGCGAGCGCGCGGACCGCGTCCGTGACGGACAGCCGGGGCCGGAGGGCTCCCGCCGCCACCGGCCGGGCGAGGCGCTCGACCCGGACGGCCGGGGCGCCTGCCTGGGCGTACGCGGGGATGGTAGGGCTGGCCCTACCCCGGCGGTAGGGGGGCGCCCATGATCGGAAGTAGGGACCGCGTCGCTGCGCCGGCCGGGGCCGCGGCGGGACGCTTGGAGTGTTCGACGGGCCGGAACTCCGAGGTGGTCTCAGCGCCTCGGAGACCCGGGCTTCAAGGACCCCGGCCCCGAAGACCCCCAGTCCTGAAGACTCCCAGCCCCGAAAACTCCGAGCGCACGGGACTCGCGCGCTCGGAGGTCCCAAGCCCGTGACCCCCGCCGCTCAAGGGTCGACCACCCCCGGCGGCCCGACACAGCGAAGGCGTCCCCCCATGTCCCTGACCATGCTCCCCCCCGCTCCGGAAAGGGCCCCGGCCGCGCCCGCGCCACGGGACCGCTTCATCGACGTCCTGCGCGTCTTCGGGATGGTCCTCGTGGTCGTCCAGCACTGGACGATGCCGGTCCTGTCGTACGCCCAGGGACGGCTGACCACGGGCAACGCCCTGGCGGCGGTTCCGTACGTCACCTGGATCTCGCAGGTCATGCCGCTGGTCTTCTTCGCCGGGGGCGCGGCCAACGCGATCAGCTTCCGGTCCGCGGCGCGCCGTGCGGGGCGCCCGGAGGCGCGGTCCGGCGTGGCGCGGGCGTGGACGGCGCGGCGGGTGCGCCGCCTGGCCTGGCCGGTCGTGCCGCTCGCGGTCGTGTGGCTGCCGCTCCCCCATCTCCTGGTCGCGCTCGGGGTGCCCGCGCAGCCGGTGGAGGTGGCCGCGCGTACGGTCGGCCAGTTGCTCTGGTTCCTGGCGGTCTACCTGCTGGCCGTGGTGGCCACGCCGCACCTGATGCGGGTGCGGGCCGGGGTCGCCCTGCCGGTGCTGGCGGGCGGTGCGGTGCTGATGGACGTGGTGCGCTTCTCCGGCCTGGAGGCGGCCGGCTACCTCAACGTCGCGTTCGTCTGGCTGGCGGTCCACCAGGTCGGGTTCCGGTACGCCGAGGGCGGCCTGGAGTGGCTGACGGGACGGCGGGCCGCCGGGCTCGCGGTGTCCGGGTTCGCGATGGTGGCGGCCCTCGTGGCGACCGGGCCCTACCCCGCCAGCATGATCGGGATGCCGGGGATGATCTCGAACATGGCCCCGCCGAGCGCCTGCCTGCTCGCGTTGTTCGCCGGCCAGCTCGGCCTGGCGATGCTGCTGCGCCCCGCCCTGAACACGCTGGCCGCCCGGCCGAGGGCCGAGGCGGTGCTCACCGCGCTCGCGCCGCGCATGATGACCGTCTACCTGTGGCACATGACCGCGCTCGTCGCCGTCGCCGGTGTGGCGACCGTCGGGTTCGGGCTGGCGACCCCGGACACCGGCTCGGCGACCTGGTGGAGCGCAGTCCCGCTGTGGCTGGCCGCCCTGGCGCTGGTCCTGGTCGCGCTCACCGCGATGCTCGGCCGATTCGAGGACCCCGTGGGGGCCGCCGCCCACCGGCTCGTGCCCGCGGCCGCCCCGCTCGTCGGCGGCGCGCTGCTCACCCTCACGATCACCGGTTTCGCGCCCGGCCCCGCGCCGGTTATCGCGTCCGCCGCCCTGGTCGCGGGGCTGGCCCTGGTCAGCCGGCCCGCAGCTGCCGCTCCACGTCGTCGATGATCTCCTGCAGGCGCAGGCCGTGGCGGGCGTCGAGCGGATGCCCGCCGCCGTCGCGCACCGTGCCCGCGAACTGCCTGACCACCTCGGGGACGACGTCGCCGAGTTCGGAGCCGAGCAGCGAGGCGCTGCCACGCCGGCCGTACACGTCGATCCGGCTGGGCGGGGTCTCGCCCTCGGCGGCCATGCACAGCGACGCCTCGCTGACCGCGCCGCCCTCGTGCTCCAGCAGCAGGCCGACCCAGCCGAGCGGATCGCCGTGTGCCCTGACCGCGACCACCCGGCCGAGCGCGGCGTCGAGCAGGTCGATCGTGTGCGGGCCCACGTCGAGCACCGCCCCGCGCTCCAGCCGCCAAGGGGTGGCGAAAGGGCCGCCGCGCAGGCTGCCGGAGATGTTGGCGGCGTGCCCGCCGAAGGGCTCGATGAGCCGGGCGCGGTCCAGGAACTCGACGGTCGCCGCCGAGTATCGGAAGGTGAAGAGCATCTGGGAGGCCACTCCCGCCTCCTCGATCGCCCCGGCCAGGCGCCGGGCGCCGTCGAGGTCGGCCGCGAGCGGCTTCTCCAGCAGCAGTGCCCTGCCCGCCCGGGCCGCGAGCACGCCCAGCTCGGCCTGCACGGCGGGCGGCACGCAGAAGGCGACCGCCTCGGACGCCGCGAACAGGTCCTCCAGCCGCTCGAAGGCGGGCGCGCCGTGGGCGTCCGCGAGCTCGCGCGCCGCCTCGGGCCTGCGTGCCCAGACCCCGGAGAGCGTCGTGTGCGGCCCCGCCGCGAGGGCGGGCGCATGGACCATCTCCGCCCACGGTCCCGCACCGACGAGTCCCACCCGCACCGGCTCCATGGCGTCCCCTCTCCGCGGGGACCCTACTGCAGGCCGCCGCCGCGCGGTCAAGGGGGCCGCCGCGCGTGGAACCGGCCGTACGGGCAAGATGGAGCCCTTATGAACGTCATCCTGCTGAGGCACGGCGAGACCGAATGGAGCAGGGCCGGGCGGCACACGGGCCGCACCGACCTGCCGCTGACCCCGCACGGCGAGGAGGAGGCGCGCGCCCTGTCCCCCCTGGTGGCGGACCGGTCGTTCGCGCTGGTCCTCGTCAGTCCCGCGCAGCGGGCCCGCCGTACGGCCGAACTGGCCGGGGCCGGGCCGTACGAGGTGGACCCGGACCTGTGGGAGTGGGACTACGGCGGCTACGAGGGCGTCTCCACCGCCGACATCCGCACGTCACGTCCCGGCTGGTTCGTCTGGCGGGACGGGGTCGTCCCGGGAGACGAGGCGCACCCGGGTGAGACCGTCGAGCACGTGGGACAGCGGGCGGACAAGGTCCTCGCCCGGATCCGCTCGGCGGACGGCGACGTGCTGGTGGTGGCGCACGCGCACATGCTGCGCGTGCTGGCGGCCCGCTGGCTCGGGCTGCCACCCGACCACGGCAGGTACTTCCGCCTCGACACCGGGACGTACTCCGTCCTCGGGCACGAGCACGGCGACGAGCCCGTCCTGCTGCGCTGGAACGCGCCCGCCTGAACGATCACGAACGATCACGCCGTGACGATCACGCCGTGACGATCAGAACGTGACGATCACGCATGGGCGACCGGCTGGGGTTGCGGCCCTCGGCCGGTCAGCCACTCCAGGACCTTGCGGTGGCCGCGCCGGGCGTCCTCGAAGTGCCCCCACCGCCAGTACCTGGGCTGCTCCCGCACCCCGGTGACCCACGTCCGGTAGGCCACCGACCTGGGCCGCCCGTCCGCCGGGTCCACCGGCGAGGCGACGCCGTAGGTGCGGATCACCACACGGCCTCCGGGCGCGAACAGCACGTCGTCGGCCACCGGGTAAAGAGTCATCTGGTCCAGCACGGGGTCCCCCTTGTGAGCTTTCCTGGGACTCACTGTGCCGGATCCGTGTTACGCCTCCCGCGTCGCGTTGTTACGCCCGTGAGAAGCGGGTGAACACGGGTTACACCAGAAAGGCCGGTCACACCGTCCGGTCACACCGTCCGATCACACCAGGAGGCCGTCGAACTCGCCGTCCTTGACCCCGAGCACCAGGGCCCGTATCTCGTCTCGGGTGTAGATGAGTGCCGGCCCCTCGGGATAGCGGGAGTTCCGGACGGCCACGCTGCCGTCGGGAAGCTCGGCCAGCTCCACGCAGTTGCCGGTCGAGTTGCTGTGGGCACTCTTCCGCCAGGTCACCCCGGCGATGTCGGTTGCGGGCATCCCGTTATATGTCTGCATTCATGTCTCTCTGAGAAGTTCGCCGAGGATCTCGGCAGTGCCGCCGGGCGTGGTGCTCTCCACGCACAGCTGCTCCATGGCCGTGAGGTAGGGATCGATGTCCTCACGTTTGTCCAGGTAGAGCGCACCCCAGAGCTGCTCGACGTAGACCACGTCCGAAAGGTCGGACTCCGGGAAGCGGAGGATGGTGAACGCGCCTCCCTCGGCCGCGTGCATCCCGTAGCGAAGGGGCATCACCTGAAGGGTGATGTTGGGCAGCGTGGACACCTCCAGCAGATGCTGGAGCTGTTCGCGCATCGTCGCACTCCCTCCGATGGGCCGCTTGAGCGCGGCCTCGTCGATGACGGCCCACAACCGGGGACCGTCCTTACGCGTGAGCCGTTCCTGCCGCTGCATCCGCAGATGGACGCGCTGTTCGAGCTCGTCCTCCGGGGCGTCCGGATGACCGAGCCGGATCACCGACTGGGCGTACTTCGCCGTCTGCAGCAGGCCGGGCACGAACTGCACCTCGTAGGTGCGGATCACGCTGGCGGCCTCCTCCAGGCCGACGTAGGTGACGAACCAGTTCGGCAGCACCTCGCCGAACTTGTGCCACCACCCGGGCGTGTTCGCCTCGCGGACCATCTCCAGCAGGCCACGCCGCTCGTCGTCGTCGTGGACGCCGTACAGCGTGAGGAGGTCTTCGACGTCACGTGTCTTGAATCCGACCCGGCCGAGCTCCATCCGGCTGATCTTCGACTCTGAGGCACGGATGTGGAATCCGGCGACCTCACGGGTCAACCCCCGCTGCTCGCGCAGCCGGCGAAGGCTCGCACCGAGCATGATGCGTCGAACGGTGGAACCGGATCCGGGCGGATCTATGGACACGTGCTATTCCTCCGCTTTGTGGACTGGTTCACAGTCTGTCAAAGATCGCCCCCTTCGTCCCAGTGGTGTTCGGGGGTAACCGTAGCGCTTGCACAACGCGCTTGCACGTGCATTCGCTCTTGCACATGCACAGGAGTGTCCTTCATCATGATCCCGTGCAGTCCACGAACCTGACTCGTGGCCAGAACCAGTGGTCGGCGCTCGACTGGTGGCCCCCTATCGGCTGGTGGCCGGAGCCCGCACGCGATCTCCTCGACCCCGGGTCGGCCACCGCCAGCGCCACCTTCGTCCTGCCGCCCCGCGCGGAGTCGGTCCACTCGGCGCGCAGCTTCGCCGCCGGGACGCTCGCGGGCTGGCAGTTGGCGGACCTGCTCGACGGGATGGAACTGGTCGTCTCCGAACTGGTCACCAACGCCCTGCGGCACGGCATGACGATCGCCGACACCCGCGCGCGGGAGGCCATGCGGCTGTCGCTGATCCGGCGGGGCGCCCACGTGACCTGCGCGATCACCGATCCCGGATCGGCCGCGCCGGTGCTGCGGGACCCCACCCCCTTCGAGCCGGGCGGCCTCGGGCTGCACATCGTGGAGTCGCTGAGCGTGCACTGGGGATGGTGCCCGCTCGTCCCGCAGGGCAAGGCGGTGTGGGCCGTACTGGCGGCCTGAACACCGGCCGGCGGCCGGACGGCGGGGCCACTCGCTTCGCCGGGGCTCTCCGCCGCCTGAGTAAGGGGATGGCCGCTCTTCCGTCAGGGGCGCCGGAAAACCTAACCCGACCGCCAGATCTGCCTGTCCCCGATCACGGTCCGCAGGCCGAAGAGCGCTCCCGTGCAGCCCGGAATGCATGGGAGCGCCCTTCGGCCGGCGGCCCGGATTCCCCGGAACACGCCCCGAATCCGGGCGGGACAGGCGATGATGTGCTGAGATCGGGCCGTGACGGCCCGGCGGTGTGCTCGTTCCCCATCGATCGGCGGAGAAATATCGTGATCTCGGGATCCGTGACTTTGCGCTCTTCGGCCGCCCACGGACTCCGCCGAGACCCCGATCTGCACTACGGTGGCTTCCTTGGACTCCCGAGAGACCTACGATGGACGATCACCTAATCGGCTGGCTGACCGGTCTTGACGAAGACAGGCTGGCCCGTGTGCTGGCCAACCGGCCGGACGCGATCGCCGCGCCGTGGCCCCGGCGCCTGGACGCCCTCGCGCAGCGGCTGACCGACACCTTCGCCGTCATGGAGGTCATGCGCGGCCTCCCCCTCCCCCCGTTGGAGCTCCTTCAGGCGTGCCTGGTCATCGGTGGCCGTCCGACGGAGGACGAGCTGGCCCGCTTCCTCGGAGTGAGCACCTCCGCGGTGATCCCCTGGCTCGACCATCTCTACGAGCACGCCGTCGCCTGGCCCGGCCGCGACGGCAGGATCACGGTGGCCGAGGCCGTCGCCCGCTGGTGGACCGCGCCCTGCGGCCTGGGCGAGCCGCTCGGCGCGTACCTCGACTCCTGGAAGCTCAGCACCGACGCGCTGCGCCGGATGTGCCACGCGCTCGACCTGCCTTCCCACGGCGGCAGGCGGCAGGTGGTCGCCCGGATCACCGCGCTGCTCGGCGACTGCGAGCGTCTGGGGACGCTTCTCGACGACGCCCCCGACGGCACGCTCGGCATGCTCGACGACTTCGCGTGGGACGGGCCGGTCCGCAGCGTGAACGGCAACCGGTTCATCACCCCGGGGACGCCGGAGAAGTGGGCCCTCGACCGCGGCCTGCTCTTCCGCGCCCAGTGGGACCTGGCCGAGATGCCCCGCGAGGTCGCGCTGGCGCTGCGCGGCCCCGACTACCGCGGGCCGTTCACGCCCTACCCGCCGGACCTGGCCACGACGGCGGGGGACCCCGACGCCGCCGAGCACGCGATGTGCCTGGCCGCGCCGCACGTGCTCGACCGGGCCACGGCGCTGCTGGAGAACGTCGACAAGACGCCGCTGCCGCTGCTCAAGAACGGCGGGGTCGGGGTGCGGGAGATCAAGCGGCTGGCCAGGGAGACCGGCTGCATGGAGGACGAGACCCGGCTGCTGCTGGAGATCTGCGCGGTCGCCCGGCTGATCGCGATCGACGAGGAGGCGGGCGGGCTGACCCCGGCCCGCCGGTACGACGCCTGGCGGCTGGAGGAGGCGCCCGTTCGGCTGCGCGTCCTGCTCGCCGCCTGGTGGCGCATGGAGCGCTCGTCCCTGCGCCGGGTGGAGGGCCGCCACCCGGCCGCGCTCGGCGACGACCCCGCCGGCGAGACGATCGCCAGGATCCGGTGGGCGCTGTTCGCGGCGCTCGCCGAGATCCCTGGAGACAGGGGCTTCGCGACGCTGCGCGAGCTGGTGCAGCGGGTGCACTGGCGCGCCCCGCTGCTCGACCGGGAACTGCTGGACGGCTGCGCGGCGGCCGTGCTGGAGGAGGCGCGCCTGCTCGGGCTCGTGGCCTGCGACGCGCTCACCGGTCTCGGCCGGGCGCTCGCCCCGCTGGCCGGCGTGGCCGGGGACGAGAGCCGCGAGTGCGTGCCCGAGGTCGAGCACGACCCCGCGCTGGCGAAGGCCGCCACACACGCCATGGCGAGCGCGCGGCGCACGGCTCTGTTCGGCGCCGACCTCACCGCGGTGGTGACCGGCCCGCCGTCGGTCGAGCTCGCCGCGCTCCTGGACCGCGCCGCCGACCGCGAGTCGCAGGGCACGGCCTCGGTGTGGCGGTTCAGCTCCGCGAGCGTACGGCGGGCCCTTGACGGCGGGGACACGGCCGACACGCTCATCGCCGACCTGTCGGAGGCCGGCACGCTCCCCCAGCCACTGACCTACCTGATCAGGGACGTGGCACGGCGGCACGGCGAGGTCACGGTGTCGTCGGTCGGCTGCATCGTGCAGGGCTCGGACACCGCGCTGCTCGCCGAGATCGCCGCGCACCGGAAACTGGCCAAGCTGGGCCTGCGGCTGCTGGCGCCGACCGTGCTCGCCGGCGCGGCGCCCGCCGAGACGACGCTGGCCGCGCTCCGGGAGGCGGGCTACGCGCCGGTGCCGGTGGACGACACCGGGGAGATCACCATCCGGCGCGAGCCGCAGGGCGGGCGGCTGATCCTCCTGCCCGGCGGGCGGGTCGCCGAGCTCGAGCCCCCCGGCCCCCTGCTGGAGCCCCCGCCGGACCCGCGCGAGCACGCCCGGCGGCTGCTGGTCAGCGGCGGGCCGGTGGCCGCCGCGGCGCAGCCCCGCCAGACGTGGGCCGTCATCGGGCGCATGGCGACCAGGCTTCCCGCGGCACAGCAGTCGCTGCTGGGCTTCGTGGTGGACCGCGACGTCCGCGCGATGATCACACTGGCCGACGGGGTCACCGCCACGGTCAGCCACGGCGAACTGCGCAGCGGCGTGCTCGACGCGTGGTGCGAGGAAGCCGGCGACTACCTGGAGTTCCCGCTGAACGAGATCGCCTCGGTCACCGCCGACTGCTGACGCATCTCTATCGCACGCCGCAGCGGCGCAGGACGAGCAGGGTCAGGGCGCGGGTGACGTCGCGGACCTCCCGCAGGTCGACCTGCTCCCGCGGGGCATGGGCGAAGCGGACGTCGCCCGGCCCGTAGTGCAGGGTCGGCACGCCCGCCGCCGCGTACAGGCGCAGGTCGCTCCCGTACGGCGCCGCGGTGCGGCCCGGCGGCGTCCCGGTCACGTCGGCCACCGCCCGGGCCGCCTCCTCCGCCAGCGGGTGCCCCTCGGGCAGGCGGCCGCTGGCGAACCGCCCTCCCGGCCAGGTGACGCGTACGGGGTTGTCCCGCAGCCAGGGGTCGTCCAGTTCGGCGAGCGCGTTCTCCAGCGCGGCGCGGGCGTCGGCCGGGTCCTCGCCGAGCCGGACGCCTAGCCGCCCCTCGGCCACGAGCAGGTCGGGCACCGTGCTCGCCCAGTCGCCCGCGCGCACGGTGCCGATCTCGATCGGGTACGGCATCGGGTTGCCCTCGAAGAGAGGGCCGGGGGCGGCGTTGCGCTCGCGTTCGAGCCGCCGGACGGCCTGGAGCACGGGCACGAACGCCTCGACGGCGTTGACCCCCTCGTAGCGGGTGGCGCCGTGCGCGGCCCGGCCGGCGACCTCCAGGCGGAAGGTCAGCGCGCCGGCGTTGGCGGTGATCAGCTTCCCGCTCGTCGGCTCGGTGATCACGGCCGCCTCCCCCGTGTGGCCCCTGGCCAGGGTGGCGAACGCGCCGAGGCCGCCGTCCTCCTCGCTGACCACGCAGTGCACCGCCAGGGGACGCGCCAGCCGTACGCCGGCCACGCGCAGCGCCCGCACGACGGCGAGGTTGGCGGCGAGACCGGCCTTCATGTCGCAGGCGCCCCGGCCGTGCAGGGTGGTCGCGGTGAGGCGGGCGCCGAACGGGTCCTGCCCCTCCCACTTGCCCGGATCGCCGATCGGCACGACGTCGGCGTGCCCCTGCAGGATCAGTGCGGGCGTGCCCTCGCCCTCGGTGACGCCGACGACGCCGTATCCCTCGGCGCGCTCCGCCTCCATGCCGGGAAACCCCTCGCGGGAGCGCAGGTCGTCGAGGTCGAGCTTCCACATGTCGACGTCGAGGTCCCATTCGGTGAGCATGCGGGCGCACCGGTCCTGCAGGTCCGACTCGGCGTCGGTGCCGGTGACGCTCGGCACCCGGACCAGGTCGGCCAGCAGGTTCACGGTCTCCGCCTCGTCGACGGCGTCCAGGACTCTCGCTTCGACATCCATGCCGCAGACTGTACGACAGTTCCCCGGACCGGCGTGGAGCCCCGAATGCACGTGCAGACGCGTCGTACAGTGGATCTTTCACGAAGGAGTCCGAGGATGGCGAGACTGACAGCCGGCTGGGTGGGTCGCCCGGGAAGATGGCGCGGTCTGCTCGCGTGGCTCGCGGTCGCACCGTTCGCGCTGTGGGCCCTGCTGCGGCTGGTGCCCGGCGACGTCCACTTCCGGTGGGTGCAACTGGTCGCCTTCACGCCGTACGTCGCCCTCGCCTCGGTCGTCGCACCGCTGGTCGCGCTGCTCGTGCGGCGCCGGGCGGCGCTGGTCGCGGGACTGGCGGTCACCGCGACGCTGGCGGCCTGCGTGCTGCCCCGCGCGCTGTCCGACCCGTTCCCGCACGACCCGGCCGCCGCGGGCGTGCGTGCGGCCGGCGCCACCGGCCCCGTCCTGCGGGTCCTGTCGGCCAACCTGCTCTACGGCTCCGTCCCGCCCGCCGCGCTGGTGGATCTGGTGCGGCGGCTGCGCCCCGACGTCCTGACACTGCAGGAGCTGACCCCCCAGGCCTCGGCGGGCCTGCGTGCGGCGGGCCTGACCACGCTCCTGCCGTACACGGACGACCGGGCCCAGGAGGGCTCGGGCGGCTCCGGGCTCTTCACGCGGTTCCCCCTCCGGCCGGAGGATCTCTCGGCCTTCGACGGCCGCCGGCAGGCGGCGGGCATCGTCGAGGTGCCCGGCGCCGGGCCCGTCGCCGTCGTGTCCGTGCACCCGTGCGCGCCCCGCTACGCGTTCCGGTTCAGGTGCTGGTCGAGGTCGCTCGCCGCGCTGCCCGATCCCGGCGGGCCCGTACGGATCCTGTCCGGGGACTTCAACGCGACGCTCGACCACGCCAGGGTCCGGCGCCTGCTCGACGCGGGCTATCGGGACGCGGCCGACGCGACCGGCAACGGCCTGGCCGGCACCTGGCCGTACCGGAGGTCGTCGGATTTCCGGGGCCTGCCCGTGCCGCCCGTCACGATCGACCACGTCCTGGTGGACCCGCGCGTCGCCGTGCGGGCTTTCGGCGTCCACGGGCTGCCGGTGACCGACCACCGGGCGATCTTCGCCGAGCTGGTCCTGCCCGCGACGGGCACCTGATCAGGATCGCGGCGTCCGGTCGAGGCTTGCCCGGTCGCGCCCAGGACCGGTTCGCGGCGCGGGAACGCGGGCGGTAGCGCGGGAACGCGGGCGGCGCTACGCCAGCGACACGCGGGTGAAGCGGGTCTCGAAGCCCTTGCCCACCGGTGCGGCGCACATGACGCCCGCGAGGGCCGGCGCCTGCGGCGGGAAATAGGCCAGGCGCAGCATGTGCTCCGGCTCCGCGCCGTTCACGCCGTACCGGACGGTCACGGCGTCGCCGGCCCGTTCGAAGTCGAACGTCGCGGAGACGAGGCCGGCGGGCGCGGGGGTGACGGACCAGTCGGAGAAGCCGCGGGTGACGACGACGCTGAGCTGGTGACCGCCGTCGACGAACTCGACCCCCGCCTTGATCCAGTTCTCCTCGTCGATCCGCAGCACTGCTCCGGCCTGGTCGTACTGCTCGGCGTAGCCGGCCTCGAACGTCACGGTCAGCCGGGCGTCCCCGGCGACCTGGCGGCCGAACATGTGCGCCGTGTCGTACGAGTAGCCGTAGTGCGTCGTCTGCCACAGGTCGGTCTGGGCGCCGGCGACGGCACGCAGTCCCTCTTCGGTCCGGGACCACTCGGCGGGCTCGTTGATCCACGTGAAGCCCTCGAACGCCATGCCGCCCCCTTGCCCTCGCTTTGACCGATCTT
This sequence comes from Microbispora sp. H10836, assembly GCF_012999525.1. NCBI lineage: Bacteria > Bacillati > Actinomycetota > Actinomycetes > Streptosporangiales > Streptosporangiaceae > Microbispora > Microbispora sp. H10836. Next base: position 587,397 of record NZ_JABBWU010000001.1, read on the forward strand.
GCCATGAGAGCGGTTTCCACAGCGCTTCGTCAAGGACGATCTACTCTTTCTTTAGATCGATTTGTCCGCTTTACTCCCTCTTTCCCTATACTCGTGCCTCACATCACCTTTTGCCACATAAATCCCACAACTCGCACAAGCGTCGCATCCCCTGCCCCAGGGGACCGCGTGGCCCGCATCCGGAGCCTTCCCTTTTCGAGGGCCGCTCCGCCCATGCCCGGGTGCGCACGGAGCCCGCCGAGCCGGGACTCCTCGACGACGCCAGGCCCTTTCCCCGAGGGCCGCCCTTCGCGAGCGAGACGAAAGGAAGCTCATGCAGAAGCGAGCCCGTCAGGCGATCACCATGGCGATGACCGCGACCACGCTCGTCGCAGGCGCGGCCACCGCCGCGCAGGCCTCGGTGATCCCGCAGGCTCCCTCCTCCGCGCCGCTCTCCCCGGCGGCCGCCGACCGCCCGGCCCCGGCCGAGGCCGCCTCCCTGAACCTGCCGTCCCTGGTCGAGGCGTTCAACGCGGCCCTCCGCACGGCGTACAAGGACATGAAGAAGGCCGCCTCCCTGCCCTCCGGCGTCTCCACCGCCACGTCCTTCTGGGACGCCCAGACCGCGTCCGGCAAGCCGATGCGGTACAGGACGCTCGCCAGCCCCTACTGGCCCCTCGGCACCAAGGTGCGGATCACCTACAAGGGGAAGAGCGCGGTCGGCGTCGTCGAGGACTTCGGCCCGGCCGAGTGGGCCGTGGCCCAGCACGACATCCCGGCGATCGTCGACCTGTCCGAGAAGATGATGGCCGACCTGACGGGCGTCGCCTCCAACACCGTCCACGTACGGTTCCAGGTGCTGGAGTGGGGCAAGGGCGGCGTCTACCGCCGCTCCGGGACGGGCTACGACCTGGCCATGGGCCGCCGGTGAGACGCCGCCGCCGGTGAACTCCGATGACGGTGCCCGGGGCCGCTCCGCGTACACTTCGAGCGTGGCTGACCCGAAGTTCGAGATCCAGATGCTCCATGACCGCGTGATGGTCAAGGTCGAGCGGGAGCTTGAGGAACGGCGCAGCAGCGCGGGCATCGTCATCCCGGCCACGGTCAAGATGGCCAACCGGCTCGTCTGGGGCGAGGTCAGCGGCGCCGGCGCCAACGTCAGGTCGGTCAAGACCGGCGACAAGGTCCTGTTCAACCCCGAGGACCAGTACGAGGTGGAGGTCCAGGGCCAGCTCTACCTCGTGCTGCGCGAGCGCGACCTCCACGCGGTGGCGACGCAGCAGACCGACCACGGCACCGGCCTCTACCTCTGACCTCCCGACCTCGCGGCGAAGGTGGACCATGACCCTCCAGGACGACCTCGTCGAGCTGCGCCGCGCGCTGCACCGGGAGCCCGAGATCGGTCTCGACCTGCCCCGCACGCAGGAGAAGGTGCTCGCGGCGCTCGACGGCCTGCCTCTGGAGATCGCCACCGGCGAGCGCCTGTCGTCGGTGACGGCCGTTCTGCGCGGCGGCCGCCCCGGTCCCGCCGTGCTGCTGCGCGCCGACATGGACGCGCTGCCCGTGCAGGAGAAGACCGGCCTGCCCTACCGGTCGCGCTTCGACGGCCGCATGCACGCCTGCGGCCACGACCTGCACACGGCCATGCTGGTGGGAGCCGCCCGTCTGCTCAGCGAGCGGCGCGCCGACCTCGCCGGTGACGTGGTGCTGATGTTCCAGCCCGGCGAGGAGGGCCAGGAGGGCGCCCGCCTGATGATCGAGGAAGGCGTGCTCGACGCGGCGGGGGCCAGACCCGTCGCCGCCTACGGGATGCACGTCTTCTCCACGACGATCCCGCGCGGGCTGTTCCTGACCAAGGGCGGGCCCGTGCTGGCCGCGGCCGACACGTTGACCGTGACCGTGCGCGGCAGAGGCGGCCACGGGTCCTCCCCGCACCGCGCGCTCGACCCGATCCCCGCGGCCTGCGAGATCGTGACGGCCCTGCAGACCCACGTCACCCGCGGGTACGACGTGTTCGACCCGGTCGTGGTCACCGTGGGCAGCTTCCACGCCGGCACCACCGACAACGTGATCCCCGACGAGGCCACGTTCGCCGCCACCGTCCGCACGTTCTCGGCCGGATCGCGCGACCGCGTCAGGGAGGGCCTGGTCCGGCTCGCCCAGGGCATCGGCGAGGCGCACGGCCTGTCCGTCGACTGCTCCTTCGGCATCGGCTATCCCGTCACGGTCAACGACGACGCCGAGGCGGAGTTCGCCGCCCGGACCGTGCGCGAGGCCCTCGGCGAGGACCGCTACTTCCCGCTGCCCACCCCGGCGACCGGCTCGGAGGACTTCTCGTACGTGCTGGAGCAGGTGCCGGGGGCCTTCCTCGTGGTCGGCGCCTGCCCGCCCGGCCGGGATCTCGCCACGGCCCCGGCCAACCACTCGGCGGAGGCGGAGTTCGACGACGCCATCCTGTCCGACGGCGCGGCGCTGCTGAGCGAGCTGGCCATCCGGAGGCTGGCCCGCGTCTGACGGTCAGCCCAGCAGGTCGCGGGCCTCCTGGATCAGGTCGACGCCGAGGGTCAGCCGGACCGACACCCAGACGATGGCCCCGGCGCAGAGCAGGGTGAGCGCGCTCGCGACGATGCGGACGAACCAGTTCTGCCGCTTGAGCCAGTCCGTCGCCGCCCTGACCCTGTCCTTGGCGAACTCCAGGAGCCGGGACGCCCAGGCGAACTCGGTGGCCAGCACGGCGAGCCCGGCGAAGACCACCAGCCAGCCCGGCCCCGGGAAGGGCACCATAATCAGGCCGGTGACGACCAGGGCGGCGCCGATCACCCCGATGACGATCCGCAGCGTCAGCCGGCCCGCCGGAGTCGCGCGGATCCGGTCGAGCGGGCCCGGCGGATCGGAAGCCTCCCGTTCATCGCCCGTACGACTGTCCTCAGCCGTCGCCACACGGCTCACCCCCATTCGCTGCCCACAATAGCCAGCGGCGGACCGCGGCGACGATCGGAGCGTTCACGCGTCGCCGAGGCAGGCGGCCGTCTGCTCGGCGATCTCCAGTTCCTCGTCGGTGGGCACCACCAGCACCGTCACCTCGGCGCCCTCCGGGGAGATCACCCGGGCCTGCGCCGACTCGGCGTCGTTGCGCCCCGGGTCGATCTCGATGCCGAGCCGGGCGAGCCCGGTCGCCGCCAGCGCGCGGACACGGGGACTGTTCTGCCCCACGCCGCCGGTGAAGACGAGGGCGTCCACGTGGCCGAGCGCCGCGTAGTAGGCGCCGATGTAGGTGCGCACGCGATAGCCGTACACGTCGAGGGCGAGCCGGGCGTCCTCGTCCCCCGCGTCGGCCAGCCGCCAGACCTCGCGCATGTCGTTGGCCCCGCACATGCCGAGCAGGCCGCTCTCCTTGTTCAGCGCGGCGTCGACGCCGGCGAGGTCCATGCCCGCGACCCGGCCGAGGTAGGCGCCCAGAGCCGGGTCGACGTCCCCGGAACGGGTGCCCATCACCAGCCCGGCGAGCGGTGTGATGCCCATCGAGGTGTCCACGCTGCGCCCGGCCCGCACCGCCGTCGCGCTCGCGCCGTTGCCGAGGTGCAGCACGATCGAGTTCACCTCGTCGTACGGCCGGCCCAGCAGAGCGGCCGCCCGGCGGGAGACGTACGCCGTGGAGGTGCCGTGGAAGCCGTAGCGGCGCACACCGAGCTTGCGGGTCCACTCGCGGGGGACGGCGTAGGTGTGCGCGTGCGGCGGGATCGTGCCGTGGAAGGCGGTGTCGAAGACGGCGACGTGCGGCAGGGCGGGGAAGGCCCGCCGGGCCACCCGGATGCCCTCCAGGTTGGCCGGGTTGTGCAGCGGCGCCAGGGGCGCCATCTCCTCGATGGCCCGCTCGACCGCGTCGTCGATCAGCACGGGCGTCACGAACCGGCTGCCGCCGTGGACGACCCGGTGGCCCACGGCGGTCACGCCGTCCAGCGGCGGCCCGTGCTCGGCGAAGGCCGCCAGCACCGCCTTCAGCCCCTCCTCGTGGTCGGCCACCCGGCGCTCACTCCGTACGCCGTCGTGGGTGAGCACGCTCTCGTCCTCGCCGATGCGCTCGATCAGCCCGCCGGCCACCGCCCGGCGCGTCCCCATGTCGATGAGGCGGTACTTGATGGACGACGACCCCGTGTTCAGGACGAGGACCTGCCCGCTCACTGCGTCTCCTCCCGCGCCTGCGCGCTCACCCTGTCTCCTCCCGCGCCTGCGCGCTCACTGTGCTCTTCGTCGCGCCTGCGCGCTCACTGTGCTCTTCATCGCGCCTGCGCGCTCACTGTGCTCTTCATCGCGCCTGCGCGCTCAGCGCTCACTGTGTCTCCCCGTGCGCCTGCGCCTGGATGGCCGTGATCGCGACGGTGTTGACGATGTCGCCCACGGTCGCGCCGCGGGACAGGTCGTTGACCGGCTTGCGCAGGCCCTGCAGGACCGGCCCGATCGCGACCGCGCCCGCGCTGCGCTGCACGGCCTTGTAGAGGTTGTTGCCCGTGTTGAGGTCGGGCACCACGAACACCGTGGCCCGCCCGGCCACCGCGCTGCCGGGCATCTTGGTCCGCGCCACGCTCGGCTCGGCCGCCGCGTCGTACTGGATGGGTCCCTCGACCGGCAGGTCCGGCCGCAGCTCGCGGACCCGCGCGGTGGCCTCGCGCACCTTGTCCACCTCGGGCCCCGCGCCGGACTCGCCGGTCGAGTACGACAGCATGGCCACGCGCGGCTCGACCCCGAACCTGGCGGCCGTGGCGGCCGACGAGATCGCGATGTCGGCGAGCTGGGCGGCCGTGGGGTCGGGCACGACGGCGCAGTCGCCGTAGACGAGGACGCGGTCGGCCAGGCACATGAAGAAGACGCTGGACACGACGCCGACGCCCGGCGAGGTCTTGATGACCTCGAACGACGGCCTGATCGTGTGGGCGGTGGTGTGGGCCGCGCCGGAGACCATGCCGTCCGCCAGCCCGAGATGGACCATCATCGTGCCGAAGTAGGAGACGTCGGTGACGATGTCGCGGGCCTGCCCGGCGGTCACGCCCTTGTGCGCGCGCAACCGGGCGTACTCCTCGGCGAACAGCTCGCGCAGCTCCGGGTCGAACGGGCTGACCACGCGGGCGCCGTCGACGGCCAGGCCCATCGTGGCCGCCGCCAGCCGGATCTCCCGCTCGTCGCCCAGCAGGGTCAGCTCGGCGACGCCCCGGCGCAGCAGGCTGTCGGCCGCGCGCAGGATCCGCGGCTCGGCGCCCTCCGGCAGCACGATGTGCCTGCGGTCGGCGCGGGCGCGGTCCAGCAGGTCGTACTCGAACATGAGCGGCGTGATCGCGGCGGCCTTGGTGACCCGCAGGCTGCGCAGCAGCGCCCCGGCGTCGACGTGCTCGGCGAAGACCCCGAGCGCGGTGTCGATCTTGCCCTTGGCGTCCGGGCTGAACCGGCCCTCGGCCCTCGACAGCTTGGTCGCGGTCTCGAACGTACCGCCGCCGGTCGTGACGATCGGCAGCCGGATGTCCATGCCCTTGAGCAGGCGGACGACCGCGTCGGGCAGCTCCAGCCCGCCGTTGAGGATGATCGCCGACAGGGCCGGGAACGTGGGGGCCTTGTGCGCGGCCAGCAGCCCCGGCACCAGCGCCGCGGCCCGGTCGGCGGGGACGACGACCGCCAGGCCCTCGGTGAGGCGCTCCAGGATGTTCGGCAGCGACATCGCGCCGATCATCAGCCCGCCCGTCTCCCGGCCGAGCTGGTCGGCGTCGCCCATGAACAGCTCGCCGTCGCAGGCGGCCATCAGGTCGCTGACCGTCGGCGCGGACAGCCGCCGCACCTCCGGCAGGACGTACGCGGGGACGCGGGTGGCGACCTCGTCGACCAGGTCGGGAGCGACCCGCGTGACGACCGTGGCCAGCTCGGTGGCGTGCCGCTCGGCCAGCTCCTTGCGCGACATCTCGACCGCCGCGGCGATCTCGTCGGAGGTGCGGTCGAGCCCGGTCACCACGTTCATCACCGGCGTGCCCAGATTGGCGGCGAGCTCGGCGTTGAACACGAACTCGGTCGGCGCGCCCACGTCGGTGTAGTCGGTGCCGATCACCACGACCGCGTCGCACCGCCCGGCGAGCGCCCGGTAGCGGGCCAGGATCTCCCCGGCCGCACGCTCCTCGTCGGCGTGCACCTCCTCATAGGTGACGCCCGTGCACATCCCGTAGGGCAGGCCGATCGCGAAACGGCTGCGCGCGGCGTTGACGAGGCTGTCCTCGCGGCCGGCCCGGACGACCGGCCGGAACACGCCCACCGTGCCCACCTGGCGGGTCAGCAGCTCGATCATGCCCAGGGCGATCGTGCCCTTGTTGCTCCTCGCGTCGCCGGCCGCGACGTAAACTCCGATCGCCATCGCGCAGTCACCCCTGTCCAGGCGCGGCCCGACGGCCCGCCCCGAAAAGGCTACGCGAAGGACCCCACGGAGATACCAGTCGAACGTCCCGTCCGTAGGGCCTTTTCTCACCAGTCGTGTGCTCTCACAGGCCCCGCGGGAAGTCCGCCTCGCGATCCCGCGGTGAGAACCCCGCGGTCCCCCGCCTGCCGGGCGAGCGCCTTCGAGGTGAGGCGGGCCGTCAACTCCGGCGGTCCGAGGCCAACGAGTCGAGTTCGTCCGCTCGCCGGAGGTCCTTGGGGCGGCCTATGGCGCGACGCATCCGGATGAGGTCTTCCCGGGAGACGTAGTGAACCTCCAGGCCGCCCGGACCGGCCGCGGTGATCGCCCTGTCGAGGATCTCCCGGACTCGGAGATCGCCCCAGGCAAGCGCGGGAGTGCAGCAGTCGCCGCCGGCTCCGGGTGCGGTGAACTGCACCTTGGGGCGGAGCAAGGCATCCGGATGAGTCGCCATGGGGGTGCCCGTTTCGTCGGCGAGTTGGGCGTCGACGGACATGAAGGCGGCCGCCAGGGCCGGGGCGTGGGCCGGTGCGCCATCCCAGAGCAGATCCAGATCGCCGGTGAGTTCGGTGGATCCGTGCATGATGCCGGCGACCTGCCCGATCACCGCGGCTCGGACGCCATGGCGGTGGAGGGCTTCGAGCAGAGGAAACGGATCGAAACCGAGGGCGCCGTCCGTGCCGATCGTGCCGACGTCGTCGTCGGCCTCCTCGTGGCCCAGGCCGGTGCCCGCCCGGTTGAGGGCGAGTTCACGCGTGCGCCGGGCGGCGGCGCGCAGTCGTTCCAGCGGTTCGTCGATCATCCGACTCATGCAACACCCGGCCGCGCTCAGGGCGCACGCGATTTTCCCTGAGTGCCGTGGCGTGGCAGTGGGACGGGCCGTACGGATGTGCCGCCCGCGCGGCACATCCGTACGGCCGTTGTCGTGCTATCTCACGAGGCGGTGCAGGTCACCGGCGACGGGACGGCATTGGTGCCGTTCCAGCTCGCCTGGAACCCGAACGTGGTGGACGCCCCGGAGCCGACCGAGCCGTTGTAGCTCACGTTCGTCACCGTGACGTTCGCCCCGGACTGGCTGACCGTGCCGTTCCAGAGCTGGCTGATCGACTGGCCGTTGGCGAAGGCCCACTTGACGCTCCAGCCGCTGATCGGGACGCTGCCGGTGTTCTTCACCGTGACCTCGCCCTGGAAGCCGCCCGGCCACTGGTTGGCCACCTTGTAGGTCGCCGAGCACGCCTTGCCGCCGCCACCCGACGGGCTCGCCGAAGGCGAGGCGGACGGGCTGGCCGAGGGCGAGGCGGACGGCGACGCCGACGGAGAAGCCGACGGGGACGCGGACGGGGAGGCCGAAGGCGACGTGGACGGGGACGCCGACGGCGAGGGGGACGGCGAGGTTCCGCCGTTGCGGTCGCCGTAGATGATGCCCCGGCCGTTGGTGCCGAGGTAGACCCGGCCGTAGATCCGCGGGTCGCCGGTCAGGGCCTCGCCCGCGTTGCCGTACTGGTGCTGGTCGTCGTTGATGCGCACCCAGCTCGCGCCGGTGTCGTCGGACCGGAACAGGCCCTGCACGCCGTCCACCGTGCCCATGAGGTAGAGGGCCTGGTACGTCTTGCCGGGCGCCGCCTTGCCGAAACCGATGTTGATCGAGCTGCTGACGTTCGACAGCTTGGTGAACGAGGCGCCCGAGTTGGTGGAGTGCCACAGGCCGCCCTCGCCGGCCAGCCAGACTTCGCCCTCCTTGCCGGGCAGTGCCTTGAAGTGCACACCGGTCGTCGGCAGCCCGGTCGCGGCGGTGGCGCTGAAGCTCGCGCCGCCGTTGGTGCTCACGTAGAACTTGCCGCCGGAGAAGGCGTAGAACTTCTGCGCGTTCACCCGGTCGGACTCGACGATCGCGCCGGCCGGAACGCCGCTGGAGGCGGTCCAGCTGTTGCCGTAGCCGACGGAGTAGACGACCTGGATGCCGGGGTCGCCCGGCGCCCACACGAAACGGCTGCCGTCGGCCGCCGCGGCGACCGTGCCGCCGCTGTTGATCCCGCCCGGTTCGCTGCCCTGGAACCAGTTGGCCCCGCCGTCGGTCGAGAACGCCACGTGGCTGTCGTTCGGCCGGTCGGAGTCGGTGAAGTTGCCGGCCCGCACCATCACGCTCGGGTTGGTCTCGGCGTAGTCGAGCGAGGTCGTGGAGGTGAAGACAGGCTGGGTGAACATCATGGACGGCACGGCGTCGAGGTTGGTGTGCCGGAAGCCGCCGATGTCACCGAGCGCGCTGACCAGCGGGGCGCCGCTCGGCGGGCTGATCAGATCGAGGACGGCGGTCTCCTCCAGGCCCTTCACCATCGGCTTGATCGTGAACTGGCCGCCCGAGTCCCACTTGGTGAGGTCGGTGGTGCCGTAGATCGTCGCGCCGGTGCCGTACATCATCCGGTCGGAGTTGAACGGGTCGATCTCCACCGACTCGTTCATCCAGCCCAGCTTGGGCGTGACCTCCGGTGGCTGGGGGTTGGTCCCGAAGGTCAGCCACGGCGCGGCGGAGATGTCCATCTTGTAGCGGAAGCTGCGGTCCGGGTAGGACGTCCAGTCCCAGATGCGGGTCCAGGTCGCGCCGCTGTCGGTGCTCCTGAAGAAGATCGCGTCGGGCCACCAGGAGACCTGGGTGGCGACCATGATGGTCTTCGGGTTCTGCCGGTCGATGGTCAGGCCGCTGTAGCCGAAGTAGTCGTCGCCGCTGCTGGACGGGATCGGGCTGATCTGGGTCCAGGTGCCGGTGGCGGTGGCGTAGCGCCACACGTCGCCCTTGCCGCCGTCGTACGGGCCGCCGGTGTCGCTGGTGGCGAGGTAGAGGTAGCCGTTGGCCGTGTCGAGCACGCCCTTGTGGGCGATGTAGCCGGTGGGCTGCCCGGCGACCCGCTCCCACGAGGTGCCGCCGTTGGTGGTGCGGTAGACGGTGTTGCCCTTGTCGGCCACGCCCACGTAGATGGTCTGGGTGGCGTTGCCCGACGTGCCGGTGCGCTTGTCGAAGGTCACCCAGACGACGCCCTGGTTGTCACCGTTGTAGGCGTCCCCGGGGCTGGCGACGTAGTTGCCGACGTTGGGGAAGTTGGTCACCTTCGACCAGGTGGCGCCGGAGTCGGTGCTCCGCCACAGGCCGTTGCCGCTGGGCGCGCCGAAGTACAGGACGCTGTTCTTGTTCGGGTCCACGGCGAGGCGCTCGCCCATGCCGCGGCCCGGCATGTTGCCGCCCAGCTTGAACGGCAGCGGGGTCACCTGCCAGGTGTCGCCCTTGTTCGACGAGCGTAGGATCGCGCCGTTGTTGGGGTCCCAGCTGTTGGTGTACATGCCGACGGCGGCGTACACCTTGTTGGCGTCCACCGGGTCGGCGGCGATGCTGGCGACGCCGTTGTAGCCCCAGTTGGACCAACCGGCCCAGTCGAGCAGCGGCGTCCAGGTCTGGGACGACTGGTTCCACCGGTACGCGCCGCCGATGTCGGTACGGGCGTAGATCAGGTCCTTCTGGGCCTGGCTGAACACGATGCCGGGGACGAAGCCGCCCCCGGCGATCTGCACGTTCTTGAACGTGTACGGGTCGGCGGCGACGGCCGACACCGGGGACATTCTGATCACGGCCGTGACCAGGGCCACGGCGGCGACCACGAGCATGGATGCGAATCTTCGCATGGACGGTTTCCCTCCGAGCACGGACAACCGGCCATGCACGACCAGGCGGGGACCCTGACCGTCCTTCTCCCACGTGCATGGAAAATCTGCAAGGAAGATTCACACACCGGCGGAAGCGCCGTCAATAGTTTGGCGTCCAGACAAATCTCAACCGGTTTCATCCGGGGCGGAGCATCCCGATTCGTGGAACATAATTCTGGACATGACTACAGCTCTCGTGCTCGGCGGCGGAGGAGTCGCCGGCATCGCCTGGGAGGCGGGGGTCGTCACCGGCCTGCGCCGCCTCGGCGTGGACCTGGGGACGGCGGACCGGATCGTCGGCACCTCGGCCGGCTCGGTCGTCGGCACGCTCGTGGCCACGGGCGCCGACCTGGAGGAGGCCGTCGCCCACCAGGCGAAGGTGGACACCGGCCCGCCCCCGGCCGTCGACATGAACGAGGTCATGCAGGCGTTCGCCGTCATGTTCGACCCGAACCTCGACCGGCGGGAGGCTCGGCGCAGGGTCGGCCAGATGGCCCTGGCGGCGAAGGTGGACCACGCGGCGGAGCGGCTCGCCGCGGTCGGCGAGCGGCTGCCCGTGAAGGAGTGGCCCGAGCGCGAGCTGCTCATCACGAGCGTCGACGCGACCACCGGCGAGTTCGTCGTGTGGGACCGGTCCTCGGGCGCGCCGCTGGTGCTCGCCGTCGCGTCGAGCTGCGCCGTGCCGATGGTCTTCCCGCCCGTGGAGATCAACGGCCGCAGGTACGTGGACGGCGGGGTCCGCTCGGCGACCAACGCCGACCTCGCGGCCGGCGCCCGCGCCCTTGTGGTGCTCGAACCGCTCGGCAACCTGACCCCCCGGGCCGTCCTCGACGCCGAGATGGCGAAGGCCGGCGCGGCCGCCTCGTACGTCGTCCACCCCGACACGGCCTCGGTCGCGGTGTTCGGCGAGAACGTCCTCGACCCCGGCCTGTGGGGACCGGCCTTCAGGGCGGGGCTCGACCAGGCCGCCACCCTCGCCGAGCCGGTCGCCACCGTCTGGTCCTGACCACGCGGACATCAGCGCCGGCGCGGCAGACCCCGCACGCGGACATCAGCGGGCGGCCGGCGCGGGAACTCCTCGCGCCGGCCGCCCGACGTCGCGTCATGTGCCAGGATCATGTGCTCCGGGAGCACGTCCCCAGGTTGGGCCGTCCGGTCTACCCGGCGTCGGAAACCGCCTTGCTGACCGCGTTGGGGCCGTCGTACTGCCGGTCCGGGATGCGTTCCAGCGCATCGATGACGTTGTCGTCCGCGCCGTGGTCGCGGGCCGTGCGGATCAGGTCCGACTTGCCGGCCGGGTAGTCGACGCCCTTCAGGTGCTTCTGCAGCTGGATCGGGTTCGGTGCGTCGGCCATGACGCTCCTCCCTTCCGTCGGCGTTCTCCTGCTCTCCCTCGCCTACCCGGTTATTCCTCGGCGAGTCCGCCATCCCAAGCAGCGAGTCACGCTTCCGCATACGACTGGGGCCGCGGGAGCGCCTGGAAGCAGGCACTCGCCGTCGGCCGCCCTCATCCTCAGGGGGCGGTTACTCAGGGGGCGATCAGAACCGGAGTCCCCAGGGGCAGCCCTGCCAGCACCTTGAGCGCGCGAGCAGGCACCCTGACGCAGCCGTGGGTGACCGCCTTGCCGAACACCTTCCGGTCCGGCCATCCGTGGAAGGCGACCGTGCCGGGACCGCCGCCGAAAGTGTCGAGCGTCGCCGAGTGCGTGCCGAGCGGCAGGATCAGCGGGCTGTAGGTCTTCTTCTTCGGCGACATCAAGGCCAGCATGAAGGTCCTGCCCACCGGGGTGGGCGTCTCGGGGCCGCCTACGGCCACCGTCCAGGTGCCGAGCTTCTTGCTCGCGTTCATCACGGTCAGGCGCCTGGTGCCCAGCGTCACGATGGCGCGGTAGCGGCTGCGCGCCTTTTTCAGGCCCTTGGCCTTGATCCAGCCGGTCACGTGGTTGGGCTTGCTGGGCAGGAGCACGCGGTACCAGCCCTTGCGTGTCTCCACCACCGGCACCCAGGTGGGACTGCCGAGCTGTTTCGCCGGGAGGGTGGCCGCGGGCTTTCCGCCGGGCTGGGCGAAGACGGCCACGGTGCGCGCGGGGTGGACCACGATGCCGCTCAGCTTGCCGTACATGTCGGTGTCCTGTGGGAGACCGCTCAACTCCGTGAACGTGGTGGCCGCGGGGAGCGCCGTCGCCGTCACCGACGCGCCGGCTGCGAGCGCGGCGGGCGACGCGGCGGCGCCGGTGGGGGTCGCGGCGACGAGGCTCATGGCGACGAGCGCGGCGCCGATGAGTCGGCGGGGGACATCGAGCGGCACGATCGGCTCCTGAGATATACGACCACTACGACACGAGCACGTAACCACCTGGCCTCGATCCATATCTTTTTGGACCGTTTGAATACTCTTGGCCAGCGGGTGTGACATTTTTACATAGATGAGCCCAGAGAGGCTCAAGCTCTCATATATCTAGAGGTGCGTTCGTGACAGCCCCCAGACTCTCTTCAGCCCGTCGCTGGATCACAGCGGCATTGATGCTCGCAGTGGCGGCGCTCGGGGCGCTCGCCATCTCCAATACGGCCTCGGCGGGAGCGGTCCAGAAGACGGCGCCCGGCGACAACGGCGACGTCAAGATCCACAAGTGGACGACGCCAGAGGACGACCAGCGCGACGAGCCACACGTCTGCGTGTTCTATCTGGTCGGGTTCAACTTCGACGCGGTCGAGCAGGTGAGCTGGGAGATCAAGTCCTGGCCCCCCACGGGCGACAAGACCACGGTGAAGAGCGGGACCCTCGTGCTCGACCAGAGCGGGCATGGCCGTACGGTCGACATGACCCTGCCGAACGGGCACTACAAGCTGTTCTGGACCTTCGCGGGGAAGAAGGGCGCGCCCAAGCAGAAGGTGTTCTGGGTCGAGTGTGAGTCCACGCCCAGCCCCACGCCCACCCCGACGGTGACGTCCTCCCAGACGCCCTCGCCGTCGCAGACGCCCTCGCCGTCGCAGACGCCCTCCCAGAGCCCCACGGCGTCCCAAACGCCGACGGTCAGTCCGACTCCGACTGCGACGCCCACTCCCACGCGGACGCCCACGCGGACGCCCACTCCCACGCGGACGCCCACCTCGAAGCCGACGCCGGGCAACCCGCCGATCGACGTGTGGATCGAGTGGGACGAGGACGTCACGCAGACGCAGGGCGAGCCCAAGCCCAAGCCCGCGCCCACTCCGACGCCGGTGAAGACCAACATCCCGGTCACCGGCTGACCCGCGACACCGAACGACTGAGGGCCCGGATCGGATTGATCCGGGCCCTCAGTCGTCTGCGCAGGACCTGCCGAGCGGCGGGAGGGGGTCGCGGCCGAGCGGATCCCGGCGTGGGACCTCCGGGACTTCGCCGCGCGCCTCACACCGCGGCCTTTACGAAGCCCTCACCTGGAATTTTGTGACGATTGCATATACGGGGGTCGCGTTTGTGAAAGGACGAGACGTACGGGTAGCTGGCGTTGCGTGCCTGATGCCCAATTGCTGGCCGCACAGGATCTGCGGCTCGACGTCAACGTCCTGGACTACGTGATCCTCGCCCTGTACTTCCTCGTGGTGCTGGGAATCGGCTTCGCCGCCAAGCGGGCCGTACGGACGAGTCTGGACTTCTTCCTCTCGGGCCGCGCACTCCCCGCCTGGATCACCGGCCTGGCCTTCATGTCCGCCAACCTCGGCGCCACCGAGATCCTCGGCATGGCCGCCAACGGCGCGCAGTACGGCGTGATGACCGTGCACTACTACTGGCTCGGCGCGGTTCCCGCCATGGTGTTCCTCGGCATCGTGATGATGCCCTTCTACTACCGGTCGAAGGTGCACAGCGTCCCGGAGTTCATGCGCCGCCGGTTCAACGGCGCGACCCAGCTGTTCAACGCCTCGACGTTCGCCCTCGCGCAGATCCTCATCTCCGGGATCAACCTGTACGCGCTGGCGCTCGTCATGGACGCGCTGCTCGGCTGGCCGCTGTGGCTGTCCATCCTCGTGTCGGCCGCGATCGTGCTCGCGTACATCACGCTCGGCGGCCTGTCCTCGGCGATCTACAACGAGGTCATGCAGTTCTTCGTGATCGTCGCCGGGCTCGTGCCGATCGTGATCATCGGCCTGACCCGCGTCGGCGGGTTCTCCGGGCTCGGGGAGAAGGTCAAGCAGAGCGTGCTCGGCGAGGGAGGCCTGCACACCTGGGCGCACACCGCCGGCACCGACAACCCGCTCCAGGCCAACTGGATCGGCCTGGTCCTCGGACTCGGCTTCGTGCTGTCCTTCGGCTACTGGACCACGAACTTCGCCGAGGTCCAGCGCGCGCTGTCGGCCCGCAACACCAACGCCGCCCGGCTGACCCCCATCGTCGCGGCCTACCCGAAGCTCGTGATCCCGATCGTCACCGTGATCCCCGGCCTGGTCGCGCTGGTGCTGTTCGGCGACCTCGGCAAGGACGGCGGGCCGACGTACAACGAGGCGATCCCGCTGCTGATGGACGAGTTCCTGCCGAACGGCGTGCTCGGCATCGCGGTGACCGGCCTGCTCGCCTCGTTCATGGCCGGCATGGCCGCCAACATCAGCGGTTTCAACACGGTCTTCACCTACGACATCTGGAAGTCGCACATCAACGGCGACCACCCGGACGAGTGGTACGTGCGGCTCGGCCGGATCGCGACCATCGGCGGCGTCATCGGGGGGATCGGCGCGGCGTTCATCGCGGCCGGGTTCAGCAACATCATGAACTACCTGCAGTCGCTGTTCTCGTTCTTCAACGCCCCGCTGTTCGCGACGTTCATCATCGGCCTGTTCTGGAAGCGGATGACCCCGTGGGCGGGTTTCTGGGGCCTGCTGAGCGGCACCGTGTGCGCCTTCGGCTCGTACATGCTCTACAAGGCGGGCGTGTTCGACTTCGGCACCGAGCTGAACGCGAGCTTCTGGGGCGCGGGCATCGCCTTCGCGGTCGACGCGATCGTCTCGGTCGTGGTCACGCTCGTCACCACCCCCAAGCCGGAAAGCGAGCTGCGCGGGCTCGTCTACGGCCTGAGCGACGCGTCCGTCGCCGACGACGCGCTGTCGGGAGACCACGCCTGGTACCGCTCCCCCGTGGTCCTCGGCGCCGGGGCGGTCGTCCTCGCCGCGGCGTTCTACCTGCCCTTCCTGTAGGAGGTTTGCATGGCCGCCCCGCAACGGCTCTTCGACATCCGCCGCGTGATCGGTGGTCTGTTCCTGGTGTACGGAGTGATCCTCACCGTCACCGGGCTGTTCGACAGCGCCCAGGAGGTGCAGAAGGCGGAGGGCATCCGCATCAACCTCTGGACGGGCATCGCGATGCTCGTCGTCGGCGCCGCGTTCCTGCTCTGGGAGCGCCTGCGCCCGACCGACGCCCCCGCCCCCTCCGACGAAGAGGAATGACCCCTTTCCCCGCCGTGGTCACATCGCCGATGTGACCACGGCTCTTTGATCCGGATAGTTCATCTGATTGTGCTACCGTCCAGCCTACCGGATGAACTATCCGGTTATCTGGATGAAGGGGCTCATGATGAAGACAGCTGTGGTCACGGCCGGCACGGGGGGCATCGGCTTGGAGACCGCGCTGGGGCTGGCGGCCGCCGGGCTCGCGGTCACTGTGGTCGGGCGCGACGCCGAACGGGGAGCCAGGGCGGTTGAGCGGATCAACGCGACACGACCCGCGCACCCCGGCCGGTTCCTGTCCGCCGACCTCGCCTCACTCGACCAGGTCCGCGCGCTGGCCGCCCGCATCGCCGCCGAGCACGCCGCGTCGGGGGAACCCCTGACGGTGCTGGTCAACAACGTTGGGGCGATGTTCGCCGAGCGCGCGGACCTGGGCGGCATCGAGGCGTCGTTCGTCGTCAACCACCTCTCGCCGTACCTGCTGACCGAACTGCTGCTGCCCACGCTCACCGCCGGGGCGCCGAGCAGGATCGTGAACGTGACCTCGGGCGCGGTCGGCGCCGCCAATCGGGTCTTCGACGCCGTCGAGCCGCCGGGCGGCTACTACGGCTTCCACTGGTACGGCCGCGCCAAGCTCGCCAACCTCGCCTACACGCTGGACCTGGCGAGGCGGCTGGACGGCACGGGCGTGTCAGTCTTCGCCGCCGATCCCGGAGGCGCCGCGACCGACATGACCCGCGGCACCCTGATTGACCCGAAGATTGTCTCTCCTGCCCTGCGGCTGCTGTGGCCGCTGGTACGCCGCAAGTTCGAACGCTCCACCTCCGGTCCGGCGTCCGTGGCGGCCAGGTCCTCGATCACCGCCGCCACCGACCACGCGCTGACCGGCCGGACCGGTCTCGTCATCGGGCCCCAGGCACGCCCCGTCGCCCCGTTCCGTGCGGCGGCCGACCGCCGCATCGCCGAGGCCGTACGCCTGCTCAGCGAAACCCACGCACCTGTGGCGGCCAGAGCGGACGCATGACCACCCGCAGGTGCGTCGCCGGGCGCACGCCGGTCACATGATCAGCACCGGCCCTCTCTCGTCGCTCTCCCGCAAAACACGTCGAACTCCCGCCGCTCCCCGCTCTACAGCCCGGTCCCCTGGGAAACGCCCGCGTATGATCGGACGACGAGCCCGTGAACCAAGACGAGCAACCCGGATTCTCCCCACATGACGAGCACACAGCTGCGCAAAGACGCCGCCCGCAACTGGGAGCGGATCGTCGCCGTCGCCCGAGACCTGGTCGACCAGGGCACGGCATTGCAGCTCAACGACATCGCACGCCGGGCAGGCCTCGGCGTCGCCACGGTCTACCGGCACTTCGCCACCCCCGAGGCACTGCTGGAGACCGTCGCCGCTCCCTGCCTGGAAGCCCTGGCCGCGCACGGCGAGCAGGCTTTGGCCGACACCGACCCACGGCGTGCGCTGGAGGGCTTCCTGTACCGCATCGTGGAAGCACAGGTCACCGACGCCGCCCTGCCCCCGGTCGCCGCGGCGACCACGGACACCCTGCCGCGCACCACGGAACTCAAGAACTCACTGGCGTCCGCCGGCACCACACTGCTCGAGCGGGCCCGCGATGCCAGAGCCATCCGCCCCGATTTCGCCGCCGCCGACCTCGTCCCGCTCATGTGCGGTATCGCCCACGCCGTGACCGTCCACGGCGGCACCCCCACCGACCGGGTCGACACCGCCCGCCGTTACCTCGCCACCCTGCTCGAAGGCATGCGCCCCACACCGCCGAACACGTCCGCCCTGACCTGATCACTCCCACCGGCAGGCGCAAGGACCGGAACCCGGGGCTGGCCACCATTCGCGAGCAGGGCCGATCACTCCCAGGGCGCCGTTCACGAGCGGCGAACGAAGTGGCGTGCGGCTGAGCGGATGCGGTGCGGACGCGTGTCTGGTACATGCCTGCTGAGCAGGGACGTATCAGCGCGGGGGCGCGCCCTGTTTGCGGGCGGTCCGGCGATCGGGGGCTTTGGGATCCCCGGCCTTCGTGACGACGGCGGGCGGGACCAGCACCGCCGGGATCGAGACCGTCGTCCCGTTGGACACGACGGCCGTGCCGTACACGGTCCTGCCGCCCGCGACCTCGACCGCCAGCCTGGCGGCGGCCGCCGCCTGAGCCGCGACGTCGGTGCGCACGGTCGCCGTCCGCGTGCCGGTGCCCGGCCGGCCGTCATATCGGATCAACGGCACCCCGGCCAATCCCGACTTCGCCATCTCGGCCGCGACGGCCTCCGCCGCCGCTTCGCTCGCGCAGCACACGCCCGCCACCTTCGCCGTCCCGCCGAGCGCGGCGACTGCCGCGGCCACCTCGCGCCCCGCCTCGCCGGGCGCCGTCAGGTCCCGCTCCCAGCCGATCGCCACCCGGCCGTCGAGCACGGCGTGCAGGCCCCGTTTCACCGCCGCGGCGTACGGATCCGAGGCGGGCCCGTTGAGGAGCAGCACCGGCCCCGCCACCCTCATGGCGCGGAGCAGGGCCAGCGCCTGCTCCCGCCCGACGCGCGCCGGGTCCGTCGCCACGTAGGCGTCCACCGGTCCGTTGGCCAGCCGGTCGTAGGCGATCACCTTCGCCCCGGACAGCTTGGCCCTGGCCACCCAGGGAGCGGCGGCCCCGGGGTCCACCGCGCCGAGGACCAGCACCCGCACGCCGTCGGCCAGCATCCGGCCGACCTGCCGCGCCTGCCTGGTACGGTCGCCCGCGGCATTCGCGTACCGGACGTCGCAGCGCGGGCAGAGGGACGCCAGGGCACGGGTGAACAGAGGCCTGTCCGGTCCTTCGGCGGGGAGCAGCAGTCCGACGGTGAAGCCATCCCGCACATCGCCGACCACTCCAAGCTCCGTTCCCCGTTCCTGCCCGTCCGGGCCGCAGGCGGGAAGGGACATCAGGAGCAGCACGCAGACGCCCGCCAGTCGTCTCCCCACGGGGCACCCCCGATTCGTTGCGGAGCCACGTTTCGCAGAGCCGTCTTGTGGAGCGGTGTCGCCTCAGGAGTCACATACCCCGACATACGCCGCATAACTCCCAAAAGGTCAGCCCCTGGCCCAGGGGGGGACGATCACCGGCACGGTGATCGGCGGGGATTACGCCCAGGGCCGAAGGCCGCCGCTCGCCGACCCCCTCAGCCGCTAAGTTGTGAGAGACTCCACCATTGCGGGGCGGTAGCTCAGCCGGTCAGAGCATCGGACTCATAATCCGTGGGTCGTGGGTTCAAGTCCCACCCGCCCTACCACGTTGATCAGCGAAACGCTGCCTGAGCTGTGGCTTGTTCATGGATCATGCCTGCCTGGCGTGCAGCCGTAGGCCATATGCGGGATGAGACCGACCCCGGAAACGCCGAAGGGTCCCCGTTGAGCCAGAGGGACACGGCCGCGTGGCGCGGGTCGTACGGCCGGACCGCGAGGGTCGATGGGTGGCTTGCCGTCCGGTGGGCGGCGATCAGTGGCAACGGATGTCCCATCCGGGACCGGTGCTGTCGAGGATCTCGATGATGAAATCGACAGGCCAGCCGCCATCGAACCGGCTCAGGCGCTTGGGGAAGTAGATCCTCACGTAGGCGTGGCCCCCGTCGACGCCAGGGATGTTCGCCTGCTCGTAATAGCGCGCGATCTCCTCCTCCGAGAGTTCGGTGCTGAGCGCGAACCTGACGAGGTAGTCGCAGTGATTTCCGTTCCCTCGAAGTGCCACCGAACCTTGCGCGCTGTCCTCGACCCTCGTCATAGGAGGAAGCGGGTAGTCATAGAAGCGCTGGGTGAAGTCGTTCAACTTCCCGTTGTGAACCCATATGGGGATCACGACAGCCAGGACCAGCGCGATCACCGGCAGCAGGAGCACCGCCGCGAGACAGCCGCACCCACACGCTTTCAACGACCGCTTCTTGCGAGGAAACGACTCGTCGCCTGCGGGAGTGACAATCTCCACGGCACCATCCAAGCTGGTTTCGTCATGGGACAGACATCTTCCAACTCATGAAGATCATCAAGCAAGGCCACGCTCATCACGAGGAGCACCGTCCCCCGGGCCGGGCACAGTGGCCGGCACGCCGACGGCGTGATCGTCGGCAGGTGGTCGATGCGTTCTGCCGGGTGCAGAGGACCGGGTCGTCGTGGCGGGATTCGCCAGAGCGGTAGGGACTGTGGAAGGCGCCCACCGGCCGGTAGGGTCGTCCGCGTGGATCTTGACGATATCGCCGCCCGGCTCGGGGTACCCGTCGAGGACGTCGACCGCGTGCACCGGCTCGCCGGCGACCGGCCGTCGGCTCCGCTGCCCGCGAAGGCCGACGCGCCCGCGATCCTCACCCGGCTCGCGGTGCGGCCGGACGACGCGGCCGAGATCATGGAGGGCTGGCCCGACCCCGACTCTTCACTGTGGACTCCGGAGCTGCGCTGGCTGCTCGACCGCTCGATCGCCCTGGTCCGTGCCGATCTCGGGGGCCATGGCTGGCTCCCGCCCGGTCCGGAGCTGCCGCGCGAACGGGGCCCGGCCTGGCGGCATCTCTACGTCTACGCGTACCTGGCCCTGGTCGACGTCGTAGGGGGGTACCACCGCGACCACGGCATCGCCGATGCCGTGTCGTGGGCGACCCTCGCGGATCTGGGCCGCAACCTCGCGGTCGACCGGCGGATGCGCGGCGAGGGCTGGCCGGTCATGCAGAGCTGGCTGACGCTGCACGCGCGCGGCGGCGTCTACGAGCTGGGCCGGTTACAGCACCAGCGCGGCGACACCGCCATCGGCCTGCACATCCCCGAGACGGGGCCGCTGACCCAGGAGGCGATCGATGCGTCGCTCGACGAGGCCCGCGCGTTCTTCCCGCGCCACTTCCCCGACGAGCGCTACACGTCGTTCTCCTGCGGCTCGTGGCTGCTCGACCCGCAGTTGCTGGAGTACCTGCCCGAGGACTCCAACATCGCCCGCTTCCAGCGGAGGTTCGAGCTGGAGCCCTACGAGGAGCCGGAAGGAATCGACGCCGACGTCGAGGTGCTGCGGTTCGTGTTCCGCACCCTGACCACTCCGCTCGACCAACTGCCGCGCCGCACCGTGCTCCAGCGCGCGGTCGTCGACCACCTGAAGGCCGGCCGCCACTGGCGCTGGCGCAGCGGCCACTTCCCGATCTAGTCGCACTCCCAGGGGTTTCGTCGAGACATCCCGCCACATCCTGCTGAGCGTGCCGGGCCGGGCCGATCGCCCTGCCCCGCACAGGTTGTCCACGTCAGGGCTTTCGCTCCGCACGCAGCGGAAGGCCTTGGCGGAGCAATGCGGTCAGTCCGGCCAGGTCTCCTCGGAGCAGAGCACCCGAGCGGCCTCGTGGGGTTCGGCGTCGCGGACGAGGTAGCACCTGTCATCCCTGCCGAGCAGGGTCACGATGCCCGAGGCGAGGACACGGCGGCCGTGGGGGTCACGCAGGTGCACGATCCTGCCGGCCAGAAGGTTGCCGTCCTCCGGATCGCCGTCGGGGGTCTCCCTCTCCCAGCGCCACATCCGGTAGGTGCCGCCCGTGGCCTTGTCCCGGAGGTCATGCTCCTCATGGGGAATTCGAAAGGTGGGCGCATTATCGGGGTTCAAAGCGCAGGAGGTTGGATCCCCGTTGACCAGTCCCGGAAGCAGCATGGCCACCAACTGCGTGCTACCAGGGAGTCGGAACTTCTCCGGCCGCATCGCCGCCCACTGTCCGGCCGTCGTGACGGGGACAGGCACCCGGCATGGCTCCTGCGGTGGCGCGGATCCGATCGGTGCCCTCGGTTTCATGTGGACGAGTGGGTCGAAGACATCGCGGATCGGCCAGAACCGGAACAACCACCTGGTGTCGTCCACGTCCACGTGCGCGGTCAGGCCGTACTCGAAAAGAGGAGGGCCGATCAGGAAGTCACGACCGCTGTCGTCCATCACGCCCATCTGGATCACTCCGGTGTCGGCAGTGAAGGTCAGCTGCTCGATCGGCCTCCACGAGGGCCCCGCGTCGGGTGGTTCGGCGTCCCATGCCTCCAACTGGAGGGTGGCGGTGTAGTGAAGGGCCTCCAACTCGTCGTCGCGGAACTCCGGGCATTCGGTGCCGCCGTAGACACAGAGCCCGCCGTACTGCACGTAGAGCTCCTCGTCGAGATGCCGGATCATGCGGGCCACTGGTGTCCTTCCGGTCGTCGCGATAACCGGAGGCAGCATGCCCTACGGCACCGACAGAACTCCGTTCACGCAGCCGCCCCGTTCTCGTTGATCGCAAGGAGCGCACTTGGTTCCTTCCGGTGAGCGCGGGTCGGGCCAGCCCCTGCCTCGAGGGCGGCTAGAAGGCCAGTGCAGCGTCGGCGAGGACGTGAGCGGTGCGGCGGCCGGCTTCGATGGCGTGCCGCACGCGGGCAGGCGTGCAGCGCCCCCGCTCGGGGTCGTACTCGGTCATCACGATGCCGGCGTGATCCGTCTCCGCTTCGATCAGAGTCGCCCGCCAGCCGCGCTCTCGCAGGGCCTTCGCGAACCTGTGGGACTTCTCCACGTCCACGATGGCGTCCCGGGTCCCGTGCACCAGCCAGAACGGAATGGGCTCGATCTGCGTCACCGCCACGTCGTCGAGGGGGACGCGGCCCGTCGAAGGCGCGGGAGCATCGAACCCGGAGGCGATCGCGACCACTCCAGAAGGCCTCCAGCGCCCGAGGCCGGCACCGTCGACGCCGATGCCCGCGGCGGCCTTCCCTCCGAGGGACCACCCGGCCAGGACGATGCGTGCGGCGTCACCGCCGAAATCACCGGCGTTGTGCCGAACGAAGACGATCGACTCCCACAGGTGGGCTCGCCCACCGTCCGGCGCGTCGGATCGCCAGTCGGGGACGAACACCACGACGCCCCGCTCCGCGACCGCGCGTGCCAGCGGTTCGAGCACGTCCCGCTCGTCGGGTCCTCTGCCATGCCAGAGCAACACGACCGGCCGAAGCGCGGAACCGTCACATCGGTAGACGTCGAGACCCTTGCCGCTCGGTCCGTAGACGACGTCGCGTTCCACCCGAACATCCGCCACCGTTGCCCCCACAGTCCATGTCTCGCGGATTTGTGTCCCGCCCTCGGACACGTACCTACGAAGTCGTGTCACCATCGGCGGCTGTCGCGCAACCTGGCTGACAACCGCCTCGCTGCCTCGACGGCGGTCACGGCAACCTCGAGAACGCGCGCGATTTCCGTCAGCAGTTCACCGTAATACGCCGGACGGGGCCGGGGACCAGCTCCGGCCGAGCACACGCGTCCGCAACCAGTGCGCCTCAATGATGTGGAAGGCATTCGCCGACCGGCGTAAAGGGATGGTCGTCGCAGGGAAATGGCCCGACAATCCCTTTGAGTTAGGTGTGTTTTCTGTTGGGGAAAGCGGTTGTTTGCGCATTGCTGGGTGACTGTGTCTTTTGTTACCTCTAGCGTGAGAATCAGGGTCTGGATCCAAGGTTCGATGGATCGATTCGCGCTCCGTGTATCGGGATTCCCGATGACAGTCACGGAGTCGACGGAGTGATACTCATGCTCAAGGAAGCACTGGCTGCTGGCGTAATCACAGCGTCGGCCCTCATCGTCCCGGCGATGATGCAGACGCAGCCGGTCAATGCCGCCGGCAACACCACGCAAATCACGCAGAGTCCGACACAGCCCTGCCCTGGAGGTAAATGCCGGGGCAGGGAGCGCCACCGGCAGTACGGCCAGTATGGCCCTCAACGCGAACGTGAACGCGGACGAATCGAAGAGCGCGGACGCGAACGCGGACGAATCGAAGAGCGCGGACGCGAACGCGGACGCATGGAAGAACGCGCACGCGAACGCGGCCGTGAACGCGGGCGCATGGAAGAACGCGCACGCGAACGCGGCCGTGAACGCGGACGCATGGAAGAACGCGCACGCGAACGCGGCCGTGAACGCGGACGAATCGAAGAGCGCGCACGCGAACGCGGACGCATGGAAGAACGCGCACGCGAACGCGGCCGTGAGCGTGGACGATTCGAGGAACGCGGACGCTGACCGTGGTAGCGGCATCAGCAAGCGGGGAGAGTGAGGCAGCAAGAGCAGCAAGGACCGGATAACCGTACATTGAACCTGCCGGACCCGCCTGCCCCACGAGGTAGCAGCCTCGCGGGGCTCTCCCTTCTCCGCTGAAGCCGGCGCGGCCTGCTCGTCCGCGATTTCGCGGTGGCTTTTACGGCTGCGTCTCAATCACCGGCGATGACGTCCTGCGGTAGACGGACACGTGCGAACGCGACTCGGCGGTGAATTCGGTTCCCGTCCAGTCCGCATGCCTGGACTCCAGCTCGAACCCGGCCAGTTGGCCCATGAGGTCGAGTTCGGCCGGCCAGATGTAACGATGAGGGCTGCGGAACAGCCGGGCCTGCTCGCTCTCGTCGAAGTGAAAGTGGTGCGACACGATGTGTTGCCGCAGCACGTCGTAGGTGTCGAGACCGATGTAGCCGGCTTCGCCATGCCACACCACGGCCTGCTGTCCCGGCGGAAGCTTGCGCAGCTCGGGCACCCAGAGCTCGATCACGAAGCAGCCCCCGGGTGTCAGGTGCCGGGCGGCGTTGCGAAAGCACGCCACCTGCTCGGCCTGGGTGAGCAGATTGGAGATCGTGTTGTAGACGAGGTAGACGAGCGTGTACTCCCCCGGAGCGACGGCGGTCGCCATGTCCCCGACGACGACCGGGATCGTCGCGTCGTCCACCTTCGTACGCAACTGATCGATCATCGGACGTGACAGCTCGATGCCGGTGACGGGCACTCCACGTTCGGCGAGCGGTACGGCCACGCGACCGGTTCCGATGGCGAACTCCAGCGCCCGCCCGTCGCCCGCGAGTTCGGCGAGGCGATCGACGGCCGGCCCGAGGACCTCGGGCGCGAACATCCCGGTGCCCGGCGTGTCATAGCGCCGAGCGGTGTCGGCGTCCCAGATTTCCTCCTGTCGCATGCCCCTAACGATCGCCACCGGCGTACGGGCGTGTCCAAGGGTTTTCCGGCACGGAAGGTTCGACCGTCTGGTTGTGCGTCCGCGATGGCGGCCATTAACGTCAGCCATGTGGTCGAAGATCGTCCGGCGTAGGACGAGGTGTTCCACGCCCTGGCTCACGACGCGCGGCGCATCATGCTGCCCCGGCTCGCCACCGGCGTGCTGACCGTCGGGAAGCTCGCCGAACCGCTGCGGATGTCGCCGGTGGCGGCGTCCAAGCACGTGAAGGTGCTCGAGAACGCCGGACCGGTGCAACGCACGGTCGTGGGACGCCGGCACGTGTGCCGGCTGCGGCCGGGCCTTCTCGCGAGCGCCGGCGGATGGCTGCGCTCGCACGAGCGGTTCCGGGATGACCGCCTGGGCGCGCCGCGGCAGGTCCTCGACCGTCCACCCCCACCCACGAGGAGGCGTCATGATCGCTGAGTCCGCGACCTGCCCCGCCGTACGGCGCGAGCGGACGCCGGCCGCACCCCCGGATACCGTCCAGCACGATCGGCTCGACGGGCTCACCGTGGAGGTGACGCGGTGACGGCCGACCTGAGGCCCGCGGCGGACAGGCTCGCGGCGATCATCCGTGACGTGTCCGACGACCGGCTCACCGGGCCGACACCGTGCGAGGGCATCACGGTCGGCGAGCTGCTCGATCACATCGACGGCCTTTCCGTCGCGTTCGCCGCGGCCGCGCGGAAGATCCCGCTGGAAGGCGGCGGCCGGCCCCCGGTGCCGGACGCGTCCAGGCTGGGCGAGGACTGGCGCGACCGCATCCCGGCCCGCCTCGCCGAGCTGGCCGAGGCGTGGCGGGACCCGTCCGCGTGGACCGGCACGGCCGAGATAGGCGGCGGCGTGCTGCCGGCCGAGGTCGCCGGGACGTCCGCACTCGACGAGATCATCGTGCACGGCTGGGACCTCGCCGTCGCCACCGGCGCCGCCTACCCCGCCGACGACCCCGCCCTCGACGCGGCCGTGCACCGGGTGCACCAGTGGGTCGGCGCCGTCGTCGCCGAGCACCCGCAGGGGAGCCCCGGCCTGTTCGGACCGCCGGTGCCGGTGCCCGCCGACGCTTCGCCGCTGGAGCGGCTACTCGGGCTCACCGGCCGCGACCCCGCCTGGAAGCCCCGGTGAGACGCGTCCGCTGAATCCGGTTCCGGGCGCCCGCCGCGCGGGGCACGCGGCGGGCGCCCGACGGGAGGTCCGGGAGGAACACCCCGGAGGGGGCCGGCGACCGGAGCGTCAGGAGATCTGCCGGTCGCGGCCCGCGAAGAACCCGGCGACGATCTGCGGCAGCATGAGGCACACCACGAAGGCCAGCGGCGCCCGCCAGCCGCCGGTGTGCTGGTAGAGCGCTCCGACCAGGATGGGCCCGGGAATCGACAGCAGGTAGCCGGCGCTCTGCGCGAAGGCGGACAACCGGATCACCGTCGCGCCGTCCCGGCCGCGCATCGCGATCATCGTGAGGGCCAGCGGGAAGGAGCAGTTGGCCACGCCGAGCAGCACCGCCCACAACCAGGGCGCGGCGGCGGGAGCCGCCCACAGTCCGGCGTACCCGACGAGCCCGAACGCGCCGAGCAGGACGGCGATGCCGCTCTGGTTCCGCAGCCGTCCGGCGGCGGCGGCCAGGACGAACGACAGCGGCACCCCGAGCACCGAGGTGAGGGCGAACAGCAGGCCGGCGGTCTCCGCGGACAGCCCGGAGTCGCGGAAGATCTGGGGCAGCCAGCCCATGATGACGTAGGCGGAGGTGGCCTGCAGGCCGAAATACACGGCGAGCGCCCAGGCCGTGGGATTGCGGGCGACCCGTATGTGCGTCCCGCCCCTCGCGGCGGCGTCCCCACTCCCCGGCTGCGCGACCGGCCGCCCGAGCTGCTGCACGCGCTGCTGCACGCGCTCCTGCGCGACCGGCTGCACGGGCTCCTGCGCGGCCGGCCGCCGGCCGTCACGGGTGAGGGCGAGCCAGGGCGGCACGGCGACGGCGGCGAGGACGGCCCAGACGCCGAGACCGGCACGCCAGTCACCGCCGAACGCGCCGGCGAGCGGGACGGTGACGGCCGCGGCGGTCGAGGCGCCGAGGTTGAGCGCCATGGAATACAGGCCGGTCATCACGCCGACCCTGTCCGGGAAGCGCTGCTTCACCACGACCGGCAGCAGCACGTTGGCGACCGCGATCCCGGCCAGCGCGAGACCGCTCAGCGTGAGGAAGACAGGCGTGTTCGCGACGAACGGGCGCAGCGCGAGTCCGGCCGTGACCGCCGCCATCCCGGCGAGGACGACGCCGTCCGGTCCGTGCCGGCGGGCCAGGCGGGGGGCGGCCGAGCCGACCAGCGCGAAGCACACGGCCGGCACGGACGTGAGCAGTCCGGCGAGGGTGGCGCTCATCCCGAGGGCCGCGCGGGCCTCTTCGAGTACGGGTCCGAGACTGGTGACGGCGGGCCGGAGGTTGAGCGCGGCCAGCACCAGGGCGGCGAGCGCCAGCCGGTGGGTCCACGTGGTGGACCGGGTGCGGCCCTGCGACTTCATCCTCACAACCACCGGGTCATCCTAGGATGATCCGGTCATTCCACCTGCGCCGGGTCGTCCCAGAAGCCACGGCTCGTGCCACGTCGGCGTCTCATTCGGCACATCGTCCTAAATGGGGGCTTGACACCCCTTTTGTCACCGGAAAAAACTCGCTTCACAGCACGACACCCCCCGGACTGCGGCGCGTGAGCGCTCACGCGCCGCGAAGGAGACAGAATGAGGCGACTGTTCGCCGTTTTCGCGCTGGTCGCGGGCTTCCTGCTGGTGCCCGCGGGTGCCGACGCCGCCGTCGCGAACGTGGCCCCCTCGGCCACCGCCTCCGCCTCCTACACCTCTCCCTGGGAAAGTGTGGCCGCGATCAACGACGGCATCGCCCCGGATCGGTCCGGCGACACACGGAACCGCCGCTGGGGCACCTGGCCCCACGCTGGGGAACAGTGGGCCCTGCTGACCTGGCCGTCCGCCCAGACGATCTCCTCGGTACAGGTCTACTTCTTCGACGACGGAGGCGGCGTACGGCTGCCGGCCTCGTGGCAGCTCCAGCGCTGGGACGGCGGCGCCTACGTGGACATCCCCGCCACCTATCCCACGATGGCCGACACCTACAACACCGTCACGTTCCCCGCCGTCACCACCACCCGCCTGCGCGTCGTCCTGCGCAGCGGCCAGGCCTCGGTCGGACTGCTGGAGATCAGGGCGCTCGCCGACACCGCCGGCCGGCAGAGCGGCTGGAGCCCGCCCGCCGCCCTGGTCGCGCCGCTCGACGAGGTCTGGCGGCACGTCGAGTCCACGGGCACCGGCCCGTACGACTTCCGCAACTACGGCTGGGACCAGATCATGGCCAACGGAGGCAGCGTCAACTACTGCGTCCGCTGGGACTCCACCGCCCCGGTGTCGGCGGAGCTGCGCGACGGGATCCACGCAGCGCTGGCCCGTTCGTTCAAGAAGTGGATGGACGTCATGGCCGGCCACAACGGCTGGCCGTACGCCGAGGTGCCCGTGAAGGTGGTCGGCTGGGCCGTACGCGACCGCGCCCTCCTGCAGTGGAGCGACGACTCGGTGGACGTGTACGTCGGCGACATGCGCGAGGACGCGCCGCAGTGCGCCGAGCCGTGCGCCCGCCTGTTCAACCAGTCGGGCGCCTACCCCGACTGCCCCGGCGGCGCCTCCCACCACTACGACATGTCGCTGTGGCTCACCGAGGGCATGCAGGGCGGCATGGGAGGCGACTGGGGGCAGCGCGTCGGCAGCGAATACCTGGTCGGCAACCTCGGCAGCGACGACATCCACATCCTCCTGCACGAGATCGGACACAGTTTCGGTCTCAACGACTTCTACGACTGGACCCCGTCCGGCCAGTGCTGCTTCCTCATGAAGGCGGGCTCGGCCACCTCGATCACCGAGTTCGACGCGTGGATGCTGCGCGACGTCTGGCGGCATCTGAAGAGCCGCTACGGCTACTGACGCACGCGCCCGGCCGGCCGGACTTCGACATCTGTCGAAAACAGCCGTGATCAAGACAGAACGGACGTCCGAAGACATTCCACACGACCTGCCCCTAGCATCGCCGCCTGCGGGCCGATTCTCCCCGGCCCGAGTTCCCCCCGATCGTTTGGAGAGTTCGCTGATGTCCTCATCGCGCCGGGTGACGCCTGGTCTCGTCCCGCCCGCCACGTCACGCCGTACGGGAGCCGCACGCCGGGGCGCGGCGGCGCTGGGCCTCGCCGTCGCCACGACCGTCACGGGGGTCGCCGTTAACACGGCCTCCGCGGGCGCGGCCGTCCCCGCCGAACCGGTGTTTCAGAACGGCATGGCTCAGCCGGTGTTCTCGTCGAACCGCAATGACTGGATCCGCGAGGAGGTGTGGGTCGAGACCCCGGTCGACAGCGACGGCGACGGACGGGGCGACCGGGTGCACGCCGAGGTCACCCGCCTGCGGGAGACCGAGACGGCCGGCCTGAAGTCGCCCGTGGTCTACGAGGTCAGCCCCTACTACGCCGGCGGCAACCCCATCACCAACCACGATGTGGACCACGAGCTCCACGAGGCGCTGCGCCCGGGCAAGGGCTGGCAGAACCGCGGCGGCAGGCTGCTCGACCCGGCGGCCGACGAGCGCCTGGCCGCGGCGGCCGCCGGCGATGCCGGCGGCGCGGACGCGGCCGTCGCGGGCGCGCAGACCGGCCCGCAGCCGGCCATCAGCACCAGCCACGAGTCCAACTGGCTGCCGCGCGGCTTCGCGGTGGTCCACGCCGAGTCGCTGGGCAGCGGCAAGTCAGACGGCTGCCCGACCACCGGCGGGCGCAACGAGACCATCGGCGCCAGGTCGGTCGTCGACTGGCTGAACGGCCGCGCGAAGGCGTACGACGCCTCCGGGCGGGAGGTCAGGGCGACGTGGACGACCGGCAAGGTCGGCATGATCGGCACCTCGTACAACGGCACCCTGCCCAACGCGGTCGCGAGCACCGGCGTCGAGGGCCTGGAGGCCATCGTGCCGATCTCGGCGATCTCCAGCTGGTACGACTACTACCGCGCGAACGGCGCCGTCGTGGCCCCCGGCGGCTACCAGGGCGAGGACACCGACGTGCTCGCGGAGTACGTCTACACGCGCGCGGACAAGCAGGTCTGCCGGAGCGTCATCGAGGAGCTCGCGAAGGCGCAGGACCGCGTCACCGGCGACTACAACGCCTTCTGGGACGAGCGCAACTACATGAACGACGTCGGCAACGTCCACGCGGCGGTGCTGGTCGCGCACGGCCTCAACGACTGGAACGTCAAGACCAAGCACGCCGCGCAGTGGTACGAGGCGCTCAGGGTGCGCGGGGTGCCGCACAAGATCTACCTGCACCAGGGCGGGCACGGCGGCTCCCCCAGCGTCGACGTGCTCAACCGCTGGTTCACCCGCTACCTGTGGGGCTACGAGAACGGCGTGGAGAGCGACCCCCGCGCCCTGGTCCAGCGCGAGGACAGGACGCTGGTGCAGTACGCCGAGTGGCCCGACCCGGGCGCCGCGGACACCGAGCTCAACCTGGCCCCCGGCGCCGGCGGCGCGGCCGGCGCGCTCACCCTCGACAGGACCCGGGTGGGCAATCCGGTGACCGAGACGATCGTCGACGACGCCACCAAGCGGGCGCAGACCCTCGCCGACGCCGCCACCTCGCCCAGCCGCCTGGCGTACGTGTCGGAGTCGCTGACCGCGCCCGCCAGGCTCAGCGGCACCCCCCGGGTGTCGCTGCGGATGTCCTTCGGCCAGCCGGCCGCGAACGTCACGGCGCTGCTCGTCGACTACGACCAGAACGGCAAGGCGAAGATCATCACCCGGGGCTGGACGGACCCGCAGAACCGCAAGTCGATCTCGCGGACCGAGCCGGTCAAGCCGGGCACGCCCTACCGCCTCGACTTCGACCTGCAGCCGCACGACTACGTCTTCACCGCCGGGCACCGGATCGGGATCGTGCTGCTGTCGAGCGACTACGAGTACACCATCCGGCCCGCCCCCGGCGCGCGGCTGCACCTCGACACGACGAAGAGCACGGTGACGCTGCCGATCGTGGGCGGCGCCGGCGCGCTCACCCCCGAGAGCTGACCGTCCTCCTCGCGACACGCCGTCCCCCTCGGCCTGATCGGCCGGCGGGGACGGCGTGCGTGTGACTACAGCAGAGCCGCGCGGTGCCGCCAGGCGAGCTCCAGCACGGCCGCGCCCGCCGCCTGCATCGGCTCGTCGCGGACGTACCGCCGCACCGTCTCCGCGTCGAACGGGACGCGGCCGACGACCTGGCCCTCGCTGTTGGACGCGGCGACCTCGCCGAAGACGGCGTCGAACGTCTCCGCCTCCAGCATGGTCACCGTGAGGAAGTCGGTCGCGAAGGTCAGCGGGTCGACCCCCACGCCCAGCACCAGGGAGCGCACCCGCCCGTCCTCGCGGGCGTCGGTCAGCGATCGGTAGAGCGGCCAGCTCTCGTAGTCGAAGCCGTCGCCGTACTCCTCCCCCCGCCCGAGGAACTCCTCGGCGTACTCGCGGACCACACACTTCCACAGGTCGAGGTCGGCCCTCTCCGCGGTTGCGGACTCCTGCGCGGGCTGGAACACGCCGACCGGCATGACCTGGTACAGCCCGCCGCCGTGCGCCACCCGGGCCGGGTCGCGCCAGTGCAGGACGAACGACGTCTCCCCCGTACGGCGGTCGTGGCGCAGCGTCAGGGTCGAGACCGCGCAGAGCGCGGGCCGCCTGCGCAGGTCGGTGGGGTCGCCCACGAGCGCGCGGAACGGCAGCGGCCGCCCGCCCTCGCATCCGGAGAACTCACATCCGGCGAACGCGCGCGCGGCGGGCTCTCGGCCCGTGAACTCGTGAGCGGCGAGCTCTCGGCCCGTGAACTCGTGAGCGGCGAGCTCTCGGCCCGTGAACTCGTGAGCGGCGAGCTCTCGGCCCGTGAACTCGTGAGCGGCGAGCTCATGGGCGGCCCCCTCGCCCACGCTCACGCCGTCGAAGTAGCGCGCCCGGGTGAAGGTCAGCTCCGGCCAGGCGACCTCCAGCAGCCGGTAGCAGACGCGGTCCTCGAAGAGCCGGGGCCGGGCGAGGCTCCCCAGCGCGTCGGGGTAGGCGCCGGCGCCTTCCGGCAGCAGGGCCGCCGCCTCCGGCTCGCGGCCCGTGACGGCCGGGGCGGGAGCCTCCTCCACCCAGCCGAGCCGCACCTCGCGCAGGTCGAGGGGCGTGACCGGGATCCAGTCGTCCCGGACGAGCAGGCGGGTCGATCCGGCCCTCGCCACCCCGGGATAGAGCGTGCCGGCGGCGCGCGCCAGCTCGTGCCTGTTCCCGTTCAGGCGATCGCGCACCTCGGTCCATTCGGGTCCCGTCGGACGCCCGCGCGCCCTCGAATGCGATGTCACGGGCTCAGCACCCTACTCTCGGAGGCCGGCACGACGGCCCCGCACGGAGCGGAGGGCCGCTCGGTCACCTCCGGCGGCCGCGCGACGTCATATCCGGTGACGGAAGCATCCGGAGAGGAGCTCACGATGCACTCGCATCGACAGGGGACGTCGCTGCTGCACCTGGACGCCAGCGCCAGCGGCCGCGGCGACTCGGTCACCAGGCGGTTGACGGCGCGCTACGCGGACATCTGGCGGGGTCTCCACGGGCCCGCCGGGTACCGGTACCGCGATCTCGCCGCCCAACCGGTCCCGCTGGTGTCCCCGGCCTTCGTCTCGCTCGGCATACGGGTGGAGAGGCACGGCACCGTCCCGCTGCCGAAGGTGGCGGAGTTGGCCGAGGGGCCCGCCGAGGAGCACGAGTGGGCGCTGACCCTGCCGCTGATCACGGAGCTGCGCGCCGCGGGAACGGTGCTGATGGGTGTCCCGATGTACAACTTCTCCGTGCCCGCGTCCCTCAAGGCGTGGATCGACCGCGTGACCTTCCCCGGGGCGTTCCTCGACGACGGCACCGGAGACCGCCTGCTCCGGCGGACGAAGGTGGTGGTGGTCACCGCCCGCGGCGGCTGCTACGCGCCGGGCACGCCCCGCGAGGACTTCGACTTCCAGACGCCCTACCTCCGGGCGTACTTCACCGATCTCGGCGTGGCTCCGGGGAACCTGCACTTCGTCCACGCCGAGATGACCCGGGCCGCGGACGTGCCCGCCCTGGCCCGCTTCACGCCCTTGGCGGCGGACTCCCTGGCCGCGGCGCGGACCGCCGTGTCCGATCTGGCCGGCGAGCGGGCGGGCCGGACACCCCGGTGACGATAATCACCGGGGGCCGCCGGCGTCTCCTTCCCGAACGTGCGTTGTTCCTCTCCCGTCACGGGACGAACCGCGCCGGTGAGAGGTGACCGATGAACGACCAGGCTCGATTGGCCGAGCACTTCGCCCGATCCCGCGGGCATCTGCGAGGGGTCGCGTTCCGCATGCTGGGCAGCGCGGACGAGGCGGACGACGCGGTGCAGGAGACCTGGTTGCGCGCCTGCCGCGCCGACTCCGGTTCCGTCGAGAATCCGGCCGCCTGGCTGACGACGATCACCGGACGGGTCTGTCTCGACATGCTGCGCTCACGCGGCCGGCGGCGTGAGGACGTGACCGACCTGACCGAACTCGACATGCCGGCCCCTCACGGGGAGACCTCAGACCCGGCGGAGGAGGCGGTGCTCGCCGACTCCGTCGGTCTCGCGCTGCTCGTGGTCCTCGACACGCTCGGGCCCGCCGAACGCGCCGCCTTCGTGCTGCACGACCTGTTCGCCGTGCCGTTCGACGAGATCGCCGTGATCGTGCGACGCTCGCCCGCGGCCGCGAAGAAGCTGGCGAGCCGCGCGCGGAGCCGGGTGCGCGGCGGAGCCGGCGTCCCCTCCTCCGGCCTGGCCAGGCAGCGTGCGGTGGTGGACGCCTTCCTGGCCGCCTCCCGGACCGGCGACCTCGACGGCCTGCTGGCGGTGCTCGCTCCCGACGTCGTACGCCGGGCCGATCCCTTCGCGCTGCGCGGGCAGGCCGCGGCTCCGGCGCAGGTGCGGGGCGCGCGGGCCGTCGCGGAGGAGACGCGCGCCAACATCCGCATGGCCCGCTTCGCCCGGATCGCTCTCGTCAACGGCTCCATGGGAGCGGTGGTCGCCCCACGCGGACGCCTGCTGTTCGTCCTCGAAATCGCCGTCACCGGCGACCGCGTCACGTCCATCGACGTCATCGGTGATCCCGCCCGCCTGGCAGGGGTCCGGCTCGGCCTCCCCGACGTCCCGTCGGAGGCGGTGAGCACGGCGTCCGGGCCGCGGCGCCTTCCCTTCCCGGGCGTCTGAGGCCGGATAGGCAGGAAGAATCCCCCGGCTTCCGTTTCGTGATGTCCGCCGCTCTTGACCCTGCAACAGAGACGGGTATAAACACATACGAAACAACATCGAAACGGCGGTGAACCAACACGATGTACGCCGAGGAGCGGCAGCAGGAGATCCTGCGGATGGCCCGCGACGCCGGACGGGTCGACGTGGTGAGGCTCGCCGAGCGGTTCGGCGTCACCACGGAGACCATCCGCCGCGACCTCACCGCCCTGGAGCGGGCGGGCGTCCTGCGGCGCGTGCACGGCGGCGCCATCCCGGTCGAGCGCCTGGGGTTCGAACCCGCCCTGGCCGCCAGGGACGAGGTGATGACGGCCGAGAAGGAGCGCATCGCCAAAGCCGCCCTGGCCGAGCTCCCGCAGGACGGCGCCGTGGTCATCGACGCGGGCTCCACGACGAGCCGGCTCGTGCAGGCGCTGCCGCCGGACCGCGAGCTCACCGTCGTCGTGAACTCGCCGCCGCTGGCCACGACGCTGGCGACCCGCCCCAACCTGACCGTGCTCATGCTGGGCGGCCGGGTGCGCGGCCGGACGCTGGCGACCGTGGAGGACTGGGCCATCCAGCAGCTGTCGCAGCTCAACGTGGACGTCGCCTTCATGGCCACCAACGGCTGCTCGGTGGCCAAGGGCCTGACGACCCCGGACCCCGCCGAGGCGGCGATCAAGCGGGCGATGATCGCCTGCGCCGACCGCGCCGTCCTGCTGGCCGACCACACGAAGTTCTCCGGCACCTATCTGGCGCGCTTCGCGACGCTCGGCGAGATCGACGTCGTGATCACCGACACAGGACTCGACGCCGACCAGGCGGCCGTGCTGGCCGCCGCGGGACCGGAGGTGGTCCGCGCATGATCCTCACGCTGACCCTCAACCCCAGCCTCGACCGCACCATCGAGGTCGGCGCGCTCACCCGCGGCGCCGTCATCCGGGCGGCCGCCACGCACCTCGACCCCGGCGGCAAGGGCGTCAACGTCTCACGCGCCCTGCTGGCCAACGACGTCAGGTCGTGCGCCGTCATCCCGTACGGCGGCAGCGAGGGACGCCGGCTCCTCGACCTGCTCTCGGCGGAGGGCATCGACATGATCCCCGTGCCGGTCAACGGTCCGACCAGGTCGAACGTCGCGATCGCCGAGCCGGACGGAACGGTCACCAAGGTGAACGAGCCGGGCACCGCGCTGACCCCCGCCGAGCTGGACACACTGGCGGGCGCCGTGCTCGACGCCGCCCGGTCGGCCGACTGGGTGGTCGCCTCGGGCAGCCTTCCGCCCGGCGTCCCGGTGGACGTCTACGCCGGGTTGTGCCGCCGCTTCGCCGACGCCGGCATCAACCTCGCCGTCGACACGAGCGGCCCCGCCCTCGTGTCCGCCGTGAACGCCGGTCCCGCCCTGATCAAACCCAACCGCGACGAACTCGCCGAGGCCACCGGCACCTCGATCGCCTGTGTCGGCGACGCGCTCGACGCGGTCGGCAAGCTGCGCGCCATGGGCGCGCGGTCGGTCCTGACCAGCCTCGGCGCCGACGGCGCGCTGCTGGCCGAAGACGACGGACAGGTCTGGTACGGCGAATGCGCGGTCGAGGAGCCGCGCAGCAGCGTGGGCGCGGGCGACGCCCTGCTGGCGGGCTTCCTCGCCGCCGGAGCCCGTGGCGGGACCGCCCTCGCCGAGGGCCTGGCCTGGGCCGGCGCGGCCGTACGGCTGCCCGGCAGCCGGATGCCCTGCCCCGCCGACATTGACCGCACACACGTCCGGATCGGTCCCCCCGACCCGGCCCGGCCGCTCACCCCACCCCCTCGCCCGGCGCCCGGGGGGGCGTGAGCACGACCCACCACCCTCGTCGAGCCCCCGCCCCTGCCGACTCAGCCGCTTCGCCCGCTTCACACCCCCGATCCACTCGCTTCACCCGCTTCACACCCCCCTGCATCACTCGCTTCAACCGCTTCACCCCCCGATTCACTCGCTTCAACCGCTTCACACCCCCCTGCATCACTCGCTTCGCCCGCTTCGCACCCCCTGATTCACTCGCTTCGCTCGCTCATGCCCGGGGGATGGCAGCGACCCGAGAACCCCCCAGCCGGCCAGCCAGGCCGGTCGCCCCGGAAGGAGCACCCCAATGGCCACGCCCTACACCCCCACCGTGCACGGCACCGGTGTGCGGGCCACGATCCAGCGCTTCGGCGGCCATCTCGCCGGGATGATCATGCCCAACATCGGCGCCTTCATCGCCTGGGGCCTCATCACGGCCCTGTTCATCCCGACCGGGTGGGTGCCGAACAAGACACTCGCCGAACTCGTCGGCCCGATCATCAATGTCCTGCTCCCGGTGCTCATCGGCTACACCGGCGGCCGGATGGTCCACGCCCAGCGCGGCGCGGTGGTCGGCGCCGTCGCCACGATGGGCGTGGTCGTCGGAGCCGACGTCCCGATGTTCCTCGGCGCGATGATCATCGGCCCGCTGGCCGCGCTGATCCTCAAGTACGTCGACCGGTTCACCGCCGAGCGGACCAGGGCCGGCTTCGAGATGCTGGTCGACAACTTCACCGCCGGCATCGTCGGCGCGGCGACGGCGATCGCCGGCGTCCTCGCCATCGGCCCGGTCGTGGAGAAGGTCACGGAGGTCGCGGGCGACGGCGTCGCCTGGCTCGTCTCCCACTCGCTCCTGCCGATCGCGTCGGTCATCATCGAGCCCGCCAAGGTGCTGTTCCTCAACAACGCGATCAACCACGGGGTGCTCGGGCCGCTGGGCGTCGCCGAGTCGGTCAAGCACGGCAAGTCGATCCTGTTCATGCTGGAGTCCAACCCCGGCCCGGGCCTCGGCCTGCTGATCGCCTACCTGCTGTTCGGCCCGAGGTCCCTGCGCCCCAGCACCCCCGCCGCTATGATCATCCACTTCTTCGGCGGCATCCACGAGATCTACTTCCCGTACGTGCTGATGAAGCCGCGCCTGATCCTCGCGGTGATCGCCGGCGGCGCATCGGGCGTGCTCACCTTCCTGGTCACCGGGGCGGGCCTGGTCGCGACGCCGTCGCCGGGCAGCATCTTCGCCTACATGGCGGTGACCCCGAAGGGCGGCTGGTTCGGGGTGATCGCCGGGATCGTGATCGCCACGGCCGTGTCCTTCGCCGTGGCCGCGGCGCTGCTGGGCTTCGGCCGCGCCAACGGCGACCAGCCGGAGGAACCGGCACAGGACGGCGTCCCGGGCGACACCGTCGGCACGAACGACACCCATGACGACAAGCGCGACAACGAGACGGCGGCCGAGAGCGTGCCCGCCACCAAGGAGGCGTAGAACCGTGTCCAGCATCGAGGGCAAGGACGTCCGCAAGCTCATCGTGGCCTGCGACGCGGGCATGGGCAGCAGCGTCATGCTGGCGAGCACGCTGCGCAAGCAACTCAAGGGCACCGCGGTCAGCGTGGAGCACACCCCGGTCAACTCGATCCCCGCGGACGCCGACGTGATCGTCTGCCACACCGGGCTGGCCGACCGCGCCAGGGCGAGCGCCCCCGGCGTCGTGCTCGTGCCGTTCCAGGTCTTCATCGGCGACCCGGCCGTGACCCGGGTCGTCGCCGCCATCAAGAACGGGGGCACGATCGATGGCTGACCGGGCCGGCACGGCCCCGCTCCCCCTCGACCCCCGCGCCGTACGGACGGCCGCGACCGCCGCGGACCTCGAGGACGCCATCCGGCAGTGCGGCGCGGTCCTCCAGGAGGTCGGCGCGGTGGACGGGACCTACGCCGAGGCCATGCTCGAACGCGAACGGTCGATCTCCACGTACGTGGGAGAGGGCGTGGCCATCCCGCACGGCACGCTGACGTCGAAGGAGGCGGTCCGTCACGACGCCATCTGCGTGCTGCGCTTCCCCGAGGGCGTCGACTGGCACGGTGAGCGGGTGACGGTGTGCGTCGGCATCGCGGCGCGCGGCGACGGCCACATGCGGTTGCTGTCGCGGCTCGCCCAGATCCTGCTCGACCCGGACCGCGCCGCGGCCCTGCGGGCCGCCGCCGAGGTCGACGAGGTCATCCACCTGCTGCAGCCGGACGGAGAGGAAGAATCCGAGTGAAAGTCGCCCGTTTCCACGCTCCCGGGGACATCCGCCTGGAGGAGGTGCCCGAGCCCGTCGCCCGCCCCGGCGAGGTCAAGATCCGCGTACGCAACTGCTCGACGTGCGGCACGGACGTGAAGATCTACCGGTTCGGGCACCACCACATCAGGCCGCCCCGGGTGATGGGCCACGAGATCGCCGGGGAGGTCGTGGAGGCCGGCGAGGGCGTCACCGGCTGGAGCCCGGGCGACCGGGTGCAGGTGATCGCCGCGATCCCCTGCGGCGAGTGCGAGGAGTGCCGGCGGGGCCACCTCACGGTCTGCCCCAATCAGGAGTCGATGGGCTACCACTACGACGGCGGCTTCGCGCAGTACATGGTCGTGCCGGCGAAGGTGCTCGCCGTGGACGGCCTCAACCGGATTCCCGACGGGGTCGGGTTCGCCGAGGCGTCCCTCGCCGAGCCGCTCGCCTGCGTGCTCAACGGGCAGGAGCTGGCCCGTGTCGGCGAGGGCGACGACGTGGTCGTCGTCGGCTCGGGCCCGATCGGCTGCCTGCACGTGCGGCTGGCCCGTTCGCGCGGCGCGGCCCGGGTGTTCCTCGCCGACCTGAACGCCGAGCGCCTCACCATGGCCGCCGACCTCGTACGGCCGGACGCGGCGATCTGCTCGGGCGAGACCGACCTCGTGGACGAGGTGCTCAAGCTGACCGGGGGCCGGGGCGCCGACGTGGTGATCACGGCGGCGGCCTCCGGGGCGGCCCAGCAGCAGGCGTTGCAGATGGCCGCGCGGCAGGGCCGGATCAGCTTCTTCGGCGGGTTGCCGAAGGACGACCCGATCATCGCCTGCGACTCCAACCTCGTGCACTACCGGGAGCTGACCATCGTTGGCGCCAACGGGTCGAGCCCGGCCCACAACGCCCGCGCCCTGCGGCTCATCGCCGAGGGAGCGGTGCCGGTCGCCGACCTGATCACCCACCGCCTCGGCCTGGACGAGGTCATGGACGCCGTCGACGTCGTCGCTCGCGGCGCCGCCATCAAGGTCACCATCGAGCCCTGACGTCTGAGAGGTAGCGATGCCGGAAAGGACAGTGGCGGTCGCCTCGCGCTCCGGCCTGCACGCCCGCCCCGCCAAGATCTTCGTCGAGGCGGCGGCGCGGCAGGCCGTGCCCGTGCGCATCCGCGTGGGCGACGGCAAGGCCGTCCCCGCCAACAGCATGCTGGGCGTGCTGACCCTCGGGGCCGGGCACGGCGCCGAGGTCACTCTGGAGGCCGACGGGCCGGGGGCGGAGGAGGCCCTGACCACCCTCGCGGACCTGCTGTCCCGCGACCTCGACGCGGAAGGAGCCGAGGGAGCCGAGGGAGCCGAGGGAGCCGAGGGAGCCGAGGGAGCCGAGGGAGCCGCCTGACCGGCGGCTGAGGGCATCCGGACCGCCCTGCGGGCGCGTCCCCCGGCCCGCGCCCGGCGCACCTGCACGCTCAGCCCGGCCTCGCCGCGCTCCCGCGGCCGTCGTCGACCATCACGATGACGGCCGCGCTCCGCGTGATGGAGACTGGAACGCGGGAGGGAGGAGCAGGCGATGGCGGCTCGGGATCGGCGGGCGGCGGAAACCGGCGAGCACGAGGAGAACACGTTCTTCCATCGGCGGCCCGCTCCGGCGCTGCGTCAGCTGGTCGCGTGGTACAGCGCCTACCGCGAGGCCGGAGTCCCGCCGGCCACGCATCGCGGCCTGCCCTCGCCGTACCTGACGATGATCGTCACGCTCGACGATCCGCTCGTCGTCGCGGCGCACCCCGACCCGCGCACCCCGCCCGGGTCGTACGACACGCTGGTCGGCGGGCTGCACACCACCCCCGCGCTGATCACGCACGACGGCCGGCAGTCGGGTGTGCAGCTCGCGCTGACGCCGCTCGGCGCGCGGGCCCTGCTCGGGCTGCCCGCCGGGGAGCTGTCCGGGCTCGACCTGGACGGCGCCGAGGTGCTCGGCCGGCCGGCGGCCGAGCTCCGCGAACGCCTCCTGGAGGCGCCCGGCTGGGACGAGCGCTTCGCGGTCCTCGACGCGGTCCTGTCCCGGCGCGCTCGGCCCACGCGGGCGCAGCCGGCCGAGGTGGCGCGGGCGTGGCGGCGGACGCTGACCGCCGGCGGGCGGGTCAGCGTGTCCGGCCTCGCCCGCGAGGTGGGCTGGAGCACGAGGCACCTCAACGGCCGGTTCCGGGAGGAGATCGGCCTGTCCCCCAAGGAGGCGGCGCGGGTCGTGCGGTTCGACCGGGCCCGCCGCCTGCTGCAGCACGCGGCGGTGTCAGGGCGGCGGCTCACGCTGGCCGCCGCGGCGGCCGAGTGCGGGTTCTACGACCAGGCGCATCTCGCCCGCGAGTTCGGCGCCTTCGCCGGGTGCCCACCAAGCCAGTGGCTGGCCGAGGAAGGCGGCCACGGAGGCGAGCTGTTCCGAAACGTCCAAGCCGGGGCTGAGGACGGCTCGCCAGACTCGATGGCATGAACGACACCACACCAGCACCTCAGGTATGGCCCACGCTGCGGGCCGGGGACGCACGCGCCCTGATCGCCTTCCTCGTCGAGGCGTTCGGCTTCGAGGAGACCGCCGTGTACGGCGAGGGCGACCGCGTCGACCACGCCCAGCTCTCCTGGCCGGCAGGCGGCGGGATCATGCTGGGCAGCGTCCGCGACACACCGGACGACAAGTGGAGCCTCACCCCCGGCTCCTTCGGCGCCTATGCGGTGACCGACGACCCGGACGCGCTGTTCGCCCGGGCGACCGCCGCGGGGGCGCGGGTCGTCCAGGAGCCGTACGACACCGACTACGGCTCCCGCGAGTTCGTCGTCCGCGATCCGGAGGGCAACCTCTGGTCGTTCGGCACCTACCGCGGCGAGCCGCGGAAGGCGGCCCCCACAGGGTGAGGTAGGGAATTCCCCACCGCGGTTCCGGCGGTGTGCGGGATGGGCCGCGACCACCGCCGGAACCTACGTTTACGGCCATGACGAACTCCCTCCCCAAGCGTCTTCTGGCCGCCGCGGCCTGTGCCGCGCTGGTGCTCTCCGTTCCCGCGACCGCCTCCGCCGCGATCACCCGGCCCTCCGCCCCCACGGCCGCCGCCGTCACCGCCGTCACCGCCGGGGCCCCGCACGGCACGATCGTGTCGGCGACCCGGATCGACCGGCTGTCGCCCGCCCGGGTCTCCGCCACCCTGCGCGCCGCCGGCTTCCCCGTGCCGGAGCACCCGCTCGGCGTCGACGTCTACCGGGTCGTCTACCGGACCACCGGCACCGGCGGACAGCCCACGACCGCCAGCGGCGTCGTGACCCTGCCCCGCTCCGGGGACGGGCGCCTGTCGTTCGCGGTCTACGAGCACGGGACGCTTCCCACCAAG
This sequence comes from Microbispora sp. H10836, assembly GCF_012999525.1. Taxonomy (NCBI): domain Bacteria; kingdom Bacillati; phylum Actinomycetota; class Actinomycetes; order Streptosporangiales; family Streptosporangiaceae; genus Microbispora; species Microbispora sp. H10836. The sequence goes on from NZ_JABBWU010000001.1 coordinate 628,661, forward strand.
CGCTACGCGCCCTCCGTCGCTCCGGGCAGCGACGGCCGGCTGGTGCCGGTCATGTTCGCCGCCGCGGGCTTCGCGGGGGTGGCGCCCGACTACCTCGGTCTCGGGCTCGGGCCGGGCCGGCATCCGTACATGGACGCGGCGTCGGAGGTGACCGCCTCCGCCGACCTGCTGCGCGCCGCCCGCGATCTCGTCGCCCGGCACGGCCGCGGCCTCGACGGCCGGGTGATGGTCACCGGCTTCTCCCAGGGCGGGCACGCCGCCATGGCGCTGGGCCGCGCGCTCCAGCGGGGCGTCGTGCCCGGCCTCCGGCTCGCCGCGCTCGCCCCGATCAGCGGGCCGTACGCCGTCGAGCGGGCCGAGCTGCCCGCCGTCCTGTCCGGGGACGTCGAGCCGCGCTCCGCGACGTTCTACCTCGCGTACTGGATCACGTCGATGAACCGGCTCCACCATCTGTACGACACGCCCGGCCAGGCGTTCCGCGCACCGTACGACCGGACGGTGGAGGGGCTCTTCGACGGGCGGCACACCGAGGAGCAGATCGCCGCCGCGCTCCCGGCGAGCCCGGCCGAGTTGCTGACCGAGGAGTTCATGATCCAGGTCAGGCGGCCCTCGGGCGCGTTCCTCGAGGCGCTGCGCGTCAACGACACCACCTGCACCGGCTGGCGGCCCCGGGTCCCGGTCACGCTGTACGCGGCCCGTGGCGACCGCGACGTGGCGATCGCCAACGCCCGGGTGTGCCGCGACGACCTGGCGGCGAGCGGGGCGAACGTGCGCCTGGTCGACGCCGGGGCCGTCGGCCACGTGCACGGCGCCCTGTGGTCCCTCCCCCGCGTGCTCCGGGCGTTCCAGGATCTCCTCACCTGAGGGCGCCGGGACGAATACCCCGCCCAAAACCGGATAGGGGAGTCTTGAAGTGGACTAACAGTTAAAACGTGATCAAATAGCGAGAGGAGCCGTCCCATGACGGACGTGTCGAGCAGGGGGCCGGAGCCCGGAGACGAGCGTCCGGTGCTGACCAACCGTCAAGGGCACCCGGTCTACGACAACCAGAACCAGCGGACGGTCGGCGCGCGCGGCCCGGCCACTCTCGAGAACTACCAGTTCCTGGAGAAGATCAGTCACTTCGACCGGGAGCGCATTCCCGAGCGGGTGGTCCACGCTCGCGGCACGGTCGCCTACGGCTTCTTCGAGGCGTACGGCAAATGGGGTGACGAGCCGATCGCCCGGTTCACCAGGGCGAAGCTCTTCCAGGAGGCCGGCAAGCGCACCGATCTCGCCATCCGGTTCTCGACCGTGATCGGGGGGCGCGACTCGTCCGAGTGCGCCCGCGACCCGCGCGGCTTCGCCGTGAAGTTCTACACCGAGGACGGCAACTGGGACCTCGTCGGCAACAATCTCGCGGTGTTCTTCATCCGCGACGCCATCAAGTTCCCTGACGTGATCCACGCGCTCAAGCCGGACCCGGTGACGTTCCGGCAGGAGCCGAACCGGATCTTCGACTTCATGTCGCAGTCGCCCGAGAGCATGCACATGCTCGTCAACCTGTTCAGCCCGCGCGGCATCCCGGCGGACTACCGGCACATGCAGGGCTTCGGGGTCAACACCTACAAGTGGGTCAACGCGCAGGGCGACACCGTGCTCGTGAAGTACCACTGGATGCCCAAGCAGGGGGTCAGGAGCATGACGGCCGAGGACGCCGCCCGCATCCAGGCCCACGAGCTCGGGCACGCGACCAAGGACCTCCGTGACGCGATCGAGCGGGGCGACTATCCGGAATGGGAGCTGCTCGTCCAGATGATGAGCGACGACGAGCACCCCGAGCTGGACTTCGACCCGCTGGACGACACCAAGGTCTGGCCCGAGGAGCTCTTCCCGGCCAAGCCGGTCGGGCGGATGGTCCTCGACCGGACCGTCAGCAACAACTTCGCGGAAAACGAGCAGATCTCCTTTGGCACCGGCGTCCTCGTCGACGGGCTGGACTTCTCCGACGACAAGATGCTGGTGGGCAGGACGTTCTCCTACAGCGACACCCAGCGCTACCGCGTCGGGCCGAACTACCTGCAGCTGCCCGTGAACCAGGCCAAGAACGCCGAGGTGCGCACCAACCAGCGCGACGGCCTCATGACCTACCACCAGGACCAGGGAGGCGAGAACCCGCACATCAACTACGAGCCGTCTATCAACGGCGGGCTGCGGGAGGGACAGTTCCCGACGCACGACGAGCAGGGCCCGGAGATCGTCGGCAGGCTCACCCGCAAGCGCATCCCGCGGACCAACGACTACAAGCAGGCGGGCCAGCGCTACCTGCTCATGGAGCAGTGGGAGCGTGACGACCTGGTGGAGAACATGACCACCATGCTGTCGCAGTGCGACCGGCCCATCCAGGAGCGCATGGTCTGGCACCTGCTGCTGGTCGAGGACGACCTCGGCCTGCGCGTCGGCGAGGGGCTCGGCATCACACCCGACGACGTCAAGCACCTGGAGCCGCTGGCGAGCCAGGACCTGACGGAGGAGGACACGCAGCGCCTGGCCAACCTCGGCAAGAACGGCCCGCGCGACGTATCGGGCCTCACGATGACGCACTGCGTCCCGGACGAGCGGGCCACGGTACCCGCGATGTGAGGTCGGCATGATCGGACCAGGGCCCGGCCCGGGCTACCCGGGCCGGGCCCCGGCACGTCCGCGGCCAGGGGCCGCTACCCTACGGGGAGGCTGCGATGTTGAGGAGTGTGCGACTATGCGCGTTGTTGATGCTTTCCGGCAGGCGTACGGCGGCGAACCCGCCGGGGTCTGGCACGCGCCCGGCAGGGTCAACCTGATCGGCGAGCACACCGACTACAACGACGGCTTCGTCCTGCCGTTCGCGGTGCCGTGGGGCGTGACGGCCGCCGTCAGCCCCCGCGACGACCTCACGGTGCGGATCGCCTCCCTCCAGGCGCCCGGCGAGGAGCAGGTGCTGGAGGACCTCGACCGGGCCGCGGGCTGGGCCCGCTACCCCACCGGGGTCGTCGCGGTGATGCGCGGCGCCGGACTCCCGGTGCGCGGCGCCGACATCGTGGTCGACGGCGACGTGCCCAAGGGCGCCGGGCTGTCCTCCAGCGCCGCGCTGGAGGTCTCGGTCGGGCTCGCCCTGAACGACCTGTACGGCCTCGGCCTGGAGCCGATGGAGCTGGCCAGGCTGTGCCAGAAGGCCGAGAACGAGTTCGTCGGCATGCCCTGCGGGATCATGGACCAGGCGGCCTCGGCGCTGAGCCAAGAGGGGCACGCCCTGTTCCTCGACTGCCGCTCGCTGGCCAGTCGCGCCGTCCCGTTCGACCTGTCGGCGTACGGATTGCAGATCCTCATCGTCAACACCGGCGTGCACCACGAACTGGCCGACGGGCAGTACGCCAGGCGGCGCCAGGACTGCGAGAACGCGGCCAAGCGCCTCGGCGTCCCGTCGCTGCGGGACGTCACCGACCTCGCCGCGGCCCTGTCGAGGCTCAGCGGAGACGAGCGGGCCCGCACCCAGCACGTCGTCACCGAGAACCATCGGGTGGAGGCCGTCATCGGGCTGCTGCGGGCCAAAGCCGTACAGGAGATCGGCGCCCTGCTGAACGCCTCGCACCTGTCCCTCCGGGACCAGTACCAGGTCTCCTGCCCGGAGCTGGACGTGGCCGTCGAGGCCGCGGTCAAGGGCGGCGCGCGCGGGGCGCGGATGACCGGCGGCGGCTTCGGCGGCTCGGCCATCGCACTCGTCGCCGACGACCGGGTGGACCGGGTCCGCATCACCGTGGAGCAGGCCTACGCCGGGCGCGGCTGGGCCGCGCCGACGTTCCTGCCGGCCACTCCGGCGGCCGGCGCCCGCCGTCTGCGCTGAGCGCTACGTCAGAGGCGGGAAGTCCGGCGGCCGGCGTTCGAGGAAGCTCGCCACTCCCTCGGCGAAGTCCGGCCGCCGGAACGACTCCATCATCAGCCGTACGGCCTCGTCCCTGGCCTCGTCGAGCCCCGCCTGCCAGCCGCCCCAGATCTGCCGCTTGATCACGGCCATCGACGCGGGCGAGCACTGGGTGGCCAGATCCTTCGCGTACGCGACGGCCTCGGCGAGCAGCCGCTCCCCCGGCACGGCGCGTACGGCGAGGCCCATGGCGCACGCCTGCGCGCCGGTGAAGACCCGGCCGGACAGCAGCAGGTCCATCGCCCGCGCCTGGCCGGCCAGCCGGGGCAGGATCCAGCCGAGGCCGTACTCGGCGACGAGGCCGCGCCGCGAGAACGCGGTCGTCCACTTGGCGTCGTCGGCGGTCAGGACCACGTCGCACACGAGCGCGTGGACCATCCCCAGCCCGGCGCACGCGCCGTTGACCGCGGCGACGACGGGCGTCCGCAGGGTGGTGGGGAAGGTGTTGGGCCGGGGGTCCTGCTCGTCGGCGTAGGTTCCCGCCTGCAGGGCCGTCAGGTCGGCGAAGTCGGCCCCGGCGCAGAAACCCTTCCCCGCGCCGGTCACCACGACCGCCCGTACGGACGGGTCGCGGTCGGCCTCCTCCAGCAGGTCGAAGTAGCGCCGTCCCATCTCGGCGGTCCAGGCGTTCAGCCGTTCGGGCCGGTTGAACGTCAGGATCCGCACACCGCCGTCGTCCTCGGACAGCACCACCATCGCCACACCCCTCCTTCGCCCGAACATAGTTCTACACGGTTCTACACCAGCGGAGGGCGGTGGACGTAGGCCGGCGTGAGCCGTACGTCGTCGTAGTAGCGGTGGAAGACCGGCGTCGCGGCGCCGGACAGGGGCGGCACGATCCAGGACCAGTCCGCGGGGCAGACGCGCCCGCTGCGCTCCTCCCGCTCCAGATGGGTCATGAACCGCCGCGCCTCGGTGTGGTGGTCGGTGATCGTCACACCGTCCTCCGCGAAGGAGTGCAGCACGGCGACGTTGAGCTCCACCAGGGCCTGGTCGCGCCAGAGCGTCCGGTCGTGGGAGGTGTCGAGACCGAGCTGCTCGGCGACCACCGGGAGCTGGTCGTAGCGGTCCCGGTCGGCCAGGTTGCGCGCGCCGATCTCGGTGCCCATGTACCAGCCGTTGAACGGCGCGCACGGGTAGGAGACGCCGCCGATCTCCAGCGACATGTTCGCGATCGCCGGCACGGCGTGCCACCTGAGTCCCAGATCGGCGAACCACGGGAAGGCCGGGTGCCGGAGCGGCACCTCCAGGACCGCGTCGCGCGGCACCTCCCGCAGGACCAGGGCGCCCTTGGCCTCCACGACCAGCGGCAGGACGTCGAACCTCGTGCCGTCCCCCCGCCAGCCCATGCGCAGGGCCCGCATGGTGATCCGCGCGTTGGCCGGATCGCCGAGGACCGAGCCGTCCTCGCGGACGTACCCGGCGTACCGGATGAGCTGGTCGTTGAGGATCCGCGGCGCCCGCTCCCCCGGCCGGTCGGGGGCGCACACCGTGATGGTGGGGCGGATCCTGCCCTTCCCGGTGGCCGTCCTGAGATGCTCGACGCACTCCTCGGCCACGCCGTCCGCGGTGTCCACGTGCCGCCGGTCACGGACCTGCAGCGACCGCCAGTAGAGGCGGCCGATGCATCTGTTGCTGTTGCGCCACGCCACCCGCGCGCCGAAGGTCAGCTCGCCCGTGGTGTGCGTGTACGTCCCCGTCTGCTCGATCTCCGCGAAGACTTCCCGGAGCCGCTGCTCCACCGGGCCCGCCACCGGGTTCTCCGCGTGGTGGAGCCGGATGAAGTCCTCCGCCTCCCGTCTGTCGACCTCCTCCCCGCGTTCCCGTACGGGCGCGGGGGTCTTCCTCGTTTTACGCCAAGTCAGCACGACCGCCACACACTTCGCGCTCACGGGCGCCCCGCGCCGGTTCCGGGCCGGCGGCGACACCCTCCCGCAGTGGCCCTCACCCCACTGCGCCGTCCGTGGTCCGCGGCAGCCGCGACCGGTACGGCCGCAGCGCTCCACATTTTCCGCGAAGTCCCAGGATTTGTCCGCCAAATCCACACACGCGCTGTCATGGTCCGGCCTTTCGGCCCCGTTCATCTGGCCCCAGCCACCGCTTTCCCCGTTCCCTATACGTACGGCCTCGTTTCAACGGGATGAGAGGAACGTGGTGACCGAAGAACCAGAACCTTCACCGGCCCGGGCACGGCGACCTCGACCACCTGCGCGGCTCCGGCAACGACCAGCCTGGGGATGGGCGCTGTACGCCTTGGGATGGGCGGCTGTGACCGTGGGCACGATCAGCGGCGCCGCGGCCTACTCAGCCGTGCGCCGTGGGACGGCCCCGCAGGGCTGGCCGGCGACGGCCGCCGAGTTCGCGCTCATGACCGCGCTGCTGGGAGGCGGTCGCTGGGCGATACGACAAAGCCACCGGCACCGGGCCAAGACACTGCGACCCGTCGACGCGCTCCCGCACGACCAGGAGATCGTGCTGTTCCTGCGCGCGTTCACCGACGACGAGGGCTTCGCCAATGTTCCCCGGGGCCATCCGCACGGTCCCTGGGCGGCGACGACCGACACCGAGGAACAGCAACTGGCACAGGCGACCGCGCCGTTCGGCCAGATGATCGCCCTTGGCAAGCCCGGCGACGCGCTCCCGCAGACCGGTGCCGGACGTTACTACGCCGCGGACCACGAGTGGCAGACGCAGGTGCTCGCCGCTCTGGATCGCGCCCGCCTCGTCATCCTGGCCTGTGGGCCCGGACGCGGCCTGCGATGGGAGACCGAGCGAATCGTGGCCTTCAACCGGCCCGAGCGGCTGGTGCTCGTCGTCGCCCGTGACGCTGACCAGTACGAATCATTCAGAGCCGAGATGCACGACCTTTTCCCCAAAGGCCTGCCTCGGGCTCCTGACTTCGAGAACGTCGTCGTCAAGGGGCCTGATCATGTCCACATCCGCGCCGTCGTCTGGTTCGACGGCGACTGGACGCCACACGCGACCGCCCTGGGGGCGGCCGATCCAGAAGTCCGCGTCCACAGGTTGATCGAGCCTTCCGCATGGGTCAGAACGGCTTTCCCCCTTGCCATCCGGCCGGTTTATCAGCGGGCCGGACTCGCCATACCCGGACTTCCCGCCACACGGCACACTCGCCCGTGGCAGGTTCCCGTCGCGCTGGTGCTCTGCGCGCTCGCCCTGGTGCTTCTGTCCGCCGGGACAGACGGCTTCGATCTGTCGAGCGAGAAGACCACTACCCTGCTGATCTTTCTCGGCCTTCCCTTCTCGGTCCTGCTGTATCGGACATGGTGTGGGGGACATATCTCCATAAGGTTCGTGCAATTCTTCGGATGGCTGTTCGGAGCGGTGTCCTTCATGGTTCTGGTGATGCCGGGAACCACACGACATCCCCTCGTCGCCGGGCTGCTCGGAACCCTGTCGAGCACCGGGGCTCTTCTGCTCGGCAGACACAGAGTCCGCGAGTGGGTCGCGTCACTCGCCTTGGTGCCGCCGGACAGTCCGCGAGCGAGTCGGCGAAAGCGAAAGTGACAATGGGCGGCGGCATGCGCCGGCCGGCCAGGACGGCCTGCACACGGTGCGTGGCTCGCCAGGGGCGACTCCGGACGGCCGGAGCCGCCCCTGGGGCGAGGCGTGTTCGGCACGGATGCCTACGGGGATCGCATTGCGGCTACCCTCCCGTCAGTCCCCGGCCATGACGGTGAAGGTGAACCCGGTGCTCGTCGTACGGCGCAGCGGAATGTCGCACTTGATCCGGCGGAGCACCTCGTTCCTGCTGAGGCCGAGCCCCTGGGCGATGAGCCGCTCCGGGCGCACCGGCACAGGGTCCTCGAAGACGACCTCCACCTGGACCGGCCACGACTCGTCGAGCCATGCCAACGGGGTGTCCAGCCGCCAGGCCCCCTCCCAGTCCAGAGCGAAGCGGTTGCGCCGGGCGAACAGCGGATCCAGCAGCGTGGACGCCACCAGCTCCGGATCGTTGGTGTGGTAGCCGTCGAGCTCGGCCGGATCGACGGATCTGACCGGCGCCCGCTCGTGCACGGTGAGCTTGCTCGTCCGGCCGCAGGACACGCAGCGGACCAGCAGCCACACGTCCAGCAGCTTGCCGTTGGCGTTGACCCGGAACCTGCCCTCGCCCGTGGTGGCCGACTCCGACCGGCAGTCCGGGCACCGCGACGACAGCAGAGGCAGCCTGGTCCGGCGGACGACCCAGGGCAGCACAGTATGAGGTTGTGAAGACATGATCTCTCTAGACCTGACACGAGGCCGATCGCGCGCGGCCTCAAACGCTGCATGACCGGGCGCACACGGGCAGCCCGGCGGAGCCGACGGGACGGTCGGCTTGAAGGTGAGCGGAAGAAGGTGTCAGGTTAAAGAGCAGGCGGGGTCACGCGCTTTTGTCCTCTGTCCTCACGGCGACGGGGGCCGCAGGCACCCTACGGGAGCGCGAAAGAAGGGCTCAAGCGGTTTTCCGCGGCGGTGGTCCCTGTCGCCTGGGTTCATCCCACGGCCGTGCTCCGCCTCGTCAGCGTCCTTCCTCGGGCAGCCACAGGTCGGGGCCGAGTCGGCGCAGGCGCTCTCGGCACCGCAGCCCGGTCACCTCGACGCCCATCCTCTGTGCCCACGGCCGAGTGCGCCGCTTCAGCCACGATTCGCCGACCCGGCGATACCAGCGGACCAGGTCCCGCGCTCCCCCGCCCCGGCCCAGCTCCAGCCGTCCGCGAAGCAGCCGCACCTCGCGTCCCGGCTCCACGATCCGCAGCCGGTACGACCGGCCGAGATACGGGAAGCCCTCGCCGGCGACGTACTGCCGGGCCGGGCGGGCCTCGCCCAGCTCGCGCCGGTCAGCGAGCTTGCCGTACGGCCAGGGCCGCTTGGCCTCGACCACCTTCACCAGTTCGGCGAGCTCGGTGTAGTCGATGCGCGGCAGACGGGCGGCTGCCTGACTTCGCTCCACGGCACAAAGGACTGGTGATCGGTAATCAGCCGGAACGTGTGGACCCGGACCTGAACCGCTCCGTCGGCACGGATCTGTGGTCTGCCGATAAGTTTGGGAGGCTGCGCCGGTCTGCCTACCGACGCCACCTGACTTGAAGGGATCGTCACGATGGCGAAGATCATCTCCACGCTGTTCATCTCGGCCGACGGCGTGGCCGAGATCGACCCCGATTGGCACTTCCCATACTTCGACGAGAACATGGGCCGCGCCGTCGGCGAGGACTACGACACCGCTGACGTGCTGCTCATCGGCCGCGAGACCTATGACAGCTTCGCCGGCGCCTGGCCCGGTCGCGAGGCCGCGGGCGGGGACGACGCGCCGTTCGCCAAGCAACTCGGGGACATGCGCAAGGTGGTCGTCTCGCGCCAGCCGCTGGAGTTCTCCTGGCGCAACTCTGAGCTGATCAAGGGCGATCTCCTCGACGCCGCCGCCTCGCTCAAGGCCGATGCCGGCATCAGAGGCATCCTCATCCCCGGGTCGATCTCCGTCGTGCAGCAACTGCTCGCTGCAGGCCTGGTCGACGAGCTGCGCCTACTGGTGCATCCGGTGGCGGCGCGTAAGGGCCGCAGGCTCTTCGACGACGGCGACGCGCCGTACCACCTGAAGGTGACTGCGACGGAGGCGTTTGCGACGGGCGTGATCCGCGTCATCTACTCGCCGACCGCGGCACCTGCCAAGGTCGGCTACGACGAGGTCAAGGACCAGGTGCCCGAAGGGAAATAGCCTCCGGGGGTCACCAGGGGACGGCGCCCTCGTCGTCGAAGAAGCCGCCGCGCGGCCCGTCGTCCGGCAGGGTAGCGAGCCGGATCGCGGTCGCGGCGCCCTGCTCGGGCGTCCGTGGCGCGTTGAAGCCGGTGAAGTCGGTCGCCACGTAGCCCGGGCAGCAGGCGTTCACGATGACCTTCGTGTCGGCGAGCCGACAGGAGAAGGTTCTTCGCGGCAACGACGCCATCCGGAGACTGTTGGACGGCCGGCAACGATGTCGTTCTCTTGCTCACCCATCACCCGTGACGCGTAACGAACTTCTCACGGGGGGCTGCAGGAGAACCGGCGGCGCGAATGTCGGAGGCGGCTGGTAGAAGGTGAGCATGGGCGTGAGCGTGGATGAGTTCCTGGCCTTGCTGACCAGGTTGCCCGAAGTCGAGCAGGGCTACGGCGGCGAGTGGGTCTCGCTGAAGGTGGACGGCAAGGGCTTCGGATATCTGTGGGAGAAGACCCGGACCGTCGGGCTCAAACAGCCGATCGAGGAGCAGATCGCGCTGGTGTCCGAGCGTCCCGACGTCTTCGAGGTGCAGTTCACCGCGGGACGCTTCGGCTGGGTCGTGGTGAAGCTCGACAAGATCGAAGAGGACGAGCTCTTCGAACTCGTCACCGAGGCGTGGCTGCTGACCGCGCCGAAGGATCTGGTCGAGGCGCACGAGCCCGAGCTGCTGCCGTAACTCCCTGCCCGCGAGGTCTCCGCCGGTCGTACGGCGGGCGCCGACCCGGGTGATCCCGGGGAACGGCGCCGCGAGATTCCGAGCGAGCGGGTGACGTTCCGATGAGCCCTGCCCCCGGTGTTCCGGGGGCACCGGCCGCACTGTGGTCATACCGGGGCCAGACCGTGGCCGTACCGTGCGGACCTGGAAAACGACCGAGGCCGGTGATCTGGGATCACCGGCCTTCGGAGTGATGAGCTCCCGCGATAGGACTCGAACCTATAACCTGCCGGTTAACAGCCGGCTGCTCTGCCGATTGAGCTACACGGGATCGTGCTCTGTACTGCTGTTACTGCTGTTACTGCCTGCTCCGCTCGTTCCGGCCTTTCGGCTTTCCTTGCGGCGCGGAACTAGATTAGCGCACTCCGGGGGGTGTCTGTCACATCGATTCCGCCCGCGAGTCGTCGGGTCTTGATCGGCGTACGGCAAAGAGCGCCCGGAGGGCCTCGGGAGCCGCCCGGGCGGGGCAGGAGCGGCTGCTGTTGGATAGAGACATGCCCTCGGGGTAGGGGGGCGGGGAACACGAGCGCGGAGGTGGAAGATGCGATACAAGGCGATGTTCGCCACCGGGCTGGCCGTCGGCTACGTCCTCGGCACGCGGGCCGGGCGTGAGCGCTACGAGCAGATCAAGCGCTTCGCGCAGCGGCTCGCGGACAGCCCCACGGTGCAGGAGGCGGCGGGGCTGGTCGGCGCCCAGGCCTCGAAGGTGGCGGGCAAGGCCAAGGACCTCGCGGGCGACAAGGTGCCGTTCCTCAGGAAGACGGAGTCCTGGGAGTCCGACAGGACCGACCGGGTCGGCACGGCCACCGGCTGGCCGGGCGGCGCCGACCAGATCCCCTGAGCCGCCCCCGGCCGATTACGCCCTCGACCGCCGGAGCAGCCCACGACCCCGGAGAGCAGGCGGCGGGCCCCCGGCACGATGCCGGGGGCCACGGGTGAAGCCCATTTGCCCTCAGGTACCCCCGGGGGTATAAATGAGACATGCAGATGAACGAGGCAATGGTCGGCGACGCAGTGACGCGTTTGCGCCGGGCGCACGGCCAGCTCGCCGGAGTGATCGCAATGATCGAGGCGGGCGAGGACTGCACCAAGGTGCTGACCCAGCTGGCCGCGGTCTCGAAGGCGATCGACCGGGCCGGATTCAAGCTCGTCGCCAGCGGTCTGCGGCACTGCCACGCCGCACAGGAGCGGGGCGAGGAGGCTCCGATGAGCGTGGCCGAGCTGGAGAAGCTGTTCCTGGCCCTCGCCTAGATCCTCTGCCCCAACCGACAAAGCCCCGCCACGCGCACAGGCAGGCCTTCGCCGTGGACTCCCCCGGAGGAAGGCCGGCCTTCGCACATCCGCCGGATACCCCCCGGGGTATCTCGCGGCCATCTTCGCGCCGGCGTACTCGACAGCAGGCGCGGTCAACGGTTTTTCAGGCCCGTCACATACCCCCGGGGGTATATGGAAATGAGGTGTTCCCCTATGGAGATCGTGTCCTTCCGCACTCCGGGTCTCGGTGACCAGACCTACCTGCTGACCCACGAAGGCAAGGGAGTGCTCGTCGACCCGCAGCGCGACATCGACAGGTTCCTGCGGGCGGCGGCCGAGCGCGACGTGGAGCTGCGCTTCGTGCTGGAGACCCACCTGCACAACGACTACGTGTCGGGCGGCGAGCAGGCGGCTCTGCGCACCGGAGCCGAGCTGGTCCTGCCCGCCGCCGCCGCGCCTGCCTACCCTCACACCCCGGCGTTCCACCTGGAGGACATCGAGGGAGGGGACGGCCTGTCCCTGCGGCCGGTCCACACCCCGGGGCACACCCCCGAGCACACCAGCTACCTGGTGCTCATCGAGGGTGAGCCGGTCGCGGTGTTCTCCGGCGGCAGCCTCCTGGTGGCCTCGGCGGGCCGGCCCGACCTGCTCGGCATGGCCCGGGCCCGGACCCTGGCCCGGCTGCAGCACGGCTCCCTGCGCCGGCTGGCGGCGCTGCCGCCCGAGGTCGGGCTGTTCCCGACGCACGGCGAGGGGTCGTTCTGCAGCGCGAGCGGGGCCGGCCGCTACACCTCGACGATCGGCGAGGAGATGAGGTCCAACCCGCTGCTCGCCATCGAGGACGCCGAACAACTGGCCGACGAACTGCTCGCCGCACCCATGCCGATCCCGGCCTTCTACCGGTACATGGGCCCCGCCAACACGCTCGGCGTGCCGCCGATGCCCTCCGTCGGCGCGCCCGAACTGGCCGTCGCCGACCTGCCCCAGGACGTGCGCGTGGTCGACATCCGCCCGCGCGAGAGGCAGGCGGACGGCTTCCTGCCCGGCTCTGTCGGCATCGAGCTGGGGGCGGACTTCGGCAGCTGGGCCGGGTGGCTGCTGCCGTACCGGTCGCCGATCGTGCTCGTGGCCGAGCCCGGCCAGGACGCGGGCGAGGCGGTGACCCAGCTGGCGCAGATCGGCATCGACACCGTGCGCGGCGTCGTGCGCGACCTCGGCCCGGCCGCGACCGCGACGTTCGAACGGCTGGACCTGGCGGCCTTCACGGCACGGACGGTCCAGCCCGGCGCCCAGGTGCTGGACGTGCGCATGCCGAACGAACGCCAGGCCGTGCGCCTGGAGGGAGCCGTCGAGCGCTTCCTCCCCGACCTGGTGACCGAGGGCGTCCCCGCCGAGCTGGACCGCGAGCGCCCGGTGCTCGTGGCCTGCGGATCGGGCCGGCGCGCGGCCATCGCCGCCACGCTGCTCGCGGCTGCGGGATACACGCCGGTCGCGCTCGACGGCGCCGGCGTGCCCGACGTGGTCGCCACGCTGCGGACCCGCCGCGCTGCCTGACCCCAGACCCCACATACGAGAACGAGAAGGAAGCCGTGAACACCGAATCCCCGAACATCGACACCGCGACCGCCCGTGCGCTGATCGCCGCCAACCCCGACGTGCTGGTCGTGGACGTGCGGACCCCCGCCGAGTTCGAGACCGCGCACATCGGCGGCGCGATCAACCTGCCGCTCGACCAGGTCGACGCCCACCTGCGGCGGATCGTCGCCGACGCCGGCGGGCGGATGCTGCTCATCTGCCAGTCCGGCGGCCGGGCCACCCAGGCGCACAAGAAGCTCTGCGAGGCGGGACTGCCCGACACGGTCGTGCTCACCGGCGGGATGAACGCCTGGATCGCCTCCGGCGCCCCCGTGGTGCGCGGCAGACAGCGGTGGAGCCTGGAACGCCAGGTCCGCGTGGTCGCGGGCGGCATCGTGCTCGCCTCGATCGTGGCCGACCTGTGGCTGCCGGGGGCGCGCTTCGCCGGCGCCTTCGTCGGCGCGGGCCTGGTCTTCGCCGGGCTGACCGACACCTGCGCCATGGGCATGCTGCTGTCCCGCCTGCCGTACAACCGCGGCGCGGGCGCCGACGTGGACGCCGCTCTCGCCTGTATCCGCCGCCCCGGCCGCAGCGCGGCCTGACGGATCGAGACGACGACATGACCGCTCTCACTCTGGCCGGCGCCGTCGTCGTCGGCCTGACCCTGGGCCTGTTCGGCGGCGGCGGATCGATCCTGACCGTTCCTCTGCTCGTCTACGTCGCGGGTGTCCCGGCCAAGTCCGCGATCGCCATGTCCCTGTTCGTCGTCGGCGTGACCAGCGTGGTCAGCGCCGTCGGCCACGCCCGCGCCGGCCGCATCCGGTGGCGGACCGGGCTGGTGTTCGGCCTGGCCGGGATGGCCGGAGCGTACGGCGGCGGCCTCATCGGGCCGCGCCTGCCCACGGCGGCGCTGCTGGCGGGGTTCGCGCTGATGATGGCGGCCACCGCCGTCGCCATGATCTGCCGCCGCGGGACGTCCCAGGCCGCGGGGGCCCACAAGGATCTGCCGATCCTCCACGTCCTCGTCGAAGGCGTCGTCGTCGGCCTGGTCACCGGCCTGGTCGGGGCCGGCGGAGGCTTCCTCGTCGTCCCCGCGCTGGTGCTGCTCGGCGGCATGCCGATGAGCACAGCCGTCGCCACCTCCCTGGTGGTCATCGCGATGAAGTCGTTCGCCGGGCTGGCCGGCTACCTGCAGACCGTCCCCGTCGACTGGTCGATCGCCCTGCCCGTCACGGCGATGGCGGTCGCCGGCGGTCTCGCCGGGGGCTGGCTGGCCGGGCGCGTCCACGCCGACCGCCTGCGCAGGGGCTTCGGCTGGTTCGTCCTCGTCATGGGCGGATTCGTGCTGCTCCAGCAGGCGCCGCCCGAGCTGTTCCACACCGTGTGGGGCGTCACCGCGCTGCTGGCCGGCGCCGCGGCCGTCGCGGCGGGGGTCGTCTATCTGTTCCTGTGCCAGGGCCGCCGGCTGGACGGCGGCGCCCTGCGCGTCGGGGAACTCAATCGCACGTGACGCACGCCCCTGCTCGGCGACGCGGCAGGCTCCGTGCGCGGCCGTCCGGCCCGGACGGGGGCGATCGAGGACAGCGCGGCGTAAAGATCCTCTTCCGGTCGTCGCCGGCTCCGCTCTGCTCCGGTGTCCCGTCCAGGCCACCGGAGCAGAGCCGGACGTCCCCGCCGAGTCCCCTGCCCGGGTTCGCCGGCTTCACACGCCGAGGCTGCGCCGTACCTCTTCGAGCGCCTGCTCGGCGTGCGCGCGCAGGCCCGGGTCCTTCGCGTCGAGGCCGGGGTCGAAGATGAACTCCCAGCGCGGGGTGTCGTAGCCCGGGATCCGGCGGGCGACGAGGCGCACTCCCCCGCGGCCGTCGATGGTCACATGGCGGCTCGCGACGATCGTCGAGGTCACCCGCTCGCGGATCGTCTCCGGCAGCCTGCCCGGCTCGGGCAGGAGGGTCCGGTGGACGGATCCGTCCGTCATCGTGACCGTCACTCCCTCCTCGTCCCACACGGCCTTGTCCATGAGGTGCCACGGCAGGCGCGGCCCGTCCGGCAGGTGCAGCGCCCGGGTGGTGGCGACGACGTGGCCGCCCTCCGGCGTACGCGCGTGGCTGATCGGGTGCTCGCCGCTCTCCAGCGCGAGAGCCGTACGGACCTCACGAGGGAGCCGGGAGCCGAACAGGCGGGACAGCGAGGGCTTGGGAGGAGTCAAGAGGCACCGCCAGCGTACGACGACCGTTAACACCCCCGAGGCTATCCGGCGGCCCCGTCCCTCCTGTCGTACGGGCTCCGAGCGCGGGAGCCGCGGAACCCGGGCGGGAAGCCGCGTCGCGCTCAGGGGAGCCAGTCCTGAAGTCCGGCGAGATGCCCGAGTTCCGACTCGATTCGCCGCCTGTCGTCGGCGGTGAGCTCCAGACCACGCAGATCGGTGAGCCAGGGATCGGCAGGCTCACCGAGGACCGTGGCCAGGTCGACGAGGTGACACAGGGCGATGGCCCGCTCGACCGGCGAGGCGTCCGCGCCGTGCCTGCGCACCGCGGACTTGAGCGCACGGAAGGCCTGCAGGTCGTCGTTCTTGAACTCGCGCAGTATCCGGGCGTTGTCGAGCGCCCTGGCCAGGCCCGTCAGCTTCTTCGAACCGCCGTACTCCACCTCGGCCGGCTCGTCGCGCTGGATGAATATGATCGAGTTCCCGGACGGATCCATCAGCGTGAACCGGGACGCGCCGGGCCGGTAGCGGGTGATCCGCGGCAGGCCGGAGCTCAGCACCTTCCCGTAGACCCGGCGCATCGCCGCGACGAACTCCGCGTGGTACGGCGCCACGGCGTCGACCATGACCAGGCAGCCTCCGGACTCCTCCCGGGCCGGGTCCAGGCCCTTGGGCGCCGGGCCGAAGTGCAGATCGAATCCGCTCCACCGCAGCGCCAGATAGACATAGGGCCTGCTTTGTTTGTAGGTCGCCTCGAACCCCAGCGCCTCGTAGAACGCCAGGGTCTCCTCCGGCGACGCGCACGGCATCAACGGCACCGTCGTCTCGTTCGGCCGGACCGCGGGCTCACTCATGTCATCCACCTTTCCGATCGCCCGGCGATGGTGGCACCCCTCGGCGCGGCTCGCACATGGATCGCTCCATGACCCCGCGTCGCTCCATGGACCCCGCGTCGCGCCGTCGGCCCAGGACGCGGACGAGCGCCTCCCGTGAGCCGGGAGGCGCTCGTCCGCGCCGATCGGGGAGCGTCAGTCCAGGTAGTCCCGTAGCGTCTGGGCCCGGGTGGGGTGGCGCAGCTTGGCCAGCGTCTTGGACTCGATCTGGCGGATGCGCTCACGCGTCACGCCGAACTCCCGGCCGACCTCCTCCAATGTGCGGGGGTGGCCGTCGGAGAGGCCGAACCGGAGCTGGATGATCCGCTGCTCGCGCTCCGACAGCGTGGCCAGGATGTCGTCGAGCTGGTCCTGCAGCATGATGAAGGCCGCGGCCTCCATCGGCACCACCGCGTCGGCGTCCTCGATGAAGTCGCCGAGGTCGGAGTCCTCCTCGCCGATCGGCGCCTGGAGCGAGACCGGCTCCTGCGCGATGCGCTGGATCTCCACCACGCGGTCGATGGGCAGGTCCATCTCGGCGGCGATCTCCTCGGGCGCGGGCTCCCTGCCGAGATCCTGGTGGAGCTGCCGCTGCACCCGGACCAATTTATTGATCGTCTCGACCATGTGCACGGGAATCCGGATCGTTCTCGCCTGGTCGGCGATCGCCCGGGTGATCGCCTGGCGAATCCACCACGTGGCGTAGGTCGAGAACTTGTATCCCTTGGTGTAGTCGAATTTCTCGACCGCACGGATGAGACCGAGATTGCCCTCCTGAATGAGATCCAGGAACAGCATTCCGCGGCCCACATAGCGCTTGGCGATGGAGACCACGAGCCTGAGGTTGGCCTCGATGAGCCGCTGCTTGGCGCGGACGCCCTCCCAGACCAGGTCCTCCAGCTCCGGCTGGGCGAACCTGGCGGCGGGGCTCTCGCAGAGCTTGTCCTCCGCGAACAGGCCCGCTTCGATGGCCTTGGCCAGCTCCACCTCCTCTTCGGCGGTGAGCAGCGGAACCCTGCCGATCTCCCGGAGGTAGATCCTGACCAGGTCGCTGGTCGGAGCGCGTTTGCCGATATCCTCCTCGTCCGGCTTGCCGGGTTCCTCGTCGCCTTGCGGCTCGAGGACCTCAACTCCGTTCTCGGCGAGCATCCGCACGACGCGCTCCAGCGCGTCGGCGGGCAACTCGGATCGGTCGAGCGCGGCGGCCACGTCTTCAACCGTGACGCTCCCGCGTTCCCTTCCCTTCGCGACGAGGTCCGCCACCTGGTCTACCGATGGCGGCCTGCTTGGCAGCACCGATGCACCCACGCAACACAGTGTGCAGGAAAGGCACCACTAAATGGCAGGCCTATTTTTGTCACCCAAGGTAAGGCGGAAGTCAATACCGAATCGAGATCAAAATGTATGTTTGACTGCTGTGAGAACTGGAAAGGGACGTTTATTCAGGCCCCACTCGCGCGTTCTCGCAACACCCGTCGCTGCTGTT
This sequence comes from Microbispora sp. H10836, assembly GCF_012999525.1. Taxonomy (NCBI): domain Bacteria; kingdom Bacillati; phylum Actinomycetota; class Actinomycetes; order Streptosporangiales; family Streptosporangiaceae; genus Microbispora; species Microbispora sp. H10836. The sequence goes on from NZ_JABBWU010000001.1 coordinate 646,462, forward strand.
CCAGCGCCACGAGTTCGCCGAACAGCCGGTTGTACTCCTGCTGCTCCTCGACCGGGTTGAGCCGCTGCAGCCGCGACTTCACCTGGGCGACGGCCCGGCCCACCGCGACCTCCTGGATCTTCGCGAGGACGGCCGCGCCGTACCGCTCCTCGACGTTGACGTCGGCGCGCACGGCCTCGACCGCGAACCGGGTGACGAGCGACCTCAGGTCGAAGCCGGTCGCACCCGGCGCCGCGGCGTCGGCCTGCTCCAGCAGCCGGTCGACCCACTCGCGCCCGCCCGGTCCTCCGGCGACGGTGCCCCCCGCCGCCGTGACGACCTCGTACAGGGCGACGTGCTCGGGCAGGGTGAACGTCGCCGCGCCGAGCGCGTCGAACTCCGGCCCGAGCAGCGCGGGCCGCTGCACGGCGAGCTTGAGCGCCTCCGCCTCCAGGCGGACGGCGGGGTCCAGGGGCTCCTGCCGCACGGGCGCGGGCCGTTCCTGCGCCGCCGTACGGCCGGCCTGCCTGCGCCCGGGAGCGTGCGCGCCGTCCTGCGTCCGCCCCACGACCTGCTGGACGCGCTGGATGACGAAGCCCTCGTCCATGAAGCCGATCCAGCGGTCGAGGTCCACCACGTAGGTCTTGCGCAGCCCTGGGTCCTTGATCGAGGCCACGACGGGCGCGGCGGCGTCGAGCGCGGCCAGGCGGCCCTCGTTGGTGTTGAGGTCGTAGCGGGACAGGGTGCTGCGGATGGCGAAGGCGAACAGCGGCTCGCGGCTGGCGATCAGGTCGCGCACGGCGGCGTCGCCCTGCTTGACCCGCAGGTCGCAGGGGTCGAGGCCGTCGGGCTGCACGGCGACGAAGGTCTGCGTGACGAACTTCTGCTCGTCGGCGAACGCGCGCAGGGCGGCCTTCTGCCCCGCCGAGTCCCCGTCGAAGGTGAAGATCACCTCGCCCCGGAACTCGGCCTGGTCGAGCAGCAGCCGGCGCAGGACCTTGATGTGCTCCTCGCCGAAGGAGGTGCCGCAGGTGGCCACCGCGGTCGGCACGCCGGCCAGATGGCAGGCCATGACGTCGGTGTAGCCCTCCACGATGACGGCCTGGGACCGCTTGGCGATCTCCCGCTTGGCGAGGTCCACGCCGTACAGCACCGAGCTCTTGTGGTAGATCGGGCTCTCGGGGGTGTTCAGGTACTTGGGGCCGTCGTCGGAGTCGAGCAGCTTGCGCGCGCCGAACCCGATGACGTCTCCGGTGATGTCGCGGATCGGCCAGACGAGCCGGCCGCGGAACCGGTCGACGGGGCCACGCCTGCCCTCGCGGGCCAGGCCGCCCTTGATCAGCTCCTGGGAGGTGAACCCGCGGGCCATCAGGTGCCGCGACAGCGCCTCCCACTCGTTGGGCGCGTAGCCGACCCCGAAGTGCTCGGCGTCGGCCCGCTCGAAGCCGCGCTCGGACAGGAAGCGCCGCCCGGGCGCCGCCTCGGGGCCGGACAGCCGCTCGGCGTAGAACTCGGCGGCGGCGCGGTGCGCCTCGATCAGCCGCAGCCGCTCGCCCTGCTCGCGCCCCGGCACGTAGCCGCCCTGCTCGTAGCGGAGCTGGATGCCGGCGCGCTGGGCGAGCCGCTCGACCGCCTCGGTGAACGTCAGGTTCTCGATCTTGCGGACGAACGTGATGACGTCGCCGCCCTCGGCGCAGCCGAAGCAGTAGTAGTAGCCCCGGGCCGGGGTGACGTTGAAGGAGGGCGACTTCTCGTCGTGGAACGGGCACAGCCCCTTCAGGTTGCCCCCGCCCGCGTTGCGGAGCTGGATGTGCTCGCCGACGACGTCGGCGATCGGCGAGCGCTCCCGCACGAGCGCGATGTCCTCGTCACTGATCCGACCGCTTCGCCCTGCCACGCTGGCGAGTCTAGAGCCTGCCCCCGACAGCCCGGACGCCCCGCCGCCGACGTCGAGGACATGTCACGACTTTCCGGAACAGGTCGTGATGTACGGCTTGGTCCGTTACAAAGGAAAGGTTCGATAACGTCGACCAGGTGGAGATCATGCGATCGGGGAGACTGGCCGCCCTCGCCGGCGCCGCGTTCGTCGCGGCGTCCTGCGGCGCGCCCGCCGGGGTCGCGGGAGTGAGCACACTGCCGCCCACGCCGCCGCCCGGAAACGGCATCACGGCCGCCACCGACGACTCCCAGCCCGGTCACGTCGTGCCCCCGCCCGGGGACGAGCCGGTGCGGGTCCCGCCGCCGAAGATGTCCCCCTACACGTACGCCTTCCCCATCAAGGGCTGCAAGGTGTCGTACTCCCGCAAGCTGCTCGTGCTGCCCAAGACCACCATCTGGGCGAAGAAGGGCTGCGCGTTCGTGTCGCCGGTCGACGGAGTGGTCCAGGAGGTCAACGTCAGGAACCTCTGGACGCCCTCCACCGACCGCGGCACCGACCGGGAGGGCCGGTTCGTCACGGTCAAGGGCGAGGACGGCGTGCTGTACCTCGGAGGCCACCTCGACTCCGTCGAGGAGGACGTCACACCGGGCACCAAGGTCAAGGCCGGGCAACTGCTCGGCCGCGTGGGCAACACGGGCAACGCCCGCGACACCGCGAGCAACCTCTACTTCGCCATCTCCTGGCCGGTCGAGCCGCAGTACTGGTGGGTCCGCCGGGGCGTGGTGCCGCCGTGGCCGTACCTGGACGCCTGGGACGACGGCAACCGCACGGTCTCCCCGCGCAAGGCGATGCTGACGCTGCGCAAGCGGCTGGGCCCCACCCCGCCCTGCACGCAACTGTGCTCCGGCTCGTCCAACTCGTCCAACTCGTCGAAGCAGCCCACGACGCCCACCCCGGACGAGACCAAGCCGCCCAAGAAGAAGAACGACAACGACAACGACACGGTGGTCATCCCGCTCTGAGACGCGCGGGCGCGGTCAGCCGGCCTTGAGGCGGCGGCGCGTGGCCGCGGACAGGCGCCGGTGCCAGCCCATGGCGGAGGCGTCGGTGAGCGAGGCGATCTGGTCGACCACCGCGCGCAGCCGTCCCGCGTCGTCGGCGGCCTGCTCGAACTGCGGCCGCAGGGCGGGCTCCAGGGTCGCCGGGGCGCCCCGGAGGATGAGGTCGCCCAGCTCGGCGATGATCTCCCGCTGCCGGGCCTGGACGGCGTGGTGGTCCTCCCTCGACATCACGTAGTGAGCCGTCACGCCCTTGAGCAGCGCGCACTCCAACCGGGTGGTCCTCGGCACCACCAGGTCCGCGTCGTACCGTCCCGGGGCGCTCCGGCCGGCGGGCGCCGGGCGGCAGCCGTACGCCTCGCGCGTGGCGTCCTGCGCGGAGCGGCACAGCCGGCCGATGAGCGCGCTGGTGAGCCGCTTGAGCGCGGCGAGGTCGGCGAGCCCGGCGTCGAAGGCGGCGGGCCACAGCGGCTCGGTGATCAGCCGCGTGAAGGTCTCCGCCAGCTCCTCCAGGCCGGCGTCGGGCGCGTACCACTGCCTCGTCAGGCGGCACACATCCAGCCGCTCCTCCGGGTCGCGCAGCGCCGCCATCGTGACGTGGCCGCACGTCAGCGCGTCCTCCAGGTCGTGCACCGAGTACGCCACGTCGTCGGCCCAGTCCATGACCTGCGCCTCGAAGCCGACCGCGTAGTCGGGCGCGCCCTCCCGCACCCACCGGAAGACCGCCAGGTCGTCGGGGTAGACGCAGTACGGCTGGCCCTCCCCGGCGAGCGGGACGCCGGGAACGCGGCAGGACGACCCGGCCCAGGGATACTTGCACACCGAGTCGAGCGTCGCCCGGGTGAGGTTGAGCCCGGCGCTGCGGCCGTCCTCGGTGATGACCTTGGCCTCCAGCCGGGTCAGCAGGCGCAGGTTCTGCGCGTTGCCCTGGAACCCGCCGCACGGCGCCGCCAGTTCGTCGAGGGCGGCCTCCCCGTTGTGGCCGAACGGGGGGTGGCCGAGGTCGTGGGCGAGGCAGGCGGTCTCCACCAGGTCGGGGTCGCAGCCGAGGACCTTGCCCATCTCCCGGCCGATCTGCGCGCATTCCAGCGAGTGGGTCAGCCGCGTACGGGGGCTGTGCAGGCCGGTGCAGTCGGCGGGGGCCACCACCTGCGTCTTGGCGGCGAGCCTGCGCAGCGAGGCGCTGTGGAGCACGCGTGCCCGGTCCCGCTCGAACGCGCTCCGCTCGGGGTTGCCCGGCGGCTCCGGCACCCACCGCGCCTGGTCGTGCTCGTCATAGCGGGCCATGCGTCCTCCTTCCCTGTGGCAAGCCCCGTGGCGGCGGGGAATGGAGCGTACCCGCGAAGGTCGGGTTTCACGACAGATCCGGTAGTCCGATGGGAGATTGCCCTCTTGCCGGGTAAGCGGTCGCGAGTGATACTCGGCTTTTCCCGCCCTGGCGCTTCCGGGGAGGAGCCCTGGTGGTGGACGACGAGCTCGCGGAGGTCCTCCGGTCCGGGCCCTTCGAGCGCGCCCTGCGGGCCGCCATCCGCGCGCGGGGCCTGAGCCTCGACCGCCTGCACTCACGGCTGCGCGAGCGGGGATTCGAGGTCAGCCTGTCCAGCCTCAGCTATTGGCAGCGCGGCCGGTCCCGGCCCGAGCGCGCCGCCTCCCTGGCGGCGGTCCGGGAGCTCGAGGTCATCTTGTCCCTGCCCGAATACGCCCTGATCGGCCTGCTCGGGCCGCCCCGCCCGCGAGGACGGCGGCCGGAGACGCTCACCGTGCTCAGCCACCACGAGCAGGTGGTGGTGAGCACCGGCCGGCGGCATCGGGTGAACGCCCGCGTCGTGCTGCGGGCCGCCGCGCCGGGCGTGGACCGGTACGTGGTCGCCCATCCGCCGGGCACCCGGCTGCTGCGCACCGAGTGGTGCCGGCCCGGCCGCGGCGGCGTCGACGGCACGGAGCTCCTGACCGAGCTGATCTTCCCGCACCCGCTCGCCCCCGGCGAGACCCACGTCGTGGAGTACGTCACCGCCATCGCCTCGGCCGACCGGTACGACCGGCGCCTGCGGGACCCGGTCGAGCAGCATCTGGTGCAGGTGCGGTTCACGGGCGGGCGGCTGCCGGTGCGGTGTTTCCACACCTGGTCGCCGGACGCGTCGGCGCCGCCCCGCGACGCCGGCGAGCTGCGCGTCGACGCGTTCGGAACCGCCCATCTGGTGGACACCGGCGCCCGGCCCGGCGTACGCGGCATCCGCTGGGAGTGGGTCTAGTTCCTGGTGATCCGGACGTCGTCGACGCCGGCCTCCACGAGGCTGGCGGTCGCCAGGTCGGCCGCCTCGAACTGGATGCGCACGGTCTGACCGGCGAACCCGGTCAGCGACGCGGTGGCGACGCTCCACGCGCCGTCCCTGTCGGTGGCCGCGCCGAGCTGCTCGAAGACCGTGCTCGTCGTGCCGCCGATCACCTTCACCCGGAAGTAGTCGGCCGCGGAGGAGTTGGACCCGTGGGCGAGGTACCAGGACAGCGACAGCGTGAGCGTCCCCGAGGCCGGCAGCGTGATCGGCGGCGACGTGATCGTGGTCACTCCCCCGTCGACGTCGCCGTCCCCCGCGCTCGTCCCGGCGGCGGCGCCCGTGACCAGGTCGTAGCTCCCGCTGACCGTGGTGCCGAGCTGCTTGGCCCCGCTGGAGGAGGTCGCGGCGGGGTCGGCGCGCTCCCACGCGCCGGAGGTGGCCGTGTCGGTGCCCGCCGCGTTCGCCGTCCAGCCGGTCGCGGTCTCGAAGGTGTCGGAGTAGACGACGGCGGGCGGCGTGCCCGTGCCGCAGTACGCGGACTCCTTGCCGATGACCCGGTAGACGCAGTCGGCGTTCTGGACGAGCAGCAGCGCGGCCGCCCGGTTGCGCGAGGTCTCCCGGTCGATCGTCTCGTCGGGCGGGTAGAAGCCGGGGTTGCTCCCCTTGGGATACATCTCGAACGTGTACGTGAAGATCTTGTAGGTGCCCCACATCCAGTCGTCGATCGAGCCGTCGGTGATGTAGAGGTCGCTCGCCTGCTCGGCGGTGTACCCGTTGGTGGCCGCCATGCTGCGGCCGAGGGCGGCGTGCGCGTCCCTGTCGTCCTGCGTCATGCCCGGGCCGGTGTCGGCCGTCGTGTACCCGTACGGCCACAGGACGAGTTCGCTGTAGGTGTGCCAGTCGATGGCGGCCTTGATCTGCTGGACGCCGCCGACCACCCGGCCGCGTACGAAGTCGGCCGCCGCCTTGACCTCCGGGGCCGACTCGGCGGCCGCTCCGCGGTAGGTCTCGCTCGACGGGGTGCCCGAGGAGCCGCCGCAGCAGCCCCACCTGTAGCCCCAGTTGCGGTTGAGGTCGGTGCCGACGCTGGATGTGCCGGCGTTGGGCTGGCGGTTCTTGCGCCAGGACCGGTAGGAACCGGTGGCGACGTCGTACTCGCCGCCGTCGGGGTTGAGGTCGGGCAGGATCCAGATCTCCCGCGTGTTCACCAGGTCGGTGATCTGGGCGTCGCCGCCGTAGCCGTCGGTGAACAGGCGCAGCAGGTAGATCGCCATCTCGACGGTCAGATGCTCGCGCGCGTGCTGGTGGGCGGTGAACAGCACCTCCGGCTCGTTCTCGTCGGCGGCCACGTTGTCGCTGATCTTGATGCCCATCAGATCGCGGCCCTCGTAGGAGCGGCCGTAGCTGAACCTGCGGGCGATCGCGGGATGGGCGGCGACGACCTGGTCCACCAGCGTGCTGAGCTCGGCGTAGTTGTGGTAGCCGGAGTCCCCCGAGGGGAAGTCGAAGGTCTGCGGGCCACCGGGCTCAGCCGGGGGTTCCAGCTCGGTGAGCCTGAACCCGAGCCGCCGGATGGCGTCGGCCTCCTGGAGCGTCGCGGTGACGACCAGGCTCCGGCCGTGCACCTCGTCGATCGCGGCCCCCGTGCGGGCCACCGCGCTGCGCTGCGCGACGGTGGCCGGGCCGTCCACCTCGTACTGCCTCGACGTCGACGGCTCCTGGTCCGCCCGCCCCGCGGGGGCCTCCCCGGCGGCGGCCGGCGGGCCCGTCAGCGTGGCCGCGGGCGGGACGGCCGACGACACGGGGGCGGCTGCGAGCAGCGTGGGGAGGGTGCACAGCAGCGCCGCGGCGATCGCGAGCGCCGGCGGACGGCGACGTCTTCTCACTCCACGTCCTTCCTTGCGGTAGGTACGTAGAGTGATCACTCAGGCGGGCGGCTTCAACGGTCACCGGGCCGTGTCGCGCGACCCGGTGAACCACCCCCACTCCGACCTGGTCATTCCACAACCAGTCCGGATGTTCTGTGGAATTTCAACTCATCGCGTGTCGGACTCCGCGCAGGTCAGCGCGGCGCGGCCCGCCTCGAGCCGCGCCACCGGGATACGGAACGGCGAGCAGGAGACGTAGTCGAGGCCGATCTCGTGGCAGAAGCGGACCGAGTCGGGGTCGCCGCCGTGCTCGCCGCAGATGCCGATCTTGAGGCCCGGCCGGCTCCGCCTGCCCTCCTCGGCCGCGAGCCGCATCAGGCGTCCGACGCCCTCGCGGTCGATCGACTCGAACGGTGAGACCCCGAAGACGCCCAGGTCGAGGTATCTGGCGAAGAACCCGCTCTCCACGTCGTCGCGGGAGAAGCCCCAGGTCATCTGGGTGAGGTCGTTGGTGCCGAACGAGAAGAACTCGGCGGCCTCGGCGATCTGCCCGGCCGTCAGCGCCGCCCTCGGCACCTCGATCATCGTGCCGATCGCCGCCTCCACGCCCGCCTCGGCGAGGATCCGCTCCGCCTCCTCCCGTACGATCTCCAGCTCCTGCACCGCGCCGACCAGGGGGATCATGATCTCCGCCCGGGCGCCCTCGACCCGCCGGGCCGCGGCGGCGATGGCCCGCACCTGCATCGCGAACAGGCCGGGGATCGTCAGGCCGAGCCGTACGCCGCGCAGGCCCAGCATCGGGTTCTGCTCGTGCAGCCGCTTGACCGCCTCGAGAAGCCTGCGGTCCCGGTCGTCCGCCTCGTCCCCTCCGAGGGCCACCTTCACGGCCAGGTCGGTGAGGTCGGGCAGGAACTCGTGCAGCGGCGGGTCGATCAGCCGGATCGTCACCGGCAGCCCGCGCATGGCCGTGAGGATGCCGATGAAGTCGCCGGTCTGCAGCGGTTCCAGCGCGTCCAGCGCAACCTGCCGCTCCTTGGGCGTCGCGGCCAGGATCAGGTCCTCCACAAGCCGCCGCCGCTCCCCCAGGAACATGTGCTCCGTACGGCACAGCCCGATGCCCTGGGCGCCGTAGCGGCGGGCGCGGGCGGCGTCCTCGGGGGTGTCGGCGTTGGCCCGTACGGCGAGCCGGCGGACGGAGTCCGCGTGGGTCATGATCCGGTCCACGGCCCGGACCAGCTCGTCCCCGGCCGGCTCGCCCTCGAAGTACTCGGCGACCGGCGAGGCGGTGACGGGGACCTCGCCGAGGTAGACGGCGCCGGTGCCGCCGTCGATCGAGATCACGTCGCCCTCGTTCACGACGATCCCGCCGGGCGCGGTGAAGCGGCGGGCGTGCGTGTCGACGTCCAGCTCCTCGGCCCCGCACACGCAGGTCTTGCCCATGCCGCGGGCCACCACGGCGGCGTGGGAGGTCTTGCCGCCCCTTGAGGTGAGCACACCCTGGGCCGCGATCATCCCGGCGAGGTCGTCGGGGTTGGTCTCCCGCCGCACGAGGATGACCGCCTCGCCCCGCCCGGCCAGCTCGACGGCCCGCTCGGAGCTGAAGACGGCCTTGCCCGCGGCGGCGCCGGGCGAGGCGTTCATGCCGGTGGTCAGCCTGCGGTTGCCCGCCGTCGCGGCGAAGCGGGGGAACATGAGCTGGGCGAGCTGGTCGCCCGTGACCCGGATGACCGCCTCGTCCATGTCGATGAGGCCCTCGTCCACGAGCTGGGTGGCGATGCAGAAGGCGGCCTCGGCCGTGCGCTTGCCGACGCGGGTCTGCAGCATCCACAACTTGCCGCGCTCGATCGTGAACTCGATGTCGCACAGGTCGCGGTAGTGCCGCTCCAGCGTCGCCATGATGTCGAGGAGCTCGCGGTAGGCCGCGGGGTTGATGGTCTCCAGCTCCTGCAGGGGGACGGTGTTGCGGATGCCGGCCACGACGTCCTCGCCCTGGGCGTTGCGCAGGTAGTCGCCGTAGACGCCCTGGCGTCCCGAGCCGGGGTCACGGGTGAAGGCGACCCCCGTGCCGGAGTCCGGGCCCATGTTGCCGAACACCATGGCGACGACGTTGACGGCCGTGCCGAGATCGGCGGGGATGCGCTCCTGGCGGCGGTAGAGGATCGCGCGCGGGGCGTTCCAGGAGTCGAAGACCGCCCCGACGGCGAGGTCCATCTGCTCACGGGGGTCGGCGGGGAAGTCGCGGCCCGTACGCTCGCGGACGATGCCCTTGAAGGTCTCGACCAGCCGCTGGAGGTCGGCGGCGTCGAGGTCGGTGTCCTCCCGCTCGCCCTTGAGGTCGTCCATCGCGTCCTCGAACAGCTCGCCGTCGATGCCCAGGACGGTCTTGCCGAACATCTGGATGAGCCGGCGGTAGGAGTCCCACGCGAAGCGGTCGTTGCCCGACTGCTTGGCCAGCCCGAGGACCGAGTCGTCGTTGAGGCCGATGTTGAGGACCGTCTCCATCATGCCGGGCATCGAGAACTTGGCCCCCGACCTCACGCTGACCAGCAGCGGGTCGTCGGCCTGGCCGAGGCGCTTGCCCATGCGCGCCTCCAGCGCGGCGAGGTGCTCGCCGATCTCCCCCTCCAGCCCGTCGGGCACGCCGCCGTGCCGGAGGTAGTGGCGGCACGCCTCGGTGGTGATCGTGAAGCCGGGAGGCACGGGGAGGCCGATGTTGGTCATTTCCGCCAGATTGGCGCCCTTACCACCGAGGAGGTCTTTGAGGTCCTTGTTGCCCTCGGTGAAGTCGTAAACGTACTTGGGCATGTGACGCTCCTTCGCCGACTTCAAAGAAACCGCGGACGCGGCCCGCAACCGGACTGTACCTAGGAAAAGCAGCACCAAACATCACCCTTCACCACATATGATGTCTAAGCAGGTAGAAGGGCTAGCAGAGGTCTAATCCAATCAAAGATCGGCCATTTTTCCGGAGGGCGCACACTGGTATAAACCAATTCATCGTCATGTGCGCCGCGGAGGCCCCGCCCCACCGGAGGGGAAATGGTTTAGACCATTGTCCGGTAAGGCGGCGTTCCGGTGAGTTCCGGTGAGTTCCGGTGCGTCGGCCATACGGGCGCGACGGTCTGCGATATAAACGAGGCACCCTCCGAACGCAGTCGAACACGAGGGGTTTCAGTGTCGCGAGGGGTGTCGGCGCGAAGGATCTGGCGGGTCATGGCGGTGACCGTGGCCGGGCTCGGCGCGATGGCGGCGACCGCCGGCTGCGGGGGCGCGAGGGTCACCCCCGAGGAGTACGCCTCGGCCACGCCCTCCCTGTCGTGGAAGGCGTGCGAGGAGACCGCCTCCTCCTCCGGCTTCGAGTGCGCCACGCTCCAGGTGCCGCTCGACTACGCCAAGCCCGAGGGCAAGAAGATCGGTATCGCCCTGGTCCGACTGCGGGCCACCGACCAGGGCCGGCGGATCGGCTCCCTGGTTTTCAACTTCGGGGGTCCCGGCGGCTCGGGCGTCACGACGCTCATGAACGCGGCCCACGCCTTCTCCACGTTGAACAGCCGCTACGACCTCGTCAGCTTCGATCCGCGCGGCGTGGAACGCAGCAGCGGCATCCGCTGTCTCAGCGGCCCGCAGATGGACCAGTACGTGAGCAGGGAGCCCAGCGAGAACGCCTCGACCGAGACCAAACTCGTCACCGGATTCGCGCAGGGGTGCGAGCGCAACGCGGGCTGGATCCTGCCCTACGTCGGCACCGTCAACGCGGCACGCGACATGGAGACGCTGCGGGCGGCCCTCGGCGACCCGCGCCTCAACTACTTCGGCTTCTCCTACGGCACCCACCTCGGCGCGGTGTACGCCACGCAGTCCCCGAAGAAGGTGGGGCGGATGGTGCTCGACTCCGCCGTCGACCCCTCGATCGGCATGCTCGAGATGGCCAAGACGCAGGCTCTCGGCTTCCAGAAGGCGTACGAGGACTATCTGGCCGACTGCGCCAAGACGCGGACGAGCTGCCCGCTGGGCGCCGACCCCGCCGCCGCGAACGCCACCGTGCTGAAGCTCCTCGACACCCTGTCCCGCACGCCGGGGAAGGTGGGCTCGCGCACGGTCACCGAGGACGTGGCCCGGGCGGGCATCACCCAGGCGCTCTACAGCAAGCTCACCTGGCCGCTGCTGACCGAGGCCCTGGACGAGGGCCGGAAGGGCAGGCTCGACGGCCTGCTCGCGCTGGCCGACCAGTACGCCGGGCGGCAGCCGGACGGCACTTACTCCACCCTGCAGTTCTCGCTGCCGTCGGTGCTGTGCGTCGACAGCACCGACCGGCCCTCGGTCGCCCAGGCCGAGGAGCTGGCCCGGCGGCTGGAGAAGAAGACCCCGATCTTCGCGTCGACCGCCATCAGCGCGGGGTCGTGCAGCCTATGGCCGGTGCCCGGGGACGACGCCGCCAGGCACGTCGACGCCACCGGGTCCGGCCCCATCCTCGTCGTCGGCGTGACGAACGACCCGGCCACGCCGTACCAGTGGGCGCCGCGGCTGGCCGAACAGCTGCGCACCGGCGTGCTGCTGACGCTGAACGGCGAGGGCCACGGCGCGTACGGCCAGAGCAGGTGCATCGACGACAAGGTCGACGCGTTCCTGCTGGAGGGGAAGGTTCCGGCCAAGGGAACGCGCTGCGACTGAGCGCGCGCCGGTAGCAGGTCTCGGCTTGGTCGTAGTCCCTCCGAGCCGATGGTGGACGTGGCCCAGGGTGTCTCAGGTGGCTGATTCCCGTCGCGATCCCCGGCCTCCTGAAGCCAGGTCGAAGCCTGCCGGCAGTGGGCGAGCGCTTCCCGATGGTTTCCGACGGCGATGTGGCACCAGCCGGCCGCGCTGATCGCCCTGACCTCCCGGTGCCGCTGGCCGGCGGCCCGGTAGAGCCGGAGTGCGTGCTCGGCGCTGTCCAGCGCCTCCACATGGTGGCCCTGCTGCTCGAAGACCCGCGCAGGGTTGCTGTGAATGTGCGCCTGGCCGGTCAGGTCTTCCAGCCGCGAAGTGCTCGAGCGCGTGCCCGTACTCCCGCCCCACTGCGACCAGAGCCCGGATGACCGCGTCGCCCGTCAAGGCAAGAGGAAGGTGCTGTGCGTCGCGCCGGTGACACAACCGCCGGGCAGATCGGTCCTGAGTTCGACGAGCGCCGCCGACGACCCGCCACCCCTGCCCGCCTGGTGCATCGACCCCCCTGACGATCAGTCGAAGAGCGCGTGGAAGACCAGGCGATTCGCCGCCTGCCTGATCAACTATGCGTCCGTCGGCGTCTACGACACCACCACGAGGGCCCTACTCGGCCGCACCATGATCAACTACCTGCATTTCATCGGCATGTTCAACGACAGCCTGGAACTCACCGATGTCTTCGCGATCGTCCGCTTCTACTCCGAGGGAGAACTGGTCCCGGACGACGCGCTCAGCTTCCGCCTGGCGGTCAGTTGTTCCTACGGCTGTACGGCCGGCGACTTCGGCCCTCCCATCGCACTGCCCGAGAACTCCACCCGCTACCTGACCCCGTCCGTCCCGCATCTCGTGAACGTGCCCTTCGACGGGATACGCACCGTCATCACCACGTACGAGCTGCAGCTGACGCATCCGGGCGGGGACACGGAGATGATCAATGTCTTTCCGCCGGAAAAGGGTCCGTACCCTTCGCCGGACATCCGCTGCGACAGGATTCTCGGCGGCGCCGGCTGCGTCATCCCGAGTTTCATCCCCACGCTCGACGGGCTGTCCGCCTACCCGACGGTCAGCGCGCACATCAAACGTGCGCAGGCCAGTGGGCTTCCGGGAGCCCCCGGCACCACCCCCCTTCACCGGCTTGCCGACCCGGCCAAGGTCAGGAGGAACCGGGACACGGCCTGCCCCGACTCGCTGCCCCGTCCACCTGGGCTGACATGCGACGAATACCCCATGGCGCGCACCTGGGAGGGCGCCTGGACGAGCGGCGGCGCCTACAGCACGGACATGGTCCTCGACATGGACAACTCGGGCGCGGGAGGGAAGTTCGGAGCACTCGTCACCCGCGATCGGCTGCTGGACCGCGACGCCTTCTGGGTCGATCCCAACTGATTCCCCCGATGGCCACGTCATTCTCATCGCGCCGGGCCCGGTGGAACACGACCGCGAAGCGCTTCATGAAAATTCTCTTCGCCGCGGTCATCGGAGCGGCGGCCACGACGGCCGGCCCGGTCTCCGCCGCGAACGCCACCACAGGCGAGTGCGACAAGACCTGGGTTCCCGACTACTACAAGGAGGTCGGCGGCGCCGACATTCACCTGGGAAACGCACGCTTCGTCAAGCTGATGAACGGCGGTGCCTTCAACTACAGCTACGCCCAGATCTCGCCGAGCGATTCGGGGTACACCGTCTGGGTCGACCGTAGCCTGCAGGGGATGCCCAGCAGCCTGCCCATGTTCCCCACCACGGAGCAGGTGCAGGCGAACGGCGGCTGGAAGCAGTGCGGACCGTTCTACAACTCCAGCAGCAGCAACCTCGTCATGAACTGGAACACCGATCAGCAGCGGCACTACGCGGTCCGCGCGTGCGCGCGCAACGCGCTCGGCAGCTACTGCGGTAACTGGTACATCGACCGGAGCTGACCGGCCGCCCTGTACCGGGCCGGCAGCACCAACATCACCGCTGATCGACCACGCCTGCCCACAGCACGATCCTGCCGAGGACCGTGCTGTGGGCAGGCGTTCGGCTTCTTCTGGGCGAGCGCCTTCCTGAACCCGGAAGGCGCCTGTCCGGAAATTTCCGGACAGGCGCCTTGTCGCGGTGACCTAGTCGTTGAGGTGCTGGCGCAGGTACGACTCGACCTGGTCGAGCGCGACCCGCTGCTGGGCCATGGAGTCCCGCTCGCGGATCGTCACGGCCTGGTCCTCCAGGGTGTCGAAGTCGACCGTGATCGCGAACGGCGTGCCGATCTCGTCCTGGCGGCGGTAGCGGCGGCCGATGGCGCCCGCGTCGTCGAAGTCCACGTTCCACCGGCGGCGCAGCCGCGCCGCGAGGTCGCGGGCCTTCGGCGACAGGTCGGCGTTGCGCGACAGCGGCAGCACCGCGACCTTGACCGGGGCCAGGCGGTGGTCGAGGCGCATCACGGTCCGCTCCTCCATCACGCCCTTGGCGTTGGGCGCCTGGTCGACGGTGTAGGCGTCGACGAGGAAGGTCAGCGTCGCGCGGTCCACACCGGCCGCCGGCTCGATGACGTACGGCACGTAGCGCTCGCCCGACTCCTGCTCGAAGAACGACAGGTCGGTGCCGGACGCCTTGCCGTGCGCGGTGAGGTCGAAGTCGGTGCGGTTGGCGATGCCCTCCAGCTCACCCCACTCGCCGCCGGCGAAGTTGAAGCGGTACTCGATGTCCACGGTCCGCTTCGAGTAGTGGGACAGCTTCTCCTTCGGGTGCTCGTAGAGCCGGAGGTTGTCCTTGTTGATGCCGAGGTCGACGTACCAGCGCAGGCGCTCGTCGATCCAGTACTGGTGCCACTCCTCGTCGGTGCCCGGCTTGACGAAGAACTCCATCTCCATCTGCTCGAACTCGCGGGTGCGGAAGATGAAGTTGCCCGGGGTGATCTCGTTGCGGAACGACTTGCCGATCTGGCCGATGCCGAACGGGATCTTCCTGCGGGCCGACTGCTGGACGTTCAGGTAGTTGATGAAGATGCCCTGGGCGGTCTCCGGCCGCAGGTACGCCAGGCCGGACTCGTCCTCCACCGGGCCGAGGAAGGTCTTCAGCAGGCCGCTGAACTGCTTCGGCTGGGTGAAGGCGCCCTTGTTGCCGCAGTTGGGGCAGGTGATGTCGGCCAGGCCGCCCGCCGGCTCGCCGCCGTGCTTGGCCTCGTAGGCCTCGATAAGGTGGTCGGCGCGGTAGCGCTTGTGGCACGACTGGCACTCGGTGAGCGGGTCGCTGAAGGTGTCGACGTGGCCGCTGGCCTGCCAGACCTCGCGGGCGAGGATGACGCAGGAGTCGAGGCCGACGACGTCGTCGCGGCCCTGCACCATGGCCTTCCACCACTCGCGCTTCACGTTGTTCTTGAGCTCGACACCGAGGGGGCCGTAATCCCAGGACGCCCGCAGGCCTCCGTAGATCTCGCTCGACGGGAAGACGAGCCCGCGGCGTTTGGCGAGGCTGACGATCGTTTCCAAGACGTCGGTGCGACGTGCCATCAGTGGAACTCCATCCGGCTGGGTGTCGGCGTTGAGATCGGGGTCAGCGGTGCGCTGATCGCTGAGGCGGGCGGGCCTGCTGGCCGCCTGCCGGCGGCGGGACGTCCGGCCACCTGCCCGGATCTGGGCACAAGCTTAGGGGAATCCGGCGCCCCCGCGCTCAAGCCTTGCCCGGGGTGCCCGCGTTCGCCCCCTCGCCCGGGAGCGCGTAGACGCCTTCGAAGGCCCCGGGCTCGTTGATCATAAGGGTCATCAGCGGATACATGACCATTCGCGCCGCCGACAGGGCGCGCCGGTAGTAGCCCGCGCCCTCCCACTCGGTGACCACGGCCCACAGGGCCGGCTCGTCCACCGACCTGCCGATCTGCCCGCGCAGGTATCCCGGCTGCGCGGCCAGCAGGTCGAGGATGGCGCGCGCCTGGACGGCGAACTCGTCGGCGCGGGCGCCCGGCACCGAGTAACGGATCACGGCGAGCATGCCGCCCAGCATGCCACCCCTCCCGTACGCCCCGCCGGGAGGGGGCGACGCGGGCGGAAAGGGCACAGCGGACGACGCGACGGGGCACTGCCCGCAGGGATCGGCACTAGGCTCGAACGCGTGGGAAGCGAAACCGAACCGCCGCGCCGTCAGGTGCCGGCGCATCCTCTGGCGAGGAAGCCCCCCGCCCGGGCGAACGCGGCGTCCCCCCGGCCGCGCCGGCCGCTGCCGCAGGGCGAGCAGTTCTTCACGCCCGGCGCGATCGGGCTGCGCGCGGCGGTCGAGCGCAGGAGCGCCGCGCCGCTGGTCTTCCTGTTCCAGCAGCCCCGCTGGCTGGCCCCGCTGGTGATGGTGGCGCTGCTGATCGCCGGACTGGTGGTGCCCGACTGGCGGGGCGGCGTGGCCGTGCTGCCGGTGCTCGCGTTCATCGCCTGGCTGGCCTACCTGTCGTGGCCGTCGCTGCGTCCGGTGGGCCGGTTGCTGCGGGTGGCGGTCGGGACGTTCCTGATTCTCCTCGCCGCCACCCGTTTCGGACTGATCTGACGCGAACCGGCCTAACCTGATAGGTCGTAGGGCGAAGCCGTACACAGGAGTCCTGATGACGAAGAGCCGTGACGCCGTCCACGAGATCCTCCGGCAGAGCCGGGGGTTCCGCAGCGCGCAGGACGTGTTCGCCGAGATGCGCGCGGTCGGCTCGAAGATCGGCCTGACGACCGTGTACCGGGCGCTCCAGTCGCTCTCCGACGCCGGCCGGGTCGACGTGCTGCGCACCGACGAGGGCGAGTCGGTCTACCGGGCCTGCCAGACCGACACGCATCACCACCACCTGGTGTGCCGGGCGTGCGGTCGTACGATCGAGGTCGCCGGGCCGGACGTGGAACGCTGGGCCGAGGTCGTCGGGGCCGAGCACGGTTTCATCGACGTCACGCACACCGTCGAGGTCTTCGGCACCTGCTCCTCGTGTGCGGAGTCCTGTGGGGAGTCGTCGGGAGAAGCGGCCCGAAAGGGCTGACCCCGCCCCGCGCGGGCCCGCCGGGAGGTACGCTGCCTGCGCCGCGACATGAGGGAGATGGCGTGCCGTTCAGCCATGACATGGTGTATTCGCTGGCGACGGTGGTGGACCTCATCAACACCGGCACCGGCGAACGCGACGGGCTGGCCGAGGTCGGCGACCTGGAGGAGTTCGTCCGCAGGCGGGAGGTCAGCGGAGTCGGGGCGCTGACCCGGCGCGACCTCGCCGAGGTCCGGGACCTGCGCGAGGAGTTCCACGCCGTGTTCACCGCGCCGGACCAGCCGACGGCGGTCGGCCTGCTCAACACGCTGCTGCGGCGCACCAGCATCACGCCGAGCCTCACCGAGCACGACGGTCATTCCCTCCACGTCCACTACTTCGCGCCGGACGCGTCGGTCGCCGAGCACCTGGCCGCCGACTGCGGCGTCGCGCTCGCCCACGTGCTCGTGGAGAACGAGCGGGACCGCCTGCGCACGTGCGCCGCCCCCGACTGCGCGCACGTCTTCGTGGACGAGTCGCGGAACCGCTCCCGGGTCTACTGCGACAGCCGCACCTGCGGGAACCGCATGCACGTCGCGGCGTACCGGGCCCGTCGCCGCGACGCCTCCTGAGTCAGGACGCCTCGCCGGGGACGGCGTTGGGCACCGCGCCGCCGTACCTGCGGTCGCGCTTGGCGTAGATCTCGCACGCCTGCCACAGGTCCCGGCGGTCGAAGTCGGGCCACAGCTGGTTGAGGAAGACCATCTCGGCGTACGCGGACTGCCAGAGCAGGAAGTTGGAGGTGCGCTGCTCGCCGGACGAGCGCAGGAACAGGTCCACGTCGGGGATCTCCGGCTCGTCCAGGTAGCGGGCGAAGGTCTTCTCCGAGACCTTGTCGGCCTTGACCCGGCCGGCGGCGATGTCGCGGGCGAGCTTCACCGCCGCGTCCACGATCTCCGCGCGGCCGCCGTAGTTCACGCAGAACTGCAGGGTCAGCGTGCTGTTGCCGACCGTCATCCGCTCGGCGTCCTCGAGCTCCTTGATCACGCTCTTCCACAGCCGCCCGGGACGCCCGGCCCAGCGGACCCGCACGCCCATCGCGTGCAGCTGGTCGCGCCGCCTGCGGATCACGTCGCGGTTGAACCCCATGAGGAAGCGCACCTCGTCGGGCGAGCGCTTCCAGTTCTCGGTGGAGAAGGCGTACGCCGACAGGTAGGGGACGCCGAGCTCGATGGCGCCCTCGACGACGTCGAACAGCGACGCCTCGCCCATCTTGTGTCCCTCGGTCCTGGGCAGCCCGCGCGCCTTGGCCCAGCGGCCGTTGCCGTCCATGACGATCGCCACATGTCGCGGCAGCAGGGCGCGCGGGATGGCGGGCGCGGTGGCCCCGGACGGGTGCGGAGTAGGAGGACGGACCATGTTCCGAGGGTATTGCGTCCGGACCCGTCCTCAGACGCGGAAGACGTGTGGATCCGGTGCAGGTTCCGCCTGGCCCGGCCACTCGCGTTCGACGTGCCGCAGCGAGCGGATGCCGTGCTCCAGGTGCCACTGCAGGTACGCGGCGACCAGGCCGCTGCACTCGGTGCGGTGCCGGGGCTCGGAGGCGTCGGCGGTGGCCCAGTCGCCGCGCAGCAGGGCGATCATCAGCGCGATCGTCTCCGCGGCGGGCACCGCGGCGCCGGCCGGGCGGCAGGCGCCGCACACCACGCCGCCGGCGACGATCGCGAAGGCGCGCACGGCCTCCGCGCCGCACCGCGCGCACTCCGACAGCGCGGGGGCGTAACCCGCCACGGCCAGCGAGCGCAGGAAGAACGCGTCGAGCACCAGCCGGGCCTCGTGGCCGCCCTCGGCGAGCGTGCGCAGACCGCCGACCAGCAGCAGGAACTGGCGCAGGGCCGGCTCCTTCTCCCCCACCGTCAGCCGGTCGGCCGTCTCCAGCATCGCGGTCCCCGCGGTGTACCGGGTGTAGTCGGCCACGATCGCCTCGCCGTACGGGTGCAGGGTCTCCACCTGGGTGATCACGTCGAGCGACCTGCCGCTGTGGAGTTGCAGGTCGACGTGGGAGAACGGCTCCAGCCGCGCGCCGAAGCGCGACATGGTCCTGCGCACGCCCTTGGCCACGCCGCGGACCTTGCCGGTGCGCCGGGTGAGGATGGTGATGATGCGGTCGGCCTCACCCAGCTTCTGGGTGCGCAGCACGACGCCCTCGTCCCGGTAGAGACTCACCCCGCCATCGTATGGGTGCGCGCGGGCGTCCGCCCCGCTGCACGGACATCCAGCCCTCCGGGGCGCACGAATGGTGAAAATTCGGTAATGATCCGGCGACGATGCTCGGGGGCGAACCCTCCACAACCTGTACATCCGGGGGCCGTACGGTAAACCTGGGATGCATCGGCTCAACCGAAAGGTCACTAAGCTTTGGCTTCCGGCGGACTTCCCCGCGCCGGTCAAGCCTGAGGGCCTGATCTCCCCCCGATGCGTGAAAGGTTGCCATGACCCGCGTGGTCCTGCTGGGCGCCCCGCCCGGCCCGATCAGTCCCCCGCCGCCCGGCGGTCAGCCCGCCCTGCCCGCGGACATCACGCTCAAATCGCTGCCCGGGGCCCCCTCCGCGTACGACAGGCTGCTCGCACAGGCCGCCGTCATGGACCCCGAGCCGACGACGATCGCCCGGCCGGGGGACGCCGCCGCCTACCGCAGGCCGTACGGCCGGGTGGTGGAGAGCCCGGATGTCGCCGGTGACCTGCGCGCGCTGGCGGACGCGGTCGAGGGCGCCGAGGAGAACCTGCTGATCCTGCCGGCCGGCTCGCTGGTGCACGACGAGCTGCTCTACCAGCTCACCAAGGCCAAGCGCGGCGCCATCGCGCTGGTCCTCCGCGAGCAGCGCGACGAGCAGGACGGCGACGAGCAGCCCGAACTCGTGCCCATCGAGGAGGCGGAGCCCGAGATCGGCCAGGGCGTCATCGAGGGGCTGCCCCAGCGCACCCGCATCGGCCGCAGCCGGATCATCTCGGTCGGCACCGCCTACCACGCGGTGACGCGGCCGAACGCGGTGCTGCTCGGACCGCTCCACCTCCACCAGCGGCACCTGCAGACCCTCGCCGAGGTCGCCCGCGAGCTCGCGGACATGGCTCACCTGTTCGGCCCCGAGGACGACGTGACCGAGCTCCTCGTGCTCGGCCTCGTCCGGCGCGGCGTGTCGGTGGGCCGGCGCGGCCGGCGCGACCTGTTCTTCCGCCGCATCCGCAGCCAGGCCGAGGCCGACGAGGCGCTGACGGAGATGGCGGGCTTCGACGAGGACCGGGCCCGGCTGGACAACGCCGTGAAGGGCGCCGACGGTTTCTTCACCACGTTCTTCGTCAGCACCTACTCGCGCTTCATCGCCCGCTGGGCGGCCCGCCGGGGGCTCACGCCCAACCAGGTGACGCTGATCTCGATCGCCCTCGGCCTGCTGTCGGCCGGCGCGTTCGCCACCGGCACCCGCTGGGGGGCGGTGGCCGGCGCGGTGCTCATCTACTTCGCGTTCGTCTTCGACTGCGTCGACGGCCAGGTCGCCCGCTACGCGCGCAAGTTCGGCGTGCTCGGCGCCTGGCTGGACGCCACGTTCGACCGGTTCAAGGAGTACGCCGTCTTCGTCGGCCTCGCGGTCGGCGCGACGGTGTCCGGGCAGTTCGGCGACGGCGAGGGCGTCTGGACGCTGGCGCTGGTCGCGCTGGCCCTCCAGTCGGTCAAGCACCTGCTCGACTTCTCGTTCGGCGCGGCCAACCGGCGCAAGGCGCCCGTGCCGCTGCCCACGCTGGACCTGACGGTCGCCGACGACCGGCCGCTGCGGGAGGCGCTGGAGGAGCGCAGGGCGAGCCGGAGCACCGGCGTGCGCGGGCTGCTGAAGCTCTGGACCAAGGCCGGCAAGTTCCGCCCGGTCCACTGGGCCCGCAAGATGATCGTGTTCCCCATCGGCGAGCGCTTCGCCGCGATCGCGATCACCGCCGCGTTCTTCGACCCCCGGGTGACGTTCCTCACGCTGATCGTCTGGGGCGGCGTCGCGGCCACCTACACCCTCACCGGACGTCTCCTGAGGTCGCTCGCATGATCACTCAGCCGCAGACCACCACGCCGCTCCCGGACCCGGACGAGGAGCGCCGCCGCGTCCAGACCGCGCGCCTGCTCGCCTACCGCGACGACGGCCCGCTCGCCACCGCGCTGAAGGGCGCCCTGGGCCGGCTGCTGCCGCCCGTGCCCGCGACCGTGGTGGCGCTGCTCGCGATCGTGGCGATGGCCGTCGCCGGCGCCCTCACCGACGGCCCGATCCTGCTCGCGCCCGTCGCCGTGCTGCTCGTGCTGGTCCTGCCCACCGCGGGACGCGACCACCTGGGCCGCTTCGACTGGCTCACTCCCCCGCTGCTGCGGGCGGCCGAGTTCGCGACGATCATCCTGCTCGGGCTGGCCGAGGGCACGCCCAAGTGGCTGCTGTTCGTGCTCCTCTACGTGGTCGGCTACCACACGTACGACACCGTCTACCGCACCCGGCAGGGCATCTGGCCCCCCGCCTGGCTGTACCAGGCCGGACTGGGCTGGGAGGTCCGCCTGCTGATCCTGGGCGTGGCCGCCGCCGCCGGCTGGCTGACCCCCGTGGCGGCCGTCCTCACGGCGTACCTGCTCGTGCTCTTCGCGGTCGAGAGCGTCACGAGCTGGGTCCGGCTGGACAAGGCCTCCGCGCAGGCCCAGGCCGACCAGGACCTGGAGCAGTCGCCCGAGGAGGCCGCCGAGCAGGTCACCGGCGAGGCCGAGCAGGGCTGACCTCCGCGTCCCCTCCCCAGACGGGGGCGTCCCCTCGCGATTGGCGGGCCGCGCCGGCATGCGGTGCCGGTGCGGCCCGACCGGCTTTCCGGGGCGGATCGATCGGTCAGGAGGCCGGCGAGGCGTCGAACAGCGCCCACACCACCTTGCCGCCGCCGCGGGTGAGGACCCACCCCCACGCCGCCGTCAGCGCCTCGACCAGGTGCAGTCCGCGGCCCGACTCCGACAGGTCGTTCCAGGGCGAGACCGCGGGCACTCGGGCGCTGGCGTCGCTCACTCCGCAGCCGATATGAAACCGGTGCTTCACCAGCCTCAGCCGGATCGGCGGGGCGTCGGCGGGATCACCGGGAGCGTGCCGCAGCGCGTTGGTCACCAATTCCGACACCACAATCTGCGCGTCCGGCACGAGATCGGGCACTCCCCACCCGCACAGCGTCCTGGCGGTGAAGTCCCGCGCGGCGGCGGCGGACGTGGTGCGCCCGTGGAAGGTGCACGCCGCCGACGGAGGCAGGGACAAGCCGGCGATGTCGTCTCGCTCGAACGTCGAGGTCAACCACGTAGGCGCCGTCGCGGCTCCCGGGCCCGCCAGGTCTGCAGTCATCGCCGATCCCTCAGGTCTCACTCACTACATGATGTGAATTTCCCTGCCGTCGTGTATCTTGCCCTGTGCCTTGCGGATGCAAGCACGCATGCACGTGCAAATGTCGTAGGCCCCCGACTTTCTGTCGAAGTTCCCAGAAAAGACGACCTCACCCCGCTCCGGTAGGATGATCAATCCGATTGCTTTACCAGGAATTCTTCCGGAGCGTATGGAGCCCACGTGAACGGACAGGCGGGCAGCATCGCCCCCGCACCGGCCGGGATCGCCCGCGGCGGCCCGACGGCCCTGCGGCTGCTGCTAGGGGCCCAGCTCAGGCGGTTGCGCCGGGAGAGCGGCATCACCCCCGAGAAGGCGGCCCGCGCCATCCGCGCGTCGCACGCCAAGATCAGCAGGCTCGAGCTCGGCCGGGTCGGTTTCAAGGAGCGGGACGTCGCCGACCTGCTCACCCTGTACGGCATGACCGACCCCGGCGACCGGGCCGTGCTGCTCGACCTGGCGCGACAGGCGAACATCCCCGGCTGGTGGCACAAGTACAGCGACGTGCTGCCGGGCTGGTTCGAGTTCTACGTCGGGCTGGAGGAGGCGGCGTCCGTCATCCGCTGCTACGAGCTGCAGTACGTCCCCGGGCTGCTGCAGACGCCCGAGTACGCGCGGGCCCTCGTCCTGCGCGGCACCATGGGGCGGTCGGCCGACGACGTCGACCGGCACGTCGACCTGCGGATGCGCCGGCAGGAGCGGCTGACGGGCCCCGATGCGGCGACCCTGTGGGCCGTGATGGACGAGGGCGCGCTGCGCCGTCCGATCGGCGGCCGGAAGGTCATGCGGGCCCAGCTGGAGCACCTCATCGAGGTGACCAGGCAGCCGAACATCACGCTGCAGATCGTGCCGTTCGACCACGGCGGGCACGCCGCGTGCGGGGGGCCTTTCACGATCCTGCGCTTCGACGCGCCCGAACTGCCCGACGTCGTCTACCTGGAACAGCTCACCAGCGCCCTCTACCTGGACAAGGCCGAGGACACAGAGGCGTACACGCAGGTGCTGAACGCGGTGTGCGTGGATGCCAGGCCGGCCACGCACACCGGCGCGTTCCTGGAGGGGCTGCTCGCCGACCTCGGGTGACCTACCCGCCGGAGAAGAACGCCTGGCAGGTCTCGGCGAAGGCGACCGCCCGCGCGGTGGGCCGCACACCGCGCACCGAGGCGAGCACGACGTCGAGCGTGGGCACGTCGTCGCTGATCGGGACGCACGCGACCCGGCCGCCGTCGTAGGTCTGGTCGCTTTCTGCCCGCTGGTTGAGTATCGAGTAGCCGTGCCCGCCCGCCACCAGCGAGCGCGCCGTCTCGTAACTCGACGTGCGGAACCGCACGCGCGGCTCGGTGGGATAGATGGTCCGGAAGTAGTCGCGGCTGCGCGGCAGGTCCAGCAGGATCATCGGCTCGGCCGCCAGCTCCGCCAGCGACACCGCCTCCGCCCGGGCCAGCGGGTGCTCCGGCGGCAGCAGCGCGTACGGCCTGGCCCGGGTGAGCGTCCGGATGTCGAGGTCGAGGGCGAGGTCGATGGCGTAGACGAGAGCGACCTCGCACCGCCCGTCGAGCAGGGCCGACTCCATGGTGGAGATCTCGCCCTCCGCGACGCTGACCCGCACCCCCGGATACCGTCCGGCGAACTCGCGCAGCAACCGGGACAGGTAGAACGGCGCGAGCGTGGTCAGGCAGCCGACGGCGAGCTCACCGGTCAGCGACCCCGCCAGGCCGCGGGCCGACTGGGCGAGCGCCGCGGCGTGGGACAGGAACTCCCGGGCCTCGACGAGGAAGCGCTCGCCGGCGCGGGTCAGTGACAGGCCGCGGGCATGGTGGCGGATCAGGAGCTGGACCCCCAGCTCCCGCTCCACCTGGGCGATGGCGGCCGAGATCGCCGACTGCGCCACCATGAGTTCTCTGCTGGCCGCGGTCATGCTGCCGAGCTCGGCCGCGGTTACGAAGTAACGCAGCTGGACGAGGGTGAAGTTGACGTCCGCCACGCCCCCCATTGTGACCGTCTCAGTGCCCGGCGGCGCCCGCAAACCGGTATGAAGTTCGAATGCCTTTTCCTGGCCCTGATCAGGCGTTTTCTCGTTGAAAACGACTGGTGCCCAAAGCGACGCCCACGACGGCGAACACCAGGGACACGACGACCCCCCACAACAGGGCGGACGACGCGTAGGAACCGGCGAACAGCGCGCGCAGCCCCTCGACCGCGTACCGGAACGGCGTGAGCCGCGACACCACGTCCAGCCAGGCCGGGGCGAGCGACATCGGCAGCAGCGCGCCCGACAGCAGCATCAGCGGGATGACCACGGTGGACATCACGGGCGCGAACAGCTCCTGCCGCATGGTGAGCGCCGCCGCGTACGACAGCGACGCCATGCCGACGGACAGCACGGTGATCAGCAGCAGGGCGGCGAGCACCCCCGCCAGCGGCGCCCGCAGCCCCAGCGCCCAGGCCGCCACGATGATCAGCACGGCCTGGATCAGCAGCACCACGCTGTCCCTGAGCACCCGGCCGAGCAGGAGCGTCACCCGGCTCACCGGGGTGACCCGCAGCCGTTCGAGCACGCCGAACCGTTGGTCGAAGACGATGGTGAAGCCGGCCATGCCCGCGCTCGTCAGCCCGAGCTGCACCAGCAGGCCGGGCACGAGGACGGCCCACGAGCCAACGCCGCTGCGGTCGAACAGCGGGCCGAACAACACGAGGTAGAGGAACGGCTGGATGGCCCCGAAGACCAGGCTGAACCTGTTGCCGAAGGATGCGCGCAGGTAGTGCCCGGTCAGGGCGGCGAGGGCGGTCACGCGGCGGCCCCCTCGCGCGGCTCGCGACCGGTGACGGCGAGGAAGACGTCGTCGAGGGTCCGCGCGCCGTGCTCGGACTTCAGCTCGTCCGGGGTGCCCCCGGCGACGATCCGGCCGTGGTCGATGATCAGAACGCGGTCGCAGAGCGCGTCGGCCTCCTCCAGATAGTGGGTCGTGAGGAAGACCGTCAGGCCGTCCCGCTCGCGCAGCCGCCGCACGTGGTCCCACAGGTTGGCGCGGCTCTGCGGGTCGAGCCCCGTCGTGGGCTCGTCGAGGAAGAGCAGCTCGGGCCGGTGGAGCAGGCCCATCGCGATGTCCAGCCGGCGCTTCTGGCCGCCCGACATCGTGACCGTCGTACGCTCCTCGACCCCGGGCAGGTCGAGCCCGGCGAGCAGGGCGGTCACCCGCTCGCGGGCCTCCTCCCTGGTCAGGCCGTACAGGCGGGCCTGGAGCACGAGCTCCTCCCCCACCGGCGAGAACGGGGCGAACGCGCCGCCCTGAGCGACGTAGCCGATGCGGCGGCGCACGCCCGCGGGGTCGGCGAACAGGTCGGCGCCCGCGACCGTGGCGGTGCCGGACGTCGGGCGCAGCAGCGTGGTCAGCATCCGCAGCGTGGTGGTCTTGCCCGCGCCGTTCGGTCCGAGGAAGCCGACGATCTCCCCCGCGGAGACGTCGAGATCGATCCCCCGGACGGCCTCGACCGGCCCGAACGTCTTGGTGAGCCCTCTGGCATGAATCATGCCGGGTAGAGTAGCACCAAATTTGGTGTCGCTTAAAGTTTGCATCCGCCCTTACAATCGAGGCATGGAAGAGGGCCTGCGGGAGCGGAAGAAGCGGGAGACCCGGCAGCGCATCGCGGACATCGCGATGGGGCTGTTCCTGCAACGGGGCTTCGACAACGTCACGGTGGCCGAGGTGGCCAGGGCCGCCGACGTGTCGGTCAACACCGTCTTCAACTACTTCCGCACGAAGGAGGACCTGTTCCTCGACCGCGGCGAGGAGACCGAGGACCTGCTGGCCCGCGCCGTGCGCGAGCGCCGCGCGGGCGAGACGGCGGTCGAAGCGGTGCGGCGCGACTTCTTCGAGGCCCTCGACGCGGGCGACTGGCGTTACGGGATGAGCGAGGGCCTGGACCTGTTCACGCAGCGGGTGCGGGAGAGCGTGTCCCTGCAGTCACGCGTGCGCATGCTGGACGTCAACCGGGAGGAGCGGCTCGCCCGGACGCTCGCGGAGGACGCCGACGCCGAGCCCGGCGACCTGACCCCCTGGCTCGTGGCGGCGCAGATCTGCGCCGTCGTCCGCGCGCTGACCCGTCACTTCGCGATGCGGCAGATGGCCGGGGAGGACCCGGCGCTGATCAGGGCCGACATCAGGAACCACGCCGAGCGCGCCTTCGACCTGCTGGAGCACGGGACCGGCGACTACTGCACCCGGTGAGACGAGTCGCCGTCGGCCTCGCTTCCCGCCTCGCCGCCGTTCGGTCGCCCATCCGCGCGGACAGGCCGGATCGGATCAGTGACGTGATGGTCTCGCCCGGCTGGTCACGCCTGGTGGCCGACCGCCGCCCGGGCCACGCGCGGCAGGGCTTGATTCGTCAGGCACGACCTGGATCGTGTCCCGCCAGGCGGCGGGCGCTCCACACCAGAGCCTCGGTGACACGGGCCTGCGACAGGCCCAGGGTGTGCCGCTGGAACTGGTAGACCTCGGGCGCGAGCGGCGCCAGCACGGCGTCCGTCATCGCGTCGGGGTCCGGCACCCCCGCCTCGGTCAGCAGCATCCGCACATGCAGGCGCCAGAAGCGGTAGGCGCCGGTGCCGAACCGCGCGCTCCCGGTCTCGGCTCCGAGGACGAGGTGCAGGTGACGCTCCAGCAGATCGGTCATGGCGACGTGGAAGGCGGCGAGCCGGTCGGCCGGTGAGGCCCCCGGGCCGAGCGGCGGCGGACCGCTCAGGATGTGCTCCTGCACCTGCCGCTCGTGCTCGTCGAGCAGGGCCGTCGCGATCGACGCGGGGTCCGGATAGCGCCGGTAGAGCGTGGCCCGGCCCACGCCCGCCGCCTTGGCGATCTCGTCCATCGTGACGTGCCGGGCGTCTGTCTCCGCGAAAAGCTTCTCCGCCGCCTTCAGCACGCGCATGCGGTTGCGCGCGGCGTCCGCCCGTTCCCGCACCGGAGCGGGCCGGCCCGGTTCGAGGTCCAGCACGGGCAGTTCCCGGCCGGCGCCGACCGGGACGGCCCCCTCCGACGGAGCGCGGCCGTTCGCCCGGTTCCCGCCGGAATCCGGCAACCCGTTGGCCATGAGGACATGCTAGCCCCTCGCGCCAGCCATATGGACACAGTGTCCGGTTCTCGCCTAGTCTCATCCGGACACTACGTCCACTTATCCTGTAGGGGACTGCCATGCATGCCCTGTTCCTCGCCTCGGCGCTGCTGGCCGGCTGCCTGCTGGCCGTGCAGGCCTCGGTGAATCTCCAGCTCAACAAGGCCGTCGGCACGCCGTACGGCGCCTCGACCCTGCAGTTGAGCGTGGCGACCGCCCTGCTGGTGCTCCTCGCGGTCGCGGCCGGCGCCATCGGGGCGATCCGCCTCGTGCCCGATGTGCCGGTCTGGCACCTGCTCGGCGGGCTCGCCAGCCCGCTCTACATCACCAGCGGGATCCTGCTCTTCCCCCGCCTCGGCGCTCTGGCGGCGGCCGGGCTGTTCGTGACCGGCCAGATGTTCGCGTCGCTGGGGCTGGACCTGTTCGGCCTGCTCGGCGTCGCCCGCAAGCCGCCGAGCCTCGGCATCGCACTCGGCGCGCTCGCGGTCCTGGCCGGCATCACCGTGATCATCCGTGGGCAGCGCCCGGCGCCGTCCGCCTCGGGACCGGCGCCCGGGGCCCCGGGCGGCCCCGCCGGCGGGGCGAGGACCACGACCCTCACCGCCCCGGCCATCCCGGGCGTACGCCGGGCGGGCGGCCTCGGCCAGGGCGGCTGGATCCTGCTGGGCATCGTCGCCGGCGCCGTCCTGCCCGTGCAGGGAGCGGTCAACGCCGCGCTGCGCAAGGACATCCACGAGCCGGTGACGACCGCGATGATCAGCTTCGTCGTGGCCACGATCACCATCGCCGTGGTGCTGATCGTCCTGCTGGCGACGCACCGCACCCCCCGGCCGCGACTCGCCGGGCTGCGTACGATGACCTGGTGGGGCTGGCTCGGCGGCGCCTGCGCCGCGGCCTACGTCACCGCGACCTTCACGCTCATCCCCGCGGTCGGCGCCGCCACCACCGTCGCCCTGACCGTGACCGGGCAGCAGGCCGCCTCGGCCGTGATCGACAACCACGGCCTCCTGCGGCTGCCCCGCCGCCCGCTCACCGCGCCGCGCCTGGCCGGTCTCGTCCTGCTCATCGCCGGCTCGGTGCTCGTCCAGCTCACCTGAGCGAAGTCACCGCGCGGATGACCTGGCCGACCTGGCCGCCCCGGCCGGATTCGACACCGCGCCGGACGATCCGGTCCGCCCGGTGCCCCGGCAGCACGAACCGTCGTGGGACAAGAGACGACACAAGGAGAACGCCGATGACGACGACACCGTCCCCGGAGCCCGGCACCATCATCATCTTCTCCGACATCTGGTGCTCCTTCGCGCACATCGCGGTGCACCGGCTCCACCTGACCCGGGAACGGCTCGGCCTGACCGGCCGGGTCCGGTTCGACCATCACGCCTTCCCTCTGGAACTGCTCAACGAGGCACCCAGCCCCCGGCCGGGTACCGACAGCGAGGTGGCCCGGATGGCCTCGCTCGAGCCCGGCGCGGGGTGGCAGCTGTGGCAGGCGAAGGACTGGCTGTACCCGTCCACCACATTGCCCGCGCTGGAGGCCGTCCAGGCGGCCAAGGAGCAGGGGCTCACCGCCTCGGAGCAGCTCGACCTGGCGCTGCGGAGGGCCTTTTGGGCCGAGTCGCGGTGCATCAGCCACCGCAAGGTCATCCTGGACGCCGCCGCGTCCACCGGGGTGGTGGACGTGGCCGCGCTGGCGGCCGCGCTCGACGACGGCCGGGCACGCGCGACGCTGTCCGGGCAGGCCGCCGTCGCGGCGACCGACGGGGTGAACTGCAGCCCGCACCTGTTCCTGCCGGACGGCACCGACCACGCCAACCCCGGAATCGAGGTCGGCTGGGCCGGCGGGTACGGCATCGGCTGGCCCGTCGTCTCCTCCGACGATCCGAGCGTGTACGAGGACATCCTCAAGCGCGCCGCCGCCTGACCGAAGCACCCGCCCCAAGGCACAGAACGCCGCCGGACCCGGGCGGCCCGCCCTCTAGGTACGGGCGATGAGCGCGTAGCGTTCATCGCTCACCGGGCGCCCCCACAGGTCGGGATCGTCGCTGAGCGGTTCGATACGTACGTCGGCGACGAGCGGCCGCACCGCGTCGGCCAGGTCGGCGGCGGCGACGCCGAAGCCCCAGGGCAGCGATTCGGCTCCCGTCACATAGGGCTGTCCTGCCTGCCCGGCCTCACCCCAGCGTCCCTCGATCAGCACCAGCCGGCCGTTCGGGCGAAGCCGGGCGACCCAACCGCGCAGCGCGGCATGGGGATCGGGCAGGGTCCAGATCAGGTGCCGGCAGAGCAGCATGTCGAACCGTTCGTCTCCCACGGGCGGGACGACTGCGTCACCGACCAGGAAGCGCCCGGTGAGCCCGGCGTCCGCGAACTTGGCCCGGGCCCGCTCGACCATCCGCGGTGACAGGTCGACACCGGTGACGCGATGCCCGGCCGCGGCCAGCAACGCCGACAGCGAGCCGGTGCCGCAGCCGACGTCCAGGATGTCGGCCGGGCGGGAAGGCGCCCACGCGCGCAGCAGGCGCTCCCAGGCGGCATGCGTGTGATCAGCCCGCAGGCCGTGGTCGGGCTCGTCGTCGAACGCGTCGGCGGCGGCGTCCCAGTAACCGGTGATCGCGGAGGTGAGTTCGGTCATGGCGACGATCCTCCCAACCGCCACCGACAATCCGTACCTGTGATCACCTCGCGCATGTCGTCGCTGCCGCGGACGGGGTGGCACGCCGGGCGCGGGGGCATGCCGGACGCGGCGGCTGTATACAGGTCCACGTGAAGTTGGACGAGCTCGATCGCGCCATCATCCGGGCCCTCGTCGAGGACGCCCGAGCGACGTACGCCGAGATAGGCGCTCAAGTGGGGCTGTCGGCTCCGGCCGTGAAGAGGCGGGTCGACCGGCTCGTCGCCAGTGGCGCGATCACCGGGTTCAGCGCCCGGGTGGAGCCGTCGGCCCTCGGCTGGACCACCGAGGCGTACGTCGAGCTGTACTGCCGGGGCAAGACCTCCCCCACGGAGATCGGCATGGCCGTGTCCCGGCACCCGGAGGTCGTCTCGGCCTGCACGGTCACCGGCGAGGCGGACGCGTTGCTGCACATCCGCGCGACCGACGTACGGCACGTCGAGCGGGTGATCGAACGCCTGGCGGCCGAGCCGTTCGTGGTGCGCACCAAGAGCTCGATCGTGCTGTCCCGGCTGATTAACGGATCGCCGCAAAACGGGTGAAGGACGCAACCGATCCACATGTGACCGCAACGCGGGCGCATTGGATTGTCGTCTCCGGATTCCTACGCTGAAGTCCCGTTCACCGGTTTCCCGCTTGGAGTCGACGATGACGCTCGCGCCAGCCACCGAGGCCACGGACAGTGGTCACACGGGTACGGTCCGGCATTTCCTGATGTGCCGGCCCGAGTTCTTCACGGTCTCGTATTCCATCAACCCATGGATGCACCCGGAGAAGGAGACCGACACCGCACGGGCGCTGCGGCAGTGGGACAGCCTCCGGCAGGCGTACGAGAGCCTGGGCCACACCGTCAGCCTGATCGACCCGATCGAGGGCCTGCCGGACATGGTGTTCGCCGCCAACGGCGCGCTCGTGGTCGACGGACGGGTCTACGGCGCCAGGTTCGCCCACCCGCAGCGAGCCGCCGAGGGCCCCGCCTACCTGCGGTGGTTCAGCGAGCGGGGATACGAGACACTGGAGGCGTCCTTCACCAACGAGGGCGAGGGCGACTACCTGACGCTCGACGAGATGATCCTGGCAGGGACGGGCTTCCGCACCGACGTGGCGGCGCACATGGAGGCCCAGGAGTTCCTCGGCCGCCCGGTCGTCACGCTGCGCCTGGTCGACCCGAGGTTCTACCACCTCGACACCGCCCTGTTCCCGCTGGACGGCCACAACGTGGCGTACTATCCGGAGGCGTTCAGCGAGGGCAGCAGGAAGGTGCTGCGGCGGCTGTTCCCCGACGCCGTCATCGCCACGTCCGCGGACGCGGAGGTGCTGGGCCTCAACGCGGTGAGCGACGGCCGCAACGTCGTCGTCAACGCCGAGGCGACCGGGCTGATCCTGGAACTGAAGCGCCGCGGTTTCGAGGTCGTCCCGGTCGACCTCAGCGAGCTGCGCAAGTCCGGCGGCGGCCCCAAGTGCTGCACCCTCGAGATCCGGCCGAGCAGGGAGATCCGATGAGGACCGAGGAGTTCATCAGGCTCAGCGAGAGCCACAGCGCACACAACTACCACCCGCTGCCGGTCGTGATCAGCTCCGCCGAGGGCGCCTGGGTCACCGACGTGGAGGGCAGGCGGTATCTCGACTGCCTGGCCGGCTACTCCTCGCTGAACTTCGGCCACGGCAACCCCGAGATCCTCGCGGCGGCGCGCGAGCAGCTCGACCGGCTGACGCTGACCAGCAGGGCGTTCTACCACGACCGGTTCGCGGCGTTCGTGACCGGCCTTTCCGAGCTGTGCGGCAAGGACATGGTCCTGCCGATGAACACCGGCGCGGAGGCCGTCGAGACCGCGATCAAGGTGGCCCGCAAGTGGGGGTACGAGGTCAAGGGCGTCGCCCCCGGTCAGGCCAACATCGTCGTGATGGAGGACAACTTCCACGGCCGTACGACGACGATCGTGGGCTTCTCCACCGACCCCGAGTCGCGCGACGGGTTCGGCCCCTTCTCCCCCGGCTTCCGGATCGTCAAGTACGGCTCCGTGGAGGCGGTCAGGGAGGCGATCGACGAGAACACCGTGGCCGTACTGCTCGAACCGATCCAGGGCGAGGCCGGCGTGCTGGTCCCGCCGGACGGCTACCTGGCCGCGGTCCGGGAGATCTGCACCGACACCAACGTGCTGTTCGTGGCCGACGAGATCCAGTCGGGCCTCGGCCGCACCGGCGACACGTTCGCCTGCGACCACGAGAGGGTCGTCCCGGACCTGTACGTCCTGGGCAAGGCCCTCGGCGGCGGCGTGGTCCCGGTCTCCGCGGTCGTCGCGAACACCGACGTCCTGGGCGTGATCGGGCCCGGCCAGCACGGCTCCACCTTCGGCGGCAACCCGCTCGCGTGCGCCGTCGGCGACGCGGTCATCGGGCTGCTGAAGACCGGCGAGTATCAGGCCAGGGCCCGCGAGCTGGGCGCGTTCCTGCACGCGCGGCTGGCCGATCTCGGCCCCGGTGTGGTGGCGGTGCGTGGGCGCGGGCTGTGGGCGGGCGTCGACATCGACCCCTCGCTCGGCACGGGCCGGCAGATCAGCGAGGCGCTCATGCGCCGCGGCGTGCTCGTCAAGGACACGCACGGCTCGACGATCCGCCTCGCGCCGCCGCTCGTCGTCTCCCGCGACGACCTGGAGTGGGCGATGGACCAGCTCAGCGCGGTGCTGCGGGAGGCTCGGGCCTGATCAGCACCGTGTCGTGGTCGCCGGTGTCGGTGAACCACGTCACCCTGGCCTCTCCGGGCGCCAGGTCGACGGCGGTCATCATGTTGGGGAACCAGGGTCCCTTGCTGATCCGCCATCGCACCGGCGTCCGGGGAAGGCCGCCCGCCCTGGCCAGCACCCCGCCGAGCACGCCCGCCAGCCCGAACGACGCCACGATGTTGGCGAAGCGCAGCGTGCGGCTCAGCGGGTTGCGAATCGGCGAGCAGACGATCTGATGGACGCGCCCGCCGCCCCGGCGCCGTACGGACGCCATGTAGGAGTAGTGGACGTCGCCCGACAGGAGCAGGACGCTCGCGGGCGGCCTGCCCCGGCGGCCCGAGGCGACCTCCAGCACCACCCGCGCGAGTTCCTCGAACGACCGGCGGAAGGCCCCCCAGTGCTCCAGGTCGAGAAACTGCCGCAGCCGCTCGCCCCACCGCGCCGCCCGGCGGCCCCAGATGCCGTCGCAGACCGCCTCGTTCCAGCTCTCGACGTGGTGGATGCCCGCGGGCAGCAGGATCGGCAGCGAGGACCCGACGAGCAGGTGTCCGAAGTCGCCCGTGGCGTGCTTGTCGAACCAGTCCCACTCCTCGGGGTCGAGCATCCGCCGGTGTCCCGGCTCCAGCACCCGGGCGCTGCGGCTGTCCAGCACGATCAGCCGGGCGTCGCCCAGGTCCCGGTGGTAGCTCCAGCGCACCGAGTCGGGCTCACGGTCGGCCCGCCGGGCGAAGGCGTCGAGCGCCTCGTCGCCGCCGCCGGACTTGAGCGCGGCGAGCACGGGATCGGCCGCCCGCTCGTCCGGGGGCAGGTTCCCCAGGTGCTGGTAGACGTAATACGAGCCGAGCGCCGAGACGATGCGCCGGTCCCACCAGGCCACCTCGGCCATCTGCTCACGCCATGCCGCCGAGGTGTTCCAGTCGTCCCTGACGTCGTGGTCGTCGAAGATCATCAGGGTGGGGACCGTGGCCATCAGCCAGCGGACCGGAGGATCGGACCACGCCTGGCGGTACAGCTCGGCGTACTCCTCGAAGTCGACGACCTCCTGCGGGCCGTCGTCCCTGCGCCCGGCGATGAACTCCTTCATGTCCGGGGTGAGCTCGTCGGCGTACACCTGGTCGCCCAGCAGCAGGATCAGGTCGGGCCGCTCGTCCGGCGACTCCATCACGCGCAGGCCGTACGCCCGCAGGACGTCCGGGCCGTGCGTGCGCACGTACGGCTCCTCGTGCGGGACGCTCGTGCGGCAGGAGCCGAAGATCAGCCGGTCGAGGCGGGTGAGCGGGCGGATCACGCTCGGCGGCAGGCCCTCTTCCGGCCACACCCGCCGGTCGTCGAGCTCCACCTCGTAGGCCACCGGCCCGTCGATGCCGACGTCGAGCAGGGCGTAGTGGTGACCGTGCACCGTGAAGGTGCGCTCCTGCGAGCAGGCGTCGCCGGCCCGCACGCGGACGGTACACGGCTCCGAGGTCTCCACCCAGACGGTCGCGACGGCCGCGTCCACGTGACGCAGCAGCGGGCCCAGCACAAGTTCCGGCACCCACCTTGTCTACTGGCAAACCCCGTCTATCGCAAAAGGTCCGCAAACCGGGTCCCAAGTTCACCAGAACGGCGAAATCTCGCCCGGCGATCTCCTTATTGGCCTATATCGCGGTCACCACGGCTCGCGGTTTGATCCAGATGTCGCTCCTCCAGGCCCGTCGTACGCGGTCGTCAACGTCGACGGCCGCGGGGTCCGGGGGACGGCCTCTCTTCCGACAGGAGAACAACAGAATGACCATCACGGACTTCCCGACAACGGCGTCGGGGGTTCGGTCCCCGATCCCCGATCCGCAGACCGCGTATTCCGGCCCCCGGCCCACCCCCGGTGAGCACGCCCTCGCCGCCGCCCGGTTCCAGCTCGCCGAGGCGTCCCGCTTCCTCGGCCTCGACGACGGCATGCACCGCATGCTCGCCACGCCCCGCCGCTCGCTGACGGTCTCCGTGCCCGTACGGCGCGAGGACGGCCGCCTGGAGGTGGTGCAGGGCCACCGCGTGCAGCACAACCTGTCGCGCGGCCCGGCCAAGGGCGGCATCCGCTTCCACCCCGCCACCGACCTCGCCGAGGTCACCGCACTCGCCATGTGGATGACGTGGAAGTGCGCGCTCGTCGGCATACCGTACGGCGGGGCGAAGGGCGGCGTCGCGGTGGACCCGGCCACGCTGACCACCCGCGAACTCGAACGCGTCACGCGGCGCTACGTCAACGAGATCCTGCCGCTCATCGGCCCGGAGAAGGACATCCCCGCGCCCGACGTGGGCACCGACGAGCAGACCATGGCCTGGATCATGGACACCTACAGCGCGAACGCGGGCTACTCGGTCCCGGGCGTGGTGACCGGCAAGCCCACGGCTCTCGGCGGCTCGCTGGGCCGCGCGGGCGCGACCTCGCGCGGGGTGCAGATCGCCGCGCTGCAGGCGCTGGCCGAGATGAGTGGGGCACGCTCCCCAGAGGGCGCGACCGTGGCGGTGCAGGGCTTCGGGAAGGTGGGCGCGCTCGCCGCGCAGTACCTCGCCGACGCCGGCTGCCGTGTCGTGGCCGTCTCCGACGCGGGCGGCGCGGTCGTCAGGCCCTCCGGGCTCGACGTCGCCGCGCTGCGCGCCCACGCGGCCGAGACCGGCTCGGTGCACGGCTACCGCGACGCCGACGCGCTCTCCCACGGCGACCTGCTCGAACTCGACGTGGACGTGCTGGTCCCCGCCGCGCTCGAAGGCGTCATCACGGCGGACAACGCCCCGCGCGTACGGGCCCGCCTGGTCGTGGAGGGCGCCAACGGGCCCACCACGCCCGAGGCCGACCTGATCATGGCGGGCAACGGGGTCACGGTGGTCCCCGACATCCTGGCCAACGCCGGCGGGGTCATCGTGTCCTACCTGGAGTGGGTGCAGAACACCCAGGCGTACTCCTGGAGCGCGGGCGAGGTCGAGGTGAAGCTCCGCGACCTGATGGAGAACGCCTACCGGGCGGTCGCGGATCTGGCCGTGGAGCGCGACCTCACGCTCCGCCAGGCCGCCCACGCGATCGGCGTGGGGCGGGTGGCCGAGGCCCACCGCATGCGTGGCCTCTACCCCTGACGGCCCTGAAAGACGGCGATGACGACCGCCTCCCGGGAAAATGCGGCTTCCGGGAGGCGGTCAGGCCGTCGTGGCGGCGTCCATCGTGGCGGGGTCCATGGTGGCCGTGTCCATGGTGGCCGTGTCCATGGTGGCGGTGTCCTCAGCGGCGGTGCCCGTAACGGTGGTGTCCGCACCGGAGGCGTCCCCAGCGGCCCGTACGATCTCCTCACACAGCCGGTGGGTCAGCAGGGCGTCGTCCGCCGTGAGGATCCGCCCCTCCCGTACCGCGGCGAGGAACTCCCGGCAGATCTGCTCGATGCCGCGCTGCCGGGTCGCCGGGACCCAGTCCCCCCGCCTCGTGACGGTCTCGCCCCCCGCATAGTCGACCACGTCGCCGAGGTTGACCACGCGCCGCTTCCCGCCGTCGCCCATGACCTCGCAGACCTCCTCGGCCGCGCCGCTGGTGCGGCTCATCACGCCGACGGCGGTGAAGCCGTCGCCGCCGAGCGTGAGCACGACGTGTTCGAGCAGGCCCTCCCGCACCCTGGTCCTGACCGAGGTGCCGGTGATCGGCCCGGGGGCGAGGAAGCGCAGCGTGTCGGCCACGTGGATGAAGTCGTCGAAGACCACGGCGCGCGGGTCGCCGGGCAGGTCCCGCCGGTTCTTCTGCATCACGACCACGTCGCGCGGCAGGTCGCGCAGGGCCGCGTACGCGGGGGCGTGCCTGCGGTTGAAGCCGACCATCAGCGATTTGTTCCGCTCGGCGGCCAGCCGGACGAGCCCGGCGGAGGCGGCGGCGTCGTAGGCGAGCGGCTTGTCGACGTAGACGTGCACGCCCGCCTCCAGCAGCGTGGTCACGATCGGGACGTGCGCGGTGGTGGCGGCGTGCACGAAGGCCGCGTCGATCCCGGCCTCGACGAGGCCGTCCGGGGAGGTGAAGCGCGCGCCGATCCGGTAGGCGTCGCCGAGCCGGTCGAGGGCCGTGCGGTCGCGGGTGCACAGCAGCGGCTCGATGTCCGGCGTCGCCGCCAGCACCGGCAGGTACGCCTTCTCCGCGATGTCTCCCAGGCCGATGATCCCGACTCTCATGCCCGGGAGACTATCGCCGTCCCTCCGGCGCCTCTCAGCGCCCCCGCCACCACGCCACCGTCTCCTTCACCCCGGCCTCGATCGGCGTCGGCGTGAACCCGAGAACCGCCTGGGAGGCGGAGGAGTCGAGCACGTACGGCCGGTCGAACTGGTAACGGGTCTCCCCCAGCTCGCGCAGGAACGGCGACGCGAGACCCCCCGCCTTCAGCATCCACGCCGGCAGCCGCCGCAGGCGCGGCGCCGGGAGACCGGCCGCCTCGCACACGGTCTCGGCGAAATGCCGCAGGGTGAAGGGCGGCGCGGTCGGGATGTGCCAGGGCCGGCCCCAGGCGCGCTCCTCCTCCGCGGCCGCCGCCAGCGACCGCACCACGTCCGGCAGGTACGTCCAGCTGTGCGAAATGTCGGGGTCGCTGACGACGGTGGCGGTCTTGCCCGCGAACAGCGGCTCCAGGAGCCGCGGCCCCAGGTAGGACTGGTCGGACGACCGCGGCCCGTAGTAGTCCGAGCCTCGCACCTCGGTCACCCGCACCCTTCCCGCCTCGTGGGCGGCCCGCATCTCCTCCCACATCCGCGCCCGGACCCTGCCCTTCGTACCCGTCGCGGCGAGCGGCAGGTCTTCGGTCATCGGCCCGTCCACCGGCCCGTACCCGTACAGGTTGCCCAGCGTGACCAGGACGGCTCCGGACGACTCCGCGGCGGCCAGCAGCGCGGCCGCGATCGGCGGCCAGTCCAGGGGCCACCGGTGATAGCGCGGGTTGGCGCAGTTGTAGAGCGCGCCGGCCCCCTCGGTGAGCCGCCGCATGGCGTCGGCGTCGGCCGCGTCCGCCGCGACCGGCGAGATTCCCGGACGCTTCGGGCCCGAGCCCGAGCGGGTGACGAGGGTCACCTCGTGCCCCCGCTCCGCGAGCGTCTCGGCGAGCCCGCCGCCGACCTGTCCCGCTCCGACGATCACATGCCTGCCCATCGCTTCTCCTTCACACTTGATCCGTCAGCAGCCGCAGCACGCCGTCCACGACGTACACGGCCGCGAACACGACACCGGCGGTGACGAGCCCGGAGGCCGCCAGCGCGGCCGCCCCCGCCCCGAACCACACGACCTCGAAGGCGGCCCGGGCGAGCCCGTGCAACTGGTGCGGCGCCTTGCCGCCCGCCATGAACAACCCCCAGAGCGTCGCGAACACGGCGGGTGTGCCGAGCCCCAACAAGATCTTGACCATGATGTTCGCCTCGCGGGTGAACCCCCAGTAGGCCAGCGAGATCAGCACCCCCAGCTCCAGGAAGAACATCGTTGCGGCGATCAGTCCCTTGATCCCGGCTGACATGGACACCCCTAGCGTTCGTCGCTCCGTTACGAGAGCAATGCTCTCTCAATAGGGTGGCTTACGTCAAGAGCGGTGCTCTCTAATCACACAGGTGCTCTGATAACCTGGTCGCATGAACGCGAGCCGTACCGCGCGCGAGCGGGTGAGAGCGGAACTGATCAAGGAGATCACGGACATCGCCCGGCGCCATCTGGCGACCGCTGGGGCCCCGGGTCTGTCCCTGCGGGCGGTGGCTCGCGAGATGGGGATGGTCTCCTCGGCGATCTACCGCTACTTCCCCAGCCGCGACGACCTGCTGACCGCGCTGATCATCGACGGGTACAACGCCCTCGGAGAGGCCGTCGAGCGCGCCGACGCCGCCTGCGCGCGCGACGACTTCACCGGGCGCTGGCTCGCCGTCTGCCGCGCCGTACGCGAGTGGGCCCTGGCCCATCCCCACGAATACGCCCTTCTGTACGGCTCGCCCGTGCCGGGCTACGCCGCTCCGCAGGACACCGTCGCGCCTGCGGTACGCGACACGGCCGTGTACGGGCGGATCGTCACCGACGCCCACCGGGCGGGCAGGCTCGTCCCTCCCCCGATCTGCCCGCCGCCGCCCGCGGTCCTGGCGGAGGACGCCGAGGTCGTACGGTCGCTGATGCCGGGCGTTCCCGACGACGTGGTCACGCGGGCGATCGCCGCGTGGACAGGCCTGTTCGGAATGGTCAGCTTCGAGCTCTTCGGCCAGTTCAACAACACCATCACCCACCGCGCCGAACTGTTCGACCACAACGTGACCTGCCTCGGCCGGTTGCTCGGCCTCCCCGAGTAGGCGGCCTCCGGCAGCCGGACGCTCGCCGGCGTCGGAGGTTACGCCGACGCGCAGGGTGAGATCTTCTCACGGCGAAGTCAGAACTGACGGGCGCCGAGGCGTCCCTCCAGGAGGAGGAGCAGCTCGCCGAGGAGGTCTCCGAGCTCCCGCTGCCGGTCGGCGCCCAGCGCTGCCAGCAGATCGCTCTCGTATCCGAGCTGCCGGGGCAGCAGCCGGTCGGTGAGCGCACGGCCCTCGTCGGTGAGCGCGAGGTGGGAGACCCGCCGGTCGCGGTCGTCGGGGCGGCGGCGCACGAGGCCGCGCTCCTCCAGGGCCCGCAGCCGCTTGGTGACGGCCGCGCCCGAGGCGAAGGTCTCCCTGGCGATCCGGCTCGGGGTGAGCTCCCGGTCCAGCCGCCGCAGCGCGGCGAGGACGTCGAACTCCGGCCGGGTGAGTCCGTACTCCCGAAGGGGCGCGTCGCCGGCCTGCTGCAGCAGCAGGACACACCGGGTGAGGCGGCCGATCACGGCGATCGGGGCGGTGTCCAGCTCGGGGTGGACACGCCGCCACTGGCGCATCACCTGCGCGACGACGTCCTCTGCGACGCTCTCGGGCGCCTCGCCGGCGATGTCCTCCACGCCCCGATTCCTCAGCCCTGGGTCCGTTCGCAGCCGACTCTATCCCGATCCCGTACGGCCGGCCTCGCCAGCAGGCGGTGCCCCTCCTGCTCGGCCCGGGCGACCTGCTCCTCCGGCAACGCGCGCTGCCACCACTCGCCGGCGGCGACGTCGGCGGCCCGGCGCAGCTCCACCAGAGCGTCGACGAGCATGCCCCTCACCCGCGCCGTCTCCCCCGGCTCACCCGGACCACGGGCGAGGAGGCGCCGGGCCACCGCCTGGGCGGCGGCCACACGCCGCAGCGCCGCGTCGATCCGCCCGGCGCTGCGGCGGTTGGTCACCAGCAGACAGCCGAGCAGTCCCGCCGCGACGCCCACGGCCGTGTCCAGCCAGCGGTCGCGGACCAGCGGCCACGCGGGCTGGTATCCGGGCAGTTCGGTGAGCAGGAGGGCCATCGGCGTCACGCACACCGTGCCCAGCCAGTAGTTGCGGGTCATCAGCGCCTCCGTGCAGAACTGGAGGGCCAGCGTGAGCAGGACCAGGGCGAGCGCGCCCGTACGGCTGACCGGCAGCAGCGCCGTGAAGACGAGCAGGCCGACCACGTTTCCGAGGGCGCGCTGCAGGGCCCGCTGCCACGACAGTGTGGCGTTGGCCTGGAAGACCGACGCGGCCGTGACCACCGCCCAGTAGGGGTGACCGACCCCTGCGGCCAGCGAGACCAGCCCGGCGAGGGCGGACCCGACGGCGACGCGCACACCGATCGGGAACAGCGGGGAGCCGGGGTGGAACATGCGCAGCAGGCCCGGCCCGGCCGGCGCCGCCCGTTCCAGCGCGATGCCGGCGAGCCCGGCGGCCCCCGTCTCGCCGAGGCTCACCTCCGGCACCGGGCGGTTGCGGCGCAGGTCCGCGGCCCAGTCCGTGAACAGGCCCGCCTCGTCGCGGGGCACGGCCGGGAGGGACGCCTCCACCCGGGCCAGGAGACGTTCGAGCGCGCGCCTGCCCCGCCCCTCGGGCGACGGAAGCAGCGTGTGCCAGGCCGCGTTGACCGCCGCCGCCGCGTCGTGCCGCGCGCGGGCGGCCGCCGGCCCCTCCGCGTGGGCGAGCCGCACGGCGGCCTCCAGCGCCCGGGCCACGGCCGTGCGCTGGGGCCCCTCGGGACGGACGAGCGCGGGAGCCATGCAGACCAGCCAGGCGAGCGCCGCCGCCGCCGCGACGAGCGCGAGGTGGAAGGGGATGTCCCCGAGCCGCTGCGGCAGGAACGTGCAGGTCGCGCCGATGAACGTGAAGATCAGGTTGCCCGGCGGGCCGATCCGGGCGGCGTCGCACGCCACCTTGTGCGCGGCGGCGAGCAGCGCCGCCACGACGACCAGGACGGGGGCCGACCGGGTGAGACCGGCCGCGGTGAGCGCGACGCCCACGCTTGCGACCATGCCCGCCACAACGCCGAGCAGGGTGCGCGCCCTGACCCGGTACGGCAGGCCGTGCGCGTAGAGAGCGCACAAGGCGCCGGCGGAGGTGTACACGGCCAGATCCAGACGGTCCAGCAGGAGGAGGACCGCGTCCGGCACGGCGAGCGCGACGACCGCGCTGAGCGCCTGCTTGTGCCAGACGTCCCCCAGTCGGCCGACTCTGAACACCCCCCGCAACGGCAGCCGCCCTCGCATCGCCGGCCTCATGATCCCCCGTTCTTTCACACATGTTTTACTCGTAAAACATATCAGCACGCGAATGACTCACTGCCACGGCCAAGAGCTCCGGGCGCTCGCCGAACCGGGCCACCAGGGTTCGCCTGCGGTCGCCGTTAGGAGCCTTGGCACGAACGTCTCAGTTATGAGACAGTCGTGCCATGGGTCTCGCCGGTGCGATGAGCATCCTTTCGCCCCTCGCGGAGGCTCAGCATGGTCTGGTCACCGCTCGGCAGGCCACACGTCATGGCGCACATCGCCGCGACCTCAGCCGCTTGGTCCAGGCCCGGGCTCTCGAACACGTGGCTCACGGCGTCTACCGGGTGGCCGGCGCTCCGCGCCCCGGGCTGGAGGAACTACGGGCCGCATGGCTCCAGCTAGCCCCCGAACTACAGATGGACCAGCGAGGACTCCCTCACGGAGTCGTCTCCCACACCAGTGCAGCTCTTGTATACGAGGTGGGACATCTCAATCCCCTGCGGTGGGAATTCATCGTCCCCCCGCCGCGTCGCTTTCGGACCCGGCGACAGGATGTGGCCATTCGCCATGCGCGGCTCGCGGTCGATGATGTCGGATGGGTCGACGGACTCCTCGTGACCACACCGCGACGGACGGCGACAGACCTGGCAGCCATCCGTCTGGATGGAGGTCATCTGGGCCTTGTGGTGGCGGACATGCTGGAACGGAACCTGACCCAGCCCAGTGACCTCGCCACGGCTCTGGCGCCCTATGCCGCGGGCTACGGACTGCCCGACGCGACCGGTCAGGAGTTCCTGCAGCATCTGACCCATCGATAAGGACATCCGTAGCCACATGCAGTCCACCGGCGACACGTTCCCCTACACCTCCCCCCAGGCTTTCGGTGCCGCCATCACGGACCGCCTCAAGAAAACCTCGGGCGATTCGCCGTATTCGACGAGCCAACGTCGCCGTCAGTTCGCGTATGACCGCTTACTCGCCCGCCTCTTCGCCGGCGATGAGGACTGTTGGATCCTCAAGGGCGGCGTGGCCCTGCTCGCCCGCCTCTCTTCAGCCCGGCACTCTGCCGACGTCGACGTCGTGGCCCGCGCCGGTTCGCCTGAGGCGGGTTTCGCGGCGCTGTGCACCACCGCCGAAGCCGACCTGGGCGATTACTTCACCTTCCGCTTCGACCGGCCGCGATCCCTCATCCAGGGAGTCGCGGGCATACGAGTGGGTGTGGAAGCCTGGCTGGGCCCGCGCCGCTTCGAGAGATTCGGGGTAGATCTGGTAACCGGCGGCATCATCA
This sequence comes from Microbispora sp. H10836, assembly GCF_012999525.1. Taxonomy (NCBI): domain Bacteria; kingdom Bacillati; phylum Actinomycetota; class Actinomycetes; order Streptosporangiales; family Streptosporangiaceae; genus Microbispora; species Microbispora sp. H10836. Next base: position 688,975 of record NZ_JABBWU010000001.1, read on the forward strand.
CGGGCCACCCAGAAGTTTCACCGCCTGCTCTTTCGCTCGACATCCCGGGACTGGTCCGGCCGCCGTACCGGCTTTATCCGCTGGTCGACACCGTCGCCGACAAGGTCATGGCAATGCTGGAAGTCCGCGACGGCAGACCGAGCACCCGCTTTCGCGACCTTGTCGACCTGGTTCTCATAGCGAGGTCGCGATCTTTACAGGCCGAGGCGCTCCGCAGAGCCTTCACCTCGGAGGCACACCGTCGCGAACTGCTTCACGGGGCCGAGCTCCACGCGCCGGATGAAGCGATGTGGGCGGTCGGATACGCCACCGTGGTCGCCGATTTTCCCTGGATCGCCGAACGATCGCTCGGCGAGGCGCTGCTCGTGGCCAAGGCTCTGGTCGATCCCGTTCTGTCCAGACAAGTCACCTCGGGAGCTTGGGATCCGCTGAGGCTGGCATGGACCTGATCCCGCAACTCGTGACGCGAAATCCGGCCTTATGCGAGCCCGGCCCTGCTCGCGCCGGATGCGGTGGCGGGAAGGCCCGCCTTGTGCGGTTCCCCGGCGACGAACCGGTTCGTGACGAACGAGAGCCGGGCCGGAGCCTCCGCGACTACTCCCGCCGGTCCCGGATGGCCTCGCCCACGTCGTCGATCTCGGGCAGCCCGTCGGCCGGGCCCTCGACCCTGGCCACCAGAGACGACCTGGGCGGCTTGATCGTGACGTGGGGTCGCCAGGCGAGGTACTCGGTTCTCGCCGCTCCCCTGGCATGAGGCCGGCCAGCCCCGCCCTTGACCCAGGTGTCCCAGATGGAATCGACCATCATGGGCGTGCCGTCCTTGTCGGTCCAGAGCCACCACCACACGAGGGCGGGAGCGAGGGTGGCGTCGGGCTTCTGCCCGACAAGCGCCCGGAAGGTAGGCGAGACGGCGTACAGGTCGGCGAAGGTGATCTTCCCCTTGTAGAGCATCGTGTTCTCGTGGATCCGGCCGGTGCTGTCCTTGAAGCCGGAGCGCTTTCTGAAATAGGTGTCGGACAGCAGCTTTTTCAGCGTCTGGGGCTCGAAGACGTCGACGACCTGATCGGTGAAGGCGCCGCCGTTCGGGATCGCGCCGCGCAGGGCCCAGGTCTTCCCCTTCGGCAACGCGGGCGCGTACAGGGGTCCGGTGGTGTAGAGCTTGCCGTTCACGCTCACGGAACGGTGCGGCCGGGTCTGGATCAGGAGGCTCCTGGCCACGGGATCACCGTCGGCGGCGTCCTTCTTCACGAGGGCCGCGGAGTCGTCACGCTCGAACCGCAGGTGCCTGCTCAGGTCGGACGCGACGACTCCCTTGCGCCCGAGCTGGATCGACCCCGCGCGTTTGAAGTCGTACTGAAAGGTGTTGGCCGTGTGGTTGATCAGCCGCGAGCGCGAACCCAGCTGGACGTCTCCCCACTCGACTACCTTGACGGTGAACTGGGCGGACAGGAGCCGCCGTACCGCGGCCACGGGATCGCCGGCGGCCGCTTCCGCCGAGGCGGGGGCCGGTAGAGCGCAGGTCACAGCAGTCGCGCCGAATACTGCAATCAATCGCCTCATGCGCAGGACGTCCTAACCCATAAAGGAGGGGGCATGTGCCGTTGCATGATCCATTGTGCCTGCGATGGTGAATCGTGACGCCCCTGTTGATCACGAGACATGCGAAAGGCGGCAGTCGGGGATCTCCCGGTTGCCGCCTTTCGCGTGATCACGACCGCCTTATGGGCCGGTCAGGACATACGCTTGCGATTTTGGGCAAGGTCATGAGCAGTGACGGCGCAGGTCATGCCGTGTCACCGCGAGAATCGGGGGGACGTCAGTGGCCGGTGGCGCGGTTGACGGCGGAGATGATGGCCTTGAGCGAGGCGGTCGTCGTGTTCGCGTCGATGCCGACGCCCCACAGGACCTGCGCGCCCTCCGGCCCGCCGATCTCGCACTCCACGTACGACGCGGCCTTGGCGTCGGCGCCCGCGCTCATCGCGTGCTCGGTGTAGTCGAGGACCCGCACCGGCACCCCGATGTTCTCCAGCGCGTCGCAGAAGGCCGAGATGGGGCCGTTGCCGACGCCCTCGATCTCCCGGATCTGGCCGTCGACCCGCACGTCGGCGCTGATCGCGTCCTTGTCGTCCACGGCGGAGGTGTGCCGATGGGCCAGCAGGCCCAGCCGCCCCCAGGGGCTCGCCGGGTTGGGCAGGTACTCGTCGGAGAACCGCTCCCAGATCTCGGCCGCGGTGACCTCGCCGCCCTCGGCGTCCGTACGGGCCTGGATGACGCGGGAGAACTCGATCTGCAGGCGGCGCGGCAGGTCGAGCTGGTGGTCGGCCTTCATGATGTAGGCGACCCCGCCCTTGCCCGACTGGCTGTTGACGCGGATCACGGCCTCGTACGTGCGGCCGATGTCCTTGGGGTCGATCGGCAGGTACGGCACGGCCCAGGTGAACTCGTCGACCGGCACGCCGGCGGCGGCCGCGTCGCGCTCCAGGTGCTCGAGGCCCTTCTTGATGGCGTCCTGGTGGGAGCCGGAGAAGGCCGTGTAGACCAGCTCGCCGCCCCACGGGTGGCGGGGGTGTACGGGCAGCTGGTTGCAGTGCTCGACCACGCGCCGGATCTCGTCCATGTCCGAGAAGTCGATCTCGGGGTCGATGCCCTGGGAGAACAGGTTCATGCCCAGCGTCACCAGGCAGACGTTGCCGGTCCGCTCGCCGTTGCCGAACAGGCAGCCCTCGATGCGGTCGGCGCCGGCCATGTAGCCCAGCTCGGCGGCGGCGACGGCGGTGCCCCGGTCGTTGTGCGGGTGCAGGGACAGCACGATCGAGTCCCGGTACGCCAGGTTGCGGTGCATCCACTCGATCTGGTCGGCGTACACGTTGGGGGTGGCCATCTCGACCGTCGCCGGCAGGTTGACGATCACCTTGCGGTCGGGGGTGGGCTGCCACACGTCGTTGACGGCGTTGCAGACCTCGACGGCGTACTCCAGCTCGGTGCCGGTGAAGGACTCGGGCGAGTACTGGAAGTAGATCTCCGTGCCCTCCATCTCGGCCGCCAGCTTCTTGCACAGCTTGGCGCCCTCGACGGCGATGGCGGTGATGCCGTCCGTGTCCTGGCCGAAGACGACCCGGCGCTGGAGGGTGGAGGTGGAGTTGTACAGGTGGACGATCGCCTGGCGCGCGCCGCGCAGCGACTCGAAGGTCCGCTCGATCAGCTCGGGCCTGGCCTGCGTCAGCACCTGGATGACCACGTCGGAGGGGATGCGCTCCTCTTCGATGATCTGGCGGACGAAGTCGTAGTCCGTCTGCGACGCGGCGGGGAAACCGACCTCGATCTCCTTGTAGCCCATCCGGACCAGCTGGTCGAACATCTTCAGCTTGCGGTCGGAGTCCATCGGGTCGATCAGCGCCTGGTTGCCGTCGCGCAGGTCCACCGCGCACCAGCGGGGCGCCTTGGTGATGACCTTGTCGGGCCAGGTGCGGTCGGCCAGCCGTACGGGCTCGAACGGCGTGTAGCGATGGAACGGCATCGGGCTCGGCTGCTGCTCATTCATGATTGCTCCTCGTCGGGCGCACGGCGAGCCCCGGGCACGACGTTGCCGTCGTCATTGGAAAAGGGGCGCCGTTGGAAAAAACCAGGGCGGCCGACGCGCATGACTCTCGCACCGCGGCGAGGGAGCCGGCCTCTTACAGGCCCTCGCCGCGGCGGATAAGAAGGAGACCGCGCAGCATGCCAAGCAGACTAGCAGACGCCCTCCAGCGGAAGAGACACCCGATCACATTCCGAGACGGAGCACCGGGTTAGGGTGAGCCGTGATGCGAAGGAGGCCGCATGAAGGACAACGACATCCTCAAGCAGATCAGCGAGCTGGTCGACGAGGAGCACTCGCTGCGTGAACGGCTGGTCGCGGGCGAGCTGACCTCCGAGGAGGAGCACGACAGGATCTCCTCGCTGGAAGAGCAGCTCGACCGCTGCTGGGACCTCCTGCGCCAGCGCCGCGCCCGGCGCGACGTGGGCGAGGACCCCGACTACGCCTCCCCACGCCCGGCCGACGAGGTCGAGAACTACATGCAGTAGACCCCTCACCACCGCGGTTCCACGATGTGAAAACGAGTCGCGTCCCTGACAGGGTGTGCGGAATTCTTGTCGGCATGCACATGATGCGCGTCGTCCCCGCGGCGCAGGAGGAAGACGACCCCGACGGCCCCGCGGGCCACTCCCCCCTGGCCGGTCTGTACGCCGTGTCCCGGGCCTGCGACGATCCGGGTCCCGCGATGTCGTGGCGGCACTTCGCGGCGAGCGTCCGGAGCGGGTCGGGCGGCGAGCGTGCCGAGGCGTGGGCGGCGTGCGACGGCGACCGGGTCGCCGGCGGCCACATCCTCCACCTCCCGCAGGACGACAACACCCACCTCGCCCTGCTCCGGCTGATGACGCATCCACGGCGACGGCGCGAGGGCGTGGGCGGCATGCTGCTCGACCACGCGATCGGCCGGGCGCGCGACGAGGGCAGACGCGTGCTGATCGCCGAGGCGCCGGCGGACGGGCCGGGCACGGCGTTCGCCAAGGCCCGCGGGTTCTCCCCGGCCTCCACCGAGACCCGGCTGGTGCTCGACCTGCGCACGGCCGACTGGTCCGGCCTCGAACTCCTCCGGGCCCGGGCCGTACGGCACGCCACCGGCTACTCGCTCGAACGGTGGGCCGGGCCGACCCCCGACGACCTGCTCGGCGACATGGCCCGCCTGGCGGAGGGCATGAACGACGAGCCGCTGGGCGACCTCGCGATGGAGGACCAGCGGTGGACCGCCGACCGCGTGCGCGCACGCGAGGAGATGCTCACACGGGCGGGCCAGCGGACCTACACGGTGATCGCCCGGCACACGGCCGGCGGGGAGCCCGCGGGGTTCACCCAGCTGGTGGTGGACGCCGAGCGGCCGGAGGGCTGGGCCCGCCAGGGCGCGACCACGGTCCTCGCCCCGCACCGCGGCCGGCGGCTCGGCCTGGTGCTGAAGCTCGCCGGCATCACCTGGTTCCGCGCCTGCGAGCCGTCCGTCGAGCGTGTGATCACCTGGAATTCGGTGGCGAACCCGCACATGCTGGCGATCAACGAGGCGATGGGCTTCGAGGTCTTCGACACCTGGTACCAGTGGCAGCTCGACATCTGACTACGGGCGCAGGTCGGTCCTGGCCTCGCCGGTGTCCGGATCGTGCGGGAAGGAGAGATGCTGGTGGATCATCGCCCACGTGCCGTCTCTCCGCTCGAACACGCGGGTTCCGCGTGACCACGTCTCGGCGCTCTCGCCGCCCGCCTGCTCGACCCGGATGCGGTTGAGCCCCCACGCGACGGCCAGGTCCTGCCTGACCAGGATCCTCAGATCGGGGACATCCCAGCTCACGCCGTCCCCGGCGGCGTCGAGGCCGCGCGCGCAGACCTCGCGCACCGCCTCGACGCCGCGGTGCCGCAGCGGCCCGTCGTGCTCGTAGGAGACGACGTCGGCGGCGATGCCGGCCATGAGGCCCTCCAGGTCCCCGGCGGCGGTGCCGGCGAACCACCGGTGGTGCAGTTCGCGCACCTCCTCCTCGGCCGCCCAGGACTCCTCGGCCGCTCCGGACTCCTCGGCCGCTCCGGAGCCGGCGTCCGGGTCGACGTACGGGAACGAGTGGTGCTCATGGGCGACCACCCATCGGCCGTCCTGCCTGCGCAGGCCGAGTGTCAGCCGCAGGCGCGTCCGCGGGTTCGCCGCGAGCTCCTCCGGGCCGCCGCAGCGCACCAGGGCGTGGGCGAACGCGACGTCCTGACCCGCGGTCACGTCCAGCGACTCGATCTCGAAGCAGGCACCATGCGCCTGCCAGGCGAAGAAGGGCGGCCACGTCTCGCGGTAGGCGTCCAGGCCGCGCACGCCCTCGTACGGCGGCGGCACGTCGAACATCACGATGTCGCCGGCGTGGTCGGCGACCACCCCCTCGATGTCGCCGCGGTGGACCGCCTCGGCCCAGCGCTCGATCAGGTCGCGGATCCGCTCGTGGTCGTCGGTCATTCTCGCTCGGTCCTTCCGGGTCGTCCGCTGTCACCGCCTACAACCCTCCGCGACCGGCGAACTCATCGGTCAGCCGCCACATCCGCCCGCGTCAGTTCCGCCGGCAGGCCGAACGCCGGCAGGTGGGCCTCCAGGAACGAGACCACCTCGGCGATCCGCTGTCCGCGCAGCGCGAGCAGGTCCAGGCCGGCGGCGGCGTAGACGCCGCGGTCGTCGTCCCACAGGTAGGTGCCGAACGCGACCTGCCCGTTCACCCCCGCCGGCAGGAGACGCCAGCGCCATTCGCGCGCCGTCTTCCGCAGGAAGCCGCGGATGGCCTCGTGCCCCTGATACCAGGCCGTCAGCGGCGGCATCGAGTACTTCGCGTCCTCGGTCAGCATCGCCACGATGGCGTCCACATCCGCGGCCTCCCAGGCGGCGGCGTAGCGCCGGGCCGTCTCCCGCCACGCCGGTTCGCCGAGCAGGCCGAGAGTCCGCTGCTGGGTGGTGGGCGGGACCAGGCGTCCGAGCGTGCCGCGGGCCCGCTGCAGCGCGCTGTTGACCGCGGCGACGGTCGTCTCCAGCAGGCCGGCGACCTCGCCGGCGCCGTAGCCGAGGACGTCGCGCAGCAGCAGCACGGCCCGCTGCCGAGCCGGCAGGTGCTGCAGCGCGGCGACGAAGGCCAGCTCCACACTCTCCCGCGCCACGACGCGGGCCTCCGGGCCCAGCTCCGCCGTCCAGCTCATCAGCCGGTCCGGGAACGGCTCGACCCACGCCGCCTCGACCGGCGGTACGCCTCCCGGGCTCAGGTCGGCGGGCAGCTCGCGCCGCCCACGCCGCTCGATGAGCGTCAGCGCCCTGTTCGTGGCGATCGCGTACAGCCAGGGCCGCACGGATCCGCGGTCCCCTTCGTCGTCCTCGAACCGCGGCAGAGCGCGCCACGCCCGGTCCAGCGTGTCCTGGACGACGTCCTCCGCGTCGTGAACCGATCCCAGCATGCGGTAGCAGTGCGCGCGCAGCTCGTCGCGCAACGGCCCGACCAGGCGCCCGAAGGCGTCGCCGTCGCCGGAACGGGCCGCGGCCAGCAGTTCGGCGCCGGACTGCCCCGTCCGGCCGATCCGTTCCTCACCCATCCGCCCATCCTGCCCCGGCTCGGGGGGCGGCGCCGGAGACAGTGGAGGAAGCGGTCGGGCCGTGCGCAATGCCGGGTCCGGACTGGCCCCCACCGCACGGGCGGTGCGGAGCCTCCGGCGCGGCCGAAGGCGTTCACACGTGCGATCGCTTCCTCCCCTCCAGCGTAAGCGCGGGACCGGGACCGGCGACAGGCCCTCAGACGGACAACAGGCGGTGAACCTCCTCGTCCTGGAGCTCCCGTGCGGGGCCGGACCTGACCACCCGTCCGGCGTCGAGGATCACGAACCCGTCGGCCAGCCGCAGCGCGAGGTCCAGATACTGCTCCACCAGCAGGATCGCGAGACCGGTCGCGTGCAGGCGTCCGACGGCCTCCTCGATCTCCAGGATGATCGACGGCTGGATGCCCTCGGTCGGCTCGTCCAGGATCAGCAGCCTCGGCCGGGTGACCAGGGCGCGGGCGATCGCGAGCTGCTGCTGCTGGCCGCCGGACAGGAACCCCGCCGGCCGTTTCAGCAGCGGCTTGAGGCGGGGGAAGACCTCCAGGGCCTCCTCCAGCGCCACGTGCTCACGGTGCGCGGACGCCTCCAGCGTGACCAGGAGGTTGTCCATCACGGTGAGCTGGGGAAAGGTCTCGTGCCCCTGCGGCACGTAGCCCATGCCGAGCCGTACGCGCTGGTCGGGGCGCAGCCGGGTGACGTCCCTGCCCTCGAACGTCACCGTCCCGCCGGTCGCCGGGAGCACGCCCATGACGGTGTCGAGCAGGGTCGTCTTGCCGACCCCGTTGCGGCCCATCACGCAGACGAGGCTTCCGGCGGGCACCTCCAGCGAGACGCCGAAGAGCACCCGGGCCCGGCCGTACCCCGACTCCAGTCCCTCAACGGACAGCATCCTCGGCACCCTCCCGCGCCCGTCCCAAGTAGATCTCCTGCACGCGCGGGTCGGCCCGCACCTGCTCCACCGAGCCCTCCGTCAGCACCCTGCCCTCGTGCAGGACGGTGACCTGGGAGGCGTAGCGGCGCAGGAAGTCCATGTCGTGCTCCACCACGACCACGGTGTGGTCGCGGGCGACCTCGGTGAGCAGCTCGCCGGTGCGCTCGCGCTCGCCGGAGGACATGCCGGCGACCGGCTCGTCGAGCAGCAGCAGCCGGGGCCGCTGGACGATCAGCATGCCGATCTCCAGCCACTGCCGCTGCCCGTGGGACAGCACCCCGGCCCTGCTGTCCGCCAGCCCGGCCAGGCCGGTCGTCTCCAGCGCCGCCGCGACCTCCTCCGACACCCCGCGCCTGCGGCGCAGCAGCGACCACAGGGGGCGGCGGAACGACGCGGCGAGGTCCAGGTTCTCCAGCACGGTGAGCTCCTCGAAGACCACCGAGGTCTGGAAGGTCCGGCCCACGCCGAGCCGGACGATCTCGTGTTCCCTGCGGCCCGCGAGGTCCTGCCCCTCGAACCGCACGGTGCCCGCGGTCGGCTTCGTCAGGCCCGTGATCACGTCGATGAGGGTGGTCTTCCCCGCGCCGTTCGGCCCGATCAGGAAGCGCAGCTCACCCCGGCCGACGGTCAGGTCCACGCCGTCGAGTGCCCGGAAGCCGCCGAAGGCGACTTCCAGCCCGCGGATGTCCAAGAGCGGCTCGGTCACGCCCTCGCCTCCCTTCTCCGTACGAGAGCGGCGGCCAGGCCCGCGATGCCCTTGGGCGCCAGCGTCATGACGAGCACGAACAGGGCGCCCTGCAGATACAGCCAGGCGTCCGGGAGCTCCTCGCTGAAGTACGTCCGCGCGTACCCCATAACGACCGCGCCGAGCACCGCGCCGGCCAGCGCGAACCGGCCGCCGACGGCCACCGCGACGACGAGTTCGAGCGAGGGCACGACCCCGAGAAGGGCCGGCGAGATGATGCCGACCACGGGCACGAACAACGCCCCCGCGATGCCGGCCATGCCCGCCGAGACGGCGAAGGTCAGCGTCTTCACCGTGGCGGGGTCGTACCCGAGGAAGCGCACCCGGTCCTCGCCGTCCCTGACCGCGAGCAGCAGCCGTCCGAACCGGCTGCGGACGAGTTGCCTGGCGCCCAGGTAGAGCGCCCCGAGCACGGCCGCCACCAGCAGGTAGAGGCCCCGCTGGGTCTCGTCGGCCGCCACGTCGCGGCCGAAGAAGTCGAAGAAGTTGGTCAAGCCGTTCGTGCCGCCGGTCAGCCCCTGCTGCCCGACCAGCAGGATCACCAGCGCCGCCGCCAGCGCCTGGGTGAGGATCGCGAAGTACGCCCCTCGTACGCGCTGGCGGAACACCAGCGCGCCGAGCAGCAGCGCGACCGCGACCGGCAGCACGACGACCATGGCCAGCGCGAAGACCGGGTTGCCGAACGGCTTCCACAGCGCCGGCAGCTTCTCCACCCCGCTCCAGACCATGAAGTCGGGCAGGTCCCCGGCGGCGTCGTTGAGCTTGAGATACATGCCCATCGCGTAGCCGCCGAGGCCGAAGAACACCCCCTGCCCGAGCGTGAGCATGCCGCCCTGCCCCCAGGCGAGGCCGATGCCCAGTGCCACGATCGCGTAGCAGAGATACTTGGCCAGCAGGCCGAGGCGGAACGGCTCCAGCAGCAGCGGCGCCACCACCAGGGCGAGCACCGCCACCGCCGTGAAGGCCGCGGGGCCCTGCCACCGGCCGGTCAGGACCCGGCGCGAGACCGTGAGGGCGGTCATGTGAGCGCCCGCGATCGGACGAAGAACAGCCCCTGCGGCCGGATCTGCAGGAAGCCGATGATCGCCACGAGGACCACGACCTTGGCGAGGCTGGCATCGCTCCAGAACTCGGCGTAGGAGTTCAGCAGGCCGAGGCCGATCGCGGCCAGCACCGCGCCGCGGAGCTGTCCCAGGCCGCCCGCGACGACCACGAGGAACGCGTCCACGATGTAGTACGTCCCGAGCGCCGGCCCGACCGGCCCGATCAGCGTGAGCGCGACCCCCGCGACCCCGGCGAGGCCGGAGCCGATGAAGAACGTCCGCTGGTCGACCCTTCCGGTGTCGATGCCGCTCGTGGCCGCGAGCCTCCTGTTCTGCATCACCGCCCGCATGCGCCGCCCCTGCCCGGTCCGGTTCATGTACGCCCAGATCGCGAGCACCGACGCCGCGGCGAGCGCCAGGATGAACAGCCGGTTGTACGGCAGGATCCCGGCGCCGCCGCGCAGCCAGGCGGGCGAGGCGACCTGCACGTTGGGCGCCCCGAACAGGTCACGGGCCAGTTGCTGGAGCATGAGGCTGACGCCCCAGGTGAGCAGCAGCGTGTCCAGCGGGCGGCCGTAGAAGCGCCGGATCAGCGTGCGCTCCAGGATCAGGCCCATGACCCCGGCCACCACGAAGGCGGCCGGGAGGGCGACCAGGAAGCCCACGCCCTGGAGCAGGTAGGCCGTGTAGGCCCCCGCCATGATGAACTCGCCGTGGGCCATGTTGATCACGCCCATCTGCCCGAAGGTGAACGTCAGCCCGAGGGCGATGAGCAGCAGGACCGCTCCGATCGACAGCCCGATCGGCAGCTGGTTGACCATTCCCTCCATGTCGGCCCGTCAGACCAGGCCGCCGGCCCAGGAGTACGTCCTGAGGTAGGGGTCGGGCTTGATCGGCTCGCCGGAGTTCCAGACCTCCTTGATCTGGCCGTCCGGCTGGACGACCCCGATGCGCGCGGTCTTGTAGACGTGCTGGTTGTCGCCGTCGATGGTGACCTTGCCCTCTGGGCGGTCCAGGGACACCCCGCCGGCGGCCTTCTTGACGGCCTCCACGTCGGTGCTCCCGGCCTTCTTGACGGCCTCGGCCCACAGGTGGACGGCGTTGTATCCGGCCTCCATCGGGTCGGAGGTCACCTTGTCGGCGCCGTACTTCGCCTTGAACGCGGCGACGAACTTCTCGTTCGCCGGGGTGTCGGTCGTCTGGTAGTAGTTCCAGGCCACGAGGTGCCCGGCGACGTTGTCGACCCCGATGCCCCTGACCTCCTCCTCGGCCACGGACACCGACATGACCGGCATCTGGTCGGCGCTGATCCCGGTGCTCTTGAGCTGCTTGAAGAACGCGACGTTGCTGTCGCCGTTCAGGGTGTTGAAGACCGCGTCCGGCTTCGCCTCGACGATCTTGTTGACCAGCGTGCTGTACTCGGTGTGCCCGAGCGGGGTGTACTCCTCGCCGAGGACCTCCATCCCGTTCGCCGCGGCGTACGCCTTGATGATTTTGTTCGCGGTTCTCGGGAAGACGTAGTCGCTGCCGACGAGGAAGAGCTTTTTCTTGCCCTTCTCCTTCAGATAGTCGAGCCCGGGGACGATCTGCTGGTTGGTCGTCGCGCCCGTGTAGAAGATGTACGGCGAGCTTTCCAGGCCCTCGTACTGGACCGGATACCACAGCAGCGCCTTGCGCTTCTCGAAGACCGGGAGCATCGCCTTGCGGCTCGCCGACGTCCAGCCGCCGAAGACGGTCGCGACCTTGTCCTGCGCGATGAGCTTGGTGGCCTTCTCCGCGAACGTCGGCCAGTCGGAGGCGCCGTCCTCCACGACGGGCTCCAGCTTCTTGCCCAGCACGCCGCCGGCCGCGTTGACCTCCTCGATCGCGAGCAGCTCGGCGTCCCTGACCGTGACCTCGCTGATGGCCATCGTGCCGCTGAGGGAGTGCAGGATGCCGACTTTTATGGTGTCAGAACCCCCAGATGAGGCAGATGTACCGCTTGTTGAGGACTGCCCGCCGCACGCCGCGAGCGTCGCGGCCGCGAGAGCGAACACCGCTCCGGCACGCCATAATGAGTTCCGCAATTGCCTCTCCTTGCCGCTACGGCCCCCGCGCCGATCCGTCTGCCGTCAAGGTGGGTGCGCGGTATTTCCCGCCGAAATCCCGGGCGTTAACAAGTCATTAGCGAAGGCTCACCGCCGTCCGGATACGCATACGAAATCAGTGGGTAACGCGGGGGAAACCGCGGGTACCTATCGTCCCGCCATGCGGCTCACTCCACACGAACAGGAACGGCTCCTCATCCACGTCGCCGCGGGCGTGGCCCGCGAGCGCAAGGAGCGCGGCCTTCGCCTCAACCATCCGGAGGCGACGGCCCTCATCGCGTCCTTCCTCCTGGAGGGCGCCCGCGACGGCCGTAGCGTCGCCGACCTGATGGACGCCGGCCGCAAGGTCCTGCGGCGCGAGGACGTCATGGAGGGCGTGCCCGAGATGCTGGAGTCCGTCCAGATCGAGGCGACCTTCCCCGACGGCACCAAGCTCGTCACCGTCCACAACCCGATCACATGACGGGCGAGGGCGTGCCGGGCGAGATCCTGTGCGGCGACGGCGACGTGCCGCTGAACCCCGGCAGGGAGCGGATCACCCTGAGAGTCGTCAACACCGCCGACCGGCCGGTGCAGGTCGGGTCGCACTACCACTTCGCCGCGGCCAACCCCGGCCTGGAGTTCGACCGGGAGGCGGCCTGGGGCACCCGCCTCGACATCCCGGCGGGCACCGCGACCAGGTTCGAGCCCGGGGTGGAGCGCGACGTCACGCTGGTCCCGCTCGCGGGGAACCGCGTCGTACCCGGACTGCGCCCCGAGTGGGCCGGTCCCCTCGACGGGAGGACCGATGTCTAGCGTCGAGCGGGCCCACTACGCCGCGCTGTACGGCCCCACCGCGGGCGACCGGGTGCGCCTGGCCGACACCGACCTGTACGTCGAGGTGACCGAGGACCTGTCGATGGGACCCGCCGGGGCGGGCGACGAGGCGGTGTTCGGCGGCGGCAAGGTCATCCGCGAGTCGATGGGGCAGGCGCGCACCACGAGCGCGGAGGGCGCGGCCGACCTGGTCATCACCGGCGCGGTGATCCTCGACCACTGGGGGATCGTCAAGGCCGACATCGGCGTCCGCGACGGCCGGATCACCGCGATCGGCAAGGCCGGCAACCCCGACACGATGGACGGCGTCCACCCGGACCTCGTCATCGGCCCGTCCACGGAGATCCTCGCGGCCAACGGCAAGATCGTCACCGCGGGCGCGGTCGACACCCACGTCCACCTGATCTGCCCGCAGATCCTCGACGAGGCGCTCGCCTCGGGCGTGACCACGGTCGTCGGCGGCGGCACAGGACCCGCCGAGGGCACGAAGGCCACCACCGTGACCGGGACCTGGTATCTCGGCCGGATGCTGGAGTCCCTGGACTCCTACCCGGTGAACGTGGCCCTGCTCGGCAAGGGCAACACGGTCAGCGAGGAGGGGCTGCTCGAACAACTGAGGGCCGGGGCGTCGGGCTTCAAGCTGCACGAGGACTGGGGCGCCACCCCCGCCGTCATCGACGCCTGCCTGCGGGTCTGCGACGCCACCGGGGTGCAGGTCGCCATCCACACCGACACGCTCAACGAGGCCGGCTTCGTGGAGTCGACCCTGCGGGCCATCGGAGGGCGGGCCATCCACGCCTACCACACCGAGGGCGCCGGAGGCGGCCACGCCCCGGACATCATCACCGTGGCCTCCCACGCCAACGTGCTGCCCTCGTCCACGAACCCGACGAGGCCGCACACGGTCAACACGCACCACGAGCACCTGGACATGCTCATGGTGTGCCACCACCTCAACCCCGCCATCCCGGAGGACCTGGCCTTCGCCGAGTCGCGGATCCGGCCGACGACGATGGCGGCCGAGGACGTCCTGCACGACATGGGCGCGATCTCGATGATCGGCTCGGACTCCCAGGCCATGGGCCGGGTCGGTGAGACGATCATCCGTACGTGGCAGACGGCGCACGTGATGAAGCGGCGCCGCGGGCCGCTGCCGGGCGACGGCCCCGCCGACAACCTCCGCGCCCGCCGGTACGTGGCGAAGTACACGATCAACCCGGCGATCGCCCACGGGCTGGACGCGGAGATCGGGTCGGTGGAGCCCGGCAAGCTCGCCGACCTCGTGCTGTGGAGCCCGGCCTTCTTCGGGGTCAAGCCCGACCTCGTCGTCAAGGGCGGCGTCATCGCGTACGCCCAGATGGGCGACGCGAACGCGTCGATCCCGACGCCGCAGCCCGTGCTCCCCCGCCCCATGTTCGGCGCGGCCCCGGTCACCGCCGCCGCGACCTCGCTGCACTTCGTGGCGCCGCTCGCGCTGGAGGACGGCCTGGCCGGCCGTCTCGCCGTCGGCAGGCGGCTGGTCCCGGTGGCCGACGTCCGCGCCCGGCGCAAGCACGCGATGCCGCTCAACGACGCCCTGCCGGACATCCGGGTGGATCCCGACACCTTCGCCGTACGCGTGGACGGCGAGCTGATCGAACCCGCCCCGGCCGAGTCGCTGCCGATGGCGCAGCGCTACTTCCTCTTCTGATGTCCGCCGTGAAGGGGGACGCGGCGCTGCTGCTGCTGGCCGACTCCCGGCTGCCGGCGGGCGGGCACGCGCACTCGGGCGGCGTGGAGGAGGCCGTGCGGCTGGGCGCCGTCACCGGCACCGGCGACCTGGCGCGGTTCCTGCGCGGCAGGCTCGCCACCTCCGGCCTCGTCACCGCCGCGCTCGCCGCCGCCGCGTGCGAGCTGGCGGTCTCCGAGGTCGTCCTGGTAACCGACTCCGAGACCGGCTCCGGGACCGCCGCGCAATCGGCCCCCGGAGCCGCGGCCGGCGGTGGTGCCGATACCGGTGCCGGTGCCATGGGCGAGCCGGCGGCGCTGTGGCGGCGGTTGGACGCCGAGGCCGACGCCCGGACCGCCTCACCCGCCCAGCGGGAGGCCTCGCGCACCCAGGGGCGGCTCCTGCTGCGCACGGCCCGCCGGATGTGGCCTGCGGCCGCGTTGGACGTGCTCGCGCGAGCGGTGCCTGAGGGCCCGCACCATCCGGTCGCGCTCGGCGCGGTCGCGGCCTCCGCGGGCTGCGAGCCCCTCCAGGCCGCGCTGGCCGCCGCCTACGCCGCGATCACCGGCCCGGCCACGGCCGCGGTGCGGCTCCTCGGCCTCGACCCGGTCGCCGTCCATCGCCTGCTCGCCGACCTCGCGCCCGCGCTCGACGAGACGGCCCACGCCGCCTGTACGTCGCTCGCGGGCGCCGTCCCGCTCGACGAGGAGCCGTACGAGGAGCCCGGCGAAGAGCCCGGCGAGGAGCCGGACGAGCGCGGCACGGGACGGCACGCGGGATGGCGGGCGGCGTGGGGGGCGCTGCCCGGGCACGGCGCGCCCGCGCTCGACCTCCTGGCGGAGGGACACCTGACCAACCCGGCCAAGCTCTTCGTCTCCTGACCTCCCACCCAGGCATCGCACGAGAAAGACGAGGTTCCCCATGGGCGCTCACCACGACGACCTCCACGACCCGGCCGAACCGCACGGGCGGGCGCTCCGCCTGGGCATCGGCGGGCCGGTCGGCAGCGGCAAGACCGCCCTGGTTGCGGCGCTGTGCCGCAGTCTCGGGCCGACCCTGCGGCTCGGGGTCGTGACCAACGACATCTACACCACCGAGGACGCCGACTTCCTGCGCCGCGCGGGGGTCGTCGACCCCGGCCGCATCCTCGCCGTGCAGACCGGCTGCTGCCCGCACACCGCCATCCGCGACGACATCGCGGCCAACCTGGACGCCGTCGAGACGCTGGAAGAGCGATTCGGGCCGCTCGACCTCGTCATCGTCGAGAGCGGCGGCGACAACCTCACCGCCACCTTCAGCCGGGGCCTGGCCGACCGGCAGATCTTCGTGCTCGACGTGTCGGGCGGCGACAAGGTGCCGCGCAAGGGCGGGCCGGGGGTGACCTCGGCCGACCTGCTCGTGGTCAACAAGACCGACCTCGCGCCGATGGTCGGCGCCGATCTGACCGTGATGTCCCGCGACGCGGCGGCCGTACGGGACGGCAAACCGGTGTTGTTCACCTCGATCAGGGAGGACAGGTCCGCGCACACCGTCGCGGAGTGGGTGGTGACCATGGTCGACGCCTGGCGACGCGAGCACGGGGAACCGCACCACCACACCGCCCACAGTGGCTCCCACGGCGGCTCCCACGCTGGCCCCCACCCGGCCACGGCGCCCTGACATGGCATCCGGCGCCGTGACCGCGCGAGCGGTGATCCGCACCGAGGCCGCGGGCGGAGGCCGGACCCGGCTGGAGACGCTCCGCTCCGACCCGCCGCTGACGCTGCGGCAGACCGGGCCCCGGCGGGTGCACCTCGTCTCGACGGGCGCGGGCCCGCTGCGCGGGGACCGCCTCGACCTCGCCGTGGACGTCGCCCCCGGCACCTCACTGGAGGTCCGCTCGGTGGCCGCCACGCTGGTGCTGCCCGGCCTCGCGGACACCCCCTCGGTCATGGTCGTACGGGCGCGGGTCGGGGCGGGCGCCGCCCTGCGTTTCTCCCCCGAGCCGACCGTCCTCGCCGCCGGATGCGCCCACCGTCTCGTCGTACGGCTCTCGCTCGCCGAGGACGCCACGGTCTTCTGGCGGGAGGAGATCGTGTTCGGGCGGCACGGCGAACGGCCGGGGCGCGGCCACGCGCGGTTCGACGCGACCGTGGCCGGGCGGCCTCTGCTCCGCCAGGATCTCCTGATCGGCGAGGATGCCGTGGACGGCAGCCCGGCCGTCTACGGGGATGCCCGGTGCGTCGGCTCGACCCTCCTCGCGGGCCCCGCCTGGGCTCCGCCCGCCGAACTGGACGCCGAGCCGGACGCCGAGCGGGAGCGGCGGGCCGTCCTGGGAGACGGCTGGGCGGCCCTGCCCCTGGCCGGCCCCGGCGTGCAGGTCTGCGCGCTCGGCGCGGACGCCGTCCAGCTGAGGAAACGGCTGCGGCGCGGCGAGGAGGCCGCGGGCGCCCCGCCACCCGGGCCGCCGGCCGCCGCACGGGCCGCCGCACCGCCCGGGCGACCCGCCGCCGCCCAGACCGTCGCGGCGTCCGGCGCATTCGCCGCCGCACACCCCGTTCCACCGGCCGGGCCACTCGCCGCCGCACACCCCGTCCGACCGCCGGCGCGCCCCTTCACCACGCCGGCCGACGGTGGCCGGGGCTGAAACCTGCCGCCCCGCGCCGTAGCCTGGTGATCGTGTCGGAACCCACGCAGCACCCCGGCAGGCCGCGGCGAGGCACCAGCGTGGCCGGCGTCCTGCGCGCCGCCGGCGTGTTCGTCGCGGGGTTCACGCTGGCCGTGACCGCGCTGCTCCCGTGGGCCGGCCTCACCGCCGAGTTCGGCATCCTCGACGCGTCGCTCACGCACGCCGTGCGCGGCGTGGACGCGGGCTCCGGCTGGGTCGTGCTGGGCGCCGGGGTCACGGCCATGCTGCTCGGCGTGCTCGGCGCGGCGCGAAACTGGCTGTTCACCGGGCTGGCGATCCTGCCCGGTGCGGTGGCCGCCTTCGCGCTGGCCATGTTCCTCGCCGACCCGCGCGACCTCGTGGGCCGGCTCGACTTCCAGGTCTCCGGGCTGCTGCGGGTGCACCCCACGATCCAGTACGGCTGGTTCGCCGGCCTGCTGGCCTCGGTCGCGCTGGCCGTCCTGGCCGCCACCGCGCTGCTGCGCCGCCGGTGACCCGTCAGTCGTAGAAGCCGAGCCGCCGCAGCTGCTTGGGGTCGCGCTGCCACTCCTTGGCGACCTTCACCCGCAGGTCGAGGTAGATCCGGGTGCCGAGGAGCGCCTCGATCTGCTGCCGGGCGCGGGTGCCCACGTCCTTGAGCCTCGCGCCGCCCGGGCCGATCACGATCGCCTTCTGCGAGGGCCGCTCGACGAACATGTGGGCGTACACGTCGAGGAGGTCGTCACGGCCCTCCCGGGGAGTCATCTCCTCCACGACCACCGCGATCGAGTGGGGCAGTTCGTCCCGCACACCCTCAAGCGCGGCCTCCCGGATCAGCTCGGCGACCAGCACCTGCTCCGGCTCGTCGGTCAGCTCCCCGCCGGCGTACAGCGGGGGCGATTCAGGCAGCCGCTTGACGAGCACGTCGGCGAGGACCTCGAGCTGTTCGCCCCCCTGCGCGGACACCGGAACGATCTCCGCGAACTCGGCCAGCGCGGACACCGCCAGAAGCTGGTGCGCGATCTGCTCGCGGGTGGCCAGGTCGCACTTGGTGACGACCGCCACCACCGGGGTCTTCTTGACGGCCGCGAGCTTTTCGACGATGAACCGGTCGCCCTTGCCGATCGGCTCGTTGGCCGGGACGCAGAACCCGATGACGTCGACCTCGGTGAGCGTGGACAGCACCAGGCTGTCGAGCCGCTCCCCCAGGAGCGTGCGGGGACGGTGGAAGCCGGGGGTGTCCACGATCACCAACTGGGCGTCCGGCCGGTGGACGATGCCGCGGATGGCCCGGCGCGTCGTCTGCGGCTTGGACGAGGTGATCGCCACCTTGGTGCCGACCAAGGCGTTCATCAGCGTCGACTTGCCGACGTTGGGCCTGCCGACGAAGCAGGCGAAGCCCGCCCGGAAACCGCTCGGTTCGGCGTTCATCGTCAGATGTACCGGCCCTTCAGCGAGCCGTCCGGAGCGGCCAGGAAGAGCGTGCCGTTCCCCATGTCCTCGATGACGGCCAGGTCCGGCTCCGCCGGGTCGTCGGCCTCGGTGACCACCGCGGCCGCCTCCAGGGACTTCGCCCCGCTGGACACGGCCATGGCCACGGCCGCCTGCAGGGCCGATAGCCGGAGCGAGGGCAACTCTACCGTGGTCGCGGCGTACGTCCGGCCGGTCTCGTCGCGCACCGCGGCGCCCTCGGGAGCGCCGCCGCGCGCCCGCGTCGACCTGGCCAGCGTAATGATCTTGTTGTCCTCGGGGTCCAGCGTCTCTGTCACGCGTCAAGCGTACCGACCTCGCGGACGAGCAGCCGTGTCAGTTCGGCCGTACGGGCCGGGTCGGGCGGGGTCAGGCCCGCGTGCACGAGCGCTATCAGCGTGTGGCCGGAGCGGGCGACGACCAGGTGCATGCGGTAGGGGTAGCCGCCGACCCGGCCGGCGAGGGCACGGGCGGCCGCGTCCGCGCCGCCGATTCCGGCCGGCGGAGTCCGCGTGGCCGCCAGGCGGTCGTACGGCGTGCCGGCGTCGGCCGTCGCGCAGTGGGCGAGGGCGTCACGGAGCGCGGCGAGATGTCCGGCCGCCTCGTCGCCGTCGTAGACGGCGACGCCGACCCCGGCGAGCTCGCCGGCGTGCGCGCCCTGGTAGGTGGCGGCGGCCGTGCCGCTGAGCCCCTCGCGCGGGAGCCTGCCCGCGGCCGCGTCGAACAGCAGACGGCAGGCGCGGGCTCGGGGTCGGAACGGCGGGCGCCAGGGCGCCCGCGCGTGGCTGAAGAACGTGTCGGGAAGGGCGTCCATCCTGCCGAGCAGGGTCCGCACACCGCTCGCGTCGCCCGTCTTTCCGGGGGGCCGGACGGCGGCGTAGGTGACCGCGCCCGTGCCGCAGCCGCCGGTGGCCAGGACCAGGCAGCCCGCGACGGCCGCGTGGACGATCCGCATACCCGCCTCCCCGCTTTGCCGGAGGTTTCCTTCCCCCTGCCGCGTACGGGTAATCACATTGCGTAATCGAAACGGGGCCCTCACCCTGAGCCGGGTGAGAGCCCCGCGTCGATGTACGGATCCCCCAAGGGAGGCTCCGGTGCGCCGCGAACCCCTCCCGGCGCGCCGGACTCCCCAATGAGGCGCCCCGAACCCCTTCTGAGCGCCTGGGACAACAGTGGCTCAGCGCACTTGCAGCACGCTTGAAGGACGCTTGCAGAGGCCGGACGGCGCGTCGTCACTCGTGGCCGGCGTCGGCCGCCACGACCTCGTCGCCCGTCGCGGGCTCCTCGCGGCGCACGACGACGGTGCTGATCCGGTTGCGGCGTCCCGCCAGGTTCTCGGCCGTCAGGCGCAGGCCCCCGACGACCGCCTCCGAGCCCGCGATCGGCACCCGGCCCAGGGCGTGCGCCAGCAGGCCGCCGACCGTGTCGACGTCCTCGACCTCGATCTCGGTGCCGAACAGCTCGCCGAGCTCGTCGACCGGAAGCCGCGCGGTCACCCGCACCGCCCCGTCGTCCAGCCACTCGACCCGCGGGGCCTCCTGGTCGTACTCGTCGGCGATCTCGCCGACGATCTCCTCGATGACGTCCTCGATGGTGACAAGGCCGGCGGTGCCGCCGTACTCGTCGATGACGATGGCGAGGTGGATCTGCCGCGCCTGCATCTCGCGCAGCAGCTCGTCGATCGGCTTGCTCTCCGGAACGTACGTCGCGGGACGCATCAGCTCGTCCACGCGGACGCCGCCGTCGCCCGTGTCCTGGATGCGGCGGACGATGTCCTTGAGATAGGCGATGCCCACCACGTCGTCCTCGTTCTCCCCGGCCACCGGGACGCGGGAGAACCCGCTGCGCAGGGCGAGCGAGAGCGCCTGGTCGAGCGTCTTGCCGCGCTCGATGAACACCATGTCGGTGCGCGGCACCATCACCTCCCGCACCAGCGTGTCGCCCAGCTCGAAGACCGAGTGGATCATCTCCCGCTCGTCGGGCTCGATGACCCTGCGCTGCTCGGCCAGATCGACGAGGTCGCGCAGCTCGGCCTCGGAGGTGAACGGGCCCTCGCGGAAGCCCTTGCCGGGAGTGAGCGCGTTGCCCAGCAGGATCAGCAGCTCGGGCAGCGGGCCGAAGATCCGGGTCAGCCCGTACACGATGGGCGCGCTCGCCAGCGCGACCGGCTCGGCGTGCTGGCGGCCGAGCGTACGCGGCATGACCCCGACGATGACGTAGCTCACCAGGATCATGACCACGGCCGCCCCGGCGTACGCCTGTCCGCGGTCGCCCAGCCAGTCGATGAACAGCAGCGTCGTGATGACCGTGGCGACGAGCTCACAGCTCAGGCGTAGCAGGAGCACCAGGTTGAGGTAGCGCGGCGGATCGGCGACGATCGCCTGCAGTCGCACCCCGCCGCGCCGGCCCTCCTTGACGAACTCCTCCGCGCGCACCCTGGAGATGCGGGTCAGCGCCGTCTCCGCGCTCGCCAGCAGGCCGCCGGCCACGATCAGGAAGACGGCGGAGAGTAGCCAGCCGTTGGTCACGGCTTACGCCGCACCTCCCGCCAGGCGCCGAGTATCTCGTCCTGCAGCCCGAACATCTCGGCGTGCTCCTCGGGCTCGGCGTGGTCGTAGCCGAGCAGGTGCAGGATGCCGTGCGTGCACAACAGCTCCAGCTCGTCCTGCGCGCCGTGCCCGGCCTCGGCGGCCTGCTTGGCCGCCACCTGCGGGCACAGCACCACGTCTCCGAGCAGCGCCGGGTCGGGGGCGTCGTCCTCGTCCCTGCCGCCAGAGTTGGGCCGCAGCTCGTCCATGGGGAAGGCCAGCACGTCGGTCGGGCCGGGCTCCCCCATCCACTGCTCGTGCAGCTCGGCCATCGCCGCCTCGTCGATCACCAGGATCGACAGCTCGGCCAGCGGGTTGATCCCCATCCGGCCCAGGACGTGCCCGGCCAGCTCGACCAGAGCCGACTCGTCGACCTCGACGCCGGACTCGTTGGCCACCTCGATGCTCACGGGGTCTCCTCACCCGTCATGCCGGTGCTCACCGCCGGTTGTTCCGCGGCCGCTTGTTGATCGCGCGCGGCTCCGAGGCCATCGCGGCGTCGTAACGGCCGTAGGCGTCGACGATGTCGCTCACCAGCTTGTGCCGTACGACGTCGGCGCTGGTCAGCCTGCTGAAATGGATGTCCTCGATGCCCTCGAGGATGTGCTGGACGACCTTCAGGCCGCTGTCCTGGCCGCCCGGCAGGTCGATCTGCGTGACGTCGCCGGTGACCACGATCTTCGAATTGAAGCCGAGCCGGGTCAGGAACATCTTCATCTGCTCGGGCGAGGTGTTCTGCGCCTCGTCCAGGATGATGAAGGCGTCGTTGAGGGTCCGGCCCCGCATGTAGGCGAGCGGCGCGACCTCGATCGTCCCGGCCGACATCAGTCGGGGGATCGAGTCGGGGTCGAGCATGTCGTGCAGCGCGTCGTACAGCGGCCGCAGGTACGGGTCGATCTTCTCGTAGAGCGTGCCGGGCAGGAAGCCGAGCCGCTCCCCCGCCTCGACGGCGGGGCGGGTGAGGATGATCCGGTTGACCCGCTTGTTCTGCAGGGCCTTCACGGCCTTCGCCATCGCCAGGTACGTCTTGCCGGTGCCGGCGGGCCCGATGCCGAAGACGATGGTGTGCCTGTCGATCGCGTCGACGTACCGCTTCTGGTTGACCGTCTTCGGGCGGATGGTACGGCCCCGCGCGGACAGGATGTCCAGGGACAGGACCTCGGCCGGACGGTCGGTGGCCTGCCGCAGCATGTGGATGCTGCGCTCGACCGCGTCGGGGGACAGCTCGGCACCCGAGCCGACCAGCTCCACCAGCTCCTCGAAGAGGCGCACGACGACGCCGCTCTCCTCCGGACTGCCGGTGATCGTGATCTCGTTGCCCCGCACGTGGATGTCGGCGCTGAAGGCGCCCTCGATGACCCGCAGCAGCTCGTCACCCGACCCGAGGAGGCTGACCATCGGCTGCCCCTCGGGGATGACTACCTTGGCCTGGGTCTTGCTGATTTGCTGTGACTCGGACATGGGCGGCCCTTGCGGCCCTGATCGCCTCCCTAGTTCCCTCCCATGTTAGTGCCCTCCCCCCAATCTTCGCCCCGTCGCGTCGCCCAGAGCGGCACCTCGCCGCGTCGTCGCCCCATCCGCGAGGATTCCTCACAGGATCGGAGCTCAGCCGGGGGGCCAGGTGAGGCTCCGGCCGCCGATTACATGCGCGTGGACGTGGAAGACGGTCTGCCCCGCGCCGGGTCCCGTGTTGAACACGATGCGGTAGCCGGTCTCGGCCACGCCCTCCTGCACGGCGACCGCGTGGCAGGTCTTGAGCAGGTCGTCGGCCAGGCCGTCGTCGGCCGCCGCGAGCACGGCGGCGTTCTCGTGATGGGCCTTGGGCACGACGAGGACGTGCGTGGGAGCCTGCGGGTTGATGTCGCGGAAGGCCAGCGCGCGCCCGGCCTCCAGAACGATGTCCGCCGGGACCTCCTTGGCCACGATCTTGCAGAAGAGGCAGTCACTCACGCGCGAAAGCCTAGCCGTCGCGTTAGTTGTCGACCGCAAAGATCCCCCCAGCTAATGTGAGTGTGCGAGACTGCACCAGAAAACCCCCCTAGTGTCGGGCGAGGACACCGCTGGGCCATGCCCCCTCATGATTCGGAAGAACGTAAACCCCCCGGGGATGACGAGCGTCCTATCGATGTGACCACCGAGACCCTCGTGGCCGACAGGTCGTTGGGGACGGTGCCCGTCGGGTGGGATGCCGACATGGCCGTGACGGCGCTCTACAGCGCTCATTATCGGTCATTGGTGCGTCTCGCCGTGCTGCTGGTGCGTGATGTGTCCAGCGCGGAAGAGGTCGTTCAGGACGCGTTCGTCGCCATCCACGGCGCCTGGCGCAGGCTGAGGGACACCGACAAGGCACTGGCCTACCTTCGCCAATCGGTCGTGAACCGATCGCGTTCCGTGCTGCGGCACCGCGCGGTCGTCGAGAAGTACGCGCCCAAGGGCCTGCCGGACGCGCCGAGCGCGGAGAACGGCGCGATCGGTGAACTCGAGCGTTCGGCCGTCATCGAGGCGCTGCGCGGCTTACCGACCCGCCAGCGCGAGGCGCTGGTGCTGCGATACTACGGCGACCTGTCGGAGGCCGAGATCGCGCACGCGATGGGGATCAGCAAGGGCGCGGTGAAGAGTCACACGGCCCGCGGCATGGCCGCACTACGGATGGCACTGGAGCAGTTCTCATGACCTTCCCGCCCGACGACGAGTACGGCGAGTTGCTCCGCCGTGCCCTGCGCGCGGAGGCGGACGCGGTCGTGCCGTCTCCCGATGGACTCGAGATCATCCGCGGGCGGATCGACCAGCGCGGTCTGCGCGGCCTGCGGAACATGCTGTGGTGGCGCGTCGGAGCGGCCGTCGCCGGGGCCGTGCTCGTGGCGGGCGTGGTCGTGGCGGTCGTCCCCGGCCTGCGCGACCAGGTGGCGCAGTCGACGGGCATCTCCCCCGCCGGCGGCGAGCGCGAGGACAGGACGGACACCTCGTCGGTGAACCGGCCGCCCAACCCGGAGCCCTCACAGCCGCTCGTGATCGTGCCCGTCACGCCGAGCCCGTCGCACGGGCGGCCGAGCCCGCCCCCGACGCACAAGACGGGCGCGACCACCAGGCCGTCGCCGTCGCCGTCCGACCCCTGCGTCACGCCCACGACGCAGGAAGGCGTCGTCGAGCCCGACGCGACCCTGCCCCCGTCGTGCTCACCGGCGCCGGTGACGCAGCCGCCCACGGTCGCGCCCACGGTCTCGGCCCGCCCCTCGACGGCTCCGCCCATGACGTCCGTCCCGTCGTCGGCTCCGAGCCCGGCGCCGACGGAGACGGCCACGCTCGACTCGGCGAGCGAGACGCCCACTCCCTGACCGGCCCGCCGCCGCGGGCAGCCGTCACCAGCGGCCGCAGCGGGACAGCAGGACGGCCGCCGCCGCCACACCCGCCGTCGAGGTGCGCAGCACCGTGGGCCCCAGCAGGGCCGGTACGGCTCCCGCCTCCCGGAACGCGGCGATCTCCTCCTCGGCGACGCCGCCCTCCGGGCCGACGATCATCACGATGTCGCCCGGCTGCTCCGGCAGCGGCAGGCGGCTCAGCGGCTCGGCGGCCTCCTCGTGCAGCACGACCGCGAGCGCCGCCGCCGAGGCGAGCGAGCGGACCTGCGCGGTCGTGGCCTGCTCGGTGACCTCGGGCAGGTGGAAGCGACGGGCCTGCTTGGCCGCCTCGCGGGCCGTGGCGCGCCAGCGGGCGAGGGACTTGGCGGCCCGGTCGCCCTTCCACTGGGTGACGCAGCGGGCGGCGGCCCACGGGACGATCACGTCGACCCCGGCCTCGGTCATCATCTCGACCGCGAGCTCGCCCCGGTCGCCCTTGGGCAGGCCCTGCACGACCACCAGCCTCGGCCGGGGCGGCGGTACCTCGAACCGGCGCCGCACCTCGGCGGTCAGCGAGTCCTTGCCCGCCGCCGTGACCGTGCACTCGGCCACCCGCCCCGCGCCGTCGGTCAGGTCGATCCGCTCCCCCGGGCGCAGGCGGCGTACGGCGGCGGCGTGCCGGCCCTCCGGTCCGTCCAGGACGATGGTGTCCGCCGTCCGGCCGGCCGCGTCCGACAGGAACACAGGAACACTCATGCCGCCTCCTCGCCTGGCGGCTCGAAGTCGCATGAGCGAAACACCCTGTGCCTATTGACTCGCTCGCTCCGCTCGCTCATGCCATCAGCTCAGCGGCCGTTGAAGGCGTCCCGCAGGCGGGAGAAGAAGCCCTGCTGACCCGGGGAGAACTTGCCGGGCGGCCGCTCCTCCCCGCGCAGCTTCGCCAGCTCGCGCAGCAGTTCCTCCTGCTGCGGTTCGAGCTTGGTCGGCGTCTCGACGTTCACGTGGATCAGCAGGTCGCCCCTGCCGGTCTCGTTGAGCCGCTGGACGCCCTTGCCGTACAGCGGGATAACCTGGCCGGCCTGGGTACCCGGCCGCACGTCGATCTCCTCGGGTCCGTCGAGGGTCTCGATCGTGATCGAGGTGCCGAGCGCGGCGGCGGTCATCGGGATGTGGACCGTGCAGTGCAGGTCGTCGCCGCGCCGCTCGAAGATTTCGTGCGGCCGCTCGACGATCTCCAGGAACAGGTCGCCGGGAGGCCCGCCGCCGGGACCGACCTCGCCCTCGCCGGCGAGCTGGATGTGCGTGCCGTCCTCGACGCCGGCCGGGATCCTGACCTTGATCGTGCGCCGGGTCCTGACCCGGCCCTCGCCCGAGCACTCCATGCAGGGATGCCGGATGACGCTGCCGAACCCGCCGCACTGGGGGCAGGGGCGGGAGGTCATGACCTGGCCGAGGAACGAGCGGGTCACCTGCGAGACCTCGCCGCGCCCGTGACACATGTCGCAGGTGTCGGGGTGGGTGCCCGCCGCCGCCCCGGAGCCCTGGCAGACGTCGCAGACCACGGCCGTGTCGACCATGATCTCGCGGGTCGTGCCGAAGGCCGCCTCCGACAGGTCGAGCTCGACCCGGATCGTGGCGTTGCGGCCCCGGCGGGCACGCGAGCGGGGACCCCGCGCCGCGCCCGCCGAGCCGAAGAAGGCGTCCATGATGTCGCTGAACGGGAAGCCCGCCCCGAAGCCGCCGGCCCCGGCCCCCGCGCCGCCGCCGAACGGGTCGGCGCCCATGTCGTACATGCGGCGCTTGCCCGCGTCGGACAGCACCTCGTACGCCTGGTTGATCTCCTTGAACCGCTCCTGGGTCTCCGGATCGGGATTGACGTCCGGGTGCAGCTCACGGGCCAGGCGGCGGTACGCCTTCTTGATCTCTTCCTGGCTGGCGTCCCGCCGTACGCCAAGGGTCGCGTAGTAGTCGTTGGACACTTATGACCCCGCCAGGATCTGGCCGACGTACCGCGCCACCGCGCGTACCGCACCCATCGTCACCGGATAGTCCATTCGTGTCGGGCCCAGCACTCCGAGCCGGGCCAGTTCCCTGTCGCCCGAACCGTATCCGGCGGCCACGATAGAGGTGCCGCGCAGCCCGCTGTAGGGGTTCTCGGATCCGATTCGGACGGTGATGTCAGACAGCCCGCCGGTCTCGCCCAGCAGGCGGATGAGGACGACCTGTTCCTCCAGCGCCTCCAGCACGCCGCGCAGACCGACGCTGAAATCCGCGGCGGCGAGGTTGGCCGTACCGGCGAAAGCGATTTTCTCCTCGTGCCGCTCCACGAGCGTCTCGAGCAGCACGGACAGGATCGTGACCGCCGCAGGCCTGTCCTCCGGGGGCAGCCGCTCGGGCACGTCGGCCACGGTCTCCGGCACCTGGGACAGCCCGCACCCGTCCAGGCACGCGTTGAGCACGGCGCGCAGGTTCGCGATGCGGTCGTCGGCGATGGCCTCGGGCAGGTCGACCACCCGCTGCTCGACCCGCCCCGTGTTGGTGATCAGCACCAGCATGACCCGCCGTTCGGCGAGCGGAACGATCTCCACATGCTGGACCGACGACCTCGTCAGCGAGGGGTACTGGACCACCGCGACCTGCCGGGTGAGCTGCGCGAGCAGCCGCACCGTGCGCATGACGATCTCGTCGAGGTCCACCGCCCCCGCGAGGAAGGTCTCGATGGCCCTGCGCTCGGCCCCCGACAGCGGCTTGATCTGGGACAACCGGTCGACGAACAGGCGGTAGCCCTTGTCGGTGGGCACCCTGCCGGCGCTGGTGTGCGGCTGGGTGATGTATCCCTGCTCCTCCAGCGCCGCCATGTCGTTGCGGATCGTCGCCGGGGAGACGCCGAGGTTGTGCCTGTCCGCCAGGGCCTTCGACCCCACCGGCTCGTTGGTGGACACGTAGTCCTCGACGATGGCGCGTAGAACGGCGAGCTTGCGGTCGTCGAGCAATGTGTCACCTCCCTGTGCCTGGAAACACCGACTCTGGCACTCTGTGTTCCCGAGTGCCAAGTGTACGGCTACCACCCCACGTGGTGCGATAACGCGGAGGGCACCAGGACAAGCGGGCTGCAAATCGACGGCAAGTGGCATGGTCGACTCTTCACCTTATGTACGAGAATCAGAACCCCGCTCCGGCCGACGTCACCATGCGGGTCCCCCGCCCCGCGCCCGCCGCGCCGCCCGGCGCGACCCTGCGGATGCCGCACCCCGTTCCCCCGCCGTACGGCGGCTCCCGGCCGATCCGGCCCCGCCTGCTGTGGATCTTTCTTTCCTGGGCGCTCTTCCTCGTCCTGCTGGTGGCGGGGGTCGGCGGATTCGCCGGCGGCATGTTCTCCGCGATCGGCGACGTCGCGCCCACCACGACCTTCTCCGGCGGGCAGTCGGTGAGCGTCGCGCTCGACCCCGCGGACAAGCCCGCGATCTACGCGGCGGTCGACCAGCCCACCGACGTCAGCTGCCGGCTCGGCGACGGCACCGACCCGCGGGTGCGGCTGACCCGGCCGGCCGCCTCCCAGACCGTCACGCTGAACGGCACCACCTGGGAGCTGCTGTTCGAGGCCGGCGTCCCGCAGGCGGGCACCTACCAGGTCGCCTGCGACGGCGACGGGGTGAGGTTCGGCGTCGGCAAGCAGCTCACCGGCGACATCGGCAGGCTGGTGGGCGGTGCGCTCGCGCTGCTGGCGCTGCCCACCGTCGGCTTCCTGGCCGCGGTGATCGTGACGATCGTCGTGCTGGTGCGCCGTTCCGGGGCCCGCCGTCGCATGGCGTGATTTGCTAGCGTTCCCCGCATGTACGGGCGGGACGTGCTTTCCGGAGACTGGCGGCGGCCACGGCGGGGGCTGATCCCCGAGATCCCGGCCGAGCCCGACCTCGTGGTCGAGGACGCCGAGGGCCGCTTCTGCGGCGCCGTGGTGGCCTGCGACAAGGAGGCGGTGACGCTGGAGGACCGGTTCGGCCGGCGACGGGTGTTCCCGCTGACCCCCGCGGGGTTCCTCCTCGACGGCGAACCGGTCACGCTGGTGCGCCCCCAGACCGGCCCGAAGGGGCCGCTGCGGAGCGCCTCGGGGTCGATCGCGGTCGAGGGACTGCGCGCGCAGGTGGCCAGGGGGAGCCGCATCTACGTCGAAGGCGTCCACGACGCCGCCCTGGTCGAGAAGATCTGGGGGCACGACCTGCGGGTGGAGGGCGTCGTCGTCGAATACCTGGAGGGCGTCGACGACCTCCCCGCCATCGTCGAGGAGTTCGCCCCCGAGCCGGGCCGACGGCTGGGCGTGCTCGTGGACCACCTGGTGCCCGGCTCGAAGGAGAGCCGCATCGCCGCCCGGGTGTCCGGGGACGACGTGCTCGTCGTCGGGCATCCGTTCGTGGACATCTGGCAGGCGGTCAAGCCGCGGGCGCTCGGCATCCCCGCGTGGCCGGACGTGCCGCGCGGCGTGCCGTGGAAGGAGGGCGTGATCGCGGCTCTCGGCTGGCGGATGGACCCCCAGGAGGCGTGGCGGCACATCCTGGGCCGGGTCACGACCTACGCCGACCTGGAGCCCGAGCTGCTCGGCCGCGTGGAAGAACTGATCGACTTCGTCACGGCCGCCGACTAGGGAGTCAGGTCCCGCACGACGGCGTCGGCGAGCAGCCTGCCGCGCAGCGTGAGCACGGCCCGGCCCGCCTTGAACGCCTCCACCTCCAGCAGCCCGTCCGCCAGGGCCCGCGCGCACGCCGTGCGCCCCTCGGGGGCGATGTCCGCGAGCGCGAGGCCCGAGGCGAGGCGCAGCTCCAGCATGACCCGTTCGACGGCCCTGTCCTCCGCCGACAGCACCTCGCGGGCGTGCGCGGGCGAGGCCCCCTCCGCCAGGCGTGCGGCGTACGCGACGGGGTGCTTGACGTTCCACCAGCGGGTGCCGCCGACGTGGCTGTGCGCGCCCGGCCCGGCCCCCCACCAGTCCCCGCCGGTCCAGTAGAGCAGGTTGTGCCGGCAGCGGGCCTCGTCGCCGGCGGCCCAGTTGGAGACCTCGTACCAGCTCAGGCCGGCGGCCGTCAGCATCTCCTCGGCGATCAGGTAGCGGTCGGCCGCCACGTCGTCGTCCGGCATCGGCAGCTCGCCGCGCCGGATCCGGGCGGCGAGCCGGGTGCCGTCCTCGACGATCAGGGAGTACGCCGAGACGTGGTCGGGCCCGGCGGCCAGCGCGGCCTCCAGCGAGGCCCGCCAGTCGTCGTCGCTCTCCCCCGGTGTGCCGTAGATCAGGTCGAGGTTGACGTGGTCGAACCCGGCCTCGCGGGCCTCCCGCACGGCCTCGGCGGGGCGGCCGGAGGTGTGCCGCCGGTCGAGGACGGCGAGGACGTGCTCGCCCGCGCTCTGCATGCCGAAGCTGACCCGGGTGAACCCGCCCGCCCGCAGCTCCTTCAGGTAGGTCTGGTCCACGGACTCGGGGTTGGCCTCGGTCGTCACCTCGGCGCCGGGCCGCAGGCCGAACTCCGCACCGATCGCGTCGAGGATCCGGACGAGATCGGCGGCGGGCAGCAGCGTCGGCGTGCCGCCGCCGAAGAACACGGTCTCCACGGCCGGTGCGGCGTCCCCCAGCACACGCCGGGCCAGCCGTATCTCCTCGACCGCGGTGGCGGCGTAGTCGCGCTGCGCGGCGCCGGGGCCCAGCTCCGCCGCCGTGTAGGTGTTGAAGTCGCAGTAGCCGCAGCGCGTCGCGCAGAACGGCACGTGCACGTAGAAGCCGAACGGACGGGAGCCGAGCCCGTCCAGGGCCCCGGACGGCAGCTCGCCGCTCGCGGGGACGGGATCGCCGTCGGGAAGCACAGAAGGCACGCTCTCCAGTCTGCCGTCACTCGCGCCCTGCCCTCGACGCCCCGATCACCCGGATCTACGATCACGGCGGTCAGAGAATTGGCACCCTATCCGCCTTTGCCGCACTCGCCCAAATATCACATGATTTGTCGTGCCGGATTATTCTAATGCGCGCCCGCCCGGTCGCCGCGAAACGCCATGACAAATCACTGCCTTCTCGAGGTCAGTCGCCGTGCACGCCCGGGAGCGGAACATCCGGCGATTCCCGCAACGTCCGAGGGAAAGGTTTCGATTTTTTCTGGGAGAACTCAAGGCTGCGCCAGCGGCTTTTACCGGCCGCCAGGAAGGGGATCAACCCGGCCGAGTGCGTCGATCTTTGAATCCGGTCGCACAGACGGCCGGAGCCGCAGTTCATGCACAGATGGCGACAGGCGGCTTCAGGGTGCGGGTTTTCGGGGGTAATCATGCGTGACAGCGACCGGGCGAACGACGAGGCGAGCGAGCTGACGCGACGCCGGTTCATCCAGTTCTCCGGCCTGGCGGGCACCAGCGTGCTGGCAGGTGTGGGCATTCTTTCCGGTGCCGAGCACGCGCTGGCCGCGCCTTCATTGGGACTTGCCAAAGGGCCTGATCCCAAGGAGTGCGGCAGTCCCAAGGACTCCGACTCTCTCTGGCAGCACAGCCAGATGTGTCACAAAAAGAACACGTGCTGGCAGAACCATGCCGACTACGTGGTGCTGGGCGGCACCAAGAGCAAGTACGTCAACTACATTCTCGTCCCCACGCAGCGGATCAGTGGCATCGAGTGTTCGTGGATCTGCGGCAGCAGTGCACCGAATTATTGGAGTGCCGCGAACTACTATGCCACCAAGCCTCCCACCGTGGTTCCCACCCCGGTCGGATTGGGCATCAACTCGAAGCCGGCCAGACATTACAACCAGCTGCACATTCATATGGCACGGGCACGCTTGGAAGCCCAGCACGACCTCGCCGCGCAGGACAACCTGGCCGCACGAACCGTGGCGCATTGGGCGGACTCGCGCGTGGCGATCCGGGGCCTCAGCCAGAAGCTCGGGATCATCCCGCACACCTACCGAGTGCTCATCCGGCCGGGATTCCACCACGACAATCTCTTCGCCATGCTCAGGACCATGCTGAAGCGCTCTCTTGGGCATGGAGGGACCACCGCCAAGGCTCAGGCGCTCATGCAGTATCAAACGCTGATCGTGATACCCCGGGCCGCCGGAGGCTATTACATCATCAACAGCGAGAAGGGTTTGAAAGACCTGACCAACCCCCAGCTGGCCGGAACCGATACCTGCGACCCGCTGCTTCTCATGCATCCCTGACCCGTCACCGCTCGCCCGGCAGCGCCCGGACGGGGTGCGGATGCCACCATGGCGGCGCGGTCGCGCCGCGCGGCGCCGGCCTCCAGCCCGGTCTCCCCTCCGCCGTCACCCGGGCGCTGCCATTGACGCCCTGATCACCGGGGTCTACGATCGCGACAATTTACAGGAAACTTTCCTATAAAAAGCGCTCGGAGGCCGGCGTGCTCATGAGAAGGACCCTCGCCGTGGCGGTCGCCGCCACCCTGGCGGCCGGGCTTGCGCCGTCAGCGGCCCAGGCCGCCACCGGCGGCGGGGACCGCTACAAGCGGGTGGCCTACTTCATCCAGTGGGGCATCTATGGGCGGAACTTCCACGTGAAGGACGTGGACGCCAGTGGCGCCGCCGGGAAGCTGACCCACCTCAACTACGCCTTCGGGTTCGTCGGCCCGGAGGGCACCTGCTACTCCGCCGACCCCTGGGCCGACTGGCAGCGTCCCGTGCCCGCCGAGCAGAGCGTCGACGGCGTCGCCGACACCGACGACCAGCCGCTCAAGGGCAACCTCGGCCAGCTCAAGAAGCTCAAGGCCCGCCACCCCGGCCTCAAGGTCCTCATCTCCCTCGGCGGCTGGACCGGCTCGAAGTACTTCTCCGACGCCGTCCTCACCCCCGAAGCCCGCGCCAAGCTCGCCGCCTCCTGCGTCGGCCTGTGGCTCAAGGGCGACCTGCCCGGCCTGCCCGCCGGCGGCGCCGCCGGCGTCTTCGACGGCATCGACCTCGACTGGGAGTGGCCCGGCTCGGCCGGCAACGACGGCAACGTCATCCGCCCCGAGGACAAGCAGAACTTCACCCTGTTCCTGGCCGAACTACGCCGCCAGATGAAGGCGTACGACCGGCGGGCCGAGCTCACCGCCTTCCTCCCCGCCGCCGCCGCCAAGATCGACGCCGGCTTCGAGGTCCGCAAGGTGTTCGACCAGCTCGACTTCGCCACCGTCCAGGGCTACGACCTGCACGGGACCTGGGAGAACCGCACCGGCCACCAGGCCAACCTGCTCACCGACCGCCGTGACCCCAACGAGGTGAAGTTCAGCGTCGACCAGACCGTACGCGACTACATCGGCCGCGGCGCCCCCGCACGCAAGATCGTCATCGGCGTCCCCGCCTACGGCCAGGGCTGGACCGGCGTGACCACCCGCGGCAACGGCTTGTACGCCACCGCCACCGGCCCCGCCCCCGGCACCTGGGCCGCCGGCAACGAGGACTACAAGAACCTCGTCAACAAGCCCGGCAAGCGCTACCGCGACCTGCTCACCGGCACCCTGTGGCTCTACGACGGCAACGAGTTCTGGTCCTACGACGACCCCGCCGTCATGGTGGAGAAGGCCGCCTACATCCGGCTCAAGGGCCTCGGCGGCTCCATGCTCTGGTCCATCGACCAGGACGACGCCAAAGCCTCCCTCACCACCGCCCTCTACTCCATCCTCCGCTGACACCCCACCCCCCGGGAGGGGACCCCATACGGCTCCCCTCCCCCGTCGTAGCGGTGCTGTGGAACTCGCACACGCTCGGCTACCGGGGCGGGAGCGGTGGGAGTTCACCCCGTCATGGCCTGTGGCGGACTGGCATGTTCTGCCCGACGGCGCAGGTGTTTGGTTGCCTCCAGCAGACGCCGTTCTGCACGTCGAACGAACCATCGTTCGTGAATGCCTGCTGTGACGCTCCCTGGACAAAGGTGGGAGCGACAGTGCCGGTGACGCTCTGGTTGTGCCTACCCATGCCGGATCGGTTCTGGCCGCCGCCGGCTCGTCCCCCTCTGATCACCTGACCTCCGCCTCCGCCGGGGCCGGGGTGGTGAGATGCTTCGAGCACCGCGTGGTGGGCGGCGACGCGGGCGTTCGACGGCTGCGCGGCGGAAATCCCCGCCACCGTGATCACAAGCGTGGTCAGGGCCAGCCGCCGGGTCGTCAGGAGCACGGCCTGGTGCGAATTCCGTGCAGCGTAGCGGTACAACTTGGTAGCACCTTCTTCTTCAGTGACGGGCGTTCGCCGTCGCTTGTACAGTCCTGCGGGGATGTGCGCCTTATACCCCTGGGGAAGGCCCACGGCCGGAACTGAGAAAGATCGGTGCACGTCATTACTGGTCCTTTGGCGGCAGGCGTCGCCAAAGCCTCCCTCACCACCGCCTCTACTCCATCCTCCGCTGACAGCTGATTCCAATCGTCTTCACAGCGACCACAAGTGTGTGTGCGCAGGCTGGTCGCATTCGCGCGGCGCGGTGGTGCCAATGGAGGCGGGGAGCGTGAACCCTCGCGGGAAATCGGCGCCGTGACTATCCCGGGCCCTGGGCCGCTGTCAGGGCTTCAGGAGGAGGCTGATCTGCGAGCCGAGTTCCCGGAAGCCCAGCGCTCGGGCCACTCGCCGTGACGGCTCGGGGCGTGCTCTCCACTGGGGCAGCAGCCCGTCGGCCAATGCGTCCGCCACCGCCGCCGAGGCCACCAGGCGAGCCAGGCCACGACCACGGTGCGCCGCGGCGACCAGGACGGACAGATGGGCCGCCGTGTCCAGCCAAGGGCGATACCCGGCGGCGGCGACCACGTCACGGCCCTCCCGTAGCACCCGAACCGCCGAGGCGACCTCCTCCATGCCGCTTTCGTCGGCATCCCGGGCGTCCACCGAGGCCACCAGTGGGCGGACATCCCGATGTCCCGGCGGCAGCCGCTCGACGTCGGCGTCGCGATGGGCCGGGGCGAAGTCGGCGGCGTCCAGGTACGCCAGCGTCGCCGGGCCCAGGACGTCGTGAACGGTCAGGCGGCCGGGGAGCCGGGACAGGTCGATGTCTGTGTCGAGCGCGCCGAGCAGGGCATCGTGCAGCCGCCCGGCCAACCCGGCTTCCGGCACGGTCGCCAGGACGGCCCCGTCCAATTCGACTACGCCCGCCCATCCGGGCGGACACAACCACGACTCCGGCGAGACGACGACGGTCACGCCGCCCGACGGGGGAAACGCGACCGTGACACGGGCCAGGGCCGCCCACAGCCGACGCGCCTGTTCCAAGGAGTCCCGCGACACTCCTCGATCATCCTCGTGGCCCGGCTTCCGGCCAAACCGGTTCCCACGGGCAGGCGGCGCCGTTCCGGGAGGGGGCGGCAGGGCCACCAATCATCAGAGACCTCTTCGGCCACCGCCCTTACCGTGCGGGCGCTTCGTGATCAGGACGCGACCACGCCGGTGCGGCTGCCGAGGACGCGCTCGGCGACCCTGTCCCACTTGTCGCTGCGGCCGGGAACGGCGAGGATCCGCAGCATCAGGTCTCTGTCGCCGTGGTAGGCCCGGAACGCCTCGGCGATCGTCACCCCGTCCGAGGGCCGGTCGAGCACCTCGATCTCGTCGCCCGCGCCGAGCTCGCCCCGCTCGGCCACCCGGAAGTACGCCCCGGGACGGCCGGCCTCGGTGAAGCGCTTCACCCAGCCGCGCTCGTCCAGCCAGTTGCGGAACACCACGCACGGGATGCGGGGGTAGGTGACCTCCAGGACGGCCGTGCCCACCCGCCACCGCTCACCGAGGACGGCGCCGCTCACGTCGGCCCCGGACGTCGTGAGGTTCTCCCCGAACTGGCCGTCACGCAGGTCCCGGCCCATACGGGGCTC
Organism: Microbispora sp. H10836; assembly: GCF_012999525.1. Taxonomy (NCBI): domain Bacteria; kingdom Bacillati; phylum Actinomycetota; class Actinomycetes; order Streptosporangiales; family Streptosporangiaceae; genus Microbispora; species Microbispora sp. H10836. The sequence goes on from NZ_JABBWU010000001.1 coordinate 724,269, forward strand.
CCACCAGTCGTAGTCCTCCCGCGCGTACGCGTACACCGCCTGGTCGGGGTGACCGTGGTTGGCCGCGTCGGCGCGCTCGTCGCCCTCCAGGCCGTTGTCGCGTACGGCCACGCGACCCTCGGCCTTCCGCTTGTCGATGGCGGTGCGCCGAAGTTCTCCGGCCCACTCGGCGTCGACGGCCCGGCCCACGTTCACAGAGAGGATGTGCATGCCCAAACGTTAACGGATGGTCATGTTTCCCCGCGATCCTATTAAGTTATGGTCAATTCAGACAGAGCTACTTCTTGTTCTTGTCCGGCGCCTCGGAGGAGAGGGCGGCGACGAAGGCCTCCTGGGGGACCTCCACCCGGCCGACCATCTTCATCCGCTTCTTGCCTTCCTTCTGCTTCTCCAGCAGCTTGCGCTTACGGCTGATGTCACCGCCGTAGCACTTGGCGAGGACGTCCTTACGGATGGCGCGGATGTTCTCGCGGGCGATGACACGGGCGCCGATCGCGGCCTGGATGGGCACCTCGAACTGCTGCCTCGGGATGAGCTCCTTGAGCTTCTTGGCCATCTCCACCCCGTAGGCGTACGCCTTGTCGCGGTGGACGATCGCGCTGAACGCGTCCACGGTCTCGCCCTGCAGCAGGATGTCCACCTTGACCAGGTCGGCCTCCTGCTCCCCGGACGGCTCGTAGTCGAGCGAGGCGTACCCGCGGGTCTTCGACTTGAGCTGGTCGAAGAAGTCGAAGATGATCTCGCCGAGCGGAAGCGTGTAGCGGATCTCGACCCGGTCCTCCGAGAGGTAGTCCATGCCCTGGAGCTGCCCGCGGCGGCCCTGGCACAGCTCCATGATCGCGCCGATGAACTCGGACGGTGCGAGCACCGTGGCCTTCACCATCGGCTCGAAGATCTGGCCGATCTTGCCGGCCGGGAACTCCGACGGGTTGGTGACGACGTGCTCGCTGCCGTCCTCCATGATCACCTGGTAGATGACGTTCGGCGAGGTCGAGATCAGCGAAAGGTTGAACTCGCGCTCCAGCCGCTCACGGACGATCTCCATGTGCAGCAGGCCGAGGAAGCCGCAGCGGAAGCCGAAGCCGAGGGCCGCCGAGGTCTCCGGCTCGTACACGAGGGCGGCGTCGTTCAGCCGGAGCTTGTCGAGGGCCTCGCGCAGCTCGGGGTAGTCGTCGCCGTCGATCGGATAGAGCCCGGAGTAGACCATCGGCTTGGGGTGCTCGTATCCGCCCAGGGCCTCCGCGGCGGGCTTGAGCGCGTTGGTGACCGTGTCACCGACCCGGCTCTGGCGCACGTCCTTCACACCGGTGATCAGGTAGCCCACCTCGCCGACGCCGAGCCCCCGGTCGGACGGCATGGGCTCCGGCGAGATGACGCCGATCTCCAGCAGTTCGTGCTGGGCGCCCGTGGACATCATCAGCACGCGCTCGCGCTTGGACAGGTGCCCGTCCACCACCCTGACGTACGTCACGACGCCCCGGTAGGTGTCGTACACGGAGTCGAAGATCAGCGCCCGGGCGGGGACGTCGGCGTTGCCGACCGGCGCCGGGATGTGCTCCACGACGTGGTCGAGCAGCTCCTTGACACCGACGCCGGTCTTGCCGGACACGCGCAGCACGTCGCCGGGGTCGCAGCCGATCAGGCCCGCGATCTCCTCGGCGTACTTGTCCGGCTGCGCCGCGGGCAGGTCGATCTTGTTGAGGACCGGGATGATGTGGAGGTCGGCGTTCATGGCCAGGTAGAGGTTGGCCAGCGTCTGCGCCTCGATGCCCTGGGCGGCGTCCACGAGCAGGATCGCGCCCTCGCACGCCTCGAGGGACCGGGACACCTCGTAGGTGAAGTCCACGTGGCCCGGCGTGTCGATCATGTTGAGGACGTGGCCGTTCCACGGAAGCCGCACGGCCTGCGACTTGATGGTGATGCCCCGCTCCCGCTCGATGTCCATGCGGTCGAGATACTGCGCACGCATCGACCTGTCGTCCACCACGCCGGTGATCTGCAGCATGCGGTCGGCGAGGGTCGACTTGCCATGGTCGATGTGCGCGATGATGCAGAAGTTGCGGATCAACGCGGGGTCGGTCTGGCCAGGCTGGATGCGCACCGGGGTCCGTTTCGACAAATTGGATGACTGCTGGTCGATCGGGCCACCCTCGTCACGCGCGGCGGGCCCTCCCGAGGCTGGCGGACCAGCCACCCTCCATGGTGGCATGTCCGGATGCTTGCCTTGACCACCAGACGAGTTCTGCGATTAGCCGCCATCGTCGTGGCCGTTCCGCTCGCGCTCGGGCTGGCCGGCGCCGCCACGCTGCGCCTCCAGTTCGCCGGAACGCCCGCCGGCTGGGCCAGGACGACCGGCCACGACGCCCTGTGGATGGGCCACGCGTGGGTGGACGGCCGCCGCACCGAGGCCGACGTGCGGGCCCTCGCCGTACGGCTGCGCGCCAGCGGCATCAGGGACGTGTACGTCCACAGCGGGCCGTACGAGTACGACGGGACCTTGCCACCCGTTCGCTACCCCAATGCCAGAAATTTCCTGAAATGGTGGCGAGCGAACGTGCCCGGAGTCCGGGTGTCGGCCTGGCTCGGCCAGACGGTCAACGACAACGGCAAGCCCCACCTGAGCCTGGCCGACACGGCGACCCGGGCCAGGGTCGTGGCGGGCGCCCGGGACCTGGTCGCCGTCGGGTTCGACGGGATCCACTACGACTTCGAGCCGGTCGACGACGGGGACGGGCCGTTCCTCAGCGTGCTGCGGGAGACGCGGGCGGCCATCGGCGCCCGGCCGCTGTCGGTCGCCACGCAGCAGATCGAGCCGCTGCCCGGCCTGCGCGCCCCCACCGCCCTGGCGATCGGCCACGACAAGTACTGGACGCCGGACTACTTCCGCCAGGTGGTGGGCCTCACCGACCAGGTGGCGATCATGACGTACGACTCGTGGACGCCGCTGAACTCCCTCTATGGCGGCTACGTCGCACGGCAGACCACGCTCGCCCTCGACCTGGTGCCCGAGGACAAGACCCTGCTCATCGGGGCTCCGGCGTACCACGACCACGGCGTCTGGTACGGCGACCGGGCCGAGAGCGTCCAGGCCGCCGCCGAGGGCGCGCGGCTCGCGCTCAGCGACCACGGTCCGCGCACCGAGTTCGGCCTGGCCCTGTACGTCGACTTCGCGGCCACGGAGCAGGACTGGAAGGAGTACGAGAGCGCGTGGGTGCGCGGCGGGCCCGATGGGCCGGTGGAGTCGTCGGGCGGGCAGGCCGATGTGCGGACCGCGGCGGCCGCGCCGCGATAGCATGAGCGGGGGCGGTCCTGTCGTCGTGAATTTGAGCGGCGGCCCGGGCTGTTGGTATCCTGTCCAACTGCGTGTGGCGCGCCCTCTCACGAGCCCGCGCGCCCCATCCGACCAAGACTTAACACTGAGGCTTTCTTCGTGGCGAACATCAAGTCCCAGATCAAGCGCAACCGGCAGAACGAGAAGCACCGGCTGCGTAACAAGGCCGTCAAGTCGTCCCTGAAGACCGCGGTCCGCAAGTTCCGCGAGGCCGCCGACCAGGGCAACGTCGACGACGCCCTCGTCGCGCTCAAGGCCGCGTCCCGGCAGCTCGACAAGGCCGTCAGCAAGGGCGTCATTCACAAGAACCAGGCTGCCAACCGGAAGTCGGCGATCGCCAAGCGCGCCGCCACCCTGCAGGCCGCCAAGTAACTCACGCCTGGCGTACGCCGCATCTCCTCTCACGGGAGATGCGGCGTTTTCGCGTGCCCGCCGTCGTCGTGCCCGCCGTCGTCGTGGCCGCGTCACCGGTCAGACCTGCACCGGCGTGGTCTCCTCCGCCGTACGCCGCCTGACCTCGGGCAGGGCGAGCACCGCCAGGTTGACCGCGGCCACCAGAGCCGCCGACACGAGCAGCGGAGCCGCGGCTCCGGCCCAGGCGGCGAGCGGCGCGGCGGCGGCGAGCCCGAGCGGCCGCGCCGCGTAGGAGATGAGCACGTCGAACGAGTCCACCCTGCCGAGCGCGCGCGGCTCCACCCGCTGCTGCACCACCGTCTCCCACAAAGGCGTCAGCATCCCCACCCCCGCCATCGCCACGACGTACGCGGCGATGACGATCGGGGTCGGCGCGGGGAGAGCGAAGGCGACGAGCGGGCACGCGTAGACCGCCGCCCCGACCGCCGCCACGGCGAGGGGCCGCCGGATCGGCAACCTGGGCGCCACGAAGACGCCGAGCAGGGTCGCCGCGGTTCCCGCCTGCGCGACGACCACCCAGACGGCCTCACCGCCCAGGCTGCGTACGGCGATCACCGGGCCGAGGGTCAGCAGCACGCCCGCCCCGAGATGCCAGACGCCGTGCCCGGCCACGCTGACCAGGAACCAGCGGTGCCGCCGCGCCTCCCGCCATCCTTCCCTCAGCTCGCCCAGGAAGCGGTCGCGACGGGTCACCGGGCGCGGGGCCGTGACCAGGCCGCCCAGCGTGACCGCGGACCCGGCGAACAGGACTCCGGTGAGCAGGAAGGACCAGCCCGGCCCGAGCCACAGCGTCAGACCTCCGGCGAGCGCGGGGCCGGTGATCTGGGCGAGGCCGCTCGCCACTCCGATGTGGGCGTTGACCCGCAGCCGGCGCTCGGCCGGAACCACCCCGGCGACCAGCGGTGACACGGCCGGAACGCCGAAGGCCACCGCGGCTCCGGTGAGCGCCGCGAGACCCGCCATCACCGGGACGCCCGGATGGCCGAGGAGGAGCAGTGCTCCCAGCGCCACCTGGGCGGCGCAGCGGACCAGGTCGGCCACGAGGATCACCCGCCTCGGCGCGAAGCGGTCCGCCATGACTCCGCCCACGGGAAGTAACAGGAGCATGGGCAGCATCTCGGCGGCGAGGACGACGCCGAGATCGAGGGCGGAGCCGGTCACCCTGATGACGGCGAGGGTGAGGCCGGTGGGAATGAGGGCGGTGGCGAGCGCCGCGACCGTCCGCCCCGCGACCAGACGTGCAATCATGGGAGGGAAGGTATTTCGCCAGCGAAGCTTTCGTCAACGTATTTTTCTCCGGCGTATGATTGCCTGATGGACGACTCGGTGGACCGGCACATCGCGCGCTGGCGTGGGAAGGCGCCCTTCGACGAACGCGTGGAGGCGATCGTCACCCGGATGCAGTTCCTGGTGAAGCACCTGGCTCAGGCGAAGGACACCGCGCTGGCCGCGGTGGGCCTGCAGGACTTCGAGTACGAGACCCTTCACTGGCTCGGCGCCCGGGGAGAAGGCGGCCGGGCCACCCCGACGGAGCTCGCCGCCGAGTTGCGGGTCTCCCCCGCCGGCATGACGGGCCGCCTGGACACCCTTGAGAAGGCCGGGCTCGTCCGGCGCATCCGCAGCGCGGCGGACCGCCGCCGAGTGGATGTGGAGTTGACGAGCGAGGGCCGCGCGCTCTGGCTCAGGGCGATGGACCTGCGCGGCGAGGTCGAGGACGAGATGGTGGGCGTGCTGCCGCCGGACGACCAGGACGCCCTCGCAGCGCTGCTCAAGCGGATGCTGCTGCACGTGGAGCACCCCGGCCGGCCCTGAAGCGAGCCGTACAGCGGGAGCCGCGGCCCACAGCCGAGCCGGGTCCGGAGAGACCACCCCGTGCGGCGCTCACGCCGCGCTCACGGATGAACGTGTCGCGGGTCCCCGGTTGCTGACTCGTCGAACGTGACGTTGGTCTTGAACAGCACGGTCGCGTCGGAGGTGGCCTGGGCGAACCCCCCGGCGCGCACGCCACCGCTCGCTGAGCGGTTCAGCGGGTGTTGCGACTGGCCACGATCGTGTGGATCGCCTTTTCCAGCGCGTACGCCGGGTCGGTGCCGCCACCCTTGACCTGCTCGTCGGTGGTGGCCACGGCCTGCAGAGCGGCGGAGATTCCCTCCGGCCCCCAGCCGCCGAGCTGACGCTTGACCCGGTCGATCTTCCAGGGCGGCATGCCCACATGGCTCGCGAGCTGGCCGCCGCGCAGGTTGCGGGGCGCCCCGCCCACCTTGGCCAGCGAGCGCAGGCCCCCCGCCAGCGCACTGACGATCAGCACCGGCGCCACGCCCGTGGCGAGGGCCCACCGGACCTGTTCCAGCGCCTCACCCAACCGGCCTTCGATCGCCAGGTCGGCGATCGTGAAGCCGCTGACCTCGGCGCGTCCCCGGTAGTACTTCGCGACCGCCGCCTCGTCGATGTTCTTGCCCTCGGTGTCGAAGGCGAGCTGGCCGCAGGCGGCCGCCAGCTCGCGCAGATCGCTGCCCACGGCGTCGAGCAGCGCCTGGGCGGCGGCCGGCGAGATCGAGCGGCCCTCCCTGCGGACCTCGGCCTTGATGAAGTCGAGCCGCTCTCCCGCCTTGGTCGGCTTGGCCACCGTGACGACGTCGGCACCCGCCTTCTTCACCCCGTCCACCAGGGCCTTCCCCTTGACGCCACCCGGGTGGGCCAGCACGAGCACGGTGTCGTCGGCCGGGTGGGCGGCGTATTTGACGACCTCGGTGATGACGTCCTTCGTGAGGTCCTGCGCCCCGCGGATCACGATGACCGACCGGTCACCGAACAACGAGGGGGAGGCGAGTCCGACCAGGTCTCCCGGCTGCACTTTGCTCCCCTGAAGGTCGTGCAGCTCGGCCCCCGGGTTCTCGGCGCGGACCGCCGCCACGATGGAGCCCACGGCACGATCGGACAGGAACTCCTCGTCGCCGACGACCAGGGTCACGGGTGCTGGGTTCGCCATGTCACGCAGCATGCCACGCTCACCCGCCCACGGCACATCCGCCCGCCCGGCCGGCTCGCAGGCCTGCCCCACCTCCCTCACCCGGCCCGCGCTCATCTGCCCCGTACGACCACGGCGAGGCGGTTGCGGGCGGCGACGACGGCTATGTCCCCCGACAGGTCCGTGCGGTAGGGCCGCATGCCGAGCCAGTGCAGGCGCCGCAGCGTCAGCGGAGCGGGATGCCCGTAGTCGTTGACCGCGCCGACGCTGATCAGGGCGGCCCGCGCGCCCGTGGCAGCGAGGAAGGCCGGCGCCTGTCTGGGCGACCCGTGGTGGGGAACCTTCAGCACCTCGACCCGTGGCAGGCCGCGCCGCACCAGGGCCTCCTGCGCCTCCGTCTCCAGGTCTCCGGCGAGCAGGGCCGCGCCCAGGGGTGCTTCCCGTGCTCCGCCTGCTCCCTGCGCGGCGGGCCCTCGGGACCAGCGGACCAGCAGCACGACGCTGGCGTTGTTGGCCGTCGGCCCCTCGCCCCTGCCCGGCGTCTGTGCACCGGCCTCGGGAGCGAGGACGGTGATCTCGCTCGGCCCGAACCGCCACCGCATCCCCGGGACGGCCTGCCATTCCGGGATGTGGGCCGCCCTGAGTCGCCCGGAGACGCGGCCGGCCTCGCCCTCCGGCACGCGACCCGGGCTCACGACCACCGCCCCGACCGCGCGGCGGCGCAGCACCCCCGGCAGTCCGCCGACGTGGTCGAGGTGAGGGTGCGTGAGGACGACGAGCGGCACCTGCCGCACTCCGAGAGCACGCAGGCACCGGTCGGTGGGGCCCGGCTGCGGACCGGCGTCGACCACCACCGCCCGGCCGGGGCCCGCCGCCAGCACCAGGGCGTCCCCCTGGCCGACGTCGCAGACGACCATTAGCCACCCGGGCGGTGGCCAGGGCGACACCACCGGCACCGCCACGAGGGCGGCGAGCAACGCTCCCGCCACGAGCGCCGCCACCAGGCGCCTGCGGGCACGGCCCCGCAGGACGAGCCAGCCCGCGACGGCCGCCACCGCGAGCGCGGCGAGGCCCGCCGCTCCCCCGAACCACTCCGCCGAGGCGAACGGAAGGTCCGCGGCTCGCTGTGCCACCGCGATGATCCAGCCGACGGCCCACCCCGCGGGACGCACCAGCAGCCGGGCCAGGTCCATACTCACCGGGGCGATCACGGCGGCCCCGAACCCCAGCACGGTCGCGGGCGCCACCGCGGGCTCCGCGAGCAGGTTGGCCGGGATCGCGGCCAGGTCGAGGCGCCCGGACATCAGCACCAGCAGGGGCGTGACCGCCGCCTGCGCCGCGGCGGTCACGGCCAGGGCCTCGGCGAGCAGGCGGGGCACCCGGCGCGCCGCCAGGCGGTCACGCCACCGGGGCGCGAGCACCAGGATGCCGCCGGTCGCGAACACCGACAGCGCGAAGCCCCACTGCCGGGCCAGCCCGGGATCGAACACCACCAGTCCGAGCACGGTCGCCGACAGGGCGGCGACGCCGTCCCGGGTGCGCCCCGTGCCGAGGGCCACGGCGGCGACCGTTCCCATGACGAGAGCGCGCAGGACGCTCGGCGACGGTCTCGCCACGACCGAGAACGCGACCATCGCGACGACCGCGACGGCGGCCCGGAGGACCAGGGGCAGGCCGGCGAAACGGCCGAGCACCAGCACCGCGCCCGCCACTATGGCCAGATTGGTGCCGGAGACTGCGGTGAGATGGCCGAGCCCCGCCGTCGCCAGGTCGAGCCGCACCTCCTCGTCCAGGCGCGACACGTCGCCGACGACCAGGCCGGGCAACAGCCCGCGCTGGTCGTCCGGCAGCACGCCGGCCGCCTCGCGCAGACCCGCGCGCAGCGCTCCGGCGGCACGCTGCACGGCCGAGGGCGCGCTGATCGGCTCGGGCGCCCCCCGGACGAGCATCACCGCCGCGACCGGCTCACCCTGCTCAGCCGGACTCAACCGCCCGCGCACCCTGACCCGCTGGCTGGGCAGCAGTGAACGCCACCCTTCGGCGGGACCGAGCAGCACGACGGGCACGTCCACGGCGTATCGCTCCCCGGCGGCCGACACCAGCAGCAACCGGGCCCGGACGACCGCCGTCTCCCGCCGGGCCACCCCGCCCTGGTGCGGCCGGATGCGCGGGTCGTCGCTGATCTCCGCCTCGGCGGTCACCGTGGCGCCCCGGCCGGCCAGGTCCGGCACGGGGCCGGTCGTCACCTTGAGAACCGTGAACGCCGCCACCGCGGCCGTCACGGCCACGGCCGCGAGCACCGCCATCGCGATCCTGGCGGCGGCCCCCGGCGCTCCCGCGGGGCCGGCGAACTCGTCGGCACGTCCCCCTTCGGCACGCGAGCCCGACTCGCCGGTCCCGTCCCCACCCCGCTCGACGTCCCCACCCCGCTCGACGTCCCCACCCCGCTCGGCACCACAGCCATGCTCGACGTCGGTGCCCCGCTCGACGCCACGGCCCCTCTCGACGTCGGGATTCGGCGGCCGCCGCGCTGTCGCCCACGTGACGACGCCCGCCACGGCGGCGGCCAGCGCCACGGCGGCTCCGGCGACGGCGGGGCAGCCCAGCACTACGAGAGCGGTGAGCCACGCAGCCGCCGCTGGAGCGGCCAGTGCCGCCGGGCCGGGCCCCGCCCTACCGCGCCACTGTTCCTCGCGCCGCTGCTCCTCGCGCCACTGTTCCTCGCGCCCCGGCGCGTAACCCCCCGGCTCATGCCCCAGCCCGTCGTAACCCGCGGGGCCTGGGCTCCCCGCCCTCATCCCGTCCCCCGCACTCGCTCTGTCCGGAACGGCACCGGAGCCGGGCGTTCCCATGCGCGCCGCCGTCGAAGCCGGCCGGTTCCGGCGGCCGGCTCGACCTGCCCGCTCTCGTGATGGCCGTCCGTGCCGGTCGACGGCGATCACACGGAGACCTTGTCGCGCATCTCGGCGAACTTCCTGTCTCCGATTCCGGGAACCTCCTTCAACTGGTCGACGCTCTGGAAACCCCCGTGGGCGTCCCGGTAGCCGACGATCCGCTGCGCGATCACGCCGCCGATCCCGGGCAGCGCGTCCAACTGCTCGGCTGTGGCGGTGTTGAGGTTCACCACCCCGGCTCCCGGTGTCCCCGGCGCGGCACCCGAGGCGGGATCCATCCCGGCCGTCACCGGGCTTCCGGCGGCGATCTGTTCACCGTCCACCACCCGCCGGGCCAGGTTGATTCCGCCGGGCTTCGCGCCCTTCCGGAGACCCCCTGCGGCCTCGATCGCGTCCGCGACCCGCGAGCCGGACGCGAGAACGTACACCCCCGGGTCGCGGACCTTGCCCGTCACGTACACCACGACCTGAGCCGATGCGCCGGATGGGACCGCGGTGCCGCCGGATCCCGGCACGTAGGCCCTCGCGCCCGGCCCGGCAGCGTTGGCGGGATCCGGCGCGTGGGACGCCGGACCCGGCGCAGCCCCGGGGCCGCCCGCGGAGTCGGCGGCGGGGCGGAGGTCCTGAACCGCGGCGGCCGGGAGCGGCGGGGCGATCGGCTCGGCCACCGGCCTCGACCGCCAGACCAGGATCCCGGTGACGATCGCGGCGAGCAGCCCGGCGGCCACCAGCACCCGTAGCCCCGGCATGCCCGGGTCGAGCCGTGGCAGGGCCCGGCCGAGAGCCGCCCGTCCGAACGTTCGCAGGTCGCGCGCGGAGGTCTCCGGTCCGTCCGCGCGTGCTTCCCACCGATCCGCGACCTCCTCGGGCAGGCCGGAAAGCTCCCCGTGGTCAAGACCGTCCTCAGCCTCCTCAGGCTGACGGCCCGGCACGCGGGTCTCCGTACGGACGGGGTGGGGAGCGCCGAACGAGGGCGGCGGCCCCGGCGGGGACGGCGCCGACCGCAGGCGGGCGGACGGGGGAACCGGGTCGAACGGACGCAGCAGCCCGCGCAGGCGGGACTCGCCGGCGACGACGCCGCGTACGGCACCGCGAGACTCCTTGCTTCGCACGTCAAGCACGTTAGGCACACACCGTGACCCCGGCCGGTCCCGAACGGAATTCTGTGGAAACAGCGTGAGGCGCATGGAGGTAGGTCAGGCCAGGCCAGCTATGGGCGCCTGGGCGGCTCATCGGGTATCTCTGGTTTGCCGGGATTGATCAGGATCAGCCCTTATTGCCGCGAGGCGTGGGGATTCCGTGCGGGCTGTGCGGCCAACACCCCAGCCATAGATCCTGATCACGGCTCGTGAACGGCATTCCGCCGGTGATGACCGATCCGGGCCCGGGCTTGTCCGCGGCCACCGCTCGATTCTCAATCGTCAGCACAACAGTGGCCGTACGCGTCTCTACGCCTGCCTGGAAGCGAGATCTCAATCTACGGCCGGACTGCCGGCACAAAGGAAATGCCCCACAAGAGTTCCTTTCTTGTGAGGCAGATGGTTCAGTTCTCACCCCTGCTGTTGTTGCTGCTGACCGCCACCCTGCTGCTGTTGCTGCTGGCCGCCACCCTGCTGCTGTTGCTGCTGACCGTCGCCGCCCTGCTGCTGTTGCTGCTGACCGTCGTCCTGCTGCTGTTGCTGCTGACCGTCGCCGCCCTGCTGTACGACCAGGGACGCGTGGGCAGGCGCGGCTTGTACCGTCGCTGGGATGCAAGCCGAAGCCGCTAACGCGCAAGCCGCGAGAGTCTTTCTGAACATCGGAGTCACCTCCGGGTTGCGCTCCACTTTTTCCGGCGTACGGACCTGACGTTTCGGTTCGAGAACGCTTTCCGAACAGCTCCATACGTCCGCCAACTGCCGACGCTAGTTGTGGGTAACGCCTCAGTCGCCCATCCCTGGGCAAATTCTGTGCATCCTTCCGCGGCATGGCAGCAATATCTTTGATACTGCATGCGTCAATAGCGCGACAACGGGTTTACGGGTTGCGGCATTCGTGACCGGGGTAGCCACCTCGATTTCTTCGAGATCTCCTATCCGCGCAGCCCAGGACTTGGACAGGCTGAGCAGTGCCCGACACGTTCGTCGAACTCAGTGCGCCCTCACCCGTCTCGGCCGTAGGTCCATAGCCGGTGTACGGACGCACCGCCTGTATCGAGGGGCTCAGTCCACGGGGGCGACGGTGACCCCGAGCATGCCGGGGCCGACGTGGGCGCCGAGGACCGGTCCGATCTCGGCCACCCACAGCCGTACGAGCCTGGGCAGCCGCGCCGTCAGCTCCTTCGTGAGCACCTCGGCCCGCTCGGCCGCCATCAGATGCTGCACGGCCACGTCGACCGGCCGGTCCCCGGCTGCCTCGACAGCCAGGTCCTCCAGTCGGGCGAGGGCGCGGCTCGCGGTGCGCACCTTCTCCAGCACACCGATCTCGCCGTCCGCCATGCGCAGCAGCGGTTTGATCGACAGCGCCGACCCCAGGAGGTTGGTCACCCGGCCGATGCGGCCGCCGCGACGGAGGTAGTCGAGCGTCTCGACGTAGAAGAAGGTGCTGGTGGCAGCGGCCCGCCGCCGGGCCACGGCGGCCACCTCGGCGGCCGGGGCTCCCGCCGTGGCCGCCCGCGCGGCGGCCAGCACGGCGAAGCCGAGCCCCATGGCCACCGATCCGCTGTCGACGACCTCGACCGGAACGGAGGACTCACCCGCGGCGAGACGCGCGGAGTCCGCGGTGCCGGACAGCGCGCCGGACAGGTGTACGGACACGATCGCGGAGGCGCCGTTCGCCGCGGCCCGCCGATAGGCGTCCGCGAAGCGCTCGGGGGCCGGGCGCGAGGTGACGATGGGCGAGCGGTCCTTGAGCGCGTGCGTGAGAAGACCGGCGTCGAACGGGGTCACGTCGTCGATCTCGCGATCCCCCAGGAGCACCTGAACCGGTACGACGGTGATGTTCCACCTGCCGGTCGCCTCGGCACCGAGGTACGCCGTGGAATCGGTGACGACAGCGACAGATGGTGACATACCGCGAGATTACCCAGCACTGATCGCCCGGCAACCTCTTCGTGAACTCGGACATCGCCTGACACGCCCGAAACGTCGCATGAACCGCGTGCCGCGGCCTCACGGAAACGGCGCGCGGCGCGGATCTACGACCGCCGCGGCCGGAAGGCCCGGCGAGGGCCGAGCGGGGGCGTCACTGGACGGGGACTCCACCCCGCCACACGCGACGCGGCTTGAGGCCGAACGACCAGGCGAACGCACCCTCGTGGTCGGCGTCCCACTGGACGATGTCGGCGAGACGGCCGGGCGCGAGGATGCCGCGGTCGGGAGCGCCGAGGACCTGGGCGCCGCCGAGAGTCGCGGCCCGCAGGGCGTCTCCGACGCTCATGCCGAACGCCGCCACCGCCAGGCTGATGACCAGGGACATCGAGGTGATGCCGCAGTGGCCGGGGTTGTGGTCGCTGCCGAGCGCGACCGGGACGCCCTGGGCCAGCATCCGGCGCACCGGCGGGAGGTGGCCCACCTGGAGCGCGGCACCGGGGCAGACGACGGCGGGCACGCCGTACCTCGCCATCATCGCGATGTCCTCGTCCGAGGCGTGGTGGAGCAGGTCGGCGGAGGCGCAGCCCATCTCGGCCGCGAGCTGGACGGCGCCGCGCCGGTTGTAGGCGCCCGCGTGGATGCGCGGCAGCAGGCCGACGTTGCGGCCGGAGGCCAGCACCCAGCGGGCCTCCTCCGCGGTGAAGTGGCCGTCGTCGCAGTAGACGTCCACGCTGTCGGCCCCGGCGCCGGCGGCGTCCGCGCACCAGGAGGCCACGGCCTCGACGTAGTCGCGCTGGCGGCCGAAGTATTCCGGCGGCACCACGTGGGCGGCCAGGAACGTGACGTGGACCCGCGGCATCATCGGCTCTTTCTCGAGCTCGCGCAGCAGCCGCACGTCGGCCAGCTCGCCGTCGCGGGTCAGGTGGTAGCCGGTCTTGGCCTCGACGGTCGTCGTGCCGCCGAGCAGCCACTCGCGCAGCCGCTCCCGCACACCGTTGCACAGGGTCCAGGGGTCGGTGCCGCGGGTCACGGTGACGGTCGAGCCGATGCCGCCGCCCGCCGCCGCGATGGCCGACGAACTGGAGCCGCCGGAGCGCATCGCCATCTCGGCGTACCGGTTGCCCGCGTACACGGGATGGGTGTGCGCGTCGATGAGGCCGGGCGTGACGAGCGCTCCGCCGAGGTTCTCCACATGGTCGACGTCGACGATGTCGTCCACGACGCCGGGAACGCTCTGGGGGAGGTCGGCGGCGCGGCCGACCCACGCGATGCGGTCGTTGTGCACCAGGATCGCGGCGTTGCTGCACACATCGTGCCCGGTCCAGAGCCGGCCGATGTTGGTGAGAAGGCGAACGGTCATGCGACCACCTGCGAAACATCCGTGGACGGCGAACGGCCCCCGCCTGCGGGCGCCTGGCCCGCCGGGTCCGCTGCGCGTCCGGACGTCATTGGGGGGTCTCCTGCCTCATCGCGCACCGATGTTGTGCGATGACCCTACCGCCGGGATCTCGAACCCGGGCGATTCAGTTCAGTTACGTTATTTCACAGGTGGGCCGGATGTACAGGGTTAGCGACAGAAACGCACGCCGGTATCATGCGCATCGCCGCGCATCAGTCGTCTCACACGCTGCGGCGAGATCAGGATCGACGACGCCGATCCGATGGCCGCGAACGCCTTGGAAAGGGTGACCGCACTGCCTGGAGTCATGTTGTTACCCACACAATAAGGTCCCATTAGGCTTTCCTTATCGTAGCAAGGGCAACCCTTGGCGGGCCACCGACACGCGGAAGGTGACCCGCCGCTGGCAGGCGTCAGACGGTTCAGACGGTCTCGACGGGCTTCGCCACCCGGTCCAGCTCCGCGTACAGGCCGGCGAAGACCCGGGCGTGCAGGATCGTGCCGTCACCGGTGTGCTCGAGCGACAGGACCTCGCCCTCGCTGTGCGCCCGCGCGATCAGGTCGCCCCTGTCGTACGGCACCAGCATCCTGACCTCGTGGTCGAGGCGGGGAAGTTCACGCTCGATCATCGACATCAGCTCGCCGATCCCGGCCCCGGTGCGGGCGGAGACGACCATGCTGTGCCGTTCCTTCATCGTCAGCCGGGTCAGCACCACCGGGTCGGCGGCGTCGGCCTTGTTGACGACCACGATCTCCGGGATGTCCCGCGCGCCCTCGATCTCGGCCAGCACCTCGCGGACGGCCGCGATCTGCGACTCGGGGTCGGGGTGCGACCCGTCCACCACGTGGAGGATCAGGTCGGCGTCGGCCACCTCCTCCAGCGTCGAGCGGAACGCCTCGACGAGCTGGTGGGGCAGGTGCCGTACGAAACCGACCGTGTCGGCCAGCGTGAACAGGCGGCCCTCGGGCGTGCGCGCCCTGCGCACGGTGGGATCGAGGGTCGCGAACAACGCGTCCTCGACGAGCACCCCCGCGCCGGTCAGCCGGTTGAGCAGCGACGACTTGCCGGCGTTGGTGTATCCGGCGATCGCCACGGCGGGCACCTCGCGGGCCTGCCGGCGGTGGCGCATGGTCTGCCGGGCGGTCGACATCTCCTTGATCTGTCGCCGCAGCTTGGCCATCCGCTCGCGGATCCGCCGCCGGTCCAGCTCGATCTTGGTCTCACCGGGGCCGCGGCCGCCGATGCCGACGCCGCCCGCGGCGCGACCGCCGACCTGGCGCGACAGGTTGCCACCCCAGCCTCGCAGGCGCGGCAGCAGGTACTGCAGCTGCGCCAGCTCGACCTGCGCCTTGCCCTCGCGGCTCTTGGCGTGCTGCGCGAAGATGTCGAGGATCAGCGCGGTCCGGTCGATGACCTTGACCTTCACGACCTCTTCGAGCTGGCGGAGCTGGCCGGGGGTCAGCTCGCCGTCGCAGATCACGGTGTCGGCGCCGCTGGCGGCCACGATGTCGCGCAGCTCGACCGCCTTGCCCGATCCGATGTAGGTGGCGGGGTCGGGCCGGTCACGGCGCTGGATCAGACCCTCCAGCACCTGGGAACCGGCGGTCTCGGCCAGGAGCTTCAGTTCCTGCAGCGAGTTCTCCGCGTCCAGCGCGGTGCCGCCCGCCCAGACGCCCACCAGGACGACACGCTCCAGCCGGAGCTGCCGGTATTCGACTTCGGTGATGTCTTCGAGCTCTGTCGACAGACCCGCTACGCGGCGGAGCGCCTGGCGCTCTTCCAGTTCGTAATCGCCCATGGCGAGGTCTTCGGGCTCGTTTCGCATATATGTCATCTCTACTAGACAGAACAGTCGGACACCCCGATGCCTTCCCGGCCTCCGGATGCCTTCCGTCGATGGTGACACGACCCCGGGACGTACGCACCCCCTTATACGCGCAGTTCGGCCAGGAGTCGCGCGCTCTGCCCCGCCCAGTGGTCCAGCCCCAGGCGGAGATGGATCTCGTGGGCCCGGCGGGCGTGGTCGAGGGCCCGTTCCCGGTCGCCCATCGCCACCGAGAGCATCGCCAGCGCCTGGTGGATGGAGCCCCAGCCGGCCGTGCCATGGCCGTGCAGGGCCAGCCGGTCCCCGTAGGGCGCCAGCATGTCGTAAAGGCGCGAGGGATCGGGGACGCCGAGCTGAGCCGCCACGTACGACCAGATGACGGCGACGAACTCCCCCGACCAGTCGTCGGGGATCGTCGTGCCCCATCGGGCGATCAGGCTTTCGGCCAGCTCGCGATCGCCCACGTCGAGCGCCGCGAGCACGGCTATGGGACGTAGCGGGTCGTTCTGCGGCTGCGACGCCGTCGTGATGACCTCTTCGAGGATTTCGGCGACCCTGCCCTGTCCCCGCCGGCAGGTGTAGAGCATCGTCGGCCGCACGACGCCCAGGCCCCACATGCTGCTGTCGCCGAAGATTTCGCCGAGCTCGCCGACGAGGTCTTCGACCTCGTCCCAGCGGCCCTCCAGGGTCAGCCGCGCGGCCTGGGCGATGCGCACCATGGCCGTCAGCTCAGAGCTTCTGACCTCCTGCAGCAGATGCTCCGCGCGGGCCAGATCCCGGTCCCATTCGGCCAGCTCCCCCGCCCTGAACAGGCACGACATCCGGCGTACCCGGCCCACGATCTCAGCCGCGGCGGGAAGCTCGGGCACCGCGAGCATCTCCTCGGCGGCGCGGCGGCGCTCGTTCTCCCGCTCCGGCACCCAGGACGCGATCATGTAGTTGTTGAGCACCTGGAGGAGCAGGGCGGGGTCGCCTATCCTCCGGGCGATCTCCACGGCCTCCACCACCATCGCCTCGCCTTCCGCCCGGCGAGGCCCGTAGTTGAGCTCGATGCCGAGAGTGCCGAGCAGTGCCGCCCGGTGGGCGTCGTCCAGCGGGCCCGCCAGCAGGTTCTCGATGAGGGCGACCGTGTGGTCGTCGACCACTCCGTACGACCGCCAGTTCCAGACGCTGAGAGTGCCGAACACCGCCAGGGCCTCCACCAGGGCCGTCCGGTCGCCCGTGTCCTCCGCCAGCGCGATGGCCTCCTCGAGTGCCGCCTGTGCCCGCACGGCGTCCCCGGTGACGCGCAGCGACCGGCCCAGTTCGATCAGCAGGCGGGACCGCCTGGCCGGGTCGCGCCTGCCGAGGGCGAGCAGCGCCTTGTCCCACAGCTCGACCGCCTCGTCGTACGCGCGCTGCGCGGTCGCCTGCCTGGCCGCCCTGGCGGCGTAGGCGACGGCCTTGTCCGCTCCCCCGACCCGCGCTGCCATGGCGAAGTGGTGGGCGAGGACGGGCAGGCGCGCCGCTCCGTCGCCGCCGGGCGGCGCCGTCGGCAGGGACTCCAGGGCCTCCGCCACGCCCAGGTGGAGCCTTGCCTTCTCCAGGCGGCCGAGCCCGGCGTAGAGCGCGTCACGCACTAGCGCGTGCGAGAAGCGGTAGTCGAAGCCTCCCGGCGCCTCGGCGAGGACGCCGACGGCGACGGCGGGTTCCAGCAGCGACATCACCTCCTCGGCATGGGTCTCCGTGAGCGCCTCCAGAACGTCGAGGCTGACGTCGCGGCCCAGGACGGCGGCGCGGCGCAGCAGGTCCCTCGTGGGGTCGGGCAGCCGCGCGACCCTCCGCTCGATGACCTCCATGACGCCTTCGGGCACACCCAGCGACGCGGCGTCGAGCCGGTGCTCGCTGCCCAGCAGCCGCAGCAGCTCGCCGAGGTAGAAGGGGTTTCCGCCGGTACGCCGATAGAGCACCTCGGCGAGCGCCGGGTCGGTCAGGTCGTGCCGCCGCAGGAACGCGCCGACCTCCTCCGCGGTGAACGGCGCGAGGGTGAGGCGCTCGGTGCCGGGCTCACGGGTGAGGGCGGCGAGGGTGTCGCGCAGCCGCTCGGGCTCCCTGCCCGGCTCCGGCCGTACGGTGGCCAGCACCAGGACGGGCCTGCGGTGCAGCTCGGCCGCGAGGAAGGCGAGCAGCCGCAGCGAGGCGGCGTCCGCCGCGTGGAGGTCGTCCAGCACCACCAGAGTCGGCGTGCCTGACCGGGCGAGCGCGGCCAGCACGCCCTCGTACAGCTCGAAGAGCGCGGCCTCCGGATCGGCGGCGGCACCGCCCTCGCCCGCGAGGAGCCGCGCCGCCGCCCGGCCCCGCTCCCCCAGCTCGCGCAGCGCCTGCAGCCAGGGCCAGAACGGCGGCGCCGCCTCGGCCTCCACGCAGCGGCCCCAGACGACGGCGACGCCGCGCGCCTCCGCCTCCTCCGCGGCGAGCTGGGCCAGCCTGGTCTTGCCGATCCCCGGCTCGCCGGTCACCAGCAGCACGCCGCCGCGGCCCCGCCGTACGCCGCCGAGCCGTTCGGCGACGCGGGCGAGCTCGTGCCTGCGCGCGACGGGGGCCGCGGACGGCGGCGGCTCGGGCGCCGGGAGGGACCTCTCCTCCGCCGGTGGGACGACGGCCTCCCGCGCGACGACAGGCGCTTCGAAGGGCGCGTCCAGGGACGGCGACTGCTCCAGCACGGCCTGCTCCAGCCGCCGCAGTTCGGGGCCGGGCTGCAGGCCCATCTCCTCGGCGAGCAGGGCGCGCACCCGGCGCAGCGCACCGAGCGCGTCGGTCTGCCTGCCCGACCGGTAGAGGGCGAGGACGAGCAGGCTCCACAGCCGTTCGCGGTACGGGTGCGCCTCGACCAGCCGCTCCAGGTCGGCCACGCACGAGGGCCCGTCACCCGTGGCGAGCCTGGCCTCGAACCGGTCCTCGACCGCCACCGCCCGCAGCTCGGTCAGACGGGCGATGACGGGCTGGGCGAACTCGTAGGCCGCGAACTCGGCGAGCGGCTCGCCCCGCCACGTCTCCAGCGCCCGATCGATCAACCCGCGCGCCGCGGCGTACTCGCGCCGGGCGAGCGCCCTGCGGCCGTCCTCCACCCAGGAGACGAAGCGTACGAGGTCGACCTGGCCGGGCGCGACGGACAGCAGATAGCCGGGCTCGCGCGTGAGCAGCACAGCGGGGGGCGTGCGCGGCCGGCGTCCGGGCTCAAGCGCCTTGCGGAGGTTGGAGACGTACGACTGCAGCGTCGCGGTGGCGCTGGAGGGCGGCTCGTCCGCCCACAGCTCGTCGATCAGCCGGTCGAGAGAGACGATCCTGCCGGGCGCCAGGGCGAGGACGGCGAGCACCGCGCGCTGCTTGCGCGGGCCGAGGTCGATGACGCGGCCGTCGCCGCCGGTGACCTCGAAAGGGCCGAGCAGCCGGAAGGACAGCGTGTTCATGACCAAAACCCCTCTTATCGCTGCGGCAAGCGTAGAGCCGGGACGACCCCCACCGGAACGGTCCACTTGGGCGCGACTTGAACGGTCTCCAAGCCGCGCTCATACGCGCTCCGATCCCCGTGTTCCACGGTGGTCGCGCAGGAGAACCCACGATGTGGAGGGAAGAGATGGACCCGATCAGGGCGCTCGGCGCCGATCTACGCCGGGTGGTGCGCGGCCGGGTACTGGTGCGCGGCGACGAGGGCTTCGACGAGAGCAGGCGCCCCTGGGACATGGCCGTCGACCAGCGGGTCGCGGCGGTCGTCGAGGCGCGGGACGCGCACGACGTCGCGGCCGTGGTCGGCTACGCGGGCCTCGCCGGGCTGCGCGTCGCCACCCAGCCGAACGGGCACGCCCCGGCGGCCTTCGACGACGCGATCCTGCTGCGCACGGGTGCGATGCGCGGCCTGACCGTACGGCCGGCGGAACGGGTGGCCCGGGTGGAGGCCGGCGTCCCGTGGAGCGATGTGCTCACGGCGGCGGGTGAGCACGGGCTGGCGCCTCTGGCGGGCAGCACGGGGGTCGTCAGCGCCACCGGATTCACGCTGGGCGGGGGCCTGAGCTGGTTCGGGCGCAGGTACGGCTTCGCCGCCGACAGCGTGCGCGCGTTCGAGGTCGTAGACGCCTCAGGCGAGCAGACGACCGTCACGGCCGGCAGCGACCCCGAGTTGTTCTGGGCGCTGCGCGGCGGCGGGGGCGACTTCGCGGTGGTGACCGCGATGGAGTTCGACCTGCACCCGGCGCCGGTGCTGTACGGCGGGCGGATCCTGTGGCCGGCCGAGCGGGCGGCGGAGGTGCTGGCCGCCTTCCGCGCCACCACGGCCGTGGCGCCCGAGGAGCTGACGGTCTGGTTCCACCTGTTGCAGTTCCCGCCGCTGCCCGAACTGCCCGAGCCGCTGCGCGGCCTGTCGGCCGTGACGATCGACGTCACCTACCTGGGCGACCCGGACGAGGCGCGGGCCCTGCTGCACCGGTTCGACCGGATTCCCGAGCCTGTCTTCGACACGCGCGGCCGGATGCCGGTGGCGAAACTGGCGGACATCTGCGCGGAGCCGACCGACCCGACGCCCGCACTGCTGCGTTCCGAGCTGCTCACCGGGCTCGGCGACGCCGACGCGGCGGCGATGCTGGCCGCCGCCGGGCCCGGCACCATCGCGCCACTCGCATACGTGCAGATCCGCCACCTCGGCGGGGCGCTCGCCCAGGTCGACGAGAAGGGCGGAGCCTGCGGGCACATCGCGGAGCCCTACCTGCTGAGCACGCTCGGCGTGCTCGTGGCGCCCGGCATGGAGGAGGCGATCCGGCGGCGGCAGTCGGCCGTCGCGGACGCGGTGGCGGGGGTCTCGACCGGCCGCAAGCCCCTCACCTTCCTCGGCCACGGGGAGCCCGCGGCGTCCGCCTTCCCGGCCGAGGTCCTGGCCCGCCTGCGCGAGGTCAAGCGCCGCCGTGACCCGCATGGCGTGATCCTCGGAAACTACCCCGTCCTCGGGTGACGGCGGCTCATCCGTCCCGCCCGGCTCACTCCGGTCCGGCTCACTCCGGTTCGGCGAGGAGGCGCGCGCTCTCCCCCGCCCAGTGGTCCAGCCCCAGGCGCAGGTGGGTCTCGTGGGCCCGGCGCGCGTGGCGCAGGGCGAGGCCGCGCTCGCCGGTCGCGGCTGCCAGCTCGGCCAGGACCAGGTGCGTCGACCCCCATCCGGCGCCGCCCATGCCGCTCACCACGAGTCGCTCCGCGTACGGCGTGAGCGTCCGGAGCAGGGCGGCGGGATCGGGCGTGCCGAGCCGGGCGGCGACGTAACCCCACACGACGGTGAGGAACTCGGCGGTCCAGTCCGGGGGGACCCGGGTGCCCCACCGGTCGACGAGCCTGCGGGCGAGAGCCGTGTCGCCGACGTCGAGGGCGGCGAGCACGGCGACGGGCCGCAGCGGGACCATGTCGGCGTCGTGGGCGCGGGACACGAGCCGGTCGGCCAGCTCCGCCACCCGGCCCTGGCCCCGCCTGCAGGTGTACAGGGTGATCAGGCCGGGATAGTCGAGCCCCCACATGCTGAAGTCCTCGATCAGCGCGGTGAACTCCGCGGCGAGCCGCTCGGCCTCGGCCCAGTCGCCCCGGATCGTACGGCCGGCGGCCTCGGCGATGCCCGCCATGCCGGTCAGCTCGGGGCGCCTGATCAGCTCCACCAGGCGCCGGCAGCGGGCGAGGTCGCGGTCCCATTCGTCCAGCTCGCCCGCCCTGAGCAGGTTGGCCATGCGGAAGATCCGGGCCACGGCCTCGGCGGACGCATCCAGGGGGAGGGCGAGCATCTCCTCGACGGCGTGGCGGCGTTCCTCCTCGCGCTCCGGCACCCATGCGGCCACGAGGTAGTTGTTGAGGGAGCGGGCCAGCAGCCGGGGGTCGCCGGCGCGGCGGGCCAGCCGCACGCCTTCGGCCGCCAGCCGCTCCCCCTCCGCACGGCGCGGCGAGTAGTACAGCTCGAGCCCGAGGGTGCCGAGCAGGGTGGCCCGCTCCGCGTCGCCGGCCGGTTCGGCCAGCAGCCCTTCGAGCAGCGCGACCATCTCCTCGTCCACCACGCCGTAGTGGCGCCAGTTCCACACCGACAGCCCGCCGAACACGGTGAAGGCCTCGATCAGCGTGGCCCGCTCCCCGATCCGGGCGGCCAGGGCGATGGCCTCCTCCAGCACCGACCTGGCCCGGTCGACGTCGCCCACGGTCCGCAGCGCCTCGCCGAAGCCCACGAGCAGGGCGCAGCGCCGGGCCGCGTCGGCCGGGCCGAGCGCGGTCAGGGCCCTGCCCCACCAGTCGACCGCCTCGTCGTACGCGCACTGGGCGGCGGCCTGACGGGCGGCGCGCACCGCATACTCCACGGCCTTGGCCGCGCCGCCCGCCCTGGCCGCCATCCCGAAGTGGTGGGCGAGGACCGACGGCTCGACGCCCGCGAGCGTCTCCAGGGCCTCGCCGGTGCGCAGGTGCAGCCGGGCCCGGCGCACCCGGCCGAGATCGGTGTAGAGGGCGTCGCGGACGAGGGCGTGGGAGAAGCGGTAGTCGAAGCCGTCCGGGACCTCGGCCAGCAGCCCGGTGGCCACGGCCGGTTCGAGCAGCGCCATGACCTCCTCCGCCGGGGTGCCGCAGGCGGCCTCCAGCACGTCGAGGCTCACCTCGCGGCCGAGGACGGCCGCCGCGCCGAGCAGCGCGCGGGTCTCCTCGGGCAGGCGGGCCACCCGGCGGCCGATCACCTCGCGCACGCCCTCGGGCACCCCCGCGGAGGCCGCGTCGAGACGGTGTTCGCTGTCCAGCAGCCTGACGAGCTCGCCCAGATAGAAGGGGTTGCCGCCGGTCCGCTCGAAGAGCACCGCGGCGAGCCGCGCGTCCGGCAGGTCGCGCCCGGCCAGGTAGGCGGCCACGTCCTCCCGGGTGAACGGCGGCAGCGTGAGGCGCTCCGCGCCGCGTTCGCGGGCGAGCGCGGCCGAGGTCTCGCGGAGCTGGTCGGGCTCGCCTCCCGGCTCCGGCCGCATCGTGGCCAGCACCAGCACCGGCGCGCGGTGCAGCGCCCCGGCCGCGAAGGCCAGCAGCCGCAGCGACGCGGCGTCCGCCCAGTGCAGGTCGTCCAGCACGACGAGCGCCGGTCCGGCCGCGATCAGCGCGCCCGTCACCCGTTCGTGCAGCGCGAACAGCGCCGCGCTGTGTCCCGAAAGCCCGTGTCCCGAAGGCCCATGCTCTGAAAGCCCATGCCCCGGAAGCCCGTGCCTCGCGTCCGCGGTCTCCGGCTCCGCGACCCCCGACAGGGCCGCGAGCGCCCGGGCCACGTCCTGTCCGCCGCCCGGCCCGCCTACGTACGACGCGGTCCCGTACGGCCCGGTCTCCGGCGGCGCGAGGTCCCGCAGCACCTGGAGCCACGGCCAGAAGGCGGGCGCGCCCGTGTCCTCGGCGCACCGGCCCCAGGCGACCGCCATCCCCAGCGCGGACGCCTCGTCGGCGACGGCCTCGGCGAGGCTGGTCTTCCCGATGCCCGCCTCGCCGGACACGAGCAGCACTCCACCTCGCCCGCGCCGCGCCAACGCGAGGCGCTCGGCGGCCCGCTGGAGCTGCTCGCGCCTGGCGATCAGGCCGCCGGCGTGGAACGTCCGCCCGGCCTCCGCAGGCACGGCAGGCGCATCCCCGGCGGCGTCCGGCACGGTCCGGTCGTCCGGGACGACCGGAGCGCCGGGGACGCCGTCCGTGCCGTGCTCCGCGGCGGCCGGGGGCGTCTCCAGGCCGGGCGCCTGGCCGAGCACCGCCTGCTCCAGCCGCCGCAGCTCGGGGCCGGGCTCCAGGCCCAGCTCGTCGGCGAGCAGCGTGCGCACCCTGCGCAGCGCGGCCAGCGCGTCGGCCTGCCGTCCCGCGCGGTAGAGCGCCCGGACGAGCAGCGCCCACGACCGTTCCCGGTACGGCTGCCCGGCCACCGCGCTCTCCAGGCCGGGCACGCACGAGCCGCCCTCACCGGTGGCCAGCCGGGCCTCGAACCAGTCCTCGGTGGCCGAGGCCCGCAGCTCCGTCAGCCGCGCCACGACCGGCTGCGCGAACTCGTACGCGGCGAACTCGGCGAGCGGTTCGCCCCGCCATGTCTCCAGGGCGCGGCGCAGCAGATCGGCCGCCGCGGCGGGCTCGCCGCGGGCGAGCGACCGGCGGCCGTCCTCGGCCAGCGCGGCGAAGCGGACCAGGTCCACCTGGCCGGGGGCGACGGCGAGCAGATACCCCGGCTCGCGGGTGAGCAGGACCTTCGGCGGCGTGCGCGGCGGCCTCCCCGGCTCCAGCGCCCGGCGGAGCTGGGAGATGTAGGCCTGCAGGGTGCCGGTGGCGCTGGAGGGCGCCTCGCCCGACCACAGCTCGTCGATGAGGCGGTCGAGTGAGACGACCCGTCCGGGCTCCAGGGCGAGCATGGCCAGCACCGCTCGCTGCTTCGGCGTGCCGAGATCTATGACACGACCGGCCGGGTCGATGACCTCGAGCGGGCCGAACAGGCGGAATTCCATGGTTCCTCTGGACGCGGGGATTTCGATCCGTAGCGTATTGCCCGGCTTGAGCGTATTGCCCGGCTTGTCGGCCGCACGACTAGCGGACTCCTAGTCGATTACTAATCCACCGCAAACCGCCCGCACCAGGATGTGGAGCGATCAGTGAGTGTGAAGCGGGAGGAAATCGTGTCGACCTTGGAAACCGATCTGCGGCGTACGGTGCGCGGACGGGTGCTCGTGCCCGGCGACGACGCCTTCGAGGCGGCCCGGCTGCCCTGGAATCGGGCGGTGGACCAGCGCGTGCGGGCGGTCGTGGAGATCGAGGATGCGGCGGACGCGGCCGCCGTGGTCCGATACGCGAGGCTCGCCGGTCTCGCCGTGGCCGCGCAGCCGAGCGGGCACGGCGCGTCGGCCCGCCTCGACGGGACGATCCTGGTGCGCACCGGGCGGCTTCGCGGCGTCGAGGTGCGGCCGGAGCGGCGGACCGCCCGCGTCGAGGCCGGCGTGCAGTGGGGCGAGCTGCTGACCGCGGCCGGCAAGCACGGGCTGACCGGACTGCCCGGCAGCTCCCCCGTCGTCAGCGTCACCGGCTACACGCTCGGCGGCGGGCTCGGCTGGTTCGCCCGCAGGCACGGCTGGGCGGCCGGCGCCGTAAGGGCCTTCGAGGTGGTGGGCGCCGACGGCGTGGAGGCCCGGGTGACGGCGGACTCCGACCCGGACCTGTTCTGGGCGCTGCGCGGCGGCGGAGGCGACTTCGCCCTGGTGACGGCGATGGAGCTGGACCTGCACCCGGCGCCCCTGCTGTACGGCGGGCGCATGCTGTGGCCCGCGGAGCGGGCGCCCGAGGTGCTCGCCGCCTTCCGGGAGGTCACCGGCGCCGCGCCTGTGGAGCTGACCGCCTGGTTCACGATGGTGAAGTTCCCCCCGGTGCCCCAGGTCCCCGAGCCGCTGCGCGGTCTCGCCGCGGTCGCGGTGGACTCGACGTTCCTGGGCGGCGAGGAGGAGGGACGCGGCCTGCTGCGGCGGTTCGGGGACGTCCCCGGCGTGATCCTCGACACCCGCGCCCCGATGGCACCGGACGCCCTGGGCGGCATCTGCGCCGAGCCGACGCAGCCGGTGCCCGGCGCGGGGCGCGGCGAGCTGCTGACGGGGCTCGGCGAGGACGTGGCCGGCGACCTGCTCGCGGCCGTGGGCGGCATCGCTCCGCTGGCCACGGTGCAGGTGCGCCATCTGGGCGGCGCGCTGAGCGGGCCCGTCGCCGGCGGCGGTGCGGCCGCACCCGTCGCGGAGCCGTACCTGCTGGGCATGATCGGGCCGGTCATGTCGCCGGAGGGCGGCCGGGCGGTCGCCGCGAGGCTGGCGGAGATCGCCAGGACGATGGCGCCGCACACGACCGGCCGCAAGCCCTTCACCTATCTGCACGGCGACGAGAAGGCCGCCTCCGCGTTCGACGCGGACACCCTGGCCCGGCTGCGCGAGATCAAGCGCCGCCGCGACCCCGCCGGCGTCTTCCGTTCCAACCAGCCCGTGCTCGCCTGAGGCGCTCCCCGGCCCGGGGCCGCTCCCGCCCGTGAGCCGGACCACCGCGGACGACCCCGGTAGCCCCGGGAATCACAGCTTGTGCACCTCGGCGTCGCCCGATCCGGTCCTGATCGTGATCGCGTGCGGCGCCGAGTCGTCGTCCGCCACCTCGATCCTGCGGTCGCCGCTCCCGGTCGACGCGTCGATGTTGTAGGCGCCGTCCGGC
Source organism: Microbispora sp. H10836 (assembly GCF_012999525.1). Classification (NCBI taxonomy): domain Bacteria; kingdom Bacillati; phylum Actinomycetota; class Actinomycetes; order Streptosporangiales; family Streptosporangiaceae; genus Microbispora; species Microbispora sp. H10836. The sequence goes on from NZ_JABBWU010000001.1 coordinate 750,396, forward strand.
ACCCAGAGCCGGCCGTCGCCCGACCCTGTCACCGCCTGCACCTGGTCGGGTACGACGGTGAACCGGAGCGTGATGTCCCCCGACCCCGTGCGGGTGCCCACCTGGGTGGCGGCGAGCCCGCGCGCGTCGACGTCGCCCGACCCGGTGGAGGCGTTGACCTGCCCGCTCAGGTTCCGCAGCGTGATGTCCCCCGAGCCGGTGTCGATCTTCACGGTGAGACCGCGCGGCACCTCCACCTTGTAGTCCACGGAGCAGTTGTGGCATTTGTAGGCGAGCGTGAGCGTGTCCCCGGCGACGGAGTGGCCGTCCGCGGGCTTGTCCCCACGCCAGTGCAGGGTCTCGGTGACGTGGACGCCGGACCTGTCGCTCTCGTTCACCACGACGTCGCCCGACCCCGTGCGGGTGTCGATGACGGTCACCTTGTCCGTCACGTCGTAGGACTGCACGGCCTGCTGCCCGTCGAAGTCGAGCCGAACGTCGCAGGCGGCGACGGCGAGGCTCATCCCCAGGACGGCCCCCGCGACCGCCAACGTCTTGTATCTCATGTCCTCGATCCTCGGGGATGCGTACGCCGTGTCCCATCGGGGAAGTCCCTCAGCATCCCCTGAGCCGTCCCCGACGAGCCGCCCCGCGTTGACCCCCGGACCTCCCCTGAAGTAGCGTCAGTTCCACGATTAGGAACTATTTTTCCGGAAGGTGGAAAATGGCGGAAGGCGTCGAGATCAAGGGCCCCCTGCTGGACCGGTTCGACGAGATCCTCACTCCCGAGGCCCTCGGCTTCGTGGCCACCTTGCAGCGCGAGTTCGACCCCAGGCGCAGGGAACTGCTCGCCGCCCGGCGGGCGCGGCAGGAGGAGCTGTCCGCGGGCGGCATGCTCGACTTCCTCCCCGAGACCGCTCACGTCCGCGAGTCCGAGTGGCGGGTCGCCCCGCCCGCGCCGGGGCTGGAGGACCGCAGAGTCGAGATCACCGGTCCGGTTGACCGCAAGATGACGATCAACGCCCTCAACTCCGGCGCCAAGGTCTGGCTGGCGGACTTCGAGGACGCCAACTCCCCGACCTGGGAGAACACGGTCAACGGGCAGCTCAATCTGCGTGACGCCCTCGACCGTACGATCGACTTCGAGTCCGGCGGCAAGACGTACGCGCTGCGGCCGGACGAGGAGCTGGCCACGATCGTGGTCCGCCCGCGCGGCTGGCACCTGCCGGACAAGCACATCCTGGTGGACGGCTCCGAGATGTCCGGGTCGCTGCTCGACTTCGGGCTCTACTTCTTCCACTGCGCGCGGCGGCAGATCGACAAGGGCCGCGGGCCGTACTACTACCTGCCGAAGATGGAGTCGCACCTGGAGGCGCGGCTCTGGAACGACGTGTTCGTCCGCGCGCAGGAGCTGCTCGGCGTCCCGCGCGGGACGATCCGGGCGACCGTGCTGATCGAGACCTACCCCGCCGCGTTCGAGATGGAGGAGATCCTCTACGAGCTGCGGGAACACTCCGCGGGCCTCAACGCCGGCCGCTGGGACTACCTGTTCAGCGTCATCAAGAAGTTCCGCACCCGGGGGCGGGAGTTCCTGCTGCCCGAGCGCAACGCGGTGACGATGACCGCGCCGTTCATGCGGGCCTACACCGAGCTGCTGGTGCGCACCTGCCACAAGCGCGGCGCGCACGCGATCGGCGGCATGGCGGCCTTCATCCCCTCCCGCCGCGACCCCGAGGTCAACAAGGTCGCGCTGGAGAAGGTGCGGGCCGACAAGACCCGCGAGTCCGGCGACGGCTTCGACGGCTCCTGGGTGGCGCACCCCGACCTCGTGCCGATCTGCCGCGAGGTCTTCGACGGCGTGCTCGGCGACCGGCCCAACCAGCTCGACCGGCTGCGCGAGGACGTCCACGTCACGGCCGAGGACCTACTCGCGGTGTCCAAGACCCCCGGCGAGATCACCGAGGCCGGGCTGCGCAACAACGTGGACGTCGGCCTGCGCTACCTGGCGGCCTGGATGGGCGGCAACGGCGCCGCGGCGATCCACAACCTGATGGAGGACGCGGCGACGGCCGAGATCTCCCGCTCGCAGGTCTGGCAGTGGATCCACAACGACATCACGCTGGCCGACACCGGCGCGGTGGTGACACGGGAGCTCGTCGAGCGGATCATCGAGGAGGAGCTGGCCCGCATCGCCGCCGAGCCGGGCTACGACGAGAAGCTCTACGCCCAGGCCATGGCCCTGTTCAAGGAGGTCGCCCTTGACGACGACTTCGCGGAGTTCCTCACGCTTCCCGCGTACGCGCGCATGCCGTGAGCAGATGAAGGGAGGCCGATGCCCGAGCTCGAACGGCTGACGGAGCGCCTTGCCGCCGTGCTCCCGCCGGACGCCGTCATCACCGACCCCGTACGGCTGCGCACCTACGAGTGCGACGGGCTGACCCACCACCGGGCGACCCCCGGCGTGGTCGTGCTGCCCGGGACGGCCGAGCAGGTCGCCGCGGTGGTGCGGCTGTGCGGCGAGCACGGCGTGCCCTTCGTCGCCCGGGGGTCGGGCACCGGCCTGTCCGGCGGCGCCCTGCCCCGCACGGACGGCGTACTGATCGTCACCTCCCGCATGCGGCGGATCGTCGAGATCGACATCCCGAACCGCCGGGCCGTGGTGGAGCCGGGCGTGACGAACCTGGCGATCACCGAGGCGGTCCGCGACCGGGGGTACTACTACGCCCCCGACCCCTCCAGCCAGCAGGTCTGCTCGATCGGCGGCAACGTGGCGGAGAACTCGGGCGGCGCGCACTGCCTCAAGTACGGCTTCACGGTCAACCACGTCCTGGCCGCCGAGATCGTGACACCGGACGGGGAGATCGTGGAGCTGTCCGCCGACGACCCCGGCTACGACCTGCTCGGCGCGTTCATCGGATCGGAGGGCACGCTCGGCATCGCCACCAGGATCACCGTACGGCTGTCGCGGGCGCCCGAGGCGGTCACGACCCTGCTCGCCGCCTTCACGGGCATCGAGGCCGGCGGCCGCGCGGTGTCGGCGATCATCGCGGCGGGCGTGGTCCCTGCCGCGATCGAGATGATGGACGCGCTGGCGATCGAGGCGGCCGAGGCCGCCGTCCACTGCCGCTATCCCGCCGGAGCGGGAGCCGTGCTGGTGGTGGAGCTGGACGGGCCGCGCGCGGAGGTGGAGCACCAGTTCGCCGCCGTGGAACGGCTCTGCCGTGACAGCGGCGCCTTCGAGATCCGGGTGGCCGCCTCCGCCGAGGAGCGGGCGGCCATCTGGAAGGGCCGCAAGTCGGCGTTCGCCGCCGTGGGCCGGATCAGCCCGGCGTACATCGTGCAGGACGGCGTGGTGCCGCGGACCGCGCTGCCGCGCGTGCTCGCGGGGATCGACCGGCTGCAGGAGGAGTACGGGATCCGGGTGGCCAACGTCTTCCACGCCGGCGACGGCAACCTCCACCCCCTCGTGCTGTTCGACGACTCCGTACCCGGCGAGCCCGAGCGCGCCGAGGCCGTCAGCGGACGCATCCTCGACCTGTGCGTCGAGCACGGCGGGTCGATCACCGGGGAGCACGGCGTCGGCGTGGACAAGGCCCGCTACATGCCCCGGATGTTCACCGAGGACGACCTCGACACCATGCAACTCGTGCGGTGCGCGTTCGATCCCCGGGGGCTGGCCAACCCCGGCAAGGTCTTCCCCACCCCGCGCCTGTGCGGCGAGGCGCCGGGAGTGCGCAGGGGCGCGCACCCGCTGGTGGAGGCCGGCCTGGCGGAGCAGTTCTGATGGACGTCGCCGAGAACGCGCTGGCCGCGACGGGCGTGGAAATCCGCGCGGCGGGCGACGGGGACGAGGTCGCGGGCGTGCGCCCGCGCCTGGTGGCGCTGCCCGGGTCGGCCGAGGAGATCGCGGCCGTCATGCGGGCGTGCGCCGCGCACGACCTGGCCGCCGTCGCGACCGGCGGCCGGACCAAGCTGCACTGGGGCGCCCGGCCCGAACGCTGCGACGTGCTCGTGGACCTGTCCCGCATGAACCGGGTGCTGGAGCACACTGCGGGCGACCTGGTCGTGCGGGCGCAGGCCGGGGTGACCCTGGAGGCGCTGGCCGACGCCCTCGCCGGGGAGAACCAGGAGCTCGCGCTCGACGTGCCCGTGCCCGGCACCACGGTCGGCGGGCTGCTCGCCACCGGGATCGCCGGGCCGCGCAGGTTCCGGTACGGCACGGCCCGCGACCTGCTCATCGGCGTCACGGTCGTGCTCGCCGACGGCACGATCGCCAGGTCGGGCGGGAAGGTCGTCAAGAACGTCGCCGGATACGACCTCGGCAAGCTGTTCACCGGCTCGTACGGCACGCTCGGGATCATCGCGGACGCGACGTTCCGCCTCCATCCGCTGCCCGCCGCCCGCGCCTGGGTGACGGCGACCGTCGAGCGTCCGGTGACCGAGACGGACGGGACCTGGACGAACGAGGACGGCCTCACCTTCGAGACCCTCACCACGGACCTGGCCGCATCTCTGGCGGCGGCGGTCCCCGCCGTGACCGGGTCGCAGCTGGAGCCGAGCGCCGTGGAGATCGACTGGCCCGACGTGAAGGGGCCCTGCACAGTCGCGGTCCTGGTCGAGGGCGCCGCCGCGGCCGAGCGGGCCAAAGCACTGTGCGGGCTGATGGGCGAACTGATGGGCGAGACGGCGGAGGTGACAGAGGAGCCGCCGCCGTGGTGGGGACGCCTGCCCGAGCCGCCGGGGCGGGCCGCCGAGCCGCCCGGTGCGAAGCCCGCGGCCCCGCACGCCGGAGAGATCCTGCTGGAGGTCAGGAACGCCTCCTCCCGGCTGGCCGAGACTTTCCTCGGCTTCTTGCAGGCGGCTCAGGTCACGGGCTTCCGGGCGGTACTTCGAGGCTCGCTCGCCGCACAGGTGCTGCACATCGCCCTGCCGCCGGACACTGAACCGGCGCTGGTCGCCGGGTTCACCTCGCAGCTCCGCGCCGGCCTCGGCGAACAGGCGCGCGTGGTCGTGCTCGCCGCGCCCCCGGAGGCCGCGCGCCGCCTCGACCGGTGGGGGCGTGTCGGCGCGCTGTCGCTGATGCGCCGGGTCAAGGAGCGGTTCGACCCCGGTCGCCGGCTGTCCCCCGGCCGCTTCGTGGGAGGCATCTGACGTGGACCCCGAGCTGATCAGAGACTGCGTGCACTGCGGGTTCTGCCTGCCCACCTGCCCGACGTACGTGCTGTGGGGCGAGGAGATGGACTCCCCGCGCGGGCGCATCCACCTGATGGGGCAGCACGTCGAGGGCACCCCTGTCACCGACGCGATGGCCGGTCACTTCGACGCCTGCCTGGGCTGTATGGCGTGCGTCACCGCGTGCCCCTCCGGCGTGCGGTACGACCGGCTGATCGAGCAGACCCGGGCGGTCGTCGAGCGCGAGCACGTGCGCCGCCCGGACGAGCGCGCGATCCGGGCCCTGGTGTTCGCGTTGTTCCCCTACCGGCGCAGGCTTCGGGCGATGCGGCTGCCGATGCGGCTGAGCAGACGTCTCCAGCCGTTCCTGGAGCGGGTGAACCCCTCGCTCGGCGCGATGGCCGAACTGGCCCCCGGCGTCCCCCGGCCCGTACGGCTGCCGCCGCTGGTGCGGGCGAGGCGGCGGCGCAGGGCGCGGGTCGGGCTGCTCACCGGCTGCGTGCAGGGTGAGTTCTTCCCGCAGGTCAACGCGGCGACGGCCCGGGTGCTCGCGCTGGAGGGCTGCGACGTGGTGATCCCGCCCCGGCAGGGCTGCTGCGGGGCGTTGTCGCTGCACGCGGGCCGGGAGGCCGAGGCGCGGAGGTTCGCCCGCCGCACGATCGCCGCCTTCGAGCGGGCCGGCGTGGACGCGGTGGTGGTGAACGCGGCGGGCTGCGGGTCGAGCATGAAGGACTACGCCGAGGTGCTGGCGGACGAGCCCGGCTGGGCGGCCCGCGCCGAGGCGCTGCGGACCCGCGACCTGGCGGAGTTCCTGGCCGAGCTGGGTCCCGTGGCCGAGCGCCGTCCGCTGCCGGTCACGGTCGCCTACCACGACGCCTGTCACCTGGCACACGCCCAGGGCGTGCGCGCCCAGCCGCGCGAACTGCTGCGCGCGATCCCGGGGCTGGAGCTGCGGGAGCTCGAGGAGTCCGCGATCTGCTGCGGGTCCGCGGGCACCTACAACCTCTTCCGGCCCGAGGCGGCCCGGCAGCTGGGCGACCGCAAAGCCGAACGGGTGCTCGCCGCCGGCGCCGACGTGCTGGTGTCGGCCAACCCGGGGTGCACCATGCAGATCGCGGCCGCCGTACGGAGGTCGGGCAAGGGGGAGATCCGGGTCGCGCACACGGCCGAGGTGCTCGACGCCTCGCTGCGCGGCCTCGAACCGGGCATCCTTGGACGGTCCCCGATGCGGAGGAGGAGGACGCGGTGAGCGTGCAGAGCGTCGACCGGGCGCTGGACGTGCTCGAAGCACTGTCCGAGCACGGCGGCCAGGCCGGCCTGTCGGAGATCGCCGCCAGGACGGGCCTGCCGTACGGGACGATCCACCGGCTGTTACAGACGCTGCTGGCCCGCGGGTACGTCCGGCAGGAGTCCGACCGGCGCTACGCGCTCGGCGGCGCGCTGGTGCGCGTCGGCGGCGTCGCCGAGCGGATGCTCGCGGTGTGGGCCGAGCCGTACCTCGCGAGAATGGTCGAGCTGTCCGGCGAGACGGCCAACCTCGCCGTGCTGGAGGGCGACTTCGTGGTCTACGTGGCCCAGGTGCCCTCGCCGCGCAGGCTGCGGATGTTCGCCGAGGTCGGCCGTCGCGTGCTGCCGCACAGCACGGCCGTCGGCAAGGCCCTGCTGGCCGACCGGGACGACGCGGCGGCGGTGTTCCGGCGCACCGGGCTGCCCCGCCGTACGGACCGGACGATCACCGAGGTCGGGGACCTGCTGGAAGAGCTCGACCGGGTGCGCGCCCGGGGGTACGCGCTCGACCTGGGCGAGGAGGAGAACGGCGTGCACTGCATGGCGGTGCCCGTCCACGACGGCGGGCGGACCTTCGCGGCGATGTCGGTGTCCGGACCGGCCGAGCGCATCGACGCGATCGACCGCGAGGAGCTCGCCGCGATGCTGCGCAAGGTGGCGGAGGACTTCGGCGCCGCCGTCTTCCGTTCCTGAGCCCCGTTCCCGGCGCGGACGGGACAGTATGGGCACATGTGCCGAAGCATCAAGACCCTGCGCCCGCCGTTCACCGACGAGGTGACCGAGGAGGACATCCGGGCGGCGGCCCTGCAGTACGTCCGCAAGATCTCCGGTTTCCGCGCCCCGGCGGCCCACAACGCCGAGGCGTTCGACCGCGCGGTCGAGGAGATCACGCAGGCCAGCACGGCCCTGCTGGCGTCCCTCCAGGTGCGCGGCTCGGCCGCCCGGTAGCACCTCCAGACGCGCAGTCCGGGCAGCGCAGTTTGAGCAGCACGTTTTGGGCAGCACGGTCCAAGCGGATCCCAAGCGCCGGACGGGACAGTGGCCGCATGGGTGTTATTTCCGATTTCTTCCTGGCCCGGCGGCTGCGCAAGGGGCCGACGCTGCTGCTGCCGTACGTTCCCGACCTCACGACCGTGCTGGAGACCGTGCGGCTGCACGATCCGGAGGCCGGGCCCTACTGGCGTGGGTTCAAGATCGGCGAGAACGTCGAGCTGCGCGGGCCGATCGAGCTGACCCCGGAGCTGGCGGCCAGGGCGGGGCTTCCTGCGGGCTGGGGTGCCGCGTTCTTCGCCCGCAACATCGACAGCGAGGCGGGGGGCGACTTCGCGCGGCCGAGCCTGCTCGTGCGGGGCCTGGCCGAGCGGCTCGGCGGCCGGGAGCACCCGGAATGCCAGGAGCCTCCGGAGGACCTGGCCGAGGTCACCGGCGGGCGGCTCATCCCGGTGGACGAGGTGATCGGCCTGCTCGCGGACGACGTGCCCGGCCTCGCCGTCACGACGGTGACCGACGGCGGCACGACGCTGCTGACCAGCGCCGAGAGCCCGATCGAGGTCTTCGTCAACGAGTGGGACGCCGACGACGTGACCTACGAGCTGTCCGCGGACGGCGGCTACGGCACGGAGGTCCCCGCCGCCGCCCGGCGGGCCGCCCTCGCGATCGCGGCCCGCGCCGGCGGGGTGGCCCGCGACCACAACGGATTCCTCATCACCGGGTGAGCACATCGGGTGGAACCGGCCCACGGAGTAGGGCGCAGGGCGCGACGACGCCCGCCTCGCCGCGCAGGGGTGATTGCCGGTCCTGACTGGGACGCTTTGCAGCAGACGGGAAGCGTGTCACGATTAATGATCACATTGGCGGTTTCGAGGGAAAGGGGGCGGACCGATGCCACCTGCGATCGTCGGGCATGAAGGTCCCCTTGCCGGTCAGCGTTTCCCGATCGACGACAAGCCGATCACCTTCGGCCGCAGAGGCGACAACAGTGTGGTGATCACCAGCGAGAGGGCCTCGCGCTTCCACGCGGAGGTGCGCCGCGAGGCCGAGGGCTACGTGCTGCTCGACCGGGGCAGCAGCAACGGGACGCTGGTCAACGGCAGGCGTGTCACCACGCATGTGCTCCGGCCCGGCGACACGATCGCCATCGGAGGGGAGACGTTCCGCTTCGAGGCGTTCGACGACGCCGAGACGGTGATGGACACCTCCCTGATGCGACGGTTCCGTGAGTCGTATCCGGACGTCGAACCGGAGCAGGTCCTGCACGTCACCATCTCCGGCGGCGGGCCCGTCGGGCTGGCCTTCGCCCTGCTCCTCGAACACCTCATGGGGCACCGGGTCGCCATCACGATCTACGACGGCCGCTGGACCGAGGACGGGCCGCGGATCGTGTGGAAGAACGCCACGCAGGGCAACAACCGGCGGCAGCAGGTCGTGACGGTGCAGAGCCGCCAGTATCTGAACCTCCCGGAGGACGTCCAGTCGCGGCTGTTCGCCGAGGGGTCCTACAGCGAGATGTGGCCGGCCGGTCCGGACTCGATCCGCGACTACCGCCCGCGGAACATCCGGATCGCCCACATCGAGGACACCCTGCTGGAGATGGCGAACGAGAGGTCCGCCCGCATCCGCCTGGTGCCCGAGATATTCGACCCCGCGGAGCGCCAGGACGACGTGGCCAAGGAGCACGTGCTCGCCATCTGCGAGGGAGGGCGCTCGCGGACCCGCGAGCACTTCACCGACAGGTTCGGCCGGGCCGACGACTCGATCTTCTCGGTCGACGGCCGGCACCTGCAGGACGTGGTGCTGGGGCTGCGGGTGAAGTCCAGCCTGCCGGACCCGGCGATCGTGCTGCTGACCGTGGCGCAGAACCGGTTCCTCCTGAACTCCCTGCGCGGCGAGGGCTTCCTGAACATGCGGCTCACCGACGACGAGGCCGCGGAGGTCGTCGGCATCGACCCCGTCCGGCACGTGTTCGAGGAGTGCGTCGCCTCCAGTCCCTGCCTGATGGAGCGCACCGAGGACGGGGACTTCCACTGCTCGACCCACCACACGCTGTTCCTCCCCGCCCTGATCAGGGGTTCGGCACTGTGGAGGCGGGCGAAGGAAGGGCTCGCGCTCTTCGGCGTCGCCGACGGCGACGTGAGCGCGGTCACCGCCTTCCGGCTGGACATGGTGCAGCGGCCGCGATTCACCGCCCGGTTGTACTCCCCCACCTCGACCACCCCGGGAACGTACGGGTTCCTCCTGGGGGACGCGGCCAACGCGATCCACTTCTGGCCTGGGCGGGGCCTCAACAGCGGGCTGGCGTCGGCCATCTCGCTGGCCCGGTCACTCAACCGCAACTGGCGCGGCAGGCCGCTGCGGGACGCCGACTTCGTACGGCACGAGGCGGCGATGTCGATGCTGCAGTATCGGCACAAGAGCCGCGCGTGGAACGCGATGGTGACCACCGACGAGCAGGGGGTCACCCGGGCGATCAAGGACACGATCGTCCAGGGCATCGAGGAGGGCCGCGCCGGTTCGGACCGGGACGCGGACATCGACGCCCTGTTGGAGCGCCTGCGGCAGATCCGCGACCGCCTGTCACCACGCGTCCCCGGCATGCCCGACGACGCGACCCTCCTCCGGCACCTGCACGAACTGCGGAGCGAGACGCTGCGTACCCTGCTGGTGAGCGGAGCCTGGGAGACGCTGACGGTCGGCGGCGAGGAGGTCGACATCGACATCTTCGACCAGCCGGTCTCCGCGGCGTCCCCCGTGGCGTCCCCTGTCGAGGGGGCGCTCGTCGCGCGCCGGGCGGACGGACAGACCAGGCGGCCCGGCGGTACGCCCTCCGGCTGACGTCGCTCCGGCGAACCACGGAACCGGCCCGGGCCGTCCGGCGGAGTAGGGGTGAAGGGCGCGACGGCGCCCGCGGAAGGATAACCCCTATGAACGGACAAATCGGGTGGTGAGGACGGTCTCCGGCGACACGCGCTTCCCCACGGTCGCCCCGGGTCGCGAGCCCGGCGGCTCCCGCGACGGCACGGACTCAGGCTTCGGGACCCGCACCGGCGCAGGCCGCGCCGGCGCCGTCGGCACCCGGCCGCACGGCACCGGGCCATACGACACCGGGCCGTCCGACACCGGGCCGGATGGCGCCGAGCCGGATGGCGCCGAGCCGAGCGACGCCGGGCTGATCGAAGCGTCGCTGACCGCGCCCGAGCGGTTCGCCGGCGTCTTCGACCGGCACGCGGACGAGATCCACGCCTACGCCGGCCGCCGTCTCGGCCCCGAGCACGCCGACGACGTGACGGCGGAGACGTTCCTCGTGGCGTTCCGCAAGCGGCACCGGTACGACACGTCCCGGCCGGACGCCCGTCCCTGGCTGTACGGCATCGCCGGCAACCTCATCTCCGGGCACCGCCGCTCGGAGGTCCGGCGCCTGCGGGCGCTCGCCCGCGCGCCGCGCGACGCCGGCGAGCGAGGCTTCCACGAGGAGGAGCGCGGAGCGGAGCGGGCGAGCGCCGCCGCCCTGCGGCCCGCCCTCGCCGCCGCGCTGGCCAGGCTGTCGGCCGCCGAGCGCGACCTGCTCCTGCTGGTCGCCTGGGCCGACCTCTCCTACGAGGAGGCGGCCGAGGCCCTGAAGATCCCCATCGGCACGGTCCGCTCGCGCCTGCACCGGGTGCGCGCGAAGCTGCGCCGCCATCTCGACCTTCCCGAGGAGAACGGCTCATGACCGACGAGATCGACCTGGTGGCGCGGGAACGGCCCGACGTCGCGCCCTACTCCCTGGCGGCCAAGGCGGCCGTACGGCGGCGACTGGCCGACCCCGGGGGACGTCCCGTCCGCCCGCGCCCGCGTCCGTACGTGCTCCTCGCGGGCGGGACGGCGCTGCTCGCCGCGGCGGGGGTCGCGGCCGTCACCATCGTCCTGACGGGACCGGAGACCCGGCCGGCGACGGTGAGCCCGGGGGTCGTGAGGCTGCCGAAGGTGTCGGCCATGTCGGCAGAGGAGGTGCTGGGCAGGGCGGCCCGCGCGGTGACCGACCTGTCGCCACGCGACGATCAGTTCGTCAAGGTGAGCTCCCAGACCATGTACGAGTCCACCGTGGTCGGCGAGGGCGAGAAGGAATCGCGCTACCTCTACCGGACGAAGCGGACTATCTGGCTGTCGGCCGACGGCACGAGGGACGGCGCGCTGAAGATCGACTATCTGGAGCCCCGCGCCTACCCCGGCTGGCCGATCCCGCCGGAGGCGTACAGGGAGAAGGGCACCGAGTGGATGCGGCTCCCCGCCTGTGACAGCGTGCGGGACACCGCCTACACCACCCTGAAGAAGCTGCCCGCCGACCCGGAGAAGATGCGCGCCTACCTGTACGACCGGCCGCGCGGCGACAATCCACCCGACACGGGGGCGTGGACTGCCGTCGGCGACCTGCTGCGGGAGACGTACGTGCCGGCGCCGCAGCGCGCGGCGCTGTTCAAGGCCGCCGCCACGATCCCCGGGGTCACGGTGGCCGAGAACATCGAGGACGCCGCGGGACGGTCCGGCATCGGCGTCGGCCGGGTCTCCGGCGGGGTGCGGGAGGAGATCATCTTCGACCCGTCGACGTACGAGCTCCTCGGGGAGCGCGGCATCGTGGTGGACGAGAAGGAGGCGAAGGCGCCCGCCGGCAGCCTGGTGGCCTCGACCGCCCAACTGGAGGTCACGGCCGACGACACCGCGCCCGAGGTGGACGACCCCCACGCCGGCTGCGGCTGAGGCACCGGCCGGTGCCCGTGCCCGGCCGGTCACGCCGGGTCGCCGGGCCGTCCGAGGCGGGCGGCCCGGTCTGACGGCCCGGTACGCCAGCCCGGTACGCCGGCCCGGTACCTCGGGCCCCTTCGTCGGCCCGATACGTCGGGCCGGTGGGTCGGCGCGGTCTGTCGGCGCGGTCCCCTAAGATCATCCTTCCTGTCGTAGGGAAGGGCGTGACGTGGTGCGGCTTCGTCCGGAGCTGTGGGTGCCGAGGCTTTATCTCGGAGTCGCCGGCGTCGCCGCCGTGGCCGCCCTCGTCACCTGGGACGTCGGGCCCCTGTGGCTGGCCGTCCTGTGGTGTCCGCTCGACGAGTTCCGCGCGGACGTCCTGGTGGACGGGCACACCGTCGCGGTAGCGGTGCCGGTTCTCCTCGCGATCCTCGCGCTCAAGACCTGGATGCTGCGTCAGGTGCTCGCCCTGCCCCGGCAGGCGGGCCCGCACGGCGACCGGAGGGCGGTCTGGCTGCGGCGTCTGCTCTACCTGGCCGTCGCCCACGCCGTGGTCCTCCGGTTGCCGGCCGACCTGCTCCCCGGGTTCCTCGAGGACTCCGTCGAGCTGGCCCTGTGGGGCCCGATGCAGGTGCTGTTCGCGCTGGTCCTCTCCGGCCGGTGGGTCCGGCTCTGCGCCGTCGCCGCCGCGCTGGCGGCCTCGGCGGCCCTGGCGGAGAACTGGCTCCTGCCGCTCACCATCGCCGTCATGTCGTCGGACGGGCCGTCGCTGTTCCCGGGTGAGCCGTGGCTGTTCCCGGCCACGCCGTCGCTGAAGATCGGCATCATGCTGCTCAGCGCGGCCGCCCCGATCTGGCAGACATCGATCCTCATCGGCCAGCACCGCGACGGCCGGTGGAGCAGGGCGACCCTCGCGGCCGGCTGGCTGAACCTGGCGTTGACACTGGCCCTCCCGTTGGCGGGCGCGGGCCTCGAGTGGGTGGCCTCGTCCGCCGCCTGGCCCCTGACGCTGCTGCTGGACGAGGGCGACGACGTGATGCTCGCGGTGTGGCTCGCCCGCTCCGCCCACGAACTCGCCGCGCCACGTCCCGCGCGCCCGCTTCGCCTGCCCAGGCCGATCCCGGCGGCGGCCGTGATTCTGCCTCTTCTCGTGCTGGTACGGCCCGAGGCCGCCCCGAGGTTCACCTTCACGGGCTGGGGCGAGGACTGCTTCGAATGGACCGGCTCGTACCGCCGTTACGGCGACACCAGGCCGGAGGACAGGGAGAAGGCGTTCCTCTGCCATGCGCGCAGCACGATGGACGGGCTGCCGCCGATGTTCCCCGAAACCCTTTCCGACCAGCACGTCCTGGCCTACGGCAGAAGGCTCTGCGCGGCCGGGGACGGGGCGGAGCAGCACGCTCTCCTGGAGGAGGCCGGCAGCGAGCGCGCTTCGTGGGGAGCCGACAGGAACGTGCTGGTGTTCCTCTGCCCGGAGGCGGTGGCCGCCGACGAGCCCGACTTTCTGCGCCCCGAGTCCGAGGTGCGCGCGGACGCCGGCCGCTATGTCGCGGAGGAGAACGCCCGCTGCCGGGATCCCTGGCCTCGGCTGCGGGCCGGGCGGCAGGGCACGGCCGCGTACTTCCTGTCCGAGGGCGGTGGATACGCCGTCCACGACCCGGAGGACACCTCGGCGCAGGGCGAGGGCGTCTTCTCCGCGGCGATCGACGACGGGTTCGTCGCCGCCGGAGGCGGCACGGCGGCCGTGATGACCTACGGCGAGAACCAGCCGATGTGCCTGACCGTCAAGGCGTTCGCCTCCGCTCCCCCGCTGCGGCTGAAGGGCTGGGAGCAGGTGGCCGAGGTCGGCGTGGTCAGCCGCGGCGGCCGCCTCGAGGTGCCCCAGATGACCGAGGGCGCCGGTGAGGGGGCCGGCAGGCCCCTGCCCAACCTGGCGGTGAAGGGCCCCGGGCGGTACCGCGTGCGGATCCACGCCCGGGGGGTGGACGGCACCGGCCCCGAGGAGCACCTGGTCGTCGTCTTCCCGGGCCGGTCGGCCAGGAAGGTCGTCTACCGGTGAGCCGGCCGGCTCACTTGCACTGCTCCAACATGGCCGCCTTGTCGGCGGAGGTCACCGGCAGGTCGTACTTGAGGGAGACCTGGGCGAAGCGCACGGCGTAGGCGCAGCGGATCTCGCTGCGGGGCGGCAGCCAGGTGGCCGGGCCCGAGTCGCCCTTGGAGCCGTTCGTGGAGCCGTCGACGGGGATCAGGTTGAGCGGGTCGTTGGCGATCTGCTTGCGCTTGCTCTCGCTCCACCGCGACGCGCCCATCTGCCAGTCGTACGACAGGGGCATGACGTGGTCGATCTGGACCTCCGCCGCCTTCGACTTGCTCCAGTCGATCGTCTTGCCCGTGTAGGGGTCGTACAGGGTCATGGAGGTGATGACGCAGTTCGACCCGCTGCGATACTTGACGTCCCGGCCGTCCCGCTTCAGCAGGTCGTTGCGGGTGTCGCAGCCGTTGCGGCCCCATGGGATGTCGTCCACGTTGTCGGCCCAGGCGTAGCCGAACTTGTCGCGGTCGTATCCGGTCTTCGCTCCCCGGCCCTTCGTCGCCACCTTGTCGATCAGCTTGCGGGCCTCCGCCCGGTCCTTGTCCGACGTGATGGCCTTCAGGCCGGGTCCGGTGCCGTCGGGGTTGTCGAGCGGGTTGACACCTCGCTGCTCCGTGCCCGAGTCGCTCTTCCCGCCGCCGCTCTGGCCCGTGAGGGCGTCGTCGAGTTCCGGCATCGGCCCACAGCCTGCCAGTACGGCCACCGCCACGGAGATTCCGGCGATCAACCGGATGCCACGCCCGCCCACTGCCACCCCTAGGTAATGAAATATTCCCCTCAGATATAGCAAAGTGCAAAAAGGTGGCAAAGGAGGCACGCACAGGAGTGCGGGATTCGTGATCTCCCCGATAGATCCCGGCACAAGGCACAGCTACGACTTCGGGTGGTCTCCAGGGCATCGGGCGCGAGAGTTCAACCCCACGACAAGGGGCGCGGCGCGCCGTGCGCGCCACGCCCCTCGCTCAGGCCCGGTGGGATCCGGCCAGGTGGATCAGCGTCCCCGGATCAGGCCGGGATCCAGTCCTGCCAGACGATCTTGTTGGCCTCGACCCACTTGCGGGCGGCGTTCTCCGCGCTCATCTTGTTCACCGCCATGTCGTAGGCCACGGCGTTCTGGTCGTCGTTGGTCCAGACGAAGTTCTTGATCAGCTCGTACGCGCTGCCGCCGCTCTTGGCGAACTTCACACTGACGATCTTGTCGAGCAGGTACGGCGGATAGTCGCACTTGACCGTCTTGACGTTGTTGTCACACCCGATGGCGTACGGCGGAAGGCTGATCTTCACGAGCTTGAGCTGGTTGAACAGCCACTGGGGCTCGTAGAAGTACATCAGCAGCGGCGTCTCGTTCTCGGTGGCCTTGCGGGCCGCCGCGATCAGCGCGTCCTCGCTGCCGGAGTAGACCACCTTGTAGGGCAGCTTCAGGTTCCTGATGAGCGCCTCGTCGTTGGTGACGAAGGACTTGTCACCGGCGAGGAACTGGCCCAGTCCGTCGCTCTTGTCGGTCTTGAACAGGTCCTTGTACTTGGTCAGGTTCTGCCAGTCCGTGATGTCCGGATATTTCTGGACCATCCACTCGGGGACGTACCAGCCGATGACGCCCTTGTTGCCGTTCTCCCCCGCGGTGATCGCGACCTTCTTGTCCTCGATGAACTCCTTCTTCAGCTCCGGGTGGCTCCAGTTCTCGAGGACGACGTCGACCGTGCCCTTCTCGAAACCCTTCCAGGAGTCCGCCTCGCCGCTCTCGATCTTCTCGACCTTGTACCCGAGCTCCTGCTCCAGGAGATAGGCGACGACAGCGGCGCTGGCCTCGTAGCCGATCCAGGGGTTGATCGCCAGTCGCACGGTCTTCGTGCCGCCGGCGGCGCCCGCTCCGGCGGCGTCATCCGAACTCCCGCCACTGCAGGCGGTCATGGCCAGCGCGAGCGTCAGCACGCCGGCAAGGAGACGGATCCTCATATCTAGCCTCATCTGATGTCGTACGGGCGGCGAACGCGAGCGGCGGGGCCGCGGCGACACCGGCAGAGTATTCCACAACAAGCGTGATCGGCCGCGATCGCGGGGATCGCGGCCGACGACTGCTCGCGCCCGGCCGGGCGCGCGGGGTCGTGATCCCGGGGAGTGTCCCGTGATCTCCCGCCGCGGCGGCCGCGGCAGGCCAGTGAAGATCACGGGACACGACCCAGTGCCCCTCCCGCCTACCTTTGCTCCGGGCAAACGTCGACGGTCGCGGCACTAGATCACTTGGGCATCCATGCCTGCCACTTGGCGGTGTTGGCCTCCACCCACTTCTTGGCCGCGTCCTCGGCGGACATGCCGTTGTTGGTGATGTCGTCGGCGACCGCGTTCTGGTCGTCGTTCGTCCACTGGAAGGCCTTGATCAGCTCGTACGCCTTGCCGCCGGTGTCGGCGAACTTCTTGCTCACGATCTTGTCGAGGTCGTACGGCGGGTAGTCACAGTCGACCTTCTTGGGGTCGCTGTCGCAGCCCTCCGTGTACGCGGGGAGGTTGACCTTGACCAGCTTGACCTGGTTGAACAGCCACTGCGGCTCGTAGAAGTACATGAGCAGCGGCTTCTTCTGCTCGGTCGCCTGCTTGGCGGCCTTGATCAGCGCGGCCTCGCTGCCGGCGTAGACGACCTTGAAGTCGAGCTTCAGGTTCTTGACCAGAGCCTCGTCGTTGGTGACGAAGGACGGGTCGCCGTCGAGCATCTGGCCCTTGCCGTCAGACTCGGACGTCTTGAACAGGTCGGCGTACTTGTTGAGGTTCTTGTAGTCGGTGATGTCGGGGTACTTCTGCGCCATCCACTCGGGCACGTACCAGCCGATGACGCCCTTGTTGCCCGTGCTGCCCGCCTCGACGGCGACCTGCTTCTCCTCGATGTACTTCTTCTTGAGGTCCGGGTGGCCCCAGTTCTCGATGATGACGTCGACGTCACCGGACTCCATGCCCTGCCAGGACGGTTCCTCGGCGAGGGTCACCTTCTCGACCTTGTAGCCGAGCTCCTTCTCCAGCAGGTGCGACACGACGGCGGCGCTGGCCTCGTAGCCGACCCAGCCGTTGATCGCGATCTTGACCGTGCCCGCCGCGGACGCGCCCGCGGAGCCCGCGGCGCTCGCGCTCGGCGCCGCCGCCGAGTCGTCCTCGACCTTGGCGCCTCCGCAGGCGGCCATACTGAGGCCGAGAACGAGAACCCCTGCGATTAGGCGTAACTTCTTCATGCGTTCCTCTTCTTGTGGGGAGAGCGGCGCCCGTTGGCGCCTTGCGTGATCCGGTCGAGCATGACTCCCAGGAGGACGAGGGCGACGCCGGCCGCGAGGCCCTTGCCGTAGTCCTCCTGCTGCGCGATTCCGGCCACGACGTCGTATCCGAGAGCTCCAGCGCCGACCAGCGCGCCGATCACCACCATCGCCAGCGTCATGACGATGCCCTGGTTCGCCGCGAGCAGCAGCGAGCCGCGGGCCATCGGCAGCTGGACCTTCCACAGCAGCTGCCGATCGGTGGAGCCGGCGGACCTGGCCGCCTCCATGACGGTCGCGGGGACCGCCCGCAGGCCGTCCTCGACCAGGCGCGCGACCACCGGCACCGCGTAGATGAACGAGGCCATGATCGCGGTGAAACGGCCGTTGCCGAACAGGGCCACGGCGGGCAGCAGGTAGGAGAACGACGGCATCGTCTGGGCCGCGTCCAGGATCGGCCGCAGCCCGGCGGCGAACCACCGCGACCGCGCGGCCAGCACGCCGAGCGCGAGCCCCGCCGCGATCGTGATGACGGAGGCCACCAGCACGATGGTCAGCGTCTCCATGCCGTGCTGCCACAGTTGCAGCGCGGCGACGCCCGCGAGGCAGCCCGCGGCGATCACACCGGCCACCGGTCCGCTCACCCGCCAGGCGAACACCAGCACCGCCGCGGTGACCAGCCACCAGGGCGCGCTGGTCAGCACGTCCTGCAGCGGATTGAGCAGGCCGTACGCGACGAAGTCGTTGAGGAAGCCGGTGAAGGTGTACCAGTGCGTCTCGATCCACTCGACCACGTCGTTGATCGGCCGGACGAGCTGCACGTGCCACTGCTCGGGGAACTCCTGCGCCAGCACGGGGGTCAGGACCAGTCCGGCCGCGGTCAGGACGGCGAAGCCGGCCCAGCGGACCACCCTCGCCCGCCCGCCGCCGTCGCGCCGCTGGGCGGCCGCCCGCGTCATCCGGTCGAGCACGATGGCGAGCAGCACGATCGCGACGCCCGGAATGAGCGCGGCGCCCACGTTGACCCGGGCGAGGGCGCGGAGCAGGTCCACGCCGAGTCCGGGGGCCGCGATCAGCGCGACCAGCGGCACCATCGACAGCGCGGCGGCGATCGTCTGGTTGACGCCCAGCATGATCGTGTTGAGCGCCAGCGGCAGGCGGACCTTGCGGAGCGTCTGCCACCCGGTCGCGCCGAGCGACTCCGAGGCCTCCACCGTGACGCCGGCGACCCGCTGGATGGCCAGCGACGTGATCCGGATCGCCGGCGGCATCGCGTAGATCATCGTGGCGAACGTCGCGGACGCCGGCCCGATGAGCAACAGCAGCACGATCGGCGACAGGTACGAGAACGTCGGCATGATCTGCATGACGTCGAGCACCGGTGTCACGATCCGGCGTACGCGGGGCGAACGGCCGGTCCAGATCCCCAGGGGGATGCCGAACAGCAGCGACAGCACCACCGCGGACAACGTCAGCGCGAGCGTGTCGACGCTCGCCTCCCAGAATCCGAGCACCCCGACGCCGGCGAAGCCCGCGAGCGACACGAGCGCGATCCGCCAGCCGCCCGCGAGCCAGCCGAGACCGGCGGCCAGGCCGATGAGCCCCGGCCAGCCCAGCGCGACCAGGGCCCCCTGGATCAGCGTGTAGATCTCGGACACGCCCAGGCGCAGGTAGTTGACGACGTAGAGGAAGATCGGGCTGCTGTTGCGGTTGGCGTCGACCCAGTCACGGGCGTCGTTGAGCCAGTGGAACACCGAGGCGTCGTCGTCGTGCGGCAGCACGGCCTTGCCGCGGAAGGCCACGTAGAGGGCCACCACCGCGACCACTCCGGCGACCGGCGCGACCCATCGCGGCAGGCGGCGCCGGACCGGCGCCGGGGCCTGCACGGGCGGCGCCACCTGCACAGGTGCGCTCACCATCTACGCCTCCCCGGGCGCGCCCGCGGGGGCGACCGCCGCGCCCCCGCGCGTCCTCGCCTCGGCGGTGGCGGACGTGCCGCCCTCGCCCCGCGCCGGCTGCTCCTCCTGAACGGCTTCGACGGCGGCGTCCTCGGCCGCCTCGGCCGCCTCGGCCGCCTCGGCCGCCTCGGCTGCCTCGCCGGAGGCGGCGGGCCCGCCGGAAGCGACGGGCTCGCCGGCGTCCGCCTCCTCAGCCTCCTGCGCCTCCCCTGCCTCCCCGGCTTCCGCCGGCGGCTCCTCGGGGTCGGGCTCCTCGTCATGGGCCTTCGCGGGAGCGGCGACCACCACGGGCTCGCTCGCGGGCCGTACCGCGCCGAGGATGTCGACCCGGCTCACCACGCCGACCAGTTCGCCGTCGGCGACGACCCGGATGGGGCGGTCGGACGCCATCGCGGCCGGGACCGCGTCGTGGATGACGGTGTCGGCGGGGAGTTCGGGACCGTCGAGCGGCTCGTCCGGCCCGGGGGCGCGGCAGATCCAGCGCAGCGACAGCACCTGCGCCCTGGGGACGTCCCGCACGAAGTCGGCCACGTAGTCGTCGGCGGGCGCCCCGACAAGCTCCTCGGGGGTGCCCACCTGCACGATCGCGCCCGCCCGCATGATGGCGATGCGCTCCCCGAGCTTGAGCGCCTCGGACAGGTCGTGGGTGATGAAGACCATGGTCTTGCCGACCTCGCGGTGCAGCCGGATGACCTCGGCCTGCATGTCGCGGCGGATCAGCGGGTCGAGCGCGCTGAACGGCTCGTCGAACAGCAGCACCTCGGGGTCGACGGCGAGCGCCCGGGCCAGCCCGACCCGCTGCTGCATACCGCCGGACAACTGCTCGGGATAGGAGTCCTCATGGCCCTCCAGCCCCACCAGCGACAGGATGCGGCGGGCCTTCTCGTGCCGCTCGGACTTCCCGACGCCCTGGATCTCCAGGCCGTAACCGACGTTGTCCACGACCTTGCGGTGCGGCAACAGCCCGAAGTGCTGGAAGACCATGCTCACCCGGTGACGGCGGAGCTCCCGCAACTGCTTGGCCGACATCGCGCGCACGTCCTGACCGTCGATGCGCAGTTCGCCCGCCGTCGGCTCGATGAGCCGGGTGAGACAGCGCACCAGCGTCGACTTGCCGCTGCCGGACAGGCCCATGACGACGAAGACCTCGCCTGGCCGGACCTCGAAGCCGACGTCCCTGACGGCGGCGGTGCACCCCGTCTTCGCCCGCAGCTCCGCGGGTTCAAGGTCGGCGTCGGGGCTGCCGATGATCCGGTCGGCCTTGGGACCGAAGATCTTCCAGAGCCCGCGAACCTCGATCGCGGCTGTGCCCACTCTGATTCCCCTCACTTGGCGCTCGCCCGCGAGGCGGCGTGGACGCCCGGAAACGCCAAAGCACGGCGCGAGGGCTGCCGCTCGCACGCCGTGAATGAAGAGCGGGGGGCCAACGACTCCTCAGGGCACACGCACAGGCGTTGCGCAAGACGCAACACGGATCCTGTTTTTTGACAACAGGTCTGAGGCTAGGGCCCTGCTGCCCTTCTTATGGTGAAAAATGCCACCTAATCTCCATATCGTGATCGTCCGGTGATCTTTCTCCCCATGGGCGTACCGGGCCGTGAGGGCCCGGCGGCGCGGGGTGAGGACGACCCGCTCGGCGGGCGGCGATCAGGTGACGAGGATTCCTCCGTCCACCGGAACGACCGCCCCGGTGACGTACGAACCGGCGTCGGACGCGAGGAAGACGACGGCGGCGGCGAGTTCCTCCGGGGCGCCCGAGCGCTTCATCAGGACCCGCTGCTCCCGCATGCGGTCGAGATAGCCGTCGGGATACTGCGCCGTCATCTCGGAGTCGAAGAAGCCGGGTTCCAGGCAGTTGACCCGGATGCCCCGCCGCGAGGTCCACTGCTGGGCGAGGTCCCGGGTGAGCCCGGCGACGGCGGCCTTCGACGCGCTGTAGGCCGCCTGCGGCAGCCCGGCCGTGGTCTCGCCGAGCACGCTGCCGATGTTGACGATCGACGAGCCCGGCCGCATGACGCGGGCGCAGGCCTGGGCCATCCAGTAGGTGCCGTTCAGGTTGACGTCGAGCACGCGGCGGAACTCGCCGGGCGTCTCCCGCAGGGCGGGCACGGCCGTGCCGACGCCCGCGTTGTTGACCAGCACGTCGACGCGGCCGAACTCGCCGATGGCCGCGTCGACGAGGGCCTGGCACTCCTCGGGGACCGACACGTCGGTCGGGACCGCAAGGCAGCGGCGGCCGGTCTCCTCGACCAGCCGCCGGGTCCGCTCCAGGCCTTCGGGGCGGCGGGCTCCGATCACGACGTCGGCGCCCGCTTCGGCGAGGCCCCGGGCGAAGGCGACGCCGAGCCCGGACGACGCCCCCGTCACGATGGCCACTTTCCCGTCAAGACGGAACCGGTCCAGAATCACGCCCGCCCCCTCAACTCTCGGTCAGAGGCCGTACTCCTTGGAGATCCGCTCGTGCCGCTCGGCCTCGATGCCGACCTCGCGGGCGAGGTCGAGCCACGCCAGCGGGTGGGACCACTGCTCGGTGACGTCGTCGAGGACGGCGTCCAGCTCGGCCGGCCGCACGGTGGGCGGGATCGCGATCCAGCCGAACACGCCGGGGAGCTGCTCACCGGTGGCCGGGTGGGTGACGCGGTAGTTCTCGTCGCTGTAGACCCACATCGGCCAGCCGCGCTCGGCGAGGACCTCGTTGAACTCGGCCCACTCGTCCTCCGACGGCGCCGCGCCGTCGAAGAACCAGCTCGTGTAGCCGCCCGGGCGAAGCATCGTCACCCCGGCGAACGGGATCACGAAGCTCTCCCGCTCCTGCTCGTCCTCCGGGATCGGCTCCAGCGGCCGGGGGTCGATCACGACCACGTCGCCCGCGTTGTACTCCATGCCGCGCGGCTGCGGGATCGCCAGGCGGGCGGTGGCCGGGCCGGTCCGTACGGCGAGCACCTCCCGCTGGGTGCCGTCGGGGGCGGGGAGGATCACCCGGACCAGGTGCCACTCCTCCTCGATCGGGCCCTCGCCCGCCTCGATCGGCATGCCGAGCTTGGCGCCGGCCGCCCGTACGGTCGCCCAGTCCTCCACGGCGGTGGACAGGACGATGATCCGCCAGACGTCCTCCTCCTCGCCCTCGCCGGACTCGACCAGCGGCTTGAGGATCTCGGCCGCCTTGGCGTTGTCGCCGAGCTGCTGGACCGCGCCCGACCACAGGCGGCGCGCCTCCAGCCCGCCGCCGTGGGCGACGGCCTGCTCGGCCTCGGCCGCCGTCTGCTCCCACCGCTCGCGCGCACGGTGCAGCCGGGCGAGCGCGAGGTGCGAACCGGTCTCCGGCAGCCGGGCCGCCAGAGTCTCCACCCGCTCGTCCTGCCCGGCCTCGATGAGCAGGCCGGTGAGATAGGAGATGTCCTCGTCACCCGCGGCGGCCGGGTCGCCGTCCTCGACGATCGTCTTCCAGTAGGTGTCGGCGCCCACCGGGGCGTAGCCGAGGAAACCGAGCGTCGTGGTGTGACGCCGGGTGGCCTCGAGGTCGGTGCCGGACAGCGGCCACAGCCAGCCCACCCACCGCTCGGGGTCGGCCGTGCGGCCGTCGGCGGCGTCGAAGTAGGCCACCAGCTCGTCGCGGGGGCCGGGCGGCGGCAGTTCCTTGGCGGCGTCGGCGGCGGCGCGCAGCTCGGCCACCCGCTCGGCCAGTCCCTCGGTGACCCGGACGGTGGCGATCGCGGCCTCGGCGTAGTCGGCCAGCAGGCGGGCCTGCCACAGGCCCTGCCGGGCGACCGCCAGGTGCCCGGCCGTCAGCGCGAGCTCGAACCGCGCCCGGTGGCCGCCCACGCTCTCGAAGTAGGACATCCACTGCCGCAGGATGCGGCCGAGCTGCCAGGTGTTGGCGATGGAGCCGCCCGAGGAGAGCATGCGGACGGTGCGCGCCCACTCCACCCATTCGCGCGCGTGGTCGCCCACCACGTCGAGGTCGGGGAGCGCGTCCACGGCCTCCTGCATCCGGCCGAGGGTGGCCAGCACCTGCGAGCGGAGCAGGGCCTCGCGGCGGGCCTTCGCGACCGGGTCGTCGGGCTTGAAGCCGGTCGAGGCGTCGAGCGCGGCCAGGGCGTCGTCCGGGCGCCCGGCGGCGAGCAGGGCCCGCGCGGAGGCGGCGCCCAGCTCCCAGCTCGCCTCGCGCCCGGCCCCGCGCAGGCGCTCGACCGCCGCCTCGGCGTACGCGACGCCCTCGGCCGCCTTGCCCGCGTCGATCAGGGCCGCGACGTACTGCGTGGCCAGGCCGGAGAAGGCGAGGGAGTCCGGGCCGACGCCGTCGAGGGCCGCGCCGAGGGCGGCCAGCAGGGCCTCGGCGTAGCCGGGACCGTCGGTGTTGGCCTGCGCGATCGCCAGGACCTCCACGGCGCCGGGGGCGCCGGGGCACTCGCGCACGTCGTCACGCTGGGCGAACTCCAGCAGCGAGGCGGCGTCGTCGAGCGCGACCGCGCCCATCGCCCGGTCGCCCACCCGCCCGATCAGGTGCCAGTAGCGCGCGAAGAACTCCAGCCACGGCTTCTCCAGCGTCTCGGCGTGCTGCGCGATCGCCGGCGCCACGACGTCGAGCTGGGCGAAACGGCCCTCCAGCGCCTGCGCGGGCACGTCACCCAGCGCCATGGCCAGTCCCGTGTTGCCCGCCTCGTGCAGTTCACGCTGGGTGCCACCCACCCAAGCCCAGATGTCCACGTCCATGAGGAGTCAGTCTGCCAGGTCGCCGACCATGACCCAAACAGCACGCGGCCGTCGCCCCGCGGTCAGCGCCCCAGAGCCACCTGGGCGGCCTCCCGGAGCAGGGCGCACAGCTCGGTGAGCTCCGCCGGGCCGAGCGCCGCGTAGGCGCGCGCGACGAGGTCGTCGGTCAGCTCCTCCGCCGCGGCCCTGCGCTCCGCCGCCTCCGCCGGCGGCTCCGGGTACGGCTCGGGCCAGGCGAGGAAGCGGGCGACGTCGGAGGTCCTGTCGTACGGGAGTGGCGTCCCGGTGTTGTCCGCGCCGACCAGGGTGGCCTCCAGCGGGCCGAGACCGTGCGCGACCACGGCCGTCGCGTGCAGGCCGCCGCGCAGTTCCCGTACGACGTGGAGCAGGTGGGCGGCCAGGGCGGGCCCGTCGCCGGGCCGCGGCATGGCCCGCCATCCGGCGAACAGCGGCGCGCAGAACGGATCCGCGCCGTCGGCGACGGCGGCGAGCAGCTCCGCCAGCCGGTCGGGGTCGCCGAGCCCGGCGAGCCTGCGCCGCCCCCAGTCGTGACAGGCCCCGGCGTAGAGCGCGGCGGCCTCCTCTGCGGGGAGCTTGCGCCCGCCCTCCCACGACTCGCGGACGTGCTCGGCCTGGAAGAAGACGACGGCGGCGAGCACGACGTCCGCGTCCACCTCGCCGAGGACGCCGCACCGGCCCCGGAAGTACATCTCCCGCGGGCCGAGGCCGTGGCCTTCGCACAGCGCCTTGACCTCCCGCGAGATCATGAAGCCCCCGCCGAGTGCCCCGATCGCCGCCTTCGTCTCCACCACCGCGTCACGCGGGTCCATACGCCCTCCTAGGTTCAGCAGCCAGACTCAGGGTGGCGGATCAGAACAAGGTTCTGCAAGTCCCTGAGACGATCAGAGGACGGCGGGCCACTCCCCCGACGCGACGAGGACGGCGGGCCCGGACAGGTAGCTCGTGTCCTCCTCCAGCGTGACGGTGACCGTGCCGCCGAGGATCCGGACCTCCCACGTGCCGGTGGTCTCACCGGCGGCGTGGGCGGCGGCGACGGCCGTCGCGACCGCGCCGGTGCCGCACGAGCGCGTCTCCCCCGAGCCCCGCTCGTGCACCCGCATGGACACCTTGTGGCCGCCCACGGCGTTGAAGATCTCGACGTTGACGCCCTGCGGGTAGACCCCGCGGTCGAAGTCGGGCTCCCGGCCGAGGTCGAACCCGGCCACCGGCTCCGCCACCGCGCACGCCAGATGGGGGTTGCCCATGTTCACGTTCACGCCGCGGCACTCGCGCCCGTCGACGACGGCGCGGCTCTCCCCCAGCACCAGCGGCCTGCCCATGTCGACGGTCACGTCGCCCGAGGCGCCGAGCCGTACGCGCTTGACGCCCCCGCGGGTGGCGACGGCGAACTCGCCGGGCGCCGCCAGGCCCGCGTCGACGAGGTAGCGGGCGAAGACCCGGACGCCGTTGCCGCACATCTCGGGAATGCCGCCGTCCGCGTTGCGGTAGTCCATGAACCATTCGGCCTCGCCGGCCTGCCCGGCCACCTCCGGGCAGAGCTTGGTGCGCACGACGCGCAGCACCCCGTCGGCGCCGATGCCCGCACGCCGGTCGCACAGCGCCGCGACGTCCCGCGCGGACAGGTCCAGCGTGGCGTCGGCGTCCGGCAGGATGACGAAGTCGTTCTCGGTGCCGTGGCCCTTCACAAAGCGCATGAGAGAAGTCTAGGAGGCGCCCGTGATCACGCCGATCGCGCGGTCGGCCAGGTCGGGGGCGTCGAACGGCAGCCACACCACCCGGGGGTCGCGACGGAACCACGACTCCTGCCGCCTGGCGAACCTGCGGGTGGCGCGCACCGTCTCCTCCCGGGCCCGCTCCTCGGTCCACTCGCCGCTCAGGAACCGCAGGACCTGCGCGTACCCGAGGGCCCGGCTGGCGGTCCTGCCCTCGGCGAGGCCCCGCGCGGCGAGCGCGCGCACCTCGTCCACCAGCCCGGCCTCCCACATGCGGCCGACCCGCAGCTCGATCCGCTCGTCCAGGACCGGCCGCGGCACCTCGACGCCGATCTGCACGCTGTCGTAGACCGCGTCGTACGACGGCATCGTGGCCGAGAACGGCCGCCCTGACAGCTCGATGACCTCCAGCGCGCGGACGATCCTGCGGCCGTTGCTCGGCAGGATGTTCTCCGCGGCCACCGGGTCGAGGCCCTTGAGCCGTTCGTACAGAGGCGCCGGGCCGGTCTCCGCGAGCTCCTTCTCCAGCCGGGCCCGCGCGTCCGGATCGGTCCCCGGGAACTCCAGGTCGTCGATCGCGGCGCGTACGTAGAGCCCGGAGCCGCCCGCCAGCACGGGCACCCGGCCGCGGGAGCGCAGGTCCTCGATCAGGGGGCGGACGAGCCGCTGATACTCGGCCACGCTGGCGGTCCGCGTCACCGGCCAGATGTCCAGCAGGTGATGGGGGACGCCGCGCCGCTCCCACGCGGAAAGCTTGGCCGTGCCGATGTCCATGCCCTCGTAGAGCTGCATGGAGTCGGTGTTGATCACTTCGCCGCCCAGCCGGAGCGCCAGCTCGACGGCCAGGTCGGACTTGCCCGCCGCGGTCGCGCCCACGACGGCGATCACCGGTAGTTGCCCCACACCGTCCAGTCTCCCAGCGGCGGGGAGGTCACATGTCCCAGTCGAGGGTGGGCGGCAGATGGCCTTCGAGGGTGAGCAGCCACCGCTTGGACTCCACGCCGTCGCCGCCGCTGAAGCCGCCGAGCCCGTTGCTCGCGACGACCCGGTGGCACGGCACGATGATCGGGATCGGGTTGCCGCCCATGATCGAGCCGATGGCCCGCGCCGGGACCCCCGTGCCGCTGCGCGCCGCCAGCTCCCCGTACGTCACCACCTCGCCGTACGGAACGGTGGCGAACAAGGTGCCGAGGACCTGCCGCTGCAGCGGCGACATGAGCCGCCAGTCGACCGGCACGCGGAACTCCTTCAGCTCGCCGTGGAAGTACGCCGCCAGCTCCTCCCGCACGACGGCCGTACGGGCGGGGTCGTCGGCGGGGGTCATCCCGAGGCGGCCGGCGATGCGCTGCCTGATCAGGGGACCGTCCCGGAAGTCCGTCGCGGCGACCCCGTCCCCGGTGACGGCGGCGAGCACGTCGCCCAGCCTGGTCGGTACGGTCGCGAACGCCACCGTGCTGCTGTCCATGCGTCCCATTCTGCGGGTGATCGGCCGGGGTAGGGTGAGCGGGTGCTGGTCGCCGCTGCCGTCTGCCCGCATCCTCCGCTGCTCGTCCCGCAGGTCGCCGGGGCCGCCGCACCCGAGCTCGACGCCCTGCGCGCGGCCTGCGCCACGGCGGTCGGCTCGCTCCTGGACGCCCGCCCCGACGTGCTGGCCGTGGCCGGCGGCGCGGACGTCACCGCGTCCTTCCCGGGGGACGCGGCCGGGACGCTGCGCCCGTGGGGCCCCGACGTGCGGGTGGGGCCGGGGGATGCCGTCCTGCCCCTGTCGCTCACGATCGGCCGCTGGCTGCTGGAGGGGACGCGCGTGCTTCCCGTCCTGCGGTTCGAGGCGGTCGGCTTCGACGCGCCGCCGGACGAGTGCGCCGCCACCGGCCGCCTGATCGCGGGATCGGCGCCGCGGGTCGCGCTGCTGGTCATGGGCGACGGCTCGGCCAGGCGCACCGAGAAGGCGCCGGGTTACATCCATCCCGGCGCCGTGCCCTACGACGAGATGCTCGCCGGCGCGCTCGCGTCCGGCGACGCCGGACGGCTGCTGGCGCTGGACCCGGCCCTGGCACGGGAGCTGCAGGCGGCGGGCCGGGCGGCCTTCCAGGTGCTGGGCGGCGCGGCACGGGAGGCACCCCCGCCGGCCGCCGAGCTGCTGTACGACGACGCGCCGTACGGCGTGGGCTACTTCGTGGCCCGCTGGACCTGGTAGTCCGCTCGTTTCGGCACCGGGACGCGCATGAGGTCGCGCGCCGTCACGACGTCCCCCGTGTAGGACTTGCGCACCTCGTCCACGAAGCGCGGCTCGTCCGCCGTCGTGTACCGCTCGGAGAAGTGCGTGAGCACCAGCCGCCGCACCCCGCAGGCCGCCGCGATCTGTCCCGCCTGGGCCGCCGTCAGGTGCCCGTACTGCGCGGCCATCGCGCTCTCCTCCGACAGGAACGTCGACTCGATCACCAGCAGGTCGACGCCGTCGGCCAGGGCGAACGCGCCGTCGCACAACCGGGTGTCCATCACGAAGGCGGCGCTCTGTCCCGGCTTGGGGGCGCTGCACTCGTCCAGCGTGACCGTCGAGCCGTCCGGCAGCGTCAGCGAGCCGTGCCGCTGCAGCTCCCCGATCATCGGGCCGCGCACGCCCCGCCTGGCCAGTTCCCCGGGCAGCATGCGGCGCCCGCCCGGCTCGTCCACGCGGTAGCCGTACGACTGGACGGGATGCGACAACGGCCGCGCGGTCAGCGTCACGGGCCCCGACGGCCACCGGACCAGCTCGCCGGACACCGGCCGGGGCGTGATCACGTCGGTGTCGGCGAAGGCCGACGCGTTGCGCAGCCTGCGCCAGTACGTCTCGCCGCTCGCGGGGTAGGCCGCCCGCACCTCGTGGTTCACCTTGTCCCTGGCGATCCGCTGGACCACGCCGGGCACCCCCAGGCAGTGGTCGCCGTGGAAGTGGGTGACGCAGATCCAGGTGACGTCGTGCGCGCTCACGCCGGCGTGCAGCATCTGCCGCTGCGTGCCCTCCCCCGGATCGAACAGGAACCCCTCCCCGTCCCAGCGCAGCAGGTAGCCGTTGTGGTTGCGATGACGGGTGGGCACCGCGCTCGAAGTGCCGAGGACGACCAGTTCACGAACGGACACACCGCCGATGCTAAATCGTGCCCGAAGATCGGGCCCCGCCCTCACCCGCCCCCGGGCGGTGTAAACGGGCCGCCGTGGCCGGACGACCCCGATCCGGTCACGCCATCCCATTCCCGCCGACGAGGCTCCGGATAAATCCCCAAAAATCGATCGATACGGTAATTGGAACCCCCGGAGAAAACCGTCGCATGGACGGCCGGCATCGCGCATTAGCAGCTTCTGCCTGGGACGATGCGAGCCGGATCCCGGCCGGGACATTTCTCTAATTCATGGTCGAGGCGGCGCATCTGGGACCCCCGGTAATCGGCGGAACCGCCACGCGAATCCATACGCGGCGGGCAGACTGGGAAATCGGATACTCCAGACCGCCGCACGGAAGAACACGACCTTGCCGGATTACTCCCCCACCCCGCGGCACCGGCGCGACGGTCATCCCGTCCTCGCCCTGACGGGCGTGATCGGCGTGACCGCGATCGCCGGGCTCGGCGTCGTGCTGGCCGTCCTGTCCGGGCAGGACCCCGCGCCCCCGGGTGCCCGGCCGGTGGCCGCCGGCCTGCGCTCCCCGGTCACGCCGGCTCGTACGGCGCCCGGCTTCCCCGCCGCCGGCCCCTTCTTCTCACCACCGGCCGCCCCGCCCGGACGGCCGGAGACGGAACCGGAACGCGCGGCGGAGCACCGGGAGGAGACGGCGGACGACGTCCCGGAGCGGGAACGGCCGGCGGGTGACCGCGACGCGCCGCCGCCCGGGCACGAGAGCCGGAGGCCGCGTCCGCCCGGACGCCACCTCCGGGCGACCGACCCCTCGTCCCGATCCCGGCCGCCGTCGCCGGACTCGGCGGGCACGGCGGGCCGCGGTGGGACGAAAGAGGCGGAGCGGCCCCGACCCGCCCGGATCGCCGCCCCGGACGCCACGAAAGCGGCCGTACGAGGCTCCGCCACCGGGAACACGGCGGCCAAGGGCGGCGTGCCCAAGGACACGGCGGCCCGGGACGCTGGCGCGCGTGACACGGCCCAGCCCTTCGCCGAGGCGGACGGGGCCGCGCAGACCCAGATCGATGATCCCTGTCTGCGATTCGACGACCTGCGGCGCGACTACTGCTACGAGGTCCTGCGCCGCCTGTCCTGACGACCGGCGGAGCCCTCGCCGGCGCTCAGACGGCCGAGCAGGCGGACGGCTCCGCGGGGAGCGGCGCGGGACGGCCGATGCCGGGCATGCCCAGGCTGACGGCGTTGCCCCGCTGCGGGGCGGCCTGCCGGGCCTCCCAGGCGTCCCCCGCGCGGGTCCGCCGTACGGACAGGACCTTGTCGGCCACCAGGTGGTGCGGCGCGGCGTAGGTGACCTCGACGGTGACCATGTCGCCGGGACGGGCGCCGGCGGCGACATCGGCAGCGGCGAGGTGGACGAGCCGGTTGTCGGCCGCGCGGCCGGACAGACGGTGGGTGGCGTCGTCCTTGCGGCCCTCGCCCTCGGCGACCAGCACCTCCAGGGTGCGCCCGACCTGCTTCTTGTTCTCCTCCCAGGAGATCTCCTCCTGGAGGGCGACCAGGCGCTCGTACCGCTCCTGGACGACTTCCTTGGGCACCTGGTCGTCCATGGTCGCGGCCGGGGTGCCCGGGCGGATGGAGTACTGGAACGTGAACGCGTTGGCGAAGCGCGACTGCCGCACCACGTCGAGGGTCTGCTGG
This sequence comes from Microbispora sp. H10836, assembly GCF_012999525.1. Classification (NCBI taxonomy): domain Bacteria; kingdom Bacillati; phylum Actinomycetota; class Actinomycetes; order Streptosporangiales; family Streptosporangiaceae; genus Microbispora; species Microbispora sp. H10836. The sequence goes on from NZ_JABBWU010000001.1 coordinate 781,090, forward strand.
AAGTCCTCCTCGGTCTCGCCGGGGAAGCCCACGATGATGTCGGTGGAGATCGCGGCGTCCGGCATGGCGGCGCGGACGCGCTCGATGATCCCGAGGTAGCGCTCGGACCGGTACGACCGGCGCATGGCCTTGAGGACGCGGTCGGAGCCGGACTGCAGCGGCATGTGCAGCTGGTGCATCACGTTGGGCGTCTCGGCCATGGCGGCGATCACGTCGTCGGTGAAGGCGGCCGGGTGGGGCGAGGTGAAGCGGACCCGCTCCAGGCCCTCGACGTCGCCGCAGGCCCGCAGCAGCTTGCCGAACGCCAGCCGGTCGCCGAACTCCACGCCGTAGGTGTTGACGTTCTGGCCCAGCAGGGTGACCTCCAGGACGCCCTGGTCGACCAGCGTGCGCACCTCGTTGAGGATGTCGCCGGGGCGGCGGTCCTTCTCCTTGCCGCGCAGCGACGGCACGATGCAGAACGTGCAGGTGTTGTTGCACCCGACCGAGATCGCCACCCAGGCGGCGTACGCCGACTCGCGGCGGCTCGGCAGCGTGGAGGGGAAGGTCTCCAGGGATTCCTTGATCTCGACCTGGGCCTCTTCGGCGATCCGGGCCCGCTCCAGCAGCACCGGCAGCGACCCGATGTTGTGGGTGCCGAAGACGACGTCCACCCAGGGGGCCCGGCGGACGATCTCACCCTGGTCCTTCTGCGCCAGGCACCCGCCGACCGCGATCTGCATGCCCTTGCGGGCCGTCTTGATCGGCCTGAGATGCCCGAGGTTGCCGTAGAGCCGGTTGTCGGCGTTCTCCCGCACGGCGCAGGTGTTGAACACGACGACGTCCGGCGTCTCCCCGTCGGCCGCGCGGACGTATCCCGCGTCCTCCAGCAGCCCGGACAGCCGCTCCGAGTCGTGCACGTTCATCTGGCAGCCGTAGGTCCGCACCTCGTAGGTACGGGTCGCACCCTCGGCGCCCTGTGTCGTCGTCGCGCCTTCGGCGCCCTGTGTCGTCACAGTCTGTGTGGTCGCAGTCATCGCACTACAAGGGTAGGCGCTTCCCCACCCCCGCCCGCACCGAAAGCATTACGAATCCAACCAAGCACATTGAGTGACGATGGGGTGCGACGACGAACCCATGCGACACTGAGAACGGACCAATTGCTGAGAGGTGAGCCTCGATGGCGATGCCCGCACGATCCACGGAGGCGCCGATGCAGGCCCACGAGGCGCGGGCGGCGAGGAGCCCCTGGCGCGTCCCGGGCGAACTCGGCGTCGAGGAATGGTTCGAGCTCAACGCGCAGGCGGACGACGGCAGCCGCTACGAGCTCATCGACGGGAGTCTCATCGTGTCCCCCGCACCGCTCCCGATGCACCAGTGGATCGGCGACAACCTGCGCGCGGCCCTCCAGGATGCGGCCCCCGAGGATCTGGTGGCGATCACCGCCACCGGGTTGCTTCTCGACGGCAGGCCGGGGGTCATCCCGGACGTCATGGTCGTCGACAGGCAGCCGATCCGCGAGGGCGCATCGGTCGTCCGGCCGGAGTGGGTGCGCCTGGTCGTGGAGATCGTCTCGCGGTCCACCACCATGACCGATCGGGTGGTGAAGCCCGCCAAGTACGCCGAGGCAGGCATTCCCTGTTTCTGGCGAGTCGAGACCCGCCCCTTCCGCGGGCAGGCCGCCGATCGTCTTCCCGTGATGTTCACCCACCGGCTCGACGAGGAGGGCCAGTACCAGCTGACCCACCGGGTGGGGGCGGGCGAGGCGGTCGCCGTGGCCGAGCCGTTCAAGGTGACCGTCGATCCCGAGGCGCTCGCCAGATTGTGACGTACCGCGAGGACCGGACGTCCTGGGACATCGTCCTGTTCGTCTGGGCATTTCGGTCGTTAGCCTGAGCCCGACTCAGCGGTCGCGCCGGAGGCGCGTGAAGGAGGCGGGCGGTGCGGCGTACTGCGTGGGCGGTCTGCGCGCTCACCCTGCTCCTGGTCGCCGCGGCCCTGGTGCTCGGCCACCGCAACGGCGCCGGGCTGTTCACCCAGAGCCACCTTCTCTACGTCGTCGTCTGCGCCCTGGTCGGCGGCCTGATCACCGCCGCCCGTCCGGGCAACGCCGTCGGGTGGCTGATGGCCGCCTGCGGCCTGTGCTTCGCGTCGCTGGACGCGACCGGGCACTACGCGCTGGCCGGGCTGCCGTTCGCGACCCCGATGGCCTGGCCGCAGACGTGGCTGTGGGTGCCGGCCAACCTTTCCGTCGCCGCCGTTCCGGCGTTCTTCCCGTCGGGACGGCCGTCGTCGCCCGGGTGGCGCGCGGTCCTGTGGGGGCTCGCCGCGGTCGCCGCCGTGACGGCCGCGCTGAGCGCCCTGCTGCCGGGCCCCAGCCACCAGCTCGGCTGGGGCACGCCGCTGCCCAACCCCCTCGCGGTGCCCGCGCTCGCCGTCGTCGCGCCGTTCGTCGAGCCGCTCATGACCGGACTCATGGGCGCCCTGTTCGTGGCGGGCGCGGCCGGTCTCGTACGGCGGGCCCGGCGCGGAGGCGCCGACGAACGGGCCCAGCTCAAGTGGCTCGCGTACGCCGCCGGGCTCGCCGGGCTGATCGTCGCGGGGCGGGTGGCCGCAGGGCTCACCGACGGCGACCCGCGCTCCATCTGGCCCATCACCAGCGCGTTCTGGGAGGTCCTGGGGACGATCGCGGCCTGCCTGCTCCCGGCCGCCGCCGCGGTCGCGGTGCTGCGGCACGGCCTGTTCGACATCGACCTCGTGATCAACCGCACGCTCGTCTACGTCCTGTCGTCGGCGTGCGTGTTCGGCGGCTACATGCTCGTGGTCACCTATCTCGGCGCCGTGTTCCGCTCGGCGGACGGGCTGCCGGTGTCGGTGGCCGCCGCCGGGGTGGTCGCCCTCGTCTTCGCGCCGCTGCGCGAGCGGCTGCAACGCGCCGTCAACCTCGTGATGTACGGCAGGCGGGACGATCCGTACGCGGCGCTGGCCCTGCTGGGCAGGCGCCTGGAAGAGGCGGCGGAGCCGGGCGCGGCACTCGCCGCGGCGGCCCGGTCGGTGGCGGAGGCGCTGCGCCTGCCGCACGTCGCGGTCGAGGTCGCCGGCGGACCGACCCACGCCTTCGGCGCGCCCTCCCCCGGCGCCGTACGGCTGCCGCTCGTGCACCGGGGCGAGCCGGTGGGCGACCTGGTCCTTTCTCCGCGTTCGGGCGAGAGCGGCCTCGGCGCGAGGGACCGCCGCGTTCTCGCCGACCTCGCCCGCCAGACGGGGATCGCCGTGCACGCCGTACGGCTGTCGGCGGACCTGCAGCGCTCGCGCGAACGGCTGGTGGCGGCGCGCGAGGAGGAGCGGCGGCGGCTGCGCCGCGACCTGCACGACGGACTCGGGCCGACCCTGGCCGCGCTGACCATGCGGGCGGAGGCCGTGCAGGACGTGGTGCGCGATCCGGACGCCCTGGCGATGCTCGAAGAGATCATGACGGACGCGCACACGGCGATGGCCGACGTACGGACGCTGGTGGAGGGGCTGCGGCCGCCGGCCCTCGACACGCTGGGCCTGGCCGGGGCGATCAGGTCGCACGCGGCCCGGCTGCCCGGCGTCGAGGCCGACGTCGAGATCGAGGGGACCCTCCCGGCGCTGCCCGCGGCGGTGGAGGTGGCGGCGTACCGGATCGCGGCCGAGGCGCTGGCGAACGCGCGCCGCCACGCCGGGGCCGGACGGGTGCGCATACGGCTCGGCATGACCGGCGGGGCCCCGCCCGGCGCGCTCGAAGTGGAGGTCGCCGACGAGGGCGGCGAGCCGCTCACGGACGGCAGTGGGAGCGGAGTCGGCACGGCGTCGATGCGAGAACGCGCGGCCGAACTCGGCGGCACCTGCCTGATCGGGGCGCGCCCCGGAGGCGGGACGCGGGTGCTGGCCCGCCTTCCCCTGCAGAGCGCACCCCAGGACACGGCGCCGGACACGAGACGACGGGAGGCGGGCGATGGAGCCGATCCGCGTGCTGCTGGTTGACGATCACTCGGCCTTCCGGGCGGGGCTGCGCGCGCTCCTGCGGCCGGTGGAGGACGTGGAGGTCGCCGACGAGGCGGCCAGCGGCGAGCAGGCCCTCGCGCTCCTTCCCCGCGTGCAGCCCGACGTGGTGCTGATGGACCTCGCGATGCCGGGCATGGGCGGGGTGGCGGCGACCGAGCGGATCATCCGGGACAACCCGCACGTGCGGGTCCTCGTGCTCAGCATGGCGGACGACGACGACGCGGTCTTCGCGGCGGTGCGCGCGGGGGCGCGCGGGTACGTGCTCAAGGGCGCGCGGCGGGCCGAACTCGTGCGGGCGATCCGGGCCGTGGCCGAGGGCGAGGCGATCTTCGGCCCCGCCCTCGCCGGACGGCTGATGGGCTACTTCTCCGACCTCGGCAGGAAGCCGGAGCCCAGCTTCCCCGAACTCACCCCGCGTGAGCGGGAGATCCTGGCCCTGGTCGCCGGCCACCTGACGAACGTCCAGATAGCGGCCCGGCTCGGGCTGAGCCAGAAGACCGTGCGCAACCACGTGTCCAGCATCTTCACCAAGCTGCGCGTGGCCGACCGGGCCGAGGCGATCATGCTGGCCAGGGAGTCGGGCCTCTAGGCACACTCCCCGGCTCAGGCGGCCCGCCAGTCGTCGACGGGCATGCGCAGGACCTTCAGGGCGACCGTGCCGAACGCGGCGAGGTGGAACAGCGATCCGATGGCCTGGACGGCCGGCGGCTGCCCCATCGTGAGGAACGGCCCGCAGACGCCCGCGAGCGCCGCCACCGGGACCCACCACGGCGCCCGCCGCACGGCCGCCAGGCCCGTCAGCAGCACCAGCAGGCCCACGTGGAGGAGGAAGCCGGGCAGGAGCACGCCGTACACGAACCCGCCGAGCGCGCCGGCCACCTCCGTCACCCGGGCGGCCTGGTCGTCCGGAAGGGTGAGCGCCAGCGCCAGATCGTAGAAGTCGGTCATGAACAGGCAGGTGGCGGTGGCCGCGCCGGTCAGTCCGACGGCCGCGCCGATGTTGCCGGTGCGCGGCGCCCGGCGGCGCAGCAGATGGGCGAGCCCGAGGATCACCGGGACCAGGCAGACGGTCGCCCACTGGAACAGCAGCGCGCTGGCCTGCACCTGCACGGGACTCGCGCGGAACACGGCGGGATCGTGCTCGGTGCCCGGCGGCGAGGTGAGGAAGGCCAGGCCCAGCAGGACGGGCCACGCCAGCATGGCGGTTCCCGCGACGGTCTTACGAAACAGATCCGGATTTCTCAGCATCTGGGCTCCTAAGCGACGAAAGATCGGCAGGAGCCAACCGGGACCGCGTCCCGGGCCGCATGGGCCGGCCGCACCCGGCGGTCGGGATGGGGTCCTGAACAGCCGGGATGTGACCGATTCGGTACCGGGGCGTTAGTGACTTGGCCGTCTTGACACCCGTACGTTTGATGACCATGACGGAGAACAGTGGTGGGGCCCCGCTTGTCAGGCTGGAGGGAGTCAACAAGCATTTCGGTCCGCTGCACGTGCTCAGGGACATCGACCTGAGCGTGGGCCGGGGCGAGGTGGTCGTCGTCATCGGCCCGTCCGGCAGCGGCAAGTCGACCTTGTGCCGCGTGATCAACCGGCTGGAGACCATCGACGGCGGGAGCATCGTCTTCGACGGTCAGGAGCTTCCCGCGGAGGGCCGGGCCCTCGCCCGCCTGCGGTCCGAGGTGGGAATGGTGTTCCAGTCCTTCAATCTGTTCTCCCACAAGACGATCCTGGAGAACGTCACGCTCGGCCCGGTCAGGGTACGGAAGGTCTCCCGGCAGCAGGCCGAGCAGCGGGGCATGGAGCTGCTCGAACGCGTCGGCATCGCCTCGCAGGCCGACAAGTATCCCGCCCAGCTGTCCGGAGGCCAGCAGCAGCGAGCGGCCATCGCCCGCGCGCTGGCGATGGACCCCAAGATGATCCTTTTCGACGAGCCCACCTCGGCCCTCGACCCGGAGATGGTCCAGGAAGTGCTCGACGTGATGACCGGCCTGGCGCGCGACGGCATGACCATGATGGTCGTCACCCACGAGATGGGCTTCGCCCGCCGGGCGGCCAACCGGGTCGTCTTCATGGCCGACGGCCAGATCGTCGAGGAGGGCGAGCCCTCGGAGTTCTTCACCCAGCCGAGCACCGAGCGCGCCCGCGACTTCCTTTCCAAGATCCTCACCCACTGATCCCCGCTCACGACAAGCTCCACGAAAGCGAAAGGTGACACGGATGCGATTCGGAGCCGGCCTGCTCGCGCTCGCCGCCCTGGCTACCGGCCTGACGGCCTGCGGCAACTCCGGGGCGGACTCGATCGCCGACAAGGCGAAGAACGACAAGAAGCTCGTCATCGGCATCAAAATCGACCAGCCGGGCTGGGGGCTGAAGAAGCCCGACGGCAGCTACGGCGGGTTCGACGTGGACGTGGCCAAGTACGTCGCCAAGGAACTCGGCGTGCCGGAGAGCGGGATCACCTTCAAGGAGGCCCAGTCGGCCAACCGCGAGCCGTTCATCCAGCAGGGCCAGGTGGACATGGTCGTCGCGACCTACTCCATCACCGACGAGCGCAAGAAGAAGATCTCCTTCGCCGGCCCCTACCTGGTCACCGGACAGGACATCCTCGTCCGCGCGGACGACACCTCGATCACCGGGGTCGACTCCCTCAAGGACAAGAAGGTCTGCGGCGCCCAGGGCTCGTCGTCGCCGAAGCGGCTCGCCGAGAAGTTCGGGGCCGAGTGGGAGTCCAAGAACCTCACCCAGCAGCAGGGGTACGGCGCCTGCCTGCCGTTGCTGGAGAACAAGCAGGTCGACGCGATCTCCACGGACGCGACGATCCTCGCCGGGTTCGCCGCCCAGTTCCCCGGCAAGTTCAAGCTGATCGGCCAGCCGTTCAGCGAGGAGAAGTACGGCATCGGCATCAAGATGGACGACAAGGCCGGCCGCGACGCGATCAACAACGCCATCGAGAAGTTCTTCAACGACGGCAGCTGGCGCAAGGCCCTCGACGCCAACCTCGGCGAGTTCGGCAAGTACTTCACCACGCCACCGTCCGTCGAGCGGTACTAGGACGGCGCGGCAGCGGCACTGAGAGGAGGCCGGCGGTGGAGGCCGTCGTCGACGAGCTTCCCGTCATCCTCGGCGCGTTCTGGCTGACGGTGAAGCTCACGGTGGTCAGCGGGGTCATCTCGCTGGTCTGGGGGATCGTGCTGGCGGCCATGCGCGTCAGTCCGCTGCCGGTGCTGCGAGGGGCGGGCGCGGTGTACGTCAGCGTGCTGCGCAACACGCCCCTCACGTTGATCATCGTGTTCTGCGGCCTCGGCCTGGGCACGGTGATGAACGTCCAGTTCTCCCGGGACGACCTGTCGCTCAACAGCTTCTGGCTGTCGATCATCGGGTTGTCCGCCTACACGTCCGCCTTCGTCTGCGAGGTCGTGCGGTCCGGGATCAACACCGTGCCGCTCGGGCAGGCGGAGGCGGCGCGGGCGATCGGCCTGACGTTCCTGCAGACGCTCCGCCTGGTGATCCTCCCCCAGGCGGTGCGCACGGTCATCGCCCCGCTCGGGACCCTGCTGAACGCGCTGGTCAAGAACACGACGGTCGCGGCCGCGATCGGCGTCATGGAGGCGGCGCTGCGGATGAAGAACCTGTTCGACGCCCACGGAGACGCGATCATTCCCATCTTCCTCGGCTTCGCGGCCGGGTTCGTCGTGCTGACCCTTCCCATGAACCTGCTGGCCGGCCGGCTGGCCCGGCGCCTGGCGGTGGTCCGATGACGGAGCGCGGGGCCACCGTCCTCTACGACGTCCCGGGCCCGCGGACCCGGCTGCGCAACAACGCGCTGACGCTGACGTTCGGCGTCGTCCTGCTGCTGGTCGCGTACTTCGTGTGGACGAAGTTCGACGAGAAGGGCCAGTGGAACGGCGAGCTGTGGCAGCCGTTCCTGCGGGCCGACACCTGGACCGAGCTGATCCTGCCCGGGCTCCTCAACACGCTGACCGCCGCCGCGGTCGCCGCGGTGCTCGCCCTGCTGTTCGGGGCGGTGTTCGGCATCGCGCGCCTTTCGGACCACCGCTGGGTGCGCGTTCCGGCCGCGGTGGTCGTCGAGGCCTTCCGCGCGGTCCCGGTGCTGATGCTCATCTTCTTCGCGCAGTACGGCGGGAGCCTGGCCGGGCTGGTCGTGACCGAGTTCGCGGCCGTGGTCTTCGGCCTGACGGTCTACAACGGGTCGGTCCTGGCCGAGATCGTGCGCGCGGGCATCCTCGCCGTGCCGCGCGGCCAGGCCGAGGCGGGATCCGCCATCGGCCTGCGCAAGAACCAGGTGATGCGGCTGATCCTGCTGCCGCAGGCGGTCACCGCGATGATGCCCGCGATCGTCAGCCAGCTCGTGGTGCTGCTCAAGGACACCGCGCTCGGGTTCGTCGTGGCGTACGCCGACCTGCTGAACGCGGGCGCCCGCGTGGTCCCGGCCAACTACGCCAACCTGATCCCCTCGGTCATCGTGATCGCGGCGGTCTACATCGCGATCAACCTGGCACTGGGCTACCTCGCCACCTGGCTGGAACGGCGCAGCAGGCGCAGCCGCAAGGTCTCGGCCGACCCGGCCGCCGCGGAGATGGCCGGCGGCGAGGTCCCGCTCGTGCGCTGACCCCGCACGGCTCGCGGGTAAAGGGATCTTTGCCGTGTCGCTGCTGGCACCGGGAGGCGCCCGACCTCGATATTGAGCGCGTGTGGCGTGGCAGTGCCGTGGTCGGCGTCCTGGCGGCCGCGTTCCTCGCCGGCGGATGCGGGAACGACGGCACGCTGGTGGTCGGCGTGCGTCCCGGGCAGCCGGGCCTGGTCACCCGGCTCCCCGACGGCCGCTACAGCGGCTTCGACGTCGAGGTGGCACAGTACGTCGCGCGGGCGCTCGGCTACCGCGACGACCAGGTCGTCTACACGATCGACCCGTCGCGGGCCGATCTCGTCGTCGGCGCCACCGGCCCGGCGGGCTCCCGGTACGTCGCCGGGCCCTACCTGGTGACCAGCACCGACATCCTCGTCCGGGCCGGCGACCTGTCCGTCCGCCGCCCGCGCGACCTCGCCCGCAAGCGCGTCTGCGCCACCCGTGAGTCGGCCGAGCCTCTCGTGAAGAGGTTCGGCACCCGGTGGCGGCAGTTCTTCCTCGCCGAGGCGAACCTGCCCGCGGCCTGCGCGCCGCTGCTGGCCTCCGGCCGGACCGACGCGATCGTGGCCGACGCCCCCGTGCTCGCCGGGCTGTCGGCGCAGTATCCCGGCAGGTTCCGCTTCAGCGGCAGACCCCTGGCGACCGAGGAGTACGGCATCGCCGCCGGGACGCCCGCGCTGCGCGACCAGGTCGAGGAGGCGCTGCGCCGGATGTTCGAGGACGGCACGTGGAAACGGATGGTCATCAACCAGCTCGGCCCGCTCGCCACCCGCTACACCGCCCCCCCGTCCCTCGACTGACGCCTTGCCGCATTCCCACCCCCGGGGGCGGGCTCGTCCGGCAGGATGCGGTCATGCCCCCCACGCCCGGCCCGAGGCCGTTCTCGCCACGCCCCTCGCCCATCTCCACCACCGACGTGGCGCGTGCCGGGCTGCGACTCGGCTTCCCGACCGTGCTGGGCCGGGAGACGTGGTGGGAGGAGGACCGCCCCGCCGAGGGCGGCCGCCGTACCGTCGTCCACCGGGCCGCCGACGGCACTCTCACCGACCTGCTTCCCGCGCCCTGGGACGCCCGTACGCGGGTGCACGAGTACGGCGGGCGGTCCTATGTCGTCGTCCCCGGCCACGGCCTCGTCTTCGCGCACCGGCCCGACCAGCGGCTCTATCTCGCCCCGTCCCGGCCGGACGACGGGCCGGGGCGGGGCGCGGAGCGGCCCCGGCCGGTCACGCCGGCGCCCGACGCGCCGGGCGCGTCGCGCTACGCCGACCTGCGGGTCCAGGACGGCCCGGACGGGCCCCGGGTGTGGTGCGTCCGGGAACGCCATCACCAGGACGCCCAGGTCACCCGCTCGATCGTGTCGGTGGCGCTCTCCGGGGCGGGCGACGTCACCGAGTGGGTCGCGGGGAGCGACTTCTACGCCTCGCCCACGCCGTCCCCCGACGGGCGGCACCTCGCCTACATCTGCTGGAACCACCCCCACATGCCCTGGACCGGCACCGAACTGCGGGTCACGCGGCTGTCCGACGGCGCCACCTGGACGGTGATGGGCGGGCCTGCCGAGTCGGTCCTCGCGCCGCTATGGTGCGGCGAGCGGCACCTGTACGCCGTCTCCGACCGGTCCGGCTGGTGGAACCTCTACCGCGCCGACGTGTCCGAGTCGTCGTGCCAGGCGCTCTTCCCCCTCGACGAGGAGTTCGCCGGACCCCCGTGGCAGCTCGGCGGCCTGCCGTACGGCGTGCTGGGCGACGGGCGGCTCGCCGTGCCGCACGGGCGCGGCGACCTGCGCCTGGGCCTCCTCGACCCGGAGACGGGCACGCTGAGCGACCTCGACGTCCCCTACCGGGGCTGGGCGCCCGTGCTGGACACGGACGGCGACGTGCTCGTCGGCATCGGCTACGGGCCGGACGTGCCGCGCTCGGTCGTCCGGATCGGCACCGCCGGCGACGCCGGTCGCGCCGGTCGGGCCGGTCGGGCCGGTCGCGCCGAGGAACTGCGACGGGAGGTCGACGACGTTCCCGCCGGCGTCCTCCCCGTGCCCCGGGCCGTTGAGTTCGAGGCCGGGCCCGGCATGCGCGTGCACGCGTACCTGTATCCCCCGGCGGGGGCGGACGAGGGCGGCGTGCCGTACGTCGTCTTCGTGCACGGCGGGCCGACCGGGCACGCGACGAGCGAGCTCAGCCTGGACAAGGCGTTCTTCACCAGCCGCGGCATCGGCGTGATCGACGTCAACTACGGAGGGTCCAGCGGATACGGCCGGGCCTACCGGGAACGCCTGCGCGGCCGGTGGGGCGTGACCGACGTGGAGGACGTGATCGCCGCGGCGAAGTGGCTGGTCGCCGAGGGCCTCGCCGATCCCGCCCGGATCGCCGTACGCGGGGCGAGCGCGGGCGGGTGGACGGTCATGGCCGCCTGCGGCGCCTCGGACGTCTTCGCGGGCGGCGTCTCGGTGGCGGGCGTCAGCGCGCTCGCGCCCCTGGTCGCGGCCACCCACGACTTCGAGTCGCGATACGTGGAGTGGCTGGTCGGTCCCGAGGACCGCTACGGCGAGCGTGAGCCGCTCGCCCTGGCCGACCGGGTGACCTGTCCCATGCTGCTGATGCAGGGGCTCGCCGACCCGGTCGTGCCGCCGGCCCAGTCCCAGGCGTTCGCCGACCGCCTGACGGCACGCGGCGTGCCCTGCACCTATCTGACGTTCGAGGGCGAGGCGCACGGGTTCCGGCGGCTGGAGACCCGGGCCGCGGCCCTCGCCGCCGAGCTGTCGTTCTACCTGCAGATCTTCGGGTGAGCGGAGGCGGTCACCCGTCCATCTGGGCGAGGAGGCCGCGCATGCGGTCGATCTCTATCCGCTGGTCCGCGTCGACATGGGTGACGAACTGGTTGATCTCCACCTCCTCGCCTCCCCCGTCGCCGAAGAGCCCCTCCACCATCGTCAGCGCGCCCAGATGGTGCTGGATCATGTACTCGTAGAAGAGCCGGTCGAACCGCACCCCCTTGGCCTGCTCCAGCTCGGCGAACTGCTCCTCGCTGAGCATGCCGGGCATGAGCGCCCCGCCCCCGTGGTCGTGCCCCGCGCCGGAGCCCACGCTCGGGACCTGCTGGAGCCTTGCCCTGAGCCAGCGCACCATCAGGTCGATCTCGTCCTGCTGGGAGATCTCGATCCGTTTGGCGAAACGCGGCAGGTCCTTGCTCTCACTGCGGCCGGAAACGAGCGCGGTCATGCGCAGGGCCTGGGAATGATGCCGGATCATCCCCTGCATGAACCGCACGTCGGCGTCGGTGTACTCCCGGTCGTCCGGGCGCGGCACGTCGTCGGCCGGCACGACCTTGCTGCCCTGTCCCGGCGCACCCGGCTGGACGACGTTCACCTTGGCCTGTTCGGGGGTCTCGGCCGTACAGGCGCTGATCACGGCAGCGGCCAGCACGAGCGCGAGAAGCTGCCGAAACGAGGTGGAGGAGATCATTGGCCTGGGCTCGCTTCATCGGCGGTGGGGGGATACCGGCCAAACCGGAGGATGTGTAGGGGTATAGCACATTCACCCCAGATTCAGTTAGTGTCCCCCAAACGCCGCGTAGATCTTTTGGGTCGGGCCGGGCCCGGGATCTGTCGCACGCGCAATGGGTCACTCCGGAAAGAGCAGAAAAGGAGGGGTGCGACCCTTGAGAATCAGCCGTGCGGCAGCACGTTGGGGGCGTGCTGGATTAAGGAAGATCGGAGTCGTCGCCGCAGGGGTGGTCCTGGTGGGCCTTGTGCCCGCCACGGCCATGGCCGACGACGCCGATCCCCGAGCCGGCCTTGGAGCCGGTTGGCTGGATGCCCAGCAGGCGAGCCAGGGGCTGGAGCTCCTGGCTCACCGGGACAAGCCGGAGGGCTTCTACCAGGCCTCAAGCCCGGGCAACTCGTCGTTCGCGAACTCGGACTTGGCGTTCAGCGGCAAGTACGCGTTCGTCGGCAACTTCACCGGTTTCAACATCTACGACGTCTCCACCCCCTCGAACCCGGTCCTGACCACCTCCGTGGTCTGCCCGGGCGGCCAGGGCGACCTGTCGGTGTACGGCAACCTGCTGTTCATGTCGGTGGAGGAGACCCGGGGCCGGATCGACTGCGGCACGCAGGGCGCGAGCGGCACGGTGAACCCGGACCGCTTCCGCGGTGTCCGGATCTTCGACGTGAGCGACATCAGCAGGCCGGTCCAGGTGGCGGCCGTGCAGACCTGCCGCGGCTCGCACACGCACACCCTGGTCACCGGCAAGAACGACCCGGACAACGTGTACGTCTACGTGCAGGGCACGTCGAGCATCCGCTCGGGTTCCGAGCTCGCGGGCTGCGCCAACACCGCGGCGACCGACCCGAACACGGCCCAGTGGCGTATCGAGGTCATCAAGGTGCCGGTGGCCGCGCCGCAGAACGCGGCGATCGTCTCCACGCCGCGCCTGTTCACCGACCCGGAGACCGGCGCGATCAACGGCCTGCAGAACACCCCGCAGACCCCGCGGCACCCGTCCGGCTCGGCCTGGTCGCCGTCGCCGGTCACCACCCACTGCCACGACATCACGGCCTACCCCGAGATCGGCCTGGCGGCCGGGGCGTGCGCGGGCAACGGGCTCCTGATCGACATCTCCGACCCGGCCAACCCGAAGCGGCTTGACGCCGTGACGGACCCGAACTTCGCGTACTGGCACTCGGCCACGTTCAACAACGACGGGACCAAGGTCATCTTCACGGACGAGTGGGGCGGCGGCAGCGCGGCACGGTGCCGCGTGACCGACGAGCCGTCGTGGGGCGCCAACGCCATCTTCGACATCGTCGACGGCAAGCTGCAGTTCCGCAGCTACTACAAGCTGCCGGTGGCGCAGACGAACCAGGAGAACTGCGTCGCGCACAACGGGTCGCTCGTTCCCGTGCCCGGCCGGGACATCATGGTCCAGGCCTGGTACCAGGGCGGCGTCTCGATGTTCGACTTCACCGACTCGGCCAACCCGCGTGAGATCGCGTACTTCGACCGCGGCCCGATCAGCACGTCCTCCCTGCTCCTCGGTGGCTTCTGGTCGGCGTACTACTACAACGGCCATGTCTTCGGCAGCGAGATCGCGCGCGGGTTCGACGCGTTCAAGCTGCTGCCGAGCGAGCACCTGGACCAGGCCGAGATCGACGCGGCGGCCACGGTCACCTACGACCGGTTCAACAGCCAGCACCAGCCTCGGGTGACGTGGCCGGCGAGCTTCCCGCTGGTGCGTGCCTACTACGCGCAGGCGCTGCGCACCGGCACCATGCAGCAGGACACCGCCGACAACGTGCGGAAGTTCGTCGACCGGGCCGAGCGGTTCACGGACGGGCCGCAGAAGAACGCCGCCGTGGCGCAGCTTCGGGCCGTCTCCCACCAGCTCGACACCTCCGTCGGGGCACAGGCGACGCTGTCGGAGGCGCTCAACGACCTCGCCGACGCGCTCAGCCACAAGGCCTAGGTCGTGTCTGACACTCCCTAGCCGACCAGGGGGTCGTCCCACCGGGACGTCCCCCGCGACCCGGGTCCCCGCCCAGCACTGGACGGGGACCCTTGGCTTTCGCTGTCGGGTGTGGCCCGGCCGCCCGCATGGGGCGGGTCAGGCGGGGGGCTCTACCGGGCGAACTCGGTGGCGCGGGACTCGCGGACCACGGTGATCCGGATCTGGCCGGGATAGGTCAGCTCCTCCTCGACCTGCTTGGCGACGTCCCTGGCGATGACCTGGGCCTGGATGTCGTCGACGTTGTCGGGCCGGACCATGACCCGGATCTCCCTGCCCGCCTGCATGGCGAAGACCTTGTCCACTCCCTCGTAGGACTGGGCGATCTCCTCCAGGCGCTCCAGCCGCTTGACGTACGCCTCCAGGGACTCGCGCCGGGCGCCGGGGCGGCTGCCGCTGATCGCGTCCGCGGCCTGGGTGAGGACCGCCTCGACGGTCCTGACCTCCACCTCGTTGTGGTGCGCCTCGATGGCGTGGACGACGTCCTCGTGCTCGCCGTACCGCCGGGCGATCTCCGCGCCGATCATCGCGTGGCTGCCCTCGACCTCGTGGGTGAGCGCCTTGCCGATGTCGTGCAGAAGCGCGCAGCGCTTGACGAGGTCACGGTCGAGCCGCAACTCGGAGGCCATGATGCCGGCGATGTGCGCCGACTCAATGAGGTGCTTGAGCACGTTCTGGCCGTAGGACGTGCGGTAGCGGAGCTGGCCCAGCAGGGTGACCAGCTCGGGGTGCATCTCGGTGATGCCCAGCTCGACCAGCGCGTCCTCTCCGGCCCGCACGCACAGGTCCAGCACCTCGGCCTTGCTGCGTTCGTACGCCTCCTCGATGCGCTGGGGGTGGATCCGGCCGTCGAGCACGAGCTTCTCCAGCGTCAGCCTGGCCGTCTCCCGGCGGACCGGGTCGAAGCACGACAGCAGCACCGCCTCCGGCGTGTCGTCGATGATCAGGTTGACGCCGGTGGTGGACTCGAAGGCCCGGATGTTGCGGCCCTCGCGGCCGATGATGCGGCCCTTCATCTCGTCGCCGGGCAGATGGAGGACGCTCACCACCGACTCGGCCGTCTGCTCGGTGGCGACCCGCTGCACGGCCAGCGTCACGATCTTGCAGGCGCGTTTCTCCCCCTCACGCCGGGCCTCGCTCTCGATCTCCCGGACGATCAGCGCGGCCTCGCGCTTCGCCTGGTTCTCGATCTCCTTGACCAGCTCCGCCTTGGCCTGCTCGGCCGTCAGGCCCGCGACCCGCTCCAGGATCTCCTGCCGCCGCTCGGCCACCCGGTCCAGCTCCTCGCGGCGGTCGGCCAGCTCGGTCTCCGTCTCGGCCAGCTTGCGGGCCCGCTCGGTCTGCCTGCGCGCCTCCTCGTCGAGCCGCTGCTCACGCTCGGCCAGCCGGTTCTCGCGGCGCTCGAGATCGGAGCGGAGCTCCTTGAGCTCGGTCTTGAGGATGCGCGCCTCCTCCTCGACCTCCTTGCGCGTCAGCGCGGCACTCTCGGCCAGTGTCTCCGACTTCTTGAGAATCTCCCCCGCGTCACGCTCCGCCTTCGTACGAATCTCCTCGGCCTCGCGCCTGGCGCGTTCGAGTTCCTCGTTGACCTCGGCCTTCACCTCGGCGAGTTGCTCGGGTGAGGGGCCGGACGGTGCGACGACGCCGCCGGTGCGGCGCATGACTATGACAAGGGCGGCGATCATCACGAGAGCCAGCAGCACCACCGCAACCGCAAGAACGATCACGATCGTGTCCATGCGCTCACCCCTCACGACAACTCTTGGCAGGGGTCACACACGCAGCACGGCAGCACCCGGTGGCGCCACCAGGACAAATATGGTCGCAATGCCCGGACGCCCCGAGGGGCGGCCGATATGGCCCGAAGGCCGGTCAAAGTCTCTCGTCCGTCGTGTACACCGTTATGGCAATCCGCGCTGCGCGGAGTAACTCCTCACTGCGGTCGAGATTAAGCGTCAGAGAGGTAACGAGCAAGCAAAGATGCCCTGTCAAGTGACTTTTGCATGGTGCTATGGCTCACTCGAAAGTATCCGGAAGCCCATCTGACGGGCTGCCTTCGGCCTCGATCGCCTCTCGGACCACGCGGAAGGCCAGGCCCGGCGAGTAGCCCTTGCGGGCCAGCATGCCGACCAATCGTCGCATGCGCGCCTGCGGCTCCACCCCTCGGGTGGCCGCCAGTTTCCGCTCCACCAGCCTGCGCGCGGTCTCGGTCTCCTCGTCGGGATCGAGCCGCCCGACGGCGTCCTTGACCGTCTCCTCCGCGACGCCGCGCTGCCGCAGTTCCTGGGCGAGCGCGCGGCGGGCGAGGCCGCGACCGGCGTGCCGGGAGCTCACCCACGCGGCGGCGAACGCCTCGTCGTCGATGAGCCCGACCTCGGAGAACCGCTCCAGCACGGCGTCGGCCGCCTCCTCGGGCACGTCCCGCTTGCGCAACGCCTCCGCGAGCTGGGCCCGGGTCTTGGGCGCCATCGTCAGCAGCCGCAGGCAGATGGCCCTGGCCACCGCCTCCGGGTCGGCCGGCGGCCCCTCGCTCGCCGCGGTGCCCTCCTGCGGCCCGTCGGGCAGCCACCCTCCGGACCGCTGGCGCGGCTCACCCCTGTCTCCCCGGCTGTCTCCCCGGCGCCGCCTGCCGCGCCCCTGACGCCGGCGTCCGGGCCCGGGATCCTCCCGGCCCGATGCGTCACGCTCCCAGAGACCGCCCCCGCCGGAGCCCGCGGTGTCGTCCCCGGCACCGCCGAAGCCCTCGGCACCGCCCAAACCCCCGGTGTCGCCGAAGCCCTCGGCGCCATCACCACCGCGCCGGCCCGAAGCACCACCGGAGCGCCTGCGGATCTCCGCCCGCAGGGCGGCGATCGTCGCGGACGCGTCCTCGGCGGATCCGGGCGGCTCTTCGGCTGGTCCCCAGGGTCCGGAGTTCCAGTCCCCCGGCCCGATCTCGCCCTCCGGGCGGGGGGACTCCTCACGCCTCATGCCTGCGCTCAGACGTCACCCGGCTTGGGCGTGGCGGCCGCCTTGCCGCCCCGGCCGGCCGCAGCTGCGGGCGCCCGGCCGGACGCGGGAGCGGGCGGCGCCGCCGGAGCGGCGGCGGGCTCGCCCGGCGTGTCGAGCCGCGGCCCGACTCCGAGCTTCTCCTTGATCTTCTTCTCGATCTCGTTGGCGATGTCGGGGTTGTTCTTCAGGAAGTTGCGGGCGTTCTCCTTGCCCTGCCCGAGCTGGTCGCCCTCGTACGTGTACCAGGCGCCGGCCTTGCGCACGAACCCGTGCTCGACGCCCATGTCGATCAGGCCGCCCTCGCGGGAGATGCCGATGCCGTAGAGGATGTCGAAGTCGGCCTGGCGGAAGGGCGGGGCCATCTTGTTCTTGACGACCTTCACCCGGGTCCGGTTGCCGACCGGCTCGGTGCCGTCCTTGAGCGTCTCGATCCTGCGCACGTCGAGCCGCACCGACGCGTAGAACTTCAGCGCCTTACCACCCGTGGTGGTCTCGGGGCTTCCGAACATGACGCCGATCTTCTCGCGGAGCTGGTTGATGAAGATGGCGGTCGTCCGGGTCTGGTTCAGGGCGCCGGCGACCTTGCGCAGGGCCTGCGACATGAGCCGGGCCTGGAGGCCGACGTGGCTGTCGCCCATCTCGCCCTCGATCTCGGCCTTCGGCACGAGGGCCGCCACCGAGTCGATCACGATGATGTCGACGGCGCCGGAGCGGATCAGCATGTCCGCGATCTCGAGCGCCTGCTCACCGGTGTCCGGCTGGGACACGAGCAACGCGTCGACGTCGACCCCCAGCTTCTTCGCGTACTCGGGGTCGAGGGCGTGCTCGGCGTCGATGAAGGCGGCGATGCCGCCGCCCTTCTGGGCGTTGGCCACGGCGTGCAGGGCGACCGTCGTCTTACCGGAGGACTCGGGGCCGTACACCTCGACGATCCGGCCACGGGGGAAGCCGCCGATGCCGAGGGCGACGTCGAGGGCGATCGCACCGGTGGGGATGACCTCGATCGGGGCACGCGCGTCGTCTCCGAGGCGCATGACGGTGCCCTTGCCGAACTGCCGCTCGATTTGCGCGAGGGCGGTCTCAAGGGCCTTCTCGCGGTCGTTGATTGCCATTGGGTGCCCCCTGGAGGGTGGTCGTCTGCTCGGTCACCGAAAAGCTACGGGGTGCCACCGACATTTTCCGGAGCTTCCCGCACACCGCCAGGGAGGCGGGCCGGGAGTCTGCCGCGCCCCGGCGACCTGACGGCGCGCACCCCGGAGGCGACCAGTCCAATATAGCCGAACGACTGTTCGATCACCGGATCATCCGGAGGAAATCCGATCCTTCAGCTTCAGGGGAGGAGTCCGGACCCTGCGAGTGGCGGCCCGGCGAAGCCGGGACAGCCCAGAGCGCCAAGCGCTCATGATTTGCTCCTTCCACTGACAGCCAGGCAAAGCGCTCGTAAAATGCGAACATGCGTACGGCCTACAAGGTGCGGATCTACCCCACCGCCGAACAAGCGACGGCGCTGAACCGCACCTTCGGCTGCCTGCGCCTGGTCTGGACCACCGTCCTGGCGTGGCGGCAGGGCCCGCTACCGCACCGAGGGAGTGAAGACCTCCTATGCGCACACCGACCGGTACCTGACCGAGCTGAAACGCGACGGCGGCCACGACTTCCTGTACGAGGTCTCCAGCGTCCCGTTGCAGCAGGCTTTGCGGCACCAGCACAGGGCGTTCGTGAACTTCTTCGCCGGACGCGCCAAGTATCCGCGGTTCAAGTCACGGCATGGCCGCCAGTGCGCGACCTACACACGCAGCGCGTTCCGCTGGCGCGACGGGCGACTGCACCTGGCGAAGATGGACGGCCCGCTGGAGTTCGTGTGGTCCTGGCCGGAGGTCGACCCCGCCACGATCAACCCGACCACGGTAACCGTCTCCCGCGACAACGACGGCCGCTGGTACGCCTCCCTGACGGTGGAGGCTGCAACCGGACCCGAGCCGCTGCCCGCCGTTGGCGGCCAGATCGGGGTCGACCTCGGCGTGAGCGACTTCGCCGTGCTGTCCACCGGTGAGAAGATTTCCAACCCGCGCCATTTGGAGCGCAAGGCCAAAAACCTGGCCCGCTACCAGCGCAGAATGGCCCGCAAGCAGCGCGGATCGGCCAACCGGGCCAAGGCCAGGGCGAAGGTCGCCCGCGCCCACACCACCCGCGCCGACTTCCTGCACCGAACCTCCACACGGCTGGTCCGCGACCACGACCTGATCGTGATGAAGACCTCAACGTCAAAGGCATGGTCCGCAACCGGCACCTCGCCCGGGCGATCTCCGACTGCGGGTGGGGCGAGTTCCGCCGCCAACTCGAATACAAAACCCAGCGGTACGGGCGGCGCCTGGTCGTGATCGACCGCTGGTTTCCCAGCTCGAAGACGTGCAGCGCGTGCGGGCACCTGCTCGCCGAACTCTCTCTGTCCACACGGCACTGGACGTGCCCGGACTGCGGCACCCGGCACGACCGGGACGTCAACGCCGCCAAGAACATCCTGGCCGCTGGTCGAGCGGTGTCTGCCTGTGGAGCTGACGTAAGTCCGCAAGGGTCCTCCCTCGGCGGTCGGCGGTGAAGCAGGAAGCCCAGCCCGTGAGGGCGGGAATCCAGGTCCTTCAGGGCCGGGAGGAAGTCAAATTCCTGGGCGTTACCTCCCCATGGTTGCCAGCTCGCTGACCTGGGACGATCCTTGTAGCCAAAGCTGGATCTCCCGCTGGAGGGGCCACGTGACGGGCACCGGCGACTACAGCGGACAGCGCCTGATCCACCTCGCGGCGCTCGCGGCGCGGCTCCCCGAACACGGTCTCGCCGCGCGCCTGCTCGGCACGGACGATCCGGTCCTGTCCGTCCGGCACCCGGGCACCGGCAGGCGGACGATCGTCTTCGCGACGCCCGCCAGGGAAGGATGGATGTTCCTGTGGGCCCCGGGCGGCCAGGAGAGCGCCGACGACCCCGGCCGTGCGGCCGAGATGATCAGCCGGACGCTCTCCGGGCACCCCTGACCCTCCCGGGCCCGGCCCGTCAGCGGACGACTTCGCCCAGCTTGACCCGGGCGCCGGTGCGGAGCACCGCCCGCCGGTAGACGCGGGCCGCGCCCAGCAGGACGGCGGCCACGGCCACGACCATGAGCACTCCGGCGATGAGGATCTCCCCCAGCGGCACGTCCGCGGCCGCCGTACGCACCGGCATGACCATCGAGGAGAACGGCGGCACGAGCGACAGGACGCGCGCGAGTGTGCCGGTGGGCTCGAGGGCGGCGAAGTAGGCCGTCACGTAGGTGAGCATCATCAGCGTGGTCATCGGCGTCAGGACGCTGTTGAGCTCCTCCTGCCGCGAGACCAGCGAGCCGAAGGCGGCGGCGAGCGCCGAGAAGAAGGCGTAGCCGAGCACGAACCAGACGATCGCGCTGACCAGGATTCCCGCCATTCCGGGCGGCAGGTCGGCCGTGAAGCCGGTCGCGAAGGACACCGCGAGGCCGACGACGATGATCACGGCGAGATTGATCAGTCCCAGCGCGCCCAGCCCGACGATCTTGCCGCCGAGGAGCTGCCAGGGACGCACCGAGGTGAGCAGGATCTCGACGATCCGGCTGCCCTTCTCCTCCACCACGCCCATGGCGACGTACATCGCGCTGTAGATGAGCAGGAAGAACAGCACCATCACGAGGAGCGTGGCGAGCCCGGTGCGCACGCTCTGGTATTCGGCGTCGGCGCCGACCGACTCCACCTGCAACGGCGTGATCGTGACGCCGGCCGCCTTGATCTGGGCGTCCCGGTGTGCGGCTTCGAGGATCAGCCCGAGCCGCTGGTCGAGTTCGCCGTTCGCGAGGACCTTGCCGCCGTCGATCAGGGCCGCGTCGACGTCCCCGTCGATCACGGCCTTGCGCGCCGCCGCCTCGTCCGGCAACCGGGAGTACGCCAGCTGGGCGACGGGCGCGGGCGCGTTCCCCACGACGCCCACGTCGTAGGTGTCGCCACCGCCCAGGACCTTCGGCAGGAACGCGAGCGCGGCCACCAGGACCGCGCTGACCGCCAGGCTGATCAGGAACGACTTCGTCCTGACGCGCGTGCGGATCTCCCGCTGGGCCACCAGCATCAGCCCGTTCATGCCACCGCCTCCCTGAAGATCTCGGCCAGCGTGGGCTGCCTGCGGCCGAAGTGCTCCACCTTGCCCGCGCCGACGGCCGTACGGAGGATGACCTGGTCGTCGCCCTCCTCGCACAGCAGGACGTCGCGGTCGCCCTCCCGGGTCAGCTCACCGGGCAGCCCGTCGGCCCAGCCGGGCGCGGCGTCCCTGACCACGACACGCAGCACCCCGCGGCCCTCCCGCTCCCGCAGCTCGGCCACCGGGCCGTGTGCCACCATGCGGCCCGCGGAGATGATGCCGACCGAGTCGCAGAGCCGTTCGACCACGTCGAGCTGGTGACTGGAGAAGATCACCGGCACGCCCGCGGCGGCGCGGTCCTTCAGCACCTCCGCGAGCGCGTCGACCGCCAGCGGATCCAGGCCCGAGAACGGCTCGTCGAGGATCAGGACCGCCGGCTCGTGGACGAGCGCGACCGCGAGCTGCACCCTCTGCTGGTTGCCGAGCGACAGCGCCTCGACGGCGTCGTCGCGCCGCTCCACCAGCCCGAGCCGCTCGAGCAGGGCGGCCGTGGCCGCGCGCGCGGCGGACGGGGCGAGCCCGTGCAGCCTGCCGAAGTATTCGACCTGCTCGGCGACCTTCATCTTCTGGTAGAGGCCGCGCTCCTCCGGCATGTAGCCGAAGCCGCGGCGGTCGTCGTACGTCACCGGGTGGCCGTCGACGCGCACCTCGCCGGAGTCGGCGTCGAGCACACCCATGACGATCCGCATCGTCGTGGTCTTGCCCGCGCCGTTGGCGCCGACGAACCCGAACATCTCGCCGGGCCGTACGGTGAAGCCCACCCCGTCGAGTGCGGTCTTGTCTCCGTAGCGTTTACGCAGGCCGTCGAGTTCAAGCACGGGGGGTTGCCTCCACAATTCGTCGCAGGACATTCATGTAGGTCTCGAAGGCCGTACGCCCCCGATCGGTCAGCGAGAGCCACGTGCGCGCCCGCTTGCCGACGAAGGTCTTCTCCACGCGGACGTAGCCGGCCTCTTCGAGCGTGAGGATGTGCTTGCTGAGCAGCGAGTCGCTGACCTCGATGGTGTCGCGGAGGAAGCGGAAGTCGGCCTTCTCGGCCGCGGCCAGGGCCGCCATGATGGACAGCCGCACCGGCGCGTGGATGATCTCGTCGAGCTCGTGGCGCGGGTGGGTGGTCATCGGTTCCTCATCAGGCGGAGCCCGCCGTACACCAGGGGCAGCCCGGCGAGCACCGACAGAGCGACGAGCGCCGCCGTCCAGCCCGCCGTGGGCCTGTCGGGCAGCATCCAGACGCCGGCGACGAACGGCAGCATCATCGTCAGCACGTACGCCGCCGAGACCGGCCCGTTGATCCGTTTCATCAGCCGGTCGTGGACCCGCAGCCGGGCCATGTACACGCACAGGGCGATCGTCAGGACGATCCATCCGATTCCGGCGATCAACGGCAACGGATGGAAGCCGAGGAACATCGCCGGCCAGTAGACCATCGTGGCCAGTCCCACCAGCAGGTACGCCCGTCCGGGCCCGCGCGAGGAATGCCGGACCCGCAGATCCACGCGCCCGATCTCCCGGAGCGCCTCATCCGGGGTGAGGTGGTCTCCGCCCATGTGCTTCCTCCGTATTCATCTGTTCAACACGTTAGCAAGCACTCAACCGTCGTTCAAGTGGATGCCGTCGACGACGAGAGAAGACAAGAATCCGGCGCGAGCAGTGGAGATCACATGCTCCGCTCGGCCCTCTCGTTCCAGAGAGCAAGGCTGGTCCGGGTCTTCACCGTGTTGGGATGCCGTGGGCCGGATACCCGTTCACGTATCGGCAGCAGCGCCGCGAACAGATCGCGGGCCAGGGCCGGATCCCCCGCCTCCCCCGTCCAGTGGGCGAGGTTGGCCCGGACGGTCAACGTGTTGGGATGCTCCGAGCCCGACACCCGCTCACGCACCGGCAGCAGCGCCGCGAACAAGCCGAGCGCCCCGGCCGCGTCCCCCGCCTTCCCCATCCAGTAGGCCAGGTTGGTCCGGGCGATCAACGTGCCCGGATGGTGCGGGCCGAGGGTGTCGTGGAGGGCGGAGACGCGCTGCTGTTGGAAGGCCGTGGCGGCGCGGTAGTCACCGCTGGCCCGCAGGTACTCGATGACGGCGCGCATGCCGGAGGAGCCGGGGTGGAGGACGGCGCGGGCGTGCGGCAGCAGCCGGGCATAGGCGGGCCAGGAGGAGATGTTCCCGGGGTTCGACGGGAGCGCGGCGCACAGCAGGCCGGCCGCGGTGCGGCGAAGTTCCGCCTGCTCCTCGTCGGGCAGGCCGGCGAGCGTGATGGTCTGAACCAGGAGGTGGACGCTTACGGCCAGACGATCGGGAGACCGGCTGATCATGCTGTAGGAGGCCAGCAGGCCCAGGGCGTCGGCCACGCCGGGCGCGTCCGCGCCGTCCAGCCCGGCGAGCACGGTGGGGCAGGTCGTCGGGGGCGTAGCAGGCCAGCACTTGCAGCGCCCTCATGGCCAGGGCGTCGAGCCGGCCGATGCGGTCGCACGTGATGGCCCAGACGCGGCGACGACGTCCTCACCGGCTTGTACGGAGGCACGGCGGCGCGAGTCGGCACTCAGCGCCCTCAGTGGAGCGGTCCGTAGCAACGTCAGGTAAGCGGCGACGGTCATGCCGGGAGTGAGGGCGATGTAGGCGCCGGCCTGCTTGAGCGCCAGCGGCAACCCGCCCAGCTCGTGGGCGAGTTCCCCCACCGCCTCCGTCTCGCCGGCCGCCCCCGGCCCCATCAGGTGGAGAAGGAGCGTGATCGCCGCCGTGTGCGGCAGCGCGTCAAGGCGGATCACCGTGGGGGCCAGTTCCTCCCACCCGACGTCGCGGCGCGTGGTCAGCAGCACGTGCCCCGCGCCCAGCCGACCGGCCACCCGGTGGGCATCGTCGATGTCCTCGACGTTGTCGAACACCACCAGCCACCGGGCCGTGGTGCCGGACAACCAGGCCAGCGCCCACTCCGCGGCCTCCTCCGCCGGTGCCTGCCCGGCAGCCGTCGCGGCGTGCCCGCCGTGCCTGCGGCAGAGCTCGCGGCACAGGCCGGCCATGCCTGCCTGGATCCGCTCGGCGTCCTCGGCCCTCGTCCACCACACCAGGTCGTAGGCGTGCCGACGGGTCTGGGCGTACTGCAGCGCACAGCAGCATGCCGATCACGCTGGCCCGCTTGTCGAGCACGTCCACAACGCCGGTGCCGAGGTGGAGCGGATCGGCGATCAACTCCACCACCCCGGCCGCTGCCAGCAGCGCGGAGAAGACCACCCCCGCTCTCCACCATCCACGCCCACGGCGCTCTCCGGCGGGGCGGGCTGGGGAACCGGGCGCCGGCGAGGGAGTCGGGGAGGGCACGCTCCAAGAGTGCCGTCCGTGGGCGACGCCTCACCGCACCGTCATGAACCCGTTACCGCGAAACACAGCCGTGCGGCGTGCCGCGCCCCGGCGTCGACCCGGATCGCCGCCGCCTGGCGTTCGGCCCGGCGCGGCTTCGCCAGGCGGCGTGGTACGGCGGCGGGGACGAGAGGGGGCGGGGGCGCGGAGAGAGGGGTCAGCGCAGTCTGGGGTCCACGTCGACCTCCTGGCAGACGGCCTGCCAGACCTGCTTGGCCCCCACGCCCTCCGCGAGGGCCTGCTCGACCGTGCGCCCGCCGAGCCCGGCGATCACGTAGTCCTTCGCCCACGACTCCGCGTACGCCTCGCCGAAGTGGCGGCGCATCCTGTTCCAGAAGTCCGTGAGACGCATTCGTTCAGTATGACGCCGCGGCCGGGATGAGCCGTCCCGGCCGCGGCGGCGTCCCCGCGGGAGACGGCTACATCACGCGGCTGCCGTACATCTCGCCGAGCGGGTCGGCGAGCAGCTCCAGCCGGGCTCCGTCCGGGTCCCGGAAGTAGATCGAGCTGCCGCTCTCCACCTGGTACGGCACACCGGCGGCGTCGAGCTTGCCGCGCAGGCGCTCCCACGTCTCCCGCTCCACCGAGATCGCGATGTGGTGGAGCCCCCCGAGGACCTCCTTGTACGGCTCCAGGTCGAGGCCCGGCAGATCGAAGAACGCCAGCAGGTTGCCGTTGCCGATGTCGAAGAAGAAGTGGTTGGACCCGCGGTAGTCGCGGTTCTCGAAGATCTCGGTCAGCGGGAACTCGAGGAGCTCGTGGTAGAAGCGGATCGTCCGCTCGACGTCTGACGAGATCAGTGCGAAGTGGTGCAGGCCCCTCGCGCTGCTGGCGGCGCGGCGCTCGCTCAGGTAGCGCTCGCGGATCCGCGAGCGCTCCGCCTCTATGGCCGCGTAGTCGATTCTCATACTGGGGAAGATTGTCCCGAGCGTGGCGTGTCATGCCAGTCCGGCGTCAGGGAAGCAGCCATTTTCGCCAGCCGATCCACTCCGCACGCTCCGCACGCAGCGCCTCGTACCGGACCCGGCGGGCCTGGCGGGCCTGATAAGCCTGATGGGCGAGGTCCTGCCGGTCGGTGCGGATTCTCCTGGCGAACATGTCGTGTTCCCTCCGTCGTGAATAGGGTCGCGTCGTACGGGGATCAGCCTGGCGGGGCCGGCTTGCCCCGCACTTGCCTCTCACCTGGCGGTGGGATGACTCGCGGCGTTTTCTGTCGGTGGCGCGATGCATGATGGGCAGGTGGGTTCGCTCGACGGCTTCAGCCCGGTGACCAGGCATTGGTTCACCGGCGCCTTCGCGACGCCGACCGCCGCTCAGGAGGGCGCGTGGTCGTCGATCGCGCGGGGCGACAACACGCTCGTGGTCGCACCCACCGGGTCGGGAAAGACGCTCGCGGCCTTCCTGTGGGCCATCGACCGCCTCGCCGTCGAGCACACGGCGAGCCCTTCCGCGCCGGCGGACACGGCGGCGGACGCCGCGACGAGCACGGCGGCGGGCACGGCGGCGGACATGGCGGCGCGGCAGGAGCGCCACGGCGGGTCCGATGCGGGGCGGCCAGGCGAGCGGCACAGCGAGCGGCCGGGTGGCCGACGTGGCGCACGACGCGGCCGGAAGGCGGACGGGGAGCCGCCCCGGCCGTGCCGGGTCGTGTACGTCTCACCGTTGAAGGCGCTCGCGGTCGACGTCGAGCGGAACCTGCGGGCCCCGCTCACCGGCATCCGGCAGACGGCGCTGCGGATGGGGCTGCCCGCGCCCGACATCTCGGTGGCCATCCGCTCCGGAGACACCGCGGCCGAGGACCGGCGCCGGTTCGCCGCGCGGCCCTCCGACATCCTGATCACGACGCCCGAGTCCCTGTTCCTGATCCTCACCTCGCAGGCGCGCGAGGCGCTGCGCGGCGTGCAGACCGTGATCGTGGACGAGGTCCACGCCGTCGCGGGGACCAAGCGCGGGGCACACCTCGCGCTGACGCTGGAGCGGCTCGACGCCCTGCTGCCCGCTCCGGCCCAGCGCATCGGGCTGTCGGCGACCGTACGGCCGGTGGAGGAGGTGGCGACGTTCCTCGGCGGGACCCGCACGGCCACGGTCGTGCAGCCGCCCTCCGAGAAGGTCATCGAGGTCGACGTCGTGGTCCCGGTGGAGGACATGACCGAGCTCGCGCCGCCTCCGCCCGGCGCGGACGGCGAGTCGCCGGAGCACCGCAGGAGCATTTGGCCGCATGTGGAGGAGCACCTTCTCGACCTGATCGAGGCCCATCGGTCCACGATCGTCTTCGCCAATTCGCGGCGGCTGTCGGAGCGCCTGTGCACCCGGCTCAACGAGCTCGCCTGGGAGCGACGGTCCGCACCCGCGCGGAGCGAGGATCAGGGCGCGGGGGATCCGGCCCACTGGTCGGAGGCCTTCGAGGAGTTGCACGCGCAGTGGTCGGACCGGCGCGACCTGCTCGACGCCCCGCGCACGGACACCGGACAGACCGACGCCTCGCCGCCGGATTCGCGGCTCACGGACACCGAGCGCGTGACCACCTCGCCGCCGGACGGCCGGCGCCTGGACGACGAGCATGACGAGCAGGACAAGGCCGGGCGGCCGGACGAGCCACGGCCGGATGCCCGGCTCGCGCAGGTCCAGCGCGGGGACGGACGCGCGGAGGCCTGGCGGGGCGGCCCGGCCGCCATGCCGTCGGAGTACATGGCGCAGGCGGGGGTCTCGGGCGGCGCGATGCCCGAGGTGGTGCGGGCGCACCACGGCTCCGTCTCGAAGGAGGAGCGGTCCCAGATCGAGGAGGCGCTGAAGTCGGGCCGCCTGCCCGCGGTGGTCGCGACCTCCAGCCTGGAACTCGGCATCGACATGGGCTCGGTCGACCTGGTCGCCTGCGTCGAGGCGCCGCCCAGCGTGGCCAGCGGGCTGCAGCGCATCGGCCGCGCCGGGCACCAGGTCGGGGCCGTGTCCCGGGGCGTCATCTTCCCGAAGTACCGGGGAGACCTGGTCCAGACGGCCGTCGTGGCCGAGCGCATGCGGGCGGGGCGGATCGAGGAGATCCGCTATCCGCGCAACCCCCTCGACGTGCTGGCCCAGCAGATCGTCGCGATGACCGCGCTCGACGAGTGGACGGTCGACTCGCTGGAGGCGGTGGTGCGCAGGGCCGCGCCGTACGCCACGCTGCCGCGCGGCGCGCTGGAGGCGACGCTCGACATGCTCGCCGGGCGCTACCCGAGCGAGGAGTTCGCCGAGCTGCGGCCGCGGATCGTGTGGGACCGGGTGACCGGCACCCTCCAGGGCCGCCCCGGGGCCCAGCGCCTGGCGGTGACGAACGGGGGCACCATCCCCGACCGCGGACTGTTCGGCGTGTTCCTGGTGGGCGACAAGGCGTCGCGCGTGGGCGAGCTGGACGAGGAGATGGTCTACGAGTCCCGCGTCGGCGACGTGTTCGTGCTGGGCGCGACCTCGTGGCGCATCGAGGACATCACCGCCGACCGGGTCCTGGTCTCCCCCGCGCCCGGGCAGCCGGGCAAGCTGCCCTTCTGGCACGGAGACGCGCCGGGCCGCCCAGCCGAGCTGGGCCGCGCGATCGGCGCGTTCCTCCGCGAGCTGTCGGCGGCGGGGGCGGGCGGCCGGGGCGACGCGGCGAAGGCGCTCGGGCGGATCCGCGCGGCGGGTCTCGACGACTACGCCGCAGGCAACCTGCTCGCCTACCTGACCGAGCAGCGGGAGGCGACGGGCTATGTGCCCGACGACCGCACGCTCGTGGTCGAGCGGTTCCGCGACGAGCTGGGCGACTGGCGCGTGGTGATCCACTCCCCCTTCGGCGCGCGGGTCCACGCCCCCTGGGCGTTCGCCATCGGGCGGCGGCTGCGCGAGCGGTACGGCGTCGACGTCCAGGCCGTCCACTCCGACGACGGCATCGTGCTGCGCGTGCCCGACACCTTCGAGGAGGCGCCGACCGACGTCGCGGTCTTCGACGCCGAGGAGATCGAGCAGGTCGTGGTCGAGGAGCTGGGCGGCTCGGCCCTGTTCGCCTCCCGGTTCCGTGAGTGCGCCGGGCGGGCCCTCCTGCTGCCCCGCCGTTCACCCGGCAGGCGCAGCCCGCTGTGGCAGCAGCGCCAGCGGGCGGCCCACCTGCTCGGCGTCGCGAGCAAGTACGCCGGGTTCCCGGTGGTGCTGGAGACGATGCGCGAGTGCCTGCAGGACGTCTTCGACGTGCCCGGCCTCGTGGACCTCATGCGGGACGTGGCAGCCCGCCGGGTGCGGGTGGTCGAGGTCGAGACCGCGCAGGCGTCCCCGTTCGCGGCGTCGCTGCTGTTCAACTACATCGGCGCGTTCATGTACGAGGGTGACGCGCCGCTGGCCGAGCGGCGGGCGCAGGCGCTCGCCCTCGACACCGCGCTCCTCGCCGAGCTCATGGGACAGGCCGACCTGCGGGAGTTGCTCGACCCGGATGTCGTGGCCGAGACCGAGCGGGAGCTGGCACGGCTGGACAGGCCGTTGCGTGACGCCGAGGACCTCGCCGACCTGCTGCGCTCGCACGGCCCGCTGCTCGCCCAGGACGTCTCGATCCGCGAGGGCGACCCCTCCTGGCTCGCCGGTCTGGAGCGGGCGCGCCGGGCCATCCGGGTGCGCGTGGCGGGTCTCGAGCAATGGGCCGCCGTCGAGGACGCCTGGCGCCTGCGCGACGCGCTCGGAGTGCCGCTGCCGGTGGGCGTTCCCCACGAGTTCCTCGAAGCGCCGCTCGCAGGCGGGCCCGGCGGACCGGGCGGCACGCACGCCGCCCCCGATCCGCTCGGCGACCTGGTCGCACGGCACGCGCGCACCCGTGGGCCGTTCTCCTCCGGCACGGCCGCCGCGCGCTTCGGCGTAGGCGTCGCGGTGGTGAACGACGCGCTGCGCCGTCTCTCGGCGGCGGGCAGGGTGGTCTCGGGCGAGTTCCGCCCCGGAGGCCGGGGCGAGGAGTGGTGCGACGCCGGAGTGCTGCGGCTGCTGCGGCGCCGGTCGCTGGCGCGGCTCCGCAAGGAGGTCGAACCGGTCCCCCCGGAGACGCTGGCGGCGTTCCTGCCCGCGTGGCACGGCATCGCCTCGCAGAGCGTCAGGCCGACCGGCGGCGGGCCGGGCGGGAACGGCGGCAGGCCCGGGCTCGCGGGGTCCGAGGGGGGGCACGCGGGTCCTGCGCGACAGGAGGGCCACGGCTCCGCGCGAGCCATGGACGCTCTGATCACGGCGATCGAACGATTGCAGGGTGCGGCGGTTCCCGCTTCCGCGCTGGAGTCGCTGGTGCTGCCGGCGCGGGTGCCCGGATACAGCGCCGCCCTGCTCGACGAGCTGACCTCGTCCGGCGAGGTCGTCTGGGCGGGCCAGGGTTCGCTGCCCGGCGGCGACGGATGGGTCGGCCTCTACTTCGCCGACACCGCGCCCCTGCTGCTTCCCACGCCATCGGAGATCACCATGACTCCGCTGCACGAGCAGATCCTGGAGATCCTCGGCGGGGGCGGTGCGCTGTTCTTCCGTGAGCTGTCCAACCGCATCGCGGCGGCGGCGCTCGGCGAGGGCACGGCGCCGTCGGGCCCGGACGCCGCCGCGGCCCGCCGGGCCAGGATCCTCGGCCGCGTCACCGGCCCCACGGGGACGACCGCCGCGCAGCCCGGCACCACGACGCAACCCGGCACCACGACGCAACCCGGCACCACGACGCAACCCGGCACCACGACGCAACCCGGCACCACGACGCAACCCGGCACCACGACGCAACCCGGCACCACGACGCAACCCGGCGCCGCCGGCACGGCGGTGAGCGCCGCCGCCGCGGTGCCGGACGACATGACGCTCGCGGCGGCGCTGTGGGACCTCGTCTGGTCGGGCCGGGTCACCGGCGACACGCTCGCCCCGCTGCGCTCGACGCTGGGCACCGGACGGCCCGCGCATCGCCCGGCCGCGACCAGGCGCCGGCGCGCCGTGCTGCCGACGAGAAGCGGCCCGCCGACCGTGAGCGGCCGATGGTGGCTGCTGCCCGCGCCGTCGGCCGACGCCACCCAGCGGGCCCACGCGCAGGCCGAAGTCCTGCTGGAACGGCACGGCGTGCTGACCAGGGGCGGCATCACCGCCGAGCGCCTGCCCGGCGGGTTCTCCGCCGTCTACCAGGTGCTGCGCGCCTTCGAGGAGAGCGGCCGGTGCCGGCGGGGCTACTTCGTCGAGGGTCTGGGCGCCGCCCAGTTCGCCCTCCCGGGCGCGGTCGACCGCATGCGCGCCATGTCGTCCACACGTCCCGCTCCGGCCGAGGACCTGTGGTCGGTCCCCGCCCCGCCGCCGCCCCGCCGTGCGGTCGTGCTCGCGGCGACCGACCCCGCCAACCCGTACGGCGCGGCCCTGCCCTGGCCGGACCGTACGGACGACGTGAGCCACAAACCGGGCCGCAAGGCCGGTGCGCTGGTGGTGCTCGTGGAGGGCGCACTGATCCTCTACGTCGAACGCGGCGGGAAGACCCTGCTCTCGTTCGGGTCCGAGGAGGACCTGCGGCCCGCCGTGCAGGCCCTGGCCGTGGCGGTGAAGGGGGGAGCTCTGGGGAAGCTGACGGTAGAGCGGGCCGACGGCACCGCCATCACCGACTCCCCGCTCGCGGCGGCGCTCGAAGCCGCCGGCTTCCACCCCACTCCCCGCGGCCTGCGCATCCGCACCTGAGCAGTTCGCGTCCAGCGGGGCGGAGCCGCGGCCACACCTACGCGTGCGCCGGTCATCCACGCGCCGTGTCCCGCACCACTCGGCAGGCGTGCCCCTCGGAGCCTGGAGCGCCGCGCTCACCAAGCAGCGCTCACCCCGCAGCGCTGACCCGTCCGCGCCGCGCTCACCAGGCCGCACTCACCCCGCTGCACCGCACTCACCCCGCAGCGCTGACCCGCCCGCGCCGCACTCACCCCGCAGCGCTTGCCCCGCAGCGCTTGCCCGCCGCGCCGCGCAGGCCGAATCATGGAGAGCGCCGGAGCGCCGGAGCGCCGGCCGACGTCTGACTAGCGCCGGGCCTCCAGCGTCAGTACGACTTTTCCGCGGACGAGGCCGCGCTCGGCTTCGCGGTGCAGGTCCGCCAGGGACTCCAGCGGGCGGACGTCCGCCTCGACGTCCACCAGGCCCTTGTCGATCAGCGCCACGAGCTCGGTCAATTGGTCCGGGTCGTTGCGGGCCACGAACTGGACGGCGCGCGGATGCACGATCGGCTGGGTGATCGAGACGAATTCCTCGGCCAGCTCCGTCACCGAGGAGGGCAGGTCGGGCACCAGGTTGATCAGCACGTCGTTGCCGCCCGGCAGGGCGGCGGTGGTGTAGTCGACGACCTCGTCGGCGCCCAGCGCCCGCACGGCGGCGGCGCTGCGCGGGCTCGCGGTGGCCACCACATGCGCACCCGCGACCTTGGCCAGTTGCACGGCGAACAGCCCGACACCGCCACCGGCGCCGTTGATCAGCACCCGGCTGCCGCGGCCGATGCGGGCATGCTCGAAGACCGCCTGCCACGCGGTGAGCCCGGCCACGGGCACGGCGGCCGCGTGCGCCAGCGGAATCCGCTCCGGCGCCCTGGCCAGCACGCTCGCCCTCGCGACCGCGTACTCGGCCGCGGCCCCGTCGATGAGCCCGATCACCCGGTCGCCGGGGGCGAGGTCACCCGCCCCGGTGACCACCGTGCCCGCCACGTCCCAGCCGAGCGTGTGCGGCAGCGTGACGCCGAGCACGTCCTTCAGCAGGCCCATCCGCAGGCCGGCCTCCGACGGGTTGAACGACGTGGCGGTCACCCTGATGAGCACCTCGCCCGGCCCGGGCTTAGGCACCGGCACCTCCTCCAGCGAGATCACCGAGGCGTCGCCGTACTCGTGGATGCGGGCGGCCCGCATGGTGCCGAGGAAGTCCGCGGCGTGCTCGCTCGCCCACGTCTCGAATGTGCCGGCGGGCGCTCCGGTGACCTCCTCCACGGTCCCGGTGACCGGGCCGGGCTCGGCCATACCGCGCAGCATCGCGTCCACGGCCGGCGCGGGCCACCCGAGCCCGAGCAGCCGTGGTCTGGCCTCCTCCGGAGACTCCTCCTCCCAGCGCACCGGCCGGCCGATCGCGGCGCCGATCGTCCGCGCCTGCTCCCGTCGGGTCAGCGGCCGGGGTCCGGTCAGCGTGTAAACCGCGCCGTGGTGTCCTTCGCCGAGCAGCGCGCGCACCGCGACGGCCGCCACGTCCCGTTCGTGGACGGGTGCGGAGGCCACGTCGCCGTACGGCTGCCGCACGACGCCCGCACGGACCTGGTCGGCCCACCGCAGGGTGTTGGCCGCGAACGCGTGCGGGCGCAGCACCGTCCACTCCCCGGCGGTCGCGGCGATCAGGCGCTCGATCTCGACCTCGTGCGGGCGCGCGGCGGCCGAGGACAGGTAGACCACCCGCCGCGCCCCGATCAGCTCCAGCACCTCGCGGATGCCCTCGGCCGAGGCGAACGGCCACAGCAGGAACACCGCGTCGACACCGTCGAGAGCCGATTCCAGCGCGACCGGATCGGTCAGCTGCCTCGTCACCGTGCGGACGTCG
Organism: Microbispora sp. H10836; assembly: GCF_012999525.1. NCBI lineage: Bacteria > Bacillati > Actinomycetota > Actinomycetes > Streptosporangiales > Streptosporangiaceae > Microbispora > Microbispora sp. H10836. The sequence goes on from NZ_JABBWU010000001.1 coordinate 814,321, forward strand.
GCGCCCGCCTCTTCGAGTTGGCTCACCAGGGGACGGCCGATCGTGCCGGTCGCCCCGCTGACCAGTACTTTTGTCATACCGTCGACCTTAGGAGCCATAAGTGAGGCGTCCAATGCGCTTCTGTCTGCGATTCATACGCGATCATCTTCCGCAGTAGACTCACACTGTGGACGTGCTGAGCGACGTCGTCGCCTTCATGCGCATGGGCGTGCCCCGTTCGGCGCGTGTCGAGTGGCCCGTGCCGTGGGGGCAGCGGTTCCCGTCGGCGCCCGGCTCGGCGGGTTTCCAGGTCGTGCTGCAGGGCTCGTGCTGGGCGATCCCGCCGGAGGGCGAACCGATCCCGGTCGGGACGGGCGACGTGCTGTTCTTCCCTCACGGGCACGGCTACGCGCTCGCCGACTCGCCCGCCGGCCCCATCGCGGAGCCCGACTGCGACCCCTATGCCCACGCCGAGCTGTTCGCCTCGGCCTCCGTGGAAGGCGCCGGGCCCGTCACCGTGACGCTCTGCGGCGGCTACCAGCTCGACTCCACCCGGGCGCATCCGCTGCTCGCAGGGCTGCCCGCGATGATCCACCTGCCCGCCAGGCTGGGCCACAACACCGAGCTGCGCGCCGCCGTCGAGCTGCTCGGCAGAGAGATCGCCGATCCACGGCCAGGCGCGGACCTGGTGGTCCCGGCGCTGCTGGACACGCTGCTGCTGTACATCCTGCGCGCCTGGTTCGACGTCTCGATGGAGCACTGCAGGGGCGATGGCTGGGCCGCGGCGCTGGCCGATCCGGCCATCAGCGCCGCACTCGAGGGCATCCACCGCGACCCGGCTCACCCGTGGACGGTGGAGTCCCTCGGCCGTCGCGCGGGGCTGTCCCGCGCGGCGTTCTCCCGCCGGTTCACCCAGCTCGTCGGGCAGCCGCCGCTGACCTATCTGACGTGGTGGCGGCTCGGCACGGCCGCGCGCATGCTGCGCGACTCCGACGCCACGCTGAGCGAAATCGCCGGCGCGGTCGGCTACGGCTCGGAGTTCGCCTTCGCCAATGCGTTCAAGCGCGAGTACGGCACGGCCCCCGGCAGATACCGCCGCCTGGGCTGCCCCTCTTCAGGACGACCAGGGCAGGGCAGCTCGCCGTAGGCGGCCTCGTGCTCGGCGCGGGATGGCGAGGCGCGCACGGCGGCCGCGCTGGACCGGGGCCGCACGATCGGCTCATCGTCAAACCGTGTCCGAGAAGACCTCTTCACGCGCTCGGTCCAGTGCCGCGACGATCGCACCCATGAGAACGGGATTGCCCTCCACTCCGGTCGCCACCACTGTGGGGCGGCTCGGGCACACCCGGGCCACCGCCTCCTCGACGCGCTCCGCGAGGTGGACCCCGCCGGCCCTGCCCACGTCACCGCCGAGCACGACGAGTCCCGGGTCGAGGACCACGGCGACCGCCGCGACCCCGACCGCGAGCCGCCCGGCCAGGTCCTCGACGAAAGCCTCGTTGCCGGCGTCGATGGCCGCATGGACCAGACCGGCCACCCCGGGGTCCCGGACGTCCGCGGCGGCGACGCCGTGCGCGCGGGCCAGGTTCCGCAGCGCCTCTCCTCCGACGAGGCGCTGGAAGGAGCCGGTCTGCGGCGCGGTGACCGCGCTCGGCAGCGGCTCCCCGGGGACGGGCAGCCAGCCGATCTCGCCCGCGCCGCCGGTGATGCCGCGGTGCAGCCGGCCGCCGAGCATGACGCCGAGGCCCTGGCCCACGCCCGTCCAGAGGATCACGAAGTCGTCGGCGCCCCGCGCGGCGCCGTACGTCTGCTCGGCGAGGGCCGCCAGGTTGACGTCGTTCTCGATGATCACGCATTCGCCGAGCAGGGTGCGCAGCCCGGCCAGGATGCCGACGTGCCAGGTGGGCAGGTCGACCGAGTAACGCACGTCGCCGGTGACCGGGTCGACCACTCCGCGCGTGCCGATGACGAAGCAGCGCAGCCGGGCCAGTTCTATCCCGGCGGTCCCGCAGGCACGCTGGACGGCCTCGTGGACGATGCGCACGGGATCGCGGGCCTCGGTCGGGTCCACGGTCACCTGGGCGACGACCATGCCGGTGATGTCGGCGACCGCGGCCGTGACGCTGTCCGGCAGCACCTCCAGGCCGGCGACGTACGCACTGGAGGGGTTGACCCCGTACAGCGCGGCGTTGGGGCCGCGTCCGCCGGGGCGCTCCCCCGCGGCCGCGACCAGCCCGCGCGTCTCCAGCCGGGCCAGAAGCTGGCCGGATGTGACCTTGGACAGCCCGGTAAGCTCTCCCAACTCGGCCCTGGTGAGCGGGCCCCTGGAGATGAGGAGTTCCAGTGCCGCGCGGTCGTTGATCTGCCGAAGCAGCCGAGGCGTACCCGGTCGTTGAGGCACCGGCAGGTTCCCCTCTCGTCACGATCCGCTAACGCGGTCTTTTTTATAAGAAAGTTTCTTGTTAGTTTATCGCCTGCCAGCCCGGAGGCAACCGATCAGCCTCGGGACGCCATGAGCGCCGACCGAAAGGAGAGCGCCTTCCAGCAGGTGAGCGGCCCGCCGACACCCCCCATGAGGCGCACCCCCGACGCGAAGCCGGGAAGGGAGAGACCCACCGTGAAGATCGCTAAGATCGCGGCCGCGACCACCGCGACCGCCGCCCTGGCCCTGGGACTTGCCGCTTGCGGAAGCGACGACTCCGGAAGCACGACCGCTCCGGCGGCCTCCGCGGCCGCCAGCGGCCCCAAGTTCGCCGGCCAGACTCTTACCGTGTGGCGACTCGGTGCCCCCACCGACGTCTTCACCAAGTACATGGACGACCTGAACGCCGCGTTCAAGGAGAAGACGGGCGCCGAGGCGAAGGTCCAGTGGGTTCCCTGGCCCGACGCCCAGAAGAAGTGGACCACCGCGCTCGCCGGCGGCGAGGGCCCGGACGTGACCGAGTTCGGCAACGACCAGGTCGCCGCGTGGGTGGCGCAGGACGCGCTCGCGGACATCACCGACGCCGTCAAGAACGACTCCGAGCTCCAGCAGATCCCGCAGAACCTGTGGAGCTACGAGACGATCGACGACAAGGTCTACGCCGTGCCGTGGGGCGGCGGCACCCGCGCGGTGCTGTACCGCAAGGACTGGTTCGACAAGCTCGGCATCGAGGTCCCGAAGACCTGGGACGACCTGCGGGCCGCGGCCAAGAAGATCGTGGACGGGCAGGGCAAGGACGTGGACGGCTTCGCCTTCAACGGCGGCTCCGACGCGAACATGTCCCTGTCGCCGTTCGTCTGGTCCGCCGGCGGCGACTTCGCCACGTTCGAGGGCGGCAAGTGGGTGGGCCAGCTCACCCAGCCGGGCTTCAAGGAGGGCTTCCAGTTCTACACGGACCTGGTCGCCAAGGACGGCGTGTCCGGCAAGGGCCGCCTGACCCAGAACTCGGTCGACATCGCCCAGCGCTTCGCCGCCGGCAAGGTCGGCATGTACGTCACCGGCGGATGGGACATCGCCGCCATCAAGGAGCAGAGCAAGGGCAAGGTCGACGAGTCGAAGATGGGCTTCTTCTCGCTGCCCGCCAAGGACGGCTCCGGCCCGGCCCCGGCCTTCCAGGGCGGCAACGACATCGCCGTCTGGAAGGACGCCAAGAACCCCGAGCTCGCCCTCGAGTACGTCAAGCTCGCCGCGGGCAAGGAGTTCGGCGTCCGGTACGCCAAGGAGGGCGGCCTGCTCCCGCTCTACCCCGACGCGCTCGCGGAGATGGGCGGCGACCCCGCCCAGAAGCCGTTCACGGACACCTTCAAGGTCGCCAAGGGCTTCCCGGCCAGCCCCAACTGGGCGGAGGCCAACGACACCAAGGCCGTGCTGCAGAACGCGGCGCGTGAGGTGATCGAGGGTAAGAAGAGCGTCGACCAGGCTCTCACGGACGCGAACACCGAGCTTGAGACGATCCTCAACCAGTAGATCATGACTCAGACGTCAACCCTCGCCCGGGGCGGAGCCGACACCTCCGCCCCGTCGCGGCGCAGTCGCAAGCGGACGCGCCGATCGGGGCTCTCCCCGAAGGCCGTTCCGTACGTCCTGCTCCTGCCGGGCTTCCTGGTCATCGCGGTGCTGCTGCTCTACCCGATGTACCAGATGGTCGAGATGTCCTTCCACAAGGTCGGGCTCCGGCAGATCAAGGCCATCAATCCCGCGCCGGCCGAGTTCGTCGGCCTGGACAACTACGAGAGCGTCCTCGGCTCGCCGCTGTTCTGGTCGTCGCTGCGCAACACGGTGATCTTCGCCCTCGTCACCGTCGCGCTGACACTCGTCCTCGGCACGCTGGTCGGCCTGCTGCTGAACAAGCTCGGCCGCAAGATGTCCACGTTCGTGGTCGTCGGCATCATGGCCGCCTGGGCGACCCCGCCCACCGCGCAGGCCATCGTCTGGAAGTGGCTGTTCGACTCGGACGCCGGCGTCGCCAACTGGATGCTGAACCTGCTGCCCGACTGGCTGTCGCAGCTGCTGTTCGGCCGCTCGGACTGGAGCGGCCAGCCCTGGTTCAACGACACCTCCACGCTCTACTTCGTGCTCATCGTCGCCGTGGTGTGGGCGTCGTTCCCGTTCATCGCGGTGTCGGTCCTCGCCGGTCTGAAGAGCATCCCGTCGGAGCTGTACGAGGCGGCGAAGATGGACGGCTCGAGCGCGGTCAGCACGTTCAGGAGGATCACCTTCCCGCTGCTCAAGCCGGTGTTCTCGGTGCTGGTCGTGCTGTCGATCATCTGGGACTTCAAGGTCTTCACCCAGCTCTACCTGCTGGCGGGCGGCACCACGAACCGGGACGCGTTCAACCTGTCGCTGTGGAGCTACGCCGAGGCGTTCGGCGGCAGTGCGCCGAAGCTGGGGCTCGGGGCCGCCATCGCGGTCGTGCTGACCGTGATCCTGCTGCTGATCACCCTCGTCTACGTCCGGCAGATCGTGAAGACGGAGGACGACATCCGATGAGCCCGCTGACCCGCAACAAGCCCGGCCGGGTCCCGCCCAACGCGCCCAGAGTCGTGGTGCTCCTCTTCGCGGTCCTCCCGGTTCGCTGGAGGATCACGCCTTTCAAGCCCTGGCTCGCCCGGGTCTCGCTGAACGCGGCCGGGGTCGCGGTGTTCCTCTTCGCGGTCTTCCCCGTCTACTGGATGGTCGCCACGGCCTTCAAGCCGAACGACCAGATCTTCACCACGAGCTTCATCCCGTTCCCCAGCCCGCCGTCGATGGACCACGTGCAGCGGGTCTTCACCAAGGGCGTGGGCGAGCTTCCCATCTGGCAGTACCTGCTCAACAGCGCGATCGTGGCGCTCAGCGCCGTCGTGCTCGGCGCGGTCTTCGCGCTGCTGGCGGCGACCGCGGTGGCGCGGTTCCGCTTCCGCTTCCGCACCTCGTTCCTGATCCTGCTGCTGATCGTGCAGATGGTGCCGGCCGAGGCGCTGCTGATCCCGCTGTTCACCATGGTCAAGCGGATCGGCCTGTACGACCAGCTGCTCGGCCTGATCGTCATCAACGTCGGCCTGACGCTGCCGTTCTCCGTCTGGATGCTGCGCACGTTCGTCGCGGCCGTCCCGAAGGAGCTGGAGGAGGCGTCCTGGATCGACGGCGCCGGCCGGTTCACCACCTTCTGGAGGGTGCTGTTCCCGCTGGTCGCGCCGGGCCTGGTGGCGACGAGCATCTTCGCCTTCATCACCACCTGGAACGAGTTCGTGTTCGCCCTGACCCTGATCAACGACCAGGGCAAGTACACGATGCCGGTCGCCCTGAAGTTCTTCGTCGGCCAGCGGTCGACCGACTGGGGCGGCATCATGGCCGCCTCGACCTTGATGACCATCCCGGTCCTCGTCTTCTTCCTGCTGGTCCAGCGACGGATGGTCTCCGGTCTCGTCGCGGGCGCGGTCAAGGGATAACCCCGCCGCCACTGGCACCTCCCCCTCGTACGGCCGCCTGTACGCCACCGCGCCCGGTGGCCGTACAGGCCGTGCCCGCGCGCCCTCACCCTCACTGTCACCTAAGGAGCCGAGACACCATGTCCGCCACCCGCGACCCCCTTGCGGGGGCCGCCGACCTGTCCACGCGTACCGGCGACCCGGGCCTGCACCGGCTCGCGGCGGGCGCACTGCTGATCTCGTTCCGGGGCACGACCGCGCCGGACTGGGTCACGCGCGGCCTGGAGGACGGCCTGGGCGGCGTCTGCCTCTTCGGATCCAATGTCGCCGGCGGCGAGCAGGTCGCCGCGCTCGTCGCCCGCCTGAACCAGGCGGGACGCCCGATCGTCTCCCTGGACGAGGAGGGCGGCGACGTCACCCGGCTGGCCTACCACACCGGGAGCGCCTACCCGGGCAACGCGGCGCTCGGCGCGGTCGACGACGTGAACCTGACCGAGCGGGTCTACCGCGCGATGGCCGCCGACCTCGTGCGCTGCGGGGTGAACCTCGACATGGGCCCCGTGGCCGACGTCAACACCGCCGACGACAATCCGATCATCGGCACCCGGTCGTTCGGCTCCTCGCCCGGCCTCGTGGCGCGGCACACGGTCGCCGCCGTACGCGGCCTGCAGTCGGCGGGGATCGCCGCCTGCGTCAAGCACTTCCCCGGCCACGGCGCCACCCATCAGGACTCCCACCTGGAGATCCCGATCGTGGACGCCTCCCTCGACCTGCTCAGGGAGCGTGAGCTCGTCCCCTTCCGCGCGGCCATCGAGGCCGGAGCAAAGTCGATCATGACGGCCCACGTGGCGGTCCCCGCGCTGACCGGAGAGCAGCCCGCCACACTCAGCGGGGAGGCGCTCACCCGGCTGCTGCGCCGCGAGCTGGGCTACGACGGTGTCGTGCTGACCGACGCCCTCGACATGCACGCGATCAGCCGGAGCGTGGGGCTCGCGGAGGGCGCGGTGCTGGCCCTGGCGGCGGGCGCCGACATGCTGTGCCTCGGGCCGCTGCCCACGCCCGAGGACGTGCGGCACATGGTGGCCCACATCGTGGACGCCGTCGCCGAGGGCAGGCTCGCGGCCGAGCGGCTGGAGGAGGCGGCCGCGCGGGTGGAACGGCTGCGCGACTGGTTCGAGGCCTCACGCACCAAGGTGGCGGAGGACGACGTCGCCGGTCTCGACGCCGCCCGCCGCGCCGTGTCGCTCACGGGCTCGGCGGGGCCGCTGGTCGATCCGTTCGTGGTCGAGGTCGACACGCCGCCGACGATCGCGGTGGGCGAGGTGCCCTGGGGCGTCGCGCCGTGGCTGCCGCAGGCCGAGATCGTCCGGGTCACGCCGGCGGAGGCCGACGCCGGGGCGCTGCTCGGCCGGGCCCGCGACCGCTCGCTGATCGTGATCGTCAAGGACGCCCACCGGCACCCGGCCAGCCGGGACCTGGTCTCCGCGCTGCTCGCCGCCCGCCCGGACGCCGTCGTGGTGGAGATGGGCCTGCCGATCTGGCGGCCCGGCGCCGGGGCCTACATCGCGACGTACGGCGCGGCCCGCGCCAACGCCCAGGCCGCGGTGGAACTGCTGAGCGGTGGTCCCTTGGCGGTCGGGTAGCCGTCGCCGGCGTCGATCGCGGGTGGCCGTCCGGGACGCGCGCCAGACTCGCACACGTCCCGGACGTCCACACCGGGCGATGGGTTCCTGCCGCCGGTTCAGGACTGGTTGAACAGCGAAAGGGTCAGGGTGGAGTGGTATTCGCCGGCGGCGACGTCGACGGAGGTGCGCAGGGCGAGGTCGGCGTTGACCTGCGAGGTGCCGATCTCGTCGGCGGAGTTGGCGGTCGAGACCAGCAGCTCCTGGCCCTCCAGACCCACGGCGGGGGCTCCGGTGCCGTCGGAGACGACACTGGAGACCGGCTCACCGGCCGACACCGCGCCGGTGGAGGAGTCGCTCAGCAGACGCGGCTTCCAGCCCAGGTATTCGGGGCCGATGGTCTTGGCCGGGTCGTCGGAGGCGACGAACCGGCTCGCCTGGCCCACGACCGCCCAGTACTCGCCGGCGGGGATCTCCTCGGGGGTGCGGGTGTCGGTCACCGTGACCGTCGGCAGGGTGCCGGTGAACTGGCGGGCGGCGGCGTCGGAGCCGTTCTCCTGCAGGGACACCCCGTTGTTGTCGGCCACGGTCATCGACAGCTGACCGGGAGTGGTCGTGGGCTCGATGTTCACCGACACGTCGATGCCGCTGCCGGGGTCGTCGGCCAGCGCGGGAGTGGCCACGCCGACACCGGCGAGCGCGAAGCCGAGCACCGACGCGGCGAGCGCGGTCCTGGGGATTCTCATGTGATCGCTCCATGCATGGGGGGCGGGGCCGACCGGCTCACCGGCCGGCCCCTGTTCACTGCGTTCCTGCGGCGGCGTCCTTAGCGCGTACATCGCGGTCACCGCCGGTGCGGTCAGCGGCAGCTGACCGCCGTTGAACAGCTCAGCCGCAGCTGATCGCGTTGTAGTCGGCCTCGTAGGACGAGGTGACCTTCTTGCCGTCGATGAACGAGGTCCCCGTGACAGTCACCTTGCCCGCGTCGATCTGCTTGGCCCGGGTGTTGAAGGACTGGTAGGCCTGCTTGCCCGGGGCCACGTCGGCCACCGTCTTGGTGCCGAACGGGGTGTTCAGCTCGATCGTGGCCGGGACGTCGCCGTCGTTGACGGCCGTGACCGCCAGGTACGCCGACGTGCCGATGCAGCGGGACGCGGCGGTGACGGTCAGCGGCGTCTTGGCGGTCGGCGGCGCCACGACGACCGTGAACGTGGCGGTGGCGACGTCGGAGGTGTTGCCCGCCTTGTCGGTGGCCCGGTAGCTGACGGTGTGCTCTCCGGGCTGGTCGATCACGAGCGGCTTGGTGTACAGCGCGAACGGCTGCCCGTCGGCCGAGTATTCGATCGTGTCCACGCCGGAGCCGGAGTCGGTCGCGGTGATCGTCAGCGTGGCGGAGCCGACGTAGTTCCAGGCCCAGTCCATGCTGCCGGTGAGCTGCGCCGACACCGTCGGCGGGGTGGTGTCGTCCTGCTTCGGCGCCACCACGGTGAAGGTCACCGACCCCGCCTCCGAGGCATTGCCGGCCTTGTCGGCGGCCCGGTACCGCACCGTGTGCTTGCCGAGCTGGTTCACCGACACCGGAGCCGTGTAGGCCTGGAACGCCCCATCGTCCAGCGAGTACTCCACCTTGTCCACACCGGACTCGGTGTCGGCCGCCGTGATCGTCACCGTGGCGGAGCTCACGTAGTTGCCGTCGGCGTCCTTGGTGCCCGACACCGACGCCGACACCGTCGGCGGAGTGGTGTCCTTCGGCCCCGAGTCCGCGACCGTGAAGGTCACCGATTCGACGTTGGAGGTGTTGCCGGCCTTGTCGGTGGCCCGGTAGCTCACGGTGTGCTTGCCCGGCTGGTTCACCTCGAGCGCCTTGGTGTACAGCGCGAACGGCTGCCCGTCGATCGAGTACTCGGTCGTGTCCACCCCGGACTCGCTGTCGGTCGCCGTGATCGTGACGGTGGCGGAGCCGACGTAGTTGCCGTCGGTGTCCTTGTCACCCGTCACCTGCGCCGACACCTGCGGCGCGGTCTTGTCCTGGGCCGGCGGCGCGACCACCTTGAACGACACCGACGCCACGGCCGAGGCGTTGCCCGCCTTGTCGGTCGCCCGGTACTGCACCGTGTGGGAGCCCACCTGGTTCACCGACACGGGAGCCGAGTACGTCGTGAACGCCCCGCCGTCCAGGGCGTACTCCACCTTGTCCACACCCGACTCGCTGTCGGTCGCCGATACCGTGACCGTCGCGGAACCGACGTAGTTGCCGTCGACGTCCTTCTCGCCCGACACGTTGGCCGACACCTGCGGTGCGGTCGTGTCGGTGGGGCCGCCGGCGGTGACCACGAGCTCGCCGACCATCTCCCCATGACCGGGGATGGCACAGAAGTACCGGTACTTTCCGGGGGTGAGGTTCACCTGAACCTCGTGCCTGCCCCCGTTCGTGTCGAAGGGGCTGGCGATGATGTTGACGTTGACGTCGTGGTTGTAGCCGGGGGTGGAGGCGTCGAACGTCAGCGTGTGAGTCATCCCGAAGGTGTTGCCGGTCGCCGGACTGGTCTCGAAGATGATCGTCGCAGGGCCGGCCGTCGCGGTGGTCGGCGCGGACTTGAACGCGGTGTAGCTGTTGTCGGCGGTCCAGAGAAGCACCTGCGCCGCCGCCTGGTTGATCTTCTGGCTCTGGCTCTGGCTCTGGTTCTGGCTCTGGCTCTGGGCTGAGGCACCGACCGGCAGCCACAACATCGGCAGTGCCACAGCCAACATCACCACGGCCATGCGTCGCACCGTGGCGGGGGTTCTGATTGCCCTCCGCAAACTCCTGAGGAGGGCGGGAAGAGATCCTATGTGCATTAATCTGCACCTCTCATGATCTGAGGCGTAGGTCGACGGAGGTCGCGCTCCGGCCGGAGTTATTCGAGCTGGAGTCACTTTGAGCTGGGGTCACTCGGATGGGGGTGCCGGGCTAGGGGGTTTCCCTCGCCCGGCACCGACCGAATTATCGACCTTGGTCGTGTTCGGCGAACAGTCTCTAGAGCTCCCGGACCCGGATGTCGCGGAACTCGGCCAGGTCGTTGTTGCCGTGGTTCTGCAACCCGACGAACCCGCTGATGAACTGGCGCAGGTCCGTGTCCGGGTCGCCGCTACGGGACGACTTCTTGCCCGGAACGTTGTCGAACTCGTTGATCACCACGCCGTTGCGGATGATCGTGTAGTGCTGTCCGACCGCGCGGATCTCGTAGTCGTTCCACACGTTCTTCGGCGTCGGCTTGGCCTTGTCCAGGCCGACCGGCGCGAAGTTGTAGACCGAGCCGGTCTTCTGGACCTCGCCCGTGTCACCGTCGTAGATCTGGATCTCGTGGCCACAGTAGATCGCGACCCATGCGAGGGACGTACGAGCCGACCCGACCGTGCCGCAACTGCCGGTGGGACGCTTGTCCAGCGGAGTCGTCAGGTTGGGGAACCGAACGAAGACACCAGTGTTGGCGCGGCCCGTCCCGGGCGCGATGTCACGGAACTTCAGCCTCAGCGAGAAGTCGGCGTACGCCTTCTTCGAGTACCACAGCATGCCCAGACCGCCGGACGTACGCATCGAACCGTCGGGCTGCAGGTTGAACTGCCCGGACGGCGCCATACTCCAGCCCTGGAAGGACTGCGGGGTCCCGTCGAAGATGGTCTCGTAGCCGTTGATCTTGCCGATGTCGGACTGGCCCGCCGCCTTGCTGATCGCGGAGGACTCCTTGTCGTCGATGATCCCGTCCGTGCGGAGCTGGCTCAGCACATCGTTGAGGCTGGCCACGAACTTGTCGTGGCTCGGCCACTGGCGCTCGTCGTCGATCAGGTCGTTGATCGTGCAGCCGCCGCCGACCGCACGGTTGGCCACACCGGTGTCGGTGTCCAGCAGCATGACCGTCGGCCGGGCGTCGGGCGCCGGGCAACCGATGGTGACGTCGATCTGCCCGGTCGTCACCTCGCCGTCGGCGTAGGTGACCTTCAGCTTCGCCTTGTAGTCACCGAACTTGGCGTAGGTGTGCGTCGGGTTGGCCTCCGTCGACGTGGCACCGTCGCCGAAGTCCCACTCCCACTTCACGCCGCCGGCCTTGGTGTTGGAGAACGCGATCGTCTTCGGGGTGCTCTCCCGGACCGGCCGCCAGGCGGCCTTGCTCGGGTTCGGCGTCGCCGGGCCACCCTGGTAGGTGATCCGGATCAGCTTCTGGTTGTTGTGGAGGCTGAAGAAGCCGCCGGCGTAGTCGAGCATGTAGAGCGCGCCGTCCGGACCGAACTTGGCGTCCATCCAGGACTGGAGCTGGGTGCCGCCGCTGCCGCCCCTGATGATCTGCCGCAGGTCCTCGGCGAAGGCCGGCGGGCCCTGCTCCGGGACCGTCTTCGGGTCGACGGTCACGGCGATGCGGTTGTTGGCGTTGGACTGGTCACCGATGAGCCACTTGTTGTCCCAGTACGCCGGCCACGCGACGCCGCTGTCGGTGTCGACCTCGGAGCGGTGGTAGGTCGGTCCGGACATGATCGCCTGGCCGCCGCCGCTGAGGTAGGGCTGGGTGAGGGTCTCGTCGCCCAGCTTGTAGGTCGGCAGGCCGCTGTCGTCGGTCCGCTTCGGGTAGACCGGGCCACCGCCCTGCGGCGAGTACCAGATCATGTTGGTGCTGGCCGGCGGGATGTCGACCAGACCGGTGTTGCGCGGCGACTCGTTCTTCAGGTTGTCGCAGTCGTACCAGCCGGCGGGCTGGCTGGCGTCGACGTTGCTGCGGTCCCGGTAGGGCTGCTTGTTGCCCATGCAGTACGGCCAGCCCTGGTTGCTCGCCTTGGTGAGGATCGTCGCGGTCTCGTACTTCGCGGGCCCCCAGGTCTCACTCGGGGCACCGGCGTCCGGACCGACCCATCCGGCGGTCAACCAGTCGTTCTTGTTGTCCCACTGGAGCCGCGCGATGTTGCGGACACCCATGGTGAAGATCTCGGGACGGGTCTTGCCGCCGCCCTCTTCCTTGCCCGTGAACAGGTTGCCCTCGGGGATCGTGTACGTCCCGTCCGGCTCCGGGTGGATCCGGATGATCTTACCGTTCAGGTCGTTGGTGTTGCCGGAGGTCCGGCGGGCGTCCTGGAACGAGATGCCCTTGTAGTCCTGGGTCCAGTTGTTCCCGGAGTAACCGCTCGAGCCACCCGATGAGTTGCTGTCACCGGAACCGACGTAGAGGTTGCCCTCCTTGTCGAAGGCCATGCCGCCACCCGCGTGGCAGCAGCTGTGGATCTGGGTGTCCCACTGCAGCAGGTCCTTGCGGGTGCCCTGGTCGATCGTCTCGTTCTCGAGGTCGTAGGTGAACCGAGAGATCGTCCGCTTGCCGATCCGCTTGTCCCTGTCGATCGACTCGTGCGGCATCCAGTAGACGTAGATCCAGCCGTTCTGCTGGAACTTGGGGTCGGGGACGATGCCGAGGAGGCCTTCCTCGTTCTTGACCAGCTCGTCACCGCTGCCGCGGTTTCCCATCACGGCGAGCGTGGTGAGGAGCTTGACCTGCTTGGTCTTCGGGTCCCACTGGTGGATCGTGCCACAGCCGAGGCCGACCTTGGGGTCGTTCCAGTTGGGGATCGGGCCGGTGGGGCAGGCCGCCTTGCCGACGTAGAAGACCTTGCCGTCGGGGGCGACGGTCAGGCCGTGCGGCTCACCGATCTGGTCGAGCTGGCCCGACTTGTTCTGCTGGGTCAGCCGCTCGGTCACGTAGTTCGACCCGATGGTCGCCTGGCAGTCACCGCGGACCAGGCCGGCTGCCCACTTGATGGCGCCGCCGAGGTGGCTCTGGAACTGCTTGTCGCCGGTGTAGCTCGCCTCGGTGCCACCCATGCCGGTGTAGAACGACCGGCCACCGTCGTAGTCACGGCACCAGGAGATCGGGTGGAACGGGCCGTTGCCGTTCAGGCCGGCCTTGTAGAACCGCTCCTCGACCTGCGCGACCGTGTGGACCTTGCCGAGCGGGTTGGGGGCCCAGTTCATCCACTGGTCGGAGCGCTTGACGGTGACCGGCAGCCCCTCGTTGGCCGGGTGCCGGCGGTCGGTGAAGTCGACCTGCGCCTCCTGCACCTGGGTCTCCGGCGGCGGACCGGCCTCGGGGCCGAACAGCCGCAGCTCGGCCAGCTGGGTCAGCGGCTCACCGCTGTTCGCGGTGATGTCCAGCTTGTACCACAGGTAGGCCGTGCTGTTCTCGAACTTGTATTCCTTGGTCTGGAACCGCTGCGGGAAGGTCTCATTGGACCGCCTGTCCAGGTCGACCCAGGTCTGCCCGTCCTGCGAGCCCTTCAGCGTCCAGTTCTTCGGGTCACGGCCGTCGAAGTCGTTCGCCGAGGTCAGCGCGTAGTGCCCGACCACGACCGGCTTCTCCAGCCGCACCTCGACCCACCCGGTGTTCGCGCGGGTCAGCCACTTGGTGTTGTTGTTTCCGTCGACCAGCTGGGCCTTGCCCTCGTTCGGCGCGTTCTCCCCGCTGGCCCTGATCTCGACGACCTTCTCCGCCGGGGGGATGCTTCCGGCGGCGCGGGTGCCGACCAGCTCGGTGAACCAGGCCGAGTCCGCCTGCGCGCGAACGGCATCGTGGACGCCGACGAAACCGCCGCCGTTCCTGATGAAGGTCTGGAACGCGCCCTCCTGCGCGGCGTTCAGCGTCACGCCCTTGGCCGACAGGAACACCACACCGCGGTAACGCGCGAGGTTGCTGGAGGTGAAGACGGCCGGGTCCTCGGACACCTCGACGGAGAAGCCGTTGTCCTTGCCCAGCTCCTTGACGGCCTCCGCGGCCTTGTCGACCGGATCGTCCTGTTGCTTGGCCGGACCGTGGAACACCAGAACGGTGACCGACTTGTCGGCGTCCTGCTCAGAAGGGGTGGAGTCGGCCTGCGCCTGCAGGGCGGGGAACGCCAGGGCGGATGCGGTCTGCGCCTGCGCGGCGGGGACCGTCGCCAGTCCCAGCGTCAGGGCGGCGGTGGTCGCCGTGATCAGTGCACGGCGCCAGGCTGGTGGTCGAGGGTGTACGAGCAGGTCTCTGCGACCCATCGTTCGCTCCTTCGGGTTGGGGGGTTGGATCAGCACCTTGCGGAGGTCGCTCGGTCGACCGTGGCGGCGACCGGGCACGCGGATGCCGGAGGTCACGGGGTTTCACCGATCCCCTTCTCCTCTCGCTTGCCAATCGGCCCCGACCGGGAGTTCGGGGGAGGCCGCGCGATCACCGCGGCGCTCGTAGGCCGTGCGGCATCGCCGTTCGTCGCACTGTCGCCGCGGGTTTCGCCGCGGGTGTCGTCTCACTGCCGGCGGGTGAGCGCCGCGGAGCACGTCGCGGACGCCCGGCTGATCGCGTGCAGCGGTCGGCGGCCGTCCCGTCGGACGGCGACCGAGATGGGGGTTCGTCTTGCCGGGTTCAGGGCGGGGAGACGTCATGCCGACGACACCCGGCGGCGGTGCCGCCGGGGCGTGTTCCGGCATGTGTGAGCCGCAGGCCCGCCACAGCGGATGGGGGCGGGCCGTGCAGGGCGGATGTCGGCCGTGGGGGGTGTCGCCGAAGCACCGCTGAGCCTTTCGGGAGAGTCTCGGAGGGTTGCGTGGGCGGGACTGGTGATGCTCAAGACGCCGTGGAACGCGGCGATTCGGTTACGTCAAATTGGTGGTTTGTGCTCAACGTAGCAGCCCCACAGAACTTCTTCCAGTCCCGAGACAAAGTTCTCTCGTCCACAACGATAGTTCTTGACTTCACTAAAGAACTATCGCCTACTTCAATCAAAAGCTTTAAACTACGGCGTCGAAAGCCTCCGCTGGCTGGCTCCAACGGTCGGTCCCGGCCGGGTCGCTCCCTCTAGGGCGGGCCGGCATCGAGACGTCACGCCGTTGCGACCGGCCCGCCAGGGCCTGGATCATGAGCAGTTACCGCCTCACGGCTGCGAGGCGTCACGACCGGATTGGGGAACCATGACCGAGGTAGGTAGGGGTACGACGCGAGGCCTGTTCTCCCGGCGCGCCTTCACCACGGCCGCGACGACCGTCGCGGTCGCACCGCTGGTCGGGACGAGCCAGGCCAACGCGGCATTGGGCGACAAGGTCACGGGCGAGCCCCAGAAAAGCGACGTCCGCCGCATGACCCTTTATGTTGAGAAGCTTCCGGGCAACGAGTTGGGCTACGGCCTGGAGCCCGGGAAGGCGACCATCCCCGGGCCGCTCATCGAGATGATCGAGGGTGAGACCCTCGAGATCGAGCTGGTCAACAACACGGACGTGACCGCCAGCCTGCACGTGCACGGCGTCGACTACGAGACAAGCAGCGACGGCACGCGGATGAACGACAGCGTGGTGGAGCCGGGAGGGCGGCGCACCTACGTCTGGCGCACCCACGCCCAGATCGACCGCCCGGACGGCACCTTCCTGCCCGGCAGCGCGGGCTACTGGCATTACCACGACCACGTCGTGGGCACCGACCACGGCACCGGCGGCATCCTGCGCGGACTCTACGGGCCGCTGGTGGTACGCCGGACGGGCGACGTGCTGCCGGACAAGACCTTCACCGTCGTCTTCAACGACATGAAGACCAACAACCTCACGCAGGCACCCGACTTCACCGCCAAGCTCGGCGAGCGAGTGGAGTTCATCGTGATCACCCACGGGAACTTCTTCCACACGTTCCACATCCACGGACACCGCTGGGCCGACAACCGCACCGGACTCCTGGAGGACCCGCAGGACGAGAGCCGGATCATCGACACCAAAACCACCGGACCCGCCGAGTCGTTCGGCTTCCAGGTGATCGCCGGCGAGCGCGTCGGCCCCGGGAAGTGGATGTACCACTGCCACGTGCAGAGCCACTCCGACATGGGGATGGCCGGCGTGTTCACGGTGACCGACGCGGATAAGAAGGTCCCGCTGACCGTCACCGCCTCGTCCCGCTGCGTGGGCACGTCGGCGTACGTGGCGGTGACGGCGGTCAACGACGGCGACGTGCCGGTGACCGTGACGCTGTCGACCCCCTACGGTTCCAAGACGGTGGCCGACGTGGCCCCGGGCAAGCAGGCCTACCAGTCCTTCAACACCCGGACCGGCCGTATCGACGCCGGCACGGTGACCGTGAAGGGGACCGCCACGATCGACGGCAAGCAGGTCACCTCGACCTACGAGGCCGCCTACACCGCGATCAGCTGCGGCTGATCCGGCCTTCGACAGTCCCTTCCACCTGAGCGAATTCCTCCGGACCGACATGCCCAAGCTCCGCAGGCCGGTCTCGAGATCCCAACACCACGCCGTGCCGCCGATTCGCCGCCGGCATCACGGACCCCCCTCAGCTCGCCGCACCCAGGCGAGCGCCGTCACCGATTGGGAACCATGACCGAGAAAAGCACTGATGTGACGCGACGCCTGTTCTCCCGGCGCGCCTTCACCACCACCGCCACCGCCGCGGCGGCCGCCGCCACGATCGCGCCGTTCGTCTTGGCGACTCAGGTCGACGCGGCGTCGGCGGACAAGACCGCGGACAAGACCGCGCGCGAGACCGCGGGCAAGACCGCGGGCGAGCCGGGCGAGGTCCGCCGCATCACCCTCTACGCCGAGAAGCTGCCGGACGGTCAGCTGGCTTACGGCCTGGAGCCCGGGAAGGCCACGATCCCCGGGCCGCTCATCGAGATGATCGAGGGTGAGACCCTCGAGATCGAGCTGGTCAACAACACGGACGTGACCGCCAGCCTGCACGTGCACGGCGTCGACTACGAGACAAGCAGCGACGGCACGCGGATGAACGACAGCGTGGTGGAGCCGGGAGGGCGGTACGTCTATACCTGGCGCACCCACGCTCAGACCAGTCGCCCGGACGGCACCATCGAGCCCGGCAGCGCGGGCTACTGGCATTACCACGACCACGTCGTGGGCACCGACCACGGCACCGGCGGCATCCTGCGCGGACTCTACGGGCCGCTGGTGGTACGCCGGACGGGCGACGTGCTGCCGGACAAGACCTTCACCGTCGTCTTCAACGACATGAAGACCAACAACCTCACGCAGGCGCCCGACTTCACCGCCAAGCTCGGCGAGCGAGTGGAGTTCGTCGTGATCACCCACGGGAACTTCTTCCACACGTTCCACATCCACGGACACCGCTGGGCCGACAACCGCACCGGCATGCTGAAAGACCGGCAGGACCAGAGCCGGATCATCGACACCAAGACCACCGGACCCGCCGAGTCGTTCGGCTTCCAGGTGATCGCCGGCGAGCGCGTCGGCCCCGGGATGTGGATGTACCACTGCCACGTACAGAGCCACTCCGACATGGGGATGGCCGGGATGTTCTACGTGACCGACGCGGACGGGAACGTGCCCGGCCACTCCATGGACGACATGCCGGGCCACTCGATGAGCGGCACCTCGGGCCAGTCGATGGACGGCATGTCGGGCCACTCCATGCACGGCATGTGACGGCGACGCCGTCGTACGTCCGAACCGAGGTTTCGGCGCCTGCCCCGGCCGCAACGACCGACGCCGTGCGGGCTCGGAGAACGTACTTCGCCGGCGGCCGCAGAGGCGAGATCGACCAGATGTCACCCCTTCGGTCAGGACCTGCGGACTTTCACCGCCGGTCCTGACCGATGACATCGTTGGAGCGAGCGTCGACGAACCACGACAACTCCATGCCACCTGGGGTCAGTCCTGCGCCGGTCCGATGCCCGAGGCCGCCTTGGTCACTGCGATCCCGCCCGTGAGGGAGACACTCCCCTATGCCGTGAAGATCTCCTCGCGGGCCTGGTCGAGCGCGGCGAGGACGGCGCCGCGCAGCACCGGGTTGCCCTCCACCCCGCTCGTGACGACCTGCGGCGGAACGGGGCAGATGCGTGCGACCGCGTCCTCCACGCGGGCGGTCAGCGCCGCCCCGCCGGCCCGGCAGACCTCCCCGGCGAGCACCACGAGGCCGGGGTCGAGCACCACGCACACCGACGCCACGCCGAGGGCGAGCCTGGAGGCGACCTCGTCGAGCAGCGACTCGCCCGCGGCCCCGGCCGCGACGGCCGCGGTCACGCAGTCGGCGGCGGTGTCCCCGGCGAAGCCGTGCTGACGGGCCAGCTCGGTGACGGCCTCGGAGCTGACCAGCGACTGCAGGCCGCCCCCGAGCGACGGCAGGCGTCCGGGAACCGCTCTGACGTCGTCGGCGAGCGGCACCCCGGGCACCGGGAGGTAACCGATCTCCCCCGCGCTGCCCGACCGGCCGCGGTGCAGCCGTCCGCCCAGCACGACGGCGAGGCCGATGCCCCGGCCCACCCATACGAGCACGAAGTCGTCCGCCTCCTGTGCGGCGCCCTTCGCGCGTTCGGCGATCGCGGCGAGGTTGACGTCGTTCTCGATCGTGACGTCCCGGCGCAGGTCGCGCGCGAGCGCCTCGTGGATGCCCTCGTGCCACTGCGGAAGGTCGAAGGAAAACCGCACGTCCCCGGTGCGGGGGTCCACGACGCCGGGCGTGCCGATCACGACCCCGCGCAGCCGCGACAGCGCGACCTTCGCGCTCCTGCAGGCCTTCACCACAGCCGTGTGCACGAGCGACACGGGGTCGTCCTGCCCCTCGGGGGAGGCCGTCACCTCGGCCACCACGTCGCCGTGGATGTCGGCGATCGCCGCCGACACCCGGTCGGGGCCCACGTCGAGCCCGGCGACGTACGCGCAGGAGGCGATCACGCCGTACAACGCGGCGTTGGGACCCCGGTTGCCCGCCTGCTCCCCCACGACCTCCACCAGGCCGCGCTCCTCCAGACGCGCCAGCGTCTGGGACGCGGTGACCTTGGACAGGCCGGTGAGCTCGCCGATCTGGCCGCGCGTCAGGGGACCCGAGGCGAGCAGCAGTTCGAGGGCGGCCCGGTCGTTGATCTCCCGGAGCAGCCGGGGCACGCCAGGACGTCGCTCCATGCTCCTGCTTCCCATCGTCTGAGTCTCCGGCTCGCCGTCGTGCGCCCACCCACGCCCCGCCGGTTCGATCGGCCCCCGGTGGCGCTTCGACCATGTGCGCCCGTGAATGAACAACAAGGTTTCCAGCAAGCTTAGCGAGCCGAAGAGCACGGGGAACGACCCAGGTCGAACGTATTGGTAACGCTCCCACTGTTCATGAGGATGCCTCATATGAGGCCCGGAGGGAGCGCCATGACCGAGACGGCCCCGCAGACACACGCCACACCGCGCCGGAGACTGCCCGACCCTCCGTGGGCGCCGGTGGTCATGCTCGTGACGGGCGTCGTGCTGCTGTTCGACGTGGTGCGAGTGTTCCTGCCGTCCCTCATCACCCTGTACGGCAGGGCGGGCGAGACCGACCCCGCGAGCATGGGCGCGTACGCCGCGCTGTGGTTCGTCCTGCCGTTCGCCGCCGTCCCCGCGGCGCGGCTCGCGTCGCCCCGGCTGGTCAGCACGGCGGGCGCGGTGGCGCTCGCCGCGGCCCGGCTCGGTCTGCAGGCCGCCGACGGGGGGACGCCCCAGCTCCTGCTCGCCTCCGCCGGGGTCACGGCGGGCCTGGTCTTCCTGTACGGCTGCGCACGGACGACGGCGGGCACGTGGGTGCCGGCCGGGCTGACCGGCGGCCTGGCCGGCGCGTCGATCGTCCATCTGGCCCTCGACCGGATGGACCTCGTCTGGCGGGACGGGCCGCTGCCCTGGCTCGCCGTCGCCGCGCTCTGCGTCGCCTTCCTGTGGTCCGTACGGCTCTCGCCCATATCGCCCGCCCCCGCACCGGCGGCCGTGTGGTTCGCCTTCGGCCCGATGCTCCTGCTCGCGGGCATGTACTGCGGCGGCCCGGCCATGCTCGCGCAGGACACCGGGCAGCACAGCGCGCCCTTCACCGCCCTGGCCGTCGCGCTCCAGGTCGCGGCGCTGTGCGCGGCCGTCGTGTACACCTGGACGACGTCGTGGGGCTGGACGGCGGGGCTCTTCCTGGTCGCCGGGGTGGCTGCGGCGGAGGCCGGCGTGCAGGGCCTGCCGGCCCTCGTGACGACGGTCGCCCTCGGAGCCTGCGCCGGCGCCGCCGGACTGCAGGCGGCCGACACGGAGAGCGCGGGCCGGCGCGGGGGCGTCGCCGTGCTGGGCGGGATGCTCGTGTTCCTGGTCGCGGCGTTCCTCTACTACGCGGCCTTCGACACCGACCTGGGGTTCCCCAACGCGCTGGTCCCGGTGGCGGCTGCCGCCCTGGTCGCCGCCGTCGCCGTACGCCGGGGCCTGCGGCACCGGACCACCCCGGTACGGCGGGCACCGCGCCGATGGGGCTCGATGGCGCTGTCGATCGCGCTGCTGACCGGCCTCGTCACGTGGCAGCCGCTCCCCGCCGAGCGGCCGATCGACCGGAACGAGTTCACGCTCGTGGCGTACAACATCCGGATGGGCTTCGGGCTGAGCGGGCGGCTCGACCTCGACCGGATCGCCGCGTGGGCCGCGACGCGGCGTCCCGACGTGGTGCTGCTCAGCGAGGTGGACCGGGGCTGGCTGCTGAACGGCGGGCACGACGACCTGGCGAGGATCACCCGCGGCCTGGGCATGCGTTACCACTTCGCCCCCGCCGCCGACCGGCTCTGGGGCGATGCGCTGCTCACCAATCTGCCCGTCGCCGAGATCGGCTCCACCCGGCTGAACCGGCACGGCTATCCGACCGGCGCCCAGGCCCAGTCGATCGTGCTGGAGGTCGGCGACCACGAGGTGGGGATCGTCAACACCCATCTGCAGGAACCGCATGGGCAGGCGCCCGAGGTCGCGGCGATCGCCCGGCGGCTCGCGGCGGCCGCCCTCCCGCCCGGCGTCGGCGTGGCCGACCCGCGACCGGTGATCGTGGCGGGCGACCTCAACACGACGCCGTCCGACCCCCAGATGCGCGTGCTGGAGGCCGCGGGCCTGTCCGACCCGCTGCGGGCCTTCGGCGATCCGCCGACCTCGCCCGCCGAGGCTCCCGTGCGGCGCATCGACCACGTCCTGATCTCGGCGGGGATCACGGCGGTGGCCGCGGACGCGCCCCGCGTGCCGTTCTCCGACCACCTCCCCGTCGTCGTACGGCTGCGCCTGGATCAGGCCCGGCCGGGGCCTTGATGGTGGGTGGGCGTCCTACCGAGGTCAACCAGGCGGGATAATCGACTACATGCGACTTTCTGCCCGTGTCGACTACGCCCTCCGTGCCGCCGCCGAACTCGCCGCGGCGGGTGAGGGCCCCACCACGGTGGGCGAGCTGGCCAAGGAGCAGGAGATGCCCCCCAAATACCTGGAGAACATCCTGCTGCAGATGCGGCGCGCCGGGCTGGTGCGCGGTCAGCGGGGCCCAGAGGGGGGTTATGTCCTGGCACGGCCGGCCAGTCAGATCTCGCTCGCCGACGTGATCCGGGCGGTGGACGGGCCGCTGGCCAACGTGCGGGGCGAGCGGCCCGAGCACGTCGGCTACCAGGGCGCCGCCCAGGCGCTGCAGCAGGTGTGGATCGCACTGCGGGCGAGTGAGCGGGCCATCCTCGAAGAGGTCAACCTGGAGCAGATCGCCAAGGGCGAGCTGCCGCCGCGGGTGACCGAGCTCGCCGCCGACCCGGCGGCGTGGGACTCGCACATGCCCGTGTGAGCCGCCCGTCCCGATCCTCACGGGAGGAGAGCCGTGCCGGAGGGTGACGCCGTCTACCGGACCGCCAAGCGGCTCAGGCAGGCCCTCGACGGCCGGAGGCTGACCCGCAGCGACTTCCGGGTGCCCCGGTACGCCACCGCCGACCTGCGCGGCCGGACCGTGATGACGACGATCTCGCGCGGTAAGCACCTCCTGACCCGGGTGGAGGGCGGGCTCACGGTCCACACCCACCTGCGCATGGAGGGAAGCTGGCGGGTGGGCCCGGCGGGCCGCCCGGCGCCAGGGGGCGACGTGGTCCGGCTGATCCTCGCCAACGCCGAGTGGCAGGCGGTCGGCACGCGGCTGGGGATGGTCGATCTCGTGCCCACCGACCGTGAGGAGCGGGTCGTGGGGCACCTCGGCCCGGACCTGCTCGGTCCGGACTGGGACGCGGCCCTGGCCGTACGGAACCTGCTGCGCGCCCCGGAGCGGACGATCGGGGAGGCGCTGCTCGACCAGCGCGACCTGGCGGGCATCGGGACGATCTGGCGGGCCGAGACGCTGTACGCCGCGCGGGTGTCGCCGTGGCGTCCGGTGGGGTCGATCCCGCCGGACGAACTGGAGGCGCTGGTCTCGATCGCCCACCGTCTGATGGACGCGAGCAAGGACGCGCCGCTTCCGGTGACGACAGGAGACCCGCGCCCGGGGCGGTCGCTGCTCGTGTACGGCAGGGCGCGCCGCCCCTGCCGCCGCTGCGGCGCCCCGATCGGCCGCGGGGAGATGGGACCTCAGCCGTCCGAGCGGCTGATCTACTGGTGCCCCGCCTGCCAGCGGGACTGACCGGCCCCACGGTCCCTCCGCCGCGGTGGCAGGTCAGGTCGCGCGAGCGGGGGTGGAGGCGGAGGCCCCGGACGGGCGTCGGCCGGCGAGCACACGCGTTGGGGCCGCTCGGACCGGGACGGAGGCGGGGCCGCAGTGAAAGGAATCACGGCGCGAACCGCGAACACCGGGACCGCGAACACTGGGACCACGAGCCGGGACCGCGGGCGTGGAGACACCGGGCGGGACGGACGCGACCAGCGGGAAACAATGAGAAAGAGAACGGGAAAGGGCCTGCGAGGGCCAGGCGCCCGCCCGTGGGATCGGGACAGAGCACCCGGGTCCGGGTCGATCCGGACTGCGAGCGCGGGCCACACCTGACCATCAGCCGCCGTGGGCGGACCGGCCAGGCGAAGTCGCGGGGACGCCTCCGCCGGCGGGCGGGGCGGGAAACACGCCGCCTAGGCGGCGACCATGTCCTTGACCTCGGGGAAGCCCTCGAACTCCGGCCCCGCGGGCACGGTCTCGGGGATGGGCAGGCGCTCGTGCTCGGGCACTTCGGCAAGCACGGGGGCGGCCTGCAGTTCGGCCAGCGCGAACTGGTCGGACACCTCACGCAACACCTGGGACAGCGGGACCCCGAGCGCGCCGCAGATCGAGGCGAGCAACTCGGAGGAGGCCTCCTTCTGACCGCGCTCGACCTCGGACAGATAGCCGAGTGAGACACGCGCCAACGTGGAGACCTCGCGAAGGGTGCGATTCTGCCGCACCCTCAGCCGCCGCAGCACGTCACCGAGCAGCTGACGCAGCAGGATCATCTGTCGCTCCCTCCCCAGGGGGGGCGCCTTCACGACGCCTCGCGCGGTGGGCTCATGCCGCCCCTTCTTCATCTGCCCTTCGTACATACGCCTCGCCGTCATCATCGGTTCGCTCGGCCCCTTCGCCGGGCGTGTGCCTGTCTTGCTCCTCGCCGATGGCTCACGGACCTCACTCACAGCTCCACCGTACCTGTAGAGGGCGACACCGCGGCAGACCGAGGCGAGCATGTTCGCTGGGGACGTAACGCGGTAATCACCCTGAATGTTCCCCCAGATTTGCCTTCAGCACACCTTCCAGCAGCTTCAACGCCTCCTGACACGTGGTGTTTCTGATCGAGTCCCTGTCTCCGGTCAAACGCAGGTCTCGATGCCAGACGCGCTCGCCCGGTCCCGACAGCGCGATGTGGACCGTGCCGACCGGCTTGCCGTCCTGCGGGTCGGGGCCCGCGACCCCGGTCACCGCCAGGCCGTAGTCGGCGTCCGTGAGTTTCCGCACTCCGGCGGCCATGGCCGCGGCCACGGCGGGATGCACCGCCCCCTCCCTGTCGAGGAGGCCGGAGGGGACGTCGAGGAGGCTCGCCTTCAGATCCGTGGCGTAGGCGATCACCCCGCCCCGGAACGCGGCCGAGGCCCCCATCGGGCCGGTCATCGTGGCCCCGATCAGGCCGCCCGTGAGCGACTCCGCCACGGCGGCCGTCGCGCCCTGCCGGACCAGCAGGGACAGCACCTCGCTCGCCAGGCCCATCATCAGGTCCGCGCGCTCCTCGCCACCTGCCGCAGCCGCACCGCCCGCACCACGTAGTCGGCTCCGGTCCCCACCGTGACCAGCAGGGCGAGACCCATCGCCGCCCACCTGACCAGGTCGGGCACGCCCGGCACGATGTAGAGGGCGATGGCCGCGATCTGCAACACGGTCTTCACCTTGCCCCCGTAACTGGCCGGGATAACCCCGTGCCGGATCACGAGGAAGCGCAGCAGCGTCACCCCCGCCTCGCGGGCGATGATCACCAGGGTGACCCACCACGGGATCTCGCCGAGGTACGAAAGGCTGAGCAGCGCGGCGCCGATGAGCGCCTTGTCCGCGATCGGGTCGGCGATCTTCCCGAAGTCCGTGATCAGCGCGTACTTCCTGGCGAGCCAGCCGTCGAGCTGGTCGGTGAGGGACGCGAGCAGGAAGACGCCGAGGGCCGCCAGGCGCCAGGCCTCCCCCTCGACGAACAGGAAGACGGTGAAGACGGGGACGATCGCCAGCCGAGCGATGGTCAGGGCGTTCGCGATGTTCCAGGTGCTGACTCGGCGCACCGGGCCCTCTCCGGCGACTCCCGCGGACGGCGGCTCCGGCGCGGTGAGGCCGTCGGCCCGCGGGCCTCCCGCCTGCTCCCCCGTGCCCTCCGGGCGGCCGGCGGGCACGGCGTCAGGCTCCTGGGGAAGGCCGGACCCCGCCTGCGGGGCGGGCGCCGGGGTCGCCACCGGCGCGGCGGCGGGCAGGGCGGCGGGCACGGCGGCGACCGGCGGCGCCGCGGGCTCAGGTGTCACCTCTCCCGGCCCCGCCACGTCCACCGGCGGCTCACCGCGCTCCGTCATGTGCCTGCCTTGATCCGGGCGATGAGGTCGACCCCCTCGGAGTCGACGGCGACCGCCTGGACGATCTGGCCGGGGACCAGGCCGATGCCCTGGACCGTGACCGCCCCGTCCACCTCGGGCCCCTGGTGCGCCGCACGGCCCTCGTAGCCGCCGTCGCCGAGGTCCTCCTCGATCAGGACCTCCAGCTCGGTGCCTATGCGCTCCTCGGCCCGCTGGGCGGTCAGCTCCTCGGCGAGCTCGGTCAGCGTCGCGACCCGCTCGTCGACCACGTCCTGGTCGAGCTTGCCCTCGAAGCCGTACGCCTCGGTGCCCTCCTCGTCGGAGTAGCCGAAGACGCCGATGACGTCCAGCCTGGCCTCCTCGAGGAAGCTCACCAGCTCGTCGAACTCCTCCTGCGTCTCCCCCGGGAACCCCACGATGAAGTTGGACCTGACGCCCGCCTCGGGCGCGCGGTCGCGGATCTGCGCCAGCAGGTCGAGGAACCTCCTGGGGTCGCCGAAGCGCCGCATCCGCCGCAGCAGGGTCCCGCTCGCGTGCTGGAAGGACAGGTCGAAGTAGGGCACGACCCCCTCGGTGGAGGCGATCACGTCGAGCAACCCGGGCCGCAGCTCGGCGGGCTGCAGGTAGCTGACGCGGACCCGCTCGATGCCCTCGGTCGCGGCCAGCGGGGGCAGCAGCTTCTCCAGGGCGCGCAGATCGCCCAGGTCCTTGCCGTACGACGTGGAGTTCTCGCTGACCAGCACGAGCTCCTTGACGCCCTGTCCGGCCAGCCAGGCGGCCTCGGCCAGCAGGTCCTCCGGGCGGCGCGAGACGTACGAGCCGCGGAAGGCCGGGATCGCGCAGAACGTGCAGCGCCGGTCGCAGCCCGACGCGAGCTTGAGGGAGGCGACCGGGCCGCCGGTGAGCCGCTTACGCAGTGTGCGCGGGCCGCTGGCGGGGGCCACGCCCGCGGGGAGCGCGTCGTCCTGGCCGTGGCCGGGGATGTGCGCCCGGGCGGCCGAGCGCTCCACCGGCGTGATCGGCAGGAGCGTGCGGCGGTCCCGGGGCGAGTGCGGGACCAGCGGCCTGCCCGCGAGCACGTCGTCGAGACGCTCCCCGATCTCCGCGTAGTCGTCGAAGGAGATCACGGTCGCCTCGGGCAGGGCGTCGGCGAGCTGCGCGCCGTATCGCTCGGCCATGCAGCCCGCCGCCACCACCTTCGCGCCCGAGTCGGCCGCGGCGAGCAGGGTGTCGATCGAGTCCTTCTTCGCCGAATCGATGAAGCCGCACGTGTTGACGACGACGACGTCGGGATCGTCGTCGCCGGTGTGCCAGCCGGCGGCCTCCAGGCGCGCGGCCAGCTCCTCGGAGTCGACCTCGTTGCGGGCGCAGCCCAGCGTGATCAGCGATACGGTTCGGCGAGAAGACATGATGCGAACTACGGTATCGGCAGTCGGCGATTAACGGGGACTCGGGCCGCCCGCCTCGAAGGTGCGGCGGATCATCTGACCGTCCCTGCCCGGGGTTCCCAGGTCCCTTCCGTTGACCTCCAGGCGGACCGCCCCCGCGTCACCGATGACCATCCGCACCTTGTCCTTGGCCGAATAGGCCGTGGTCTTCCCCTCCGGCAGCGTCCCCCGGAAGATCTCCTTGCCCTTGGCGTCCTTCACGTCGACGTAGGCCGGTTTGCGCGTGGTGACCTTCACGACCACGCGGCCGGGCCCGAAGGCCTCCTCGAGGGTCTTCCTGTCGTGGCCCTTCGCCTGCCTCTCGTGCGCGTGCGGCGCGGTCACCGGAAGCTGGGCGGCCGTCGGGCCCGCCTTCTCGCCGGAGCCTCCGAGCATCCGCGCGACGACGACGACCACGACGATGGCCAGGGCGACCGCGGCGGCCTTCGTCCAGCCGGGGGCCCGGCGGGCCCGCTCGCCCACGTCGCCCCTGAACACGGCCGACGCCCTGACCGGCGACGCGCCGTCGGCGTTCTCCTGCTCGTACTGCCGCAGGACCTCGTCCGGGTCCAGGCCGAGATCGGAGGCGATGGTCCGGATGTGCCCGCGCGCGTAGAAGTCACCCACCGAGAAGTCGTCCCGCTCGAAGCGTTCGATGACGGTCTCGCGGATCCGCGTGCGCTCGCCGAGCTGACGCACGGTCAGCCCGGCGCGCTCACGGGCTTCGGCCAAAACAGCACCTACGCTCATCGTTCCGCCCCCCTGTCTCCAAGCGCACCGTCGTCCAGCTCGCCCCACGATGCGTAGTTAGTCACATTCAATCAGTAACTGACTACGGAGGGTACCCATGGGTGGACCCTGAGCAACTACCCTGTCACCTCCCGGTGTCCACGGTGGTGTCCACGCTGCGCGCGGACAGCGGTGTCGTACGTCGCGCTCGCGGCATGGCGGAACGCGCGACTGGCCCCGGAAGAGCGGTCGATGAATCCTCGTGGACGCGCGGACCGGCCGGGAGGTCGAGCCCGTGGTCGTCGACGCCCACACGGGCGAGCGCGTCGACGGTCCCGGCCATTTCTTCGCCGCCGGGCCCGCCGCCGGGCCGATCATTGGGCAGCGGTACGAGGGCGTGGCGCGCCGGCCTGCCCCCGCGCCGGCGGCCGGATCGGCCTGACGACGGGCGGCGGCCCTACGACTCCCCGCGCAGATCGGCGAGCAGGCCGGGCAGCTCGTCGGGCTTGACCAGCACCTCCCTGGCCTTGGACCCCTCGCTCGGGCCGACCACGTTGCGGCTCTCCAGCAGGTCCATCAGGCGGCCGGCCTTGGCGAAGCCGACCCGCAGCTTGCGCTGGAGCATGGACGTGGAGCCGAACTGGGTCGACACGATCAGCTCGGCCGCCTGGACCAGCAGGTCGAGGTCGTCGCCGATCTCCTCGTCGATCTCCCGCTTCGCGGTGGCGGGCGCGGCGACGTCCTCCCGGTACTCGGCCTGCATCTGGGCCTTGCAGTGGCCGACGACCTCCGCGATCTCCTTCTCGGAGATGAAGGCGTTCTGCAGCCGCATCGGCTTGCTCGCGCCCATCGGCAGGAACAGCGCGTCGCCCTGCCCGACGAGCTTCTCGGCTCCGGGCTGGTCGAGGATGACCCGCGAGTCGGCGAGCGAGGAGGTCGCGAACGCCAGCCGCGAGGGCACGTTCGCCTTGATCAGGCCGGTGACGACGTCCACGGACGGCCGCTGGGTGGCGATGACCAGGTGGATGCCGGCGGCCCGGGCGAGCTGCGTGATGCGGACGATCGAGTCCTCCACGTCGCGCGGCGCGACCATCATCAGGTCGGCCAGCTCGTCCACGATCACCAGCAGGTAGGGGTACGGCTGGTAGACGCGCTCGCTGCCCGGCGGCGGCACCAGCTTGCCCGCGCGCACGGCCTTGTTGAAGTCGTCGACGTGCCGGAAGCCGCTGGCCGCGAGGTCGTCGTACCTCCGGTCCATCTCGCCCACCACCCATTCGAGGGCCTCGGCGGCCTTCTTCGGGTTGGTGATGATGGGCGTGATGAGGTGGGGAATGCCCTCGTACGAGCTGAGCTCCACCCGTTTGGGGTCGACCAGCACCATGCGGACCTCGTCGGGCGTGGCCCGCATCAGGATCGAGGAGATGAGCCCGTTGATGCAGGTCGACTTGCCCGCGCCGGTGGCGCCCGCGATGAGGATGTGCGGCATCTTGGCCAGGTTGGCCACGATCGTGTGGCCCTCGACGTCCTTGCCGAGGCCGACGATCATCGGATGATGTTCCTCCTGGGCCACCTGCGAGCGCAGCACGTCGCCGAGCGAAACCAGGTCCTTGTCGGTGTTGGGGATCTCCACGCCGATCGCCGACTTGCCCGGAATCGGGGACAGGATCCGCACGTCGGCCGACTTCACGGCGTACGCGATGTTCTTGGTCAGCGCGGTGATCTTCTCGACCTTGACCGCAGGGCCCAGCTCGATCTCGTACCGGGTCACCGTCGGGCCGCGGGTGAACCCCACCACCTGGGCGTCGATGCCGAACTGCTCCAGCACGCTGGTCAGCGCGTCCACCACGATCTTGTTGGCCCTGGTCTGCGGCTTGGGCGCGCTGCCCGGCCGCAGCAGCGCGAGGTCCGGCAGCGTGTAGGGCCCCTCCTGGGTGGACAGGAGGAGCTGCTCCACCTTGCGCGGCGCGGGCGTGGGCAGCGGCGGCTGCGGCGCCGTCTTGGGGAGCCGCATCTCCGGCTCGGTCGGCTCGGCCGACTCCACGACCTCGTCCACCAGGCCGGGGACGATCTCCGGCGCGTGGTCCTTCTCCGACAGCACGGGCGTGTCGTACGGCTTGACGCCGTCGCCGCCCTCGGCGGCGTCGCGCCCGCCGCCCTGCTGCTTGCGTGTGCGCTTCCTGGCCGACGCCGGGCTCTTGCGGGGCTCCCCGGTCTCGTCCGGCCGCTGGAAGAGCATGTGCTGGATCTCGGCGAGGCGCTCGGGGATGCGGTGGACCGGCGTCGCGGTGATCACCAGCAGGCCGAAGCCGGACAGCATCAGCAGCAGCGGGATCGTGATGAACGCCGGCAGGATGCTCGACGGCGGAGCCGACACGATGAAACCGATCATGCCGCCCGCCGCCGACACGTTGTCCATGCCGTCGTCGGGCCCGCCCGAGGGGTACGGCGTGCCGTGGGCGACGTGCACGATTCCGAGGATCCCGGCCAGCAGCGCCGTCCAGCCGATGCCCATCCTGCCGGTCTCGGCGTTCTGGTCGGGGTGGCGCAGCAGCCGCCAGGCGAGCAGCGCGAGCAGCACGGGCACCCCCCAGGCGAGCGCCCCCACTGTCCCGCGCACCACGGCGTCGACGAACGCGGCGAAACCCGTCTTGGTGTCCCGCCAGGTCAGGGCGGCGAGCACGATGGCGCCCGCGAGCACCGACAGGCCCTGCCCGTCGCGGCGGTGCACGGGATCGAGGTCGCGGGCGCCCTGGCCGAGCCCTCGCGCCGCCTTGCCCACGCCGTTCGCCACCAGCATCCACATGCTGATGAAGATCTTGCCGATGATGAGGAAGAACCAGCTGACCGGGTCCTGGCCGGTCGCGACCGGCCGCTTGGGCGCGGGCCTGGGCGCCGCCCTGCCTCGGGAACCCGCCGGGGATCGCTTCGGGGAAGCCGTACGGGATCCGGAGCGCGACGCGGGGCGCTTGCCGGACCCCTGTCCGGACGTACGGGTGGCCATGATGCCGAAGTTACCCCGGATGCGGGCGATTACCGGGGCGGCGCGCCGGGCCGCCCCCTACTAGGCGCGCCCGGCGATCCGGTGCAGGAGCAGGGCGAGCCGCCCGGGCGCCGAGATCATGGGCCAGTGCCCGGTCGGCAACGTGTGGAAGCGCCAGTTCGGGGCGGCGCGCAGGGCGTCGACGTCGGCGGCGACGCGTCCGCCGAAGTGTTCCATGGAGCAGACGACGTACGTGGCGCGCTGCTGCGTCAGGGGGCGGGTCAGGACGGCGGGCTCGGCGATGGTGCGGCCGGGATGTCCGACGAGGCGCTCGGCCAGCCACCGCGCCTGCCGCCGGGTCAGGCCCTGCCCCTCGCCCACGACGGCGGCGTCGGGCGCGGGCCAGCGGCCGCCGTTGTCCTCGATGAGCCGCAGCTCCGCGGCGTGCTGGCGCTCGGGGAACGCGTGCAGCATCGACTTGCCGTCGTGCGGCAGGAACGCCTCGACGAACACGGTGTGCGCCACCCGGTCGGCCGCGCGGTCGGCGACCTGGCCGGCCACGATGCCGGAGTAGCTGTGCGCCACGAGGACGACGTCGCGCAGGTCCTCCTCCTCCAGCAGCGACAGCACGGTGCCGACGTGCGTCTCCAGGCCGACGCCCGCGACGTCCCCGTCGGGATCGGCCAGGCCGGGGAGTGTGATCGCGCGGGCGGCATGACCGTAGCCGCGCAGGCGCCGCGCCACCGGCCCCCACGCCCAGGCGCCCATCCAGGGGCCCGGGATCAGGATGAAGCCCTTGTTCACGAGAATCAGCCTTCTTCTGGTCGGCCCGGTGCGGATTCACGCGGCGAGCTGGTCTTCACCCGCCATTGAGCGGCCTCGCACCGGGCGTCGTCAACGCCGCTCACGCGGCCTGGCGTGCCGTCTCGAAGCCGGCGCGCCGGCGCAGGAGCGCGGCGTCCGCCTCGCGGACCGTGATGCCGTGGTCGCCGCCGAGCACCGCGACGACGGCGACGTACCCGGGGCCGGGGTCGAGGGGGTGGATCCGCACCGCCGCGGGCGGCACGTCCAGCGGCCAGCTCAGCAGCGCGGGGCTCTCCCCCGGGCCGGTCACCTCGACCCGGTCCGGGGAGATTCGCAGACCGTGCCCGGTGGCCTTGAGCGCGGCCTCCTTGCGCACCCAGATCCGGGCGAAGCCTTCGTACCGCGCGTGCTCGGGAAGGGCCACGAGGGCGCGGCGCTCGGTCTCGGTCAGCGCGCAGCGCGCGAGGTCGTCCACCGGCGTCGCGGGCACCGCCTCCACGTCTACGCCCAGCGGCCCCACGGCCGTCAGCGCCACCGCGACCCGGTCACCCGAATGGGAGATGGAGACGTGCAGGGTCTCCCCCTCCGTCAGGATGCGGGGCTTGCCGTGGTACCTGTCGCAGTCGGGGCACGTCCGGTCCACCACCACGTCCGCGGGACGGACGCCCAGCCGCTCGGCCGCGGCCTCCCGCAGCAGGCGCGCCCCGGTCAGGAAGCGGCGGCGGTCGGGCTCGCGGCGGAAGCGGGCCGCACGGCGCAACTCGTTCGCGCTGAGGTCCCGCACCAGGGTGTCGATCGTTTCCAGCCGCGGGTCCGCCCACCACACATGGCACTCACCCGCCGCCACAACCGAGGCGATCATCGGTTCGTCTCCTTCGTTAGCGTCCTACTGCCGGGGACCCTCCAGGGGACGGCAGGCGACCAGTTCGAGGTGGCTGACCTCGGGGCTGGTGAGGATCCTCGCCACCTCGGCGCGGACTCCTCCCGCCGTCGTCCCTTCCGCGCGGATTCTGATGACGATGTCGCCGGCGACCTGTTCGAGGTGCTTGTGCCAGCTACCGGGAAGAAGCGCGAGCACCCGGATCCCGTCCACCGGCGAGCCCGGAGCCGCCTGCCCGTCCGTCCGGCGCATCGTCAGCTGAACCAGCATGGCCTCGGCTCCCTCTCCGGCCGCCGGCCTGGCGGCCTCGCGCGCCGCGGCGGCCGGGCCCCGCACGCGGCTCCTCCGGGGAGGCGGGCGCCCGCGGGCCACCGCCTCCGTCCGCTGCCTGTTGTCGTCACACCTTCAATGTGCGGCCGTGGGGGGCGTGGAACCAGGGCTTGCCCAGGCAGCAAGCTGCAGCGGGGTTACCGCATCCTGCCAGCGGAGGCGTCCGGGCACGCGAACGCCCGCCGCCGCCCGGACGGGCGGGGCGGGCGCGGGAATGGGCATCCGAGGGTGGGACGCTTACAGGGGCACGTTCCCGTGCTTGCGCTGCGCCCCCGGCTTGCGCTTGTCGCGCAGCATGGCGAGGCCGCGGGCGACGGCGGAGCGCGTCTGCACCGGGTCGATCACGTCGTCGACCAGGCCGCGCTCGGCTGCGTACTGCGGGTGGACCAGCTCACCGGCGTACCGGGCGAGCAGCTCCGCGCGCAGGCCCGCCGGGTCGGCCGCGGCGGCGAGCTCACGGCGGAAGACGACGTTGACCGCGCCCTCGGCGCCCATCACCGCGATCTCGTTGGTCGGCCACGCAAGCGACAGGTCCGCGCCGATCGACCGGGAGTCCATCACGATGTAGGCCCCGCCGTACGCCTTGCGCAGGATGACCTGGATGCGGGGCACGGTCGCCTCGCAGTACGCGTAGAGCAGTTTGGCGCCGTGCCGAATGATGCCGGCGTACTCCTGGTCGGTGCCGGGGAGGAAGCCCGGCACGTCGACGAGGGTCACCAGCGGGATGTTGAAGGCGTCGCAGAACCGCACGAACCTGGCCGCCTTCTGCGCCGCGTCGGCGTCCAGCACGCCCGCGAGCACCAAGGGCTGGTTGCCGACCACTCCGACCACCGCGCCGTCGACGCGGGCCAGCGCGCAGATCACGTTGCGCGCCCAGCCCTCGTGCAGTTCGAGGAAGTCGCCGTCGTCGACCAGCTCCGCGATCACCTCGCGCATGTCGTACGGCTTGCTGGGCTCGGCCGGAACGATCTCCGCCAGGCGCGGGCGCGTGTCGCGGGACGCGTCGCACGGCGGCGCCGCGGGCGGCGGTTCGAGGTTGTTGCCCGGCAGCATCGAGAGGAGGTAGCGCACCTCCGCCAGGCAGGCCTCCTCGTCGTCGTGCACGAACGCCGCCACGCCCGAGCGGGTGCCGTGGACCTGGGCGCCGCCCAGCTCGGCGTGGGTGACCCGCTGGCCGGTCACCGCCTCGACGACGTCCGGCCCGGTCAGGTAGAGCTGCGAGGTGCCCTGCACCATGAAGGTGAAGTCGGCCAGCGCGGCGGAGTAGGCCGCGCCTCCGGCGCAGGGCCCGAGCACGACGCTGATCTGCGGGATCACGCCGGACGCCTGGACGTTGCGCCGGAAGATGCCGCCGTAGCCGTTGAGGGACATCACCCCCTCCTGGATCCGCGCGCCGCCGCTGTCGTTCAGGCCGATGAACGGCGAGCCGGTGGACATGGCGAGGTCCATCACTTTGTGGATCTTCTCGGCGTGCGCCTCCCCCAGGGAGCCGCCGAAGACCGTGAAGTCCTGGGCGTAGACGAACACCCGCCGGCCGTGGACGGTGCCGGAGCCGGCGACGACGCCGTCGGTGTGCGGGCGCCGCCCGTCCATGCCCAGCCCCTGCGCCCGGTGCCGCCGGTAGATGTCGATCTCCACGAACGAGCCCTCGTCGAGCAGCAGGTCCAGCCGCTCGCGGGCGGTCCGCTTGCCCAGCGCGTGCTGCCGGGCCACGCCGTCGGGACGGCCGGCGACGGTCCGGGCGCGCAGCCGGGCCAGCTCCTCGCGCAGCGCGCCCATCGAACGGGCCGGCCGCTCCGGGGGCGTCCGCGGCGGCAGGTCCGCCGGTGCGACGTCGAGTTCCGAGATGCTCATCAGCGCTCCTCCCCCCGCGGTGCGCGTTGTGCGCGCGCCGGCGTTCCGGGTCACGTGGCCTCAGTCAAAATCTCGCGGGCCCGCGCTGTCACCTCCTCCTTTGCCATGCGGCGCCGGGATGGCAGGAAGCGGTAACGCCGGTGCAGCTTGCTGCACGCCGGACGCCTGGTTCCGGGTCCTGTGGCGCCGCACAGTAGGTAGTGCGAGAACAACCCCTCCGGCAGCGAGAGAAGGCACCGAGATGAAGACCCTGGTCTCCTCCCCCACCGCTTCGTGGAGCACCCTCAAGTGGGCCATCGCCCTGGCGTCCGGCGCCCTCGCGTGCGGGCTCGCGGCGGGCACGGCCGGCATGGCGAGCACGGCGGGAGGCGCAGGCGTCGTGGACGACGGGCCGCGGATCACCGTGCTCGCCGACGGCAACGACGGGAACACCTGGGGCAGCCCGGTGCAGTACGGCAACACGTGGGGGTGAGCGCCGCGCCCCCGCGTGGGCCCCGCACCGAGCTCAGATCCAGTTCTCCTCCTTGGCCCGCAGGGCCGCCTGGAACCGGTTGACGGCGCCGAGCCTGGCCATCAGATCGGCCACGTAGCGCCGGTAGGTCCGCACCGAGACGTCCAGCTCCCTGGCCGCGATCTCGTCCTTGTCCGCCGTGGCCATCACCGCGAGCACCCGCTGCTCCATCTCCGACAGCGCGGGCTCCAAGGTCGTGGGCTCCATGATGTCGCGGAAGTCGGTGGCCGACTTCCACACCCCGTCGAAGTAGATGACGAGCTGGGAGACCAGCCCGGGCTCCCTGACCAGCAACGCGCCCTTCGCGCTCTCCTTGGGGTCGATGGGCACGACGGCGGCGCTCCGGTCGTAGATGAGCATGCGGTCCATCGGCTGATCGGTGACGCGCACCTCGGCGCCGAGGCTGACCAGCTCGCGCAGGTAGGACACCATGAACGGGTCGTCGAGCGCGGCCGGGTGGTAGACGCCCTTGATCGCCAGGCCCCGGCGCAGCGAGCGGGTGTCCAGCGGCAGCGCCGACTCGATCATCACCCGGCTGAACGGGCCGCCCGGATGCAGGCAGAGCGTCTCCTTGTAGGAGAAGAAGGCGAGGTCGTCGATGCGCTGGCGAACCCGCTCGACGCCTTCCACCCGTTCGATGTCGAGGACCGTCGCCGCGCGGTCGCCCTCGTGCTTGTCCTCCATGAAGACGGCGATCGCGTCGCGCGCCGCCAGGACCCGCCGGATCTCGGCGTTGAGCTCGTTGAGGCGCTTTTCCACCAGCCGCTCGATGCCGATGCGCGGCTCCGTCGCCACGACCCTGTGCCGGTCGGCGATGTCGAGCAGGGACAGCCGGCTGAGCGTCTCCACGGCGGCCTCGACGGTGTCCGCGGACAGGCCCAGCGCCTCCGGCACCGAACCGACTCCCTCGCCCTTGCACCGGAGGAAATACCGGTAGATCTCGGCCGCCTCGGGTGAGATGCCGATCACGGAGACGTCCACGGCTCACCTCCCGCGTCTTCGTGGTGCGATCCGCGTGACGGGGTGTGCGACGGGGCGGGGACTAGCGAACCGGACACGGCACCTCGATCCCCGGCCGCTCTCGCCGGTAGCAGGAGGCGCCCGGGCAGACCACCTTGACGGCCTCGCGGGACTCCCCCGCCTCGACGAGGATCGGCTCGTGCCCGAACCGGCGGTAGGCGACGCCCGCCCAGCCGGACGGGACGGGCCCGGCGGGCTCGTCGACGATCCCGGGATCGGCGTCGACGGCCGTGCGCTCCAGGTCCGCCGGGTGACCGTCCTCGTGGCGCCACGCGACGAGGCGGCTCGGCGCGCCCAGGTCCGGGACGGCCTGCCCCGGCTGCGCCCCGGCCGCGACCGCGAGCAGGAAAGCCTCGCGCACCGCCGCGCCGAGCGTGCGCCCGCAGGCGGCGGCCGTGGTCGTGGCCGCGCCGCGCACGCGTACGAGCACGGTCCTGACCTCGCCGGCCGGCAGCACGTACGCCGAGATCGACAGGCCGAGCCCGGAGGCCGCCTCCGCGACCCCGGGTGGCAGCAGTCCGCCGAGGTACGGCGTGATCCGCAGCGGCGGGCGGCGGGACGCGGCCCGCCACCGGAGGACCGCGTCGTGGGCGAGCACGTCGGCGACGCCGGCGGGGGCGCAGTCGTCCACCACGCCGATCGCGGTGGGCTCGACCGGGCCACCGTGCTCCCGCAGCCACACGACCTCGCCCGGCAGCCGGTAACCGGCACCGGTCAGCAGCCCCCTGCCCGCGACGAGCGGGCCGCCGCTCCCGGTGGGGTGCGGCACGGTGGCGTGCGGCACGGCGGCGTGCGGCGCGGCGGCGTGCGGCGCGATGAGCTGCGGCACGGTGGGGTGCGGCACGGTGGGGTGCGGCACGAAATCGGACAGGCGCAGTGCCCTGCCGCCCCCGCCGGGCGTCGCCCGCGGTGCGGGTCCTTCACGCAGCAGGCCCAGGGCCCGGGCGCGGGCCCGTGCCCTGGACAGTGCCGCCTCGGCGGAGAAACCGGCGGCGACCACCGGAAGATCGGCCGCCGACGCCCGCGCGTACGCGAGGTGGACCGTGCCGTCCAGGCAGCCGGCCACCTCTCCCGCCGTCCCCGGCGTCTCCCCCGCCGTCCGGAAGCCCGCGGGTGTGGGCCTCATCGGTTCCTCCTTACTCCGCCTCCCGCTACACGCGCGCGGGAGCGAACTGGCCCGGCCTGCGGCCCTGTCCGGCCGGGCCGCGGTAGGCCTGGGCGATGTCCAGCCAGCGGTCGGCCTCGGCGCCGACGGCCGTGACCGCGAGGTCGTCCCGGTGCCGGCGCCGGGTCACCAGCAGGCAGAAGTCGGCGGCGGGGCCGGAGACCCGCTGCTCGGCGTCCTCGGGCCCGTACGCCCACACCTGACCGGAGGGCGCGGTGATCTCGAAGCGGAACTGCTCGGCCGGCGGCGTGAGGCCGCGCGACAGGTAGCCGAAGTCGCGGGTGAGCACGGCGAACACGACGAGGTGGCCCAGGCGGTCGGTGCGCTCGAGTTCCACTCCCAGCGTGTCGGCGATGTCCTGCCCGTGGGCGAACTGCTCCATGATCCCGGCGCACGCGAGCACGACCGGCGGCAGCGGGTTGACCAGCCAGGGCACGGTCGCGTCCGCGGGCACGGCGGCGAGCGCCTCGACCACCTCCGCGCGCACGGACCGCCACTTGGCGAGCAGTTCGGCCGGCGTGTCGTTCTCGAACATCTTGAGCGCGGCGTTCACCGCCGCGTCGAAGTTCCCCTTGGCCGGGGCGGTCATCGCCTCGAACGCCGCGGGGTCGCTCGCCGCCGTCGCGGCCAGCCGGAAGACGAAGGTGAGGTGGGCGATCTGGTCCCTGACCGTCCATCCGGGCGCGGGGGTGGGCAGGTTCCACTGGTCCGGGTCGAGGCCGGCCACGATGCGGTCGAGCTGCTCGCCCTCCGCGGTGAGGTCCCTGAGCACGGTCTCCAGCTGGGTCATCGGGCAGTCCTCTCACTAGAAGTCGTCGCGGTGTCACGGTCACCAACATGCGGGCGGGCCTCGTGGGCCCAGGCGCCGGCGCGGCGCGCGGCGGACATGGCGGCCCACGCCGTCAGTTCGACGAGCGTCCGGTCGTCCGGCTCCGCGCGCCTGAATTCGTCCACGACTCCCTCGTCCACCTGGTAGGAGGCGAGGGCGGTGAGCAGCGCCAGGCGTCCGGCCGGTCGGTGCCGGTCGGGCAGGACGGACACGGCGCCGGCGACCCACGCGCGGCCCAGGCCGGGAGGCTCGCCGTTCCAGCCGTCGAGCACGTCCGTGACCAGGTCGCGCACCGGTTCCGGCACCGAGCGGCGCCCGGCCTCCTCCACGGCCGCCGCAGCCCGGGCGAATGCCCCGGCGACGTGCGGAACGTCCCGCGCCCAGGACAGGTCGGGCGGCAGCGGCGCGTCCGGCAGCAGGCTCAGCGAGTCGCCCGGGGTCGCCGCCCTGCTCGCCGCCGGGGCCATGAGCAGCCCGAACAGCCGCATGAGTCCCTTGCGGGCCCGTACGGGCACTCCGGGGGGCAGCGGGGAGTCGCCGAGGAAGACGTTGACCATCCGGTTCAGGTACTGGAACGTCACGGCCACCGCGATCAGCTCGGCGGCCTGGTCCGGCGGCACCGGGAGGGCGTGCGAGGCGGCCTCCCCGCGCCGCGCGGCCGCCCGCGCCCACTCCTCGATCCGCGAGGTCCGGGGGTCGGTGGCAGCGCCGCCACGTCTGACGAGGGCGTCCAGCGTGGCCCGGTGCACGTCCACGCAGTACGGGCAGGAGTTGCCCCGCGAGACGGCCGTCGCGACGGCCTCCTTGACCTGCCGGGCGACCGCGCCCCGCGCGAGCAGCGACTCACGCAGCGCCAGCCAGCACGCGGCCAGGACGGGCGGGGCGGGCGAGTGCAGGATCACGGGCGGCGCCAGCATGCCGAAGTCCCGCTCGACCTGCGCGTACACCCGGCGGACGAGGTCCGGCGCCGCGTTCGGGCGCACCGGGGCGACGTGGCGGACCTGCGCCAGCGTGCCCGGCAGCGTGGCGCGGGCGAGGACGGCCCCCATCTCGGCTCCCCCTTACCTTCTCGTCAGGCTCGGCAGCAGGTCGGCGACCCCGCGGCGGCCGCTGGTCCCGCCGTCGGGGGCCGGCGCGCCGTAGGTGACGTCCACGCCCCGGTCCTGCGCGGCCCGGACGATGCCGGGGATCGCGCGCTCGGCGAGCGCCGCGATGGTCATGGCCGGGTTGACGGTCAGCGCGCCCGGCACGGCGGAGCCGTCGGTGACGAAGATGCCCGGGTGCCCGCGCAGCTCGTTCCGGTCGTCGAGGGCGGAGGTCGCGGGGTCGTCGCCGATGCGGCAGGACGACAGCGGGTGCACGGTGTACGCGCCGATCACGTCGTTGGTCCAGGCGGTGACGGTGGCCAGGCCGTCGCGCTCCAGGATCTCCTTGACCTCGGCGTCCGCCATGGCCCAGGCGCGCAGCGTGGTCTCCGCGGGGTCGTACTTGAGGCGCCCGACGCCGAGCATCTGCTGGGACACCCGGTCGGCGTTGCCCTTGGCCGGCGGCGGGCCGAAGACGCCCTCGTTGGCGTCCTCGATCATCTGGAAGATGATCAGCCAGGACTGCCAGCGCCGCAGCATCTCCTTCTTCTTCACGCCGAACCAGGTCGACTCACCCGGGGCGGCGTCGGCGACCTGCGCGAGGATGGTGCCGAGGCCGGGCGGGAAGTAGAGCTGCTCCAGCGAGTAGCGGGTGAACTCGGGCAGCGAGCCGTCGAGCCGGTCCCAGTTCGCCACGGTCGGGCCCTTGCCGATCTGGTTGGCCGCGTACGCGAGGCCGTCGCCCCGGGACAGGCCGAGCACCTCGCGCACCCGGTCCTCGTTGAGCACCGCGGTGTTGAGCCGCTCGCCGTTGCCGGAGAAGTAGCGGCCCACCGCGTGCGGCATGGCGCCGAGCGTCGCCTCGCTGCGCTGCAGGATGACGGGCGTGGCTCCGGCTCCCGCCGCCAGCACGATGATCTTGGCGTCGATCGCCCCGCCGTCGTAGCGGATCCGGTAGTCCTCCTCGTCGATGAGGTCGTAGTGCACGCGGTAGGAGCCGTCGTGGTTGCGCTCGATCCGCTGCACCTCGTGCAGCGGGCGGATCTGCGCGCCGTGGGCGAGCGCCGCCGGCAGGTAGTTGGTCAGCAGCGAGCGCTTCGCGTCGAAGCGGCACCCGGCCATCATCCAGTTGCAGTTGACGCACTTGGCGTTGTCGATCGCCACCGGCACCGGGTTGGCGGTGCGGCCGGAGTGGTCGCAGGCGGCGGCCCACAGCCCGCCCGCGTAGGTGACGTCGTTCCAGTCCTGGGTGGTGACGGGGATGGACTCCGCCACCCGGTCGTACCAGGGGTCGAGGGTGTCGCGGCTGACGGAGGCCGGCCACATCCGGCGGCCGATGGTTCCGTGGCGCTCGAAGACGAAGCGCGGCGCGCGGGGCATGGCGGCGAAGTAGACGACGCTTCCGCCGCCCACGCAGTTGCCGCCGAGCACGCTCATGCCGTCGCCGACGACGAAGTCGAAGGCCCGCGTGTAGGACGAGCCGAGCTTGAAGTCGTGCTCGAAGTCCTGCGCGCCCAGCCACGGCCCCCGTTCGAGCACGACGACGCGCGCCCCGCCCGCGGCCAGGTGGTAGGCCGCGATGGCGCCGCCGAAGCCGCTGCCGACCACGAGGACGTCGGTGCGTTCAGTGCTGGTCATGCGGGGCTCCCTGAGGGGGTCGTGTCCGGGTGCAGGCGGGCCAGGGGCCTGCCGTAGGAGTGGGCGGGGAACCGCCACAGTCCGTCGTCGCCGGGACGGGCGATGCCCATCGCGAGCAGCCCGGGATGCCCGGCGGCGATCGCCTCGGCCGTGCTCGTGTGCGCCGCGGAGTCGTAGGCCATGTTGCTGAACAGCGCGAGCAGGACCCAGAACGCCTTCTCCGGGTGGTCGGGCGCGGTCAGCCGGCGCACCAGGGCGGTCCGGTGCTCGAAGGTGAGGGCGACGAACGGCGGCACCGAGTCGTCCAGCGTGAGCCCGTGCTCCGCCGCGTAGTCGCGGGCGTGGTCGCCGAGCAGGCGGGCGTAGTCGTCCAGGCCCTCCGTGACGCCGGTCGCGTTCCATTCGAGCAGCTCGATGGCGCCGGCCTGCACCGCCCCGGCGCCCTCGGCCGCGCCGGCCACGGCCAGGTCGCCGGGGTACCTCTTCTCACCGGGGACGATCGTGTCCGCGAAGGCTTCCAGTGTCGTCGTCCTGGGATTGTCGTCTGCTGGGGCTCGCGGCGGCATGGGCGTTCCCTCGTGTCTCAGTTCGACTCAGGTCACCTTCATCGTCCGGGCACCGCCGCGCGCGTCGCATCTTCCGCGTTGCGCCGCGCCTCTCCGGCCGTGCCGTCCGAGGCGGCCGTCAGTGCCGTACGCAGGGTGGCCAGCGCGCGGACCGTCTGGCTGCGGACCGTGGAGCCCTCGCTGCCCATCGCCGACGCCGTCTCCTCGACGCTGCGGTCCTCCCAGTAGCGCAGGACGACGGCGGCCCGCTGCCGGGGGCCGAGACCGGCGAGCGCGTTCATCAGCAGGATGCGGTCGACCACGAGCGTGTAGGGGTCGGCCAGGGGTTCGGGCTCGGGCGGCAGCTCGTGCAGGACCTCCCGCGACCACCGGTGCGACCTGCGGTCGCTGTAGACCAGCCGGATCATGATCGCCCGCGCGTACCCGGAGAGCCTGTCGTGCCGCTCCAGCCTGTCCCAGTGGCGGTGGAGGGCGATCAGGGTCCGCTGGACGAGGTCCTCGGCCTCGTGCCAGTCCGACGTGAGCAGGAAGGCCGTGCGCCGCAGCGCCG
Organism: Microbispora sp. H10836; assembly: GCF_012999525.1. Lineage (NCBI taxonomy): Bacteria > Bacillati > Actinomycetota > Actinomycetes > Streptosporangiales > Streptosporangiaceae > Microbispora > Microbispora sp. H10836. Next base: position 855,955 of record NZ_JABBWU010000001.1, read on the forward strand.
GCCAGGCCTGTCTCGCGTAGCGCGAGAACCCGTCGTCGCGAGCCTCGGCCATCCGCCCACACTCCCCAACAGGGCCGCGTCCCCTGCCCGCGGGCTGAGAAGCGCTCTCCCGCGGCCTGGGCCAACGGAGCCAGAATTGGCCGCCCCAACCTGGCGTCACAACCCCTATCCGGACCCCCTGTCCCCTATCCGGAAATCTGGGGTCCCATAACCGCCGCGAGCGATTCCCGCGCCCGCCGGATCCCTTTACGATTTCGTCGTGACCGGCTGGCGGACGAAAAATGGAAGACTGCTCGCGATAAGCGACCTCCATGTCGCCCACCCGGAAAACCGGGCGCTCGTGGAATCGCTGCGTCCCGGCGCGCCGGGCGACTGGCTGATTGTCGCCGGCGACGTCGGCGAGCGGATTTCCGACGTCGAATGGGCGCTCGCCACGCTGCGGGACCGTTTCGCGGCGGTTGTGTGGACGCCCGGCAACCACGAACTGTGGACCACGCCCGGCGACCCCGAGCCCCTGCGGGGCGAGGAGCGCTACCGCCGGCTCGTCCAGGTCTGCCGCCGGATCGGGGTGCTCACTCCCGAGGACCCCTACCCGGTGTGGACCGGGGAGGGCGGCCCGGCGACCGTGGTCCCCCTGTTCCTGCTGTACGACTACAGCTTCCGCGACCCGCACACCACCAAGGAGGAGTCGCTCGCCCAGGCGTACCGGCTGGGCGTCGTCTGCACCGACGAGATCCTGCTCGACCCCCACCCGTACCCCAGCCGGGAGGCGTGGTGCCGGGCGCGGCTGCGGGAGACCGAGTCGCGGCTCGAGGCGCGCGACCCCGGACTGCCGACCGTCCTGGTCAACCACTTCCCGCTGCTCCGCGAGCCCACCCGCGTGCTGCGGCACCAGGTGTTCGCCCAGTGGTGCGGCACCGAGCACACGGCCGACTGGCACCTGCGCTACCACGCGTCCGCCGTGGTGTACGGCCACCTGCACGTGCCGCGGACGACATGGCACGACGGCGTGCGGTTCGAGGAGGTGTCGCTCGGCTACCCGCGCGAGCGGCGCCACCACGCCGGGCCGCCGGCGCCGCGGCAGATCCTCCCCGCCGCGGCGTAGCACGGGCACACCGCCGGCGTGCCGCCACACGGCGCGGCGACCACGGAAAGCGACCGGACGACCACCCGAACACAATTCTCAAATTAATTCCCGTTTCCATGCAGCGCCGGACCCCTCCGGCCGCATGTAAAAGAACGAAAGACCGGAACGAGGCGGCCGGAAATCGGAGGGCGCCGCCGTGAATTCCGGGCGACGAGCATTCCACGAAATCCGCGGGCGGCACCATTCGCGCGCGGACCCGCCGATCCGATTCAGGATCGCTCACCAGACGCCTCCGGACACCGGGAGGAGTAATGGACGAAGTAATCGAGCGAGCCGCGCTGAGGGTGATCGAGAACATGCACGAGAACCTCGGCGAACCGATCACCATCGACGACATGGCCCGGGTGGCCATGTTCAGCAAGTTCCACTTCTCGCGGGTCTTCCAGCGGGTCACCGGACTGTCCCCGGGACGTTTCCTGTCCGCCGTACGGCTCCGCGAGGCCAAGAGGCTGCTCGCCTCGACCGTGATGAGCGTGACGAACATCAGCCACCAGGTGGGCTATTCGAGCGTCGGCACCTTCAGCTCGCGGTTCACCAGCAGCGTGGGCCTGTCCCCGAGCAGGTACCGCGTGCTCGGAAGCGTGACGCCGCAGCTGCTCGCGGCCGGGCCTGGCGCCACCCCCTCCGGCGCCACGGCGACGATCGCGGGCGAGATCTCCTCGCCGCTGCCGGACCGGCCGGTCTTCGCCGGGTTGTTCCCCGAGCGGATCCTTGGCGGACGCCCGGTCTGCTACACCCTGCTCGACCGGCCCGGGCCGTACGTGCTGGAGAACGTGCCGCCGGGGCGGTGGCACCTGATCGCGCAGTCGGCCGCCGAGGGGCACGAGGACGCCTTCGGCACCCCCGGCGGCGAGGACGAGGCGCAGTGCATCTCGTGCAGCGGGCCGATCACCGTGCGGCCCGGCGCGGGAGCACAGGTCGCCGACGTCCGGCTCCGGCCGATGCGCCCGCTCGACCCGCCGGTCCTGCTGGCTTTGCGCGACCTGCTGTCGCCGGTCGGCGCCGCCAGGCAGGCCTGCTGAACGGCCGGCCCCGCATCCACGCGGCTCCCACGCGGCTCCTCACGCGAAGACGGCCGGGCGTCACCGCCCGGCCGCTCGCTTTCAACCCGATTCCCCCGCGCGCTGCTCCCTACGCGCGGTGGACGGTCATGGGCAGGCCGCCGCGGACCCGCAGCGACAGCATCGCCTCGGGGACCACGGGACGGCCGGGCACATGGGCCAGCCGCAGCTCGCGGGAGACCATCGCGAGGACGAACGTCGCCTCCATCATGCCCAGGTGGTTGCCGACGCAGAACCGCGGCCCGGCGCCGAAGGGGATGTAGGCGTACCGCGGCCGGCCGTGCGCGCGGTCCGGGTCGAACCGCTCGGGATCGAACCGCTCGGGGTCGGTCCAGTACGCGGGGTGCCGGTGCAGCGTGTACGGGCTGATCATGACGTCCGCCCCGGCCGGCACGTGGTAGCCGCCGACCTCGTCGTCCCGCTGGGCCACCCGGGTCAGCGCCCACACGGGCGGGTAGAGACGCATCACCTCCTCGATCACCATGGCGGTGTACCTGAGCCGGTGCAGGTCGTCGTACACCGGGGGCCGGTCGCCGAGGACCTCCACGGCCTCGGCCCGCAGCCGCTCGCGCACCTCCGGATGCCGGTCCAGCAGGTGGAAGGCCCACGACAGCGTGCTCGCCGTCGTCTCGTGCCCGGCCAGCAGCAGGGTGACCAGGTCCTCGCGCATCCGCCGCCGCGCGGGACGGGGATCGACGCCCGCGGGCGAGGCGAGCAGCCGGGTCACGACGTCGTCCCCACCGTCCGGATGGCCTGCCACCAGGCGGTCGGCGACCCGGTACAGGTCCCGGCGGGCGCGGCGGAAGCGCAGGTGCCCGGGCAGCGGCAGCCACAGCGGCACCATGCTCAGCGACACCATCTCGAACATCGCCTGGTCCTGCATGTCCTCGAAGGCGTGCCCGATCGAGTGGAACCGGTCGAGGTCGGCGCCGAGCAGGGTGCGGCCGAGCACGCCGAGGGCGAGCCGCGTCATCTCCCCCGCCAGGTCGACCGGCGGCCCGCCCACCCGCGCCCGCAGCCGCTCCACCAGGCGCGCCGCCTCGCCGGCGATCACGGCGTCCTGGTGGGCGATCCGCTTGTTCTGGAACATCGGCTGGACCGTCCTGCGCTGGGCGCGCCACACCTCGCCCTCGCTGGTGAGCAGCCCGTCCCCGATGACCCGCTTCGCCTCGGCGAGGCCGATCCCCTTGTGGTACGCCGCGCTGTTGTCGGCCAGCACGTGCTTGGCGTGGTCCGGGTGGTTGAACAGGTAGATGCTCTTGGGCCCGATGGTCAGCCGTACGGCGTCGCCGTACGCCGCGGTGGCCGAGGTGAGCAGCCCCAGCCGGTCGCGGACGAGCTGGAGGAACAGCCGCGGCGTGGCCGTCACCGGGGGGCCGGGCGGCGCCACCTGGGCGCCGCCCTTGCGGGTCCGGGGCGGCGCGAGGACGGCGCGGCGGCTCGTCGCGCTCACGCCGGCACCCCCGGCCGGTCGGTGAGCTCCTGGAACCGGCCGCGGTAGACCAGCAGGCCCTCCCGGTCGGTCTGCTGCTCCATGGACAGCACCTTGCCGAGGAAGATCGTGTGGTCGCCGCCGTCGTAGGTGCGCCACAGCTCGCACTCGAACCTGGCGACCGTCCCGGCGATCAGCGGGACCCCGGTCAGGTCGCCGGGCAGCCACTCGACCTCCTCGAACTGGGCGGCGCCCAGCGCGCGGTAGCGGTTGGCGAAGTGCCTCGCCTCGCTCTCCTGGTGGGCCGCGAGGACCGAGACCCCGAAGAAGCCCGTCATGCTGAGGCACTGGTGCATGACGGCGGCCCGGTCGATGCAGACCAGCACGAGCGGCGGGTCGAGCGAGACGGAGGCGAAGGAGTTGGCGGTCATGGCGTGCGGGACGGACCCGCCCGTCGTCACCACGGTCACACCGGTGGCGAAGGCGCCGAACGCCCGCCGCAGCGCCTTGGCGTCGTTCACCTGGCCGTCCATCTGCAGGGATGATGCCGTTGATTGGTCGACAGTCACGCTGACCTCCTGGGGTTAGGACGCGTACGGTTCGAGCGCCCTGACCAGCGACTCGGGAACCCGGGCGGGCGCGGTGCGGGTGTTCGGCCCGCGCATGCAGGCCACGCGCTGCCTGCCGCGGGCCACGAGCGTCTCGCCCTCGCCCGGGTTGAGCCGCACGTAGTCGAAGCTGAACTCGACCTGCGTCTGGGCGAGATCGACCAGGCGCATCCGGATGGACAGCTCGTCGAACGCGGTGATCTCGGCGAAGAACTCGCAGTCGACCTTCAGCGTGAACAGCTTCAGGTCGTCCTGCAGGTCGGCGAGCACCTCCGGCGCCCGCTCCTTGAGGAACATCTCCCGGCAACGTCCCTGCCACCGCAGGTAGTTGACGTAGTAGACGTTCCCGACGATGTTCGTCTCCTCGAATCCCACGGTGTGGAGGTATTCGTAGTAGTCACTCACGCCCGCGACCGCCCTTCGGTGAGCACCGCGATCACTACCGGCCCCGCGACGTCCCGCAGGGAGGTGACGAGCGTCGCGATCCGCGCGTCCCCGGCGTCGACGACCGCCCACGAGCCGGACACGGTCCCGGCCGCGAGCGGGGTGTCCTCCGGCAGGCCGGCCCGTCGCAGGGACCGCACCCCGGCCAGGACCCGCGCGGCCGCGACCGCGGGGGCCTCGCCGGTGAGGGCGGCTACCCGCTCGGCGACCGCGGCGTTCGGCCCGAGGGCCTCCCGCCACCGCCCGTCCCCCTCGCCGGACGCGGTCACCTCGGCGATCTCGCAGCCCAGCGGCCCGCCGCCGGCGACGCACAGCGTCACTCCGGCCCCGTGTGCCGCCGACACCGCGACGCCGTCGCCGGCCTCGCCGCCGATCTCCGGCTCGCCGCCGGGACCGGACCGCACCTCGACGGGGCGGCCGAGCGCCCGGCCCAGCCCCACGGCCGCGCGGGCGCCGCGCCCGGCGGCGCCGTCCGGCTCGCCCGGCAGGCCGGGTTCGACCACGACGGCCACCCGGTCACCGGTCAGGTCCTCCAGCGTCCGCTCCAGGTAGGAGCCGAGCAGGGGGGCCACCCAGGGACCCGCGCCGCCGTCCTTCTTGCGTACGGCCTGCAGGGTCAGGCCGTCCCACCGCTCCACGACGGTGCCGTCCCCGGTGCGGACCGCGATGTCGTAGACGTAGGTGTCGCCGTCGCGCTCGCGCTCCGTCGCGCAGTACCGCAGCGCGCCCGCCTCCGCGAGGGCGGGGCCGCCGGGACGCACCCGTTCGATCCCCACCGGGAGCAACGTGGCGTCCGGCACGCAGACCTGGTTGCCGTGCATCAGCGCGTCCCGCGTGCCCGGGTCGCCGAGGAGCAGGGTGTCCGGCAGGTAGCGGGCGAACCAGTCCCCGTCGGCCAGCGCGGCCACGTCGGCGTCCACGTGGCGGGCGGCGGCGCGGTGGTAGCGGCGCAGCCGGTGGAACCGGCCGCCCTGGAACAGCAGGTCGCCGTACATCTCCCGGGCCGGGTCCAGCGTCACCGGGGGCAGGCCCTCGGTGACCTGGCCGGGCGGCCCGTCCGCCACGGGCTCGCCGGTGTAGCGCAGCCGGGCGCGGAAGTGGTCCACCTCGAAGCCGGTGTCCGAGCTGCGGATCGCCGCCTCGACCGTGTCGTCGCCGGTGACCGTCGCGGCGATCCGCAGCGTCGTGCTGCCGGCCGGCGGCACCACGATCGGCCGCAGGAACCGCGCGTCCTCGATCGCCGGCGTCTCCCGCCGCCCGGTGGCCGCGTACGCGACCTGGGCCATGGCCTCCATCCCGAAGACGGCAGGGAACAGCAGGTTGCCGTCGAGGAGGTGGTCGGCGAGATAGAGGTCGGTGCCCGCGTTGACCTCGACCTCGGTGACGAGCTCGACGCCGTGGTAGCGGATCAGCGGGCGGTCGACGAAGCGCAGCAGGGGCAGCGGCGGCTCGTCCCTGCGGACCGTGCCGATCCCCTCCGTACGCCCGCTGATCACGACGACGACGGGCGAGGCGGGGTCGGCGACCAGCCTCCGCATGATCTCCACCCCCTGCTCGGGGGTGATCGGGACGATGCCCTTGCGGGTCAGCCCCTCGACCACCGACAGGCGCTCGCCCATGCCGACGTCCGACCAGACCGACCACTCCATGCAGATGGCGCGGCAGCCCGGGTGCTTGTCGGCGACCTCCCTGGTCAGGTCGGCCAGCCACTCGTTGGCGGTCGCGTAGTGCGCCTCGCCGTGCAGACCGGCCCTGCCGATGATGCTGCCGAAGGTGACCAGCAGGCGCAGCCTGCCGGGGTCCACCACGTCGAGCACGTTGCGCAGCCCGCCGACCTTGGGGGCGAACGTCCGGCCGAAGGCGTCGGCGTCGAGGCCGGCGAGCCCGGCGGGCTCGTTGCGGCCGGCGCCGTGCAGGACCGCGGTGACCGGCCCCAGCTCCGCCTCCAGCTCGGCGATTCCCCGGCGCACCTGACCGGGGTCGGTCACGTCGGCCCTGGCGTACCGCACGGTCACCCCGGCCTCGGCCATCCGCCGCAGGGTCGCGGCGAGCTCCGCGTCGCCGGCCGGGTCGGAGCGGCCGAGCACGGCCAGCTTCGCGCCGCTGTCGGTGGCGACCGCCAGTGCGCACTCGGCGGTGATGCCCTTGCCGCCGCCGGTCACCAGCAGGACGTCCTCCGCGCCGAGCGGCGGGACCTGGGTGGCCGGCCGTACCGGCAGGGCGCGCAGCGTCGGCACCCGGCGCACGCCGTCGGCGTCGTAGTACGCCTCGGCGAAGCCGGTGGTCGCCGCAACCTCGGCCACCACGCGGCCGACCGCCTCCGGCACCGCCGGGGTGTGCACGACGGTGGTGCGCAGGTGCGGCGCCTCCAGGTGCAGCGTCTTGGCCAGCCCGGCCGCGCCCCGGTCGTGCTGGACCAGGACGAACCGGGTGCCGGGCGGGCCGGCCAGGGCGGCCTTGGCGCCCAGCAGCGCCTGCTCCAGGTGCTCCTCGGCGCAGTCCGGAGGCAGGCACACCAGCACCCCGGAGCCGACGTTCCCCTCCTCGAGCGCCCGGCGCAGCGGCTCGGCGATCGGGGACGACCCGGCGGCGTACAGCCGCCACCGGCCGCTGTCCCCGGGGCCGGTCCGCGCCGGGAGCGGCACCTCGTCGAGGTCGACCGCGAACGGCCTGGCCCAGTCGGCGGCGCCGGCCACCACGGCCGCCGGTGCGGCGGCCCGGCCCTGCGGCTCCCGCGTGAGCCGGTCGAGCGCCTCGGCCAGTTCACGCAGGCTCGCGGTGGCGAGGTTGGTGGGGGCCTGCGCGGCGGGCACCCCAAGGCGCTGGACGGCCTGGTCGATGATGTGCATGACCGTGACCGAGCTGAGGTGCAGCTCGTCGAGCGGCCTGCTGTCCTCGCTCACCATCTCCAGCGGCAGTTCCGCCCGCTCGGCCGCGAGGCGCCGCAGCAGGTCGATGCTCGACCCGGCCTCGGCCGCGGCGTCGGCGGAGACGACGGGGGCCGCCGTCGCGGCGGGCGGCGCGGCCTCCCCGGCCGCCCGCGCCCGCGTCGCCGCCACGGTGACCCGGGGCGCGGCCTCCGCCGGACTGGCGAAGAAGCTGAACTCCGCGCCGATCTCCAGGGGCCGGACCAGCCGGCCGTGGAAGAGGTCCTCCAGGAGGACGGGGACGCCGGTCACGTAGGCCGCGCCGGCCACCCGCAGCAGCCCGGCCAGCGACTCGTCGTCGGTGTCGAGCGCGACCGCGGGCACCTCCGTCGCCGCCGCGGCCAGACCGGTCAGCACCCGGCCCGGGCCGACCTCGACGAACAGGGCGACGTCCTTGGCCGCCCGCTCGACCGCCTGGGTGAACCGCACCGGCTCGGTGATCTGCCGCCGCAGCAGCTCGCGCAGGTCCGCGACCGGCGGCAGGTCCTCGCCGGTCACGGTGGAGACGATCCGCCGCCCGACCGGGCCGAACTCCTGCCCGGCCAGGTACGCGCCGAACGCCTCGGCCGCGGGCGCCACCAGCGGCGAGTGGAAGGCGTGGGACACCGCGAGCGGGGTCCAGTTCAGGCCCGCGTCGGAGGCCCTGCGCCCCGCCTCCTCCACCGCGTCGGCCTGGCCGGCGACGACGGTCTGGCTCGGGCCGTTGTATCCGGCGATCACCACCGGCAGCCCGGCGATGAGGTCGGTCACCGTCTGCGGGGTCGCCCGGATGCCGGCCATGGTGCCCGAGGAGCTGTGCTCGGTCATGGCCCGGCCGCGGGCGGCGGCCAGGCCGAGCAGCGTGTCCTCGTCCATGGCGCCGGCCCACTGCAGCGCCGACAGCTCGCCGAGGCTGTGGCCCACCGCGACGTCGGCCTCCAGGCCGAGGAGGGACAGCGCGCGCAGTCCCGCCATCGAGCCGGTGACGATGCGCGGCTGGGCGACCGCGGTTGCCACCATGTCCCCCGTGGACGGCAGCGCCGCCCTGGCGTAGATTTCCTCGACCTCGGGGAAGCGGCGGCGCAGGGCCCCGCCGCTGGTGCCGCGGCCCGAGCCCTGCCCGGGGAAGAGGAAGCCGATCCGGCAGGGGCCGTCGGCGTGGCCGAGGAAGGCCCGGCCGTCGGAGGCGAACAGGCTGGTCTCGCCGCCGTCGAGGGCGGTGAGCACCCGCCGCAGCTGCCGCTCGGCGTCCTCGGGCGAGGAGACCACCACCGCCGCCCGGTAGGGCTGGTCCCGCAGCTCGCGCTGCAGGGTGACCGCCAGGTCGGCGAGCTGCGCGTACGACAGCCGGGTCACGAAGTCGGCCAGCGTGGCCACCCGCTCCCGCAGCGCCTGCGGCGAGGCGGCGTCGGCCAGCAGCAGCTCGGCGTCCTGCAGGGAGGAGGCCAGGCTCCTGGTGCGGGCGGGCAGCACGCGCCGCCGCGGCCCGCTCTTCTCCAGCACGACGTGGGTGTTGATGCCGCCGAAGCCCATGGCCGTGACGCCGGCCCTGACCGGGACGTCCTCTGGCCAGGGCTCCGCCTTGCGCAGCGCGCGCAGCGGGGCGTCCTGCTTCGCGAGGATCTGGTGCGGCTCGACGCAGCCGATGGCGGGCGGCAGGACCTGCTCGTGGACCGCCATCGCGGTCTTGATCAGTCCGGCCACCCCGGCCGCGGCCTTGGCGTGCCCGATCATCCCCTTGATCGAGGTGACGGCGGCGGGCGCCGTCGCCGGGGCCGCGTCGGTCCTGGCCTCCGACAGCGCGGTGAGCTCGGTCGCGTCGCCCACCGCGGTGCCGGTGCCGTGGCCCTCGAACAGGCCGACCGTCTCGATGCCGAACCCGGCCCGTTCGTAGGCCCGGCTCAGCGCGAGCCGATAGCCGCTCACCTCGGGCCTGGTCATGCCGCCCCGGCCGTCGGAGGAGACGCCCCAGCCCGCGATGACGGCGTAGATCCGGCGACCGGCCTCGACGGCGTCGGACTCGCGCATCAGCACGACCATCCCGCAGCCCTCGCCCGGCCAGAAGCCGTTGGAGTGCTTGTCGTACAGGCGCATCTCGCCCTTGGCCAGCGCGCCGGTCTTCGCGAAGCCGATGATCTCGAAGGGGTCGATGGACAGGTCGACCCCGCCGGCGACGGCGACGTCCAGGTCGCCGTCGAGCAGCGCCTTGCACGCCGTCGTCACCGACAGCAGCGAGGAGGAGCAGGCGCCGTCCACGGTGTAGCCGCCGCCGTTGAGGTCGAAGTGGTTGCAGATGCGCCCGGCGATGGTGTTCGACAGGCCGCCCGCGAGGGTGTCCTCGTCGACCTCGGGGAACGGGCTCTTGTAGGTGGCCTCCAGGTCCGCGAGGAAGGCGGCCAGCCGTTCGTCGTCCCAGCCCTGGTCCTTCAGCGTCGCCGCGACCGTGCGGCGGACGTACGGCCAGCGCAGGCGCAGGATGTTGGCGCGGGTGAACTCGCCGGTCAGGGTGTTGCCGACGACGACTCCGGTGCGCTCGCGCGGCAGCCCCTCCCCTTCGGGGAAGCCCGCGTCGGCCAGCGCACGGCCCGCCATGTCGAGGGCGAGCCAGTGCGTCAGGTCGGTCGAGCGGTACGTGCTGCCGGCGATCCGGTAGCCGACCCGGTCGAACTCGTAGCCCTCGATGACGGCGGCGGTGCGGGCGTAGAACCGGTCGGGCACCGACGGATCGGGGTCCCAGTAGTCCTCCAGGCGCATCCGCTCGTCCGGGAGCCTGCGGAAGGCGCGCCGGCCGGCCAGCGCGTTCTCCCACAGCTCCCGCGGTGAGGCGGCGTCGGGATATCGGCAGGCCATGCCGACGATGGCGATCCTGGTCGTGCTCATACGGACGCCGCCTCTTTGCCGTTGACCGAGACGGGGCCGGTCACGATGACCGGGGCCGGCGTCTGGGACGGGATGGACGGCGCCTGGGCCTGCGCCGGGGCCTGCGCCTGCTGGCGTGCCTTGTTCACGAAGTGCAGCGCCCAGAAGAAGCCGCCCCGGATCGCGCAGACGCCGGCGGTGGCGAAGAACAGGGCGTACGAGATGTGGACGGCGGTGAGCAGGCCGTACAGCAGGGCGACGCCGGCGCCGAAGGCGATCTGCGAGCCGGGCTTCGACGGCGTCGTGCCCGGGTCGGTGATCATGTAGTTGGTGAACAGGATGAAGGCGACGCCGGTCATCATGGCGAGCGCGGCCGGGATCGAGGTGCCGAAGAAGACGCCGCGCAGGATCGCCTGCAGGGCGAACGCGCCCACCCAGCCGGCGATCAGCGGCATGCGGCCGGTGAGCTTGCCGTTCAGCATCGTGCCGCCGACGATGATGATCCCGGGCACCAGCCAGTCGATCCAGGTGTCGACGTTCTCGGTGAAGTGGTACGGCGGGGCGATGCTGGCCCAGGGGAACAGCAGCAGGATGACGGCGATGCCGAAGTTCGACGGGTTCATGTAGTGGCGCAGGCGGCCCTTCACCGGGGCCCGCAGGACCCACTTGGCACCGACGGCCACCACGACGCCGAAGACGAGCACCAGGACCTGGTCGTTGACGTAGGTCAGCATGTTCATGGCCAGGCTGGTGATGTGCGCCGGGTAGAGGAACTCGATCAGCCCGCGCAGGCCGTTGCCCTTGTAGCGCGGGGGCCGCCCCTCGGCCCGCGAGCCGATCCGCTCCAGGACGATCTCGGTGGTGTACCCGGTGGCGAGGGCGATGAAGGGCCACAGCCAGGGCTGCTCGAAGCCGAGGATCGTGTAGCCGACGATGTTGAAGACCGAAATCGAGATCGCGAAGTTGCGCAGCGCGATGACCACCTTGGGGTCGTGGCGCGGCCCCGCGACGGGCGTGTTCTCAGCCATGTCCGATCACTTCTCCTTGGCCTGCCGGCCGAGCTTGAGCGAGTGCCAGCCCGGGGTGAGCTGGAGATCCTGTTCACGCACCTGTCCGGTGCGGTCACGCCACTGCAGAAGCACCTTCACCGGGCCGGTGACGTTCTGGCCGAGGCCGATGTGCACGTCCGTGGTGCGACGGCCGGAGTGGCCGCTGCTGCCGTCGACCCGGCTGATGAACTTCCGGCCGTCGGGGGTCATGACGCAGACCTGCGCGCCGGTCACCGGCGAGCCGGCCGCGGGCAGGGCGCCGTCGGCGGGCTTCTCGTCGCGGGTCAGGCGCAGCCCGAGGAACGCGCCCTGCGCCGGGCTCTGGTTGTGGTAGAAGATCGGCGCGTCCCACTGGCGGGCCACGGCGAAGTCCAGGCGGCCGTCGCCGTCGGCGTCGCCGGTCGCGATGCCGCGGGTCGGCACCGGCACGTTGAGACCGAGCTGCGGGGCGAGGTCGATGTAACGGCCCTCGGGACCCTTGGCGAAGAAGTGCAGCGTCTGGTTGCCGGCGATGTCGTCCCCGGCGCGGGCGTTCGGCCACCAGGTCGGGTTCTGCAGCATCTGGTCGTTGGCCGTGGCCAGCTCCTGGAGCTGCGGCCAGCGGTCGGTCTGCCCCTTGATGAAGCCGGTCGCCTGGGCGATGGCCGGCTCACCGCTGTTGTTGAAGTCCTCGATCTTGACGTCCCAGCCCCAGCCGGACCAGGCGGTCTGCGCCGGCGCGCTCTCGTCGCGGTACGGCGCCACGCCCTCGCGGAACTTCTCCCGCAGCTCGCTCTGGTTCTTCACGTCGGCGACGAACTGGAAGTTGCTCTCCTCGATGCCCCAGGAGGTGGTGATGTTGCTGACGAACATGTCGTAGATGCCGTCGTGGTTCAGGTCGCCGAAGTCGACGCCCATGCCCTTGAAGGAGTCGTGGCCCACGCTCTTCGACTTGGGGACGAAGGGCGAGCGGACGCCCTCGACCAGGGAGAACTTGAAGTGTCCCGGGGTGGAGCGGTTGTACAGCATCCGGTCGGGGCCGAAGTCGTTGGCCAGGTACAGCTCGGGCAGCAGGTCGCCGTCGAGGTCGTTGGCGGCCGCGCCGAGCTCCCAGCCCCTCGACACCTCCTCGGGCAGCACGTCGTCGAGCTTCTGGTAGGTCGCCGCCGGCTTGTCGCCGCTCTTGGCACCGGTCCAGCGGAAGAAGTAGTTCTCGCCACCGTTGTGGCCGTTCGACATGGAGTGGTTCATGTGCACGCCGCCGGAGACCGTGGGGTCGAGCACCGGTCCGTCGGCGAAGTAGTTGCCGATGAAGATGTCGTCGTGCCCGTCACCGTCGAAGTCGGCCACGGTCGCGGCGTTGGTGTTCCACTGCGGGCCGGTGTACTCACCGTTGGTGACGTTCACGCCCGGCACCAGCTCGGTCGGCTTGTACGTCGTGGCCGACAGCCCCTTCGCGCCCGTCTTGGCGAGGTACAGGATGGGCGTGCGGCCCCACATGTAGACGAGCAGGTCGAGCCGGCCGTCCTCGTTGTAGTCGCCGGGGACGCAGCCCATCGGCGCCATGTGGTCGTTGACCGGCAGCGGGGCCGGGTTCAGCGCGAACGGGGCGTACCGCTCCGACTTGGCGCCCGGCGTCGGCGTGATCACGACCTGGTCGATGCGGGTGTCGACGAGGCACAGGTCGTTGGACAGCCCGTCGCCGTCGAGGTCGTTCATCGCGATCGCCGCCCCGACCGAGGAGATCCAGGCGTCGATGTGCGTGTAGTCCTTGTTGACCTTTCGGATCGACTGCTGGTCGTAGCCGCTCGGCAGGGCGATGGACAGCGGCGTGAACGAGTACTTGCTCGCCGTCTCCGCCGTCTGCGCGGCGGAGTACGAGGGCAGGCGGGCGATCAGGAAGGCGGTCGCGATCAGCACGAGCGCCACGATCCCCGCTGTCTGCCTGCGCAGCCAGCCAAGTGTCGCGGTCACTGGGTAACACCTCCAAGGGAGACGAATTCGTTGGCGATGCACTGACGCCAGAGCTCGTAGGCGGGCGGGTCGCCGTCCCGCAGCGGCTGCGGCGGGCGGACCAGCTGGGTGACCTGGGCCGCCCGGTCCTCGGGCAGGCCGCAGAGGATCTCGGCGGCCAGGCGCGTGTGCGGCACGACCAGGCCGGCACGGACCCGGGCCTCGGCGGCGAAGGCGGCGCCCTGCGCGAGCAGCGGGCGGTGCTCGCCCGCCCGCTCCCGCAGCGTCAGCAGCTCCTCCTCGGCCGCGCCGCCGGCGTAGGTGGCGGCCAGCCCGGCGCCCGCGTACATGTCGGCGCGGCGGGACGGGTCGAACCGGTCGATCAGGTCCGCGCACCGCTCCGCGTCGGTCCCGGCGACGAACCAGATGGCCCGGCCGATTCCCTGGTCGATCGCCCGGTTGGCGTACGGCCGCGTGGCGTCGGCCGGCCAGGGGAAGGCCGGGTCGCGGTACTGTCCGTGGACGTACTGGTCGGTGCGGAAGTAGGCCTGGTGGAAGCCGTAGCCGTCCAGCGCCAGCCAGCGCAGCAGCGGGTCGAGCGACTCGGCCTTCGGCCACAGGAACCTCGGCAGCCGGGCCATCGCCCAGCCGACGCCGACGTAGATCATGTAGTTGTGCCGTCCGCCGCGCCCGGCGAGGAACTCCTCGACCCGCCCACCGCCGAACGGCATCCCGTCGAGGATGGCGAAGGCCATGCCGGCGCCCTCGTAGGCGAAGCCGCGGAACCGGGTGGGCACCTGCTCCAGGCGCTCCTCCGCCTCCGCGACCGTGCACGCCTCCATCGCGTAGCCGTATCCCTTGAGGAAGGTCTCACCGACGGTCTCGAGCAGGTCCCGGGCCTCCGGGCTCTTCACGTGGAAACCCCGGGTGGCGAGCTTCGTCTCCGAGATGTCCGGTGTCATGATTCGGCGTCTCAATGAACGCAGGAAACTCGTCAATTGCCTCTCCGCCCCTCCATAAAATCCCGCATATACGGCTGATTCTGGCGCTATTTACGCATATTCCTCCGGGCCCGGACCACTTCAAAAGTGCCCATCTGTTGCTATTTCCGGGCATGGCGAAAGAAATTGCGGTGAAATTAATTCGACGCGACGGGGAAAACAGGCCGGCGGTCAGGCCACCAGGCGCGCGGCGAAGTGCTCACGGACCCGGCCCCGCCACAGCTCGTACGCCGGCACGGACGCGGACGGGTCCGGCGCGACCTCGCTGTCGTCGGCCAGCGCGACCGCGTCCCGCACGGACAGGCCCGCGAGGGCGGCGGTGGCGACCTCGGTGTGCGCCGGCACGAACCCGGCGTAGCTGCGCGCCTTCGCGGCGAACACCACGCCCTGCGCCACCTCGGGACCGTGCTCGCCGGCCTCGCGGCGCAGCACGGCCAGCGTGTCGGCGTCGCAGCCCCCGGCGAACGTCGCGGCCAGGCCGACGCCGCTCCACAGGTCCGCCTGCCGGTGGCTCGCGAAGCGCCGCACGGCGGTGGCGACGTCCCCCACCCGCGCGCCGTGGATGAACCACAGCGCCCGCCCGAGGCCCTGGTCGACGGCGCGGAGGAAGTAGTCCGGCGAGCCCTCCCAGGGGTAGGGCGACGGGATCCGCTGCTCGTCCACCCAGCGCCGGGTGTCGAAGTAGGCGCGGTCGAAGCCGTAGCCGTCCACCGCCAGCCAGCTCATGGTCGGGTAGTACGGCGAGCCGCCGAGGTCGGGCATCACCTTCCGCCACAGCACCCGGGGCAGCCGGGCCATGGCGAATCCGATGCCGATGTAGGTGAGGAAGATGTGCGGCCGCCCGGGCCCGAGCAGCAGGTCACGGGTGCGGCGGCCACGCCCGCCGCCCATGGCGTCGAGCACCGTGAACGCCATCGTCGCGCCCTCGTAGGCGAAGCCGCGCAGCTCGGGCTCGATCATGTTCAGCCTGCGCTCGACCTCCCACTGGTCGCGGGCGTCGATCCCCCACTCGAAGCCGCAGACGACCGCCTGGGGGATCGTCTCCAGCCGCCGGGTGACCTCGGACGGGGAGCCCGGGAACCCCCGCTCGGCGAAGGTCACATCGAGCAGGGACGGGGCCAGCACCAGCCTGCGGAGCGAACCGGACAACGTCGACATGCCACACCTCTCACTCGTGGTCCCCGGACGGGCCCAGAACGCCGTCGGCACCGCGCCGCCGAAGCCGCATTTCGTCTTCCCGCGATTTCCCCGGACGGCCTCGACGGCACTTTCCTCAGGATGCGTCCGCGGGTCCTTTACGGCTTTTCGTAAAATGCGCGATCGGTGCTCGTGCCCGGCGATTCCTCAGGCGATCCAGTGCCAGCGCACATTCGGAGAAGACCACGCGCCCCGGGCGACCGGCCGGGGGCCGGGGGCGAGCCAGGCGAAGGCGGCCCAGGCCGAGGCCCACGGCGACACCGGCGCGGCGGGCGGTTCGGGTGCGGCCGCGGCGGACCCGGCCCGCGCGGCGACGGCGGCCACGACCGCGACGACCGCCGCGAGTTCCTCGGGCGTCGGGTCGCCGCGTACGACGATCAGATCGGTGCTGTCCTCCACGTGCGCCTCCCGCCTCGACGGTCACACCACGAGAGGCGGGCGGGCAACTCTCCGGTTGCCCGGTGTTTCCGGGTGTCTCCCGGTGTCTCCCGGTGTTTCCGGTGTCTCCGGGTGCCGTGCCGCCGGTGTCAGACCCCGGCCTGCTCGCCGAACTCCAGCACGAGCGGCAGGTCGGAGCGCCGGGTGATGCCGAGCTTGCGGTAGGTGCGGGTCAGGTGCTGCTCCACCGTGCTGACCGTGACGAAGAGCTTGGCCGCGATCTCCCGGTTGGTGCAGCCGGCCGCGGCCAGGGACGCGACCCGGCGTTCGGCGTCGCTCAGCTCGCCGAGCGGCACGGCCGAGGGGCGGGCCGCCGTGGCCGTGGCCCCGCGCTCCGGCCCGCCGCCGGATCCGGTGCTCGACCCACCGTGCGATCCACTGCGCGGGGCGCCGTGCGACTGCTGATGCGCCGGGCTCAGGGACGAGGCCGGCGGCTCGACGCCGCACTCCGCGGCGACGGCCTGCGCCCAGGTGGCGATCGTCCGCGCCCGGCGGTACTCGCCGAGCGCGTCGTAGGTCTCCACGAGGTCGGCCAGCGCGCGGGCCAGCTCGTACCTGTCGCCCGCGGCCTGCAGGCACCCGGTCGCCTGCCGCAGCAGCGCCGGACGGTCGCCCGGGTCGAGGGTGGCGGCCAGCAGCCGCAGGGCGACGCCCCTGCCCCGGGGGTCGTCGGGCACGCACCCGTCCAGCTGGTCCCGGACCAGCTCGCGCGCCTCCTCCACCCGTCCCAGGCGCAGGCACGCCTCGGCGGCGTCCGCCCGCCAGGGGATCAGGCCGGGGGTGTCGAGGTTCCACTCCGTCATCAGGTCGCCGCACCGCCGGAAGTCGCCCAGCGCCAGGGCGGGGTAGCCGGTCGCGAGGCTGTGACGTCCCCTGGCGTGCAGGTAGTGCAGCCCGTAGCGGGTCTGGAACATGACCTCGGGGACCGGCACGTCCAGGTGCTCGCGCACCTCGTCGTACCTCCCCATGGTGGTGAGGGCGAAGATGAGGCTGCCGAGCGGGCCGCCGACGGCGACGCCCCAGCCGCTCATCGGGATGATCTGCAGCGCGGCGCGCGCGTGGCGCTCCGCGGCCGGCATGTCCCCCTGGCGAATCGCGATCTCCGCCCGGATCGCCGCGAGCCTGGCGCGCCTGCTGGGCGCCTGCCGCGCCGACGCCTCGGCGGCGAACATGTCGCACAGCGGGGCCGCCCGCTCCGCCCTCCCGGCGTAGGTCAACGTCAGCAGGGAGTTCTCGACCGTGTCCAGCGACATCTCGTCGAGCCGGGAGTCCTCCAGGATGCGCTCGACGGCGTCGACGTACTCCTCGCGCGGTCCCCGGGTCAGCACCTCCGCGAGCGCGAGCGCCGACTCCAGCCGCCGGCTGACCGACACCGAGACGATGCCGCCCGGCCCCTCCTCCTTCGTCATGTGCCCCAGCGCGGTGAGGAAGGGGGGATGGGCCGCGCGCAGGCAGAGCCGGGCCACGACGAGCTCGGCGCGCGTCTCCTGGTCGGCCGTCCCGCCCGATTCGAGCACCTGCTCCAGCACGTCGCGCGCGTCGTCCACGCGGCCGTGCCACAGCAGCGCCCGGGCCAGCACGACGGCGTCGCCGCCCCGCAGGCTGCCCCGGTGCACGGCCTCGGCGAGCTCGGCGAGGCGGCCGGCGGGCGCGGCCGGGTTGATGCGCCACTCGGCCCGCACGAGCATCGTCATGATCTTCGCCCGCTGCGTGTCGTCCGCGCACGCGCGCCAGGCCAGCCGCAGGTATCCGACCGCGCTGTCGACCTGACCGGCCCGCAGCGCGCTCCTGGCCGCCTCCTCCAGGATCTCGATGCCCCAGGGGGCGTCCACCCGCCCCGCCTCCAGCAGGTGCCGGGCGACCACGGCCGGGGAGGCGCCGACGCCGTACGACAGCTCGGCCGCCCGGCGGTGCAGCTCCGCCCGCTCCCCCGCGTCCATCGCCCCGAGGACCGCCTGCCGGGCGGCCTCGTGGCGGAACGTGCCGAGCGCGGTCAGGCCGGCGGCGCCGAGGGAGTGCAGGTCCTTGTTCACCTCGGCCGCCGGCACGCCCAGCAGGAGGTCGAGGGAGCGGGGCTCGCCGAGGACCGCGAGCCCGCGGGCGGCCCGCGCCACCCGCGCCTCGCCGCGGCTCAGGCACGACAGCACGGCCTGGCCGTACTGCTCTCCGACGACGACCCCCGCCGGGGGCTCCGGCGCCGTACGGGCGGACTCCTCGTAGTCGTCGGCCAGCGCGGTGACCAGGAGGGGGTTGCCGCCGGTGTGCGCGTACATCTCGTCGGCGAGCCGCTCGGCGGCCTCGTCGCCCAGGCGCGCGGCGAGCATCGCCGCCACCCCCGCCCGCGACAGCCGGGTCAGCCTGACGCGGCGGCAGTGCGGCTGGCGCAGCAGTTCGGTCTGGAAGTAGGAGTCGGTGTGCCACGCCTGGTCGGCGTGCCCGAAGATCGCCACGATCTGGGCGAGCCGCACCCGGCGGGCGAGGTAGGCGAGGCAGAGCAGCGACTCGCGGTCGGCGTGGTGGACGTCGTCGACGACGAGCACCAGGGGGCACCGCTCGGACAGGTCGAGCAGGACGCCGCAGAGCGCGTGGACGAGCTGGGCGTCCACCGGCCGGCGCTCGTCCGCGCCCGCGGCGACCGCCTGCGCGCCCTCCTCCAGCAGGGACAGCGCGCGCTCCCGCTCCTGCGGAACCAGCGGCGCGTCCTCGACGAGCTGGCGCAGCACGCCCAGCGGGACGTCCCGCTCCAGCGGCGAGCCCGTCGCGGTGACGGCCAGCGCGCCCAGCTCGATGGCCTGCTCCGCGAACGTGTGCAGCAGCGTGCTCTTGCCCGTCGCCACCGCGCCGCCCACCAGTGCGACCCTGCCCCTGCCCATGACGGCGCTGGCGAGGAGCGCCTCGAGGAGCACGAGTTCCTGTTCCCGTTCGACCATGGCCATCGCCGTGTCGCCGCCCTTCACGTGGTCACCTGCCGGCCGTCACCCGCCGGGAACGCCCGGCGCCCTGGCGTCCGTGCCGCCCGTTCCCCTCCGTGGCCCCCCGGCCGCCGCCCCTGCCATCGCTCCTGCCATCGCCCTGGCCGTCGCCCGTTGCCGGGGCCCGGTCGCGGGCGGCCCTGGCGACGGCGGAACACACCGCGACCAGCGCGGCCCTCTCGACATCCCGCTCGATCCCGGCACCCCAGTAACAGGCGCCGCCCGTGCGGTACTCGGCGTAGACCGCCGCGTCGTCCCGCCCCGCCGCGCCCGCGCCGGCCGCCGGGCGGGTGTGGTGGACGACCCGCACCCTCAGGCCCCGGCGCGCGAGCTCCGCGCGGACCGCCTGGACCGTGTCCGTCCTGGCCGGGCCGGTGCGGAACCAGCCGGCGTCGATGTGCAGGGTGACCGTCCCCCTGGCCTCGACGGACGGCGGGACCGGCAGGGCGGAATCCATGACGTACTCCCGCACGAAGACCTCGAGAACCCGCTCCGGCGCGACCTCCCCGCCCTCGGCGTCCGTCAGCGCCTGCATCCTCATGGCGAAGTCGGCCTGCAGGTCGCGCGGCAGGGTGAGGCCGTGCCAGGCGCTCATCACGTAGGCCAGGCCGCCCTTGCCCGACTGGCTGTTGATCCGCACCACCGCCTCGTACGTCCGGCCGACGTCCTGCGGGTCCAGCGGCAGGTACGGCACCTGCCACGGCAGGTGCGCGGCGTCGTCCCCGGTGCGGACGGCCTCCCTTTCCACGGCGTCCAGACCCTTCTTGATGGCGTCCTGGTGGGAGCCGGAGAAGGCGGTGTAGACGAGGTCGCCGCCGTACGGGTGCCGGGGATGGACCGGCACCCCCGTGCAGTGCTCCACGGTACGGCGGACGCGGTCGAGGTCGGAGAAGTCGACGCCGGGGTCCACGCCCTGCGTGGACAGGTTGAGCCCGAGGGTGACCAGGCACACGTTGCCCGCCCGTTCCCCGTTGCCGAACAGGCAGCCCTCGACGCGGTCGGCGCCCGCCATGACGGCCAGCTCCGCGGTGGCGACGCCGGTCCCCCGGTCGTTGTGCGGATGGACGGACAGGCACAGGTGCTCGCGCCGCGACAGGTTGCGGTGCATCCACTCGATCCGGTCGGCGAAGACGTTCGGCGTGGCGCGCTCGACCGTGGTGGGGAAGTTCAGGACGGTCTCGCGGCCGGCCTCCGGCTGCCACACGTCCATGACGGCCTCGCAGACCTCCAGCGCGAAGTCCGGCTCGGTGTCGGCGAAGTGCTCGGGCGAGAACTGGTAGCCGAGGTCGCAGCCGTCCAGCGTCCGCTCGGCGTACTTCATCACCAGCCGGGTCCCCTGGACGGCGAGGTCCTTGCACTCGTCGCGGCTCATGCCGAACACCAGGCCGCGAAACAGCGGCGAGGTCGCGGCGTAGAGGTGGACGGTGGCGCGCGGCGCGCCCTCCAGGCTCGCCACCGTGCGCTCGATCAGCTCGTCCCTGGCCTGCGTCAGAACGGAGATCCGGACGTCGTCGGGGATCAGGTCGCGCTCGACGAGCATCCGGACGAAGTCGTGGTCGTCCTTGCTGGCCGCCGGGAAACCGACCTCGATCTCCTTGTAGCCCATGTCCACCAGGAGGTCGAACATGATCAGCTTCCGGGCCGGCGACATCGGCTCGGCCAGCGACTGGTTGCCGTCGCGCAGGTCGGTCGACAGCCAGCGCGGGGCCGAGCCGATGGTCGCGTCCGGCCAGGCGCGGCCCTCGAGGGGAACCCGTGGAGAACCGCTGTAGCGTCCGAGATTCACGGTCGGCTCCTTAGGTGAGCGATCCGAAGTAAGCGGAGTAGGAGTACGGCGAGAGCAGCACCTGCAACTGGTAGGAGTCGGTCTCGTCATGCATGCGGAACGTGATCGAGACCTCGGGATAGGCGGCGGTCAGCCCCAGGCCGACGAAGTACGAGTCACTCTCGAAGACGATGCGGTGCAGCCCGCGGTCGAACCTGCGCCCGCGCCACTCCCCCACCCGTCCCTCGTGGTCGGTCTCCGCCTTGACCTCGGCACACCAGAGGCCGTTGTCGCTGCGTTCAAGCCGCACCCGGACACCGGCGGCCGGCCGGCCGTAGAGGCCGTCCAGCGCCTGAAGAGCAATGCCCATCTCACCGCCACACAATCCCGGGACCCCTGCGGCCCGGCTCAACGCTCTCGTCTTCCGACCTTGTGGTGACCCGGGCTTCGCCGCCTGCGTGCGGTTGCCGCCCGGGTTGCTGTCACAGTGGCGCACCCCGTTATCGGCCCGGCATCGCCCCGCTATCGCCCAGGCATCGTCCGGCCATGGCCCGTCACCGCGGGGGCCCGGGCCGCCGCCGGGCCGCACCCCTCAGCCGGCGGCGCAACCCCCCGCATCCCACCGCCCACTACCCCTTCGACCTGCGGTGATGGCATCCCGGAAGCGCGACGATAAGGGCTCGATGGCGGGGGGTGTGAGCGTCGGTCCCGTAAGCGATCGGCGTACGGAGCGCCGCGCACAGGGTGGAGGTATCCAAGTGGCCGGCAGCAACAGCATCGTCAAGCGATTCGCCGTCTCCATCTTCATCGCCCTCACGGCCGCGGCGTCGGCGGGCGCGATGGTCTCGGTGGCGTCGGCTTCCCACGCTCACGCCCGCACCGTCGTCCACCGGAGCGTGCAGCCGCACACCCCCGCGGGCATCCCGTCGCCGAGCCCCACCAACACCCACGTGAACCCCTGGGACTGACGCACCCCCCGAGCGGCCGGAGACCTGGCGTCTCCGGCCGCTCCGCGCTTTTCCCAGGCATTGTCCGGCCGGCCCCGCCGCTTTTCTGACTAAGCGACTTTCAACAGGTAAGGCGTCCTAGCAGATACGCGCGTGCACCGGAGTTCACCTGCCGGACCGCGCATTCGCCTAGCCACCGTCCGTTTCGCGCTGTACGATCCCTGACAACAATGTCAATAGGGGACGCGCGGGCGACTACATGTCAGAACGGCGGCGACCGCACCTGACAGCGTTTCCGCCGGTGTTCACGGCTCCATCGCAAACATTCCGTAAACTGCCATCGCCCAGAGAGAGCCTTTATGTGAGGCCGCAATGCGCATATCGCGGAGAGCGAGCTCCGTAATCCGCACTGTGCAATGGTCCAGCAGTTTCAGAGGGAGATGCATGTGGAGTTTCGCCTGCTAGGAGCCCTCGAAGTCACGGAGGGTGGGCAACGACTCGACCTCGGGGGTGTGCGACAGCACACAGTCCTGGCCGTGCTGCTGCTGGAGGCCAACCGACCGGTCGCAGTCGGCCGTCTCATGGAGGCCATCTACGGGGACGACCCGCCCGCCACGTCGCGGGCCCAGGTGCAGATCTGCATCTCCGCCCTGCGGCGCCTGTTCGGTGCCCGCGGCCACGATCAGATGATCGTCACGCGGTCCCAGGGATACGCTTTACGGACCGACAGCGAGCAGATCGACGCGCACCGCTTCGAGAGCCTCGTGCTGAAGGCACGGCAGGCGCGCGACAACCGGGACGTGGACGAGGCCGTCAGGCAGTACCGTGAGGCGCTGTCCCTCTGGCGCGGCCCCGCGCTCGAAGGCATCGAGAGCAGGATGGTCCAGGCCGCCGCGAGCTGGCTCGACGAGGAGAGGCTCGCCGCGAACGAGGACTGCGTCCAGCTCGAACTCGACCTCGGCCGGCACCACGAGCTGGTGACGGAGCTGCGCAGGCTCGTGGAGGAGCACCCGCTCCGCGAACGGCTGCTCGGCCAGTTCATGACGGCGTTGTACCGTTCCGGCCGGCAGGCGGAGGCCCTGCAGGTCTACCGCGACGCCCGGCGGATGATGATCGACGAGCTGGGCATCGAGCCCAACGAGCGGCTGCAGCAGCTCGAACACGGCATCCTCACCGCGGACGAGAGCCTCGACGCGCCGCCGGAGCGGGATAGCGCGCGGATCTCCGTGGCCGAGCCCGCCGCCCCTCCCCCGGTCCCCGGCATGCTTCCCTCCGGAATCGCCGACTTCATCGGCCGGCACGGGCACCTCGACGAGATACGGCACCGGCTGACGCAGGTCTCCGACGGCATGGCTCGCTTCGCCGTGCCGATCATCGCGATCGCCGGCCGCGCCGGCATCGGCAAGACGACCATCGCGGTCCACGCCGCGCACAGCGTCGCCGACCACTACCCCGACGGTCAGCTCTTCGCCCACATGCACGGCGGGGTCTCCCGCCCGGTCAGCCCCATGCAGGTGCTCGAACGCTTCCTGCGCGCCCTCGGGGTGCCCGGCACCGCGCTCCCCGACGGCCTCGAAGAGCGGGCGGAGACGTACCGGACGCTGCTCGCGGACCGCAGGATGCTGATCGTGCTGGACGACGTGGGCAGCGAGAGCCAGGTCCTGCCGCTGCTGCCGGGCAATCCCGCCTCCGCCGTCATCGTGACCAGCCGCAGCCGCCTCGTGGGGCTGGCCGGGGCCACGCACATCGACGTGGACCTGTTCGACTCGGCCCAGTCGGTGGACCTGCTCGCCCAGGTGGCCGGCGGCGGGCGGGTGGCGTCGGAGCAGAGCTCCGCCGAGGCCCTCGCCGACCTGTGCGGCCATCTGCCCCTGGCCCTGCGCATCGCCGGCGCGCGGCTGGCGGCGCGCCCGCACTGGACCGTCGAACAACTCGTCGACCGCCTCAGGGACGAGACGCGCAGGCTCGACGAGCTGATGCACGGCGAGATGGGCATCCGGGCCAGCCTCTCGCTCACCTACGACAACATCAGCGAGGAGGCGCGGCGGCTGCTGCGGCGGCTGGCGATCCTCGACTCCCACGTATTCTCCGTGTGGACCGGCGCGGCCCTGCTCGACCGCTCGTTCATCGAGGCCCAGGACCTGCTCGACAACCTTGCCGACGCCCACCTCGTCGAGGTGACCGTCGGCCGGGGGACGCACACCCAGTATCGGTTCCACGACCTCGTCAAGGTGTTCGCGCGCGAGCGCCTGGCCGCGGAGGAGCCTGTGGCGGAGCGGAAGGCCGCCTTGTCCCGGGTGCTCGGCTCGCTGCTGTCGCTGACGGACGCGGCCAGGTCGCGGGAGTTCGGCTCCGACGTGCTCGCCCGGATGGAGAGCGTGATCCCCCGGCCGCTGCCGGAAAAGCTCGTCGAGCAGCTCGTCGCCGAGCCGATGGCGTGGTTCGAGCGGGAGCGTCACCTGCTGGTCTCCGGCATCCGGCAGGCGGCGCAGGCGGGCTTCGTCGAGCTGTGCTGGCGGCTCGCCGCGAACGCCGCGATGTTCTTCGAGTCGCGGGTCTACCTGGACGACTGGCGGGAGACCCACGAGCTCGCGCTGGAGGCGGCGCGGCAGGCCGGGGACCGGCGCGGCCAGGCCGAGATGCTGTACACCATCGGCTCACTGTCGTTCAGCGAGCAGCGGTTCGACGACGCCAGGCGCGAGCTGGATGCGGCGGTGCGGCTGTTCGAGGAGGTCGGCGACGAGCTCAGGATCGCCCTGGCGATCCGCAGCATCGCGGTCCTTGAGCGCATCAACGGGCGGTTCGCGGAGGCGGTCGCCAACTACGAGAAGGCGCTGCAGGTGTTCCACACCGCGGGCGACCACGTCTCCGCCGCGCACACCCTGCACAGCCTCGCCCAGGTGCGGCTCGACTGCGACGACCTCGACAGCGCCAAGTCGCTGCTCTCCGAGGCGCTGACGCGGAGCAAGGCCGGGGGCGACCGCAGGGTGACGGCGCAGGTGCTGCACCGGATGGGGCAGGCACACCTGCAGGCGGGCGAGTTCGGCCTGTCCGCCGGCGCCTTCGAGGAGTCGCTGACGGTCGTGCGGGACATCGGCGACTCCATCGGCGAGGCGTTCGCCCTGCACGGCCTGGGCGTCGCCCGGCTGCGCCAGGGCAGGATCACCGAGGCCGGCGAGACGCTGCGCGAGGCCCTGCGGCTCGCGACCAGCTCGCGGCACCGGCTCGCGGAGGCCCGCGTGATGTCGGGGCTCGGCGAGATCGCCATCGCGAACGGCGAGAACGACCAGGCTGCGGCGCACCTGCGCAGAGCGGCCTCCCTGTTCCGCGGGATGCAGATGCCGCTGCTCGAAGCGCAGACCCTGATCATGCTGAGCGACGCGTTGTACGCCACGGGCGACTACGACGAGGCCGACGACGCCATGACCCGCACGCTCGACCTCGCGGACCGGATCGACCCGCGCGCCGGGCGGCAGGTGCGCGACCGGCTTTCCCGTACGCGGCGGGCCCGGCCCGACGCCCGCGGCGGGCTGCGGATCTCGGACGGACTGGGACCGGTGGTCAGGACCTGACCTCGCACTCTGGGAGGTGCCGCGACCCCCGGCGGTTGCGATGCTGTGAGGGCAGCCAGCAGGCAGCAGGACGCCATGCGCGCCATCGTGGACGTTTGGGGAGGACACCGTATGAGTGGCAATCACCCCGGCGAGCTTGTTCTCCCGGTCATCGAGGCCAAGGTCGCGGAGATCTGGAAGCAGGTGCTCGACGTGCCGGACGGAAGTGAGGACGCGACCTTCTTCGACCTGGAGGGCGAGTCGATCGCCGCGGTCCGCCTCGTGTCCCGCATCGAGGAGGAGCTCGGCGTCAGCGTCGACGTCGGCGACGTCTTCGAGGAGGACCCGAACCTCGACGCGCTGGTCCGCATGGTCGCGGGGAAGGCGGCGGTCTCGCCCGCCGCGTGACCGAGCCGGCGCATCGTGGCCGGAGGCGTGTGTCCCACGCCTCCGGCTTTTCCGTCTGCCCGGGCGTTTCGCCCGCCCTCAGGGCACGCCGGAAGGACTCCGGGCACACATACGAAACGGTTCCGCGGCACGTCGTCGGGCCGCGGAACCGTCTCGGCGGAGGGGGTGTGGTCTAGATGTAGAAGGTGCCGGGCTCCTGGCCGCACAGCACCCGGCCGTACAGCTCGGTGTTGGTGTTGGGGTGCATCAGCGCGTGCAGGTTCACCGCGGTGATGTCACGAGCGATCCGCTGGATCGGCACCTGGGTGTAGATCGAGGAGCCGCCGCTGGCCATGGCGAGGACGTCCGCGGCCTCCTTGCCCAGCCGGCACACCGCGCCCATGTCGGCGCGCGCCCTGGCCCGCTCCTCCAGCGTCCACTGCTCGCCCGTCACGCCCTTGCCGTCCACCAGGCCGGTCAGGCGCTGGGCGTGGAACTCCGCCTCGTCGATCTTGAGCGACGCCTCCGCCACCTGCAGGTGGGTCAGCGGGGCCTCGCTCTGGCTCTCGTAGTGCGTGTAGGTGATCTTGCGGTTGGGCAGGCGCTCGAAGAACGCCTCCCTGGCCGCCCGGGCCAGGCCGATCACCGTGCCGACCGAGGACGCGGAGGCGACCGGCAGCAGCGGCGTCCGGTAGATGGGGCTGGCGGCGTTCAGCTTCGACGCGTACTGCCCCATGAGCACCGCGGGCAGCGGAAGCACCCGCTCGGCCGGGATGAACACGTCCTGGGCGACCGTGGTGACGCTGCCGGTGCCCCGCAGGCCGGAGGTGTGCCAGTCGTCCACGATCTGCAGGTCCGACATCGGCACCAGCGCCATGATCGGCATGGGCTCGCCCTCGGGGCCGACCTGGATCGCCACGATCTCCTGCCAGTGGCTGTGCCAGGCGCCGCTGACGAACCCCCACTTGCCGTTGACCACGACGCCGCCGTCCACCGGGGCGGCCATGGCGGTGGGGCTCAGCGTGCCGCACACCCGCACGTCCGGCGTCGAGAACACCTCGTCCTGGACCTCGTCGGGGAACAGGCAGGTCATCCAGGTCGGGATCCAGTAGACCGACGCCGTCCAGGCGGTGGAGCCGTCGGCCCGCCCGAGCTCGGCCGCCACTTCGAGGAGGGTCCGCGTGTCGCACTCGTAGCCGCCGTAGCGGGCGGGCACCCGCATCTTGAAGACGCCGGCGTCGGCCAGGGCCTCGATCGACTCGTCGTGGATCCGCCGGTTCTCCTCCGCCCAGTCCGCGTGGCCGCGCAGCAGCGGCAGCAGTTCGGACGCGCGCCGAACCAGTTCCTCCCGTGTCGGAACCCCGGTCGTCAACATCGTTTCCTCCTCGTGCCGTCGGCGCTGAAGCCGCTCCTCGCGTCCCAGCTCACGGCACATGGCGGCGGGCGGAACGCCCGCGCCCGCGACGCGGCACAGTGCACTGCGGTGCAGCTCCGTGCGGCACAGTGCGCTGCGGTGCGGTGGCCGCCGCTGGGTCTCCTCGACTGTCGCACCGGCCCCGCGGGCGGCACACCTTTCTGGTTGCGCAGCCCGGGCTCCGTCCAGGGTCGGGGGCGCCACCGATCGCCGCCGGTGGGCACTCGGAGGAAGCGCGGTCAGGCCGCGAGGCGCCGGCGGCGTCTCGGGGGCGTCTCGGGGGCGCGGCTCAGGCCGCGAGGGCGCCGGCCCGTGCCGTGTGCTCCGCGCCCCCGCCGACGATGCGCGCGCGGCCGTCGTTGCCCTTCGTGAGCAGGTCGGCGAGCAACTGCCCGCCCTCCGGGTCGCGCAGCGCCGCCGCGGCGGCGGCCAGGTCCCGCGCCACCGCCTCCAGGACGGCGGCGACCGGCTCGGCGTTCTGCCGGAGGATGTCGCACCACAGGCCGGGGGCCCCGCCCGCGACCCGCGTGACGTCCCGCAGGCCCGGCCCCACCAGGGAGAGCGTGGTCTCGTCCGCGCCGGCGAACCTCGCCGCCAGCGCCGCCGAGACCAGGTGCGGCGCGTGCGAGCTCGCGGCGACGGCCAGGTCGTGGACGTCCGGCGCCAGCAGCCGGTGCTCCGCTCCGCACGCCCCCACCAGTTCGGCCACCACGCGCACCGGCCGCAGCGGCGTCGTGGGAAGCGGGCAGAGCGTCCACGGCCGTCCGGCGAACAGGTCCGCCCGGGCGGCCAGGGGGCCCGACGCCTCCGCGCCGGCCATCGGGTGCCCCGGCACGTACGCGGTGAGGTCGCAGCCCGCCCGCTCGGCCTCGGCGACGACGCGGGCCTTGGTGCTGGCGACGTCGGTGTAGACGGCGCCGAGCCCCCTGGCCTGAGCGTCCCGCAGCACGGCGGCCACCGTGGACGGCGGCGTGGCGACGACCACCACGTCCGCCGCGGGAGCGCCGGGGGTCAGTGCGACGCCCGCGCCCATCCGCTCGGCGACGGCCACCGCGTGCGGGTCGCGGTCGGACAGCGCGACCTCGACGCCCGCCTTGCGCAACGCGAGCGCGGCAGAGGCGCCGATCAGACCACAGCCGATGATCGTGACGCGGCGAATCGACGACGAAGTCATCATGCCTCTCCCTTGGTGCGAGTACGGATCTCCGCATCGGCAATCTCGCGCGTTTGCGTGGCACCGGCCAGACAGGGCGGCGGCAGCAAGATGCCCGGGTGGTACAGCTTCCTGCCAGCCCTCGTCCCGGCCCGGGAGGAACTCGTGAGATGACAATTCTTCTGACCTTGAGTCAATTCACGGCGAACGGTCCGGGCCCGTCGCGAGGGGACCACAGGCCGCTCTTTCCCAGGCGGCCCGGCGTTGGCAGGAAACGGCTATCGGCGGGCAACATGCTGCCTTTCATTCGCCTTGTTGGCGACTTACGCCGGGCCGCACAGTTCTGCCATGAAAAACATTTCGCGGTTTCCCCGCACCCTTTCCGCGACGGGCGGGACGACGTGGGACCGGCCGGCCCCCCGCGTTCACTCACGTCGTGCACGTGAAGGAGACGCCTCGGCGAACGCCGCCGCGACCGCCGCCGGGAGCGCGTGATGGTCGCCCTGGTCACCGGCGCCGCGGGCGGCATCGGAGCCGAGGTCGCCCGGGTGCTCGCCGAGGACGGCGTGCCGGTGGCGGCCGTGGACCGCGACGCGGGCGCGCTGCGCACCGTCGTCGGCAAGCTGGTCGCCGACGGGCTGGAGGCGGCCGCGTTCACCGCGGACGTCACCTCCGCGCCACAGGTCGAGGCGGTCGTGGACGAGGTCGAGCGGCGGCTCGGCCCGATCGACCGGCTGGTCAACGCCGCCGGCGTGCTGCGCGTGGGCGAGGCCAGGACGCTGTCGGACGACGACTGGGCCGCGACGTTCGCGGTCAACGTCACCGGCGTCTTCCACGTCTCACGTGCGGTGGTGAACAGGATGGTGCCGCGGCGGGCCGGCGCCGTCGTCACCGTCGCCTCGAACGCGGCGCACACGGCCCGCATCGGAATGTCCGCCTACGGCGCCTCCAAGGCGGCGGTGACGATGTTCACCAAGAACCTGGGCCTGGAGGTCGCCCGCTACGGCATCCGCTGCAACGTGGTGGCGCCCGGCTCGACCGACACTCCGATGCTCACCTCGCTGTGGCACGACGATGACGGTCACCGGGCCTCCATCGAGGGCGCCCCGGACCTCTATCGCACCGGGATCCCGCTGAGAAAGATCGCGCGACCGGCCGACATCGCGGAGGCCGTCGCCTTCCTGCTCTCGGAAAGAGCCGGTCACATCACATTGCAACACCTGACGGTGGACGGCGGCGCGACCCTCGGCGCCTGATAACGAGATCACAAATCACGGCACACAAGAGGATTTCGATGGCAGGAATTCCACAGATCGCACCGTATTCCATGCCGGAGGCCGGAGAACTGCCGGGGAACACGGCGTCCTGGACGGTCGATTCGAGACGGGCCGTGCTGCTGCTGCACGACATGCAGAACTTCTTCCTGGAGCCGTTCCCCGCGGGCCGGCCTCCGGTGGTCGACCTGGTCGGCAACGCGACGGCGCTGCGGAACCGGTGCGCCCGCCTCGGCATCCCCGTGGCGTACACCGGACAGCCCGGAGACATGACGGAGGAGCAGCGGGGGCTGCTCAGGGAGTTCTGGGGCCCCGGCATGACGGCCGAGCCGTCCCACCGGGACATCGTCGCCGCGGTGGCGCCCGCCCCCGGCGACTGGCTCTTCACCAAATGGCGCTACAGCGCCTTCCACAGGACCACGCTGCTGAGCCGGATGCGGGAGAGCGGCCGCGACCAGCTGATCCTCGCCGGGGTGTACGCCCACGTGGGCATCCTGATGACCGCGGTCGACGCCTTCACCAACGACATCCAGCCCTTCCTGGTGGCCGACGCCATCGCGGACTTCACCGCCGCCGACCACCGCATGACGCTCGACTACGCCGCCCGGCGGTGCGGTGTGACCGTCACGACCGAGCAGGTGCTGGCGGACCTGTCCGCGGCGCCGGACCTTTCCCCCACGCCGGGCCTCGCCCCGGTGCCGGGCCTTTCCTCGAGTTCGGAGGGACAGCGATGACGGCCGAACCACTCCTCGACAAGGTGCTCTCCCCGGATCCTCCCGCCTTCGCGCTGCTGCACCGCCCGGGGGCCGGCCGCCGGGGGCTGCTCGACGTCCTCGTGGGCGACATGTCCGCGGTCGGGACGCTCGACGAGCTGCCGCTTCCCGACGGTCCCGGCGGTCCCGGCGGGGAGGCCCGGCACGAGACGCTGGCCGTCATCCCCTTCCGGCAGATCGCCGAGCGTGGCTTCACGGTGGTGGACGACCACGAGCCGCTGCTGGCGATGACGATCGCCGAGCAGGGGACGCTGCCGCTCGCCGACGCGCTGCGGCGGATTCCCGACGCGCCCGTGGTCGCCGGCGGCCGCCGGGTGGACCTGGACGACGACGAGTACGCGGCCGTGGTCCGCAAGGTCGTCGAGGAGGAGATCGGCCACGGCGAGGGCGCCAACTTCGTCATCAAGCGGTCGTTCACCGCCGAGATCTCCGGCTACTCCGTGCGGAGCGCGCTGACGTTCTTCCGCCGGCTGGTGGAACGCGAGGCGGGGACGTACTGGACCTTCGTCATCCACACCGGCGACCGCACGTTCGTCGGCGCCTCCCCGGAACGGCACGTCAGCCTGTCCGGCGGCGTCGCGACGATGAACCCGATCAGCGGCACCTACCGCTACCCCGCGTCCGGCCCGACCCTGCCGGGGCTCATGGACTTCCTCGCCGACCGCAAGGAGGCCGACGAGCTCTACATGGTGGTCGACGAGGAACTCAAGATGATGGCGCGCATCTGCCACACCGGCGGGCGTGTGTCCGGGCCCTACCTGAAGGAGATGGCCAGGCTCGCGCACACCGAGTACTTCATCGACGGACACACCACCCGCGACGTGCGCGAGATCCTGCGCGAGACGCTCTTCGCGCCCACCGTCACCGGGAGCCCGCTGGAGAGCGCCTGCCGGGTGATCAGCCGATACGAGCCGGAGGGACGCGGCTACTACAGCGGCGTCGTCGCGCTCATCGGCAGGGACGCCGACGGCGGCCGCGCGCTCGACTCCTCCATTCTCATCCGCACGGCGGACATCGACAGCGAGGGCCGGGTGCGGATCGCGGTGGGCGCCACCCTGGTGCGTCACTCGGACCCGCTGTCGGAGGCGGCCGAGACGCGGGCCAAGGCCGCCGGACTGCTCGACGTGCTCTGCATGGAGCCGCCGGCGCGCTTCGCCGACCACCCCGACGTGCGCCGGGCGCTCGACTCCCGCAACGACACGATCGCCGGCTTCTGGCTGCGGGAGGACGAGGACCGGGTCCAGTGGACGCCCGGCCTGATCGGCCGGCGGGTCCTCGTCGTGGACGCCGAGGACAACTTCACCTCGATGATCGCCCACCAGCTCCGGTCGCTCGGCCTGCACGTGACCGTACGGCGGTTCGACGAGCCGTACCCGCTGGACGGCCACGACCTGGTGGTCCTCGGACCCGGCCCGGGCGACCCCCGCGACACCGCCCATCCCAAGATCGCCCATCTGCGCGAGGCCGTACGACGGCTGCTGCGGGAACAGCGTCCTTTCGTCGCGGTGTGCCTGAGCCACCAGGTGCTCAGCACGGCGCTCGGGCTGCCGCTGGTGCGCAGGCCCGTGCCGAACCAGGGCGTCCAGCGCGAGATCGACCTGTTCGGCCGCCGGGTCAGGGTCGGTTTCTACAACGCGTTCGCCGCCAGGGCCGACGCCGACGTCGTCGAGATCCCCGGGCTGGCCGCGCCCGTCGAGGTCTGCCGCGACCCGCGCACCGGAGAGGTGCACGCGCTGCGCGGCCCCGGCTTCGGCTCGATGCAGTTCCACGCCGAGTCGGTCCTCACCGAGAACGGCGTGTCGATCCTCCGCGACGCCATCGTCGCGGTGCTCGACCGGCTGCCGGTCCACCAGTGAGGCCGGACCACCAGTGAGAACAGTCCAGCAGTGAGGGGCAGGAGATGACGACCGTACTGATCGCCGGTGGCGGCGTCGGCGGCCTCGCCGCGGCCATCGCCGTCGCCGGCCAGGGGCACCGGGCCGTGGTCCTGGAACGGCGCGAGGAGTTCACCGAGATGGGGGCCGGCATCCAGATCGCCCCCAACGGCTTCCGCGCGCTCGACCGGCTCGGCGTCGGCGACGAGGTCCGCGCCCTCGCCGTGTACATCGAGGAGCTGCGCTTCATGGACGGCACGACCGGCGAGCGCGTGGCCGGCATGCCGCTCACCGAGCGCTACCGCGCCCGGTTCGGCAACCCGTACGCCGTGGTGCAGCGGATGGACCTCTACGGCCCGCTGCTGGCGGCCTGCCGCGAATCGGCCTGGATCGAGCTGCGCGGCGGCGGTCACGTCGTCGGCTACGAGCAGGACGCGGGCGGCGTCAGCGCGGTCCTCGCGAGCGGCGAGCGGGTGCGGGGCGGCGCGCTGATCGGGGCCGACGGCATCCGCTCGGCGGTGCGCGCCCGGCTCGTCGGCGACGGCGACCCGCGGGTGTCCGGGCACACGATCTACCGGTCGGTCATCCCCATGGACCGGGTGCCCGAGGACCTGCGGTGGAACACGGTCACGCTGTGGGCCGGCCCCGGCTGGCACTTCGTCCACTACCCCATCGGCGGCGGCAGGTTCCTCAACCTGGCGGCCACCCGCGACGACGGCGCGCGGCACGTGGTGACGGGCCGGCCCGTCCCCCGCGAACGCGTCCTCGGCGAGTTCCCCGGGCTCGGCGACACCGCCGCGCGCCTCCTGCGGCTCGGCGAGGAGTGGAGGGAGTGGGTGCTGTGCGACCGCGACCCCGTGGACGACTGGACCGACGGCCGGGTGGTGCTGCTCGGCGACGCGGCGCACCCCATGCTGCAGTACGCCGCGCAGGGCGCCTGCATGGCCCTGGAGGACGCGGTCCTGCTCGGCGAGCTGCTCGACTGCGGCGCCGACGAGTTCCCCCAGCGCTTCGAGAAGTACAACGCCCTGCGGCGGGCGCGCACCGCGGCGGCGCAGATCGTCGCCCGTGAGATGGGCCGCGTGCTGTACCACCCGGCCGGCCACGGCGCGCTCGCCAGGAACCGGATGCTGGCCGCGCTGTCCGACGACGAACTGCACGACAAGGTCTCGTGGCTGCACGGCGCCCGGGACTTCGTCGAAGCCCTCCCCCTGAGCTGAACCGACCCTAGAGAGGAAACCCCTGATATGTGCGGCATCGCCGGCTGGGTGAGTTACGCGAGCGATCTGACCGGGCAGACGGAGACGATCTCCGCCATGACCGCCACCCTGGAATACCGGGGACCGGACGCGGGAGGCGTGTGGACCTCTCCCCGCGCCGCCCTCGGGCACCGCAGGCTGGCGATCATCGACCTGGAGGGCGGGCGGCAGCCGATGGCGGCCGGAGACGACGCCCTGCCGGTCATGACGTACAACGGCGAGGTCTACAACTACCGGGAGCTGCGCGCCGAGCTCGAGGCGCTGGGCCAGGAGTTCCGCACGTCGAGCGACTCCGAGGTGGTGCTCCGCGCGTACCTGCAGTGGGGCCCGGCCTTCGCCGAGCGGCTCGACGGCATCTTCGCCCTGGGCATCTGGGACCCCCGCACCGAGGAGCTGCTGCTGGTCCGCGACCGGATGGGGGTCAAGCCGCTCTACTACTACCCGACGCCCGACGGCCTGCTGTTCGGGTCGGAGCCGAAGACGATCCTCGCCCACCCCGAGGCGGAGGCCGTCGTGGACGCCGACGGGCTGCGGGAGATCTTCAGCATCGTCAAGACTCCGGGCCACGCGGTGTTCCGCGGCATGTACGAGGTCCGTCCGGCCACCGTGATGCGTTTCTCCCGCGACAGCGCGTCCGAGGAGTGCTACTGGCGGCTGGAGGCCCGCGAGCACACCGACGACCTGGCCACGACGATCGTCACCGTGCGCCGGTTGCTGGAGGAGATCGTGGAGCGGCAGATGGTCGCCGACGTCACCGTCGGCACGCTGCTGTCCGGCGGCCTCGACTCCAGCGCCATCACCGCGCTCGCCGCCCGCGTGCTCGCCCGCAAGGGGGCCGGGCCGCTCAAGGCGTTCTCGGTCGACTTCCAGGGGCACGAGACGCGGTTCCGGTCGAACGTCCAGTGGGAGGACCCGGACACGCCGTTCGCGATCGAGGTCGCCGAGCACGTGGGGGCCGAGCACATCATCGTCGAGCTGGAGAACGCGCAGATCCTCGACCCCGAGGTGCGCGAGGCCGTCCTGCGGGCCCAGGACCTGCCGGTGTCCACCGGCGACATGGAGTATTCCCTGCTGGTCCTGTGCCGGGCGCTGAAGGAGCGCATGACGGTGGCCCTGTCGGGGGAGGCCGCCGACGAGCTGTTCGGCGGCTACACCTGGTTCCACGACCGCGAGGCCGTCGAGTCCGACACCTTCCCCTGGCACCACCCCTTCGAGAAGGCCGGCGGGATCGGCGCGCTGCGCGCCGTCGGCCTCTGGGACCGGCTGGGGCTCGGCGAGTACGTCAAGCGGCGCTACACCGAGGCGCTCGAGGACGTGCCGCGGCTGCCCGGCGAGACCGGCCTGGAGGCGCGGATGCGGGAGCTGACCTTCCTCAACCTCACCCGGTGGGAGCGTTTCCTGCTCGACCGCAAGGACCGGGTCAGCATGGCCGCGAGCCTGGAGGTCCGCGTTCCGTTCACCGACCACCGGCTGGTCGAGTACGTCTACAACACGCCCTGGGCGATGAAGAACTTCGACGGCCGGGAGAAGAGCCTGCTGCGCGCCGCCATGCGCGGGGTGCTGCCCGACTCGGTGCTGGACCGGAAGAAGAACCCCTACCCCTCCACGCAGGACGAGAAGTACGAGGTGGCGCTGCGTGATCGGATGGAGGAGATCCTCGCCGAGGGCGGCCCGGTGCTCGACCTGGTGTCGGAGTCCGAGGTGCGCATGCTGCTCGACGCGCCCGTCGGCACGTACGCCATGGGCGGGCCGTGGAGCGCCCGCGCGGTCATCGAGAGGCTGATCGAGTTCAACACCTGGGTCCGGATGTACGGCGTGCGCGTCGAGCTGTGACGACGAGGAGGGATGACGACCAGGAGCCGATGACGACCAGGAGCTGATGACGAGGAGCGACCCCCCGGGACGGCCGTGACGCGGCCGTCCCGGCG
Source organism: Microbispora sp. H10836 (assembly GCF_012999525.1). Lineage (NCBI taxonomy): Bacteria > Bacillati > Actinomycetota > Actinomycetes > Streptosporangiales > Streptosporangiaceae > Microbispora > Microbispora sp. H10836. The sequence goes on from NZ_JABBWU010000001.1 coordinate 891,326, forward strand.
GCGTTCACAGCGGCGTTCACGGCGGCGTTCACAGCGGCGTTCAAGGGGTACGCGGCGGCGGGTTCAGGAGGCGGCGAGGAAGTGGCTCAGCACCGGTGCGAGCGCGGCGGCCGTCTCCGCGTGGTGCCCCCCGCCGCACACGAAGTCCGCCTCGTCATGGTGATCCCCGCCACCGGCAGAGCGCGCCTCACCATGGTGATCCCGGCCACCGGCCGCAGAGCGCGCCTCGTCATGGTGATCCCGGCCGCCCGGGGGAACCGTCTCGGGGTGGTCCCGCCTGCCGGCGGCACCCGCGAGGAGCCGCAGCCGGGCGCACGGCAGGACGCCGGCGAGCGCTCGCGCGGCGCCCCGCAGGAACGCCGGACCCCCGGCCCGGCCGGTCACGAGCACGGGCGCCGTGACGCAGGCCCAGCGGTGGGCCGGCAGCGGCGCGCCGGACATGGTCGCGCCCATCACGGAGCCGTCGTAGACGAGGGTGTGCGCGGCGGCCTCGAACACGGGCCACGCCGGGGATCGCCGGTGCAGGGCGACGCGCTCCGCGGGCACGTCCGCCGCCCGCGTCAGGAAGAACTCGACCGCGTCCCCCCGCCGGCCGGCGGCCAGCAGCGCGGTGAGCCTCGGGAGGTAGTCCTGTGGCAGCGGGGGACGGCTGTCGCCGACGACGAACGGCGGCTCGACGACGGCCAGGCGCGTGATGCCGGGCAGGCGGCGGGCCGCGTCGAGGGCGAGGACGGCGCCGGAGGAGAACCCGCACACCGCCGCCGCGCCGCCGGCCTCGGCGACGAGGGCCTCGATGTCCTCGATCTCGCGGGCCACGGCGTACGGCGCGGTGTCCCCGCTGCCGCCCCGGCCGCGGCGGTCGTACCTGATCACCGTGAAGGACGGGGCGAGGATCGCGGCCAGCCGCTCCGCGACCGGATCACACGCCCGGTGGCGGAGCGCGCCGCCGACGAGGACGACCGGCGGCCCCCCACCCGCGCGGTTGAACGCGATGGGGGTGCCGTCGGCCGAGGTCACGGTGCTCATCGGGGGCCGGAGCCGGCGGGTGGTCAGCCGGCCGGGGGCACGTTGAGGTTGACGTGGAAGAAGTTGTCCGGGTCGTAGGCCCGCTTCACCTCGCGCAGGCGCCGCCAGTCGTCCGGGGTGTAGGCCGCCTCGGTCCTGGCGGGGTCGTGCAGGAAGTTCAGGAAGGTCCCGCCGTTCACGTGCGGCCGCAGCGCCCGCTCGATCTCGGGGACGTGCGCGTCGATGACGACCGACAGCGGCACCGAGCGGTGGGCCACCGGCCCGGCGTCCGGCCCGGCCGCGGCGATGGCGCCGCCCCAGTGGCGGATCTCGACGGTCGTGACCGGCGAGCCCGGCCGCTCGCCCGCCCGCACCAGCGTCTCGATCACGGGGTCGGGCAGCGTGGGGAGCAGTTCCACGTGCATGGGCGCGGTGCCGCCCATCATGGCGTGCCCGAACGGCGTCGTCCGCATGGTGTCGAGCAGCGCCGGTCCCGCCGCCGCCCACAGGGGCCGCAGGAACCGGCGGGCCTCGTCCGCCTCGCCCGCGTACATGGCCTGGATGCCGATCACCCGCCTGCCGCGCAACTGCGGGGGCAGGCCCGGCTCGTGCGGCATCCGGGTGATCAGGATCGCGGTGCTCAGCTCGTCGGGCGCGCCGGCGATCCAGTCGCGGTAGAACGCGAGCGTCTCCGCGGCCCGGTCGGCGGCGAAGAACGCGGTGCCCGCGTGGACGCGGGCGACCGGGTGGAGCCGGAACTCCAGCGAGGTCACGACGCCGAAGTTGCCGCCGCCGCCGCGCAGGGCCCAGAACAGGTCGGGATGCCGGTCGGGGCCGACCGCGACGATGTGACCCTCCGCCGTGACGACCTCGGCGCGGACCACGCTGTCCGCGGCGAAGCCGTACTTGCGGGCGAGCCAGCCGAAACCGCCGCCGAGCGTGTAGCCGGTCACGCCGACCGACGGGACCGGGCCCGCCAGCGGCGCCAGGCCGAACGGCTCGGCCGCCGCGGTCACCTCCTGCCACATGACGCCGGGGCCGACGCGGGCGATCCGCTGGGCCGGGTCGACCAGCACCGAGCCCATCGCGCCCGTCCTGAGCAGCAGGCCGCCGTCGCACGCGACCTGCGTGCCGTGCCCGGTGGCCTGGACCGCGAAGGGCAGGCCGGACTCGCGCGCCGCCACGATCGCGGCCCGCACGTCCGCGGGGCTCGTCGCCTCGGCGATCAGCGCCGGCCGCGGGTCGATGCTCGAGTACGGCGCCTCCCGGAGCGCGTCGTAGGCGGCGTCGCCGGGGAGGTGCACGGCGCCGGCGAACTCGCGGCGCAGGTCGCGCGCCACGGCCGGTCCGTCGCCGGGCCCGGCCTGCCGGGCCTGGTACGCCTGCCGCTGGACGTGCTGGCTCATCTCGGAAAACCTTCCCTCGTCTCGCGTGTCGACGGCGCGGTCGGGCTGCTGTCCGCCGTGCGCCCCTACTCCTGGCTCCGGATCAGGATCTCCCGCAGACGGGCTCCGGGGCATCCGTGGTGACCACGGATTCACCACGGACGCGCCACGGACCCGGGCGAATGGGTGAAGATGTTGCGGTGACGTCGACGGGGCGCGGTGAGGTGTCCGCACGCGAGGCCGAGGTGCTCGAGGCGCTCGGTGCCCATCTGTCGAACGCCCAGATCGCACGGCGGCTGCAGATCTCGGTGCGCACGGTGGAAAGCCACGTGTCGTCGTTGCTGCGCAAGTACGGCGTCGCCGACCGGCGCGCCCTCGCGGCCGTCTTCGAGCAGGCCGCGGCCGAGCGGGCCGCCGCCGAGCGGCACAAAGCCGAGGGGCACAAAGCCGAGGGGCACCGAGCGGAGGGATCCGGAGCCGAGCGGCACGGTATTGGGGGGCACAGAGCCGAGCAGCACGGAACCGAGCAGCACGGAACCGAGCAGCACGGAGCAGGGGGTCACGGGGCACCGGAAGGGCCGCCCGCCCGGCTGGCAGGCCTGCCGGCGGCCCGGACCTCGTTCGTCGGGCGTGAGCGGGAGCGCGAGGCGGTGCTCGCGGCGTTCGAGACCGCGCGGCTGGTGACCCTGCTCGGACCCGGCGGAGTCGGCAAGACCCGGCTGGCGATGGTGGTGGCCGGGGCGGCCGCCGCCTCGTTCGCCTCCGGCGGCGCGTTCGTCGACCTGGTGCCGGTGAGCGAGGGCTTCGTCGCGCAGGCGGTGGCCACCGCTCTGGACGTGACGGAACGGCCCCGCCAGCCGCTCGACGACGCGGTGACCGAGCGTCTCGGCCGGGACCGGTCGCTGCTGGTGCTCGACAACTGCGAGCACCTTCTCGACGAGGTGGCCGCGTTCGCGGTGCGGGTGCTCGACCTGTGCCCCGGCACTCGGATCCTGGTGACGAGCCGGGCCCGGCTGGGGGTCCCGGGCGAGCGCACGATCCCGGTCGCCCCGCTGCCGCCGACGCCCGAGGCCGAACGGCTGTTCCACGAGCGGGCCGTCGCGGCCGACCCCGACTTCACCGCCGATCCCGCCCTGGTCGCGGAGCTGTGCGCCCGGCTGGACGGCATGCCGCTCGCCATCGAGCTCGCCGCCGCGCGCAGCGCCTCGTTGGGCGCCGACGGCCTGCTGACGGCCCTCGGCGACGTCCTGCGGCTGCTGGTCGGCGGTCGCGGGCCCGACGAGCGGCACCGGTCGCTGCGCACGGTCATCGGCTGGAGCCACGACCTGCTCGGCGAGGACGAGCGGGCGCTGTTCCGGCGGCTCGCCGTGTTCGCCGGCGGCTTCGACCTCGACGCCGCCGTCGCGGTGACGCCCGGCGGCGACACGAGCGAGGTCGCCGACGTCCTCGGGCGGCTGGTCGACAAGAGCCTCGTGGTGCACCTGCGGGGCCGGCCGAGCCGGTGGCGGCTGCTGCGGACCGTGCGCGCCTTCGCCGCCGACAGGCTGTCCGGCAGCGGCGAGGAGGCCGAGATACGGGAGCGGCACCTGACGTGGGCGACGGCGGCCGCCGCGGATCTGGAGAGCCGGCTTCCCGGCGAGTGGCGGGACGGCGGATGGCGCGACGGCTTCGACGCCGTGGCCGACGACCTGCGCGCGGCGCTCGCCGCGGCGCCGCCCGGCCCGGGCGAGCGGCCGCATCGCCTGGCCCGGGCGCTGGGCCATCTCACCTACGCGCGACGGTTCCTCACCGAGTCGCTGCGCCACTACACGGAGGCCGCGCGCCGGGCGCCCTCCCCCGCGGAGGCGGCCCGCGACCTGCGCAGCGCCGCCGACGGCGCGCACGCCATCGCCCCCTCCGGCGACCGGGCCTTCGACCTGCTGCTCGCCGCCGCGGAGCGGGCCCGCGACGGGGACGACGGCGACGGCAGGGCGATCGCCCTCGCCTCCGCCGTCGTCACGGCCAACCGGTTCTCGGCCGGCTTCGCCGAGGAGGTCCCGTACGAACGCCTGTGCGGCCTGCTCGACGAGGCGGTGCGCGCCGGCGACTCCGGCGACCCCGTGGTCGCTGCGGCGCTCGCCGCCGCGGCGGCCTGGAACGCCGGCCCGGAGAAGATGAACCCGGACGCCGCGCTCGCGCGGACGGCGGTCGCGGCGGCCCGCGCCACGGGCGACCCCGTGCTCGTCAGCGCCGCGCTCGACGCGGTGTGCGCCGCGGAGACCACGGCCGGGCGGCTGCGGGAGGCGCACCGGGTAACCCGGGAGCGCTTCGCCCTGCTCGCCGCGATGCCCAGGGACGCCCCCCGGGCGGCCCCGGAGATCGTCGACACCTTCACCATGGCCTCGACGTACGCCGTGGCCACCGGCAACCTGCACACCGCGCTGCTGACGGCGCGCGCCGCCCTGGACGACGACCTCCTGGGCCACCACTCCTATCTGTCCGCGCTCAACCTGATCCTCCCTCTGGTGCTCACCGGGGAGTTCGAGGAGGCCCTGCGCCACGCGCCGGCCGTGTGGGACGGCTGGGAGCGGGCCGGCAGCCCCACCGCCGGCTGGCTGTCCCCCGCGGTCGCCGCGATCGCGCTCGCGCACGGACTGCGCGGCGACGAGCACGGGTTCCGCTTCTGGCGCGCGCGTGCCACCCAGGTCGCGGGCCGGGCCCGCAACCACGCGTCGTTCGCGACGTTCGTCGACGCGCGCATCGCCGTCCACCTCGCGCGGTACGGCGACGCGGCCGCGCTCGTGGACCTCGTCTTCACGGACTTCCCGCAGGGGCGGTACCAGACGTACGCGCGGGCCGCCGGGGCGGAGCTCGCCGTCGCCGCCGGGCTGCCCGACGCCGCGCGGCGGATCGCGGCCGCCGCCGAGGGCAACGAGAACGACTGGGCCGCCGCGTGCCTCGCCCGCGCGACCGGGCGGCTGCACGGCGACCTCGCCGCGCTGGAGGCGTCCGTGCGGGGGTGGGAGCGCGTCGGCGCCCGGTTCGAGCGCGCCTGCACCCTGCTGCTGCTCCCCGGGCACGCCGGCGAGGGGCGTGCCGAACTCGCGGCCCTCGGCTGCCCGCCGCCGCCCCCCGGCGCCTGACGCCGTACGGGAGCGCACGCGCAGAGATGCGTGGTCAGCGGCCCGGTCACGACGATGGGGAGGTGAGTTCCAGCCGTCCAGCGAAGGAACAACGAGCATGAGCGCAACTTCGACGATCAACGACGAGATCGCGGCCCTCCGCGAGGTGCCCGGGCGCATCGTCGCCGCCTGGGCCGGCAACGACGCCGACGCCTTCGCCGCGGCCTGCACGGAGGACGCCACCATGATCCTCCCCGGTGACGTCTTCGTCAGCGGACGCGAGGCGATCCGCGAATTCTTCAAGGCGGCCTACGCCGGGCCGTACAAGGGGACCCGGGTGACCGGCGAGCCGATCTCGGTCAAGTTCATCGGCGCCGACGCGGCCGTGCTGGTCACGCGGGGCGGTGTCCTGGCTCCCGGTGAGACCGAGGTCGCGCCGGAGCGGGCCATCCGGGCCACCTGGGTGCTGGCCAAGCAGGACGGCACGTGGCTGATCACCGCCTACCAGAACACCCCGATCGGCGCGGCGGCCTGATCCGCGCGCGGAACCGGCGACGAGGAGGACTCCGCGGAGTCCTCCTCGTTCCGTTTCCCGGGCCCGTCCTCGGCGGTCAGTGATGCGGACCGGCGGCTCAAGCGGCTCGGGCGGCTCAAGCAGCTCAGCGGCTCGGGCGGCTCAAGCGGCTCAAGCTGCTCGGGCGGTTCAGGCGGAGATCTCCACCCGGGTGTGGTCGCCGACCAGCAGGCGGTGCCGCGCCGCGCCGGGCCGGGTGGGGCCGATCACGGCGCCGCGCCCGATGATCGACCCGTACAGGCCGGGGACGTCGGAGATCGACGCCCCGTCCAGCACGATGGAGTCGGCCAGCCGGGTGCCGCGCAGCACGCAGCCCGCCCCGACGGAGACGTGCGGGCCGAGATGGCAGTCCTCCACCAGCGTGCCGGGGCCGATGATCGCCGGCCCGGTGACGACGGAGCGCACCACGCGGGCGCCGGGGGCGACCAGGACCTGTTCGCCGAGCTCGCCGAGCAGGCGGCGGTTGCACTCCAGGACGTCCTCGGCCTTGCCGGTGTCCTTCCAGTAGCCGCGATACTCGGTGGCCTTCACCGCCGCGCCCCGCGCCAGCATCCACTGGATCGCGTCGGTGATCTCCAGCTCGCCCCGGCGGCCGGGCGGGATGGCCTCGACCGCCTCGTGGATCGCGGCGGTGAAGAAGTAGACGCCGACGAGGGCCAGGTCGCTGAGGGGGTGCGCGGGCTTTTCCACCAGCCGCCGCACCGCGCCCGCCTCGTCGAGCTCGACGACGCCGAACTCGCGGGGGTCCGGCACGCGGTGCACCACCACCTGGGCGGCCGGCCGCCCGGCGCGGAAGTCCCGGGCGATGCCGGCGATCCCGTCCGGGAGCATGTTGTCCCCGAGGTACATGACGAAGTCGTCGTCCCCCAGGAACGGCCGCGCCAGCCGTACGGCGTGGGCCAGCCCGAGCGGCTCGTGCTGCGGGATGTAGGTGACGCGCACGCCGAGGCGGCCGCCGTCGCCGATCACACGCGCGATCTCCGAGCTCCAGTGACCGACGACGAGCCCGACCTCCGTGACGCCGCAGTCGCGGATGTTGCCCAGCACGTGCTCCAGCACCGGCCGGTTCGCGATGGGGATGAGCTGTTTGGGCATGGAGTAGCTGAACGGCCGCAGCCGGGTGCCCGACCCGCCGGACAGCACCAGGGCCTTCACGCGATCATCCCCTTCGGCCGCGCCTGGGCCGCCTGCCGGTTCTCGCGTTCGCGCCGCAGCCGGTCCCGGTCCACCTTGCCACCGGCGGTGCGCGGCAGGTGGCCCACGACGGTGAAGGTCACGGGCGGCATGGCTTTGCCGAACCAGCGGCGCAGCGCGGCGCGCCAGGCGGCCGGCGTCGCCTCGGCGGCGGCCGGAGCGCGCGGGACGACGTAGGCCGCCAGGCTGGCGACCTGGCGGTGCGCGCCCGGCACGGCGACGACGGCGCACTCGGCCACGCTCTCGTGCGCGTTCAGGGCCGCCTCGACGTCGCCGAGCTCCAGCCGGATGCCGTTGAACTTCACCTGGAAGTCGCGGCGTCCCTCGAACTCCAGCACGCCGTCCGCCGTCCACCGGCCCCGGTCGCCCGTGCGGTAGTACCGGCCCCGGCGGGCGGACCCGCGCGGCGGGCGGAAGGCGGACCGCTCCCCCGCCGCGGCGCCGGCGTACCCGGGGGTGAGGTAGGGGCTGCGGATGACGAGCTCGCCGGTGACGCCGGGCGGGCAGTGGCGGTCCAGCTCGTCCAGCACCAGCACCACGCGCCCGGGGATGGGCCGGCCGATCGGCACGCGGCCCTCGGCCGGCTCCGCCACCTCGTGCCAGGTGGCGAGGATCGACTCGGTCGGGCCGTACAGGTTGACCAGCCGGGTCGCGGGCAGGGCGGCGCGCAGGCCGCCGGCCAGCTCGGCGGTGAGCGGCTCGCCCGCCAGCAGGAGGTGGCCCAGCGCGGGCGGGCGCCCCTCCGGTCCGAGGCCCGTGATCGCCTCGAGCAGGCGGCGGGCGAAACTGGGCACGGTCTGCAGGTGCGTGACGCGCTCGGCGGCGAGCCAGTCGGCGAGGCGCTCGGGGTGCGCTCTGATCTTCGGCGGCACGGGGCAGAGCGTCGCGCCCGCGACGAGCGGGGCGAACATCTCCACGAGGCTCGCGTCGTATCCCGGCGCCGCCCACTGGGCCACCCGGGAGCCGGGCCCGATCCCGAACTCCCGGGCGAACCAGGTCACGAACTGCGCGAAGCCCCGGTGGGTCTGCGGGATGCCCTTGGGCCTGCCGGTCGATCCGGAGGTGTAGGCGACGTACATGAGGTCGTCCGGGCCCGCGCCGGACGCGGCGGACGAGACGGCGGGGGGCGGCGCGGGGGCCTGCGCCGGTCCGAGCAGGCCGGCGACGTCCAGGATCGTCCCGCCCAGGGTGCGGCGGTACCAATCGGCGAGCTCGTCGCGCTCTGCCGATTCACCCCCCGCCGCGTCACCTCTCGCCGCGTCACCTCTCGCCGCGTCAGCTCTTGCCGCGTCGCCGGAGACACCGTCGAGCAGCAGCCACGCGGGGCGCAGGTCCTCCAGCACGGCGGCGCCGCGCTGTCCGGCCGCGCCGGGGTCCAGGCAGAGCAGGTGGGCTCCCGCGCTCAGCACCCCGAGCACGGCGGCGGCCTGACGCGGGCCGGGGTCCATCCGCACGGCCACCGGCCGGCCCGCCGCGCCGCCCGCGGTCAGCGCCGCGGCGACCGCGGCCGCCTGCCGCGCCAGCTCGGCGTAACCGACGCCGTGGCCGCCCCGGGCGATCGCGACGTCGTCCGGCCGGGTCAGCGCGTGCCGGAGCACCCGCTCGTGAACCGGCCGGAAAGTGAGCGGTACGCGCATCTCGGTCCCCCTCGGAACGCGGATCGTCTCGTGCGCAACCGGCAGCGCGGCCGGGCGGTCATCCACGTGCCCGCACGAATTCGGTGATGGACGAGACGACGTAGTCGATCATCTCGTCGGTCAGGCCCGGATACACCCCGACGTGGAAGGTCTGGGTGGTGATGATGTCGGTGTTGGTCAGCTCGCCGACGACGCGGTACGGCTGGTCGGCGTAGGCCGGGTGCCTGATCAGGTTGCCCGCGAACAGCCGGCGTGTGCCGATCTTTCGGTTCTCCAGGAAGTCCACGAGCTCGCTCGCCCCGAACGGCGCCTGCGGGTCGACCGTGATGACGAAGCCGTACCAGCTGGGGTCGCTGCGCGGGGTCGCCTCGGGGAGCAGCAGGTGCGGCACGCCGTCCAGGCCCTCGCGCAGCCGCCGCCAGTTGCGCCGCCGCGTCGCGCAGAAGTCGTCGAGCTTGTCGAGCTGGCTGAGGCCGAGCGCCGCCTGCAGCTCCGTCGCCTTCAGGTTGTAGCCGACGTGCGAGTAGATGTACTTGTGGTCGTAGCCCTTCGGGAGCGTGCCCATCTGGTAGTCGAACCGCTTGAGGCAGGTGTTGCTCTCGCCGGGCTCGCACCAGCAGTCGCGGCCCCAGTCGCGCAGCGACTCGACGATCCGGGCCAGCACCAGGTTCGAGGTGAGGACGCAGCCGCCCTCGCCCATCGTCATGTGGTGGGCCGGGTAGAAGCTCACCGTCGCGAGATCGCCGAAGGTGCCGGTGGGCTCGCCGTCGTACAGGGCGCCGACGGCGTCGCAGTTGTCCTCGATGAGGAAGAGGTCGTGCTCGGTCGCGAGCCGGGCCATGTCCACGACGTCGAACGGGTTGCCCACGGTGTGCGCGATCATGATGGCCTTGGTCTTCGGGCCGATCGCCCGCTCCACCGCCTCGATCGTCGGGTTGTACGTGCCGAGCTCGACGTCCACGAAGACCGGCACCAGGCCGTTCTGCAGGATGGGGTTGACCGTCGTCGGGAAGGCCGCGGCGACCGTGATCACCTCGTCGCCCGGCCGCAGCCGCATGTCCTGCAGCCGCTGCGAGGTCAGCGCGGAGACCGCCAGCAGGTTCGCGGAGGACCCGGAGGTGGTGAGGAACGCCTTGCGCCGCTTCATCTTGCGGGCGAACGCGGACTCGAACTTACGCGCCCGCTGACCGGCGGCCACCCGCAGGTCCAGCGCCGCCTCGACCAGGGCCACGCGGTCCTCGACGTCGTGCACCGCGCCGGTCGGCCAGATCTCGGTCACCCCGGGCACGAATTCACCGCCGGTCTGGACATCCTGGTGATACTTGCGGACCTCGTCCAGGATCAGCGCCTTGTGATCGTTCATCTCCGGTCCTTATCGGTCGAGTGGACGGTGCCGGTCGTCTTCCGGCCGGCCACGGGCAGGCCACGGGGGAGCCACGGACGCACCGTCCCAGCATCCGGCGGCGCCGCCCGCCCCGCATCTCCTGGATTGCCGCCCCGGGCGTCGTAATTCGCGCCGTATTACGCGCGGCGTTTTTCCCTTTCGCACGCCGGGAGATGCGGCGGGCGGCGGCCGGGAATGACGATGCGAACGGAGAATCGCGTCAGGATCCGGCGGTACGCCGGAAATATCGACGGGGACGCGCCCGGCAACACCAGGAAACACATTCCATTTCGACTCAGGAGCGTTTCATGCGTTTCCTACCCGACCAGCGGGACCTGAAAGTGGCGGTCGTCGGACTCGGCTACGTCGGCTCGTGCCTGGCGGCGATCCTGGCCGACCGCGGCTGCACGGTCACGGGCGTGGACATCGACACCGCCCTGCTCGCCGAACTGGCCCGCGGGCACTGCCGCTACCAGGAGCACGGCCTGCCCGAACTCGTCGCGGCCGCGGTCGCGTCCGGACGCCTCCGGGTGACCGCCGACTACGCCGGCGTACGGGACGCCGACGTGGTGCTCGTCGCCGTCAGCACGCCCGTCCACCCGGACGGCTCGCTGCTGGACGACCACCTGCGCGAGGCGTGCCGGCGTCTCGGCGCCCACCTGCGCGAGGGCCAGCTCGTGCTGCTCAAGAGCACGGTGCCGCCCGGCACCACCCGGGATCTGGCCCGGCCGCTGCTGGAGCGCGGCGGGCTCGTCGCGGGTGAGGACTTCGGGCTCGCGTTCACCCCGGAGCGGTTCGCCGAGGGCACCGCGCTGCGCGAGCTGCGCTCCCTCCCGATCGCCGTGGGCGGGCTGAACGACGACAGCACCCAAGCCGGGATGGAGTTCTGGCGCCGCGTGCTCGACGTCGCGATCGTCCCGATGGACTCCCCGGAGGCCGCCGAGATCGTGAAGCTGGCGGACAACTGGTGGATCGACCTCAACATCGCGCTCGCCAACGAGCTGGCCAAGTTCTGCGCGCTGTACGACGTGGACGTGCTCGACGTGATCGCGGCGGCCAACACGGTCCCCAAGGGCACGGGGAACGTCAACATCCTGCTGCCGAGCGTGGGCGTGGGCGGGTCGTGCCTGGTCAAGGACCCGTGGATGGTCTGGCACTCGGCCCGCCGGCGCGGCCTGGAGATCCAGACCGCCCCGGCCGGGCGCAGGGTCAACACCGGCATGCCGGAGTACGCGGCGCAGCTGGTCGTCGACACGCTGGTGCGGCTCGGCAAGGACCCCGCCACGGCCACGGTGGCCGTGCTGGGCGCGGCGTTCAAGAACGACACGGGCGACCTGCGGGCGACGCCGGTGGAGGCCTTCGTGACGACGCTGGCCAAGGCCGGGGCCACGGTCCGCGTCCACGACCCGCTGGTGGACCCGGTGCAGGCCGAGGCGCTGTTCGGCGTCGCTCCCTGCGCCGACCTGCGGGAGGCCGTACAGGACGCCGACTGCGTCGCCGTCATGGCCCTGCACCGGCCGTTCAGGGACATCGACTTCGCGGACCTGCCGGTGGCGCCGGACTGCCTGGTGCTGGACGGCCGGGCCTACTACCCGAAAGACAAGATCGCGGAACTGCGCCGGCTCGGTTACGTCTACCAGGGCGTCGGGCGGTGAATTCCGCGCCGGCCGGCCGTATACGGCAATCCAGAATAAGCGTGCCAGGGAAACCCGCTCCTACCATCTGAGCTACCCGCGCGCGCAAACACAGGGCGAAACCGCCTGCTAGCGAAAGGCTTCTGGTGTGAGCGTCTCCGAGATCCCGAACGCGCCGAGCGAGCCGGCGAGCCGGGTGCCCCTCTCTCTCAACCAGGAATTCCTCTGCATTTTCGACGAGGGAGACGATTCCGGGCCTTTCGGCCCCCGATACAACATCTTCTACGCGAGCCGGCTGCGCGGAAAGGTCCACGTCGACACCCTGCGGGCGGCCCTGCACGACGTCGCGGAGCGCCACGAGGCCCTCCGCACGCTGATCGTCCGCGACCCCGAGGACCGCCACCAGCGGATCCTCCCGTCCGGCCCGGTGGAGCTGACGCTGCGCGACCTGTCCGGCGTCGCCCCCGCCGACCGCGACCGCCGCGCGGGCGAACTCGTCAACGAGATCGAGGCGGGCTCCTACAGCGCCCGCGAGGTGCCGCTGCTGCGGGCCGTGCTGGCCCGCTTCGACGACGAGGACGCCGTCCTCGTGCTGATCGCGCACCACACCGCGGCCGACGCGTGGTCGATGCACGTGATCATGCGCGACCTGGCCCACAGTTACGCCGCGCGGCGCGGGCGGCAGGTCGCCGCTCTCCCGGAGGCGCCGCAGTACCGCGACTACACGCTGTGGGAGCAGGAGCGCGCCTCGTCCCCCGCCCTGGACCGCGCGCGGGGGTACTGGCGCGAGAAGCTGCGGGGGGCGAGCATCCTGACGCTGCCCACCGACCACCCGCGGTCGGCCGGGCTGGCCAAGACGACCGGGTGGCACCGGTTCACGCTCGGTCCCGAGCTGAGCGCCGCGACCCGCCGGACCGCCAAGGCGCTGCGCTGCTCCACCTTCATGGTCCTGTTCGCGGCCAACAACATCCTGCTCAACCGGATCACCGGCGTGAGCGACATCGTGGTCCCGACGTTCACCACCGGGCGCACCCAGGAGCGGTTCCACACCACCGTGGGGTCGTTCTTCAACTTCGTCCCGCTGCGTACGGACCTCACCGGCTGTGACAGCTACCAGGAGGCGGTGCGGCGGACCCGCGCGACCTGCCTGGAGGCCTACTCCCACGACATCCCCTTCGCCCAGATCGCCGCCGAGGCGCCGGAGCTGATGGCCCCGGCGGCGGCCGACGACCGCGCGCTGTTCCTCTTCCAGGTCTTCCAGTCGCCCTTCGGGATGGCCGGCGAGGTGGTCGGCGACGTCGAGTACGCCGAGGTGCCGCGGCTCGTTTCACAGCCGGTGGGCGGGGACATCCCGGACGGCTCGCTGTGCGAGCTCAACCTCACCCCGTCGGGGGAGATCATCGGGACTCTGGGCTTCAACACCAACCTGTGGCGGGCCGACACGATGGCCGAGTGGATGACCGAGTTCGACAGCGTGCTGCGAGCGGTGGTCACCACTCCCGACGCCCCCCTGCGCTGAGGCTCGCCGGCGGGGCCGCGGCCCCGCCGGTAGCCGCCGCGTGTGCGGAGCCGGTGAAGAGCGACGCGCGCGCACCCCCACCCGACAATCGCTCGTCGTCGCTCCCCCGCAACGGCCCGGGCGACCAGACGGAAGGACTCCTTCATGCACGCAGGCACCGAATCCGGCCCGGCCGAGCGGGCCGGGCGCAGGGAATGGATCGGGCTGGCCGTCCTGGCCCTGCCCACGCTGCTGCTGTCGCTCGACATGAGCGTGCTGTACCTGGCGCTGCCGCACCTCAGCATCGACCTGGGGGCCGACGCGACCCAGCAGCTGTGGATCACCGACATCTACGGCTTCCTCATCGCCGGTTTCCTGGTCACGATGGGCACGCTCGGTGACCGGATCGGCCGCCGCAGGCTGCTGCTCATCGGCGCGGCCTGCTTCGCCGCCGCCTCGGCGCTCGCCGCGTACGCGTCCAGCCCGGAGATGCTGATCGCCACCAGGGCGCTGATGGGCGTCGCCGGTGCCACGCTGATGCCCTCGACCATGTCGCTGCTCGGCATCATGTTCAAGGACCCCAAGCAGATGGGGATGGCGATCGCCGTCTGGATGAGCTGCTTCATGGGCGGCATGGCGATCGGCCCGGTCGTGGGCGGGATCATGCTCACCAACTTCTGGTGGGGCTCGGTGTTCCTGCTCGGCGTGCCGGTGATGGGGCTGCTCCTGCTGGTCGGGCCGCGCCTGCTGCCCGAGTATCGGGACCCCGAGGGCGGACGGCTCGACCTCGCCAGCGTGGCGCTCTCCCTGGCCGCCATCATGCCGGTCATCTACGGCCTCAAGGAGGTGGCCAGGAACGGCTGGCAGGTGCTGCCCGTCGCCTCCGTCGTGGCCGGCCTGATCGTCGGCGCGGTCTTCGTACGGCGTCAGCGCAGCCTGGCCAGCCCGCTGCTCGACCTGCGGCTCTTCGGCAACCGCGCGTTCAGCGTCGCCCTGGTGATCATGATCGGTGGCGGCGTCATGAGCGGCACCCACCTACTGGTCAACCTGTACCTGCAGACGGTCGAGGGGCTCTCGCCGCTGCAGGCCGGAGGCTGGCTGGTCCCCTCGACGCTCGCGACGATCGCCAGCGTCATGATGGCCCCGGCCATCGCGCGGCGTGTCCGCCCCGCGTACGTCATCGCGGGCGGCCTGGTGGTCACGGCGGCCGGTTACCTGCTGATCACGCAGGTGGGCAGCGCGACGGGCGTCGCCCTGCTCGTGGCCGGTCTGATCGTCAGCTCCGTCGGCGCGGGTCCCATGGGAGCGCTGGGCACCGGCCTCGTCATCGGGTCCGCCCCGCCGGAGAAGGCGGGCTCCGCGTCGGCGATCTCCGAGACCACCGGCGAGTTCGGCATCGCGTTCGGCATCGCCGTCCTCGGCAGCGTCGGCACGGCGGTCTACCAGGGCGCGCTGTCCGGCACCATCCCGGCCGGGGTCCCGGCCGAGGCGGCGGGCACCGCCGGGGAGAGCATCGCCGGGGCCTACGCCGCCGCGCAGCAGCTGCCCGCCCCGCTCGCGACCGACCTGCTGACCACCGCCCGCGAGGCCTTCACCACGGCGCTGAACTCCACCGCCGGCGTCAGCGCCGCCATCGCGCTCGTGCTCGCCACGCTGGCCGCGGTCGCGCTGCGGCACGTTCCCGCGACCGGCGACGCGGAGCAGGACGGCACGGGTGAGGAGGGCGGCGAGCGGCTGCCCGAGCCGGAGGCGGAGGCCGTCCAGGAGCCGGCCGAGGCGGCGCGGATTTCCTGATGCCGTTTCCAAACAACCCGTCGTGAACGAGAGGCGGGAGGCGGGCCCGGGGGCGGCGCGCACGCACCCGGGCCGCGAGCCCTCCGTTTCGCGCAGGCGACGGTGAACACCGAGATTCGCCCGGAGATGGGCCTTGCCGGTTTTATTGGCATACCGGCAGGGCCCATCTTCTGGTGCGGGTGCCCGGCTCAGCGGAAGGACAGGAGCACGTCCCCGAGAGCCAGGTTCTCGTTCCCGGCGCCGATGTAGCAGCTCGTCGTACCGCAGTCCACCGTGCCCAGCGACACGCCGTCGTGCGTCACGGCCTGGTAGCTCTTGTGCACGGGCAAGGTGAACGTGGCCGCGCCGCTCGCGTTGGTGGTGAACGTGGTGGCGGTGCTCCCGTCGCACCCGAACGACGCGCCGATGTTGGCGCACTGCGCGATGCCGTACACCTCGTTCGCGCCGGCGCCGGTCACCGTGACCGTCACGGTGTCTCCGTCGTGCAGGCCGGAGGCCGGCGACACGGAGAACGTGGGCGCGGCGGCCGCCGCGGCCGTCTGGGAGGCGACGGTCAGACCGACCATCATGGCGGCGGCGACACCGAGCTTGGCGAGAACACCGGTCTTGTTCCTCATTTTCCGCATCCTTTCTTCGAGCGGTCAGTGGTGCTTGCAAGAACAAATCTGCTTGATTCGCGACCGGCAATCCAGACAAATCCGTGTCAGCATGTTGCGCGTGACTTGACACCTTTCTGTCAGCGAAGTCATTGATATTCGTCATCAAGTTGATCAAGGACTCCCGGCCGTGCTCCGCACGAGCGAAGATGCGCGTGATCAGGCGGCGATGTGACGCTGGCGGCATGCGAGGTCCCGGCCACGACCGCGGCGTGCCGCTGCTCGCGCGCGTGCCCCGGCCGAGCACCCGCGTCGCCATCGCTCGCCCCACGCCGCCGTGCCCGCCGGGCGGCCCTGAACTCGCGCGGCCGGGTGGGACGCCCCGGCGCTCCCCCGCCGCGGTCCACGTCCCTCACTGATTCAGGAGCCTCGATGAAGGTAATGCTCACGGTCTGGCCGCAGAAGTGCCACCTGTACCCGATCATTCCGTACGCCCACGCCCTGCAGACCGCGGGACACGAGGTCCGCATCGTCTGCCCTCCGGGCGCCGAGGCCGACATCGTGGCGGCGGGCCTCAGCGCGGTCGTCTGCGGCACTCCTGAGGCGACCGCGCAGGGGTGGGCCAGGCCCGACCTCGCGCCCAACCCCGGCGAGATGGACCGTCTCGCCGACGCCGTGAAGATCGGCTCCGCCGACCGCGACAGCTGGGACGTGTTCTTCCAGTTCCTGCTGTCCGCGGCGAAGTACCACCTCCCGCCGGAGCCCAGCACCGACAACGACGCCCTGGTCGCGTTCGCCCGGAGCTGGCGGCCGGACCTGGTCCTGTGGGACCCCTGGTTCCCCGGCGGAGCCGTGGCGGCACGCGCCTGCGGCGCGGCGCACGCCCGGATGCTGATGGGCCCCGACTACAGCGGCTGGGCGACCGAGAGGTTCGCCGAGCAGGCCGGCGGCGCCACCGGCTCGGGCGACGTGCTCAACCCGCTGGCCGAGGCCGTGCGCCCGTTCGCCGAGCGCTACGGCGTCGAGGTCGACGAGGAGCTGCTGCTCGGGCAGTGGACCCTCGACCCGCTGCCGCCCGAGATGCGCCTGTCCCGCGACCTCACCTCGCTGCCCGTCCGCTGGATTCCCTACAACGGCGGCGGCGTCGTGCCGGAGTGGCTGTACGGCAGGCCGGAGCGGCCCCGGATCGCCCTGTCTGTGGGCCTGTCGACCCGGACCTACCACAAGGGCGAGTGGCGGACCCCCAAGATCCTCGAGGCCGTCGCCGACCTGGACGTCGAGCTCGTCGCGACGTTGAACGCCGACCAGCTCGTCGGGCTGCCCCCGCTGCCCCCGAACGTGCGCACGGTCGACTACGTCCCGCTGACCCAGCTGCTGCCGACCTGCTCGGTGAGCATCAACCACGGGTCGAGCGGCACCTTCTGGTCCTCGGTGGCGGCGAACCTCCCGCAGATCATCACCGACACCGACGAGAGCCAGCGGCTGGAGTTCCACGAGGACGGCGGCAGCACGATCCCCGAGCGGCACATCCTCTCGCCGATCGCCACCGCGTTCGTGACCGGGCGCGGAGCGGGACTGCGCCTCGACCACCAGAAGCAGTCGGCCGAGGATGTCCGCGACCTGATCGTCAAGGCGCTGGAGGACCCGTCGATCCGGGCGGGCGCGGACGCGGTGCACGAGGAGTGGCTGGCCAAGCCGAGCCCCTCGGACATCGTCCCCGACCTGGAGAAGCTGACCGGCCAGCACCGGCGGTAGCGCCGGGCCCGCCGAAGCCACGCAAGAGCGAGCGAGCACGAGGAGATGGAATGAAGGAGCGAATCGTCCTCGACGTCTGGGTGCCGGACCTGACCTTCCCCGGGTGGATGGACCGGTGGTACGAGCAGGGCCGGGACTTCGAGAAGGCGCACCCGGAATATCAAGTGAACATCGTGGGCCAGGACTTCTGGACGTTCCCGCTGAAGGTGGCCGAGGCGGCCGCCGAGGGACGGGCCCCGATGGTCGCGGAGATCTACTTCTACATGGGCCAGGCCGCCAGGGACCTGCGCAACAGGGACGGCAGCCCGGTCTTCACCTCGGTGGAGAAGGCCGTCGGGGGACGCACGGAGATCCTCGGCGAGCCCGTCGTGATCGACGACCTGCTGCCGGCCTTCCGCGACTACTACTCCCTGGACGGCGACCTCACCTCGATGCCGTCCGGCGGCACGACCAGCCTGCTGTTCGCCAACGCGAACCTGCTGCGCGCGGCCGGCGTCTCCGAGCTGCCGCAGACGTGGGTGGAGGTCGAGGCCGTCTGCGACGAGATCGCCAAGCTCCGCAACGGTCCCGCGCACGCCATCACCTGGTCGAACCACGGCACGTTCTTCCAGCAGGCGCTCGCCTCCCAGGGCGGGCTGCTGGTGGACAACGACAACGGCCGCTCCGGCCGGGCCACCACGGCCTACCTGGCCTCCGACGAGATGCTCGCCTGGGTCGAGTGGTGGCGGGGGCTGCACCGCAGGGGCCACTACCTCTACACCGGCAAGATCCCCGACTGGGCGGGCACGTTCAGGGCCTTCGCCGACCAGGACGTCGCGATCAGGTTCACCTCGTCCAACGACGTCAACTACATGGTCCAGGCGGCCGAGCAGAGCGGGTTCCCCATCGAGATCGGCATCTTCCCCTACAACGAGAAGGTCCCGTACGTCGGCAACGCGGTGGCGGGGACCTCGCTGTGGCTGGCGAACGGCCTGGACGAGGCCACCCAGGACGGCGCGCTGGCCCTGATCCAGTTCCTGCACAACCCGCGCAACGCGGCCGACCGGCACAAGTTCAGCAGCTTCATCCCGATCACCCGCGCCTCCTACGACCTGCTGGAGGAGGAGGGCTGGTTCGACCAGCACCCCTACCACCGCCTGGCCTACGAGCACGTCAGCCGCTTCCCGAGCGGGGCGACCGTCGACCCCGCCCTGGCCGGCGGCGTGCCGCTCTCCCAGGGCGCGCTGTTCGGCGACTTCGCCGGCAACCAGGACGTCATGACGCGCGCCATGGGCGACGTGCTGGCCCACGGCGCCGACCCGCTGGTCCGCTTCACCGAGGCCACCATGGAGGCCCAGCGGCTGCTGGACGAGTACAACGAGTACGCGCTGCGCACCGGGTTCCGCGACCCGGCCGGCACCCCCGGCCACAGCCTCGCCGTGGAGTCCTTCAGCGAGGCCTCGGCCGGCCGGGACTACTCGGCCGCCGACCTGGAGAAGGTCGTACGGCTCAAGCTCGCCCGCTGAGCCCCCGCCGCACCCAGGGCCGCCGTCCCCCACCGGGGGCGGCGGCCTTCTCCTGTGCGCGCCCCGGGAGAGGCACGCCCCCCACGGACGGCGGAAGGGCCGGCCCGGATGCCCGGACCGGCCCTGACGTACGCCCGCTCAGCCGCGCGGGTGTGCTCTCAGCCGTGTGTTCTCAGCTGTGCTCTCAGCTGTGCTCTCAGCTGGGACGCTCGGCCGTGATGATGACGAAGGTGCCGGGGCCCCGCTCGTCCCGGATCGTCAGCCCCGCCGCGGCCAGCCACGCCTTGATGTCGTCGAGGTCGAACAGCTCCAGCCCGCCCTGGTGCCCCGGGAAGAAGTGGCGGGACTGGAAGTAGCGGGCGATCGGGTCGGAGGGCGTGCGGAACGTCAGGAACGTGAACGTGCCGCCGGGACGCAGGCAGCGGCCCACGTCCGCGATCGCCTCGGCCGCGTCCTCGGGGAACGCCTGCAGGGCGTTCCAGCACATCACCGCGCCGAGCGTCGCGTCGCCGAACGGCAGGCTGCGGGCGTTCGCCATCACGGCCGGCACCTGCGGCAGCCTCCTGCGCAGCGCGGTCAGCATCGGCGGGTACATGTCCAGCGCGATGAGCCGGTCGGCGCCCACCGCGTTCATCAGGGTCTCCGTCCACCGGCCCGCGCCGGCGGCCAGGTCGAGCACCGGCCCGTCCACCGGGCGCACGTGCTCGGCGATGTAGGCGTCCTCGTCGGCGGGCGTCACCGCGGCGCCCCAGTTGGAGCCGGCCAGCCGCAGGAAGTTCGGCCGCGCGTAGGCCTCGTAGAAGTGGCCCATGCTCGGCACCTCGGCCAGCTTGTAGAGGAAGTCGCCGGCGTTGCGCTCGGCGTCCTCGGTGAGGTTGAGGATGCCGCTCGCGATCGGGTACGCCGCCGAGCAGTCGGCGCACCGCACCTCGTCGCCCTCGAAGTTCAGCGCGCCCCGGCAGTGCGGGCAGCGGAACGCGGCGGCGTGCCGTGCGAACAGCTCCGCACCGGCCTCCGGCGGGGGCGGGAGGGTGTCGCGGGGCGGCACGGTCCCGACCTCCACGGGCGTGGGCGCGCCGTTCCCGGCCGCCCAGTACGCCATGGCGCCGAGGTTGCCCAGCACGCTCTGCGTGTCCTTGTCCCAGTTCAGCCGGATCTGCTCGGGCGGCATCCGCTTGATCCAGGAGTTGTCGAAGTCCCGCTCGGCCTCGTCCATCAGCGCCCACACGGCGGGCGAGGGGAAGACCCGCCCCAGCACCGGGTTGTCCGGGTCCAGCCGCTGCAGGGCGCGGTCGAGCTTGGACAGGTCGTACACGTCCAGCCCCCGGCCCTCGGCCGCGGCCAGGACGCGGTCCCGGTCCTCGGGGAAGTGCCCGAGCAGGTAGGCCAGCGCCAGCGACAGCGGCTGCCCGTTCGCGCTGCCGGCCCACAGCTCCAGGTAGAGGTCGAGGCCCTGCCTTACGGCCGCGGCCACCTCGCCGCCCGTGGGGTCGCCGGCCTCCGCCAGCATGCCGAGCAGGACGGCGAGGTGGGCCCCGCCGTCGTCGCCGATCCGCTCCAGCGTCTCCACCAGCAGGGGCACCGCGGGCAGGGCGAGGTCCGTCAGGGCGCCGTCGTGCCACAGCGCGTCCACCAGGCGCCGGAACTCCTCGTCCCGGCGCTCCGGCGGCGCGTCGGCGAACGCGTGCAGGAGATCGGCGACGGCCGGCTGCACAAGGGATGTGGTCATTAGCGCGTCCTTTCGCGGGGGAACTCGCGGGGGGATTGGTCGTTCCGGGGCTTGCGCGCGGAGACGATGACGTAGCCGATCTGGTCCGGCCGGGGGGCGAAGAAGCCCAGATGGCGCTGCGAGAACCGGGTCACGGCCTCCTCGCCGAACCTCCCGGCCACCTCGTCCCGCCGGGCCATCGCGGCCTTGATGTACTTCGACTTCCTGCCGAACACGCGCGGGCCGCACTGGGTGTGCTCCTCCACCGCGAACCCGGCGGCGCGCACGCGGTCGAGCCAGCCCTGCGTGGTGGGCAGCTCGCGCAGCTTGAGGGTGTCCATGAACTTCGCCACCCGTGCGGGCTCGGCCGGCGACTCCAGGCTGAAGTCAGAGAGCGTGAGGCGTCCGCCCGGCCGCAGCACCCGGTGCAGCTCCCCGAGCACGACGTCGAGGTCGGCCGCGTTCTGCAGCGACTCCAGGGCCAGCACGGCGTCGAAGGAGGCGTCCGGGTAGGGCAGGGCCGCGTAGTCGCCGTACTCGACGCTCACCAGGTCGCCGACGCCGGCGGCGCTCACGCGCTCCCTGGCGGTGTCGATCTCGAAGCGGCTCACCGTGACACCGGTGACCCGGACGCCGTAGGTCCGGGCGAGGAAGACGGCCGTCGCGCCCGGCCCGCATCCCGCGTCCAGCAGGTGCTCACCCGGCCGCAGGCCCAGGGTGTCGGTCACCTTGCGGCCGAGACGGTGGATCGCCTCCGCCAGCGGGGTGTCGTCCTCGTCGTCGTACCAGTACCACATGTGGATCTGGCCGTCGCGCAGCACGTCGCCGATGGGCGAGCGCTCGTCGTAGTGCCTGCCGATCTCTGCCGTATCGACGGCTTCGGAACCCACTTCGAAAGCCATGGAGATGTCGCTCCCATCGTGCCGCCCTCATCTGGGCGGACGGGTTCGGACGACTGCCGGGACACAACGCGTCGACGCCATCGTCCGTGGCGGGCGGCGCGGTCACATCTCCCAGAGTGCGGGGGCGCACGGGCCCGGCGGCGGGGCCGCGCATTGCGCACGCTGGGAGACGCGGCGCGCGCGACCGGCGTGCGAGCCTGGGAAACGGCCGAACGCCAGGACACCGGCCTGGCACCGCTGAGCTGGAGGGCACGCCAGTCATGACGATGGTCGGCGAGCAGGGCGTGAGCATCGCGCTGCCGGGAGAGGCGGCCTTCGACGCCGCCACGCAGATCTTCAACCTCGCCGGGCGGGTGCGGCCGGTGGCCGCGACGACCGCCCGCACGGTCGACGAGGTCCGGACCGCCATCCGGTACGCCAGAGCGCGGCGGCTGCCGGTGCGCGTCCACACGACGGGACACGGCGCCCCCGCGGGCCGTCCCGTGCAGGACGCGCTGCTGATCCGCACCGAGCTGGGGGGCGGCGTCGAGGTCGACTCCCACCGCCGGGTGGCGCGCGTCCCCGCTGGCACGCGCTGGGCCGCGGTGGTCGAGGCCGCCGCCGCCCACGGGCTGGCCGCGCCGCACGGCTCGGCCCCGACCGTCGGCGTGGTCGGCTATCTGCTGCGCGGCGGGCTGAGCTTCTACGGCCGGCTGCACGGGCTCGCCGCCAACAGCGTGCGCGCGGTCGAACTGGTCACGGCCGACGGCGAACTGCGCCGCGCTGACGCGGCGTCCGACCCCGAGCTGCTGTGGGCGCTGCGCGGCGGCGGGGGCGGTTTCGGCGTCGTCACCGCGATCGAGATCGACCTGTTCCCGGCGACCCGGGTGATCACCGGGGCGTCCTTCTGGCCCGCCGCGCACGCGCCCCGGCTGCTGGCCGAGTGGCGGCGGTGGACGCTTGACGCCCCCTGGGAGGTGACGACGTCGCTGCGGGTGATGAACCTGCCGGCGCTGCCGGAGATCCCGCCCGCGCTGAGCGCCGGCCCCGTGGTGAGCGTGGACGGCGCCGTGCTCGGCACCGCGGGCGACGACCTGACCGTCGCGCGGCGGCAGGCGGAGAACCTGCTCGCCCCGCTGCGCGCCATCGCCGAGCCGGTCATGGACACCTGGGGGGAGACCGTCCCGGCCGCCGTGCTGGAGGCGCACATGGAGCCCGACGACCCCATCGCCATCGCCGGCGACCACATGCTGCTGCGTGAGATCGGCGACGAGGGCGCCGCCGAGTTCCTCCGGCTGCTCGGGGAGGGGTCCGGCTCGCCGCTGGTGACGGCCGGGCTGCGGCAGCTCGGCGGCGCGTACGCGGTGCCGGACCCGACGGGCGGCGCGCTCAACCACCTCGACGCGGCGTACGCGTACTCCGGCGCGGGCGTCGTCGAGGACGCCGCGAGCCTGGCGGCCATAGAGGAGCACTGCGCGGCCGTGCGCGCCGCGCTGAGCCCGTGGGACACCGGACGGACCGCGCCCTCGTTCGTGGAGAACGTCGAGCAGCCGCAGGGCCACCTCGGCCCCGAGCGGATCGCCGCGGCCGACCGGGTGCGCGAGCGCGTCGACCCGGACGGGCTGTTCCGCGGCGACATCACCCCGAATGCCTCCCGTCTGTAAAACGCGCACCGCGCGCGGGACGGGATTGCGAAGATGACCATGGCGCCGAGGTCCGACGCCCGGCGCGGACGATTCCGAAGGAGGTCCCCCGGATGGGCAACCCGGACGTGGACGAGTACATGAAGACCAGGCTCACGCCCGAGCAGCAGGAGATCGTCACAGCTCTGCGCGAGCTGATGGCCGAGTGCGCGCCGGACGCGGCGGAGGTCATCAAGTTCGGCTCCCCGGCCTGGCAGCAGAAGAAGATCCTGGCGATCATCAGCAGCAGCAAGACCCACATCACCTTCGCCTTCGAGCGGGGCGCGGAGTTCGAGGACGCGCACGGCCTGCTGGCGGGCGTGGGAAAGCAGACGCGGCACGTCAAGATCAAGAAGCCCGACCAGATCAACCACGAGGCGCTGCGCGACTACGTCGCCCAGGCGATCAGGATCGACTCGGCGAACTAGGTCGTGTCTGACAAATCATGGCCCTGCTGCGCGTGGCCCAGGCGGCGCCTCGCTGCGTTCTCGTCGTCGCCCATAGCTCCGCTATGGGCTCCTCCTCGGCCTTGCGATGCATCCACCTGGATCCACGCTCGCGACGGGCAGCATTTGTCAGACACTCCCTAGCCCTTCCCCGGCGACGTCCGCACGCGCCGCCCGGTCACGCCTCCCGCGCGGCCGGGCGGCGTTCCGTGTTCGTGAGAAACGTCCGGGAGAGACGTCGTGCGCGATGTCCACGCGAAATGTCCACGCGCGATGTCCGCGAGGACAGGCAGTGGACGGGCGGTGGACGGGCAGGAGCCCGGCCGGCGTGCGGGCGGCACGCCGGCCGGGCGGCCCCTTCTCAGGTCGTGATCGCGTAGCGGTGCGCGACCTCGCGGGCGACCAGCGCCGCGGGGTCCGGCGCCGACCTGTTGTCCAGGATCCTGGCGGCCTTCCAGCTCACGAACGCCCCGGTGTTGGTCACCGGGTCGAGCTCGGCCTCGACGGTGATGTCCGCGTCCACCCCGGCGAGCCGGCGCAGCCGGGCGGCCACGCCCGCGCCGATGTCGCGCGGGTCACCGCCGATCTCGGGCAGGAGGTCCATGCGCACGGTCACCCTGTCGCCGCCCCCGCCGTCGTCGTCGATGACGATCTGGTAGCCGAGGCAGCCGCGCACGCCGGTGAGCACGGCGGTCTCCAGCTCGGCCGGCTGGAGCACCGCGGCGCCCAGGTGGATCCGGTCGGCGGCGCGGCCGATGACCTCGACGACCGGCCCCGGCAGCGGCGCGCCGTCCGGCGCCGGGGTGATCCGCACGAGGTCGCCGGTGCGGTAGCGGATCAGCGGCTTGATGCCGTCGACCAGCATCGTCAGCACCAGCTCCCCCACACCCTCGTCGCCGAGGACGTCGCCGGTGTCGGGGTCGACGAGCTCCACCAGGTAGTTCAGCTTGGACAGGTGCAGATCGCCGCTGATCGCGCCGGTCGCGATGCACAGCGCCTCCTGCGAGCCGTACAACGCGGGGCGGACGATCGCCTCCGGCCAGAGCGAGGAGACGTTGGCGGCGAAGGCCGGGGTGCAGACCTCGCCCAGCACCAGGAACAGGGAGACGGGCAGCCGGGCCGGGTCGTAGCCGTAGTGCAGGGCCGCCTTCGCCAGGCTGAGGCACATCGCCGGCGCGCAGACCAGGACCTCGATCCCCAGCTCCTCGATCAGGCGCAGCGCCTTGCGGAACCCGACCCGCGGCGACTCCGGCCAGATCTTCACGTGGCACGCGCCGAGGGCGGCCGTGACCGCCGTGAACACGTCGCCGAACGCGTACAGCTCGGAGGGGCCCATCAGCCCGACCACCGGTCTCCGGTCGCCGAAGCGGGCCTCGAACAATCGCCGCCAGGACTCCTCGACCGCCGAGTTGCTGGTCAGGATGTCCTTCGCCCCGCGGGGGCACGGCGTCGACGCGCCGGTCGTGCCCGTCGTCTCGTAGAAGATGGCCGCCTCCGCCGGGCTGCCCGACAGCACGTCGTACATCTCGCGGCGCAGGTCGTCCTTGGTGGTGAAGGGCAGGGTGGACAGGGTGCGCGGGGTGACCCGCTCGACGTCCACTCCGGCCAGGTGGCGGCGGTAGAACGGCGAGCGGGACGTCACGTGCCGCAGCACCGCCGTCAGCCGCTCGCCGTACCAGCGATCCCAGTCCGCCTCCGTCATGCGGCCGTCGTGGAAGGCGCGCAGCGTGCGCCGGTACTCCTGCCAGAACTCGCGCAGCGCGGGCGGGCCGGCCGGCTCGGCCGCGACGGCGTTCACCACCGGCCGGGCCGCGACGGCACTCACATCCGCTCCCGCGCGGCGTCCCAGGTCAGGCCGTCGCGCTCGCTGCGCTCCCGCAGCGGGAGGATCTCCTCCCTGCCGGTCAGCTCGCGGTACTCGTCCAGCAGCTCGATCATGTCGATCATGCGGTCCACCAGCCGGGTCACGTTGATCATGCCCTCCTCGTCGTACGCGGCGTCGCCCTTGTGCAGGGCGTGCACGGTGGCGGGGAACCCGCTGCCGACCACGATCATCCGGTTGAGCAGCGCGTTGGCGGTGAGCTGCGCCCACACCTCTCCCGCGCTGTAGCGGCGCGCGAGCGCGATCACGCCGGCCACCTTGTTGCGCAGGGGCCGGTCGAAGCGCAGGTAGCCGACCCCGGCACGTTCCAGGAACGTCTGCATCAGGCTGCAGGTGCCGAAGCCGTGGACGGGGGCGGCGTAGATGATGCCGTCCGCGGCGCTCATCTTGTCCACCACGCCCGCGACGTCGTCGGTCTGCACGCAGCGGACCACGCGGTCGTTGCAGTCGCCGCACGGCCCGCAGGCCACCATCCGGATGTTCCGCAGGTCGACGGCCTCGAGGTCGACGCCGCGCTTGGCGGCGACCTCCGCCGCGTGCAGCAGGACGTCCACCGTGTTGCCGTCGCGCTCGGAGCCGTTGATGGCGACGATCCGCTTCCGCCGCCCGGTCACGACGCCTCCCGCAACGGGATCTCCCGCTCGCCGCTCCACCGGTGCGAGTAGAACTCGAAGTCGAGGGCCTGCCCGTCGAGCGCCGCGTGCAGCTCCGCCACGGCCACCCGCGCGGCGGCGGCGACGGACGGGACGTCGCACGAATCGGCCAGCTCGTGAAGGGTCGCGTAGCACTCGCGGAGCTGCCGCTCCTGCTTGGGGGACAGCTCACCTGGAGCGTTCATCATGGAACCTCGCCGCTTTCAGTTCGAATCGGGGCAGGCTGCCCGGCTCGGCCGTCTCGACCTCCGGGCGGATGCCGATCTCCTCTTTCACCGCCCTGCTGATGCGCGCGCACAGGTCCGGCGCGTCCAGGCCGGCGAGGTCGTGCGGTTCCACCCGCACGACGATCGTGTCGAGCCCGCGGACGGTACGCAGGATCACCTGGTGCTCGCTCACCTCGGGGAAGCCCCGCAGCACGTCCTCGATCATCACCGGCGTGACGGAGACGCCGCGGATCTTCCGCATGTCGTCGCGCCGCCCGAGGATGCCGCCGTCGAACCAGTCCCAGGTGCGCCCGCAGCCGCACTCGTGCCAGGGCCGCTTCACCACCAGGTCGTCGGTCCAGTGGCGGAACAGCTGCACGCCCTCACGGCCGAGGCCGGTCGTCACCCGGACGCCCTCCTCGCCGTACCCCACGGGCTGCAGGGTCTCGGGGTGCAGCACCTCCTCGATGAGCCCGGACTCGATGATGTGGCAGCCGCCGTTCTGCCAGGGGCACTCGAACATCGACACCGTGCCGAACTCGGTGGTGCCCGCGGCGTTGAACACCCGGGCCCCGAACGCCTCGGATATCGTCCGCGTGGTCGACTCGGGCCGCGGCTCGCCGCCCGCCATGATGATCCGCACGTTGGCGTCCCTGGCGAGGTCGACACCCATCTCGCGGGCCGTCTCGATCAGCCGCATGGCGTAGCTGGGCGTGCAGCCGAGCACCTCGATCTGCTGGTCCACCAGCAGCCGGACGCGTGCCTTCGAGTCGAGCCCGCCCGAGGGGGCGACCCGGCAGCCCATTCTTTCGAGCCCGTAGTGCATGCCCCAGAAGCCGATGAACAGGCCGTAGCCGAAGGCGACCATCCCCCGGTGCCCGGGGCGCACTCCCATGCCGTACAGCACGGTGCACCACAGGTCCACGCCCCAGGTCCAGTCGCGCAGGGTGTCGAACGTGCGCACCGGCGGGCTACCGCTCGTGCCGCTGGTCTGGTGGTGCCGGATTCCGAGCGTGGGATCGGTCGACGGCCAGGCGCCGTACGGCGGAGCCGCCTCCTCCGCGGCGATCAGCTCCGACTTGTGCAGCAACGGGACGGTCGCGAAGTACTCCTCCAGTGAGCCGATCCGCTCGGGCAGCCGTTCCCGCCAGAACGGCGAGTTGCTCCTGGCGTAGTCCAGGGCCTTGGACAGCTTGCGCCACTGCCACTGCTCCAGTTCCCGGCGCGGCATGGTCTCCGTCTTGCGGTTCCAGTACTCGGCGGTCTCCGGGCGGGCCGGTCCGAGCGATGCCATCAAGCCTCCCCTACGACCTCGTCGACAACCGGCTGCGGTGACGGCGCGACAGGCGCCGGCGCGGCACCACGAAACTTGTCGATAAATCCCTGATTACCGTGACATCGTGATCGGGCGGCACTCCACGACGCATCTCTGAAATTGCGGGGAAAACTTCTTTCAGATTGCGCTGTCCTGACAACGCGTTGTCGGACGGCCACCGCGGGCGAGAAAATACGACGGAATGGCCGACGACAAGGGATAAGGACATGAGCGAACTCCAGCGGAAAGTTCAGGAAACCATTGACCAGCTGGTCGAGTCAGGGGCCGAGACCGGTCTGCAGGTCGCGGTCTACCAGGACGGCCGTCAGGTGGTGGACGCCGTGGCCGGCGTCGACGCCGCGACCGGAAGCCCGATCACGTCGGACACCCTGATCTACAGCAGCTCCGCCGGCAAGGCTCTGACCTCGGCCGTGGTGCACGTGCTCGTCGAGCGGGGCGTCTTCGGCTACGACACGCCCATCGCGGAGGTGTGGCCGGAGTTCGCCGCCAAGGGCAAGGACAAGGCGACCATCCGGCACGCCCTGACCCACACCCTCGGCACCCCCGGCGTCCCCGCCGACACCACCCCGGACGACCTGGTCGACTGGGACAAGATGGTCACGGCCCTCGCCGACGCCGAGCCGTGGTGGGAGCCGGGCACCAAGACCGGCTACCACGCCCAGACCTTCGGCTGGCTGCTCGGCGAGACCGTGCGCCGCGCGACCGGCAGGCCGATCTCCCAGGTCCTCAAGGAGGAGGTGGCCACCCCGCTGGGCGTGGCCGACGAGCTGTTCCTCGGCGTGCCGGCCTCCCACCTGGACAAGGTGGCCCCGCTCGTCCAGGTGGGCGACCCGGTCGACCTCGACCAGCTGGAGCAGTGGATGCCCACCTACTTCAAGGCCGTCCCCAAGGCGGTGCAGCTCAGCGTCGAGATGTGCAACCGGCGCGACTACCTCGCCGCCGACATCCCGGCCGGCGGCACCTTCAGCGCCCGGGCGATCGCGAAGCTGTACGCCGCGCTGCTCGGCGAGGTGGACGGCGTCCGCCTGATCTCGCCCGAGCGGCTGCGTGAGGTCTCGGCCGTCGCGGTCGACGGCGTCGACGAGATCTTCGGCCACCCCACCCAGTACGCGCTGGGCTTCGGCCTGGGCCGCCCGGTGGAGAACGGCCCGGACGCGTCGAGCGTGCTCGGCTGGCCCGGCGCGGGCGGCAGCCACGCCGACATGGACCTGTCCAGCGGGACCACGCTCGCGCTGACCAAGACCCGGTTCAGCCCCGGCGACTACTCCGCCGTCGCCGCGGTCTCCGACGTCATCACCAAGGCCGGCGCCAGCGTGTGACAGACGCCGTGTGACCGACGCCGGGATCCTTCCGTCAGGGCTCCCTTTCCGCCGTACCGCGCCAGGCGCGGCGGAGAGGGAGCTCTTGCCGTTACGGGAGAGCGCACGGAGCACTGCGGGAGATGCGGCACGGCGGGCCCCCGGCCGACGATGGCGGGGTGAGGACAGGTCCTCACGCGGCCCGACGACTCCGCCGGCGCCCGAGATCGCATCGCATCAGGCAGCACAGCTTCTACCGAATCAGGTGCACACATGCGTTCATTCCGTGTCGAAATCCCGCAAGCCGACCTGGACGATCTGCAGCGGCGGCTCGCCGCCACCCGGTGGCCGGACGAGCTGCCGGGCGTCGGCTGGGACCGCGGCGTCCCCCTGGCGTACCTCAAGGAACTCGCCGAGTACTGGCGGACGAGCTACGACTGGCGCGCCGCCGAGCGGCGGCTCAACCAGTACCCCCAGTTCGTGACCGAGATCGACGGCACCGACGTCCACTTCATCCACGTGCGGTCGCCGGAGCCCGGCGCCACTCCCCTGATCCTCACGCACGGGTGGCCCGGCTCGGTCGCCGAGTTCCTCGACGTCATCGGCCCGCTGACCGACCCGGCCGCCCACGGGGGCGACCCGGCCGACGCCTTCCACGTGGTGATCCCGTCCATCCCCGGCTACGGCTTCTCCGGTCCCACCGGCCAGACCGGCTGGGACGTGACCAGGGTCGCGCGCGCGTGGGCGGAGCTCATGAACCGCCTCGGGTACGACCGGTACATCGCGCAGGGCGGCGACTGGGGCAAGGTGATCTCGCTGCAGCTCGGCCTCGTCGACCCCGAGCACGTGGCCGGCGTGCACATCAACATGCTGGTGACGTTCCCGCCCGGCGACCCCTCCACGATGGACCTGGACGCGGACGAGCTGGCCCGGCTGCAGCACGGCGGCCACTTCCAGCAGGACGGGGTCGGCTGGCAGAAGATCCAGTCCACGCGACCGCAGACCCTCGCCTACGCGCTCACCGACTCCCCGGTCGGCCAGCTCGCCTGGATCGTCGAGAAGTTCAAGGAGTGGACCGGCTCCGAGAACGCCCCCGAGGAAGCGGTGGACCGCGACGACCTGCTGACCAACGTGTCCATCTACTGGTTCACCGCCACCGCGGGCTCGTCCGCGCAGCTCTACTACGAGTCCAGCTACGGCGACGCGGCCTTCGCACGGACGTGGGGCGGGCCGTGGCCGCTCACCGTGCCCGTCGCGGTCGCGGTCTTCCCCAAGGACGCGACCCGGCCGATCCGCCGCTTCGCCGAGCAGGCGCTGCCGACGATCACGCGCTGGACGGAGTTCGACCGCGGCGGGCACTTCGCCGCGATGGAGCAGCCCGGTCTGCTGGTCGGCGACGTGCGGGCCTTCGCGCGCTCGCTGCGGCCGGCGCCGGTGAACGCCTGACGCCGTAACCGAACCGGACGCCCCGGCCGGGCGGACGGGACCGGAGCCGGTCCCGGCCGCCCGGCCCTTCGGCATGCCCGTGAACAGCCAGTCGACCGCCGGAGCACCGGAGCACTGCGGAAGATGCGCCGCTTCCCGAGGGCGTCTGACGATGACGGGGTGCGAAACGGCGGATCGCCGCACTTTCTGCGCGATCCGGTACACAGGGAGGTAACCCGATGAGCAGTCTCGTGGGAAACCGCGCGGTGGTGCTCGGCGGCAGCATGGCGGGCCTGCTCGCGGCGCGGGTGCTCGCGGACGGCTACGCCGAGGTGGTGGTGGTCGACCGGGACCGGCTGAGCGGCGTGACGACCGCGCGCCGCGGCGTCCCCCAGGGCCGGCACGTGCACGGGCTGCTCGCCCGCGGCCAGCAGATCCTGGAGGAGCTGTTCCCCGGGTTCACCGAGGGGGCGGTGGCCGCCGGCGTGCCCACCGGCGACCTGGGCGAGCTGCGCTGGTACTTCAACGGGGCCCGGCTGGAGCCGGCCCGCACCGGGCTGATCTGCGTCTCCGCCGCCCGTCCCGTGCTGGAGAGCCACGTACGCGCCCGGGTGGCCGCGCTCCCCAACGTCACGTTCCTGGAAGAGCACGACATCGCCGGGCTGGTCGCCACGCCCGACGGCGGCCGGGTGACCGGGGCGCGCGTGCGCCCCCAGGCCGGGGACGGCGACGAGGTCACCATCGAGGCCGACCTCGTGGTGGACACGACCGGCCGGGGGTCGCGGACCCCGGTGTGGCTGGAGGAGTTCGGCTACGAGCGGCCGGCCGAGGAGAAGGTCAAGATCAACCTGACCTACACCACCCGGCACTTCCGGCTGCCCGACGAGAGCATCCTCCACGGCGACCTGTCCATCAACCCCGTCTCCTCGCCCTCGCACCCGCGCGGCGCCTTCTTCTCCAGGATCGAGGGCGGCCGGTGCGTGGTGTCCCTCACCGGCGTGCTGGGCGACAGCGCCCCCGCGACCCCCGAGGGCTTCATGGACTTCGTCCGGTCCCTGCCTGTCCCGGACATCTACGACGTCATCAAGGACGCCGAGCCGCTGGACGACCCGGTCTCCTTCCGCTACCCGGCCAGCGTCCGCCGGCACTACGAGCGGCTCACCCGCTTCCCCGACGGCCTGCTCGTCATGGGCGACGCCGCCTGCAGCTTCAACCCCGTGTACGGCCAGGGCATGACCGTGGCCGCCCTGGAGGCGCTCACCCTGCGCACGCACCTGCGCAAGGGGACCGAGCCCAGGCCGCTCGACTTCCTCCGCGACATCGCCGCCGTCATCGACGTGCCCTGGAACATCTCGGCCGGCGGTGACCTGAGCTTCCCCCAGGTCGAGGGCGAGCGCCCGCTCATGGTCCGGGTGATGAACTCCTACATGGCCAGGCTGCAGAACGCCATGTCCAGGGACGGCGTCGTCACCAGGACGTTCATGCGCGTGGCGGGGCTCGTCGACCCCCCGCAGGCGCTGATGAGCCCCGGCATGATCCTGCGGGTCCTGCTGAAGGGCGGCCGTCCGCAGGCGAGCGCGCCGTGGCGGGCGGAAAGCCGCACCGAATCCAGCATTCCAAAAGATGTGCGCATTTCCGGCTGAACCTGATGATAACGACGCAAGGGGGGTCGATTGGCGTCGCCAAACGATTGCGAACGGATTCACTCCTGATAGGAGCAGGAAAATGGTGGCCACATCCAGCGCGCACGGCGCGAGAGCCGACAGCGGTGAACGAATTCCGCGACTAGAGGGCGTGCGCGGCGTCCTCGCATTGGGAGTGCTCGTCTTCCACGCCGCGTGGCTGGCGGGCGCCACCAGCTTCATGGACCAGCCCGGCAACGGCATCTGGGGATACCTGGCGGACGGCCTCGCGGTCTGCCTGCCGCCCTTCTTCGTGCTGTCGGGCCTGTTCCTCTACCGGCCCTTCGCCCGCGCGGTCCTGGCCGGCACCCGCAGGCCGAACGTGCCGGCGTTCCTCACCCGGCGCGCGTTCCGCATCCTGCCCGCCTACTGGCTGATGCTGGCCGTCGCGCTGCTGTTCATCAACCTCAACGGGATCCACGGCATCCGCGACGTGATCCGGCCGTTCCTGGCGATCCACTTCTTCTGGCAGGAAGGCCAGCCGCTGACCGGCCTGCTGCACACCTGGACCGTCCCGACCGAGCTCACGTTCTACCTGGCCATCCCGCTGCTCGCGCTGGCCTCCAACCGGCTCGCGCGCCGCAGCGCCGACCCGGCCCGGCGGATGCGGCTCATGATGATCACGCCCGCCCTCGTGCTGGCCGGCGGGTTCGCGTGGATCGTCTACACGAACCTGCCCTCGTTCAAGGGCCCGTACGAGTTCTGGTTCTGGCCCTTCTACTACATGACGGCCTTCGCCTGCGGCATGGCGCTGGGCATCCTGCACGCCTACTCCGAGGTGACCGGCCGGGTGCCCGGGCTCTACCGGCTGGCGGCCAGGCGGCCGAACCTGTTCTGGCTCGCCGCGCTGGTCGTCTACCTGGCGTACGCCCCGCAGCCCTTCGGCACCCCGGGCATGGGCGACTGGCCCGCCCTGATCCAGGAGCTGGTCGGCCACACCCTCGTGCTCGTCTTCGGCGTGCTGTTCATCGTGCCGCTGACGCTGCCGGAGGCGAAGTCGCGGTTCATCGACGCGGTGCTGGCCAACCCGGTGATGCGCTACCTCGGGCGCATCTCGTACGGCATCTACCTCTGGCACGTGCTGGTCCAGGAGTTCTACCTGAAGAACGGCAACATCTTCGGGGTGGACCCGCTCGACGCCACCCAGTTCCGGGGCACCGTCGGCTTCTGGGAGACGACGGCCTTCGTGCTCGCGGTGAGCGTGGTCCTGTCCACCGTGAGCTACTACGCCCTGGAGCGCCCGGTGATGAAGCTGTGGAACGTCTGGTTCAGGAAGGACACCAGGGCACGCGTGACGGCCGCGGACCCGGCCCAGCCGGGCGTGCCGGTGGGCGCCGCGTCCACCGGCTCCGACCGCGCCTGACCGCCGCGTCACGGGACGCGCAACCACGACCGCAACGCCGGAGAGCGCCGGACCCCGATGGATCGCCAGCCGCGACCGTCACCGGCCTCTCCGGCATTGCGGTCGAAACACATCTCCACTCCCCCGCGCGGCCGGATCCGGCCACGCGCCACATCCGGCCGGCGCCACCGCTCGACCCCCTCCGCGTGGGAGGGTGCGGGGGCACGGCCGCGAACACGAAGAAGGAGGTCAGCGGATGAGGAAACTCATCGCATCGGTCATGACGTCGCTCGACGGGGCCATCGAACACCCCGAGGTCTGGTCGATGGACTACTGGAGCGACGAGGCGGAGGCCCAGGCCTGCGAGCTGCTGTTCGCGAGCGACGCCCTGCTGCTCGGGCGGGTCACGTACGAGGGCTTCGCCGAGGCGTGGCCCGAGATGACGGACGAGAGCGGGTACGCCGAGCGGATGAACAGCCTGCCCAAGTACGTCGTCTCCTCGACGCTGGAGAAGGCCGACTGGAACAACTCCACCGTCATCGGGTCCGACGTCGCCGGCGAGGTGGCCAAGCTCAAGCAGCAGCCGGGGCAGAACATCCTGACCTTCGGCTGGGGCCGGCTCACCGACTCGCTGCTGAGCCACGGCCTGCTCGACGAGATCAACGTCTGGCTCCACCCCGTTCTGGTGGGCAGCGAGGAGGGGCAGCTCCACCGCAAGGGCGTCGCCTCACCACTGGAGCTCGTGGACAGCAGGACGCTCGCCTCGGGCATCGTCATCCTCAACTACCGGCCCACCGCCCCGAAGGCGCCGGAGGACTAGGAGAACACGGTCGCCCCGCGACGGCCCCCGCGCCGGTCGCGGGCGACCGTCGCGCCATTTCGGATGCGCGCCTGACCAGGCGCGTCGTCGTCTACGGAAGGGATCAGCGGCCGTGGAAAGAGACGCAAGAAGGGTGAATCCGCTGTCACCGCCGCACGGGACGGGCCACCGTCCCTCCCGTGTGGTGGTGACAGGCGGCTCCGGCTTCATCGGCAGCCACCTGGTGGACCGCCTCATCGCCCGGGGGGACGAGGTGACCGTCTTCGACAGCGGCCCGCTGCCGGAGCACCAGCGGCTCGCCCGTGAGCACGCCCGGCTCGTGCAGGGCGACGTACGGGATCCGGACCGGCTCGCGAGGGCGATCACCGCCGGGGTGGACGTGGTCTACCACCTGGCCGCGGTGGTCGGCGTGGACCAGTACCTGGCCCGGCCCCTCGACGTCATCGACATCAACTTCCAGGGCACCCGCAACGTGCTGGAGCAGGCCGTCCGCGCCGGCGCCCGGGTCGTCGTGGCCAGCACGAGCGAGGTGTTCGGCAAGAACCCCGCGGTGCCGTGGACGGAGGAGGCCGACCGCGTGCTCGGCTCCACCTCCGCCGACCGCTGGACCTACTCCACGGCGAAGGCGCTGACCGAGCACCTGACCTTCGCCTTCGCCCGCCAGCACGGCCTGCCGGCGACGGTCGTCCGCTACTTCAACGCCTACGGCCCGCGCCAGCGCCCCGCGTTCGTGCTGAGCCGCGGCATCCACCGCGCGCTGAACGGCCGGCCCATCGTGATGTACGACCGGGGCGGGCAGACCAGATGCTTCACCTACGTGGACGACGCCGTCGACGGCACGCTGCTGGCCGCGGGTCACCCGGCCGCCGTCGGCGAGTCGTTCAACCTGGGCAGCATGGTCGAGACGACGGTCCGCGAGGCCGGCGCGCTGGTCGCCAGGCTGACCGGGGCCGACGCGGCGCAGGAACCGGTCGACACCGTGGACACCCGCCGCGCCCTCGGCTCGGCCTACGAGGACGTCCCCCGGCGCATCCCCGACAGCACGAAGGCGCGCCGCGTGCTCGGCTGGCGGTGCGCCACCTCGCTGGAGGAGGGCGTCGCCCGGACCATCGCCTGGGCCCGCGCCAACCCCTGGTGGCTGGCCCTGCCCGACACCGGCGCGGTCGGCGTGCGCGAGCCCGCCGTGCTGGACAGCGCCGCGTGACAGGAGGCCACGTCGGCCGACGAACAGGAGGGCCGGGCGCCGCCCGGCCCTCCTGCCGTGTGTGACCCGGATGCCCGCGTGTGACCGGATGCCGTGTGACCGGATGCCCGGGCGACGGCAGAGCCCCCCGCACCGGATGGTTCATCCGGTGCGGGGGGCTCTGTGGCCGGGCCGCGAAGGCCGCCGCGCTCAGCGGACGCCGGCGGGCACCGGGGCGGTCAGCCGCACCGGCAGGGCCCGGTGGCCGTTCATGATGAACGTCGGCAGCGGCTGCAGGTCGTCCTTCGAGACGGCGAGGGTCAGCTCGGGAAAGCGCTCGAAGAGGCTGGACAGGCCGATGGTCGCGACCGCCCGGGCGATGCTCGCACCCAGGCAGTAGTGCGGCCCGTGGCCGAACGACAGGTGCTCCTTGTCCGGCCGGGTGATGTCGAAGCGGCCGGCGTCGTCGCCGTGCAGGGCCGGGTCGCGCCCCACCGCGCTGTAGTTGACGAGGATCGGGTCGCCCTTCGGGATGGTGACCCCGTCGAGGTGGATGTCGGTGACGGCGTACCGCAGCGGCAGGTGCACCAGCGGCGACTCCACCCGCAGCGTCTCGTCGATCACGTCGTCCCAGCTCGCGCGGCCCGAGGTGACCAGTTCGAGCTGCTCGGGGTGGGACAGCAGGGCCGTGATGGCGTTGTCGAAGAAGTTGATCGTGGTCTCCGAGCCCGCGCCGAGGATCGCGAAGATGGTGTCGGCCAGCTCCTGCTCGGAAAGGCGCGAGCCGTCCTCGTCGCGCGCGGCCACCAGGTCGCTGGTGATGTCCTCGCCGGGGTTGCGGCGCTTCTCCGCGATGAGCTCCTCCATCGCGCCCCGCCAGCCGCGCAGGATGGCCTGGGCCTGCTCGGGGGTGACGGTGGTGTCCACCATCATGTCGATGACCTTGGCGGTCTCGACCCGGGCGGCCTCGGACATCCCGATCAGGTCGGCGACCAGCATCGCCGGCAGCGGGTAGGCGAAACGCTGCCGGAGGTCGACCACCTCGCCCGGCGGGGTGGCCGCCAGCCCGTCGAGGAGCATGGTGGTCAGCTCGACGATCCGCGGCTTGATCGCCTCGGTCCGGCGCGGCGTGAAGGCCTTGCCGACCAGCCGGCGCAGCCGGACGTGGTCCTTGCCGTACGCCGTGACCATGTTGTCCATGGCGATCCAGCTGATCATCTCCCAGTCCGGGGGGATCTCGCCGTTGATGAACGCGGGCCAGTGGTTCCTGGCGCTCTTGGTGACGTTCGGGTCGGTCAGCAACTGACGGATCGCGGCATGGGTGTTGACCGACCACGCGACCACCCCGCCGGGAAGCTCAACCCGGGTCGCGTGACCCTGTGCGCGCAGGCGGTCGGTCTCCGCGTGGATGTCCCGGCCGGTGGTGTCGAGGACTGGGCAGCGTCTTTCCACGGATGTCTCCAGGGTTTGCTTCGGTGCGTTGGACGAGGAATCGCTCAGTCGGACGAGCCGGCGGAGGCCGCCGACAGGCGCGGCCCCTCGGTCCCGGTCCTGCGGGACCGGCTCCACCGCCGCATGGCGGGCTGCTCGACGAACCGGTAGAGCAGCCATCCCGCGAGCACGTTCACGCCGATCAGCGCGAGGACGAGCAGGGTGCCGCCCACGACGCCGTACTCGGCGCGGCCCAGCACGGCGGGACGCAGCCAGAAGAGCACCACGGCCTGGGTCATGTAGAAGCCGAACGACACGTTGCCCAGCCACACCATCGGCCTGCTGCCCATCACGGTGCGCCGGCCGTTCAGGTTGGCCGCGGCGAACGTGCCGATCGCCAGGCCGAACGGGACCGCCGTCACCAGGACGAGGCTGTACGGCGAGGGCACCCACAGCGTGGCGGCGTACGCGACCGCGAGCAGGACGGCCACAGGGGTGATGCCGATCCGGGGCCACCGGCCGCTGATCACGATCCGGGCGAGGACCATGCCGAGCACGAACTCGAACAGGCGGGCCGGGGGGAACATGTAGACGAACCAGAACTGCGGCAGCGACAGCGGGTCACCCGGGTAGCGCGGCTCGTCGGGGAGCAGCGTGAACGTGACGAGGCAGACCGCGGCCATGCCGATGACGGTGACGCCGGCCCACGCCCACAGGCGGCTCTCCCTGATCTTCCCGATCGGGATCATCAGCAGCGGGAACAGCAGGTAGAACAGCATCTCCGAGCTGAGCGACCACGCCGGCATGTTGGCCCCGCCCCAGTAGTTGGAGTCGGGCGAGAAGGAGTTGACGAGCAGGAGGTTCGGCAGCCCCCACATCGGCGTGTAGGCGGCGGCGAACAGGAGCATCGCGAGCGCCCAGGTCACCACGTGGTTGGGCAGGATCTTCACCGAGCGGCGCCGCAGGTAGGCGCGGACCGAGTCGCCGGGCCGGTAGGACCAGGTGATCACGAAGCCGCTCAGGATGAAGAAGAACGACACCCCGATGGAGCCACCCGGGGAGAAGAACCACATCAGGTTCTGGGTGATGGCGTCGTCCTGGTACGGCGTCGCCGGATCGAGGTCGCCCGCGGTCATCGGGTAGATGACGTGGCTCATGAAGACCAGCAGCGCGGCGATGATCCGCATGCCGGTCAGTGCTGGCAGATCGGGGCGGCGCTCCTCCTGGAGGGCGCCGCGGTGAACGGACGACGTCGCCACGGACACGGTGGGTCTTCCTTTCCACTCGGACTGCCCCTGCCGGCGAACTGGAAAACGCTGGGCAATCTCGGGATGACGCTTTCCGGCGACTCCATCATTCGCATCCGCGGCGCGCCGCCGCATCTCCGCCCGTGCTTATTCCGAATAGCACTCAGACGACGTGGACGTCGGGCACGTAGAGAATCCACCGTCCGCCGCGCTCGGCGAATTCCCGCTCCTTGCGCATGATTTCCCCGGCGTGGTTCCAGGCGAACAGGATCGCGTAGTCCGGCGGGTTCGCCGCGAAAACCTCGGGCGACACGACGGGAATGTGCGAGCCGGCCACCACGCGGCCCTGCTTCGACGGCGTGGAGTCGCAGACGAACGGCACCGTATCGGTTCCGATCCCGCAGTAGTTGGTCACCGTGGTGATCTTGGCAGGGGCGCCGTACCCGGCGATCGTCTTCCCCTCCGCGCGCAGGCTCCGCAGCAGCGCGGTGAGGTCGTCGCGGACGCGCGCGGCCCGCCGGGCGAACTCCTCCAGCGTGGCGTGCTCGCCGAGCCGCTGGGCGGCCTCCCGGGCGAGCCACTCGCCGACCGCGGGGCGGACCTCGCGCGCGCCCGGCTGGCTCAGCGTGTAGCGCATCGAGCCGCCGTGCAGCTCGACGTGCTCGGCGTCCACGAGCTCGAGCCCGTAGCGCTCGGCCGCGGCCTTGATCGCGCGCACCGAGAACACGAAGGAGTGCTCGTCGTAGAGGATGTCGAACGCCGTCTGCTCGACGACGCTGCCCAGGTAGGGCTCCTCGAAGACGAACACGCCACGCGGGCCGAGCAGCAGCTTGACGCCCTTGAGCACCGAGGCGAGGTGCGCGATGTGCGCGATCACGTTGGCGCCGAAGATGACGTCGGCCGGGCCGTGCTCGGCGCGGATCGGCCCCGCCGCCGACTCGTCGAAGAACCGGGACAGGACCCGGACCCCGCGGGCCCGGGACATCTCGGCCACCTGCCGCGAGGGCTCGATGCCGAGGTGCCGCACCCCGGCCCTGGCGATCCGGGCGAGCATGACGCCGTCGTTGCTGCCGATCTCCACGATGAACGGGTCGGGGCCGGTCAGCTCCGTCTCCAGGAACCGCTCGGCGATTCCCTCGAAGTGCCGGCTGTGCACCACGGAATTCGAGGCGTGGTACGGATATTCGTCGTGATATCTGACCTCCTGCGGGATGTCCGCCATGAGCTGGACCATCGTGCACGAGTCACACATTCCGACGATGAGCGGGAAGAAGAACTCGTCCGCGATATCCCCGGGCTTGGGGAACGCGTTTCCACGGGGGTGCGACCCCAGGTCGACCGAGGCCTTGACCGGGCCGCCGCAAATCCGGCAGGAAATATCCATGACTGGACGTTAACACCGCTGTCCGCGGCATTTCTTATCGGCGGTTGCGGTGCGTTCCGCCAATGGCGTGGCGATCACCAGCCGGACCTCACCGTCGCCACGATGTGCTCGCGCTCCTCGTCCGACAGCCACCAGCCGACGGGGATGTTGACCACCCGCTCGTGCACCGCGTCGAGGCCGGGCAGGGCCGTACGCGCCGCGGTCACGCAGCCGTGCGCGTCGTTGCGCCGGCACACCACGCTCACGGTGATCCCGGCGGCGGTCATCTTCCGCATGAAGGCGGCCCGGTCCTCGACCTTGACCGGGTACAGCCAGAAAGACGACTCCAGCCCCGGCGTGCGCGCCGTCGGCTCCAGGCCGGGCACGCCCGCGAGCTCGCGGTCGTAGAAGGCCGCGTTGCGCCGGTGCCGCTCGACCCGGGCGTCCACGTCCGCGAGGTTCGCCAGGCCGATCGCCGCGCCGATCTCGTTCAGGTAGAAGTTGTAGCCCCACTCGGGCACGTCGTAGTCGGCGTTCACCCGGTCGGCGTCGCGGTCGATGCCGAAGAAGCGCAGGCGCCGGGCGCGCTCCAGCGACGGCTCGTCGGGCAGGACGAGCATGCCCCCGGTGCCGCAGCTCAGGTGCTTGGTCGCGTGGAAGCTGTAGGCGCAGTGGTTGCCGTGGTTGCCCAGCGGCCGTCCGTGGCAGACGGCCCCCCACGCCTGGGCACAGTCCTCGATCACCGCGGGGCGGACGCCGTACGCCGCCTCGGCGTCGTCCAGGATGCGCCGCAGCCGGTCGAGGTCCACCGGGCAGCCGCCCCAGTGCACCACCATGACGGCCCGGGTGGCCGGCGAGATCTTATTGGCCAGGTCGTCGAGGTCCATGTTGAGCGTGGCCGGGTCCACGTCCACCCAGGTGATCCGCAGCCCGTTGGCGAGGATGCTCCAGTTGGTGGCCTCGAAGGTGAACGGCGTGGTCAGCACCTCGCCCGGCGGCCCGTCCCACTCCGGCCCGCCCGCCGGTCGCAGCGCCAGATGGAGCGCGAGGTGGAGCGCGGACGTGCCGTTGTTCAGCGCGACCAGGCGAGGGTGGCCGACGCGCTCCGCGAGGG
Organism: Microbispora sp. H10836; assembly: GCF_012999525.1. NCBI lineage: Bacteria > Bacillati > Actinomycetota > Actinomycetes > Streptosporangiales > Streptosporangiaceae > Microbispora > Microbispora sp. H10836. The sequence continues at coordinate 932,087 of NZ_JABBWU010000001.1, forward strand.
CACGCTCGAACTCCTCCACCCGCGGCCCATGGCCGAACCGGCCGCTGTGCACCACATCGGCGACCAGTTCGGCGGCGCCGGGCGCGACCGCGGACCGGAACAGGGGGATCACCGCCCGCCCCTCCCCCTCACCGGCGCACGCCGAGGAACAGCGAGCGCCCGGCGAGCATGTCGCCCGTCTCCTCCAGGCAGGTCACGTCGAGGCCGGCCCGCCGGAACGCGTCGGCGTACTCCTCCCGGGAGAACAGGCTCATGACCTGGACGTGCTCGAAGTGGCGCACCCCGTCGCCGTCGCCGACGAGGTAGTGGGCCCGCACCTCGACGGTGTCGCCGGCGCGCACGGACCGCGCGACCCGCGCCACCACCCGGTGCTCGTCGCGGACGACGTCGTGCCCGATGTGGCCGTCGGCGAAGCCGTCCCTGAAGTACCACGGCTCGACGATGAGCACACCGCCCGTGGCGACGTGCCTTGCCATGCTGCCGATCGCGGCGTCGAGCTCTTCCGTGCCCGCCATGTAGCCGACCGTGCCGTACAGGCTGCAGACGGCGTCGAAGGACCGGCCGAGGTCGAAGTCGCGGATGTCCCCCGGGTGGACGGCGACGCCGGGCAGCTTGCGCCGGGCCCGCTCCCGCATGGCGTCGGACAGCTCGACGCCCTCGACGTGCTCGAACATCGTCCGCAGCGACCTGAGGTGCTCCCCGGTGCCGCAGGCCACGTCGAGGAGCGTCGCCGCGTGCGGGGCGTGGTCGCGGATCAGACCGGCCACCACGGCGGCCTCCTGCGCGTAGTCCTTGCCGCGCCGCTGGTAGAGGAGGTCGTAGATCTCGCTGACGTCCTCTCCGTAGACGTTGTCGTCCCGCGTTCGGCTGTCGACTGTGGTCACCGCAACTCCCAACCGCCAGGGCGCCCGCCACGCGGACGCCGGGCGCGTCCGGCGTCGCGGGGGCGCCTCGTCCGCTACTTGACCGTCTCCGGGACGGGGAACCGCACTCGGATTCTCTCCGGGGCTCCGGCGCGCTGTCTTATCCCGGAATGCCATGCCCGCACGTCCCGCGATATGGCAGGGCATTTCGGGAGATGCACCGGTCCGGTGGGGGGTGTGACGCTGACCGCGTATCCGTACGCCCACGAGACCGTGAGGAACCGCGCAGCATGGGAGTCATCACCGATCTTCCCGAGCACCGCCTCCCGTCCCCTCCCGAGCCCGGCCTCACGCCCGAGCAGGTGGTCGCGAGGGCCGAGGCCATGGTGCCCCGCCTGGTCGAACGCCAGGCGGAGACCGAGCAGCGCACGTACTACGGCGAGGACGTCCACGAGGAGTTCCGGAAGGCCGGGTTCTACCGGATCCTGGTGCCCCGCCGGTACGGCGGCTACGAGTTCGGCATCGACACGTTCATGCGGGTCGCCATCGCGCTGACCCGGGGCTGTCCCTCGACCGGCTGGATGTTCTGTCTGGGCGCCGCGCACGCGCTCCCTGCCGCCACCGTGTTCCCCCGGGAGGTGCAGGACGAGATCTTCGCCTCCGGCGAGTTCATCTGCCCGGCCACGGTCGTGCCCGGCGGCACGGCGGAGCGCACCGCGGACGGGGACTGGGTGGTCGACGGCACCTGGGGCTACTGCTCCGGCTCGCCGTACGCCACGCACTTCATGGGCCACGCGATGGTCACCCCGGAGGACGGCGGCGAGCCGGAGCCCATGATGTTCATCGCGCCGCGCGACCAGTGGACCCGCCTGGACGACTGGGGTCACGCGCTGGGCCTCAAGGGGAGCGGCTCCCACAGCATCCGCATCACCGGCGGCCGCGTCCCCGACCGCTACACGATCAAGACCCACATGAGCCAGATCGACGTCAGGGAGGGCTCGCCGGGGCGCGCCCTGCACGGCAACCCCGAGTACGGCGGCGGCCAGCTCAGCTTCATGGTCATGGAGGACGCGGTGCTCGCCGTCGGCATGGCCAAGGGCGCGCTCGACGCGTACGAGGACCTGATGCGCACCCGCACCACCCCGTTCCCGCCCATCGTGGTGCGCTCGGAGGACCCGGACTTCCAGCTCAGGTACGGCAAGGCCGCCGGCCTGATCGCCACGGCCGAGGCCGCGACCATGGACGCGATCCGGCAGTGGCGCGAGGCCTGCGCCCAGGGCCCGGCGGCGGTCACCCACGAGCACGAGCTGCGCCTGGCCGCGATCTGCGCCGAGGTGGTGTCGCTGTGCTGGCGCGCGGTCGAGCGCTACCTGTTCCCCACGGCCGGGTCGAGCGCCGTACGGCGGGGCGAGCGGATCGAGCGCGTGTGGCGGGACATGTCGATGTTCGTCACGCACGCCGGCGTCTCGACCTTCCTCGCCACCATCGCCAAGCGCGACCTGGCCCGGGCCCGGTTCGGCGTCGCGGACCACGGGTGAGCCCCGGACGACCGAGAAGGAAGGGACATCTGGCGATGAGAGACCTCCACGACGCGCCGCTCGCGGCGGAGCACGCTCCGCCGCGGAAGACGCGTCCCCTGACCGGCGCCGAGTACGTCGAGAGCCTGCGCGACGACCGCGAGATCTACCTGTACGGCGAGCGGGTCCGGGACGTCACCACGCATCCGGCGTTCCACAACCCCATCCGGATGACGGCGCGGCTGTACGACGCCCTGCACGACCCGGACCGGCGGGACGCCCTCGTCGTGCCGACCGACACCGGCAGCGACGGCTACACCCACAGCTTCTTCACCACCCCGCGCAGCGCCGACGACCTGGTGGCCGACCAGCGGGCGATCGCGGCCTGGGCCCGGATGAGCTACGGGTGGATGGGGCGCAGCCCCGACTACAAGGGCGCGTTCCTCGGCACGCTCGGCGCGAACGCGGAGTTCTACGAGCCCTTCTCCGACAACGCCCGGCGGTGGTACCGCGAGTCGCAGGAGAAGGTCCTGTTCTGGAACCACGCGATCGTGCACCCGCCGGTCGACCGCAACCGGCCGCCGGACGAGGTCGCCGACGTCTTCGTGCACGTCGAGAAGGAGACCGACGCGGGCCTGGTCGTGAGCGGCGCCAAGGTCGTGGCGACCGGCTCGGCGCTGACCCACTACAACTTCATCGCCCACTACGGCCTGCCGATCAAGGACAAGAAGTTCGCCCTGGTCGCGACCGTGCCGATGGGCGCGCCGGGGCTGAAGCTGATCTGCCGTCCGTCCTACTCGGCCATGGCCGCCGTGATGGGCAGCCCGTTCGACTACCCGCTGTCCTCCCGGCTGGACGAGAACGACACGATCCTCGTGCTGGACAAGGTGCTCATCCCCTGGGAGAACGTCTTCATCTACGGGCACCTGGGCAAGGTCCAGCTCTTCACCGGCCGGTCCGGCTTCCCCGAGCGCTTCACCTTCCACGGGTGCACCCGGCTGGCGGTGAAGCTGGAGTTCATCGCCGGCCTGCTGGCCAAGGCGGTGGAGATCACCGGGACCAAGGACTTCCGGGGCGTGCAGAGCCGCATCGGCGAGGTGCTGGCCTGGCGCAACCTGTTCTGGGGCCTGTCGGACGCCGCCGCGCGCAACCCCGTCCCGTGGGTGAACGGCGCCGTCCTGCCCAACCCGGCGTACGGCCTGGCCTACCGGTGGTTCATGCAGATCGGCTACCCCCGGGTCAAGGAGATCGTCGAGCAGGACATCGCCAGCGGCCTCATCTACGTCAACTCCGGCGCCGAGGACTTCCGCAACCCCGACGTCCGGCCGTACCTGGACAAGTACCTGCGCGGCTCGGACGGCATCGACTCGGTCGAGCGGATCAAGGTGATGAAGCTCCTGTGGGACGCCGTCGGCACCGAGTTCGGCGGCCGGCACGAGCTGTACGAGCGCAACTACGCCGGCAACCACGAGAACACGAGGGTGGAGCTGCTGTCGGCGCAGATCGCCAACGGCCAGGTCGACGGCTACAAGGCGTTCGTCGACGAGTGCCTGAGCGAGTACGACCTGGACGGCTGGACGGTTCCCGACCTGTCCTCGTTCGAGGAGCTGCGGCAGGCGAAGAAGAGCCTGTTCGACCTGTGAGCCCCGCCGGGACGGCCACCGCCGCCCCGGCCGCGGCCCCTGCCGAGACCACGACCACCGGCGCGCCGGATCTCCCCCGGGATCCGGCGCGTTCGCCGTTCCCGGCCTCGCGCCACCGGGGCCGGTCCTGCCCCACTCCGCTCGCCGCGCGCCCTCCTCCCCCGCCTCCGCGCCCGTGACGGGCCCATGCCGTGTCCGTACCGCGCCCGTGACGGGCCCATGCCGTGGCCGTACCGCGCCCGTGCCGTGTCCGTGCCCCCGCACGCGGAACGCCCGGGGCGGGAGTCCCGCCCCGGGCGTTCCCCGGCTCTCGGTCCCGCCGTTCCGGCCGGTCGCTCAGCGCAGTTCGAGATCGGCGCGGGCGACCGCGTTGACGAACTCGCCCCGGGACAGCGCGGCGGCGACCAGCTCGATGTCGTCGGCCATGTAACGGTCCCTGTCGAGGGTCGGCACCAGCGAGCGCACCATCTCGTACGCCGCCTTGCCGGCCGGGCTGAGCCCGTCGTACCTGCCCGACAGGTCCACGGCCTGGGCGGCGGAGAGGTACTCCACCGCCAGGATCTTGTGGTTGTTCTCCAGCACCCTGCGGGCGTTGCGCGTGGCGATGAGGCCCATGCTGACGACGTCCTGGTTGTCGCCGTTGGACGGGACGCTCTGGATGCTGGCCGGGCCGATCGTCCGGTTCTCGGCGACCAGCGCGGTGGCGGGGTACTGCGCGCCGGCGAACCCGCTGTTGAGGCCGGGGTCCCCCGCGACCAGGAACTCGGGAAGGCCGTTGCTGAGATGACGGTTGAGCAGCCGGTTGGTGCGGCGTTCGGAGAAGACCCCGAGCTGCGTGAGGGCGATGGTGAGGTAGTCCATCACGAAGGCGACCGGCTGGCCGTGGAAGTTCGCCCCGTGGAAGACCTCCTTGCCCTCGAAGACCAGCGGGTTGTCGTTGGAGGAGTTGAGCTCGATCTCCAGGGTGCCGGACGCGTGGTAGACGGCGTCCCTGACGGCGCCGACGACCTGCGGGATCGCCCGCAGCGTGTACGCCTTCTGCAGGTAGACCTCGGTGCGGTGGACGCCCGCGCCCTCGGCGCCGGGCGACGCCTCCGCGCCGTCCTTGAGCGCCCGCCGCAGGTCGCCGTGCTCCACGGCGAGGCGGCTGCCCCGCAGCAGGGCACGCATGTTGGCGGCGGCGTCGATCTGCCCCCGGTGGGGGCGGGCCACGTCGTGCCCGTCGGCGACGAAGGGGCTGGTGGAGCTCTGCAGGACCTCGCAGATCAGCGCGGTGACGATCTCGGCCTGCCGCACCTGGTCCAGCGCCCTGCTGACGAGCAGGGAGCCGACCCCGGTCATCGCCGAGGTGCCGTTGATCAGGGCGAGCCCCTCCTTGAAGCGCAGCCGCAGCGGCTCGATGCCGAGCTCGCGCAGGATCGGGCCGGTCTCGACCCGGCGGCCGTCGCGCAGGACGTACCCCTCACCGATGACCGTGGACGCGAGGTGCGCCAGCGGGGCGAGGTCGCCGCTGGCGCCCAGCGAGCCGATCTCGGGGATGGCCGGGGTGATCCCCAGGTTCAGGTACAGCGCGAGCCGCTCCAGCAGCTCGGGCCGGACTGCGGAGTAGCCCTTGGCGAGGGCGTTGAGCCGGGCCGCGACGATCGCCCGCGCCTCGTCCTCGGCGAAGGTCGGCCCGACCCCCGCGCTGTGGCTGCGGACCAGGTTGGTCTGCAGCTCCACCTCCTTGGAGGTGTCCACGAGCATGTAGATCATCTCGCCGTACCCGGTGGTCACCCCGTACACCGGGATGCCCTGCCGGACGATGTCCTCGAACTGCCGCCTGTTGGCCGCGGCCTTGGCCAGCGCGGAGGGCGCCACGCCGCACGGCACCTGGTTCTCCGCGACACGCCGTACGGTCGCGATGTCCAGGGTCTCACCGTCGAAATCGACTGACGTCTCGGTCTCGACCAGAGTCATCTCTCACCCCGCCATAGGTTGGGTACGGAAGCGGCCGCTACCGGCACCACGGCGGCGGCTCCGGTCGGGTCGCGGCCGGTGGACCCGTGCAGCGGGAGGCAGCGCGACCGTCACCCCGTCATCGTCACGTCCGGGCTGTGACCCGCGCATCTTCCGGGATGCTCGCCGGATCTTCCCCGGCGGTGCACGCGTTCCCCGGGCGGCGCGCACGCGGACACGGCGAAGCGCCCCGCGGCGTGGCGACACGTCCCGGGGCGCTCGTCGTCCGGTGCGGACGGCTCCTGTGAACGGGCGGCGGGGCGCCGGTCAGTACGCCCGGCGCTGGCGCATGGCGGAGCGCTCGATGCGCTCGCGGGCCTCCAGCAGGCAGGAGGCGATCTCCTTCTCCCGCTCCGGGGTCAGGCGCGGGATCGGCACCGAGCAGCTGATGGCGTCGCGCGGCGGGTCGCTGATGTGCAGCGCGACGCCGAAGCACCGCAGCCCCTCGGTGTTCTCCTCGCGGTCCACCGCGTAGCCCTGCTTGCGCACCCGGCGCAGGTCGACCAGCAGCTCCTCGGCGTCCACGATCGTGTGGGCCGTCAGCGAGGGCAGCTCGGCGGGCAGCAGCGCGCGCACCTCGTCGTCGTCCCTGCTCGCCAGGATCGCCTTACCGAGCGACGTGGTGCTCGCCGGCAGACGGCGGCCCACCCGCGAGAACGGCCGCAGGTAGTGCCGCGAGGCGCGCGTGGCGAGATACACGATGTCGAAGTGGTCGAGCCGGGCGAGGTGCACCGTCTCCCCCGTCACCTCGGCCAGCCAGTCCAGGGCGTCGTGCGCGAGCTGGACCACCGGGTCCCCGTCGATGTACGTCGCCCCGACCAGCAGAGCCCGCATGCCGATCCGGTAGAGCGTGCCGGTGACGTCGGTCTCGATCCAGCCGAGGTCGACCAGCGTGCGCAGCAGGGCGTGCAGGCTGCTCTTGGGATAGCCCAGCTTGCCCTGAAGGTCGGTGAGGCTGTGCAGTCCGGGATACTGCGCGAAGAAGTCGAGCAGCTCGACCGTCCGGAGTGCCGACTTCACGTGCGGCACGGGTTCCGCCATGTGTACCTCCCTGACCCGCCTGTCCACCTCCTATTGTGAGCCGGTTCCCCAGCTGGCCACCGTCCGGGAGGCGATGTAGTCCATATCCAGATCATCCCCCAATCCGGGAGTGTCCGGCATCCGCACCCTGCCGTCGACGAGCGGGTCGACGATCGACCGCAGGTGCGGGGCGGGTGTGTCGTAGTCCGAGTGCGGGTGCAGCAGCCCCCGCTCGTACCACTGCCCGCACAGCGTGGCGCCGATCACGGCCAGCGCGCCGGAGCCGTTGCCGTGGATCTCGCAGTCCATGCCGAACGACTCGGCCAGGTGGACCGCCTTCACCGCCGGGATGATCCCGCCGGATCCGACGACGCCCACCCTGAGGATGTCGCAGGCCCCCGCGGCCACCCACTCCGCCCGGGCCATGTGCTTGCCCCAGGAGGTCTCCGGCCCGAGGATCGGCGTCTTCAGCTGGTCGGCGAGCCATCGGTACGACTGTACCGACGCCTCCTCCATGGGCTCCTCGTACCAGGTGAAGTTCAGCTCGTCGAGGGCCCGGCCGAGGGTCAGGGCCTCGGAGCGGGAGTACCAGTGGTTGCTGTCGAGCATGAGCGCGATGTCCGGCCCGACCGCCTCGCGGACCGCGGCGCACGCCTCGATGTCGCGGTCCACGCCGTACGGCATGGGCGGCATCCAGGTGTGCAGCTTGATCCCGCGGTAGCCGCGGGACACCAGCTCCTTGGCGAAGGCGGCGTAGTCCTCGGGGGTGGCCAGGCCGCCGGGGATGTCGTCGCCGCACATGGTGCTCGCGTAGGCGGGCACCTCGGAGCGGGCGCCGCCGAGGAGCTTCCAGACGGGCAGGCCGAGCTTGCGCCCCGCGAGGTCCCACAGGGCCTGGTCGGCGGCGCTGAGCGCGCGGTCGGACAGGTTGCCCTGGGCGCCCCGCTGCCGGCGGGCGACGCGGTGCCACAGCCGCTCCCGGTCGAGGCTGTCCTGGCCGACCAGTGCGGGGCCGATGTGGCCGCTGATCACCGCCTCCCTGACGGTGTCCGGCGCGGCCAGGCAGTACCCGGTCGCGCCGTCGCTGTCGGTGACGGCCAGCAGCGCCTCCCGCACCTCCCTGGGCGGCCCGGGATGCCGGTGGCCGTGCCCGTCCACCACGGATTTGGTGACCGTGGTGAAGAGCGTGACGATGACGCGTTCGACTACCGCCATGGACTCTTCCCTTTCGTCGGTGAGTTCGGGAGGGACCGTGCCGTCCGGGCCCGGAGGGCCGGTGCGCGGTCAGGGACGCACCGGCCCGGTCCCGGATGCCGGCGGGCTCGATCAGCCGCCGGTCGCCTTCTTCCATTCGGCCTGGGCGTCGGTCAGCTTCTGCGCCAGGGTGTCGAGGAACTCCTGGGGCTTCATCTGGCCGAGCAGGACCTTCTGGAAGAGGGGCTCGGTGTCGGCCTTGGTGATGGAGGAGAACTGCGGCAGGTAGTAGGGCGGGGACACGACCTGGGTGTTCGGGTCGTTCAGCGTTTCGACGGCCGTCTTCACGTGCTGGAGGTCCTGCAGCCAGGAGTCGCCCTGCGCCTCGGTGTTGGCCGGGATCTGGCCGGTCTGCTGGTTCCAGTAGCTGTTGCTGTCGTGGGAGACCAGGAACTCCACGAACTTCCAGGCGGCGTCCTTGTGCTCGCTGTTCTTGAACACCGCGAACCCGTCCACGGGGTTGGCCACGATGGTCCGCTTGCCGCCGGGGCCGGTCGGCAGCGCGAAGGCGGCGATCTTGTCCTTGCCGTGCGCCTTGACGTGGTCGTTGTAGGAGCCCAGGTTGTGGTGCATCATCGCGATCTTCCCGGTGCCGAACGCGGCGACCATCTTCGGGAAGTCGTTGGTGACGTCGGCCTCGGGGGTGTCCTTCTTGTACAGCCCGGCCATCCTGCCGAGGAACTCGACGTTCTTCGGGTCGTTGACCGTGCTCTTGCCCGAGGCGTCGAAGAACTCGCCCACGCCCGAGTAGGAGTACATCTCGGCGAGGATCTGGAAGATCGAGCCGGCGCCGCCGCGGATGGTGTAGCCGTACTCGTCGGGCTTCTTGGTCAGCTCGTCGGCGCTGGTGAAGAACTCGTCCCAGGTGCTCGGCGCCTGCTGGAGCTTGTCCTTCAGGTACCACACCACGTCCATGTTGGAGGTGCCCGGCACGAGGTAGAGCTTGCCGTCGGGCACGGTCTTGCGGACCGAGTCGAGCATCGGCGTGGCCAGCTTGCCGTTCACCGAGCTCTTGGACAGCCAGTCGTCGGCCGGCTCCAGCGCCTGCTGACCGGTCAGGTTGGCCAGGTACGACGTGGTGACGCCGCCGACGTCGGGGGTGTCCCCGCCCGCGATGGCGGTGTCGTACTTCTGCTGGACGGACGCGATCGGGACGCCGACGTACTCGACGTGGATCGAGGGGTTGGCCGCCTCGAACCGCTTGATCAGCTCCTGGTAGATCGGGGTGCGAGTACCCCCGTTGTTGTCCCAGAACGTGATGGTCGTCTTGCCGGAGCCGTCGCCGGAACCCGAGCCCGAGTCCGACCCGCATCCCGTGGCGGTGACGGCGAGAACGGCGAGCGCCGCCCAGGCCACTTTCATTCTCATCTGTGTCCTCCTGCTCTCGACAGGCTGGTCTCTGAATGGGTGGGGGGTGCTATCCCTTGACCGCGCCGGCGCTGATGCCGTGCACGAGATAGCGCTGGACCACAGCGAACACGCAGACCACCGGCAGGGCGGCGACGACGCCCCCGGCCGCTAGAGCCCCGAAGTCGGCGCTGTACTCCCCGATCGTGTAGCTGAGACCGACGGGGATCGTGAAGCTGTCCTGCTTGCTGACGAACATCAGCGCGAACAGGAAGTTGTTCCACGTGTGGATGAACGCGAACGACCCCACGGCGATCAGGCCGGGCCGCAGCTGCGGCAGCACGATCGCGAGGAAGCCGCGGAACCGCGTGCAGCCGTCGACCATCGCGGCCTCCTCCACCGTGAACGGCACGGCCGAGATGAAACCGCTCATGAGGATGATCGACAGAGGCAGGTTGAACACGGTGTCGGCGAGGACGAGGCTCCCCAGGCTGTTGATCAGGCCGAGCGACTTGAAGATCGAAAACAGCGGGATCAGCATCATCGCGCCGGGGATGAACTGGGTGCACAGCAGCACGACCATGAACAGGCTCCGGCCGCGGAACCGGTAGCGCGCCAGCGCGTACCCGCCCATCACCGCGATGACCGTGGTGAACAGCAGCGACCAGACCCCGACGATCACGCTGTTCTTGAAGAAGACCGCGTAGCCGATGTCGTTCCAGACGGTCTCGAAGTGCTCGAACGTGATCGGCCAGGGGACGGGGTCGGTCGATCCCGCCGGCCGCAGGGCGAACACGAGCATCCAGTAGAACGGCACGAGGGTGAAGACCAGATACAGCCCGAGGGGGATGTAGAGCCGCAGCACACGGCCGGGGTCCTTCCTCTTCGAACGACGGCGGCGTGCCCCCGCGGGCACCGCCGCCCGGCTGCGGGGGCGGGTCATGACGTCGGCGCTCATTGCGAAAACCCTCGCCTCTTCATCGGTCTCGGTCCTCCCCGAACCGGTTCAGCCGGAGGTAGAGGATGGAGCAGAACAGCAGGATCACGAAGCCCGCCATCGTCAGCGCCGAGCCGTACCCGAAGTCCTTGGAGTCGACGGCGCGCTGGGCCACGTACAGCGGCAACGTGGTCGTCGCCTGTGCGGGACCGCCGCCGGTGAGCGTGTAGAGCAGGTCGACGTTGTTGAACTCCCAGACCCCGCGCAGCAGGGTGGCCAGCACGATCGCGTCCCGCAGGTGCGGCAGCGTGACGTGGAAGAAGCGCCTCGTCCGGCCCGCCCCGTCCACCGCCGCGGCCTCGTACAGCTCGCCCGGGATGCCCTGGAGGCCGGCGAGCAGGAGGATCGCGAAGAACGGCACGCCGCGCCACAACTCGGTCACCACGACGGCCGGGAAGACCGTGTCGGGGTTGCCGAGGACCGCCGCCTCCGGCTGCCCGAGAAACCGCAGCACTCCGGTGCTGGGGGTGTAGAGCAGGATCCAGATGCCCGTCGTCAGCACCCCGGAGACGGCCCACGGGGAGAAGACCAGCGACCGGGCGAGTCCCCGGCCGATGAAACTTTCATTGACGATGAGGGCGAGCGCGAGTCCGAGGAGCAACTGCAGGCCGACCTCGACGATCACCCACTTTGCGGTGAAACCGAGGCTCTGCCAGAACAGCTCGTCCTCGAACAGCATCCGCCGGAAGTTGTCCAGCCCGGCGAAGCCGTTGGCCCATGGCCTGGTGAGGTTCTGGTGCTGCAGGCTGTAGTACGCGACGCTGCCGATGGGATAGACGAGGAACGCCGCGATGAGCGCGACCGTCGGCGAGATCAGCAGGTACGGCACGGCCCTGCGGCGCATCGTCGTCACCGGCGCATCTCCTCTGTGACTTTTCGAAACTCGGTCAGGACATATTCCTGAACTTCGTTCACAAGCGTGGACGGATCAACGGTGATGTTCGGGCCTCGGTCCTGTCAAGGACCCGTGTCCTTTTCGAAACATTCGCCCTCTTGGGGTGCGCGTCTTGACCACGCGCCGCCGCGCGCCGTACGGTCCCGGTGTTCACGAATATGAATCAGGTTCAGATGGATGACGCAGGAGGATGACGGAGAATGCCGGTGACGTTCGACGGCCTGCTGTTCTTCCCGGTCACGCCGTGCGACGAGGAGGAGCGGCTCGACCTCGAGGTGTTCCGCCGGCACGTACGGCAGGGCGTCGAGGCGGGGTGCGGCGCGGTGTTCGCCTGCTGCGGCACCGGCGAGTTCCCCTCGCTCAGCCTGCGGGACTACGCCGCCTGCGTGGCCGCGGCCGTCGAGGAGGCCGCCGGGCGCGTCCCGGTGGTCGCCGGGACCGGCTACGGCACCGCGATGGCCCTGGAGTTCGCCAGAGCGGCCGAGGACGGCGGGGCCTCGGCCCTGCTCGCGCTGCCGCCGTACCTCGTGCAGGCGGGCCAGCACGGCCTGCGCCGCCACTACGAGGCGATCGCGGACGGCACCCGGCTGCCGGTCATCCTCTACCAGCGCGACAACGCCGTCTTCGAGCCGGAGACGGTCGCGGCGCTCGCGGAGCACCCGGGTGTCATCGGGCTCAAGGACGGCTACGGCGATCTCGGCCTCATGCGCCGGATCATCGAGACCGCCCCGCCCTCCATGCTGTACTTCAACGGCCTGCCGACGGCGGAGCTGTCCCAGGCCGGCTACCGGGACCTCGGCGTGGTCCGCTACTCCTCCGCCGTCTTCTGCTTCCTCCCCGGCCTCGCGCTCGCCTGCTACGAGGCGCTGCGGGACGGTCGCGACGACGTCGCGAACCGTCTGATCGAGGGCTTCTACCGGCCCCTGGTCGACCTGCGCGGCGAGGGCCCGGGATACGCCGTCTCGCTCATCAAGGCGGGCGTACGCCTGCGTGGTCTGGACGTGGGACCCGTCCGCCGGCCGCTGTCCGATCCCAGCCCCGAGCACATCGACAGGCTCGCCGCGCTGATCGACCGCGGTCTCGCCCTTCTCGACGAACTGGAGCGGTCGCCCGATCCGGCCTGAGCGCCGGGCGACGAGTTTCGGGGGAGCGATCGCAGAACGGAGACAGTCATGCCCGGAAGATCCCTACTCCTGTCGGCCGCCCTCGCGGTCGCGGCCGCCGTCCCCGTGCTCGGGGCGGGCCCCGCCGCGGCCGCCCCGCGGCCCGACCTCGGCAGGCAGACGCTGCCCGCGGGCGACGGCTGGGCCTCGGCCGGCACCGGCACCACCGGCGGCGCGGCGGCCCCCGCCGCCAACGTCCGCGTGGTCACCGACCGCGCCGGCCTGGCCGCGGCCCTCGCCTCCCCCGGCCCCCGCATCATCTACGTCAAGGGCGTCGTCGACGTCGACAGGACCTGCGCGGACTTCGCCACCGGCGGTTACACGCTGGCCGGCTACCTCGCGGCGTACGACCCGGCCGTGTGGGGCCGCGACACCGAGCCGTCCGGGCCGCTGGAGGACGCGCGGGCCGCCTCCGCCGCGGCGCAGACGAAGTACATCAAGCTCAAGGTGCCGTCCGGCACCACCATCGTGGGCCTGCCCGGAGCGACCATCCGGGGCGTCAACCTGCACGTGGACAAGGCCGACAACGTCATCATCCGCAACATCCGGTTCGAGGACGCCGCCGACTGCTTCCCCCAGTGGGACCCCACCGACGGCGCCGAGGGCAACTGGAACTCCCTCTACGACAACATCTCGGTCACCGGCTCGACCCACGTCTGGATCGACCACAACACGTTCAGCGACGGGGACAACCCCGACTCGGCGCAGCCGTTCTACTTCGGCCGGCCCTACCAGGTGCACGACGGCCAGGCGGACATCACGGCCGGGTCCGACTTCGTGACCGTGTCATGGAACAAGTTCACGGACCACGACAAGACCATGCTGATCGGCTCGACCAACAACCCCGCGACCGACCGGGGCAAGCTCAGCGTCACCGTGCACCACAACGAGTTCTACAACAACCTCCAGCGGCTGCCGCGCGTCCGCTTCGGCAAGGTGCACGTCTACAACAACTACTACCAGGTGCCCGACGCCGGGCCCTTCGAGTACGCGCTGGGCGTGGGTGTGGAGTCCCAGATCTACGCGGAGAACAACTACTTCCGGCTGAGCCGGAGCGTCGACCCCGCCGACCTGCTCTACAACTGGGGCGGCACGACGCTGACGGCCAAGGGCAACCTGCTGCGGGTCGGCGGCGGGGAGACCCCGCTCGACCTGGTCGCCGCCTACAACGCCAAGAACGACCCCGACCTCGGCTCCGACGCGGGCTGGACCCCGACCCTCCACACGACCATCGACCCCGCCGCGACCGTGCGCAGGGAGGTCTCCCGGCACGCCGGGGCCGGCGAGATCCACTGACGGCCGGCGGCGTGCGGCCCTTCCCCCCGGAGGGGCCGCGCGTCCCCCCGCGTCACACGCCGAGGCGGGCCAGCGGAAGCCCGAGCTGGAGATACAGCTCAAGCTGGTCGTAGAAGACCTGCTGGTCGACGATCAGGCCGCCCTCGGTGCCGAAGAACCAGCAGCACCGTACGCTGACGTACCGCCCGGTGGCCTGGAGGACCTCGCCCGTGGTGATCGGGAACGGCCCGGTGTGCCTGCCGGTCCCCACCGCGGCGACCGCCGTGGTCCCGGCGTCCGCGACCTTCTGCAGCACCGTGGCGTGGACGTCGGGGAAGGCCTGCCAGATGCCGGTGTGGTAGGACGCCACCTCCGAGCGGCCCTCCGCGGGCCCGCCCGGGACGACCGTGACGGGCTTGGCGCAGTAGCACCGCATGACCGCCTCCAGGTCGTGGGCGTTGTACGCGCTGAAATACCGGTCCACCACGTCGGCCATGGCGAGACCCCCGATCCTCACACCTGGAAGTCCAGGTTATCGGGGCGGCGGAGGGCCGGGCCAGGCCGGCAGGACCGGCCGGTCGGGCGGCGCGCCGTCCAGGCCGAGCAGGCGCGTCAGCGCATCCCGTAACAGGCGCCCCGGGAGCGCGGGCAGTTCGCGTGCGCGCCAGGCGACGAAGCCGTCGGGCCGGACGAGGACCGCGCCGGTCTTCGTGATGCCGTAGGCACCGGGGAACCGGTCCTCGGGGTCGCGCAGGCCGGCGCCGATCCGATGGACCTCCAGCCCGGCCTCCCGCGCGGCCGCGGCGGCCCACTCCCCGCCGTCCGGGCCGGTCAGCAGCGTGAAGGCGCCCGTGAACAGGTCGAGCGTGGACAGCCTGATCCCCGCCCGCTCCAGCCACACGTGCGGTGCGCGCAGACCCGGGCGCCCGCTGGGAGCGCGGGGATCCTCGGCCGGCGCCGCGAAGGCCGGTGTCTCTAGGGCCGGTGTCTCGAAGGCCGGTGTCTCCGGGATGATCGCCGCGGAGTCGTACCGGTAACCGAAGATCATCGTCACGTCGTCGACCCCGGTGACGTCCCCTCCCGTGCGGCGGCCGGCGAGGTGCCGCGTCGCGGTCTCCAGCGTCAGCCGCGCGACCGGAAGGCGTTCCCGCTCATAGGTGTCCAGCAGCGCCTGTCCCGCCCGGCCCGCGAGCACGGCGGCGAGTTTCCACGCCAGGTTGTGCGCGTCGGCGATGCCGGTGTTCGCGCCGTACGAACCCGCGGGCGGCACGACGTGGGCCGCGTCGCCCGCGAAGAACACCCGCCCGGCCCGGAAGCGGTGCGCGATCCAGCCGCCGATCGTGCTGCGGGACACCGTTCCCGGCCGCCCCGGCACGGGGGGCACGAGGGTGACGTCGAGGTCCGCCACCCCGGTCGCGAGGCGGGCCAGCTCGGCGCAACGCTCATCCGAGAAGTCGCCCTGGGGCTGCTCCGGATGCGCGGGCACCCCGAGCATCCACCGTCCGTACGTCCGCAGCGGCACCAGGACCGTGCCCGGCGCCGGCCGGTCGAGGTAGGCCAGCAGGAAGCGCCGCCCCCGCAGCACGGCGGACAGATCGGCGTCGAAGACGAAATACGACACGTCGGTGGTGGGTCCGGGCCGGTCCGCGCCGATGCCGAGCCGGTCGCGGACGCCCGCACGGTGGCCGTCGGCGGCGACCAGATAATCGGCGCGGACGCGGCGTGCGGCGCCGGTGGCGAGGTCGCGGACGACGGCCGTCACACCGTCGTCGTCGGCGTCGAAGGAGACCAGCTCGGTGCCGAAGCACACCTCCGCGCCGCCGCCCTCGGCATGGGCGCGCACGACGCGTTCCAGCTCGTCCTGGTCGATCATCGCCCAGTCGGCGGGGCTGACCGCCGCGGGCGGCCGGACGTGCGCGAGCAGGTCGACCCGGAAGCGCTCCCGCCCGGCCAGCGTGTCCGCGCCGATCATCTCCGGAAGACCGGCCAGGATCGACTGACGCCCGCGGATCTCCTCCTCCAGGCCCGCGGCACGGTAGATCTCCATCGAGCGCGGGTTGAACGCCCGCGCCTGCGGCGTGATCGCCGTGGACGGATGCCGTTCGACCAGCATCGGGCGGACCCCCAGACGGGTGAGGAAGAGCGCGGCGGACAGGCCGGTGATGCCTCCTCCCACGATGAGGACGGCGGTCCTGCGGTCGTACGGTCCGGTCATCGCCGCGGCTCCCGTCTGTGCCCGGCGGGGTCGTCCAGAACGCCGGCCCCGCCCCTCCGATAATCAACCGAACCTAAAACTGTGTCAATCGTCCGGTTGATTATGACCGCCGGCTGTACGATCGGGGCGTGCCCACGAAGCCACGCCGGTCTCCCCAACCCCAGGAACGGCAGCGCGACCCGGACCGCACCCGCCGGCTCATCCTCGACGCCGCGACGGTGGAGTTCGCCGCGCACGGGTACGCGGGGGCACGGCTCAGCGCGATCGCCGCCAGGGCCGGCGTCAACCAGCAGCTGATCTCGTACTACTTCGACGGCAAGGAAGGCCTTTATCGGGCCCTCGGGGAACGCTGGCGGGAGCGCCAGAGCGAGCTGGTGACGCCCGGCACGCCGCTGCCCGAGCAGCTCCGCCGGTACGCGCTGGAGGTGCTGCACGACCCGGACGGTGTCCGGCTGCTGGCGTGGAGCGGCCTGGAGTACGAAGGGCCGGCGACCGACCCCGACCAGGCGCCGCGCTCGGAGCGGCTGCGGGGCTACGTGGACGAGGTCCGCGCCCGGCAGGCGGCCGGCCGGCTGCCCGACGAGGTGGACCCGGCCTGCCTCACCGTCATGCTGATGGCCGCCGCGATGGCGACCACGACGCTGCCGCACGTCGTCGAAGGCGTCTGCGGGGTCGATCCCCGCTCCCCCGAGTTCGTCCGGCACTACGCCGACCAGGTCGCACTCCTCGGCCGGCTCCTCGGACTCGATCCCGGATAGGCGTGCGCGCCGCCCCCAAACGGGAGCGGCGCGGAAACCCTAGCGGGAACGGCGCGGAAACCCAGGCGGCGGCGTCAGACGCGCAGGCGGCCGTCCACGCGCTGCGGAACGCCGAGGGGGTTGTCGTCGCGCAGCTCCGGCGGCAGCAGATCCCCCGGCCAGTCCTGGTACGCCACGGGGGTCGTCCAGCGCCTGATCGAGGCCGCGCCGACGGAGGTGTGCGCCGGGGCGGTGGAGGCGGGCCAGGGGCCGCCGTGGTGCATCGCCCAGCAGACGGCGACGCCCGTGGGCCAGCCGTTCCAGATGAGCCGCCCCGCCAGCCGGTTCAGGACCGGCACGAGGTCGCGGGCCTCCTCGGGCGCGGCCGCGTGGACGGTCGCGGTCAGCGACCCGGGCAGCCGGCGAAGCACGGCGGGCAGGTCGCCGGGGTCGCGGTAGCGGACGACGATCGCCGACGGGCCGAAGCACTCCTCCGCCAACTCGGGCAGCCCGTCCGCGAACGCCTCCAGATCGGCGGCGAAGACCTGCGGGGTGATGCCGTCCACCGTGCCCCCGCCGGCCAGCACGGTGAGCCGCTCGGCCAGCCGGCCGGACGCCCGCAGGTAGCCCTCGCGGATCTTGTCGGTCAGCATGGGCCCGCCGCTGGTCGCGCCGACCGCCTCGGCGACGGCCTGCTCGAAGCCTCCGTCCGCGGGGACGAACACCAGGCCGGGGTTGGTGCAGAACTGCCCCACCCCCAGCGTCAGCGACGCCGCGAACCCCGAGGCCACCTCGGCGGGGTCGGCCGAGGGCAGCACGACGACCGGGTTGACGCTGCCCAGCTCGCCGTAGAACGGGATCGGGTCGGGCCGCTCGTCGATCAGTTTCTGGATGGCCGTCCCGCCCGCGACCGAGCCGGTGAAGCCGACCGCCGTGACGAGCGGGTGCCGCACCAGCGGGGCCCCCGTCTCGAACCCGTGCACGAGCCCGAGCAGGCCGGGGTCGGGCAGGGCCTGCCGTACGACGGAGGCGGTCAGGTCGGAGGTGCGGGGGTGCCCCTCGTGGGCCTTCACCACGACCGGGCAGCCGGCCGCGAGCGCCGACACCGTGTCGCCGCCCGCCACCGAGAACGCGAAGGGGAAGTTGCTGGCCGCGAAGACGGCCACGACGCCGAGCGGGTGGTTCATCCGGCGCACGTCGGGACGCGGCGGGGTGGCACCGGGGTCGGGGTGGTCGATCACCGCCTCCACCCACCCGCCGTCCCGCAGGACGTCGGCGAACAGCCGGAACTGCGCGGCCGTACGGGCGATCTCGCCGCGCAGCCGCGCCTCCGGCAGCCGGGTCTCCTCCGCCGCGGCCGGCCACAGCTCCTCGGCGTGCTTCAGCAGGGCGTCGGCGACGCCTTCGAGCACGGCGGCGCGCTCGGCCGGGGGCGTCGCCCGCCACGCCTGCCCCGCCGCGGCGGCCCGCTCGACCGCCGACTGGACGGCATCGTTCACCTGGTCAGTCACCTCAGCTCCCCGCTGTGAGATTCTCGACGTCGTAGCGGGGGCCGCAGAAGGCCCCGCCGACCAGCGAGTGCGGCAGCTCCCCGAGATCGGGCTCGCCGTGCTCGGCGATCAGCTTATCGGCGTAGATTTCCGCGTCGTCCTTGGGCTCGTAGCCGATGGCCCGGCCCTCCTCCAGCGACCACCAGCGGCGCGTGTTGGCCGACACCCCCCACACCACGTGGAAGCCGTCCGCCGCGAGCGACGCCTCGGCCAGCCGCGCGCAGTCGTCCGGCGACAGCCAGGTCGACAGCATGCGCACGTCCCTGGGCCGCTCGAAGCACGAGCCGATCCGCAGGCAGGTGACGTGCATGCCGTACCGGTCGTGGTAGAGCGAGCCGAGTGCCTCCTTGGTCACCTTGCTCACGCCGTAGAAGGTGTCCGGGCGTGGGAACAGGTAGTCGGGGGCCTCGCCCGCGTCGCGCGGGAAGAACCCGACCGCGTGGTTGCTGCTGGCCAGCACGACGTGGCGCACCGCGGCCCGCCTCGCGGCCTCCAGCACCACGTAGGTGCCGTTGATGTTGACCTGCAGGATGTCCGCCCACGGCTGTTCGAGGCTGTGGCCGCCGAGGTGCAGCACCGCGTCCACGCCGTCCATCGCCGCGTCCATCGCCTCCGGGTCGGTGATGTCGGCGGTCACCGCCTCCTCACCCGGCCCCGCCTCCAGCGGGACGACGTCGAGCAGGCGCAGCACGCGCCCTTCCCCGGCCAGCCGGGGTCGCAGCAGGGTGCCGACGCCGCCCGCCGCGCCGGTCATGAGAATTCGCATGTGCCTCCTGTCGGATCGGCCCTGCGGCAAGCGCGGCCCGGGCGCCCGCGCCGTGGGCGGCGCCCCGTGATCGTCCGCGCGGCGTACGGACCGTGTCATTGGCGAACGGCGCCAGTCTCGCAGCAATTCCCAACCGTTCACAAGTACGGGCAAGATTCACATATCTGACCCGAGATAGATTCTTGACGCAACTGTTGCCAATTCTTATCGTTTTTGCTGGCAAGTAAACGCAATTGCAGAGCCAGTTCGAGTACGTGAACAGGTGGTCCGGCCTGACCATCGAGCCGTCGGGGATGACCTCGGTTGACTTTCGCGAGATCACACAGCTAGCGTCGTGGACATATTGAAGAACTTTGTCCATATATATGGACACCAAGGGAGTGGGCGGATGCAGCTCGACGGCGTTCTCTTCTTTCCGGTCACACCGTTCGGCGCGGACGGTGAGCTGGCCGAGGACGTGCTGGCCACGCACGTGACGCGCGGTGTCGCCGAGGGTGCGGGCGGGGTGTTCGCCGCCTGCGGCACGGGCGAGTTCAACGCGCTGGGCATCGACGAGTACACGCGGGTGGTGCGGATCGCCGTCGAGTCGGCGGCCGGGCGGGTTCCCGTCCTGGGCGGCGCCGGCGGCGCGCTCCCGTTCGCCCGCGAGTGCGCGCGCAGGGCCGCGGAGGCGGGCGCGGACGGTCTGCTGCTGCTGCCGCCGTACCTGGTCAGCGCGCCCGCGGAAGGGCTGGTGCGCTACGTCCGCGAGGTCGCGGCCGCCACCGACCTGCCGATCATCGTCTACCAGCGGGCCAACGCCCGTTTCACGGCCGCCGCCGCGGCGGCGCTGACCGAGATCCCCAACGTCGCCGGGTTCAAGGACGGCCTCGGCGACATCGACGCCATGCAGCGGATCGTCCTCGCCGTCCGGGAGGCGACCGACCGCGACTTCACGTTCTTCAACGGGCTGCCGACGGCCGAGATGACCGTGGCCGCCTACCGGGGCATCGGCGTCAGCCTGTACTCCTCCGCCGTGTTCTGCTTCCTGCCCGAGGTGGCCCTGGCCTTCCACAAGGCCGTGACCGCCGGGGACGACGAGCTGGTGCGGCGCCTGCTCGGCGGCTTCTACCGGCCCCTGGTCGAGCTGCGCGACCTCGTGCCCGGCTACGCCGTCTCGCTCGTCAAGGCGGGCGTCGCCCTGCGCGGCCTCGACGTGGGCCGGGTCCGGCCGCCGCTCGTCGACGCGGCCCCCGAGCACGTCGCCCGGCTGGACAAGCTCATCGCGACCGGGCTGGAGCTGGTGGGATGAGGATCCGCGAGATCAACGTCACGCCGGTCGCCTTCCGCGATCCGCCGCTGCTCAACGCCGCCGGCGTCCACGAGCCGTGGGCGCTGCGCACGATCGTCGAGGTCGTCACCGACGAAGAGCTGACCGGTCTCGGGGAGACCTACGGCGACCTCGACCACCTCGTCCGGGTGCGGGCCGCCGCCGAGGCGCTGATCGGCCACGACGTCTACGGCGGCAACGCGATGTACGCCACCGTGGCCGGCCTCGTCGGGGCCGACGTCGTCACCGACCTGCACGGCCTGACCGGCACCTCCTCACGGGCCAAGACCGTCGACCGGATCTTCTCCCCCTTCGAGGTCGCCTGCCTCGACATCCGCGGCAAGGCGGCGGACCGGCCCGTCGTGGACCTCCTCGGCGGCCGGGTGCGCGACGCCGTGCCCTACAGCGCCTACCTCTTCTACAAGTGGGCCGGTCATCCGGGCGCGCCGGACGACGGCTTCGGCGCCGCCCTCGACCCCGAGGGGGTGGTCGAGCAGGCCCGCCTGCTGATCGGCGCGTACGGCTTCCGCTCGATCAAGCTCAAGGGCGGCGTGTTCCCGCCCGACCAGGAGGTCGAGGCGATCCGCGCGCTGCGTGCGGCGTTCCCGGAGCATCCGCTGCGCCTCGACCCCAACGCCGTCTGGAGCGTGGAGACCTCCATCCGGGTCGGCCGCGAGCTCGACGGCGTGCTCGAATACCTGGAGGACCCCACCGAGGGCATCGAGGGCATGGCGCGGGTCGCCGCCGAGGTGCCGATGCCGCTCGCCACGAACATGTGCGTCGTCACCCCCGAGCACATCCCTCCGGCCGTACGCCAGGGAGCCATCGGGGTGCTGCTGACCGATCACCACTACTGGGGCGGTCTTGTGCGCTCTGCGCACATCGCCACGCTGTGCGAGACCTTCGGCATCGAGCTGTCCATGCACTCCAACTCCCACCTCGGGATCAGCCTCGCCGCCATGACGCACCTGGCCGCCGCCACCCCGGCGGTCACCCACGCCTGCGACACCCACACCCCCTGGCAGGACGGCCAGGACGTGGTCGCCCCCGGCGCGCTGAGGTTCGTGGACGGCGCGGTCCCGGTGCCGGACGGCCCGGGGCTCGGGGTGGAGCTCGACCGCGACGCCCTCGCAATCATGAACGAGCAGTATGAAAAGTGCGGGGTCCGCTCCCGCGACGACACGACCTACATGCGGTCCATCGACCCGTCCTTCTCAGCACGGAGGCCACGCTGTTGACTTCCTCCCCCGCCTGAGGGCTGCCAAAGGCGAGGGATTCCCGCCCTCCCGGGCTGGGCTTCCTGCTTCACCGCCGACCGCCGACCGCCGAAGGGAAGACCCTTGCGGACTCACGTCAGCTCCACAGGCGGACACCGCTCGACCAGCGGCCAGGATGTTCTTGGCGGCGTTGACGTCCCGGTCGTGCCGGGCGCCGCACCCCGGGCACGACCAGTGCCGGGTGGACAGGCTGAGTGTGGCAAGCAGGTGCCCGCACGCGCTGCACGTCTTCGAGCTGGGATACCAGCGGTCGATCACGACCAGACGCCGCCCGTACCGCTGGGTTTTGTACTCCAGTTGACGGCGGAACTCGCCCCACCCGGCATCGGAGATCGCCCGCGCCAAGGATCGGTTGCGGACCATGCTCGTGACGTTGAGGTCTTCGATCACGATCAGGTCGTGATCACGGACCAGCCGTGTGGAGGTTCGGTGCAGGAAGTCGGCGCGGGCGTCCCGCACCTTGGTGTGGGCGCGGGCGACCTTCGCCTTGGCCTTGGCCCTGTTGTTCGACCCACGCTGCTTACGTGCCACACGCCGCTGGTAGCGGGCCAGGTTGCGCGCCTTGCGCTCCAGATGGCGCGGGTTGGGAATCTTCTCACCGGTGGACAGGACGGCGAAGTCGCTCACACCGAGGTCGATCCCGGCCTGGCGGCCGGTGCCGGGCAGCGGTTCAGGTCCGGTGCCGGTCTCCACCGCGATGGAGGCGTACCAGCGGCCGTCGGGTTCGCGGGAGACGGTCACCGTGGTCGGGGTGATACTGGTGGGGTCGATCTCGGGCCAGGACCACACGAACGCGATCGGGTCGTCCATCTTCGCCAGATGCAACCGGCCGTCGCGCCAGCGGAACGCGCTGCGGGTGTAGGTCGCGCGCTGGCGGCCGTAACGGGACTTGAACCGCGGGTAGTGGGCGCGTCCGGCGAAGAAGCTCACGAACGCCGTGTACTGGTGCCGCAAAGCTTGCTGCAGCGGGACGCTAGAAACCTCGTACAGGAAGTCGTGGCCGCCGTCGCGTTTCAACTCGGTCAGATACCGATCGGTCTGCGCGTAAGAGGTCGTCACCCCCTCGTCCCGGTAGCGGGCCTGCCGCCACGCCAGGACCCTGTTCCAGACCAGGCGTACGCAGCCGAAGGTGCGGTTCAGCACCGCAGCTTGTTCGGGAGTGGGGTAGACCCGCACCTTGTAGGCCGTACGCATGTTCGCATTTTACAAGCGCTTTGCCTCACCGTCAGGGAAAGCAGCAAGTCACAAGCGGTTCACGCTCTGGGCTGTCCCGACTCCGCCGGGCCATCCCCTGCGAGCTCCAGGTTCCTCCCGGCCCAAAAGGACCGGGCTTCCTCCGGAGGATTCGGTGAACGTCATCTACGCCTACCCCTGGGACATCGTCGGCGACCCCGGCGCCGCCGCGCGCCTCAAGGCGCTCGGCGTCGACGCGGTGGCGCTCGCCGCGTCCTACCACACGACCCGCGCCGCGACCCCCGCCCATCCGGCCCACCGGCTGGTCGACGCCCGGCACGCGGCCTGCTACGTCCCCGTACGCGAGGAGGCGTGGAAGGGCAACCGGCTCGTGCCCGGCACGCCGTCGTGGGTGGACTCGGACGATCCGTTCGGGGAGGCCAGGGACGCCCTGCGCGCCGCCGGCCTGCCGGTTCAGGCGTGGACCGTGCTGACCCACAACACGCTGCTCGGCTCGGCCAACCCCGACCTGGTCGTCACCAACGCCTTCGGCGAGACCTACCCCTACGCGCTGTGCCCGGCGGCGGCCGACGTGCGCGACTACTGCCGCACGCTGGTCCACGAGATCGTCGAGATCGGCGACCCCGACGCGCTGATCCTGGAGGCGTGCGGCGCCCTCGGCTTCCGCCACGGCGGCCACCACGAGAAGACCGACGGCGCCGACTGGTCGCCCGCCCAGATCGCGCTGCTGTCGCTGTGCTTCTGCGCGGCCTGCGTACGCCGCTTCGAGACGGCCGGGATGGACGTAGCCGAGGTCCGCGCGCGGGTGCGGGCGGGCGTCGACGGCGCGCCCGGCTCGGTCGAGGAGGCGCTCGGCGACCTCGCGGACCCGGTGCGCGACCTGCGCACCGGTCTGGCCGGCGAACTGCGCGACCTGCTGCTGGCGCAGGCCCGGGCGATCCGGCCGGACCTGAAGATCGCCCTGCACGCCAACGCCGACCCATGGGCGACCGGCCCGTTCGCGACCGTCCCCCAAGGGGTGGACGTCGACCTGCTCGTCGGCAACTGCTGGAACGCCCCCGAGGTGGACGAGGCCGGGCTGCGCGCCCTGGGCCGGCTCGGCCCCCGCGTGGGCGCGTACGTGCTGGCCCTGCCCCCGCGCCCGGCGGACGGCGCGGCGCTGTCGTTCCTGGCCGAGGCCTACACGGCGGCCGGCGCCGCCGAGATCCACTGGTACCACGGCGGCCTCGCCTCCGCGGCCCGGCTGAAGGCGATCGCGGAGGCGGTCCGCCGCTGAGCCGCACCGCTCCACACCGCGCCTGGCCGGGCGATGCGGGACAATCATGGCCATGCGGTTCGGCATCCTCGGCCCGACGGAGGCGCGGCCCGACGGCGACCACCCGGTGCCGGTCGGCGGGCCCGGGCTGCGCGCGCTGCTCGGCCTGCTGGTCCTCAATGCCGGGAAGGTCGTCACCACCGACCGCCTGATCGACGGCCTCTACGGCGCCGAGCCGCCGTCCGGGGCGACGAACGCGCTGCAGGCCCAGGTGTCGCGGCTACGCCAGCACCTCGGCGACCTGGTCGTGCGGGAGCCGGCGGGCTACCGGCTGGCGGTGGAC
The DNA here is from genome assembly GCF_012999525.1 of Microbispora sp. H10836. Taxonomy (NCBI): domain Bacteria; kingdom Bacillati; phylum Actinomycetota; class Actinomycetes; order Streptosporangiales; family Streptosporangiaceae; genus Microbispora; species Microbispora sp. H10836. The sequence continues at coordinate 956,705 of NZ_JABBWU010000001.1, forward strand.
CCGGACGACGTGGACGCGCCGCGCTTCGAGCGGCTGGCGGCCGAGGGGCGGCGGGCGCTCGACGCGGGCGACCCCGCCCGGGCCGCCGGCCTGCTCGACCAGGCTCTCGCCCTGTGGCGCGGCCCGGCGCTCGCGGACGTGCCCGACGCGCCGTTCGCGCCCGCCCAGGCGGCCCGGCTGGAGGAGCTGCGCCTGTCGGCGGCCGAGGACCTCGCCGAGGCGGGCCTCGCCCTCGGGCGGCACCGCGACCTGCTGCCCGAGCTGCAGGAACGGGTCGCCGCGCACCCGTTGCGGGAACGCTCGCGCGGGCAGCTCATGCGCGCGTTGTACGCCGCGGGCCGCCCGGCGGAGGCACTGGCCGCCTTCGAGGACGCACGGCGGGTCCTCGCCGGCGAGCTGGGCGCCGACCCGTCGGCAGAGCTGTCGGCGATCCACCTCGCGGTGCTGCGCTCCGACCCGGCGCTCGCTCCCACCCCCGCCGCGACCGGCGGACGGCCGGTGCCGCTCACCTCACTCGTGGGCCGCGACGCCGAGCTCGGACGCATCGGCGCGCTGCTCGCCGAGGCCCGGCTCGTGACGCTCACCGGCCCGGGCGGCACCGGGAAGACCCGGCTGGCGATCGAGGCGGCCGCCCGGTGGCCGGGCGAGGTGTGCCTCGTGGAACTCGCCCCGCTCACCGACGGCGCCGACGTGCCGCAGGCCGTGCTCGGCGCGCTCGGGCTGCGCGAGAGCGCCGTGACCATCCCCGGTTCCGGGACTCGGCCGGCCACGGCCGATCCCGTCGCCCGCCTGGTGGCGGCCCTGACCCTGCGGCCGGTGCTGCTCGTGCTCGACAACTGCGAGCACGTCGTGGACGAGGCGGCCCGGCTCACCGACCGGCTGCTCGCGGCGTGCCCCGCCCTGCGCGTGCTGGCCACCGGCCGGGAGGCGCTCGGCATCACCGGCGAGCGCCTGTGCCCCGTCCCCCCGCTGCGGGTCCCGCCGCCCGGCGGCGAGCCCGCGACGCAGGACGCCGTCGAGGACGCCCTCGCCTATCCGGCCGTACGGCTGTTCGCCGAGCGGGCGGCCGCCGTACGGCCCGGCATCGCCTTCGGGCCCGGCGACGTCGGGCACGTGCTGCGGATCTGCCGGGCGCTGGACGGGCTGCCGCTGGCGCTCGAACTGGCCGCCGCCCGGCTGCGCTCGCTGCCCCTGGCCCAGATCGCCGCCCGTCTCGGCACCGACGATCCCGAACCGGAGGGCGACGCCCCCCGCTTCGCGCTGCTGTCGCGCGGCAGCCGTACGGCCCAGCCGCGCCACCGGACGCTGCGCGCGGTCGTCGAGTGGAGCTGGGACCTGCTCGACGAGCCGGAACGCGCGCTCGCGCGGCGGCTGACGGTCTTCGCGGGCGGCGCGACGCTGGAGGCGGCCGAGCGGGTGTGCGGCCTGCCCGACACCGACGGCGTGCTCGCCTCCCTGGTGGACAAGTCCCTCGTCGAGGTGGTGGACGACCGCTACCGGATGCTGGAGACGATCCGCGCGTTCTGCGCCGAACGGCTGGCCGAGGCCGGCGAGAGCGAGTCCACGCGGAAGGCCCACCTCGCGTACTTCCTGGACCTGGCCGCCACGGCCGACCCGCACCTGCGCGGGCCCGACCAGGTCGAGTGGCTGCGCGAGCTGGACGGCGAGCGCGACAACCTGCAGGCCGCGCTGCGCCGCGCCGTACGCGCGGGTGACGCGGCGCCCGCGCTGCGGCTGCTGTCGGCCGCGACCGGCTACTGGCTGCTGCGCGGGCTGCGCGGCGAGGCGGCCAGGCCGGCCGCCGAACTGCTGGCCGGGATCGGCGCCACACCGCCCGAGGGGCTGGAGGAGGAGCACGTCGTGTGCGCCTGCCTCGTGGCCTGGGGCGGAACGGGCGGCCCCGCCGTGGACGCGCTCGTGGCCGAGGCCGTCCGGCGGACCTACCTCCTGCCCATGCCGCCCCGGCAGCCGTTCCTGCTGGTGCTGCAGGCGATGATCAGCGGTCCCCCCGCGCGAGAGCAGCTCCACACGATGGAGGACCTGTTCCGCGTGTTCGACCGCGACCCGTGGACGCGGACGCTCAGCCGCTTCAGCCTCTCCTATCTCAAGGTGTTCGACGGCCGGCTCACGGAGGCCGAACAGGAGCTCACCGGCGCGCTCCGGGAGGCCCGCGCCGTGGGGGACATCTGGCTCCGGGTGATCATGCTGTCCGCCATGGCGGACGTCGCCGACCGGCGGGGCGACCACGAACGGGTCGAAGCGCTGACCAACGAGGCGCTCGACCTGGCCGAGCGGCTGGGCGCCGCGTCGGACGTCGCGGAGACCCTCTGCCGGCGCGCCTGGGCGCGGATGCGCTCCGGACACGCGGACGCCGCCAGATCCGACTTCGAGCGCGGCGCCGAGCTGTCGCGGCGGACCGGCGCCCCGGAGACCCTCGCGGCGGCGCTCCTCGGGCTCGGCGAGCTCGCCCGGCTCGCGGGCGACGTGACCGAGGCCCGGCGCCGCTACGAGGCGGCCCTGGCGGAGTGCACGAGCGCGTGGTTCAGCGTGGAGGAGACCCGCTCGCGCGTCTACCTGGCGCTCGGCTGGGCCGCGCAGATGTCGGGCGCCGCCGCCGAGGCGCTGGCGTGGCACCGGCGCGCCCTCACCACCGTGCCCGGCACCCGCAGCCTCGGGATGACCGGCGCGGTCGCGGAGGGGGTCGCCGGCGTCGCGCTGCTGGAAGGAGACCGCGGGCGGGCGGCCTGGCTGCTGGGCGTGGCCGCCGCCCTGCGCGGCGCACCCGCCGCCGGCGACCCGGACGTCGCCCGCATCGAGGCGGGCTGCCGGACCGTCCTCGGCGGCGACGCCTTCGACCGGGCGTACGCCCAGGGCCGGGCCTACGCACAGGAGCGGGTGCCGGTCGCAGTGGGCATCACGGGGAGCACGGACGCCGCGGCGCTGACCATCGTCGAAGGGCACCTGTCAGCGCTCGGTGGGTGAACGGTCAGCGTCCGGGCGCACGCTGGCGGCCATGAACGACACCTCCCGCAAGTGGGGCACGCTGGTCATCGCCTGCCTGGCCATGCTCCTGCTGTCCCTCGACCTCACCGTGCTGCACCTCGCCCTGCCGAAGCTCGGCGAGGACCTCGCACCCTCGGCCACCCAGTTGCTGTGGATCGCCGACATCTACGGCTTCGCGCTGGCCGCGCTGCTCATCACCATGGGCAACCTCGGCGACCGGATCGGGCGCAGGCGGCTGCTGCTCGTCGGATTGGCCGCCTTCGGCGCGACCTCGGTGCTGACGGCGTACGCGCCGAACGCCCCGCTGCTGATCGCGGCCCGCGCGCTGCTCGGCGTGGCCGGCGCGACGATCATGCCGTCGACGCTGTCGCTGGTCCGCAACGTGTTCCCCGACCCGAAGGAGCGGACCACCGCGGTCGGCGTCTGGAGCAGCGTCGGGGCGGTCGGGTTCGCCCTCGGGCCCATCGTCGGGGGCCTGCTGCTCGACCACTTCTGGTGGGGCTCGGTCTTCCTGATCAACGTGCCCGTCGTCGCGGCCGTCCTGGCCGCCGGGCTCGTCGTGCTGCCCGAGTCGCGCAACCCCCGCCCCGGCAGGCTCGACCTCGTCAGCGTCCCGCTGTCCGCCGTGGGCGTGCTCGGCCTGATCTACGCGATGAAGGAGGCCACGACCGGAGGTGTCGCGCAGCCCTCCGTGATCGCCGCGGCGGTGATCGCGGTAGCCGCGCTGGTCGTGTTCGTCCGCAGGCAGACCCGGCTGGCCGAGCCGCTGATCGACATCGCGCTGTTCCGGCGGCGCGCGTTCGCGGCCACGGTCGGCGCCGAACTGGTCGCGGTCTTCGCGATGCTCGCCATGTCGGTGGTCTTCGCGCAGTACTTCCAGCTGGTCATGGGCTGGTCGCCGCTGACCGCCGGGCTCGCCGGCATGCCGGGCGGCCTGGCCGGGGGCGTCGGCGGCGCGCTGTCCGGGGTGCTCGTGCACCGGTGGGGACGCGGGCCGATCGTCAGCCTCGGGCTCGTGCTGACCGCCATCGGGTTCATCCTGTTCAGCCGGATCGACACCGAGACGCCCTATCTCTACATGCTCGTCGCAATGATCATCCAGGGAGTCGGGATGGGCTTCACGTTCGCGGTGACCGGCGACACGGTGCTCGCCTCGGTGCCCAAGGAGCGGGCCGGCGCGGCGAGTGCGATCTCCGAGACCGCCCACGAGATGGGCGGCGCGCTCGGCATCGCCGTGCTCGGCAGCGTGCTGACCAGCGCCTACCGGAACGGCCTGGCGCTTCCGCCCGGGCTGCCCGAAGGTGCGGCGGCCGAGGCCCGCGACACGCTCGCGGGCGCCCTGAAGACCGCCGCCGCGCTGCCGGGCGACGCCGCGGGGGCCGTCGCACAGGCCGCGCGGCAGGCGTTCGTCGAGGGCATCCACGTCACGGTGCTGACCGGCGCGGCGATCCTGCTCGTCCTCGCGGTCGCCGTGCCGTTCGCGCTGCGCGGCGTGCCCAAGGTGATCCCCGAGTCCGTGGACGAGCCGGTCCCGGTCAAGTGATCCCCGGTCATGTCACTTGGGACAGCCAGCGGTCGTGGGCGCCGCCGAAGGGACCGGTGCGCGCCCCCACGGCCTCCATCAGCCAGGCGGCCGACCGCTCCGCCTGACGGACGATCTCCTCCGGGTACGCGTACCGCACCTGGTGCTCGGCGAACTCGTCCTCGTCGTCCAGGATCAGCCGGCCGTCCCGCATGCGGAGCACGTCGAGGTCGAGGTCGACCATCGTGATCCGGGCGTCGCCACGCACGGGGATCGTCGTGATGTCGCAGTAGATCTCCGCCTTGTGCGGCGGCGCGTTGAACGCCGCCGTCCACCAGGCGTCGCGGGGAAACAGGATGACGGACGCGAAGTCGAACACTGTGGGGCGCTCGTGCCCCCGTTGGGCGATCATCCCGGAGGGACAGCCGACCCAGACGCCGTGCTCGTCCTCGCCCAGCACCCGCGCGTGGTGGTGCCAGTGCAGCGAACCGCCGTACTTGCGGTAAATGATCCTCACCTCGGACACGGGCGGGACGCTACGCCACGCCCGTCTCCGAGTACAACGGGATTGTCCGTCAGACCTCGACGACCACCGGAATGATCATCGGGCGGCGGCGGTAGGTGTCGCTGACCCAGCGCCCCACCGTACGCCGGATGGTCCGGCGGATCTGCATCTCGTCGGCCACCCCCGCCGCCGCGACCTCCTGCAGCGCGGTCTCGAGCTGCGGGATGACCGCGTCGAACGCGTCGGGGTCGATGCCCGAGCCCCGGGCGGTGATCTGCGGCCCGCCGGTGAGCTTCCCGGTGGTGGAGTCCACGACGACGACGATGGAGATGAACCCCTCGTCGCCCAGGATGCGCCGGTCCTTGAGCGCCACGTCGGTGATGTCGCCCACGGAGGTGCCGTCCACGAAGACGTACCCGCAGGGGACCGCGCCGGCGATCCTCGCCTGGCCGTCGACGAGGTCGACGACCACGCCGTCCTCGGCGATCACGATGTTCTCCCGGGGGACCCCGGTCAGCTCGGCCAGCGCGGCGTGCGCCCGCAGGTGCCGCCACTCCCCGTGCACCGGCATGAAGTTGGACGGCTTGGTGAGGTTGAGCACGTACAGCAGCTCGCCCGCGGCGGCGTGACCCGAGACGTGCACCCGCGCGTTGCCCTTGTGGACCACCCGCGCGCCCCAGCGGTTGAGGCCGTTGATGACCTTGCTGACCGCCGTCTCGTTGCCCGGCACCAGCGACGAGGCGAGCAGGACCGTGTCGCCCTCCGCGATCCTGATCGGGTGGTCGCGGTTGGCCATGCGCGACAGCGCCGCCATCGGCTCGCCCTGGGAGCCGGTGCAGATCAGCACCACGTCCTCCGGCGGCCACTCCTCGATCTCCCGGGAGTCCACGAGCAGCCCCCCGGGCACCTTCAGGTAGCCGAGTTCGCGTGCCACGCCCATGTTGCGGACCATCGACCTGCCGATGAGCGCGACCTTGCGGCCGTGCTTCTCGGCCGCGTCCATGATCTGCTGGACGCGGTGGATGTGCGAGGCGAAGCTCGCCACGATGATCCGCTTCGACGCGCTGCGGAAGACGTCGTCGATGACCGGCGCGATCTCCCGCTCGCTGGTGACGAAGCCCGGCACCTCCGAGTTGGTGGAGTCGGACATCAGCAGGTCGACGCCCTCGCCCCCGAGCCGGGCGAACGCCCCGAGGTCGGTCAGCCGCCCGTCCAGCGGAAGCTGGTCCATCTTGAAGTCGCCGGTGTGCAGGACGAGACCCGCAGGGGTGCGGATCGCCACGGCCAGCGCGTCGGGGATCGAGTGGTTCACCGAGACGAACTCGCACTCGAACGGCCCGAACGAGCGCCGCTCGCCCTCGATCACCTCGACCTTGACCGGCTGCATCCGGTGCTCGGTCAGCTTGCTCTCGATCAGCCCGAGGGTCAGCCGCGAGCCGACGATCGGGATGTCGCGCCGCTCCCTCAGCAGGTACGGCACCGCGCCGATGTGGTCCTCGTGGGCGTGCGTGAGCACGAGCGCCTCGATGTCGTCGAGGCGCCCCCGTATGTAGTCGAAGTCGGGCAGGATGAGATCCACGCCCGGCTGGTCCGGCTCGGGGAACAGCACGCCGCAGTCCACCACGAGCAGACGGCCGTCGTATTCGAAGACCGCCATGTTGCGGCCGATCTCGCCGAGACCGCCCAGCGCGACGACGCGCAGGCCGTTTTCCGGCAGCGGCGGAGGCGGCCCGAGCTCGGGATGCGGATGACTCATGCCGCCCCCCTCGCCCCGCGCCGCTCGCCTGCGGCGCGCACGCGTCGTTCCCTATGTTCGTTTTCTCTGTACACGTCGCTCATTCGACTCCATCTGTTGATCTAATCCACAAGCTTGAGACCTCCCGTGATGAGGTCCTCGCGAAGCGCCGCGATCTGTTCCTGGGTGGCGTCCACGAGCGGCGGCCGGACGTACCCGGCGTCCTGGCCCACCAGCGTGAGCGCCGCCTTGACCATGATCGCGCCCTGGGTGCGCGTCATGATCGCCGATACCACCGGCAGGAGCCGACGGTGGACGGCCAGTGCGTTCTCGACATCGCCGGACCGGTAGGAGTCGACCATCGAGGCCAGCTCCGCGCCCGCCACGTGGCCCACGACGCTGACGTACCCGACCGCGCCGACGGAGAGCCACGGCAGGTTCAGCAGGTCGTCGCCGGAGTAGAAGACGAGGTCGGTGGAGGACATCACCTGCGAGGCCGCGAACAGGTCGCCCTTGGCGTCCTTGACCGCGGTGATACGCGGATGCTCGGCCAGCCGGAACAGGGTCTCGGTCGTGATGGGGACCCCGGCACGGCCGGGGATGTCGTACAGCATCACCGGAAGGCCGCTCGCGTCCGCGACGGCCGTGAAGTGCCGGAGCAGGCCCTCCTGCGGCGGTTTGTTGTAGTACGGGGTCACCACCAGGAGACCGTGCGCGCCGGCGCGTTCCGCTGCCCGGGCCAGCTCGACGCTGTGCCGCGTGTCGTTGGTGCCGACGCCGGCCACGACCGTGGCCCGGTCGCCCACGGCCTCGACGACCGCGCGGAGGATGCGGTCCTTCTCCTCGTCGGAGGTGGTGGGGGACTCCCCGGTGGTACCGCTCACGACCAGTCCGTCGTTGCGCTGCTCGTCCACGAGATAGGCAGCGAGCCGCTGGACACCCTCATAGTCGACGGCGCCGTTCGAAGCGAACGGTGTGACCATCGCGGTCAGCGTGCGGCCGAAGGGGGCGTCGGAAGTTCCAGTAGGCGATGCCATAGACCGAACGGTACCCGGATCCGCAGGGGTGATGGACCTCGCCACCCCGTTATGTCCAGTACCGTCCGCGGTGCCGCCGACAGCGGAAGAGGCCGCCGATATGTGCTCGGGGGTACACACATCAGCGACCTCTAACCGGGAATCGCCGCGCCTTACGCGGACGTTACACGCCGCTGGCGAAATTTTTCCGGAAGGCCGCGTACGACCGGTCGTGCCCCCTACGGGCGGAAGATACCCAGGCCGTCAGGCATGGGCCGGGGGCGGATCAGCGAGCCCGCCGCAGATCAGCTAGCCGGCGGCAGATCCGTGAGCCGGAGCGGATCAGGTGAACCCGGGGCAGATCAGGTGAACCCGGGGCAGATCAGGTGGGCCGAGGACGCGATCAGTGGGCCTCCCCCGAGAGCAGCCGCACCCACAGCTCCCGCATCCGGGCGGAGACGAGCCGTTCGCTCTCGCGGATCTCCATCTTCACGCCCCGTTTCGTCCGCCGGATGAACATCAGCCCGCCGGCCGAGCACAGCTCGTAGATCGTCGCCTTGCACTCACACGTGTGCCTGTGCACCCGCACGCGGTCACTGCGGTTGGTGGGTTTCGACCACGCGATTTTCTGGTGCCTGTCCCTCGGAGGGCTGGCATGGATGCCGTGATAGGGCGGCGGGAGGGGAATATCGACACCTGGCCGCTTAGCGGCAATATCACCCATTAGCGGCCCTTTCAGCAGGCAAAGTTGGAGTCACAGGCCATCTCCGTCACTCTCGGTTGCCCGGCGAATACGCCAAGATTTGGAAGACCCGTCACCCCCTCAGGGATGGATTGATGGCAAACTCTGATCCGGTCTACCTGCGCGTAGTCGAGGACATTCGCCGCCAGATCGTCGACGGCACGCTCCCCCCGGGCGCACCGATCCCCTCGCGGCACCAGATCACCCGCAAATACAGCGTCGGAGAGACGGCCGCCCGCCACGCGCTGCGCGTGCTCGCGCAGGAGGGCCTCATCATCGGCCGCGTGGGCTCCGGGCACCGGGTTCGGGAGAAACCGATCCTGCTCCCGCTCAACCGCAGCCGTCTCCCCGAACCGCACGCCGCCTTCGTCGGCGACATGCAGGCGGGCGGGCGGCAACCCAGCTGGAGCTGGCGCAGCGAGCTCGCCGACGCCCCTCCCGACATCGCCCGCCGGCTGCGTATCGGGGAGTGCAGCCCGGTGATCCGGACCCGATACGTCTTCCGCGGCGACGGGCGACCGGTGCAGCTGCTCACGACGTACGAACCGGTCGAGCCCGGGCAGAGTCAGGCGCCCGAGGAGGGCACGTACGAGCGCAGGAGCGCGGCCTTCCGTCTCGCGGCGAGCGGCATGCCGCTCACCGAGATCAGCGAGACCGTGCACGTCCGCGTTCCCCAGCCGACCGAGAGCGACCTGCTGGAGCTGCCCGCCGGTGTCCAGGTGCTCCAGATCGAGCGTACGTACTGGGCCGGGGAGCGGCCGGTGGAGACGAGCGACGCCGTGGTGCCCGGCGACAGGTTCCGCCTGGTCTACGGCATTCCCAGCCCCCTCTGACTGTCGGTGCCCACTGGTACAACCGATCCGGATCCCCCATCCGGAGGTGCCGATGCGCGTCAAGGACATGCCCCTGGCCGACCAGCCGCGTGAGCGGCTGATGGCGTCGGGAGCCGCGGCGCTCGCCGACAGGGAGTTGCTCGCCCTGCTGCTCGGCTCGGGCAGCAGGGGCGTGAGCGCCGTCGAACTCGCCTCCCAGCTCATCGCCCACTGCGGCGACCTCGGCGAGCTGGCCCGATCCGAGGCCCATCGGCTGCTCGCCGTCCCCGGTGTGGGTCCCGCCAAGGCCGCCCGCGTGGCGGCCGCGTTCCATCTCGTACGGCGGGCCCAGGCGGAGCCGGAGCGAAGCCGGATCACCTGCTCGGCCGACATCGCTTCGGCTGCCGCTCCCCTGCTGCACGGACAGCCGCGTGAGCGGCTCGTCGTGGTCGTGTGCGACGGCCGTGGCGCGGTGCTGCGCCGGACCGTGGTCACCGAGGGCGGCAGCGACCACACCCCCGCGCCCGTCCGCGACATCGTCACCACCGTCCTCCTCTCCGGCGGGGCCGCCTTCGGCCTCGCCCACAACCACCCGAGCGGATCGCTCGACCCCAGCCCCGCCGACGTCGAGGTCACGGCCCGCCTCCACGAGGCCGCCGACACCGTCGGCCTCCGCTTCCTCGACCACGTGATCGTCACCGACACCGCCTGGCGCCGAGTGCCGCACGATGAGTAGCAGTGCCGTCACTATAAGTTCTCTCGTCATTGCCGGTCTACCAGCCGTATCTGCCAGGGCTTTAATCTGTAGCATTTTGTGCGAGGATGTCTGTTTCGGTCTATGGTTTGAGCGTGCTCGACCGAGACGGACCCGTACCTGTCTACAAGCAGATCGCCGAGATCCTTCGAGAACGCATCGACAGCGGCGACCTGGCCCCCGGAAATCCCATGCCGAGCGAGGCGCAACTCGAGGCCGAGTACGGCATAGCGAGGACGACGGCACGCCGGGTCGCCCGGGAGCTACGCGAGCAGGGTCTCGTCTACACAGTTCAGGGCGAGGGCACCTTCGTCGGCGATCAGGCCGCTCCGCGTGTGCGCCGAAAGAAAGCCCTCTACCAGGAGATCGCCGAAGAGGTCGCGCAGCGCATCCGGCGGCAGGAGTTCAAGCCGAACCGCGCCATCCCCAGCGAGAAAGCGCTCATGGAGCAGTACGGCGTGGCCAAGGTGACCGTGCGACTGGCCGTCAGGTTCCTCCGGGACCAGGGCTACGTCTTCACCGTCCCCCATCGCGGCACTTATGTGTCGTCTCCGGACAACTGGCCGCAGGACTGACGACGCGCTCGGCAGAAGACGCGTCGCGTCGGCCGTTCCCGCCCCCGACGCGAGGGCGCGTTCGCGCACCGGGCCGGGGCGGTGGACCCGGGCGACCGGAATCCCGACACACAGGAGTCGCGGTTTCACCGTGCGTGATCGCCCCCGCGTCCCTATCCTGTCGGGCATGCCAGAGACCGAGGAACGCATCGACGCCGTAGAGCGGGAGATCGCCGGCATCAGGAGCGATGTCCGGCTGCAGAACGCAATGCTGATCAAGTGCGGCGAGCAGATGAGCGATCTGCGCATTGGTCAGCACGAGCTACAGAAGGGACAGGACGAGCTCTACACCATCACCACCGAGCTGCGTACGGGCCAGGACGAGCTGCGCAAGGGCCAGGACGAGCTGCGCACTATCACGGACGACCTCCGCACGGGACAGGACGACCTGCGGACCATCACCGACGACCTCCGGAAGGGCCAGGAGGAACTGCGCGCCGACACGGCCGCGATCCGCCAGACCCTGGAAGAGTTCCGCGGCGCTTTCGCCGTCGTGCTGGACGAGATCCAGATCCAGAAGGCATGGCGGGAAGAGTTCTCCGACAAACTGGCTCGTGTCATCGCCAAGAGCGAGGGCCTCGACGCGTAGCCGCGAACGCCGGCGGCTCCCCAATCCCCCTCCGCGCTTCCTCGGGCATAAGGGGAGCCGCCTGACGCGTGGCCGGCCGCCGTACCCGCCGCGACCGGCTCAGTTGATGAGGGCCATGGCCTTGTCGGTCAGGCCCGCCGGGGCGGTCTTCGGGCTGCCGGCGTCGAAGGGCGGCCGGGGGTCGTACTCGATCGCGAGCTGAACGGCCTGCGCCGTCTCCTTGTCCCGCATCGCGGCCAGCAGAGTCAGCGCCATGTCGATGCCGGACGACACGCCCGCCGCCGTCACGACCTTGCCGTCGATGACCACGCGCTCGCTGACCGGCTCGGCGCCGAACCCGGCGAGCTGGTCGAGCCACCCCCAGTGGGTCGTCGCCCTGCGGCCCTTCAGCAGCCCCGCCGCGCCCAGCAGGAACGAGCCGCTGCACACCGAAGTCGTCCACCGCGTCCGCTCGTGCGCCCGTGCGATCCAGCTCAGCAACTCCGAGTCGGACAGCGCCTCGATCGTCCCGGGTCCTCCGGGCACGACGACCACGTCCGGCGCCAGCAGATCGCCGTACGACGCGGTGGCCGCGAGGCTCAGGCTGCCCCGGTCGTCGAGCACCGGCCCCGGCTCGGCCGCGACGAACGTGACCGTGCAGCCCGGTGCGAAGGCCAGCACCGTGTACGGCCCGACGGCGTCGAGCGCGGTGAAGCGGGGATAGAGGGGGATCGCGATGTTCATGCTCTACTGCTTTCCTTCGATCGGAACCGGCGACGGTAGTCGCCGGGTGAGACGCGCCAATGGCGGCGGAAGACCCGATAGAGGGTCTCGGGAACGCCGAGTCCCGACTCCCTGGCCACCCTGTCGAGGGGATGGGCGGTGGTCTCCAGCAGCCGCCGCGCCGCGTCGGCCCTGCTGCGCTCGACGTACCTGCCGGGTGAGACCCCGGTCTGCTCGGTGAAGACGCGGGAGAAGTGCCGCTCGCTCATCCCCGCCCGCCGGGCGAGCGCGGGAACGCTCAGGTCCTCGGCGGGGTTGGCGTCGATGAACGCCTGGATCTCGCGCAGCGGCTCGGCGCGTGGGACGGCGGCCCGCATGGGGGCGCTGAACTGGCTCTGCCCGCCCGGACGGTGCAGATACACCACGAGTCCGCGGGCGACGTTCCGGGCGAGGGCGTGACCGTGGTCGTCGGCCACGAGCGCCAGCGCGAGGTCCACTCCCGAGCTGACTCCGGCCGAGGTCCAGACGTTCCCGTCGCGGATGTAGATGGGATCGGCGTCCACCTCGACGTCCGGATAGCGATCGGCCATCTCTCCCGCGACCAGCCAGTGGGTGGTCGCGCGCCTGCCGCTCAGCAGTCCCGCCTCCGCGATGAGGAAGCTGCCGTTGCAGACCGAGGCGACCCGCCGGGCCTCTGCCGCCAGCCGGGCGACGCCCGCGACCAGCTCCCGATCGCGCAGGTGCTCCGGCACCGAAAGCCCGCCCACGACCATCAGCGTGTCGATCGGCCCCGCGACCTCGCCCAGCGGTGTCTCCGCGAGCGTCGCGATCCCGTTCTGGGCCGGTACGGCCCCGGCACGCACGGCAGTCACCTCGACCCGGTAGCCGGGCTCGGGCACGAGCAGGTTCGCCGTGGTGAAGACGTCGGCCGGCCCGGCGAGATCGAACATCTGGAAGCCATCGAAGATCACGATGACCACGCGTCGCTGCATGCCTCAATGCTTGCGAGCAGGCCTTCGTGGCGTCAATGACACGGATATTGCAGATTGCGCCATCGCCTCGTGGTCGAGGACGGCAGCGGCCACCGGTGCGACCGCCGCGGCAAGCCAGCCGAACGCCCGGAACCGAAGCGCTTGTTAGATTTGAAGTAGGTCTCTGCGGTGCTGTCGTATATCGGAGCGCCAAGGAGGTGGCCAGGACGATGCCGAGCGCTCGAGAACTCAAAGACAGACTCTTCGCCGCGATCAACCGTCACGACCTTTATGACGTGCTGGACTGTTACGCGCCCAATGCCGTGTATGTGAGCCCCGCGGGCATCGCGGAGGGCCGTGAGCAGATCGCATGGAGCTACGAGGACCTCTGCAAGGTCTTCCCCGACATTCGCTACACGGCCTGGTACAAGGCCCCCTGCGAAGACCCCGCCTTCACCGAGTACACGATGACCGGCACCCACATGGGCCCGCTCCTGCTGCCAGGCGGCCGGGTGGCGGCCGCAACGGGTCGTCGTATAACTGTCCGGGGCAGTTGTGCCTGCGCGGTCGAGAACGGCAAGATCATCACCGATCGGGACTACTACGACCAACTGGAGCTCTACTCCCAGCTCGGCATCCGCCTCGAACCGCCACCGGACTCCTGACCGGCGCAGCCTGCTCGGCTACGACCTCCCGCCGGCCTCGCTCCGTTGATCTCCACTGCACCGGGCCGAGCCCGGGCCGAGGAGAGACACCGCGAGCGACCGCAGTCCGGCGGCGAGCCGCTCTGATTCCGGTGGACCCCTGGCTTATCTCGTCCCGCCGGCCACGATGGCGCGGCGGATCGTACGGCCAAGAAGAAGATCCGTGCGGCCCGGATACCGTTCAGGGTGCCCGGGGCCGACGAGTTGCCCGGGCGTCTGCCAGGCGTGCTCCAGGTCCTGTACTCGGTCTTCACGGAGGGGTACGCGGCCCGTGCGGGCCCTGATCTACGCGGCCGGATCTCGCCGAGGTGGCCATCCGGCTGGCGCGGATCCTGCGGCGGCTGTTGCCCGTCGCGCTGACCGGCGGTCCGCCCGGGCCGTACGGGGTGCAGGCCGCTATCGCCGCCTTGCACGACGAGGCAACTGATCTGGCGACCACCGACTGGCCGCAGATCGTGGCCCTTTACGAAGTAATGCTCGCGCTGGACCCGTCCCCCGTCATCGCCCTCAACCGGGCGGCGGCCGTGGCGATGCGCGACTGCCCGGAAGCGGCCCTGGCACTGCTCGACGAGCTGACCGACGAGGAGCGGCTGCGTGGGGCTACCCCCCTACCACGCCGCCCGGCGGACCTGCTGCAGCGACTCGGACGACTCGCCGAGGCCGCGGCGGCCTACCGCCGAGCCCTCGATCTGGCCGGCACCGAACCCGAACAGGCCCACCTGCGACGCAGGATCGGCGAAACCGAGTCCCCCGCCCCCAACGGACCGAACCGCGCGATGGACCCCTGACGCCCGGCCTCCCTGCGCGTCGCCGTCGAGCGGACCCGGCTCGCCTGCCGGCGCAACGCCGGTGGTTACCGAGGCGCGAGCTTCGCCTCAGGCGGCAAGCAACTGAGCCACGACGACGACGTTGCCGTACAGGTCGGCGAAGTGCAGGGAGCGGCTGTCGGGGTCCTCACGCTCGTCCCAGATCCGTACGCCGTGCTCGCGCAGCCGCTTGGCGACCACGTCGAGATCGGCGGTGTAGAGGACGAGCAGCGGCTGCCCGCCGGTCTGCCTGCCGACGAGCTCACGCTGCCGCTCGGAGGTGATCGGCATCAGCCACAGCCCCACCCCCTCCTGCCCGGGCAGCCCGATATGCAGAAAGCGATAGCCGCCCTCCACGTAGTCGTGCAGGACGGCGAAGCCGAGCACGTCGCGGTAGAAGGCCAGCGCCTCGTCGGCGTCGTCGACGAGCACCACCATGCGGCCGATCGCGGAGAAGAGAGCGTCATCCGTGGCCATGGGCCGCACCCTAGTTCGCGCCTCCGACATTCCAGCGGTCGGCCGGGACCCGATCACGCGCCGTGGACGTCCCCGAAAGGATCCACGATGGGCCCCACGAGCATCGGGCGGGCGAGCATGTCCTCCGTGAACGGGACCCCGGTGATCTTCGCCGCCAGGGCGAATCCCCTCGGCACGGCGGTGTCGTGGTTGTCCTCCCAGGCGGCGTCCCACGCGGCCTCGTCCTCCGGCCTGTCCAGTCCCATCCCCAGCTCGCGCATGTAGGCGTCGAGCCGGTCGGGGTCGGAGCCGTAGCGCTCGTACGGGTGCCGCGGCCGATACGCGGTGACGATCGTGCCGTCGATCGCGTATTCGAAGCCGTGGTCGGCGGCGTAGTCGTGACGGGTGACCGCCACCACCTCGCAGCCTCGCGACAGCCTGGGCAGCACCTCGTGGAGCGTGACCATCCAGCCGAAGGGCTCGATGGCCACGCACCACTCGCCGGCCTGGAAGACGCCCACATGGCCGCCGCCGTCTCCGCCGTCCGTGTCCTCGACGAACTCGTACACCTTGTCGTCGAGTTCGGCGAAGCCGGACTCCCGGCCGGAGTCCTCGCCACGGCTGAAGCGGCGCACGACCTCCGCCGGGTCGAGCCCGCGGAAGAAGGCCACGCTGAAGATCACGCCCAACGGGCCGCCGCCCTCGCTCTCGGGCACGTTGAGCCATTGGAACGGGGTCAAGGGATCCGTCGTCGTCATGCGAGCCAGGGTGGCAGGTCGTACCGACAGATCCACCTGAGCGAGCGTCACTCCTCGCCGGAGAACCGCTCCCAGGCGGACTGCCGGGTCATGCCGAGCGCCGCGCCGATCCTGGCCCAGGTGGCGCCCCGGTCACGCGCCCGGTGGACCCAGACCCGCAGGTTGTCCTCGACCTGCGCGCTCACCGCGGCGATGCGCGGCAGGAACTCCAGGATCTGCTCGACCGTCATGCTCTCGGTGTAGGAGATGTCCGGCGTCTCGAGGGGCTGAGCCGCCAGGATCTCGGCGCAGAGCCCGACGCACTCGTTGCAGATGTGGACGCCGGCACCGGCGATCATCTTGGCCACGGCGGTCTTCGGCTTGGAGCAGAACGAGCAGCGGATGTCCTGTTCCGCCAGAGAAGGAGCCGGCATGTCACCTCCAAGGGATGTCTTGTCAGGCTGTTCCTGACGATCGGCACCGAGCCTAGGCCGTCAGGAGTAGCCTGACAATAGATCATCTGGAAAGCGATGTTTCCCGCGCCCTCGTCCCCGGGTCAGCTCTTGGGGCCGAAGGCGTGCGGGACCTCTCCCTTGCGTCCGCAGCGCGGGCAGGGGCGGTATCGCCCGGACCACCAGGTGGCCTTGAGCGTGCCGCTACCCTTGCACTTGCGGCATTTGGACAGGTAGTTGCGGACGTAGTCGGAGACGAGCCAGATGCCGAAGAAGGCTGCGACGAGAACGAGAACGGTCTGCGAATCCACCATGGCTCCGTAGTTCGGGGGATGACCGGCGACGAACACGCCGCCGTACGGAAGCCGGTCGCGCGGGGGCGCGGTCACCGTCACTCACCGGCCGGGCGACGCGGTGCGGGAGGCGGTCACGGGTTCTCACCCGCGCCGGCGAGGGAACTCGCATCGCCGCCTCCGTCAGCACTGGTCACACGGGAGAGGACGCCGCACGGCCTCGGGCCGGTGACAACCTGGCCCTGTTTCATTGGAATCACAGGCCGTTGGAGTCACAGGCCGTTGGAGTCACAGGCCTCCGGGTCGCGGCCCTCAGACCCGCTCGGGCTGGAGCGCCGCCGCCTGCTCCACGTCCGCCCGGGGCCGCCGCAGGACGACGAGCGCGACCGCGAAGGCGGAGATCAGCAGGGCGAGGGAGACGGTGAAGGCCAGCCGGTAGCCGCCGGTCAGCGCGACCGCCTCGCTCGCCCCGCCCGCCAGCAGCCCCTCCGTACGGGTGGCGGCGAGCGTGGACAGCAGCGCGACACCGGCGGCCATTCCGGCCTGCTGGGTCGTGTTGAACACCCCCGAGACCAGGCCCGCGTCGTCGGAGCGGGCGGCGGACATGCCGAGCGTGGTCAGCGCCGGAAGCACCAGTCCCCCGCCCATGATGAGCACCATCACGGGGAGCAGATCGGTCAGGTAGCGGGCGTCGACCGGGACGCGGGTGAGCCAGGCCATCGCGCCGATCAGGAGCACCAGTCCGCCCAGCAGTACGGCACGCGCGCCGAACCGGGTGCTGAGCCGCGGGGACACGAACAGCGACACCCCCGCGATGGACAGCGCCGCCGGGAGCATGGCCAGGCCGGTGCCGAGCGCGTCGTACCGGAGCACCTGCTGCATGAACAGCGCGACGACGACCTGGAAGGCGAACATCGCACCCAGCGTCAGGATCTGCACGAGGTTGGCCCCCGCGACGGCCCGCGAGCGGAGGATCCGCAGCGGCATGAGAGGCGTCCGGGCCGTCGCCTGCCGGACGACGAACACGGCCAGCAGCGCGAGCGATACCGCGCCGAACCACAGGGAGCGCGGGCCGAACCGCTCGATCTGGACCACGCTGTAGATGCCCAGCATGAGACCGGCCGTGACGAGCAGGGCGCCCAGACCGTCCGCGCCCGCCGACAGGCCGAGCCCTCGATCGGCCGGCAGCGCCCGGACCGCCAGCGCGATCGTGACGACGCCGATCGGCACGTTGATCAGGAAGATGTAGTTCCAGCCCATCGTGTCGGTGAGGACCCCGCCGAGCACCTGGCCCAGCGACGCCCCGGCGGCGCCGGTGAAGCTGAACACGCCGATGGCCTTGGCCCGCTCCCCCGCGTCCGTGAAGGTCGTCACCAGGATGCCGAGCACGACCGCCGAGGCCATGGCGCTGCCGACGCCCTGGAGGAACCGGGCGCCGATCAGCATCCCCGGCCCGGTGGCGGCTCCGGCCAGCAGGGACGCGGCGGCGAAGACGGCGTTGCCCGCGAGGAACATGATCCGGCGGCCGATCAGGTCGCCCAGACGACCGGCCAGCAGGAGCAGGCCGCCGTACGCGATGAGATAGGCGTTGACGGTCCAGCTCAGCTCGGCGGGCGCGAAGCCGAGATCCCGCTGGATGGCGGGCATGGCCACGGTCACGATGCTGCCGTCGAGGACCGTCATCAGCATCGTGGCGGACAGCACACCCAGCACGAGCCGGCGGGATCGGGATATGCGCGACATGGGGTCGCCTCCTGTTCATGAGGAACAGGACCGACCGTAGCAGATAGTTTTGTTATAGACGATCCTTTACGGACCAATCAGCCGCGCTGGCGTGCTCGCCGGATCGGCCGCGGCGCCTCGACCGGAGCGGCCAGATGCCCCGTGACCAGTCGGTTCAGCGCGCGGACGAGCACCTCCGCCTCCTCGTCGGGCAGCGACCCGAGCGCGGCCCGGTGGACCCCGTCGACGATCTCCTGGCTCCGCTCCGCCATCTCCGCGCCCTTCTCGGTGACCGCGACGATCCGGGCTCGCCGGTCCGTGCTGGACGGGCGCCGCTCGGCGAGGCCGGCCTCCTCCAGGGCGTCGAGGGTGACCACCATCGTGGTCTTGTCCATGTCGCCGAGCTCGGCGAGCTGGATCTGCGTGCGCTCCTCCTCCAGCGCGTGGACGAGCACGCAGTGCATGCGCGCCGTCAGACCGATCTCGGCGAGGGCGGCCGCCATCCGCGTACGCAGCACGTGACTGGTGTGATCGAGCAGGAAGGACAGGTCGGGCTCGTTACGCGACGGTGCCATGGCGGTCATAAGCTCAGGCTACCAATTCGTCCGATTGCGGATTATCTCCAAAGGTCACTGTGTCCGCAGGGCCGCCTCGACCGACGCCGGACTCGCCGGGACGAGCGGGAGCCGTACGGCGGCGGTGGGAATCCTGCCCTGGGCGTGCAGGACGCCCTTCAGGACGGTCGGGTTGGGCTCGGCGAACATGGCCGCCGACATGAGCGACAGCCGGTGACCGAGAGAGCGGGCATGGTCGGCCTCTCCGGCGCGCCAGGCTCGGACGAGCTCCACGAAATCGGCGGTACGCAGGTGGGCGGAGGCGAGGATGCCGCCGGAGGCGCCCAGGGCGAGCAGCGCGGACAGGAACGGGTCGTCCCCGGCGAGCACCGCGAAGTCGGCCGGCGGGTCGGCGAGCAGAGCGACCGTGTCCATGTCGACGCCGCCGACCGCGTGCTTGACCCCGGCCACCATGGGCAGCTCGGCCAGCCGGCGCAGCGTGCCCGCGCCCACGGACTGCCCGGTTCGATAGGGGATGTTGTAGACGACCAGCGGCACCGGGGTCGTCTCGGCCAGCGCCGTGAAGTGGGCGAGCACGCCCGCCTCGGACGGGCGGACGAACGCCGGGACGGTCACCAGCGCCGCGTCCGCCTCCCCCTTGAGAGCGCGCAGCGCCTCGGCCGTGCTCCGCGTGTCGGCCGACCCCGCGCCGACCGTGAGCGTGGCGCCCCGTTCGCGGCAGACCCGGCCGCAGATCTCGATCACCGCACGCCGTTCCTCCTCGGCCAGCGTGACGACCTCCGCCGTGGTACCGAGCGCGACGAGCCCCGACGCGCCGTCGTCGAGCACGGCGTGCGCCAGGGCTTCGAGCGCGTCGACGGCGATCTCGCCGTCCTCGGCGAACGGAGTGATCAACGGGACGTGAACACCGGAAAGAGTCATGCCCACGATCCTTCCGGCGAGCAACCGTGTAGGTCCAGTTCGTGTTTCTGTCGAAACTGTTAAGCTGAACTGATGCTCGATGCGTCCCGAAGCCGTCTGCACTGATGCTCGATGTCCGCAGGCTCCGCCTGCTCCGTGAACTCGCCTACCGGGGCACGATCGCGGCGGTGGCCGAGGCGCTGACGTTCACCCCCTCGGCCGTCTCCCAGCAACTCGCCGCGCTGGAACGCGAAGCGGGGGTCGCCCTGCTGGAGCGCACCGGACGGCGGGTCGCGCTCACCCCCGCCGGGGTGGCGCTGGTGCGGCACGCGGAGGCCGTGCTCGAACGGCTGGAGCAGGCCGCGGCGGAACTCGCGGCGGCCAGGAGCGATCTGTCCGGGATCCTGCGGATCGGCGCCTTTCCCACGGCGACCCGCGCCATCCTCCCCGCGGCCCTGGCGGCGCTCGCGCGGACCCACCCGGGCCTGGACCCGATGGTGGACGAGGTCGATCCGGCCGAGGTCGCGCCCCGGCTGCGCGCCGGCGAGCTCGATGTCGCCCTGGTCCACGAGTACGACTTCGTGCCGGCCGAGCCCGACCTCGCCCTGGACGCCGTCCCCCTCCTCGACGAATTCATGTACCTGGCCACCCCGCACACCGTCGGCGGAGAGGGCGACCCGGCCACGCTCCTCGCCTGCCGCGACGCGCCCTGGATCGCCTCCACCCCCGGCACGCTGTGCCACGCGATGACCGTGCGCGCCTGCCAGGCGGCGGGGTTCTCCCCCCGCGTACGTCACCACATCGACGACTTCGCCACGGTGCTGGCGATGGTCGCCGTCGGGCAGGGCGTGGCGCTCGTGCCGGAGCTGGGAGCCGCCGACCCGCCCGGAGGCGTCACGCTGACCGCGCTGTCCATGCGCCGCCGCACCCGCGTCGCCTTCCGCCGGGGCGCCGGCGGCCATCCCGCCGTCGTCGCCCTGATCGCGGCCCTGCGTTCCGCCGTCCGATAGGAGTCAGAACACCGGGATGATGTCCTCCGGGTCGATCACGTCGACCTCCACGCCGTCGATGTCGAGCTCGGGGATCGCGGGGAACTCGATGCCCCACCGCTCGACAATCGCGCGTACCCGGGCCATCGCCAGCCGCCAGTTGTCGGCCTGCTCCTCGTACGACAGCACGCCGAGGCCGCCCTCCCGCGCGTGGTCCATGAGCACCCGGTGGTTGTGCAGGAAGTACGGCGGAAGCTCCCAGAAGCCCTCGGGCGGCTCCCACAGGATCATCGACAGGAACACGAACCCGGCGCGCAACTGACGCGTGATCAGGCCGCGCACGTCGTCGGTGAGCCCCGGCCACTCGTTCTCCAGGATCGTCATGCAGATCTGGAGGTGGCGCGACTCGTCCCGGCCGATCTTGTGGAACATGTCCGAGAACAGGGGGTGCTCGGTGCCGGAGGCCATCCCCCGGAACAGCGTCGAGGCCGCCATCTCCCCCATCATGAAGCTCGTGAACAGCACGGCGAGCGAATACTTGCCCACGGCCGCGTTGTAGCCGTTCCAGTAGCGCCCGCCGTTGTGGTAGAGCCAGCCGATGTTGTTGTGCGCCGCCCGCTCCAGGTCGCCGGAAGGCTGCCAGTCGAGCGGGCCGCCGGGCCACAGCCGTGCGATCGTCCGCTGGCAGCACTCCTCGTGGTTCATCTCGTCGCGGGTGATCGAGAAGAAGCACTTGCGTACGGGATCCTCCTCGTGCTTCTCGAACGCGTGGATCGTGGCGCGGGCGAAGACGGCGGGGCCGGATGCGTCGAAGTTGGCCAGCACGGAGAACCAGTACATGATCCCCAGCCGCTGCTCGGCCGTGAACTCCCCGGGATCGAGCAGGTTCCACGGCAGGTCGGCGGGGTTCCAGACCATGCGCTTGGACTTCTCGTAGATCGCCGCGAGCTTCTCGGTCTCCACCCGCCACTCCATCGGGTAGATGTTGGGCTGCGGGATCTCGGGAGCCGGCCAGAAACCGCCCTCAGGAACCACGACGTCCGACATCCGTCTCACCCTCCCGCGACTGTGACCCACATCACCATGTAACAGCGTCAGCCTCATCCTGCGCCGTGCCGTCACACCAATCAAGTGCCCACACCGCTCAGGCGCCCACACCTCGCCGTCCGCGGCTGCCCTGCGTGACCGCGACGCACACGAGCACGGCGACGGCCGCCACGATCGTCGCGGCGCCGATCTCCTCGTCCAGCAGCAGCCAGGCCCACACCAGCGTCAGCAGCGGCTGCGCGAGCTGGATCTGCCCGGCGCGCGCGATCCCGCCCATCGCGAGCCCGGCGTACCACGGGATGAACCCGAGGAACATCGACACCAGCGCGACGTACGCGAACCCGGCGAGCGACACGGCCGAGGGCTCCACAGGGGTGGTGACGGCCAGCACCACCGTCACGGGCACGGTGAGCGGGGCCGCCAGCACCAGGGCGTACGAGATGACCCGCCAGCCGGGCGTCTCCCGGGCCAGGCGCCCGCCCTCGGTGTAGCCGACGGCGGCCGACAGCAGGGCGAGCACGAGGAGCACGTCCGCCCCGGCGAAACGGCCGGTCCCCCGGGTCAGCGTGAACACGGTGATCGACAGCGCGCCCGCCGCGCAGGCGGCCCAGAACAGGGGCCGCGGCCGCTCCCCCGCCCGCAGCACCGCGAACGCGGCGGTGGCGGCCGGGAGCAGGCCGATGACGACGGCGGAGTGGGCCGTGCTCGCGCCGCCGTCGAGGGCCAGGCCGCTGAACAGCGGGAAGCCGACGACCACGCCCAGCACGATCATCGCGTACGACCGCAGGTGGGCGCGGGGCGGCAGGAGCGGCGCACCGGCGGCCTTGAGGCAGATCACGGCGGCCAGCGCCGCGATCGCCGCGCGCCCGATCGCGACGAGGTACGGATCGAACCCCCGCATCGCGAACACGGTCGCGGGAAACGACCCCGAGAACGACAGCACGCCCACGCCGGCCAGGAGACTGCCCCGCCACGCGGAACGGCGAGGGGAGTCCGCTATCGGGAGGACGTCGGTAGCGCTATTGTCAATTTTCATGAACGACGATAGCAGTATCGCCCGTCTCGCCGCGATCCTCCGGGAGGAGACGGAGCGGTCGCGGCCGGGCGAGCGGCTGCCGTCCAGCAGGGAGATCATGCGCCGCCACGGCGTGGGCCCGGTGACGGTCTCGCGGGCGATCGCGCAGCTCTCGGCGGAGGGGCGGGTCGTCACCCGGCCCGGCGCGGGGGTGTTCGTGGTCCCGGCCCGGCGGCCGGTCACGGAGGCGCCCGACCTGTCGTGGCAGACCGTGGCCCTGGGCGACCGGGTGGTGGACGACTCGGCGACGGCGAGCCTGCTGGCCCAGCCCGCCGACGGCGTCGTCCCGCTCACCGGCGGCTATCTCAACCCCGAGCTGCGCCCGGTCAGGGCGCTGGCAGCGGCGGCCGCGCGAGCCGTACGCCGGCCGCAGGCGTGGAGCATGCCCCCGTTGAACGGCCTGCCGGAGCTGCGCCGCTGGTTCGCCGCCGAGGTCGGCGGCGCGGTGACGCAGAACGACGTGCTCGTCGTGAGCGGCGGCCAGTCGGCGCTCACCCTCGCGTTCCGCGCACTGGCGGCCCCCGGCTCGCCGATCCTCGTCGAGACCCCCACCTACCCGGGAGCGCTCGCGGCGGCCAAGGCCGCCGGACTGCGGGCGAGCGCGGTGCCGCTCGACCAGGACGGCGTACGGCCCGACCTGCTGGCGGAGGCGTTCGCGATGACGGGGGCGCGGGTGTTCTACTGCCAGCCGACGCTGCACAATCCCACCGGGGCGACCCTGACCCGGGAGCGCAGGGAACAGGTGCTGGCCGTGGCCCGGGCCGCGGGGGCGTTCGTGATCGAGGACGACTACGCGCGATATCTGGCGACCGGCCCGGTCCCGCCGCCCATGGTGAGCGTGGACGCTCACGGCACCGTGGTCCACGTCCTGTCGCTGAGCAAGATCACCTCACCGAGCCTGCGGGTGGCGGGCCTGATCGCGCGGGGCCCGGCCGCGCACCGGCTGCGGGCCGGTCAGGTGGTCGAGTCGTTCTTCGTCGCCCGGCCCCTGCAGGAGACGGCCGTCGAGTTCGTCGGCTCACCCGCCTGGCCGCGCCACCTCGGCACAGTCCGCCAGGAGATCGGCGTACGGCAGGCCGCGCTGCTGGCCGGGCTCGCCCGTCACGCGCCCGCCGCCGAGGTGCATCTGGTGCCCTCCGGCGGCCTGCACGTCTGGGTACGGCTCCCGCCCGGCACCGACGAGGCGAAGGTGGTCGAGGCGGCACAGGCACAGGGCGTGCTGGTGAGCCCGGGGCGCATCTACTACCCCTCCGAGCCCCCGGGCCCACGGCTTCGGCTGACCCACACGGCCGCGGCGGGCCTGCCCGAGCTCGACGAGGGCGTCCGCCGCCTCGGCCCGGTTCTGACGTCCCATGCGGCCCGGCCTCTCGGTTAGTCACAGGAGCCCCAGGAGACAACCTTTGCCCCACCTGAACCGTCTTATCTGTGTCATCCCCCTTGACAGAGGAGAGGCCGTGCACCGCCGCTCTCGTACCTCGGCTCGGATCCCCGTTTCCGAGGGAGGCATCCGATTCGTCAGTGGCGCTCGCGGCCGGATCGGGGCTCTTCTCCGTGCTCTCCACGGCGGGTGGCCCGTGACAGACGCTCGCGGCGCTCGCTGTTCCGCAGCGCCAGATAGGCCAGGTAGCTGAAGCGCATGGGCTCCTCCTCGGAATGGCAAACACCGGCAAAACGCTTACGAAGGTGTTGTTATTCCGCGACCTCCGACTGTCGTACAGTGGTCACGAGGGGTGATCGATCATGACGGGCCCGGCGGAGCTGCTCCGCGACTTCGTGAACACCTACGACGTCGAGGGAGACGCCGACGAACTGGCCTCGCCGGCCGAGCTGTCCGTCTGGCTGCGCGAGCGGGGGCTGATCGGCGACGACGACCGCGCCGCCGACGAGGATCTCGCCGTGGCGACCCAGCTGCGTGAAGGGCTGCGGGCCGCGCTGCGCGGCAACCACGACGGGGGTTCGTACGAGGTGCCGGACGGGCTGGACGCGGCGCTGGCGGGGCTGCCGGTGCGGGTGACGCTCTCGGCGGGCACGCCGGCCCTGGAGCCGGCGGCGCCCGGAGTGGCGGGCGGACTCGCGCGCCTCGCGGCGCTGATCCCGGCCGCCCACGCCGACGGCACCTGGCCGCGGCTGAAGGTGTGCGCCGAGAGCACCTGTCAATGGGCGTTCATCGACTCCTCGAAAAACCGGTCTCGCTCCTGGTGCTCCATGCGCGTCTGCGGAAACCGCACAAAAACCCGGGCATATCGGGCACGACGCCAGGCGGAAGGTACGCCGAGGCCCTCCTGACCAGTACGGTGTTACAGGCTAAGAAAGGAGCCCGCCGAATGGGTGTTAGAGCTGCCCGCCTCGAGGACGTCGACGCGGTGACCAGCACCCAGATCCGGGCGTGGAAGGCTGTCTATCGCGACTTCCTGCCACCGATCCCGCTGGAGCAGATGACCGGGCCGGCGGCGGAGAAGATGTGGCGCCGCCAGTGGGAGGAGGCGATCCTCTCCCCGCCCTCGCCGCGTCACCGCCTGCTCGTCGCCGTCGAGCGGGTGGTGCCCGACACCGACGCGTTCACCGCGCTCGGGCCCGGCGGCATCCTGGCGACCGCGGCGCAGCGTGCCTCCGACCGGGTCGTGGGGCTGGCGTCGCACGGACCCGCCGAAGATCCGGATCTCCATCCCGCCACGACGGCCGAGCTGATGACGTTGCTCGTCGATCCCAACCACATCAGGCGCGGACACGGCAGCAGACTGCTCAACGCCACGGTGGACCACCTGCGCGAGGACGGCTACAGCACGGTGGTCACCTGGGTCTTCGCCGACAACCACCCGATGCTGGGCTTCCTCGAGTCGGCCGGATGGGGCGAGGACGAGGCCGAGCGCGTCCTCGACATGGGCCGCCCGATCAGGATGATCCGCCTCACCACCGACATCCGCTGACACGGCGCCCGTCCCCGCCTCCGGCCCTTCACGGCTTCGGCTGAACACGTCGAAGCCACACCGATCCGTCGCCTTACGTTCCCGTATACAGGGCGCCGACCAGACCGACGATGCCGCGCTTGCCGGAGATCTCGGTATCGCGGCCTGGAAAAGAAAGAGGAGGACAGAAACGGCGGCACATGCTGTTGTGGAAATCCGCTGTCCGCGCTGGGTGCGCATGCTGGGTAGCGGATGGACGCACAGCCGACGCCTTCTCGGTCGCTGAGACCGGGCGTCGAAGTGGCGTCATGCGCGTCCGGTGACCGCGGCTTGCCGGTGCGACGTTGCCCAGACTGGATCCACGGGCCGGAACATGACTGAAGTGCCCCGGAAACAGCGAGAGGCGCCCTCCGAACCGGGCTGATGGAAGTTCTTCAGGCCTCCGGCAGCCCGCCCGGTAGGACGCCTCTGACGTGCGTTTGTTCCCCGGCAAGAGCCAGAGCCGCCGGCAGGACCAGACCTCTGGTGAGAGCTAGACGCGCGAGCGCGTCGACGTCCTGCCCGGCCGCACGGCCGGCACGCGGGAGGTGCTCACGTCTTGATCACGAACGGGTCGCCGGTCGAGCCCGAGTAGTCGATCATGACGTTCTTCACCGTGAGGTAGTCGTCGAGCGCCTCCTCCCCTCGCTCCCGCCCGAAGCCGCTGTCCTTGACACCGCCCGACGGCGCCTGGACGCCGGCCGCCCGATAGCAGTTGACCCAGACGGTCCCGACATCGAGGGCGCGGGTGCACCGGATGGCCCGGTCGACGTCGCGGGTCCATACCGCCGCCGCCAGGCCGTACCGGGAATTGTTGGCGATCGCGATCGCCTCGTCCTCGTCGTCGAAGGGCAGGACGGCCAGCACCGGGCCGAACACCTCCTCCTGGGCCAGCGGCATGTCGGGCGTGACGTCCGTGAAGATGGTGGGCTGCACGAAGAAACCCTGCTCCAGACCGGGACCCGAGGCCCGGCGACCACCGGTGACGAGCCTGGCCCCGGACTGCTCGGCGCCCTCGATCATCGTGAGGATCTTGCTCAGCTGCGGCTCGTTCGCGACGCAGCCCATCTCCGTGGCCGCATCCGCGGGATCCCCGAGGACGATCCGCTCGGCCCGCGTCCGCAGTTCCTCGACCACCTGGTCGTGAATGCTCCGGTGCACCAGCAGCCTGGACCCGGCGACGCAGCTCTGGCCACCGGCCGCGAAGATCCCGGCGACGGCGCCGACCAGGGCACGAGGAAGGTCGGCGTCCTGGAAGACGATGTTCGCCGACTTGCCGCCGAGCTCCAGGGTCACCGGGACGAGGTTGCGGCCGGCCGCGGCGGCGATCTCCCGGCCCACTTCCGGGCTCCCCGTGAAGCTCACCCGTCCGATACGCCGCCCGTCGACGAGCGCCTTGCCGACGCGGCTGTCCCCCGTCACCATGTTCACCACACCTGGTGGGAAGCCGGCCTCCTCGACCAGCCGGCACAGCTCCGCGGTCGTCGCCGACGCGTGCTCCGACGGCTTGATCACCACGCAGTTGCCCGCCGCCAGCGCCGGCGCGAGCTTGTTCGACAGCAGTGACAACGGGGAGTTCCAGGCAGTCACGAGCGCGGCCACACCGATCGGCTCGCGATGGGTGTAGTCGAGGACGTCCGGCCGGTCCAGAGGAATGGAGGAGCCCCACACCTTGTCGGCGTAGCCGGCGTAGAAGCGCAACTGCCGGGCGGCACCGAGCACCTGGGCCCGGGTCTCCCGGATGACCTTGCCGTTGTCGGTGGTCTCCAGCAGGGCAAGCCGGTCGACGTCGCGCTCGACGAGAGAGGCGAGCTCGTGCAGCAGGGTGGCCCGCCGCAGGCCGCTGGTCCTGCGCCACGTGCCCGCGAAAGCCGCATGGGCGGCCTCGACCGCGTCGGCGACGTCCGCCGGGCTGGCCTGCGCGTGCGTGGCCCATGCCTGCCGGGTGTACGGGTTGACGGCCTCGAAGCTCTCCCCCTCCGACCCGGGACGCCACTTCCCGTCGATGAAAAGCCCATAGTTCTCGACTGACATACCTGCTCTCTCTTCTTTCATCCCGGCCATGTGACCGGGCCACACGAGGCACCACCGGGGGCTGGTCGCCATCCGGCACGCGTCGCCCCGATCGTGCCGAGGCCGGCGCGGAGCCGGTAGTTCTCCATCAGCCGAACAGGAAGACCCCCTTTCCGTCGGTCTGCCGCGCGAACAGCTGGTATGCCTCCTCGGCCTGGTCGAGCCGCCACCGGTGGCTGAACAGTTCGTCGACCGGGATGCCGTGATCGACGACGAACTGCGCGCACTCGGCCTGCCCGACGTTCGAGAAGGTCCACGAGCCCATGATCGTGAGCTGCCGGGAGGTGATCGTGCTGACGTTCTCGACCTGCAGCGCCGTGACCCCGGCGACCAGGACGACCGCGCCCCACGGGCGGACCGCCGCGATGGCCTCGGCCCGTGCCGACACGGCGCCGGAGGTCTCCAGAGCGTAGTCCGCCCCGCGCCCCTTCGTGTGCTGCAGGATCGCCTCCACGGAGCTCTCCACCGCCGGATTGACGATCACGTCCGCGCCGAGTTCCCCGGCACGCCGAAGCCGCTCCTCACTGATGTCGAGGGCGATGACGCGGGCGCCCATCGCGGCGGCGAGCTGCGTCGCGGCGAGACCGACCGGGCCCTGGCCGTAGATCGCCACCGTGTCCCTCCCGGACGGCCGCACCCGCATCAGCGCGCCGTAGGAGGTGCCCATGCCGCAGGAGATCGCCGAGCCCGCCTCGAAGCTCAGCTCTTCGGGCAGCGGCACGAGGGTACGGGCGGGGACAGTCATGTACGGGGCGTGGGCACCGTGCGCGCTGATGCCGTAGACCGCCGGGACCTCCCGGGAGCACATCTGCGCCCAGCCCGCCCGGCAGTGCTCGCAGACGCTGCAGCCCCAGTAGTGGTGGACCATGACCCGGTCGCCGACCCTGGCCTCGTTCGCCGTCACCCCGGACCCCACGGCCGCCACCACCCCGCACGGCTCATGCCCCGCGATGATCGGCTCGGTCGGCGGCGGGAGCTTGGGGTGGCGCTTGCTGCCCGGCGCCGCCCGGTAGAGGTTGAGATCGCTCCCGCACATTCCCGACGCCTTGATCTCAACGACGACCTCGCCCGGTCCGGGCGTGGGGTCGGGCAGGTCGACGAAACCGATCACACTGTTTCCGGGGAACACCACTCCGCGCATGCGTCTCCTCCAGTCACGCCGTCTGCGTCATGTTCACGAACCCCCGCGAGATCCCCTGCACGACCCCCTTCGAGCCCCGTGCGAGCCTCGCCGGATGTCGCGTGGACGAGCCCGGCGAGGGGTGCGGGGTGAAGGGGTCCAGGGGGTGAAGGGGCGAGTGGCGAGGCAGGCGTCGATGCGACAGACCTCGCCGTCGATCTTGGGGAAGCCCACCACGCCGCCGCGTGGGAGGACACGAACACGTTCATCGGTCCGACCGCGGGCACCCGGCGGGAAAGGCATCGACTCCTGCTACCCGGCGTGGACCGCACAGCTTTCCTCCAGTCATACGGTTAAGCGTATGACCAGTAGACAGTAACAGGTTCACCTGCGCACGGCAACGAAGTGGACGACCGCGCCCGAACGGTCGAAGCGGTCGAGTCGCAGGCCGGCCTCCTGAAACCATCCCCGCACGTCGGACGCCGTTCCCACGGCTCCGAACACCCCGAACCGGCGCAGCAGGGCGATCATCCGATCGAAGCGCGGCCCGGCCTTCCTGACGATGCAGCACCCCACCAGTCGGCCGCCGGGGGCGAGACAGCGAGCCAGTTCCGCCACCGCGACGCCGGGATCGGGGAGGCAGTGCAGGCCGTTGTAGGACAGGCACCCCCCGAACGCACCATCGGCGAAGGGCAGCGCCCGCACATCGGCGCGGGCGAATCGCGCCGCGGATCCCGGCCCGGCGCGCCGCCGGGCGCGGCTGACCATGGCCGGTGAGATGTCGACGCCGACGTATCCGGGCCCACCGGCGGCGCGCAGCCCGGCGAGCGCGACACCGCTTCCGCACGGTGCGTCCAGGATCAGCACGTCCGACGGCAACCGCGCGAGCTCGCCGATGCCGCGCCGCAGCAGCCGCGTGTCGGTCCCCCACAGCACCCGGCCGGCGACTCGAAAGATCCACTCCCGCTCGGCACCGCCGGCGTACACCGCGCCGACGAACCTCCCCCACGCCCGTCGCGCTCGCCAGGTCCGCACCGGATCGGTCATCCCGCCCCCTCCAACCACACGTCCGCCGATCGTGCGTCCCACCGACCGCCACGCGGACGACACGCGGACGACACGGCGGCATCGGCCGGGCCGGCGGGACGGCCCGGCGTCAGGCGTGGGCCCGCCCGCGTCCTCGTCGCCGGCCGCCGGCCGCCGGCCGCCGGGTCAAAGACGCAGTGCGATCCGGGCCCCGTCCAGCGTGGCGTGCACGATCCTGCGAGGCGCGAGGGCGTCACCGATCCGGTAGAACTCCCCTTCGATGTCGGGGAAGTCCGTCACCTCCTGGGCGGCGGCGAAGACCACCGAGTCGGCGGGGACGAGGTCGGTTCGCCTGGAGAAGGTGTTGTAGACCTGCGGCTTCGGGCCCAGCGTGTCCAGCCTCGTGTTCGCCCTGATGTCCACGCCCTGCTCCAGGCAGCGCTGCGTCAGGAGATGGAGGATCGACGGCTCCGCACCCTGCCCCGGGACGAAGCACTCCGAGATCAGGGTCACCTTCTTGCCTGCCGCGGCGAGGAAGTCCGCCGCCGCCAGCGGTGCGACGTGGTCGTTCAGACCACCGACGACAAGCACGGACTCCCCCAGTTCGGACAGGTCCATGTCGAGGATGTCCAGGGCGCTGAAGGTCCTGATGCCTCCGGCTCCCGGGAGATCCGGGATGGCCGGCATGGCGCCCGTCGCGGCCACCACCGCGTCCGGCGCCAGGGCGGCGATCAGCTCCGGTGTCGCCTCGACCCCGGTGCGGACGTCCACGCCCGCCTGGCGGACCTCCTTCTCCAGCCCGTCGATGAGGGAACGCATCTCCGCACGGCCCGGGTCCAGGCACAGCCGGCGCAGCTTACCGCCGAGCTGGTCCTGCTTCTCCAGGAGTGTGACGCGGTGCCCCCGCTCGGCCGCCGTACGCGCGCACATCAGGCCCGCGGGCCCGGCTCCGACGATCACCACGTGCTTGCCCGCCGGCGGCGCGGGGACGGCCAGCTCGTCCTCTCGCCCGGCCCAGGGGTTCACCGGGCAGGCCGACACCCGGTCGGGATAGTGGCACTCGTTGACGCCGATGCACTTGCGGATACGCCCGGCGTCGCCGCGCTCGGCCTTGCGGAGGAAGTCCGGGTCGGCGATCAGCGCCCGAGTCGTCCCGACCATGTCCGCCAGACCCTCGTTGAGCACCCGCTCCATCAGGGCCGGGTCGTTCATCCGGCCGGTCAGGATGACGGGCACCGAGACCGCGGACTTGACCCGTGCGGCCGAGTCGGCGTTGAACCCGGGCTCGAGGTACGCGGAGGCGACGTAGGGCAGCACGACCCCGTCGTCGAGCGCGCCGATCGTACCCGCCGTGACGTTGACGTACGCCAGGTGCTGCTCGACCGCGCGGACGATCTCCACGACGTCGCCGGTGGACAGTCCCTCAGGGTTCGCCTGCCGGCCGCTGATCCGCATGCCGATCGGGAAGTCCGGACCACAGGTCTCGCGGATAGCGGCGATGATCTCGTCGAGGAAACGGCGCCGGTTCTCCGGGGAGCCGCCGTACTCGTCGGTCCGCTGATTCGTGACCGGGGAGAGGAACTGCTCGACGAGGTAGCCATGGGTGGCGTGCACCTCGACACCGTCGAAGCCGCCGCGCTGGACCCGCGAGGCCGCCCGGGCGAAGAGCCGCACCACCTGCTTCACCTCGTCCGTCGTCAGGGTGTGCGGCTGCGTGCGGACATGCGGATCCTGTTTGCCGCTCGGGGAGACCATGGCCTGGAACGTCTCCGGCAGGCGGATCGAGCCGCGGTTCGCCACCTGCCCGAACACGACGGCGCCGGAGTCGTGGACGATCTTGGCTCGCGCCTCGATCTTCGGCAGCAGCAAGCGGTCGTAGAAAGCCTCGCCCTCCGGGGTCTCGGGGTCGGGACCGGCGTCGATGTCATCGATCGCGACGTGGTCCTGCCATCCGGTCGTCACGAAGTACGGCGTCGAGATGGCCTCGGACAGAACGGGGATGCCGACCAGTCCGACGCCGCCGCGCACGCGCGTCTCGAGGTACTTGAGGTAGCGCCGCTCGCTCATCTTCGGGTTGTGCGTCGTCAGCATGAGACGGTTGCGAACCGTCATCCCGGCGATCGAGATCGGGCTGGAGAGGGTCTCGAACGGGCTCATGGCTTGCTCACTTCCTGGGGGTCGGGCCGGGTGTCCTTGTCGTCGCGTCTGGTGATGGGGGCCCTGGTTCCGTTGAGGAGCATGGCGATCATCGTGTAGAAGCCGACGGTGGAGATGAGCTCGACCATTCCCCGGTCACCGAGGACACGCGACGCGCGCTCGTACACGTCGTCCGGGATGTCCCGGTCCCGGTGCAGGCACACGGCGACGTCGTGGACCGCCCGCTCCGCCGCGTCCTGAGACGCGAAAGCGCCGTCACGCACGCCCGCGACGGCCTCCTCGGACAGGCCGGCCTTGCGGGCCAGCGGCTCGTGGGCGAGCCATTCGTTCTCGCAGCGCCACTCCACGGCGGTGACGAGGATCGCCAGTTCCCGGAGCCGCGGCTCGAGAACCGAACCGAAGCGGACGTAGTTACCGAAGTCGAGTGCCGCCTGAGCGAGCCTGGGGCTGCGGGACCAGATCGCCGTCGGCCCGGTGGGGTTGTGCGGGCCGCTGGTGACAACGTCGTAAACGGCACGTTCGTCGGCCGTGAAGGACCGCGGATCAGGCTCGGCAAGCCGGGAGGTCACGAGTGCATCACTCCGTAATCAGACGACGAATTCGTCGTGGGTCTCGGGGGCGAAGATCTCCTCAGGGCTGACAAGCCGCTGCGTGAGGCCCTGGGCCCGCATGTAGCCGAGGAAGGTGGTGAGGCAGGCCCGGTTCTCCTCGATGCCGTACGGCCAGTGATCCGCTCCCATGAGCTCGCGGACGTGCTCCGCCTGCCGGTACCCCCAGGGTAGGAGATTGGACAGCGCCACGACCTCGGCGAGGGACTCGGCGGCCAGAGCCTTCGCCTCGGAGAAGGCGTTCATCAGGGAGCGGGCCAGCCAGCGGTTGCGCTCGTACACGTCGGAGCGGATGACGACGGTGTGCATGATCGGGAAGATGCCGGTCTGACGGAAGTAGTCGGACTCGACGTCCATCGGCTCGCTCCACAGCCGGCGGATGTTGCTGTCCGGGCCGCCGAAGCCCCGGGGCGTCCGAGCGGTGTAGAGCGCGTCGATCTGGCCGCGCTCCAACATGTCCGACAACGTGGTGCCGGTGGGAATCGGCGCGATGTCGACGCCCGGGACGTCGATCGTGAGCTTCTCGATCCGGCCGGGTTCGAGCAGTCCGCCGGTTCGGTACCTCACCGAGTCGACGGGCAGCCCATGGTGCTCCTGGAGGATGCCGCGAATCCACACCGCCGCGGTCATCTGGTACTCCGGGATGCCCACCGTCTTACCCGCCAGTTGCGACGGGTCGGTGTAGTCGCTGTCACCGCGGACGTAGACGCCGTGGTGCCGGAAGGTTCTGGAGGGGAAGACGGGGATCGCCACGAACGGCCGCCCGCGCAGAACGCTCAGGGTGTACGAGGACAGCGACATCTCCGCCACGTCGAACTCCCCGTGCCGGGCCATCCGGAAGAAGATCTCCTCGGCGCTCAGGGGCAGATAGTTCAGGTCGACGCCTTGCACCCTGACCCGGCCGTCGGCGAGTGCCGCGGTGCGGTCGTAGGGCCCGCACGCCAATGTGATTCGTTCAACCACTTGTTGTCCTCGTTGTCCTTCTCCAGTTCCTTCCGGCGCGGCGTCACGCGCCGTCATCCCGGAAGGACGGGCATCAGTACAGGTTCAGGCTTCTCGGCGGGACGGGGGGCGGGACGCTGCCGTCACCGTAGAGCCACTCCACGAGCTCGTAGTCGTCGCTCGACAGGATCTTCAGAAGATAGTTCCGGACCAGTGCCTCGATGCCCCCGAAGTGGGTGAACTCCCCGAAGAAGCGCGTGTTCATCTGGACGGCGCTGGCGCGCGGGAACCGGACCTCCTCGTAGCGCGCCAGTGCCGCCGGGATGTCGTCCGGCCGCGCGCTGAGGGCTTC
This sequence comes from Microbispora sp. H10836, assembly GCF_012999525.1. Classification (NCBI taxonomy): domain Bacteria; kingdom Bacillati; phylum Actinomycetota; class Actinomycetes; order Streptosporangiales; family Streptosporangiaceae; genus Microbispora; species Microbispora sp. H10836. The sequence continues at coordinate 990,649 of NZ_JABBWU010000001.1, forward strand.
GGCGAGAGCGAGAGCGTCCTCGACCGCCTGCCCGGCACCCTGCGCGAGGTACTGCCGCATGGCATGAGCCGCGTCACCCAGGAGCGCGACTCGTCCCTGCGCCCACCCCGCCAGGGGCGCCCGGTCGAACTGCACCCACTTCTTCTCCAGGTCCAGCGTCGGCAGCGCCGCCCGCACGTGGTCGCAGGCCACGCTGAACCGGTCGAACAGCTCCTCCGGCGTGCCCCACTCGTCGCTTCCGGGCTTCCCCTTCGTGCTGCGGAAGGACAGGACGCGGTTGACCATGGCACCCCCCTGGATGGGGTACTGCATCAGGTGCATCTGGTCGCCGGTGTACAGCATCACGGCGTCCTCGATGCCCTCCGGCCGGGGACCGGGCCCGCGGTAGATGACGTACTCGGACATCAGCGGCTCCGAGTCGTCGAGGACGAGCCTGCGCACGATGGAGCGCACCCCGTCCGCCCCGACGAGCACGTCCCCCTGGTACGTCGAGCCGTCCGCGCAGGTGACCCGGACGCCGGTGCTGTCCTGAGCCAGGTCGACGACCTCCTTGCCCGGCAGGGCCTCCACGCGCCCGGTCGCCCTCGCGCCCTCCATGAGCGCGGTGAGCAGGTCGTGACGGTGCATGACCGTGTACGGCGCCCCGTAGCGGCTGGCCAGAACCTCGCCGAGCTTGGCGTGATAGAGCTCGGCACCCGTATAGACGTCCATGATGGCGAACTTCGTCGGCAGCACCGCCGTCTTGAGCACGGCGTCGAGTACGCCGAGGCGCTCAAGGGCCCGGTTGGCGTTGGGACCGAACTGAAGCCCGGCGCCGATCTCCGTGAACTCGGGGGCTCGTTCGAGGACCTGCACCTCCATCCCCCGCAGGGCCAGCGCCAGCGCCGTCGTGAACCCCCCGATGCCGCCACCGACCACGACGACCCGAGGAAGGGCTCGCTGTGCCAAATTCAACTGTCTAGTCCTATCTGCTCTCAACTCGTCCGATCCCTCAGCGCACCTGCTCCCGGTAGAGCCCGAACGGCTCCAGGAGCGGTCGGTCGCTCATCGAGAACAGCGTCACGTCCTCGGTACCGGTGGCGTGGTGCTCGTACCAGGTCCAGGACGGCACCACGAAGAAGTCCTTGTGCTTCCAGTCCATGCGCTCACCGTTGACGACGGTGTAACCCTCGCCCTGGGTGACGCAGAAGACGGTGCTGGACGTGTGCCGGCGCGCCTGGCTCGCGCGGCCCGGAGGGAGCAACTGCATGGCGCAGGCCATCGTGGGCAGCACGGGGCCGCCGGTGAGCGGATGGACGAAGTCGATGGACACGCCGTGCTCCGGGTCACCCTTCACCTCGCGCAGCCGCCGCAGGCTCGCCAGTGTGGAGCCGTACGGATACTTGGTCAGCGGGGAGTGCCTGGTGACGGCGGGCTCGTCCGAGGGGACCACGCCGGAGCCGAAGCGCGACACGCTGGCGTTGTCCGGAACGAGCTTGGGCTGCAGCTGCTTGCCCTCGAAGTCCTCGTAGAACTGGGCGTTCATGCCGCGGACGAACGGGACGTCGAGGCCGTCGAGCCAGACCATCGTCTCGTCTCCGTCGTTGCGGTGGTCATGCCAGGTCCACCCGGGGGTGAGCACAAGGTCGCCCGGCTCCATGAAGACGGCCTCGCCTTCCACCACCGTGTACCCCCGCCCCGACAACATGAGGCGGATCGCGGCAGGGGTGTGCCGGTGCGCCGGGGCGCTCTCACCGGGGAGCACCATCTGGTAGCCGGCCACCATGCTCTGCGTCGTCCCCCAAAGGCGGCCGGGGTTCACGGCGTTGAGCGCCCGCCGGTCGGACTCGCCTCCGAGGTCGAGGGCGCAGGCCTCCTTGAGCAAACCGATGAGCTCGTCGTAGCGCCAGACATGCGGCGACTCCGCCGGCGCGGGCTCCGGCGCGTCCGTCTCCGGGACCCGCCACAGTGCCACGAGGTGCGCCTCGCGAACGCGCTCGTAGTAGGACTCGGCCAAAGCCCCGCGCTTCTCAGTCGATGTCGCCATCGCGTCCTCACTTCCGGCGTCGATGTAGTAGCGCGTGTTCCCGCGCTCGTGGTGCCGGCTGTCCGCCCGGCTGTGCCGAGGGAGCGGACTCTGGGGACCGGCGACCATCACCTGAGAGGCTAATCGCGATTCCGCTGATCCGATATACGATGCCGCCATGAAGAATCGCCCCGACTACGCGGTCTCTTCCGTCGACCACGCGCTCAGGCTCGCCCTCCTCCTTCAGCAGGAGGGCCCGATGCGAAGCTCGGAGCTCGCGAGCCGCCTGAAGATCGCCCGCTCGACGGCACATCGGCTGCTGGCCATGCTCGTGTACCGCGGTTTCGCCCAGCAGAACGAGGACCGCCGGTACGACGCCGGGCCGGCCCTGCGACCGATCGGCCTCAACTCCACCCAGGTCGCGGAGCTGCGCGCCTTCGCGATGCCCCACCTGCAGACGCTGCGCGATACGACCGGTGAGACGGTGAACCTTCAGGTCCTGTCCGGTCTCCACGTCCGGTTCATCGCGTCCGTGGAGTCGACCCACCTGCTCAAGGTCGGCGACCGCGAGGGGCAGCTCTTCCCGGCATGGGACATCTCCGGGGGAAGGGTCCTCCTGGCGGCGCTGCCGCCGGAGGAACTGGTCGAGCGCCTGACCGCGGAGCCGGAGTTCGACCCGTCACAGCTCGACAGCCTGCTCAAGATCCTGGACATGGTGCGGCGGCGTGGGTTCGCGATCAACGATCAGCACAAGCGCACCGAGCGCGGCGTGACCGCGGTGGCGCGCGCGGTCAGACAGCCGAACGAGGAGGTCATAGCGGCCATGTCGCTGGCGATGCCCACGTCCCGGTTCCGCAGGGACCAGCTGTCGAGGCTCAACGCGGAGATCGCGTCGACCGTCGCCGCCGTCGAGCGGGACCTTCGGGGCAGCCCCCGAAGCGGACTGCCTCAGCGCGCCGACGCCGAGTAGATTCCGTCCTCCTGGCCCTCCGCCAGGCGCAGCGAGGCCCGCCACTGGAACATGTCCCCGCGGTACCAGATCCGCGTCACGTCCACCGGGCCTTCCTGCGCGTGGAGCACGCGGCGGGCCAGCAGAACCGGCGAGCCGACGCCGATGTCGAACTCCTCCGCCACCTCGACATCGGCGAGCCGGGCTGACATGGTCTGCTCGACCGCGGTGAGCGGCACACCGCGCCGGCGAAGCAGAGCCATCATGCCGCCCTCCCGGAGCTCCTCCTCGGTGATGAGCGGCTCGATCCCGGGCGACAGGTAGTGGACGGAGTAGACGAAGATCGTGTCTCCGGACTTGCGCCTGCTGCGGACTATGGTCCCGCTCTCGACGCCCGGCGAGAACACCTCGCGGACGTCCTGCGGAAAGCGCACACCCCGCGAGACGCGCACGTCGTGAACGGGCAGATGCGGCGTGCCGGAGATCAGGTCGTCCATGGATCCCACGAAGACGCCGCCTTCCGGCCGCAGGCCCCTGGCGCTGACGTAGGTGCCGCTGCCCTGCCGGCGCACGACGTAGCCGCGGACGACCATCTCGTCGACCGCCTTGCGGATGGTCGCCTTGCTGACCGCGAACTCCTCGGACAGGCGGGACTCCGAGGGCAGGGCCGAGCCCACCGGATACTCTCCTTCCGAGATCCGCTGCAGCAGAACGGCGTACACCCGCTGGTACAGCGGGCGGAGCAACGACGTGTCCGGTGTCGTGTTCATAGGTCCTCAGTCCTCGGCCGACATGTGGCTGTGCAGCCCGGCAGCGCGCTCCATGTGGCAGATGACCGACGTCGAGTCGTCTCGCGGCGAGCCTTCGGCGATCGCACGCGCGAACACCGCACGCACCGCGTCGCCGAGCGGGGTCTCGACCCCGTTGGCCCGGGCCTCGTCCTCGGCCTCGCGCAGGTCCTTGAGCAGCATGCCGATGGCGCCGCCGCGGGAGAATTTCCGCGGAATGACGTTTTCCGGGATCTTCGTCAGGGTCGCGCTGTTCTGGCCCGAACCGCTGTTGACGACGTCCACGATGGCCTTCGGGTTCAGGCCCAGCTTCTGGCCGAGGACCATGGCCTCGCAGGCCAGCGCGAGATTGCCCGCGGAGAGGAAGTTGTTGACCAGCTTCATCCGCTGCGCGTCGCCGGGGTCGGCACTGACGTGCGCCACCTTCGTGGCGAAGGCGTCCAGGTAGGGCCGGACACGCTCGACCGCCTCCACCGGCCCCGCTACGATGGCGGTCAGCGACCCGGCGCGCGCCCGCGGCACGCCGCCGGTGACGGGCGCGTCGACGACCGAAACGGTTGCCAGCGCCGACGCCATCTCCTGCACGACCGGCGCCCCGGACGTCCCGGTGTGCACGAGCACGGACATCCGCTCTCCCAGGCGCAGTCCCTGAGGTCCCAGAACGACCTCCCGGACAGCGTGCGCGTCCGGGAGGCAGAGGAAGACCACATCAGCCCGATCCGCCACCTCCGCCGGGGTGGCGGCCACGGTGACACCGGAAAGAGAAGACGCCGCCGCGGACACGTCGTGGACGACGAGGGGAAAGCCCGCGTCCCGCAGGTGCTCCGCCATCGGCCGCCCCATGGCCCCTAGACCGACGAAGCCGAGTACCTCATTGGATCGCACGGTGCACCTCATCTGCGAGTCTCACGGGCCCGACGGGACGACGTAGGGGCACCCGCCCCCAAGTCGTCTGGTCATACATGATACCGTATCACTTCCCCCCATGATCCCTTCAGCCCCTTCAGCAACCCCAGGAGAGCGCATGCGTTTGGGCGTGTTCGACGACGACCGGCTCGGTGTCATCCACAAGGACGAGGTCCTCGACGTGACAGAGATCGCCGGCGTCCACTCCGCCGGCCGGCAGGGACCGCTGCACGCGCTCATCGCGTGCGGGCAGCTCGAGGCCAGGCTGACCGAGGAAGCCCTGCGCTCGGCTCCGCGCGTGGCGAACCCGCGCTGGAAGGCCCCGCTGCCGCACCCGGACAAGATTCTCGGCGCCCCCGCGAACTACCGGGCGCATGTCGAGGAGATGGGGAACCCGACGACGATCAACGAGTGGGGCCTGTTCCTCAAGGCCAGTTCGTCGGTGATCGGTGACGGCGGCACGGTGGAGCTGCCCTACACCGACGTGCGGACGGACCAGGAAGGCGAGCTCGCGGTGGTCATAGGCCGCGAGGCGCGGCACGTCTCCGCGGGCGAGGCGCTCGACTACGTGTTCGGCTACACCTGCCTGCTCGACATCACCACCCGGTCGACCGAGGACCGCTCGACGCGCAAGTCGTACGACACGTTCACCCCGATCGGGCCGTACATCGTCACCAAGGACGAGATCGCCGACCCCGACGACCTGCGGCTCAGGTGCTGGGTGGGCGATGATCTCCGGCAGGATGCCAGCACCTCGGCGATGATCTTCGGTGTCTCCCAGCTGATCGCCTACGCGAGCTCCGTGATGACGCTGTTCCCGGGCGACGTCATCGCCACCGGGACGCCCGAGGGGGTCGGGCCGCTCAGTGACGGCGACAGGATCGTCGTCGAAATCGAGCAGGTTGGTAGACTTACCGCCACTGTCAGCAGCAATGGCGCGGTGCCGTACGCCGACCGTCCCCAGGCGAAGGTGTGACCGGACCGGACGCCTGACGACCCGGACGGAGACCATGACCTCACCGCGCGAGTGGATCCAGGGCGCCCGCCCCCGGACACTCCCCGTCGCCATGGCCTCGGTTCTGGGCGGAACCGCGATCGCGGCGTTCGCCGGCTCGGCCAGCTGGCCGAAGGCGCTGCTCGCCCTCATCACCGTCGCGGGCGTGCAGGCGGGAGCGAACTACGCCAACGACTACTTCGACGGCATCAAGGGCACCGACACCAACCGGATCGGTCCGGCGCGGCTCGTCGCCTCCAAGGCGGCCGCACCCGCACACGTCCGCACCGCCGCGCTGATCTCGCTGGGCATCGCGGCGGTGGCGGGCGTCGTCATAGCGGTGACGACAGACCTACGCCTGCTGCTACTGGGCGCCCTGTGCCTCCTCGCGGCGTGGACGTACACCGGGGGACCCAGACCGTACGCCTACCACGGGCTCGGCGAGGTCATGGTCTTCCTGTTCTTCGGCCCGGTGGCCGTCACCGGGATCACCTACATCCAGGTCGAGTCGCTCTCGGGCATCTGGATCCCGACACTCGCCGCCGGCACCGGCGTCGGGATCCTCACCGCCGCGGTGATGCTGACGAACAACCTGCGAGACATCGACAGCGATCCGCTGTCCGGCAAACTGACCGTCCCGGCCCTGCTCGGAGACCGTAAGTCCCGGCTCCTGTACGCGGCGGTGCTTGCCGCCGCCGTGCTGTGTCTGGCGGTGGTGGCCGCGACAACGTCTCCGTGGGCGCTACTCGGCCTCGTCTTCCTGGCCGCCGCGGTCCCGGCCGTGTCGACCGTCCTGCGCGGCGCCACCGGCGGGCGGCTGGTGCCGGTGCTGGCACAGACGAGCGTCGCCGAACTGCTGTGGGCGCTCGGCATGTTCGCCGGCCTGGCTGTGGCCGCCTGACACCCCTTCTCTCCCGGTCCCTCACCTCCCGCACCTCCTGGGACGCCCAGGAGGTGTGTGAGCACGCCAGGGCGCGCTCACGGCCGCGGTCAGGGGTCGACCCCCGCTCCGTCGGCCACGGCCGCGGTGACGCGACGACCACGGTGACGCGACGGCCACGCGGCGGCTCCAGGCGGGTGGCGCGCCAGGCCTGCCCGACCGCCCGCCCCACACCACCTGGGCCATCTTCCCCTCCGCGGTGTCGTGCGGGCGGCGATCCGGTCCGGCTCGTGCCGGATCGGCCTGCACCTGTGATGTCCCGCCGATAGGCGGCATCCCCGCCCCCGAGTTCCACCAGGTCGTCACTTCGGCGATCACGGCTTGCCATGCGCCGATCAACGCCCCTTGTTTCCACTCCAGCTCAGCGCTATTCTCTAGTCATCTGGTTTTACGGATGACCTGATGTGCGGAGGAAAGACCAATGACCATCACCACGCAGCCGATCCAGGGGCTGTCCGTCGTTCCCGTGACGGGGATGCTCGGCGCCGAACTGTCCGGAGTGGATCTGTCGCAGCCGCTGGATCAGGCGACGATCCAGACGATCAAGGACGCGCTCAACCAGCACGGCGTCATCTTCTTCCGGGACCAGGACCTCACCCCTGAGCAGTACCTCGAGTTCGGCGGCCACTTCGGGGAGATCAGCGTCAGCAAGGCCCTTCCCACCGTCGCCGGACACCCGCTCATCAATGAGCTCATCCGCCGGCCCGAAGCCCAGCCGGACGTCGTCGGCGGCGTCTGGCATGCGGACCAGACGTACCGGGACGAGCCGACCTACGGGACCATGCTGTACGGCTTGCAGGTGCCCGAATACGGCGCCGACACCGCGTACATCAACATGCAGGCCGCCTACGAATACCTCTCCGAGGGGCTGAAGCAGACCCTGGAGAACCTCAAGGGCGTCCACGTGCACGCGCGCAACCAGAAGAACCGCACGCCGGAGGAGATCGCCGCCCGGCCCGAGGTCGCCGTCCACCCGGTCGTGACGACCCACCCGGAGACGGGGCGCAAGGCACTGTACGTGTCGCCCGGCTACACGGTGCGGTTCGACGGATGGACCGAGGAGGAGAGCACACCGCTGCTCAACTTCCTCTTCCAGCACGCCCTGCGTCCCGAATTCGGCTGCCGCTTCCGCTGGCGGAAGGGCTCCATCGCCTTCTGGGACAATCGTCAGGTCTGGCACTACGCCATCAACGACTCCACCGGCCACCTGCGCGTCATGCACCGGCTCGTGATCGGCTGACCACCGCCGCCCGCCGTCGGCGCATTCGAGCGGCCGTCGCCACACTGTGATCGATCACTGGCGGCGAGAAGCACAGCGAGACGCTCGGCCGGGGTATCCCGGCCGAGCGTCTTTCGTGGTCTGGCGCCGAGTTCAGCTCGCCCACCTCCCGCTCCGCCTCGCGGCGAATCGCGGACACTCGAAGGAGGGCCGGGTGACCCGGCCCTCCTGATCGAACTGAGGGACGCCGCGATGCGGCGACTCACGGCATCGGCTTGAGCGCCCGCACGTCGTCGGGCGCGACGCTGAACCGCACGCTCCCCTGAATCGGCTGGGGACAGTCGCCGAGGTCCCAGGTAAGGACGGTCACGCCGGCGACAGCCACCTTGGTGTCCGTGAAGGAACCGAAGAAGTGCGAGCTCGTCACGACGCCGTCCCAGGAGTTCGGACCCGATGTGCCGCCGCCGAGGCGCACGCGGTCGGGTCTCCAGACAGCGACCGCAGGATCGCCTACGGCCAGTCCCTCCTGCGCGGAGCCCGCGACGACCTCTCCGATGTCCGTCCGCACCGTGACGCGGCCGCCTTCGACCGAGGAGACGACGCCGTCGACCTCGTTCAGCTTGCCCACGAACCGGGCGACCCGGAGATTGGCCGGGGCCAGGTACACCTCCCGAGGCGTACCCAGGTGGGCCACCACGCCATGGTCGATCACAGCGATCCGGTCCGCGATCGCCAGGGCCTCCTCCTGGTCGTGCGTCACGTAGATCGCGGTGAAGCCCAGACGCTGCTGCATGGCACGGATCTCCGTACGGAGCTGGTCACGCACCCGGGCGTCGACGTTCGACAGCGGCTCGTCGAACAGCACGATCTCGGAGCCTCGGACAAGCGCCCGGGCCAGGGCGACCCGCTGCTGCTGGCCGCCACTGATCTGGGCGGGATACTGCTCCGCGAGGTTCTCGATCCCCATCATCCGCAGGACATCGTCGACGCGTTCCCGGATCTCCGTCCGGGAGGGGCGCTTCTTGCCGACGGTGAGTGGATAGGCCACGTTGTCGCGGATGGTCATGTGCGGCCAGAGGGCGTACGACTGGAAGATCATGCTGAGGTCGCGCCGCTCCGGGGGAACCAGCATCCTGTCCTGGGACGAGTACCAGATCCTGCCGTGGCTTTCGATGACGCCGCTGTCCGGTGTCTCCAGGCCGGCGATACACCTCAGGAAGGTGCTCTTTCCGCAGCCGCTGGCACCGAGGAGAACCAGGAGCTCTCCCTTGGCCACATCCATGGTGGTGTCGTCGATGGCGGGCACGTCCTGCCCGCCGGGGCGGTGGAAGACCTTCTTGAGCTGGCGGATGCTCAGCGCCGGCCCGGCGTCGGAATCAGGGGATGTCGCCGGAATCGCGGTCGTGGCGGTCACGGACATGGGGTTCTCCTCAGTGCCGAAGAAATCGGGGCGTGTCACCGGCTTCGCCGGCGCTGAAGTGCTGCGGTGGTGCTCAGCACGATCGTCACCATGGTGATCGAGGTGATCGTGACGAACAGCGCGAGTGCCGCGAGCTCCGCGTAGCCTCCGCTGCCCTCGAAGATCGAGAGCAACTGGAAGCCGATGACGGGCGTCCCGGTGCTGGCGAGCAGGACTGACATCTCGACGTCGGCCATGATCCTGACGAAGATGAGGGTCCAGCCGGCCGCGAGCCCCGGCATCATCAGCGGCAGGTAGACGGACCGGAACGTGCGCAGCGGCGAGGCGCCGGACAGCGCCGACGCATGGCCGAGCTCATGGCCGACCTGCCCGACGGCGGCTTCGGATGTGATGGACGCTTCGGGCATCGCCACGATCAGGAAGCCGAGGATGAGGATCAACGCGGTCCCGCCGAGGAAGAACGGGGGGCCGGCGACCGCGAGCACGATACCGACGCCGATGACGATGGGCGGCACCGCCGCGGGAACCTTGGCGATCGCGGCCGCTACCTGGGACAGACGGCCGGGAGAGGTCACGGCCGCCCACGCCATGCACGCCGAGAGCAGCATGGCGACCGTCGCCACGATCAGCGCGAAGACGAGGCTGTTCTGGACAGCGGCGAAGTTCGCCGGCTTGGACAGGACGTCGAGGAACGGCGCCACAGACAGCTCGGTCCAGCGGATGTTGCCCCAGAAGCCGTTGAAAGAGACGAGCACGAGGGCGCTCAGCGGGAGCACCACCGCGAAGATCAGGTAGGCGAGCATCGCCAGCCGCGCCCAGATCCGCAGCCGGCCGAGGGGTATGCGGCCGGTGCCCGCGCCCTTGCCTCCGAGCATCGCGGAGCGCTGGCTGCGGATCGACTTCTGCTGCAACATCCAGATCGCCGCGAGCGAGACCAGGATCACCAGGCTCAGCCCGATCGCCACCGCCGTCTTCGGCGGATAGGTCTCCGTGAGCATGTGCACGATCCGCACCGAGATGATCTGGATCCCGGCGGGCTCGGCGAGCACCACCGGCACCGAGAAGATCGCGAAGCCGAACCAGACGGCGAGGAAGCTCGCGGACAGGAAGCTCGGCCGCAGCGCCGGCAGAGTCACCCGGCGCAGCGTGGTCAGTGTTCCCGCGCCGCACATCCTCGACTGCTCCTCCAGACGCGAGTCGATGTTGCGCAGCCCCGCCGAGACGACCAGGTAGACGAAGGGGACCAGGGTGAGCGCGTAGACGCCGATCACCGCGTACCAGCTGTGCGCGGAGAGCGGTCCGGACTTCAGGTCCATGCCGAACACCGAGTTGAGCACCGCGCGCAGCACCTTGTTGACGTAGCCCGCCTGCGACGACAGGAGCAGCAGCCAGCCCACCGCGGTGGCGATGCCGGGCATCAGGAAGTTGACGATCGGCAGGACGTCGGTGAGCACCCCCATTCGCGCGTCGGTACGCTCGTTGAGCCACGCGAACAGGGAGCCGACGACGAGCGCGATCGCCACCGCGCTCACCACGACGATCGTCGTGTCGCGCAGCACCACGCCGAGTTCCGGCAGGGCGAGGGTTTCCGTGATGGCCGCCGTGCTGAGGCGCCCGTCCACCCATACGATCCCCGCGAGGACTCGTAACAGGGGATATCCGATCAGGACACTGATCAGCAGGCCGATCACCGCGACCACGACCCTTGCTGGGGTAAATACCTGGCGCCCGCGGGTGTCGGCCGCTGCCACGCTCTCGGGCTTCGGCGCCTGCAGGATGCTCATCCTGGTCTCACTTCCCGATCACGTGGCTCAGTTGCCGGCCATCGCGTCGATGATCTTCTTCTTGCCCGCCTCGGTGTAGTACTCGAAGTTCGGCGGGTTGAAGGTGAACTTGAGGTCGATGTAGGCCGCCGCGAGGGCATCGTTGATCTTCGAGAGACGTTCGCCGGCCTCCTTGGAGGCGACGTACTGGGCGAACAACTTCTGCAGGTGCGGCTTCGCCGGCTCCGGGTTCAGCGTGTACGCGAAAGCGGGGCCCGTCACCCCCTCCTTCGGGTACACGACGTCCACCGGAGCGCCCTTCTGCTTGGCGGCCGCGATGGTCACGGGGCTGGCCAGGGTCTGGATGGCGTACTGACCCGCGCCCAGGGACTCGGTGAGGCTGACCATGCCGCCGGTGTCCCCGAAGATCTCCTGCTTGCTCAGCCCTTCCAGCAGTCCCGGCACGTGGTCCGCGGTGGTTCCGTACATCGGCGCGAAGCCGGAGTTCGTCTTGTCCGGGCCCGTCATCTTGCCGCGCCACTTCGGGTCGGTGATGTCCTGCCACGATGTCGGCCGCTCCGACTGCGGCACCACCTCGGTGTTGACGCCGATTCCGATGCCCTCGGAGATGAAGGGTGTGCCGGTGATCTCGCCGGTGGAGACCACCCACTCCTTCGGGAAGTCGCCGGGCAGGTAGCCCGCCTTACCGAAGGACGTGATGAGGCCCTCCTTGAGTCCCACGGCGATGAAGGGGATGTCGGAGTGCAGGAGGACGTCCGCGGTCTTGGCCCGCGCCTTCTTCTCCGAGGCGTAGCGCGCGGAAAGGTCCGGGCTGGTCACGCGCAGCACGACGACACGGGTCCCCTGGTACTTCTCCTGGAAACCGTCGGCCAGCGCCTTACAGGTGTCCGGAGCGCTGGCGCAGTAGAAGGAGAGCTCTCCCTCTTCCTTGGCCGCGGCGACGAGTTGCTCACCCTCGAGCTTCACCTCGCCCGCCCGGATCACGGTGTCCGTGCCATTGCCACCGCTACCGCAGCCGGCGAGGACCGCCTGGGCCACGACGACAGCACCGATGAGACCAGCGGTTCGACGACCTGCGTTCATTGCCTTTACCTTCCCTTCAGAGTGCGCTCAACGTATGAACATGGTCTGTTCGGCGACAATACCATTCCACCTAGCAGAACGAGATTGCGCCAAGCCATTCCGGCGAAAGGCCGGGGCCATACCGAAAATCTGAAATCGATGCCGGTTGAACTGCGCGAACGCGCTCGCCTCCCGAATCTCGCGGAGACATTGGAAAGATTCCGCCGCACCGGTCGGTCGCGGCGAAGATCACGGAAATGGGGGCATTCGGGTGAAGGTCGCGTGCGCCGGGCGGCGTACTATGCCCGCGCCGAGGACGGGCAGGAAGGCGACGGTGTCCACGGATTTCTGTCGATGCGGCGCAGGATGGCTCAGACGGTGGGTGGCTCTTCGGGTCGTCGCCGCTCCACCAGCCGTAGGCGGCGGGCCCATGCCATCAGCAGAGCCGCCATGACGAGCAGACCGGCGTTGACCAGCCAGCCTACCTGGAAGGCCACGAGGGTCAGCAGCACACCGAACAGACCCGGTCCCACGGCGTTTCCCGTATAGGCGCCCATCTGGATGACGCCGGTCGCGGCGGCGGGAGAGGACGGGTTGGTCCGGACGACGGTGAAGAGCATCAGTCCGGGCCAGGCCCAGCTGATGGAGATGGTCAGCACCGCGCCGAGCACGATCAGCGGGACGACTCCGGTGCCGATCAGGCACAGCCCCACGACGCCGAGCAGGACATGGCCGATGACCACGGCCATGTTGTTGCCCGCCCGGCGGTCCGCGACGAATCCGATGGACACCCTCGCGACGATGCTGCCGACGCCGGCGACCGAGAGCAGGAGGCCGGCGTTTCCCGCGGTCATCCCCGAGTGGTTCGCCCAGATGACGAGGTAGGCCATGAGGCTGCCCATCGCCGCGCTGCCGAAGGCGGTCGCCGTCCCGAGCAGCAGCAGGGGACGCAGGCCGACAAGCCTCGGCCGGGCGCCGTCGCGGCTCGTCGTCCGGTACCGGGCCGCCTCGGCACCGGAGCAGACGCGGGGCACGAGCAGCGCGACCAGCACAGCGAGGACGGCCGCCCCCACGAAGCCCCACCGCCATCCCAGGGATACGCCGACGGTGGGCACGGCGGCACCGCCGATCGCGGCCGCGAGCGGAACGGCGGACTGCTTGACTCCGAAGGCCGCCCCCTGCCGCCGGGCCGGTGTGCCCCGGGCGAGAAGCAGGTTCGACGCTGCCTGGGACATCGAATTGCCGACCGCGCCGAGCACCAGGAACACGGCGAGCATGACCGGCGAGGTGGGCCGTAGGGAGATCCCGACCAGGCTGACAGCCGCGAGCCCCGCGGCCAGCCGGCTGGCCCTGCCGGTCCCGAGCCGCTCGGCCGCACGGCCGGTCGGTATCGAGGAAAGAGCCGACGCGGTGTAGAAAACCGTGACGAGCATGCCCAGCTGCGCATCGGTCAGGCCCAGATCGTCGGTGACGAGCACCGATTGCGCGGTGAGCATGAACACCGGCAGGGTCCCGGTCGTGGCCAACATGACGGCACCGGCCACGACCGGGATCATCCGCACTCCTGAAGATCGGCTGCGTCAGCGGCCGTCGGCACTGGTCAGGCCTTGCGGTAGCGGTCGCCGTGGCGCCGGATGAGCTGCTCGTCGAGGTAGGCGACAGCGGCGGGGTCCATATCCGTGGTCGGCACCGGCTCGTTCTCGAAGGTTCCGTACGGGTCCTGTCCGCGGACGAGGGTCGCGGTGACGGGTTCGTCGTCCTGCCGCGGGAAGGGGCGCATGTACCGGACCGCGAGGCCGATGCGGCGTTCGTCACTCACGCTGGGGCCGGAGCCGTGGAAGATGAACTGGTGGTGCAGGGAGAACTCGCCGGGGAGGAGCTGGATGGCGGTCGCGTCCGCCTCGTCGACCTCGACCGCGATCTCCTGTCCCTGCGAGAGCATGTTGGAGTCGTTGTCGACGAACACGTGCTCCGCCTGCTCCTTGTGGGTGCCGGCGACGACCTTGAGGCAGCCGTTCTCCAGGGTGCTCGGAGCCAGGGCGATCCACGCCGTGAGGATCTCACCACCAGGCGGGATGGCGGAGAACGGCGCGTCCTGGTGCCACGCGATGAACCCGGGGTTGTGCGGGTTCTTGATGAAGAACGAGGAGCCCCAGCAGTAGATGTCGGGCCCGAGGACGCTCTCGACGGCGTCGAGCACCGAATCGAGCCGGATGAGCTCGTTCACCCAGGTCAGCACCAGGTGGGACTTCGAGCGGAGGATGCCGGAAGCGCGCTCGCCGTGCTCGGACTCGAACGCCTCCATCCTGGCTCGGTACTCCGCGGCCTTCTCGGCGGACATGGCCCGCAGAGGAAAGAGGAAGCCGTCCCTCCGGTAGGCCTCCACCTGGTCCCGGCTCAGGCCCGTAGCGATCGTCATGTCTGAATTCCCTTTCGCATAGTGATCGTTGTTCAGCGGGCGGTGAAGCCTCCGTCGACAGGGAGGACGACGCCGTTGATATACGAAGCGGCGGTGGAGGCGAGGAACGTGATCGCGTTGGCGACCTCGGCCGGTTCCGCGAAGCGGCGGTCGAGCAGCCGGTCGCGAAGCGCCTCCTGCGCCTCCCCATGGCCACGCGCGAGGATACGTTCGGTCATCGTGAGCCCCGGGCAGACGACGTTCGCCCGCAGGCCGGCCTCGGAGTATTCGGCCGCCAGCTGCCGGGTGAAGCCGATGAGCCCCGCCTTGGTGGTGGCGTAGCCCGTGGCCCCCGGCTGGCCCCGGAGGGCGTGAACGGACGACACGTTGACCACCGCCCCACCACCCGGCGCCGCCAGGAGTCTCCGCAGAAGAACCTGGGTCAGCCGGAAGGCGCTCGTGAGGTTCAGTGCCAGGGTCTCGTTCCAGTCGGCCTCGGTGACCTCGGAGAACGGGGCCTTCCGGTTCACCCCGACGTTGTTGACGAGGGCTTTGAGCGGCACGCCGGTCCCGGCGACCGCGGCGTCGACACGCGTCGCACTCGCGGGCTCGCGGACGTCGGCCACGACGCTCGTCGCCTGAAGCGACTGCGCCGCGAGCGATTCCACGAGCCGCGCCAGGCCGGTCTCGTCGACGTCGACGGCCACGACGTGAGCGTCCAACTGGGCCAGTTGCTCGGCGACGGCCGCGCCGATGCCGGCGGCCGCGCCGGTGACGACGACGCTGGTTCCGGTGAACCGAAGCTGGTTCAACATGCTGGTGCTCCTCATCGAGACCTTGGGCCGAAGACCGATCCGGACGGTTCAGGATTTCGTCCGATGCCGGACGTCCCCGCCTCCGCGGGGCTGGTGGCGGTGCCGCCGCGCCCCTCTACAACCATGGGGTCAGGGCCGGCGGCGGACCGGACTCGGCTCGTATGCCCTCGCCGCCACGGCCGGTCAGCCAGCTCGCGAGCCGGTGCACCGACCCCGTGACGGTCATCGGGACGCCGTGCCCCTCGACCGTCCACGACCGTCCGGCCTCGTCCCTCAGGAGCAGGGCGGGGTCCTCGCGCAACGAGGAACGACGGCCGGCCACGTCGTCCAGGAGTGCCGCACACAGATCCTCGGCGAGATCCTCGAACGTCACGCCGGCCCCGAGGTCCACGGCGTGAACGCCGACCTCGCGGGTTCGCAGCCACGGCAGCTCCGCGGCCCGCACGGTGCGGCCCTGCACGACGAGCCGGGCCTGCCATTGGTCGTCGTCCAGGCCGTCGAGATCCGCGGCGAGGTCCGCCATGCCGGCGGCCACCAGTTCCCGCAGGCGCTGCCCCTCCCAGCCCGCGGCCTCCTCGATGTCGGCCACACGCTGCTCGGCGGAGGCGTACATCGCCGCGGGCACACCGGTGCGCGCCCAGCCGACCAGCCGCTGCAAGGCCCTGGCGTTCCATCCGACGTGCGCCAGAACATGTCGCCGCGTCCACCCCGGCAGTGCGGTCGGTGCGCTCAGCTCGTCGTCGTCGAGGGAGGACATGGCCAGGAGGAACAACGTGCTGACCTCGTCCATCCAGACTCGCGTGCGGCTCACGGTCGCTCGGCCCGGTCGACGAGCCGTACCGGGCCGCTGAGCTCAGCGAGCCGTCTCGGGGTCGCCGGAGGCTGGTTCGGAGCGTCCGTTGCGACCAGTCGCACCGGGGAGGGCGTCACTTCGGTGATCATCGGGCACTTCCTGAATCTCGCGTGTCCGGATGAGTTTAAGAAGCGTTCTGCGCCTTCGGTCAGGCAATTCTGTTATGAGGAACATCCAGGAAACATGTTGGAGACACGCAGGAGACACGCGGGGACACCGGTGAGAACACCGATGAGAGAAAGGGAGGAGGAACAGGGACACGCCTGCCGATCGACGTCCGGCTTGGCGGGACAAGCCCCGAGGACGGTGAACACGGGCAGGCGTACCCTGGCGCCAGGCTTCATCGGGCCGGGGCGCCCGCGGCGCCCTCCTGCCGCTCGATCCGGCCCTCTGACACGGCCCGGGCGGATCGTCCGCCCGGCGCCGGCTGTGGATGGATTACAGGTCGAGGAGGCGTTCCAGACCCAGGGTGAGGCCGTCGAGCTCCGGCACGCGACGTACGCCCAGCAGGACGCCCGGCGTGAACGACGCCCGGCTCATCGTGTCGTGCCGGATCGTGAGGGTCTCCCCCTCACCGCCCAGGATGACCTCCTGATGGGCGATCAGCCCGGCGAGCCGTACGGCGTGCACGTGCACGTCGCCCACCACGGCCCCGCGGGCGCCGTCGAGGGCGGTGGTCGTCGCGTCGGGAGACGGACCGAGCCCCGCCTCATGCCGCGCCCGCGCCACCAGTTCCGCCGTGCGGCGGGCGGTGCCGGAGGGGGCGTCGGCCTTGTGCGGGTGGTGCAGTTCGACGATCTCGACCGACTCGAAGTGCTTGGCCGCCTGCGCCGCGAAGTGCATCATCAGCACGGCGGCGATGCCGAAGTTGGGGGCGATCAGCGCGTTGGTCCCCGGGTTGGCGGCCAGCCAGCCCCGCACGGTCTCCAGCCGTCCGGCGTCGAAGCCCGTCGTGCCCACGACCGTGTGGATCCCGTGGGAGATGCACCACTCGAGGTTGCCCATGACGACGTCGGGGTGGGTGAAGTCCACCACCACCTCGGCGCCGGTCAGCGCGTCGAGCGGGTCGTCCTTGTCGACCTCCGCCACGAGCTCCAGGTCGTCGGCCGCCTCGACGGCCTTGCACACTTCCACACCCACGCGCCCTCGGGCGCCAAGAACACCGACCTTAATCACGCGCCCAAGGCTATACGTGCCGGCGGGAGCCGGGACGGCGAGGAGCGGCACGACGCGCCCGTGCCCGCGACGGCGGGAGGCGCCGCCGCGGCGAAAGCCGTACCGGGCGGGCGCGGGGCCGGGCCGCGATGAGCGGGCGGCCCGCATGTCGCGGGGACGAAAGAGGCCGCGCGACGCGCGACGGCGCGGGCGCGGCCTCCAACGGCACGGTCAGGCGATGGCGAAGCCGAAGTCCTTGTCGGAATAAGGCCCGATCACCGCGAGCGTCAGCGGCCGGTTGAGGATGTCCTCGGCAACCGCGGCGATCTCTTCGGGGGTGACCCCCTCGATCCGCGCGAGCACCTCGTCGACCGTCATGAGGCGCTCGTACACGAGCTCGCTCTTGCCGATCCTGGACATGCGCGATCCGGTGTCCTCCAGGCCGAGCACCAGTCCGCCGCGCATCTGGCCCTTGCCGCGGGCGATCTCCTCGGCGCTGATCCCCTCGGCGACGACCCTGGCCACCTCGTCGCGGCAGATCTTGAGCACGTCGTCCACCTTGCCGGGCAGGCAGCCCACGTAGATGCCGAACTGCCCGGTGTCGGCGTACTGGGAGGTGTAGCTGTAGGCGCTGTAGGCCAGACCGCGCTTCTCCCGGATCTCCTGGAACAGCCGCGACGACATGCCGCCGCCGAGCGCCGCGTTCAGGACGCCGAGGGCGAAGCGCCGGTCGTCGTTGCGGTGGACGGCGGTCATGCCGAGCACCAGGTTGGCCTGTTCGGTGGGCCGGTCGAGCACCCGGACGCCGCTGCGGACGTCCACGCCGGGACCGCCGAGGCGCGGGGCCGCGGGCTCGACGGAGCCGCCGAGGGCGCCCGCCCGCTCGTACGCCGCCGCGACCAGCGCGACCACCCGCTCATGGTCGACGTTGCCCGCCACCGACACGACCGTGCGGGGCGGGACGTAGAACCGCTGGTAGTACTCGCGGATGCGGTCACGGGTGAGCGCGTTGATCGACTCCTCGTTGCCGAGGATCGGGCGGCCCACCGGCGTGTCGCCGTAGAGCTCGGCGGAGAACTGCTCGTGCACCACGTCCGAGGGATCGTCGTCGTGCATGGCGATCTCCTCCAGGATCACGCCGCGCTCCGACTCCACGTCCTCCTCGGTGATGAGCGAGGAGGTCACCACGTCGGCGAGCACGTCGATCGCCAGCGGCAGGTCCTCGTCGAGCACCCGGGCGTAGTAGCAGGTGTACTCCTTGGCGGTGAACGCGTTGATCTCACCGCCGATGCCCTCGATGGACGCCGAGATCTCCATGGCGTCACGCGTGGGCGTGCCCTTGAAAAGCAGGTGCTCCAGGAAGTGGGTGGCCCCCGTGTGCTCGGGGGCCTCGTCACGCGAGCCGATGCCCACCCACAGGCCGACCGCCACGCTTCGCACGGTCGGCATCGTCTCGGTCACGACCCGCAGGCCGCCGGGGAGGACGGTGCGGCGGATGACCCCCGCACCGTCCTTGCCCGGGAACAGCGTCTCGGTCGTCACGAGTTGCGCTCGTCACGTCCGCCACGGGTGCGGCTGCGGCTGCGGCGCGGCGTCCGCGGCTGGTCCTCCTCCTCCGCCGGAGCGGCGGCGGCCTCGGCCGGAGCGGGCGCGGCCTCACCGTTCTCGGCCGCGGCGTCCTTCTCGGCGGCCTCCTTCTCGACCACCTCGACCGGGACCAGCGAAAGCTTGCCGCGCGAGTCGATCTCGGCGATCTCCACCTGGATCTTCTCGCCGACGTTCATGACGTCCTCGACGTTCTCGATCCGCCGGCCGCCGTGCAGCTTGCGGATCTGCGAGACGTGCAGCAGGCCGTCCTTGCCCGGCAGCAGCGAGACGAACGCGCCGAAGGCGGCGATCTTGACGACCGTGCCCAGGTAACGCTCGCCGACCTCCGGCATGTGCGGGTTCGCGATGCCGTTGATCAGCGTACGGGCGGCCTCGGCGGACGGGCCGTCGGTGGCGCCGATGTAGATCGTGCCGTCGTCCTCGATGGTGATCTCGGCGCCCGTGTCGTCCTGGATCTGGTTGATCATCTTGCCCTTGGGGCCGATGACCTCGCCGATCTTGTCGACCGGGACCTTGATCGTGATGATGCGCGGCGCGGTCGGGTTCATCTCCGCCGGGGCGTTGATGGCCTCCTGCATCACGTCGAGGATCGCCAGCCGGGCGCCCCTCGCCTGCTTCAGGGCCGCGGCGAGCACGTGGGCCGGGATGCCGTCCAGCTTGGTGTCGAGCTGGAGCGCGGTGATCAGGTCCTTCGTGCCGGCGACCTTGAAGTCCATGTCGCCCATGGCGTCCTCGGCGCCGAGGATGTCGGTCAGCGTGACGTAGGCGTCACCCTCGCCGATGAGGCCCATCGCGATGCCGGCGACCATCTGCTTGAGCGGCACGCCCGCGTCGAGCAGGGCCATCGTGGAGGCGCAGACCGACCCCATGGAGGTCGAGCCGTTCGACCCGACCGCCTCCGACACCTGCCGGATGGCGTACGGGAACTCCTCGCGCGACGGCAGCACGGGGATCAGCGCCCGCTCGGCCAGCGCGCCGTGGCCGATCTCGCGGCGCTTCGGCGAGCCGACGCGGCCCGTCTCGCCCGTGGAGTACGGCGGGAAGTTGTAGTTGTGCATGTAGCGCTTGGTCCGCTCGGGATTGAGCGTGTCGATCATCTGCTCCATGCGCAGCATGTTCAGCGTCGTGATGCCGAGGATCTGCGTCTCGCCCCGCTCGAACAGGGCCGACCCGTGCACCCGCGGCACCACGTGGACCTCGGCGTTGAGCTGCCGGATGTCCTTCGGGCCGCGGCCGTCGATGCGGACGCCCTCGCTGATGACGCGCTCGCGCATCAGCTTCTTGGTGAGCGACCGGAACGCGGCGCCGATCTCCTTCTCGCGGCCCTCGAAGTCCGGCAGCAGCTTCTCCGCCGCCAGCATCTTGACGCGGTCGATCTCCAGCTCGCGCTCCTGCTTGCCCGCGATCGTCAGGGCCGAGGCGAGCTCGCTCTTGACGGCGGCGGTGACGGCCTCCAGGGCGTCGTCCTGGTAGTCGAGGAAGATCGGGTACTCGGCGGTCGGCTTGGCGGCGACCTCGGCCAGCTTCGACTGGGCCTCGCAGAGCACCTTGATGAACGGCTTGGCGGCATCCAGACCCTGGGCCACGGCCTCCTCGGTCGGGGCCACCGCGCCCTCGGCGACCAGCTTGAGCGTGTCGCGGGTCGACTCGGCCTCGACCATCATGATCGCGACGTCGCCGTCGGCCAGGACGCGCCCGGCGACGACCATGTCGAACGTGGCGCGCTCGAGCTCGGTGTGGGTCGGGAACGCCACCCACTGGCCGTCGATCAGCGCGACGCGGACGCCGCCGATCGGGCCGGAGAACGGCAGCCCGGCGAGCTGCGTGGACATGCTCGCGGCGTTGATCGCGATCACGTCGTACAGGTGCTCGGGGTGCAGGGCCATGACCGTCGCGACGATCTGGATCTCGTTGCGCAGGCCCTTCACGAACGACGGGCGCAGCGGCCGGTCGATGAGGCGGCAGGTGAGGATCGCGTCCTCGGACGGCCTGCCCTCCCGGCGGAAGAACGAGCCGGGGATGCGGCCGGCCGCGTACATCCGCTCCTCGACGTCGACCGTGAGCGGGAAGAAGTCCAGGTTCTCCTTGGGATGCTTGGACGCGGTGGTCGCGGACAGGATCATCGTCTCGTCGTCCAGGTACGCGACGGCGCTTCCCGCCGCCTGCCGGGCGAGCCGCCCGGTCTCGAACCTGATCGTGCGCGTGCCGAAGGGACCGTTGTCGATAACGGCCTCTGTGCTGTGGACACCCTCCACGGGGGACCTCCTCTTGGGATCGGTCTCCCGCGTCCTCGGTCGCCGGGCTCCCCGTTCAGGTGCAGTGCCGGTCTTCGATCGAAGCGCCCGGTCCGTACAAACGGCTGTCGCCGTGCCGACCGGGGGCCACTACCGAGGACCGGCCCTCTCACGCCGCGGGATCGCGCTGCGGCTTGCTTGCGGACGCGGGGCAGTTGGTCTCGGCTATTCAGTTGTCTCGCTCAGGCCATTGTGGCCCGTTATGGAAAAGGAGCGGCGAAGAATCGCCGCTCCTTCCTCACCTTATCGGCGAAGGCCCAGCCGCTCAATGAGGGAGCGGTAGCGGGTGATGTCCTTGGCCTGCAGGTACTTCAGCAGCCGGCGACGGCGACCCACCAGCAGGAGCAGACCACGACGGCTGTGGTGGTCGTGCTTGTGCGTCTTCAGGTGCTCGGTGAGGTCGCTGATCCGCTTGCTCAGAAGCGCGATCTGGACCTCCGGCGACCCGGTGTCACCCTCGCTGGTGCCGTACTCGCCGATGATGGACTTGGTGGTAGCGGCGTCAAGCGACACTGCTTCTCCGTTCTGGTGAAATGGCACGCGCAACGGTTCCCAGCCCGCGAACGACCGTGCGTGCCTACAGTCGCCGTGACAGGACAGCCGGGTGGCTTACGCCACCTGAACATGGCTGACATACAACCCTACCAGCCCGTAGGACACACCGCGTCACGCCGGCCCTTCAGGACGTGAGCTCCCGCGCCCGGGCCACGTCGGCGTGCATCTGCTCGATCAGCGCCTCGATCGAGTCGAACCTGAGCGTGTCGCGCAGCCGCTCGCCGAAGTCCACCGCCACGTGCGCGCCGTACAGGTCCAGGTCGTCGCGGTCCAGCGCGTACGCCTCGACCGTGCGCTCCACTCCGTCGAACGTGGGGTTGGTCCCGATCGAGATCGCGGCCGGCCAGCGCTCCCCCTCGTACGGCGAGGGGCTCTGCACGCACTGCAGCCATCCGGCGTAGACGCCCTCGGCGGGGATGGCCGTGTGCTGCGGCGACTCGACGTTCGCGGTGGGGAAGCCGAGCGCCCGGCCGCGCTGGTGACCGCGGACCACCACGCCCTCCACCCGGTGGGGGCGGTCCAGCAGGGCGGCCGCGCCCGCGACGTCGCCGGCGGCCAGCCGCTCCCGGATCAACGTGGAGGAGATGGCGTCGCCGTCGCTGACCAGAGGCACGCCCTCGGCCGTGAAGTCGTACTTCTCCCCCAGCGTCCGCAGCGTCTCCAGATCGCCCGACGCCTTGTGGCCGAAGCGGAAGTTCTCCCCCACCACGACCCCCGCGGCGTGCAGCCGGTCGACCAGAGCCGTCTGGACGAACTCGTCCGGCGACATCCGGGAGAACTCCAGCGTGAACGGCAGCACGCACACCGCGTCCACGCCGAGCGTGAAGAGCAGCTCGGCCCGGCGGGTGGTCGTGGTGAGCCGCGGCGGATGACTCCCGGGCCGTACGACCTCGTCGGGGTGCGGGTCGAACGTGACGGCCACGGCCGGCAGCCCCAGATCGCGGGCCATGTCCACCGCGCGGGCCACCATCCGCTGGTGACCGAGATGCACGCCGTCGAACACGCCGATCGTGACGACGGACCTGCCCCAGTCCTGTGGGACCTCGTCCAGCCCGTGCCAGCTCTGCACCTCGACCTCGCTTCTGTGTTCATCTGCCGCGCCTCCGGCAAGGCGCCTGAGCCGCCTCGCGTGGGAAGCGCAGTAGACAAGACTGCCATGCCCCAGGGGGTGCCGGGGAACCAGGGTGCCGGGGAACCAGCCCCGGCGTCAGGAGGCGAAGACCACCAGGGGCCGGGCCGTACCGCCGCGCTCCTCGGCGAGCGCGAGCAGCGCTCCGTCCGGCCCGAAAACGCCGATCGGACCCGGCCCGAGGCCCGCCGCGCGCAGCCTGCCACCGTGCGCGACCAGCCGCGCCTCCTCCTCGCCCACGTCCCTGCGGGGGAAGGCCGCCGCCACCGCGTCGGCCATGGGCATGATCACACACTCCCGGGCGAGGTCCTCGATCGTGCGGGCCGCCTCGATGCCGTACGGCCCGACCCGGGTGCGGCGCAGCCGGGTGAGGTGGCCGCCGACGCCGAGCGACGCGCCGAGGTCGCGGGCCAGCGCCCGGATGTAGGTGCCGCTGGAGCAGGTGATCACGGCGTCCAGGTCCACCGTCTCCGGGGTCCGCCTGATCTCCCCGACCTCGAACGCGTGGATCGTGACCGGCCGGGCGGCCAGCGCCACCTCCTCGCCGGCGCGGGCCAGCTTGTAGGCCCGCTGTCCGTCCACCTTGATGGCGCTCACCTGCGGCGGAACCTGCATGATCTCACCGGTGAGCGCGGCGACGCCCTTGCGCACCTGCTCGTCGGTCACGTGCCCGGCCGGGGTGGTGGCGACCACCTCGCCCTCGGCGTCGTCGGTGTTCGTCGTCACGCCGAGGCGGATCGTCGCCTCGTAGACCTTCTCGGTCAGCGCGAGGTGCCCGAGGAGTCGGGTCGCCTTCTCCACCCCGATCACCAGCACGCCGGTGGCCATCGGGTCGAGCGTGCCCGCGTGGCCGACCTTGCGGGTGCCCGCGACGCCGCGCATCTTGCCCACCACGTCGTGCGACGTCCAGTCGGACGGCTTGTCCACGATGATCAGGCCACTCGGCGGAGGAGTTCTTCTGGGCTGTGTCCTTCTTGGCTGGGCCGGGCTCACGGCCGGCTCCCTTCCGGGGTGAGGTGGGAACGCAGGGCGGCCATCGTGTCCGCCACCGGCAGCGCCGAGGAGAACCCGGCGGCACGCGGGTGGCCGCCGCCGCCGAGCGCGGCGCAGGCCCGCGCCACGTCCACCGCGCCCTTCGACCGGGTCGAGACGTTCCAGCCGCCCTCGTCGTCCTCCTTGAGGACGACCGCGACCTCCGCCTCGTCGACCCGGCGCACGACGTCGATCATGCCTTCCACCTCGTCGTACGGCAGGCCCTCCGCGGCGCGGTCGGCGCGGCTCACGTAGGTCCACACCAGCCCCAGGCCGCCCGCGGCGTCCGGCTCCAGAGCGGCCCGCCCGAGCGCGGTGCCGAGCACCCGCAGGTACGCGAACGGCGAGCGGTCCCACAGCTCCCTGGCGATCTCCTCCGGGCGCAGTCCCGTGGCCAGCAACCGGCCGGCCATGGCGTGGGCGGCCGGAGTGGTGATGGAGTGCCGGAAGGAGCCGGTGTCGGTCGCCAGGCCCGCGTACAGGCAGGTGGCGACCTCTCGGTCCACCGTGAGCCCGAGCCGGCGGATGAGCTCCTCGACGATCATCGTGGTCGAGGCCGCCGTGGGATCCACGAGGTGGACCGTCCCGAAGCGGGTGTTCGACACGTGGTGGTCGATCACGACGAGTTCGCCGGCCTTGCCCGCGTGGGGCGCGAGCAGGCCCAGCCGCTCCATCGTGGAGGCGTCGAAGGTGACCATCAGGTCGGGCTCGGCGGGGTAGGCCGACGGCTCCACCAGCAGCCGCTGCCCGGGCAGGAACCGCAGCAGCCGGGGCACCGCGAAGACCCGGTCGCCGAATGACGCCACGACCTGTCTCCCGGTACGCGCGAGCGCCAGCCCCAGGCCGAGCATCGAGCCGAGTGCGTCCCCGTCCGGGGACACGTGGCAGGCCAGGGCCAGGGAGCCGGCGGCGTCGATCAGATCGGCCGCCCGCCGCCAGTCCGTCTCGCCGATCGCCGTCTCGTCGATCGCGGTCACCGCGCGGGGCGTCCCGCCCGGCCGGAGGACTCGTCCTCGCCCTCCTCCTCGGCCGCCTCGGCGTCGAGGTCCTCCTCGAAGCGGTAGGGGTCGGCGTCCCCGGCGAAGTTCGCGCCCTCCGCCTGGCGGGCGATCTCGGCGTCCTTGGCCTTGGCGAGCGCGAACAGGTCGTCCATGTGACGAGCGTTGTCGGGGAGGGGGTCGTGCACGAACGTGAGGCCGGGGGTGTGCCGCAGGCCGGTCTGCCGGCCGACCTCGGACCGGATGATGCCCTTGGCGCTCTCCAGGGCGGCGGCCGTGTCGGCCCGCTCCGCCTCGGAGCCGAACACCGTGTAGTAGACGGTCGCGTCGCTCAGGTCAGCGGTGACCTTGGCGTCGGTCACCGTCACGAACCCCAGCCGCGGATCCTTGATCCGCCGCTCCAGCATCTCCGCGACCACCTGCTGGATGCGGTCGGCCAGTTTTCTGGCACGCGCTGCGTCCATGCTCACGCTCCCTCGTATCTGTACGGCTGACGCGCGGGCCGGGCCGTCTATTCCTCGTGGTCGTTGAAGAGCCGCCGCCGCGCGGACAGCAACTCGATCTCGGGATGGTAGGCGACCAGGCGTTCGCAGGCGTCCAGCACCTCGTCGCAGTTGGCCGCGGACGCCGACACGACGGCCACGCCGATCTCGGCGCGCCGGTGCAGGTCGAGGTGGCCCGCCTCCGCGACGGCGACGGCGGGGTACTTGCGCTGGATCTCGGCGATGAGCGGCCGGACCAGCGAGCGCTTCTGCTTCAGCGAATGGACGTCGCCCAGCAGGATGTCCAGAGTAAGAGCACCGATGAACATGGGTTCTCACCACGTCCCGAACGCCCGGCCGCCGCCCCCGCGCGTGGCGGGGGCGGCGGCACGGTGCGTCAGACGCGCGGCTTCTCCTGCATCTCGAACGTCTCGATGACGTCGTCGAGCTTGATGTCGTTGTAGCCGACACCGATACCGCACTCGAAGCCCTCGCGGACCTCGGTCGCGTCGTCCTTGAAGCGGCGCAGCGACGAGACGGTGAGGTTGTCGGCCACCACGACGCCGTCGCGGATGAGCCGGGCCTTGCTGTTGCGGGTGATCACGCCCGAGCGGACGATCGAACCGGCGACGTTGCCGATCTTCGGGACCTTGAAGACCTCGCGGATCTCCGCGGTGCCGGTCCTGACCTCCTCGAACTCCGGCTTGAGCATGCCCTTGAGGGCCGCTTCGATCTCCTCGATCGCCTGGTAGATGACCGAGTAGTAGCGGATGTCCACGCCCTCGCGCTCGGCCAGGTCCCGCGCCCGCACCTCGGGCCGGACGTTGAAGCCGATGATGACGGCGTTGTCGTCGCCCATCGCCAGGTTGACGTCGTGCTCGGTGATGGCGCCGACCGCGCGGTGGAGCACCCGCAGGCGCACCTCGTCGCCGACGTCGATCTTGAGCAGCGCGTCCTCCAGGGCCTCGACGGAACCGGAGACGTCACCCTTGATGATGAGCTTGAGCTCGTCGACCTGACCCTTCTCGAGGTCCTTGAACAGCTCCTCGAGAGTGCGGCGGCGGCCGGACTTCGCCATGTCGGCGATCCGCTGCCTGGCCGCCCGCTGCTGGGCGATCTGGCGGGCCATCCGGTCGTCGGTGACGACGATGAAGTTGTCACCGGCGCGCGGGACGGCCGTCAGACCGAGGACCAGGACCGGACGCGACGGGTCGGCCTCTTCGACCGTCTCGCCGTTGTCGTCCAGCATGGCGCGGACGCGGCCGAACGCCTCACCACAGACGATCGAGTCGCCCACCCGGAGCGTGCCGCGCTGCACGAGCACGGTCGCGACCGGGCCGCGGCCCTTGTCGAGGTGCGCCTCGATCGCGAGGCCCTGGGCGTCCATGTCCGGGTTGGCCCGCAGGTCCAGCTCGGCGTCGGCGGTCAGCAGGATGGCCTCGAGCAGGTTGTCGATGCCGATGCCCTGCTTGGCGGAGATGTCGACGAACAGGGTGGAGCCACCGAACTCCTCGGCCACCAGGCCGTACTCGGTGAGCTGGGCCCGCACCTTGGTCGGGTCCGCACCCTCCTTGTCGATCTTGTTGACCGCCACCACGACCGGGACGTTCGCCGCCTGGGCGTGGTTGAGCGCCTCGATGGTCTGCGGCTTCACACCGTCGTCGGCCGCGACCACCAGCACCGCGATGTCGGTGGCCTGCGCACCGCGGGCACGCATGGCGGTGAACGCCTCGTGACCCGGGGTGTCGATGAAGGTGATCTTCCGCTGCTCGCCCTCGTGCGTCGTCGCCACCTGGTAGGCGCCGATGTGCTGGGTGATGCCGCCGGCCTCGCGGGCCACCACGTTGGTGTGGCGGATCGCGTCGAGCGTCTTGGTCTTACCGTGGTCGACGTGACCCATGACGGTCACGACCGGCGGGCGCGGCGCGAGGTCGGCCTCGTCGCCCTCGTCCTCGCCGAACTCGATCTTGAAGGACTCGAGGAGCTCGCGGTCCTCCTCCTCCGGGCTGACGACCTGGACGTCGTAGTCCAGCTCGGCGCCGAGAAGCTGGAGCGTCTCCTCGCTGACCGACTGGGTCGCGGTCACCATCTCGCCGAGGTGCAGCATGATCTGCACGAGCGAGGCCGGGTTCGCGCCGATCCTGTCGGCGAAGTCCGACAGGGACGCGCCCCGCGGCAGGCGGATCGTCTGCCCGCCGCCACGCGTGACCTGCACGCCGCCGATCGCCGGGGCCTGCATGTTGTCGAACTCCTGGCGCCTCTGGCGCTTGGACTTGCGGCCACGGGTCGGACGGCCTCCGGGACGCCCGAACGCGCCCGCCGTGCCGCCACCGCGGCCACGGCCGCCACCGCCACCCGGACGGCCGGCGAAGCCGCCGCCGCCACCGCCCGGACCGCCGCCGGGACCACCGGGGCGACCGGCACCCGTGGCGCCGCCGGGACGCGGACCGCCGAAGCCCCCACCGGGACGACCGCCGCCGCCACCCGGACGACCGCCACCGCCACCGGGACCACCGGGACGGCCACCGCCGCCACCGGGACCACCGGGACGGCCACCGCCGCCCGGCGCCGCCGGACGGCCCTGCGGCATCATCATCGGGTTCGGACGCGGACCGCCGGGACGCGGGCCACCGGCGCCGGGGCCGGGGCGCGGACCGCCCATGCCCGGTCCGGGACGCGGGCCACCGGGCCCGGGACGCGGGCCGCCGGCGCCCGGAGCGCCGGAACGCGCGGCCGGCGGACGCGGCATGGCGCCGTCGCGGCCGCCGTCACGGCGCGGCTCGCGCGGACCACCGTCCGTACGCTCGGGACGGTCGCCGCGGTCGGGACGACCGCCGTCGCGGCCGCCGGGACGCGCGGGCCGCTGGCCCATGCCGCTGGCGTTCGAGGAGAACGGGTTGTTGCCCGGACGCGGACCGCGCGGGCCCGGCTTGGGCCCGCCGGGGCGCGGAGCGCCGCCGGTGGGCGCACCGGGACCGGCGGGTGCGCCGCCCGGGCGCGGGGCCGGGGCCGGCCTGGGGCCGGGCTTCGGCGCACCGGCACCGGGGGCACCCGGCCTGGGGCCCGCGGCCGCTGGACGCGGGGCCTCCGCACGCGGGGCCTCCGCACGCGGCGCCTGCGGACGGGCGGCCTCGGGGCGCGCCGCGTCCGGCTGGGACACCGGCGCGTGAGGCATCGGAACCGGACGCGGAGCGGGCCGCGGACCGGGCTTCGGGCCCGGCTTGGCCACCGCGCCGGTGGACTGGGAAACGGGCGCCTGCGGGGCGCCCCCGTTGGCCTGGCTCTCAGCCGGCCTCGGCGCAGGCTTCGGCTGCGCCGGACGGGCGGGCCTACCCCCGCCCTTGGAGGCGTCACCCTTGAACGCCTCGGTCAATTTGCGGACGACCGGCGCCTCGATAGTTGAGGACGCCGACCTCACGAACTCGCCCATTTCGGTGAGCTTGGCCATGACGACCTTGCTCTCGACTCCGAACTCCTTGGCGAGCTCGTATACGCGGACCTTCGCCACTGCACTCCCTAACTCGGCCCGGGAGGCTTGCAGTGCCGCCGGACCGTCGCTACCTGAACGTACTCATCGCCGCGTGCTCATCAGGCGCTCATAGCAATCTGACTCCGCCCATCAACTCGGCGTCCTACATGACAATTTCGTCGTGCCCTGGCTCCCGGAGCCGATACCGAGGGCCAGCGGTAACCATTCACCCGGACCGCCCCGGCGTCAACCCCTCCACGTGAGCCCGCAAGAGCGACGTGTCAAGCGGCCCCTCCACGCGGAACGCGCGAGGGAACGCCCGGCGACGCTCGGCGAGCTCCAGACAGCGCGGGGACGGGTGCAGCGACGCACCGCGTCCCGGAAGCCGTCCTGTCGTGTCGGGGACGATCACGCCCTCGGCCACGACCAGGCGGAGCAACTCGGACTTTACCGTGCGAACCCGGCAGCCCACACACGTTCTCAGTGGGGCTGCCCGGTAACCATATTCCAGCTTACCTCGCCGACGCATCAGCGGGATCAGCAGGTGCCTGCTCGGTGTCCGGCCGGATGTCGATCCGCCAGCCCGTCAGACGGTTGGCGAGGCGGGCGTTCTGCCCTTCCTTGCCGATCGCCAGGGACAACTGGTAGTCGGGCACGATCACCCGCGCGGTGCGGCTGTCGGCGTCGACCACCTCGACACGGGAAACGCGCGCGGGCGACAGGGCATTCCCGACGAACTCGGCCGGATCCTCCGACCAGTCGATGATGTCAATCTTCTCGCCGTGCAGCTCCGTCATGACGTTGCGCACGCGCGAGCCCATCGGGCCGATGCAGGCGCCCTTGGCGTTGACGCCGGGCTTGCGCGACCTCACCGCGATCTTGGTGCGGTGGCCGGCCTCGCGCGCGATGGCCGCGATCTCCACCGTGCCGTCGGCGATCTCCGGAACCTCCAGCGCGAAGAGCTTCTTCACGAGGTTGGGATGAGTGCGCGACAGCGTGACCGACGGGCCCTTGGGCCCCTTCTTCACCTGCACGACGTAGCAGCGGATGCGCTCGCCGTGCGCGTACTCCTCGCCCGGGACCTGCTCGTTGTGCGGCAGGATCGCCTCGATCTTGCCGAGGTCGACCAGCACCACCCGCGGGTCCTTGCCCTGCTGGATGACGCCCGCGACCAGCTCGCCCTCGCGGCTGGCGAACTCACCGAAGTTGATCTCGTCCTCGGCGTCGCGCAGCTGCTGGAGGATCACCTGCTTGGCCGTCGTGGCGGCGATCCGGCTGAAGTTGGACGGGGTGTCGTCGTACTCCCGCACGACGTCGCCGTTCTCGTCCAGCTCGGCCGCCCAGATGATCACGTGGCCCGTGTCGCGGTCCAGCTCGGCGCGCGCCTTCTGCGCCGCGCCCTCCGTCCGGAAGTACGCGATGAGCAACGCGTCCTCGATCGCCTTGACGACCAGGTCGAAGGAGATGTCCTTCTCCCGCTCCAGGCTGCGCAGGACGCTCATGTCAATGTCCACAAGGCTCCCCCTAGCCCTCGTCGTCGGCGTCGTCGATGTCTTCGTCGACATCGAGGTCCTCATCAAGTTCGTCGTCGAGCCCGGCGTCTCGCCGGTTGAACTCGACCTGCACCCGGCCACGCACCAGCTCGCCGTACGCGAGGCGGCGCGTGCCGTCCAGCTCCACACCGGTCTCGTCGGCCTCGGTCACACGGCCCTCCGCGGCGGTGCCGTCACGCAGCTCCGCCTTCACCAGCCGCCCGCGCGCCCGGCGCCAGTGACGCGGCTCGGTCAGCGGCCTGTCGACGCCGGGAGAGGTGACCTCGAGGACGTACGGGCTGCCGCCGAGGACGTCCACCTCGTCCAGCCGCTTGGAGACCGACTGACTCACGTCGGCCACGTCGTCCAGGCTCACGCCGCCGTCCCGGTCCACCACGACGCGCACCAGCCGCCGGCGACCCGCCGGTGTGACCGTCACGTCCTCCAGGTCGAAGCCCTCGGCGGCGACCACCGGGCCGAGCAGTTCAACCAGGCGGCCGCTTCGAGCGTCGCTGCCCATGCCGACCTCCCTATGACCGTGTGGCTGTGACCGTGTGCCTAGCCCGATGTGCCAACAGCCTATCGACACCGGGAGGTGGAAACAGCGCCACACCCGAGCGGCGCTCCGACACGTGCACGATCATCGTGGTCACGGGGCGATGACCACTGGGCGGCGCGCCGTACGATGCTGTGTCGTGAGACACAGCGGCGGGGCACGGGTGACGAGACGCGTGTTGCTGGGCTCCGCCGCCGCGGCCGGTCTGGCCGCGGTCGGCTGCTCCTCGGGCCCGCGGCGACCGGCCGCGCCGGCGTCGCCGGACCCGCAGGCCGTGCTGCTCACCTCGCTGATCGCCGGCAAGGAGCAGCTGGTGTCGTTGTACGGGCGCGCGACCGCCGCCCTGCCGGACCGGGCCGCGGCGCTGGAGCCGTTCCGTCAGCGTCACGTGGCCCATCTGCAGGCCCTGCGCGTGCTCCTGCCCGCCGCGAACGGCACGGGAACGTTCCCCGCGAGCCCCGCGCCCCCGTCCCCGCCCTCGTCCTCCGCGTCGCCGGCGGAAGGGCGGTCGGCGGTCTCGGTGCAAGCGCTCAGGGACGCCGAGCGGCGCGCCGCGTCGGCGCGCCCGGCGCAGATGGCCGCGGCCGCCCCCGCTCTCTCCCAGCTCCTGGCGAGCATCGGGGCGTGCGAGGCCGTCCACGTCGTCGCCCTGGGGAGGGTGCGTGACTGAGAGCCCGACCGGGCCCACCGGGTCGCCGGCCGACGACGTGCTCGGCCGTGTCCTGTCCGCCGAGCACGCCGCCGTGTTCGCGTACGGAGTGATCGGCGGGAAGACGAGCGGTGCGCTGCTCAGGCGCGCCATGGCGGGGTTCGACGCCCACCGGGCGCGGCGCGACCAGCTTCGCGCGTTCATCACCGAGCGGGGCGGCACGCCCGCTGAGCCGGGCCCGACCTACCGCCTGCCCTTCGAGGTGCGCAAACCGGCCGACGCGGTGCGCCTGGCGGTGCTGGTGGAGCAGCGGATGATCACCGCCTACCTGGAGCTGGCCGCCGACCCCGACCCCGGCCTGCGGCGGATCGCGGCGCTGACCGCGCAGGAGTGCGCGACCCGGGCGTACGGCTGGCAGCCGAAGATCGGTGACCCGTTTCCGGGCATGGGCCGGGACGGCGCCGACTTCGACGCCGCCATCCCCACTCAGGAAGCCGAATCCTCCGCGCCGGACTCCCCCGTCGTGGACAGCTCCGAATCCGACGTCTCCGCGGAGACGTCCGGTCAGGAGGCCCAGCCGGAGCCGTCCGCGCCCGACGGCCAGTAGGCGGCGCGGGTCACGACCCCGCGTTCAGCGAAAAGGGCAGCGCCGCCGCCCCGCGTAAGTCATGTGCGGGGGACGGCGGCGCCGTGTGTCCGGCGATCAGGCCCGGCAGGCGGTCAGCACCCGCTCGACGGCCTCGTCCAGCGGGATCTCCTCCTTGGTCCCGGTGACCCGGTCGCGCAGCTCGACCACGCCGTTGGCCAGGCCCCGGCCGACGATCAGGACGGTGGGCAGGCCGAGCAGCTCGGAGTCCTTGAACTTGACACCGGGTGACACCCCGGGACGGTCGTCCACGAGCACCCGCAGCCCCCGCGCCTCGAGGGTCTCGGCGAGCGCGCTGGCGACCTCGATCTGGTTCTCCTTGCCGGTGCCGACGATGTGCACGTCGGCGGGCGCCACCTCCCTGGGCCACACCAGGCCCAGCTGGTCGTGGCGCTGCTCGGCGAGCACGGCCACCGCCCGGGAGACGCCGACGCCGTACGAGCCCATCGTGATGCGGATCGGCTTGCCGTCGGGCCCGAGCGCGTCGAGCTGGGCGGCGTCGGCGTACTTGCGGCCGAGCTGGAAGATGTGGCCGATCTCGATGCCCCGGTCGATCGACAGCGGGTGCGCGCAGCGGGGGCAGGAGTCGCCCGCCCGCACCTCGGCGGCCTCGATCGTGCCGTCGGGCTGGAAGTCGCGGCCCGCGACCACGTGCGCGGCGTGCCTGCCCGGCTCGTTGGCGCCCGTCACCCAGGCCGAGCCCTCGACCACGCGCGGATCGACCAGGTAGGTGATCCCCAGGTCCCTGAGCACCTGCGGGCCGATGTAGCCGCGCACCAGGCCGGGGTGACGGGCGAAGTCCTCGGCCTCGAAGATCTCCGGCACGCCGGGCGAGAGCGCCGCCTCCAGGCGCTTGAAGTCGACCTCGCGGTCGCCGGGCACACCGACGATCACCGTCTTGACCTCGTCGGAGCCCGGCGTGCGGACCTTGACGACGAGGTTCTTCAGCGTGTCGGCGGCGGTGATGCCGAGACCGTGGTGCTCGTTGACGTACGAGACGAGCGACTCGATCGTCGGGGTGTCGGGCGTGTCGAGCACCCGCATGGGCGGTTGCGTGGCGGTGACGGCGGGCGGCGCGGGTGTGACGACGGCCTCGGCGTTGGCCGCGTAGCCGCAGTTGTGGCAGGCCACGAAGGTGTCCTCACCGGTCGGGCAGGGGGCGAGGAACTCCTCGGAGGCCGACCCGCCCATGGCGCCCGACATCGCGAAGCAGATCTTGTAGTCGATGCCGAGGCGCTCGAAGATGCGGATGTACGCCTCGCGGTGCATCTCGTAGGACCGCTTGAGACCGTCGTCGTCGAGATCGAAGGAGTAGGAGTCCTTCATGACGAACTCGCGGCCCCGCAGGATGCCCGCGCGGGGCCGGGCCTCGTCGCGGTACTTCGTCTGGATCTGGTACAGGGTGACGGGGTAGTCCTTGTAGGAGGAGTACTCCCCCTTCACCATGTCGGTGAACATCTCCTCGTGGGTCGGCCCCAGGAGGTAGTCGGCGCCCTTGCGGTCCTTCAGCCGGAACAGCGTGTCGCCGTACTCGGTCCAGCGGCCCGTGGGCTCGTAGAAGTCCCTGGGCAGCAGCGCGGGGAAGAGCACCTCCTGCGCGCCCATCCGGTCCATCTCCTCGCGGACGACCCGCGCGACGTTCTCCAGCACGATCTTGCCGAGCGGCAGCCAGGAGTAGATGCCGGGCGCGACCCGGCGAATGTAGCCGGCGCGGACGAGCAGCTTGTGGCTCGGCACTTCCGCGTCCGCCGGATCCTCACGCAGGGTGCGCAGGAACAGGGTCGACATACGCAGCAGCACGGCTACTCCTTGCTCGTGAGAGGTCTCGCCGGCGGCGCCTCCTCGGGGCCCGCGACGCGGAGCTACTCGCGGATCCTCGGAGACGACCTGAGAGACGAGACGAAGACGATGTGCTCTCAAGGCTATCGACTCCGGGGCCCTCACCGCCTCACTTGAACGGCGACCGGTCCGGCTCAGCCGCCGAGCAGTTCCTCCCAGTGCCGGCGCGACCGCCCTCCCGTGCCGACCGGGCCGCCGTCCAGCGCCGCCGACAGCCGCCACAGACCGGCCCTGGTCCGGTGCCGCTCCATGCCGGAGGGGTCGATGGCCCGCAGCACGAAGGTCACGCCCATCACGTTCAGCATCGCCGTCGACGTGGTCGCCGGGCCCGCGGGGGCCGCCGGCACGGTCTCCGGCCCCGGTTCACCCAGTCGCTCCATGAGCAGCGCCGCCACCTCGGCCGCGTACGGGCCGTCGCGCCACTCGATGTGCCAGGACCGGCCGGTGCCCCGCCACCAGGTGAGGTCGCGGCACGCCTCGAGCGTCTCGGCCTCGCCGGACAGGGCGGCCATGACCCGTCCCAGCGCCTCGTACCTGAGCCCGTCCGGGCCGGAGCCGTGCGGCGGCGCGTCGTCGCCGTCGTCCTGACCGTTCTGCGGGCCGTAGACCGTGGCCGGTGAGGCCCCGGGCTCGTCCCGCCCCCCGCGGAGTCCCCTCATGTCAGGGAGGGTGCCACCGCCCGGCCTTCTCGTCCGCGGGTTTCCCCGTCTTTTAGCCCCAGAGCCCACGGGCATCACTTTGATCGCGGCCGCCGCTCCCCCGCAACCCCGCGAATCATCACAACACGGATCCGCATGGGGTGCACGGCATGGCGTACCACTGGCAGGGCGTGCTGGCGATGATAAAGAATCACAGGTAGAAGCTCCGCCTGCGCCTGGAGGCCATGGTGACACTGCGCGTCGCGATCGTCGGGTCGGGCCCGGCCGGCATCTACACGGCCGAGGCGCTGGTCAAGCAGTCGCCCGATCCCGTCGAGGTGGACGTCCTCGAACGCCTGCCCACGCCGTACGGGCTCGTCCGGTACGGCGTCGCGCCCGACCACACGTCGATCAAGTCGATCGCCGGCTACCTGCGCAGGGTGCTGGAGACCCCGGGGGTCCGCTTCCTGGGCGGCGTCGAGCTGGGCGCGGACCTCTCCGCGGACGACCTGCTGTCCTGCTACGACGCCGTCGTGTACTGCACGGGGGCGATGGTCGACAGGCACCTCGGCGTCCCGGGCGAGGACCTGCCGGGCAGCGTCGCCGCGACCGACTTCGTCAACTGGTACTGCGGCCACCCGGACGTACCGCCGGACGCCTTCTCCCTCGACGTGGAGGACGTCGTCGTCATCGGTGTCGGCAACGTCGCCGTGGACGTGGTGCGGATCATGGCCAAGAGCGCCGGCGAGCTGCGCGGCACCGACGTGCCCGAGGAGGTGCTCGACCGGCTGGCCGCCTCGCGGGTCAAGCGCATCCACATGGTCGGCCGGCGCGGCCCCGAGCACGCGAAGTTCACCCTGAAGGAGCTGCGCGAGCTCGGCGAACTGCTGAACGCCGACGTCCTCACCTTCCCCGACGAGATCGCGGTCGCCGACCTGACCACGCTGTCGCGGCAGGTCAAGGGCAATGTGGACGTCCTGCGGTCGTGGTCGGAGCGCAAGCCGGCCGACCGGCCTCGCCGCCTGGAGGTGCGTTTCTGGCTGCGTCCCGTGGAGATCCTCGGTGTGTCACGGGTCGAGGGCGTACGGCTGGAGCGGACCCGGCTGGAGGATGGGCGGGTCGTCGGGACGGGCGAGTACGAGACGATCCCGGCGGACATGGTGATGCGCTCGGTGGGCTACCAGAGCGTGGCGCTGCCCGGGGTGCCGTTCGACCCGAAGACGATGACGGTGCCGAACGTCGCCGGCAGGGTGACGGACCGGCAGTACGTCTCGGGCTGGCTCAAGCGGGGGCCGACGGGCGTGATCGGGACCAACAAGTCCGACGCCGCCGAGACCGTGCGCACCCTGCTCGCCGAGGCGGTGCCGGGCACCGCGACCACCCGGCTGGACGATCTGCTCGCCGCGCGCGGGCTGAGCCCGGTGACGTACGAGGACTGGCTCGCGATCGAGGCCGCGGAGGCCTCGCTGGCCGGCAGTCTGCGGAGGGGCGAGCGGGTGAAGCTGGTGGGCAGGGACGCGATGCTGGGCGCGTGCGGCCGGCTCGCCCGGCCGGGGAGCGCGTCCTGACGGTTGTCCCGGTCAGGACCAGTGGGCCGGCCGGTGGTAGCGCGCGCCGTCGCGGCCGGGCACGACTTCGGGAAGCTGCGACTGCCGGATGAGCGCGTCGCCGAGGGGGAACCAGGCGTCACTGGCGAGGCGCAGGCCGTCGGAGCGTCTGCCGGGCGGGAAGACGGCGACGACCCGGGTCTTTCCGCCGCGCCGGGCGTCCACCTGGCGCACCGCCTCGATGGCCGCGCACAGGTCGGAGTCGGCCGACAACAGCAGCACCGTGTCCACCAGGTCGAGGGCGACGTCGCCGACCATCGCGGCGGCCAGCGCGACGTCGGACTGCTTCTCCTCGTAGGTCTTCCAGGAGACGCCGCAGGCCCGGCAGGAGGCGCGCTGCTCCTGGAACCGCCCGAGCACCACCTCGACCCCCAGGGTCTCCAGGGCCGCCTGATAGGTCTGCTGGCGGGCGAGGGCACGAGCGTCACCTCGGACGGGAGCGGTGAAGTAGCGGACGGCGGTCAGCGTCTGCCCGGTCCTGAGCAGCCGAAGGGCCAGCGCCTGTAGATCGAGCCAGAGATAGCGCCGCCCCCGCAGGGAGCGCAGCCCGTAGTAGAGGTTGAACCCGTCGACGTAGACCCCGACACGCACGACGTGGGGAACGGGGTTGTCGCGCACCGCCATCATCTCCTAACATGGAGTCACCGCGCCCGCGGCTACGTCCCCGGGCTCTACGGCCCCCGACAGGGGGCCGTTTCTTTTTTCGCTCACCTGTTCGATCGGCTGTTCGAGGAAAAGAATAGCCAACGGATCGTGCTCACGCAGCGACGTTGCGTGATGACGTCGCCGTGGCGGGGGCGTCTGCGAGGATCGTCCCCATGGAGACGACGCTGACCGGCCCGGACGGACCGCTCGACGGACTGCTCGACGGCTTCGCCGGCACCTACGACGAGCAGCTCACCCGGTTCCCCGAACGGGAACCCGCGTGGCAGCCGGTGCACACCGTGTACGTGCCGGCGGACCGGGTGACGGCGGAGATCGTCCAGCAGTGGCGGCACGCCGCGACCGACCTGCTCCACCGGCTCCTGTTCACCCCCGCCGAGCTGGCCGCATTGTTCGGTCTCGACCCCGAGCTGGCCCAGCCCGTGCACGACCGCGTACGCAGGAAGCTGCACGCCGAGCCCATCGAGGACCTGCGGATCGACTTCGAGGACGGGTACGGCCGGCGCCCCCACGAGGAGGAGGACCGGCACACCGAGTCGGCCGCGGCGGCCGTGGCCGCGATGCACGCGGCGGGCACGCTGCCCCGCAGGTGGGGGCTGCGGGTGAAGTCGTTCGCCGACGGCGACCCCCTGCGCTCGCTGCGCACGCTCGACGGGTTCCTGACCGGGGTCGTGCGGCGCGCCGGCGAACTGCCCGGCGGGTTCACGGTCACGTTCCCCAAGGTCCTCATGGAGGACTACCTGCGCCAGTTCGCCGGCTGCCTGGAGGCGCTGGAACGGGCGTTGCGCCTGCCCACCGGCACGCTGCGCTTCGAGATGCAGGTGGAGGCTCCGCAGACCGTGCTCATGCTCCAGCGCTCGGCCGACCTGGTGCCCTCACTGGGCGGGCGGCTGGCGGCCGCCCACTTCGGGGTGTTCGACTACACCGCCGCGCTCGGGCTGCCGCCGGACGAGCAGCGGCTCGACCATCCGGCCTGCGACCACGCGCGGCACGTCATGCAGACGGCGCTGTCGGGGACGGGCGTGGAGCTGTCGGACGGCTCCCTGGCCGCGACCCCGGCCTCGGACGCGGCGGCCGACGTGCACGCCCTGCTGAGCAGGCACTCGGCGCTGGTGTCGCACTCGCTGGCGCACGGCTTCTACCAGGGCTGGGACATGCACCCCTCGCACCTCGTCAGCCGCTTCACGACCGTGTACGCGTTCCATCTCGCCTGCTACGAGAAGTACGCCGATCGGGTGCGCGCCTGGCAGGAACGGCGTACGGCCGCGGGGGGCGTGCTCGACGAGCCCGCGACGATCAAGACGCTGGTCGCCGCGCTGGCCCGGGCCGACCGGGCGCTCTGCTGAGATTTGCCGCATCGGCAAAATTTCTTGCCGTGTTCACCGGCCGTGCCGCACTGTTGCGCACAAGCCGAACACAGGAGGCACAGGTGAACGAGAAGTACGACGTGGTCGTGGTGGGCGGCGGCGCCGCCGGGCTCAGCGGCGCCCTGGCGCTGGGACGGGCGCGGCGGTCGGTGCTGGTGGTGGACGCCGGGGAGCCGCGCAACGCGCCCGCCGGGCACATGCACAACTACCTCGGCCGGGACGGCGCGCCGCCCGCCGAGCTGCTGGCGGCCGGGCGGGATGAGGTGATCCGGTACGGCGTCGAGGTCGTCGCCGGGCGGGCCGAGGCCGCCACGCGGGAGGACGACGGCTTCCTCGTGACGCTGGACGACGGCCGCGCCGTACGGGCCCGGCGGCTGCTGGTGGCGACCGGAGCCGTGGACGAGTTGCCCGGCGTGCCCGGCCTGGCCGCGCGGTGGGGCCGCGACGTGCTGCACTGCCCGTACTGCCACGGCTGGGAGGTCCGCGACCGGCGGATCGGGGTGCTGGCCACCGGGCCGCTCTCCGTCGAGCAGGCGCTGCTGTGGCGGCAGTGGAGCGAGGACGTGGTGTTCCTGGCCCACCGCCTCCCCGCGCTGCCGGAGGAGGACGCCGAGCGGCTCGCCGCGCGCCGGATTCCCGTCGCCGAAGGCACGGTCGCGGCGATCGAGGTGACAGGCGACGCGCTCACCGGGGTGCGGCTGGCCTCCGGCGAGGTCGTCGCGCTCGACGCGCTCGTCGTCGCAGCGCCGCTCACCGCTCGCTCCGGGGTGCTGGAATCGCTCGGGCTCAAGCCGGTCGAGGCGGAGCACGGCGGTCACGTGGCCGGCACCCGGATCGCCGCGGAGCCGACCGGGGCGACCGCCGTGCCCGGCGTCTGGGTGGCGGGCAACGTGACGGACGTGCGCGCCGTGGTGATCGCGTCCGCCGCCGCGGGCCTGGCCGCCGGCGCGGCGATCAACATGGATCTCACCGCGGAGGAGACCCGGGAGGCCGTCGCCGCCTACCGGGACCAGATGAGCACGATTGTCGAGGAGGCCGCCTGGGAGGAGCGCTACCGCTCCCGGCCGGCGGTCTGGAGCGGGCAGCCGAATGCCCAGCTCGTCGCCGAGGCCGCCCAGCTGCCGCCGGGCCGGGCCCTCGACGTCGGCAGCGGCGAGGGCGCCGACGCGGTCTGGCTCGCCGCGAGGGGCTGGCGGGTGACGGGAGCCGACATCTCCGCCACGGCGCTGGAGCGGGCCGCCGCCCATGCCGCCGAGGCGGGTGCGGACGTGGCGGGCCGCGTCGAGTGGCTGCACGCGGACCTGCGCGACCACGCCCTTCCCGAGGGCGCCTACGACCTCGTCTCGGCGCAGTACATGCACC
Source organism: Microbispora sp. H10836 (assembly GCF_012999525.1). Lineage (NCBI taxonomy): Bacteria > Bacillati > Actinomycetota > Actinomycetes > Streptosporangiales > Streptosporangiaceae > Microbispora > Microbispora sp. H10836. Next base: position 1,030,363 of record NZ_JABBWU010000001.1, read on the forward strand.
TGCCGGGCGAGGCCAGGCGGGGGCTGTTCGGCCGGCTGGCCGCCGCGGTGGCTCCGGGAGGCACCCTGCTGATCGTCGGGCACCACCCGTCCGACCTGCTGACCACGGTCAGGCGGATGCACTTCCCGCACATGATGTTCACCGCCGAGGAGGTCGCGGCCTCGCTCGACCCGGCCGAGTGGGAGGTCGCGGCGGCCGAGGCCCGGCCGCGCACGGCCGCCGACCAGGAGGGGCGCGAGGTCACCATCCACGACGCCGTCCTCGTCGCCCGCCGCCGCCCGTAGAGAGCGTCAGAACCGGTCCACGATGCCGCGCCAGCGCCTGACCCGGTCCGCGTCGACCGGCTCCCGCCACGAGCCCCGTACGGCGGTGCCCACGTGGAAGGCCCGGACGCCGTAGTCGAGCAGCACCGGCACGTGCTCCTCGCGCAGGCCGCCGCCGGCGAGCATGAGCGAGGCGTCGCCCGCCTCGGCCCGCGCGCGTAAGACCCCCAGGCCGCTGCCGACGCCCTCGGGCGAACCGGACGTGAGGACGGTCGCCAGGTTCGGCAGCAGCCGTACGGCACGCCAGGCGGCCCGCACGTCGGCGGCGTGGTCCACGGCGCGGTGGAAGGTCCAGGGCAGCGGCGAGACCGCGTGGATCAGCGCGTCCGTCGCCTCCCTGTCGACCGACCCGTCCTCGGTCAGGAAACCGAAGACGAACCCCGCAGCGCCGGCCTCGGCGAGCTCCTTGACGTGGCCGCGCAGCCGGTCGAGCTCCTCCGAGGTCACGGTGAACCCGGCGTTGCAGCGGAGCATGACCATCTGCGGCAGCCCGCACTCGCGCGCGATCGCCGCGACGAGGTCCGCCGAGGGGGTGAGCCCGCCCGCGTCCATGTCGGACACGATCTCCAGGCGGTCCGCCCCGCCCTCCTCGGCGGCCACGGCGTCACGCGGGTCGAGCGCGATCACTTCAAGGAGGGATCCCGTCATGGAGTGAACAGTATCCGGTCCCTTTGCGGCGCCTCACGGCATCCGCCCTGTTCAGCACTCGATCAACTCGTTGTGGGCTGTGATGTCAAGAACCCTCCGGGCTTGTGTGGCATGTCCCGAGCGGGGGGCCGGCACCACCGGCACCGCCGGCGTGCGGCGACGGGACGAACCTACCGGGAGCGCGCCGGGCGCGTCCCGCTCGAACAGCGCGCCGGAGGCGCGGTGCGGCAGGTCGACGGTGCGGACGTGCCGGAAGCCCGCCCTCCGGTAGTACGACTGCAGGCCGGCGTTGTCCTTGGCGCAGTCCAGCCGGAGGTAGGGCCGGCCGTGGACGGCGGCCCGCAGGGCGGCCCAGTCGAGCAGCGCCTCCCCCAGGCCCTGTCCCGAGTAGGCCCTGCTCACGGCGAGCTTGTGGACGTAGAGCGCGTCGCCGGGCCGGTCCCCGGGGGTCCAGAACTCCGGGTCGGCGTGGCCGTCCACGGCGATCGTGGCCGCCGGCACCCGGACACCGGCGTCGGCGTCGGCGTCGGCGTCCTCACCGGCGTCCAGGACGTACATGACCCCCTCGCCGATGAGCGGCTCGATGCGCCCGGCGGGGAAGCCTCCGGCGGGCCACTGCCGCACGCCGAGGCCGTTCAGCCACCCGGCGGTACGCGCCAGCAGGGTGAGGACGCCCTGCAGATCGGCGGGGGCGGCGCGACGCAGCGTGAGTTCCGTAACAAGATCCAGGGTGTTCGCAGGCATGCCTGATTCCTTTCGTGCCGACGGCGGCGATTCGACCACTGTGAGTGACGGCGGGATGCCGTACAGCGTCCGCCCGGAGACGGCGGGCCGCGTCAGGGCGCGCGGGTCCGGCGCGGCCCCCTGCCGGGGTCAGGACGGGAATCGCGGGAACGGCCCCCCGGAGGAGGGCCTTGTGGCCGGGGACACCCGCTCAGCCGAGAGGGTGTCCGGGCCTCGTCAATGACGTTCCAGCTCGTATCGGATCAGATGCTTGTCTGCGGGCAGCACGGACACGGCGACGCGTACGGGCGTGTCGTCGGCGTCGTAGCCGACCCGGGTGTGGACGACGACCGGAGTGCCGGGCTCCAGCTGGAGCCGTGACGACTCGTCCGAGGTCGGCATGCGCGCGGAAATGTCGTCGGTCACGCGGACCTGGAGATGTCCCAGCTCCTCCAGCACCCGGTTGGCCCCGCGCGTGATGTCGCCGGGCCGGGCGATCTCGGAGTCCCCCACGATCTCCAGGGGGAAGTACGAGTCCAGCGTGTTGTACGGCTGGCCGTCCACGAAGCGCAGCCGCCGGCGTACGACGGCCAGGGCGCCGTCGGCCAGTGCGAGGCGGGTGGCCACGTCCTCGGGCGGCTCGACGATCGAGACCTCGATCCGCTGGTCCGCCGTACGGCCCTCGGAGCGGACCGCGTGGACGAAGGTGTCGAACCGCGGCTCCTCCTGGTCGTACGGGAGGAACTCGTCCTGGGGGCGCATGAGGAGGGGGCGGCGCTCGCGTACGAACGTTCCACGCCGGCGCATCCGCAGGATGAGACCCTCGTTCTCCAGCTCGCCCAGTGCCAGCCGTACGGTGTTGCGGCTGACGCCGTGCGCCTCCATGAGGTCGGCCTCGGTCGGGATCTGGTCGCCCGGCGCGAGTTCGCCCGCGTAGATGGCCCTGCGCACCTCAGCGGCCACCTGCTGGTAGAGCGACGATCGTGCCATCTTTCCTCAATCCACCCTTTTGTTCCAACAAATCTAGAGGATCTCGGTCTACCGGGGAACAACCCCTTGACCTGAGCCCACCCGGCCGCGCATTATCCAAACGTTGGTACAAATCCATCCAATGGAGGTGGGCCCGTGAGGGCGGTCGGTGCGCGAACGCCGAACTCGCTCTGCCGCGAGCCCCGACCCCGGCCAACCGAGCCCAGATCTGCCAGAGCCCAGACCTATCAGAGCGACGGGAACGACATGTCAGAGCTGTCGGTATCCACCGGCATGACCGCCTTGCGCGGAAATGGCGTGACATGCCCGAACGCGCGGTACCACCGCACCCCCGAGCGGCCGGACGAGGACGGCCGCTCCCCACGGACTCCGTGCGAATGAACGAGGTCTCGACCCCAACCCTCGCCGGGGTCGAGGTCTCGCGCCGGGGCGGAGCGCGTCCTGGCGGGTCCCCCACGCCCGCCAGGACGCGCCACCGTTAGGCACAAGCAGGGAATGCATCGTCTCCGGCCCTCCTTGAGTCTCATGGGGAGTTCCGGCTGAGGAGGCGCCCGCGCGATGAGCATCCCTGTGTCCCGGAGGGTCGGCCATGACGGCGCCAGGAGGATTCCGGCCGTCAATCCCCAGCACTTCAGGAACATCCTCGGCAGGTACGCCACGGGCGTCGTGGCCGTCACCGCGATCGACCCGCGGACCGGGGAGCCGTGCGGCCTGGCCGTCAACTCCTTCACGTCCGTGAGCCTCGACCCGCCGCTGGTCGCGTTCTGCGTCTCGGGCGACAGCACGAGCTGGCCGCGGCTGAAGGCCGCCGCGAACCTGTGCGTCAACGTGCTCGCCGAACAGCAGCGGGAGGCGTGCGAGCGGCTCGCCGCCCCGGGCGGGGACAAGTTCGCGGGCCTGTCGTGGGCCCTGTCCCCCGGCGGCGCCCCCGTGCTGGACGGCGCGCTCGCCTGGATCGACTGCGTCGTGGACGTGGAGCACCCCGCCGGCGATCACGTGATCGTCGTCGCCCGGGTCACCGGGCTCGACCGGCACGACGACGGCGGCCCGCTGGTGTTCTTCCGCGGCGCGTACGGAGGGTTCCGCTCCTGACGCAGGAACCGACCGGTCGGTATGCTGCCCGCATGACTCTGTTCTCGGTGGAAGGCAAGACGGTCGTCGTCACGGGCGGGTCCCGGGGCATCGGGAAGATGATCGCGCGAGGGTTCCTCGACGCGGGCGCCACCGTCTACATCTCCTCACGGAAGAAGGACGAGCTGGAGGCCACGGCCGCCGAGCTGGGCTGCCACGCCGTACGGGCGGACCTGTCCACCCCCGACGGCGTCGAGGCGCTGGCGCAGGCCGTGTCGGAGCGCGAGAGCCGCCTCGACGTGCTCGTCAACAACGCGGGGGCGAGCTGGGGCGCGCCGCTGGAGGAGTATCCCGAGCACGCCTTCGACAAGCTCTGGGACATCAACGTCAAGGGCGTGTTCTTCCTCACCCGCCGGTTCCTGCCGCTGCTGCGCGCCGCCGCGTCACCCGACGACCCGGCACGGGTGATCAACATCGGGTCGATCGACGGGCTCCGCGTGCCGTTCCTGGAGAACTACGCGTACTCGGCGGCCAAGGCGGGCGTCCACATGCTGACCCGGCACCTGGCCCACCAGCTCGCCCGGGAGTCGATCACGGTCAACGCGATCGCGCCCGGGCCGTTCGAGTCGAAGATGATGGCCTTCGCGCTCGACGACCCCCAGATGCGCGGCGCGATCGAGAACGGCGTTCCGCTGGGCCGGATCGGCAGGCCCGACGACATGGCGGGCGCGGCCATCTTCCTCGCCTCACGCGCCGGGTCGTACCTGACCGGCGCGGTGATCCCGGTGGACGGCGGGATCTCCACCCACGGGTAGGGGACGGGCATGTGGCAGATCGCGGTGTGCGGGCCGGGCGAGTGCACCCCGCAGGAGGCCGGGGCGGCCCGCGCCGTGGGCCGTCTGCTGGCCGAGCACGGCGCGGTCGTGCTGTGCGGCGGGTACGGCGGGGTGATGGCCGCCGCCGCGACGGGCGCCCGGGAGGGCGGAGGCGTCGCGGTCGGCGTCCTGTCCGGGCGGGACCGGTCCGGGGCGAGCCCGGACCTCACCGTGGCCCTGCCCACCGGTTTGGGCGAGGCCCGCAACGCGCTGATCGTGCGGGCCGCCGACGCGGTCGTCGTCGTGGGCGGGTCCTGGGGCACGCTGTCCGAGCTGGCCCTCGCCCAGCGGGGCGGCACGCCCGTGATCACCCTCGGCGGCTGGCAGGTCCTCGACGCCGAGGGCCGCCCGGTGCCCGGTCCGGTGCCCGCGGCCGGCCCGGCCGAGGCCGTACGGCTGGCGCTGGCCGCCGCGGGACGGGCGGGCCCGCTCAGCCCTTGAGCATCTCGGCGAGGGTCTCGGCGAACAGGTCCGGCGCGGCCAGCTCGTCCCGCAGGAACAGGTAGGGCTCGGTGAGCTCCAGCTCGATCAGGACCGGCTCGCCGTCCGGCATCCGGACCAGGTCAACCCGGGCGTACAGCAGGTTCGACGGCACCGCGGCCAGGACCCGCTCGGCGAGGGCGAACTGGTCGTCGTCCGGGTCGCGCAGCGTGGCGCGGTTCTCCCGGGTCTCCGCCACGCCGGTCAGCATCGGGTGCCGCCGTACGGCGTGGCTGAACTGCCCGCCGAAGTACAGCAGCGACAGCTCCCCCTCCTGCTCGACGGACGCGACGTAGGGCTGGACCATGACCGTACGACCCTCGGCGAGCAGCTTCGCCGCGTGGCCCGCGGCGGCGTCCCGGTCCGCGGTGCGGACGGTGTCACGGGCGCCCGCCGAGACGGCGGGCTTGACCACGTACTCGTCCCAGTCGGGCAGGTCCGTGCCGGACTCGGCCCAGTGCGTCGGAACGGTGGGCACGCCGAGCGTGCGCAGGTAGGTCTTGTCGGTGTTCCATTCGATCACCGGCGCCGGGTTGAACAGCCGCGTCACCGACTCCACCCGGTGGGCCCACGCGACGAACTCGTCACGACGGTCGATGTAGTCCCACGGGGACCGGACCACCGCCGCGTCGAAGTCCGACCAGTCGACGCGGGGGTCGTGCCAGTTCACCGGCGCGCCCTCGATGCCGGCGCCGAGCCAGGCGGCGAGGGCGATCTCCCGCTCGTCGTCCAGCTCGGCCGCCGGGTGGTCAGTGGTGACGTAGGCGACCTTCATGACGCTCCCATCCGCATGTCATCGGTGACCAATGCTATTGGGCACGTCAGGTGAGCCCGGCCAGCACCTCCGCCGCCGCCTGGCCGCACACCCGGGCGGCGCCGTGCGTGGCGATGTGGACCGCTCCCAGGTCCGTACGGCCCGGCAGCCCCATCTCGACCACGACGCCGTCCGGCCGGGCGGCCAGCAGGCGCTCCAGCAGGTCCGTCTGCCAGAGGTGGCGGTGGGCGTCCCGCACGACGATGACGAGGGGCCGGTCGGCCGCCTGGCTCAGCACCGTGCCGGCGACGCCGTTGTGCACGTCGCCCTGCCGCAGCCGGGCGACCGTGGTGCCGGGCAGCAGCTTGCCGAGCGGCTCCCCCGCACCCCACGGCATGCCCTTGTCGATCGCGAGGTTGGTCTCCGGCGCCAGCTCCACCACGTGCGGGGCTCCGGCCAGCGGCAGCACGCCGTCCGCCCCGCGCAGGGTCACCCGTACGGCCCGGCGGGCGGCGACGAGCCCGATCTCGTCCGTGCGGTCGTCCAGCGGCGGGGCCTGCGCCTGCCAGGCGGTCAGGGCGCGCACCCGCGCCGCGGCGTCGGCGAGCCGCTCCTCCGACAGCCTGCCCTCGGTCACCGCGTCCGCGACGGCGTCGCGGATGTGCTCGTGGGTCGCCTCGTCGGCGTTCTCCCCGCCCACACAGACCGCGTCGGCCCCCGCCGCCACGGCCATCGCGCTCGCGCCGCCCAGGCCGTACCGGCCGGAGACGGCGGCCATCTCGATGCCGTCGGTCACGATCAGGCCCTCGAAGCCCAGCTCCTCCCGCAGCAGGCCGGTGAGGATGCGGGGGCTGAGCGTGGCCGGCAGCTCCTCGTCGTACGCCGTGACCAGCAGGTGGCCGGTCATGATCGAGCGCACGCCCTCGTCGATGGCCACCCGGAACGGCCACAGCTCGACCTCGGCCAGCTCCTCGCGGGAGACCGCGACGCGCGGCACGCCGTGGTGGGAGTCGACCGACGTGTCGCCGTGCCCGGGGAAGTGCTTGGCGCAGGCCGCCACGCCGGTGGACTGCAGGCCGCGGATCCAGGCGGCCGTGTGCCGCGCGACGAGCAGCGGATCGGCGCCGAACGACCGCAGGCCGATGACCGGGTTGTCCGGATTGGAGTTGACGTCGGCGGCCGGGGCGAAGTCGATGTTCACCCCCGCGGCCCGCAGGTCGCGGCCGATGTCGCGGGCCACCCGCTCGGTCAGCTCCACGTCGTCCACGACGCCCAGGGCGTAGTTGCCCGGCCGCGAGCTGCCCGTGCGGGCCTCGAGCCTCGTCACCTCCCCGGCCTCCTCGTCGATGCCGATCAGGATGTCGGGGTTCTCCGCGCGCAGAGCCGAGGTCAGCGCGGCGAGCTGGGCCGGGGTGTCGACGTTCCGGGAGAACAGCACCACACCGGCGAGCCCGCCGGCGAGCCGCCGCCGCACCCAGTCGGGGGCGGTGGTCCCGGCGAAGCCGGGCAACAGGACCGTGTCGGCCAGACGGAGCAGGTCAGGGCTTCGCTTCATGCTGCGCCCACAAGGCATCGCTCAGGCATGCCCCGCAATCTAATAGGAAAGTTTCCTATTTGCTAGGGGGGCAGGCCTGGGGATGTGCTCACAGATCGACGCGGTGGAGCCGGTTCTCCTTCACCTCGAAACCGGCGACGGTGGTCGCCGTCGCGCCGGGACGGTCCACGAAGGCGACGGCCCGGTAGTCCGCGCGGAAGCCCTCCATGTCCGCCGCGCAGGACACGTAGCCGTGGCGGCTGTCGAAGAACGCGATGTGCGGGTTGACGTCGAGGATCGCGCTCGCGTCCGTGATGCCGGGCATGCTCGTCACCGACGGCCCGACGAACTCGACCCCGAGGGCGCGCGAGGCCGGATCCGCCCAGTCGGCACGGATGTCGCAGGCGTACGCGCTGTGCACGTCACCACTCAGCACGACCAGCCCGTCGGGGGCGGCGGCGAGCACGCGGGAGCGCGAGCCGGGGTAGCCGTCCCAGGCGTCGGCGCTGACGGGTTCGAGCGGGAACGTGCGCTGGGAGAAGAACACGGCCTGCGCGAGCACCTTCCACCGGGCCGCCGAGCCGCGCAGCCGGTCGGTCAGCCACTTCTCCTGCTCGGCGCCGAGCATGTCGCGCCCCTCGCGGTACTGCCGCGTGTCGGTCAGCAGGAAGTCGGCCACCCGGCCGTACGGGCGCCAGCGGTGGTTCTGCAGACTGGAGCCGGACGGGCGCACGCGCAGCGGCTGGTGCTCGTAGTAGGCCTTGAACGCGGCGGCCCTGCGCTTGAGGAAGGCGGCGGGGCTGCCGCCGTCACCGGGCAGCGCGCCCGCCCAGTTGTCGCGCACCTCGTGGTCGTCGGGGATCGGGACCCACGGCGCGGCGGCGTGGGCGGCCTGCAGGTCCGGATCCATCTTGTAGCGGGCGTAGCGGTTGCGGTAGGCGCCCAGCGTCGTGCACTCGGCCGCCGACTCGAGCGGGCGCACCCATCGGCCCGGCTTGGGGTTCTTCGGCTTGCCGTACTCGTAGATGTAGTCGCCAAGGTGGAGGACGAGGTCGGGGCGCTCGGCGGCCATGTGACGCAGCGCGGTGAAGTGGCCGTGCTCGTAGCGCTGGCAGGAGACGAAGCAGAACCGGACGGGTGCGGTCGAATCGGGGGCCGGCGCGGTTCTGGTGCGGCCCACCGGGCTGACGTGGCCCTCCACGGAGAACCGGTAGAAGTAGTCGGCGGCGGGCCGCAGCCCGGTCACCCGCACGTGTACGCTGTGCGCCCAGTCCGGTTGCGCGGGCGCCGTGCCGGACTGCAGGATCCTCGTGAACGCCTCGTCCTCGGCGAGCTCCCACCGTACGGTCATCGCCCGGTTGGGCATGCCGCCGGGCTGTGTCGGATGCAGCGGTTCGGGGGCCAGACGGGTCCACAGGATCACGCCGTCGGGTAACGGCTCCCCTGACGCCACCCCCAGGGTGAACGGATAGCCCATTTTCGCCATGAGTTCGATCCTGCCCTACGGGCCCGGCCGGTGCGGGGAGGTCGGGCGAGGCGAGAATGTGAACAAGCTCTTGGTCGGCGGCCATAATGGGAGCCGTGAACCAGCGTAAGGACTCCGGCGGCACGGCCGCGCCGGTCAGGGCGAAGCGGGGGGCGGCCGGTTCGGCGTCCGAACGGCGCGACCACCTCGTCAAGCTCGCCGCCGAGTTGTTCGCGCGCAAGGGCTTCCAGGCCACCACCGTGCGGGAGATCGCGCTGGAGGCCGGCATCCTCTCCGGCAGTCTCTACCACCACTTCGACTCCAAGGAGACGATCGTCGACGAGGTGCTGCGCACCTTCCTCGAGGATCTGATCGCCCGTTACCGCGCGGCCCTGAACACGCAGGCCGACCCGCGCTCGGTCCTGGCGGAGATGGTCAGGATCGGCTTCGGCACGCTGGAGGACCACCGGGCGGCCATCACGGTCATGCAGAACGACTGGAACTACCTGCGCTCGCTGCCCGGCGACCGGTTCGACTACCTGGTGCGGGCCGAGGACGAGGTCGAGCGCATGTGGGTGGAGCAGATCAAGAGCGGCCAGGCCGCCGGGCAGTTCCGCCCCGACGTCGACCCCAAGCTGACCTACCGGATGATCCGCGACACGATCTGGGTGACCGTGCGCTGGTTCCGCCCCGGCGGCACGCTCGACACGGACGCGCTGGCCGACCACTTCGGCAAGCTGCTGTTCGACGGCCTGGCGACCGGCGAACGGGCGAGCCGCCCGTCATGACACTCCTCAAGGCCGTACGGCTCGCGCTGACCGAGGCCGCCGACCCGGCGCGCGCCGTCTCGATGCGGTCGTACATGAAGTCGGAGATGCCGTTCCTCGGGGTGACGGCCGTGCCCCGCCGGGCCGCGCTGCGCAGGGTCTTCTCCGAGCACCGGCTGGACAACGCCCCCGAGTGGCGCAGGGCCGTGCTGGCCCTGTGGCGCGAGGCGGAGTACCGCGAGGAGCGCTACGCCGCCATCGAGCTGTCCGCGCACCGCTTCTACCGGCCCTGGCAGACGCTCTACACCATCCCCATGTACGAGGAGATGATCGTCACCGGGGCGTGGTGGGACCTGGTCGACGACATCGCCGTGCACCGGATCGGCACGCTGCTGCGGCTGTATCCCGAGAGCATGCGCCGCCTGGTGCTGGAGTGGGCGCACGACTCCGACCTGTGGAAACGGCGCACCGCCATCCTGTGCCAGAACTCCTTCAAGGAGCGGACCGACGCCCACCTGCTCTACGCCTGCATCGAGCCGAGCCTGTCGGACACCGACTTCTTCGCCCGTAAGGCGATCGGCTGGGCGCTGCGGGAGTACGCGAAGACCAACCCGCAGGAGGTGCTCCGCTACGTGAAGCACCAGGGCCTCAGCGGGCTGAGCCGCCGTGAGGCGCTGCGCAACCTCCCCGGCACGTAGAGCAGGCGGGCCGGTCAGGCGGGGCGGAACGAGTCGCGCGCCTGCGGGGCCGCGTGCTTGATCATGAGATGCCGGGTGACCGAATACTCCAGCACGGCCTCCTGGCTCATGTCCTTGCCGAACCCGCTGCCCTTCACGCCTCCGTGCGGCGCCTCCGAGGCGATCGGCAGGTGGTCGTTCACCCACGTCACGCCCACGTCCAGCCGGTGGGAGACGCGAAGGGCGCGGGCCACGTCGGTGGACCACACCGACGAGGCCAGCCCGTACGGCGTGGCGTTGGCGAGCCGGACCGCCTCGTCCTCGCCGTCGAACGGCATCGCCACCAGCACTGGGCCGAAGACCTCGCTCCGCACGATCTCACTCGCCGGGTCGGCGTCGGCGATCAGCGTCGGCGCGTAGTGGAAGCCGGGGCCGTCGATCGGCGCGCCCCCATGGACGACGCGGCCGGACGCCCTGGTCACGAAGCCGTGGACCCGCTCACGGTGCTCGGCGCTGATCAGCGGGCCGATGTCGGCGTCCGGCGCCCAGGGGTCGCCGGGCCGGACGCGGGCGACGGCCTCCCGCATCGCCTCGACCGCCTCGGCGTACCGCGATCTCTCGACGTACACCCTGGTCGCGGCCGTGCAGTCCTGACCGGTGTTGTAGGTGGCGCCCATGACCACCCCGGCCGCCATGTCCTCCAGCGAGGCGTCGGCGAACACGAGCGCGGGCGCCTTGCCGCCCAGCTCCAGATGGACCCGCTTGAGGCCGTCCACCGCGCCGCGCATGACCTCGCGGCCGGTGGCGGTGGACCCGGTGACGCTGACCATGTCCACGCCGGGGTCGGTCACCAGGGCCCGCCCCACGTCGGCGCCGCCGGTCACCACCCGTACGAGGCCCTCCGGGGCCCCGGCCTCGGCGAACAGCTCGGCGAGCCGCAGCGTGGTGCGGGGCGTCCGGGGCGCCGGCTTGATCACGACGGCGTTCCCCGCGGCGACGGCCGGGCCGATCTTCCAGATCGCCATGATGAGGGGGAAGTTCCACGGCGCGATCGCCCCCACGACCCCGATCGGCCGTCTGATCAGCACGGACGTGTATCCGGCGCTGAACACGCCGGCGCCCGTGCCGTCCAGGGACCTGGCCCCGCCGGCGAAGAACCGGAGGTTGTCGGCGGCGAACGGCAGCTCGCCATCCCGGAACACGGCGGCGGGCTTGCCGGTCTCCTCGACCTCCAGCCGGGTCAGCTCCGCGGCGTCCCGCTCGACGAGGTCCGCCAGGCGCAGCAGCACCAGCGCCCGCTCCCCCGGCGTCGTCTCGCGCCACTGCTCGAAGGCCTCCCGGGCCACGCGTACGGCCCGCGCCACCCCGTCGAGCGGGGTGTCGGGCACGTCCTCGACGGCCCGGCCGTCGGCGGGATTGATCAATGTCGTCATGAGGTCGTCCTCAGCTGTCGAAGCCGATGCCGAAACGGTCGAGTGACCGCAGCCAGGGGCCCCTGCGGCCCTCGTTCTCGTCGGCGCGGGCGAGTTCGCGGCGGGTGAGCTGCACCACCGGCCAGCGCAGCGGCTCGGGCGGGAACGGCACCGGGTGGCGGCGGGCCATCCGCAGCCGCGTCCGCTCGGTGGACCGCCGGGCCAGCAGGTCGAGGCCGGTCATCGCGCCGAACCTGGACGCGCCGACGCCGAGGCCGGTGTATCCGAGGGCGTAGGCCAGCCGCCCGCCCATCGCCGTGCCGAAGAACGGGGTGAACCGGCTGGTCGAGTCGATCGCCCCGCCCCACCTGTGGGTGAAGCGCAGGCCACGCAACTGCGGGAACGTCGCGAAGAAGTGCCGCGCGAGCCGCTCGTGCGTGGCGTCGCGTTGCTCCGAGCCGCCGCCGCCGAAGTTGTAGACAGCGTCGTATCCGCCCCACAGGATGCGATCGTCGCCGGTGAGCCGGTAGTAGTGGAACCGGTTGCCCGCGTCGGTCAGTCCCTGGCCCTCCGGCCACCGGAGCGACGCCCGCTGCCCGGGCGACAGCGGCTCGGTGACGAGCACGTAGTCCCACACCGGCAGCACGAACAGGCCCAGCCTGCGCAGGGGCGAGGGGAAGGCGTTGGTGGCCAGCAGCACCTGCCCGGCGCTCACCACGCCGTTCGCCACACCGTTTACCCCGCCGCGGCCTCTCGTCCCGGCCTCCACGCCGGTACGCGTCCGGGTCAGCGCGGTGACCTCGGTGCCCTCGTGGATGCGCACCCCGAGCCGCGCCGCGACGCGGGCCAGGCCCCACGCGAGCGCGGCGGGGTCGAGGACGCCGCCGGTGCCGCGCAGGCGCAGCCCCGCGAGATAGGTGGGCGACTCGACGTCCGCGCGCATCTCGTCGCGGCCGAGGAACACCGCGTCCTCTCCGTGCTCGCGGTGCAGCTTCTCGGCCCGCCTCAGCTCCTCCACCTGGTGGGGCGCCACCGCGACCGTGGTCTTGCCGACCAGCCGGAGGTCGGCGTCGATGCCGTGGTCGTCGACGAAGCGGGCGATGGCCGCGAGGTTCGCCCGCCCGAGCGCGAGCAGGGCCGCGTTCTCCGACGGCCACAGCCTCGCTCCCTGGCCCAGCCCGTGGGTCAGGGAGTCGGAGACGAACCCGCCGTTGCGGCCGCTCGCGCCGTACGCGATCGAGCGCGCCTCCAGGAGGACGACATCGCAGGCGGGGTTCTCCTCCTTGGCCAGCACGGCGGCCCACAGGCCGGTGAAGCCGCCGCCGACCACCAGCAGGTCCGCCGTGGTGCGGCCGTGCAGGGGCTCGTACGGGCCGGGCGCCCCGGGCCTGTCGGTCCAGAAGACCCGTGGAGCGGCGTCCCCGATCAGACGGCTGCCCTTGGTCATTTGGTCGCGATGTTCTCGATGACGTCCGCGGCCACGCGCAGGCCGTCGCGGCGGCGGATCTCCTCGCCTGCCGCCGCGAGCCGGTCGCGCAGGTCCTGGTCGCCGAGCAGTCTGTCGATGGCCCCGGTCAGCTCCTCGTCGGCGAAGCCGTAGGTGTCCAGGCGGACGCCGTACCCGGCCTCGTGCACGCGCTGGGCGTTGTCGTACTGGTCCCAGAACAGCGGCATGACGATCACGGGCTTGCCGAAGTGGAACGCCTCGGTCGTCGTGTTGTTGCCGCCGTGCGTGATCACCAGGTCGACCAGCGGCAGGATCTTCGTCTGCGGGACGAGCTCGGCGCCCCACATGTTGGGAGCCAGCTCGATCTCCTCGTGCAGCGGGCCCTTGGAGACGATGTACCGGTGCGGCGTGCGGGCCAGCACGGAGATCACGCGGCGCATCAAATCGACGTCGGCGGAGCCGAGCGAACCCAGCGAGAAGTAGATCAGCGCACCCTCGCCGGGGATGTCCGGCAGCGTGAACTCCTCGTCGGTCTCCCGTACGGACGAGTCGACGCGGGTCCAGGAGTCCCCCAGGGGACGCTCCGCCGCGTAGTCCGCGATCTCGGGATACACGTACAGGTTCGCGTCACCCTCGTGGATGAACTCCAGGTCCTGCAGGGCCGGGGCGCCCTGCTCGACCACCCACGCGTTGAACGCCTCCCACATCTCACGGTGGGTCCGGTCGTACTCCGCCCGGAACTCCGCCCAGCCGGTGCCGTCGGCCGGCAGTCCGGAGAACGGCGGGGCCACGCCCGGGCCCTTCACCTCGAGCGGGTTGCACGAGACGATCCGTACGAACGGGACGCCCGCCGTCACCAGGGCGGGGAAGGCCACCACGTTGTCCTCGACGATCACGTCCGGCCGCACCCGCTCGATGATGGCCTTGAGCTGCGGCTCGCAGTACTTGGCACCGTCGATGAGCGCCTCCCAGATCGGCTTGACGACCGTCTCCAGCTGGTCCAGGGTGCTCTTGCGGTACTCCGGCGCCGTGTCGCGGATGAAGTCCTTCCAGAACTGGCCCGCGTCCTGCTCCGTCGCGTCCTGTTCTTCGGGCGCCGGCGGCGCCAGGTCGACCAGGTCCTCCTCGAAACCGAGCGCCTCCAGCTTGCCCTTCCACGACGCCTCGGCGGCGAACACCACGCGGTGGCCGCGGCGGCGCAGGACGTCGCCGATCCCGACGCAGTTGTTCGTCGGCCCGTAGGCGCTCTCCGGCATGAACAGGATCGTCAAAGGCGTGACCGTCATTGGGGGGCTCCTCCGAAGCTAGTTGAAGCGAGATTCAAATACGAGGGGGATACACCCGTCAAGAGCTGGGGGAGTATCGTGTGCGCGATGTGAAGCGAGGTGCAATGAGAGGGGTGGGATGACGCAGCGCAAGAGCAAGGCGGACCGGCGGCTCGACCTCATCGACGCGGCCCACAGGGCGATGCTCCAGCACGGCGCCGAGGGGGTCCACCTCAACCAGATCGCCGAGGAGGCGGGGCTCACCTCCGGCGCGGTGCTCTATCACTACCCCGACCTGCGCGAGCTGCTGATCGAGGCCCAGCACGCCGGCATGGAGCGCTTCTACGAGCGGCGCATGAAGAAGATCAGCGGCATCTCCGACCCGGCGGACAAGCTCGTCGTCACGATCCGCTCGGGCCTGCCCGACGGCCCGGACGACGCGGGGGTGCGCCTGCTGTGCGAGCTCGGCGGCGCCGCCGGCCGCAACCGCGTCTACGCGACGCTGCTGACCACGCTGTTCGACCGGCAGGTGTCGATGTACCAGACGATCCTGGAGACGGGCGCCGCCCACGGCGTATTCACGCTGGCGCAGGACTCCGAGACCATCGCCCGCAACCTCGTCGCTCTCGAGGACGCGTACGGCTACCGCATCATCGCCCGGCACCACTCGATCGACCCGGACAAGGCCGTCGAGCTGATCCTCGACTACGCCCGCCTGGCCACGGGCAACCCCCTCAGGCCCGCCGATCGCCGCTGACCTCCGTGGGCTGGGGCGGCTCACAGGGGCGGCGTCACGAGGGCGGCGTCGTCGGCGTCCCAGGAGACGGCGACCTCGGCGCCGGCCTCCACCCTCGCCCGCCCCTGCGTGGCCGCCAGCACCGCGCGGTCGTGACCGGGCACGCTCAGCGCCACGTGGGAGACGCCGCCGTAGAAGCTGACGTCGACGACCCGGCCTCGCAGCACCCCTTCGCCGGCCGTGACCGGGCCGAGGCGGATCCGTTCCGGCCGCACCGCGAGCATCGCCGTCCCACCCTGCTCGCTCCCCGCGGGCGCGGGGAGCACACCCAGCCCGTCGACCTCCAGGCCCTTGCCCGTGACCCTTCCGGTGAAGAGGTTGTTGGCCCCGATGAAGCCGGCCACGAAGGGCGTGCGCGGCCGTTCGTAGAGGTCCTCGGGGGCGTCCACCTGCTCGACCCGGCCGCCGTTCATCACCGCGATCCGGTCGGCGAGCGACATGGCCTCCTCCTGGTCGTGGGTGACCACGACGAAGGTGATGCCGACCTCGTGCTGCAGCCGCTTGAGTTCGAGCTGCATCTCCGAGCGGACCTGCTTGTCCAGGGCGCTCAGCGGCTCGTCGAGCAGCAGCAGCCGGGGACGCTTGACGACGGCCCTGGCCAGGGCGACGCGCTGGCGTTGCCCGCCCGACAGCTCGTGCGGCCTGCGGCGGGCCTGCGCGGTCAGGCCGACGGTCTCCAGCACGGCGCCGACCCGCTCCCGGATCTCCTCGCGGGGCAGCCGCTCCCGTTCCAGGCCGTACGCCACGTTCTTCTCCACGCTCATGTGCGGGAACAGGGCGTACGACTGGAACATGAGGTTGACCGGGCGGCGGTGCGCGGGGATCGCGAGCAGGTCGGCGCCGTCGAGGCGCACCGAGCCGGTGTCCGGCTGCTCGAACCCGGCGAGGATCCGCAGCAGAGTGGTCTTGCCGCAGCCGGACGGTCCCAGCAGGGCGAAGAACTCGCCCTGCCGGATGTCGAGGTCGACCGAGTCGAGCGCGGTCACCTCGCCGAACCGGCGGCTGACGCCGTCGATGGATATGAGAGTCATCGCAGGGCCTCGGTCAGTCTGGTCAGGCGCTGCGCGACGATCACGACGGTGAAGCTCACCGCGAGCAGCAGCGTCGCCAGCGCGTTGATCTCGGGGGTCACGCCGAACCGCACCATCGAGTAGATGACGATCGGCAGCGTCGGCTCGGACGGAGCCGCGGTGAAGAACGCGATCACGAACTCGTCCAGGGAGAGCGTGAAGGCGAGCAGCGCGCCCGCGAGGATACCCGGGGCGAGCGTGGGCAGGGTGACCTTGACGAACGTGGTCAGCGGGGTCGCGCCGAGGTCCCGGGACGCCTCCTCCAGCGACGTGTCCATACCGCCCAGCCGGGCCCGGACGACGGCCGCGACGAAGGCCATGCCGAAGACGGTGTGCGCGATCAGCACGGAGTGCAGCCCGAGCGTCAGCTTGATCGCGGAGTAGAACGCCAGCAGCCCGATCGCGATGACGAGGTCGGGCAGGATCGCGGGCAGCGTCGAGAGCGCGTCGAGCAGCCGCGAGCGCGTGTGGCGGACCAGCCCGACCGCGAGCAGCGTGCCGAGCACCGTGGACAGCGCCGTCGAGCCGAGAGCGACGATCAGCGTGTTCAGCAGCCCGGTACGGATCGACGCGTTGCCCGCCAGCCTGCCGTACCAGTCGAGCGAGAAGCCGCCCCACGAGTAGGGCGACTTGTTCCGGTTGAACGACATCACGACGAGCACGACGATCGGCGCGTACAGGAACAGATAGGTCAGCCAGAAGGGCAGCCGGAGCCAGCCGTGTCTACGCACCGCGTCCCGCCCTTCGCGCGGCCCACGCCTGGGCGAACAGCAGCAACACGAGCACGGCGATCACGGCCAGCGCCAGCACCGACCCGAACGGCCAGTCGCGGGCCTTGAGGAACTGGTCGCGGACGAGGTTGCCGACCATGATCCGGCGTCCGCCGCCGAGCAGCTCAGGGATGACGAAGTTGCCCAGGCTCGGCACGAACACGAACACGCATCCGGTCAGCACGCCGGGCAGCGACAGCGGGAGCGTCACCGACCAGAACGTCCTGGCCGGCCGTGCGCCCAGGTTCGCCGAGGCCTCCCGCAGTTGCGGGTCCAGCCGCTCCACGGCGGAGTACAGCGGGAGGATCATCAGCGGGAGATAGGCGTAGAGCAGCCCGGCGACGATGGCGCCGTCCGTGTAGAGCAGCTCCACCGGCCCCACGCCGAGCGCCTTCAGCCCGGAGTTCACCGGCCCCTCGGAGTTGAGCAGCACGATCCAGGCGTACGTACGGATGAGGAAGTTCGTCCAGAACGGCAGCACGACCGCCACCAGGGCGACGACCTTCCACCGGGCGGGCAGCCTCGCGATCATGTACGCCGTCGGATACCCGAGCAGCAGGGCGAGCAGCGTCGTGATCGCCGCGAGCTTCACCGACCCGACCACCACGTCGAGGTAGAGCGGGTCGGCGAGGCGGGTGAAGTTCTCCCCGGTCGGCTCGTAGACCACTCCCCCGAACCGGCCCCGCCTGAACACGGTGTAGCTCAGCACCAGCGCCAGCGGGACCAGCAGGAAGACGGTCAGGAAGCCGAACCCGGGCCCCATCGTGGCGAGGCGGCCTGCCGCCTTGCCGACGACATGGGCGGGCTGTCGGGCCGTCATTGCGCCGCCGAGACCTCGGTGGACAGGCGCGTGTACGCGGTGGACGCCTCGCCGAGGTCGATCAGGCTCTCACCCTTGAGCAGCTCGGACGGCGGCTCCGCCAGCGCCGGGTAGCTCTTGAGCAGTGCCGGGTCGACCTTGTCCATGGCCGCCTTGTTGGGGATCCTGTAGAGGATGTTGGCGGGCACCCAGCCGTGGTTCTCGGGGTCGAGGATGTAGTTGACGAAGGCGTGCGCCGCCTCCTTGTTCTTGGAGCTCTTGAGGATCACCATCGTGTCCGCCCAGAGGTCGCTGCCCTCCTTCGGCACCACGAACTTGATGTTCTTCTCCGACGTCGGGCACCAGCCGTCCCACGCCTCGGCCATCACGGCCTCGCCGGACTTGAGCCGGTCGCCGAACGTGGTGTCGTCGTAGGCCAGCAGGTCGGGCTTGACCTTCAGCAGCAGCTCCTTGGCCTTGTCGAGCGCGGCCTGGTCGGTGGTGTTGACCGAGGCTCCGAGCAGCTTGAGCGCCGGAAGCGCCAGCCACCGCTCGGTGGTCATCATGGTGATCTTCTTCTTCAGCTCGGGGGCCGGGCTGAGCAGGTCGTTCCAGCTCGTCGGCGGCGTCTTCACCAGGTCGCTGCGGTAACACAACCCGGTGGTCCCCCAGGTGTACGGGACGGAGAAGACGTTCCCCTTGTCGTAGGCGAGCTGGGACGCCTCGGGGTAGAGGTTCTTCAGGTTCGGGACCAGCTCACGGTGGATGGGCTCCAGCAGGCCCTGCGCGTTGAGCGCCTGCGCGTACTGACCGGACACGAACGCCACGTCGATGCCGCTGTCGCCTCCGGCGGTCAGCTTGGCCACGATCGTCTCGTTCGTGTCGTGGATGGCGACCTTGGTGTCGAAACCGAGCGTGGCCTTCACCCGCTGCGGAAGATCCTTCGGGCTGTAACCGTCCCAGATCGAGATCGTCAGGCTCTGCTTGGACAGGTCCGCCTTGGCGTCGAGGGTCGCGGGCGCACCCGCGGAGTCGGTCGCCGCGCCTCCGCCACAGGCGGTCAGGGCGGACGCCAGAAAGGCAGAGGCCACGACGAGGGGCACGCGGCGCGTCATGGGGGGCTCCCTTGCGTGAGGATGGCGGCCAGTGTTGCAGGACGAATCAACATAGACAAGACTTTTCCCGTTACGTCTACCTGCTCCTTTTGTTGCCGCGTTGAACCCACGTTCAGGAGATCGAGTGCAAGGCTCCCGCTGGCCCCGGGTGATCGAGGGCCCTGACGGCGTCCTCACGCTGGAGACGGCCGAAGGGGTCACCGAGCGCGTGCTGCGCGACCTGGCGCGGGAAGCGGCTCCGCCGCCCTTCTCGGTGCGGGCGCTGCGGCCGCTGCCGCCGGTCCCCCCCGGCGAACGGGCCATCACGGTGGACCAGACCAACCACTCGGTCGTCGCGGGCGAGACCGTGGTCGTCAAGTGGTTCCCCCGGCCGTCGCGGGCCCCGCACCCCGCGCCCGGGCTGCTCGCCCATCTGGCGGGCTTCGCCCGTACGGCCACGCCGTACGCGGCGGTCTACTGGGAGGACGCGCTGGTCGCCCTGGTGACGGCGTACCTGCCCGAGGCGCGGGACGGCTGGGAGTGGTGCGTCGACGAGGCCGAGGCCGGCCGCACCGGCTTCGCCACCGAGGTCGGCGCCCTCGCCGCCGAACTGCACCTCGCGATGGCCACCCCGTCCGCGGTCCTCCCCGACCCCGTACGGCTGTCGCCGCCCGGCGAGGGGGCGTGGCGGGCCCGCGCCGAGGAGGCGCTGCGTGAGGCCCTGGCGCTGACGGACGGCGCGGACGGCGCATGGCTCGCGGGGCGGGCCGAGGCCCTGCGCCGCGAACTGGAGCCCCTCGCCCGCACCCCCGCCACACCGCTGATCCGCGTCCACGGCGACCTGCACGTGGGACAGATCCTGCGCTGGCGGGACGGCTACGCGGTGGTCGACTTCGACGGCAACCCGACCGTGGCGGACGCCGACCCCTACCAGCCCGCGGCCCGCGACCTCGCGCAGCTCACGACAAGCGTGGACCACGCGGGGCAGGTGGCGGTCAGACGCAGGTCCGCCGACCCGGACGCGACGGCCGCCTGGGCCGCCGCGGCGCGCCGGGAGCTGACGGCGGCCTACGCCCGGACGCTCGGGCGGGCCGGCCGCGCCGACCTGCTCGACCGGTCGCTGCTGCGGCCGTTCGAAGTCGAGCAGGAGTGCCGCGAACTGATCTACGCCGCCCGCCACCTGCCGCGCTGGCGGTACGCGCCGATGGGCGTGCTGCGGGCCTGGTACGCCTGACAACGAAACGCCTGACTACGGAACGAGGGGATGGACGCGTGGACGCGGGGCTGTTTCTCGCCGACCTGGAGGCGAAGCCGGAGGCACTGGAGGCGCTGGCCGGCCTCCTGGACGGCGGCGATCCGTTCGAGGGGCTGACGCGGCGGTTCGACCGCGTCGTGTTCCTCGGCATGGGGAGTTCGCGCTACGCGGCGGGGGTAGCGGCGCAGCGGCTGCGGGCCGCCGGAGTGGACGCCGTCGCGGAGTACGCCTCCGCCGCGCTCGGCACCCCGCCCGGCCCGCGCACCGCCGCCGTCGTCGTGTCGGCGACGGGCGGCAGCCGGGAGACGCTCGACGCCCTCGCCCGTCACCGGGGCAGGTCGTTCGTCGTGGCGCTGACCAACCGGCCCGGCTCCCCCGTTACCGAGGGCGCCGACCTGGTCGTGCCGATGCTCGCAGGCGAGGAGCGGGGCGGCGTCGCCTGCCGGACCTTCCAGCACACGCTCGCCCTCCTGCTCACGCTCGCCGAGGGCCCCGATGCCGTGGCGGGCCTCGTACGGCGGGCCGCGGCGGCCACCGCCGACCTGCTGGATCGGCGGCGTGAGTGGCTGGCGGACGCCGTGGGGCTGCTCGACGGGCCGCACGGCGTCTACACGATCGCGCCGGCCGAGCGGCTGTCGTCGGCCGAGCAGTCGGCGCTGATGTTCCGTGAGGGACCGCGCGTCCAGGCGGACGCGTGCGAGACGGGCGACTGGGCGCACGTGGACGTCTACCTCACCAAGACCCGCGACTACCGGGCCGTGCTGTTCCCCGGGTCGCGCTACGACGAGCAGGCGATGGAGTGGATCCGCATGCGCGGGTCGCGCGTGCTGGCCGTCGGCGGGGAGGTCGAGGGGCAGGCGGCGGCGGTGCGCTATCGCCACGACGACGATCCGGACGTCGCCCTGCTCACCGAGACGCTGGTGCCCGAACTCGTCGCCGCGACGCTCTGGGGGCGGTAGGTCTCCGGAGGTCAGCTCCCGAGGAGCCACCGCGCCGCCCGCCGCAGCAGTGTGCGGCGCACCGGGTTCTCGTACGACCGGGTGTCGTGGCCGAGCGCGTCGTACACGACCCTGCCGCCCGCCACGGTTCTCGCCCACAGCAGGGGCTGGTCTCCCGAGTACGCCAGCGGCTCCACGTCCGGGAGGACCTCGAGGTCGGTGTAGACCTCGTCGGTCACCTCGAAGCCGGCCAGGCCGTCGACGATCGGATGACCGGCGCCGAGCCGGACCTTCGCCCTGCCGATCGGGGGATGGTACGACGTGCCCCACCTCCAGGCGCCGCCCAGGATCTCGGCCCACTCCGGCCAGTCGTCGAAGCAGAGCGAGGCGGTGTGCACGGCCAGCAGCCCGCCGCCCCTCCCGAGGTGATCGAGCAGCGTCCGCCTGACGGAGTCCGGCGTCTCGAAACGCCAGCGGTCCCGCTCCTGCGCGAAGTCGTCGCCGTCCATCCTCCATCGGAACGCGTTGACCGTGATCAGGTCGACCGGCGCGGGCGCGGCGAGGGCTCCGGCGACGTCCTCGGTGATCTCCGACTCGATGCCGATCTCAGCGAGCACGTCCGCGAGGGCGGCTGAGGTGGCCGGGAAGTCGTGGGCTACTCCCCCGGACAGGATGAGGTTGCGCGGCATAGGCAATCACCATAGATGTGAAGGGCCCAGACATCGCTGTCGGGGAGGACGCCGTGCGCATCACCGTTTTCGGAGGCACTCGGGGCACCGGCCGCGGGCCACGGGCGCCTACCGCACTGCGGTCGGAGACAGCGTCCGCGGCGGCGTGCGCGTGTCCAGGGAGGACCTGGCCGGATATCTGCTGAAGGCGCTGGAGGACCCCGGCACCGTCCACTGCACGATCGGCGTCGCCTACTGACAGACCGGATCCCGGCGGTCGTGACGGTCAGGGCCGGGCGCGGTCGCCGAGTGCGAGCAGGACGTCCCTGAGCAGGTCGGCCAGGGCGCGCGCGGCCGGTTCCGGCACGTCCGCATGCTCCCGGTGCGCCTCGGTCGTGGCCAGCGACAACTCCTCGGCTTTGTCCACGCCGAGCGGGGTGAGCCGCACCCACGAGCTGCGCCCGTCGGCCGGATCGGGCTCCCGTTCCACCAGCCCGGCGGCGACCAGCCGCTGCAGAATGTTGCTCGTCCCTCCGGTCGTGAGCATCAGGTGGGAGGCGAGCCTGCTCGGCTTGCCACGTGTGGCAGAAGGTGCTGCGCGGCATCGCGGCCGACGCGACGCTCGGCGCGTACCTCGACCTGGTCCTCGGCTCCCTCGCCCCGGCGTTCCGCGCGCAGGACGTGTACGCGGCCAACGGGCGGTCTTCGGGTACGCGCACCGGGGCACGCGCGACGCCGACCGCGCCGAGGACGAGGTGCGGCGGGTCCGCTCGGCGCTCCTGCCGTCCGACGACGGCCTCGTCACCCCCGCCTTCGCGGCCTGGGGCCCGGTCTACGGCTCGGTGGAGGCGGCCCGGGCCGACTGGGCGCTCGCCCGCGACCTCGGCCTGCGGGTCAGCCTGCACGCCACCGGCGAGGGCCCGGTCGAACGGCTGCACGACGCCGGCCTGCTCGGCCCGGACGTGCTGTTCGTGCACTGCAACGGCATCCCGGACGAGTCGCTGAAGCTGATCGCCGGCAGCGGCGGCACGGCCTCGGTGGCCCCGGCGGTGGAGTCGCTGATGGGGCACGGCCATCCCGAGACCGGCAGGCTGCGCTCGTCCGCAATCCCCACGGGTCTCGGCGTGGACACGGTCACCGACGTCCCCGGCGACATGTTCTCCGTGATGCGCGCGGCGTTCGCGGCTGGACGCGCCCGCCCCACCGGGCCCGCTCTCACCGCGGCGGACGTGCTGCGCATGGCCACGATCGAAGGCGCGGCCGCGCTGGGCATGGACCGCAGGATCGGCTCGCTGCGCCCCGGCAAGCAGGCCGACATCGTGATCCTGGACGCCGGCGCCCCCGGCCTCGCGCCCGTGCACGACCCGGTGGCCGCGGCCGTCACGGCGGCCGGCACCGCCGCCGTGGACACGGTGCTGGTCGGCGGGCGCGTCGTCAAGCGCGGGGGCCGCCTCCTGGGCGTGGACGTGGACCGCGCCCGCGACCTCGCCGTACACGCGGCCCGGCACGTCACCGCGCACGCCAGGACTACATCCGCAAGGTGACTTTTTTGCTCCGGTGACAATCGCCCTTTCGGGTGAGACCTTGAGTCAGGGCCAGGGAGTGTCTGGCAAATGCTGCCCGTCGCGAGCGATGGGTGGGGCGGCAACGCAGCGAGGCGCCGCCTGGGCCACGCGCAGCAGGGCTTGATTTGTCAGAGACGACCACATCCGAGGGGGCGGCGTCATGAACGCCTGGTCGGTACCGGGCTACCGGGAGGTGCGCGAACTCGGCGCCGGCGGCGCCGGACGGGTCGTGCTGGCGACCTACGTGACCACCGGCGCCTACGTGGCGATCAAGTACCTGCGCGAGGAACTGCGGCGGGACCGGCGCTTCCTCGCCGGCTTCCGGCACGAGGCCCGGGTCATGGTCGAGCTGAACGATCCCAACGTCGTGCGCCTGTACGAGTACGTCGAGGCGCCCGACGGCGCGGCGATCGTCATGGAGCTCGTCGACGGGGTCTCACTGCGCAGGATCCTCGCCGAGCACGGCTCGACCAGCCCGGAGGCGGCGCTGGTCGTGCTGAAGGGCTCGCTCGCGGGCCTGTCGGCGGCGCACGCCGCGGGCATCGTCCACCGTGACTACAAGCCGGAGAACGTGCTGATCCAGGCCGACGGGACCAGCAAGCTGTCGGACTTCGGCATCGCGACGCCGAGCGGCTCGCCGGACGCGCCCGCGGGCACCCCGCCCTACATGGCTCCGGAGCAGTGGTACGGCGGGCTCGCCGGCCCCTCGGCCGACGTGTACGCGGCCACCTGCGTGTTCTACGAGTGCCTCACCGGGCGGCGGCCCTACCGGGCCGACGATCTGACGGCGCTGCGCATGCTGCACCGCAGCGCTCCCGTCCCGGCGGCGGACGTGCCGGGCTCGGTGCGGGGCCTGGTCGCGCGCGGCATGGCCAAGAACCCGGCGGACCGGCCGCCCACCGCGCGGGCGTTCATCGCCGATCTGGAGACCGCCGCGACCGCCGCGTACGGGCCCGACTGGGAGCAGCGCGGCCGCCGCCATCTGGCCGAGCTGGCGACGCTGCTGGCGCTGACGTTCCCCCTGGCCGCTCCGGCCGAGCCGGTCGAGGCCTCCACCTCGCTCGCCCAGACCGTGCTGTCGGAGCGGCTCACGCGCTTCGCGCCCCGTTTCGCCATCGGTGCCGCCGTGCTGTCGGCCGCCGTGATCGCGGCGGTGGTCGCGGCCAACCGGCAAACCCCGGTGGCGCAGGACACCCTGCTCACCCCGCCGCCGCGGAGCGCTCCGGCGGCGCTGCCCCCGGCCACGGACTCCACGGAAGCGGTCCCGCCGGTCACAGCCGAGACCGCACCCGACGAGACGGCCCCGGGGGAAACGGCACCGGACGAGACGACACCGGGCGAGACCGCGGAGAGCGATGCGGGGCCGGACGACAACGCCGGGACGACGCCGCCCGACCTGTCCGGCACGCCGGTGTCGTCCGTGTCCACCGGGCCGGCCGTCCCGCCGAGCCACTCCGTCCCGCCGGGCTCTTCGGGGCCGCCGGACTCTTCGGGGCCGAGCGCCACCCCCTCGCACCTGGGCGCGACCGCGTCGCCGGCACCGGCGCGGGTCACGGACCTCGGCATCGCGGCGTTCGACGGCCAGGCGGTCACGGTCGACGTACGGGCGAGCACGACGGCCCGGGTCCTGCTCACCGCGCGTTTCGCGGCCGGGCCGTCGCCGGACGCGCTCACCGCCGCGCCCTCGCAGACGGTCGGGTTGCGGGGCGCGACGTCCTATCACATCGGGCTGCAGCAGCCGTTCCCCGCCCCGGCCTGCGGGACCACCGTCTTTCGTCGGGTCGAGGTGTCCACGGCCCCGGCCGCCCGCGGGGGCACCCGCACACAGACGCGGAGACTCACCGGGGCGCCCTGTCCGGCGCCCGCCGTCGAGGACGTGGCGATCGACCGCTGGGACGGCAGGGCGGCGGCCGTGACGGTGCGGACCACGGGCAGGGGCCCGGTCAGGGTCTCCACCGTCTTCACGCGCGACGGCCGCTCGACAGCGGCCGACACCCGTACGCTCTCGGGCCGCACATCCTACTCCTTCACGGTGGCCGCCGGCCTCGGGCCCGTGGAATGCGGGAAGAGGGCCCTGTTCGGGGTGCGCGTCACGACCGATCCGGCCTATCCCGGCGGGCCGCGCCAGGCCGAGGTGGGGGTCGGCGGCCCCCGGTGCCCGCGGCCGCAGGAGTCCCCCTCGGGTCAGGGGAACGAGAGCCCCACCCCGCCCAAGACGCCCGACCCACCCAAGTCACCCGACCCGCCCAAGTCACCCGACCCGCCCAAGTCACCTGATCCGCCAAGGAGTGATACGCCCACGACTCCTGATCCGCCGAGGAGCCCGGTGCCGGGGGACCCCGGGCCGCGGGAGCCGGGGCGGCAGAGTCCCGATCCGCAGGACAGCCCGCCTCCTCCGGTGGTCGACTGACAGAGATGATGTAGGTGAGCACCTCCCGCCGGGGTCTGACCCATCGACTGACTGACTTAGGGTCCTCAACGGGATCTGTCGGCTTCGGCCGGGAGGTGCTCGTCGCACTCACCGGACGTG